>NZ_MDEQ02000011.1 GCF_001883705.2 Burkholderia catarinensis
GTTGAACCACTTGCCCGACATGTTCACGGGCGAGCCGTGCGTCAGGTGGCCGCCGTGCGCGAGGCTCATGCCCATGATCGTGTCGCCCGGCTTGAGCATCGCGAAGAACACGCCCTGGTTCGCCTGCGAACCCGAGTTCGGCTGCACGTTCGCGGCTTCCGCGCCGAACAGCTGCTTCACGCGGTCGATCGCCAGCTGCTCGACCACGTCCACATACTCGCAACCGCCGTAGTAGCGCTTGCCCGGATATCCTTCCGCGTACTTGTTCGTGAGCTGCGAACCCTGTGCGGCCATCACGGCCGGGCTCGTGTAGTTTTCCGACGCGATCAGCTCGATGTGATCTTCCTGGCGGCGGTTTTCCTGCTCGATCGCTGCAAAGATTTCGGGATCGACGTTCGCGATGGTGCTTTGGGCTCTGTCAAACATACGGTTTCCGTTAAGTGTGTACAGGTTGACCGGAGCGGCCGAGTACGGTGCGCTGCTGGCGGGACCAGCTCGACGTGGCGGAAGAATCCGTATGACGCGAGGCAGGACAGCCACCGGCGATGCACGCGACGGCGCACAACGGCTGCCCAGGCGAACGGCAAAAACGGCGCCCCGCGCTTCACGGTGGGATGCTCCACCTTGAACCCGAAGGGTTCTATCGCCAGTCACGCAGGGGTGATGAGCGCGTTAGTGTATTGGATGCGTCATGAATAGGCAACCGAACGGCCGTGTGCCGGAAGCAATTGGGGCCAGACTCTACGCGCCCGTGCGGAAACGCTTTGCCGCCTTGCCGCGGTGCGGCAATCTCAGTAGGCTTGCGGGATACCACCCGCTATTTTGTCATCGACCAGGAGCAGCAATGATCGTGTTCGTCACAGGCGCGTCCGCCGGCTTCGGCGCCGCCATCGCCCGAACCTTCGTCAACGGGGGCCACCGCGTCGTCGCGACCGCGCGCCGCAAGGATCGTCTCGACGCGCTCGCCGCCGAACTCGGCGACGCCCTTCTGCCGTTCGAGCTCGACGTACGCGACCGCGCGGCCGTCGAGGCCGTGCCGGCCGCCCTTCCCGCCGAGTTCGCTGCGCTCGACGTGCTCGTCAACAACGCCGGCCTCGCGCTCGGCGTCGAGCCGGCCCACAAGGCCAGCCTCGACGAATGGCGGACGATGATCGACACGAACTGCGCAGGCCTCGTCACGGTCACGCATGCGCTGCTGCCCGGCATGGTCGAGCGCGGTCGCGGCCATATCTTCAATCTCGGCTCGGTCGCGGGTTCGTACCCTTATGCAGGCGGAAACGTCTACGGCGCGACCAAGGCCTTTGTCAGACAATTCAGCCTGAACCTGCGTGCCGACCTGCTCGGTACGCCGCTACGCGTCACCGACATCGAGCCGGGCCTGTGCGGCGGCACCGAGTTCTCGAACGTCCGCTATCGCGGCGACGATGCGAAAGCGGCGAACGTCTACACCAATGTCCAGCCGCTGATGCCCGAAGATATCGCCGACACGATCTACTGGATCGCGACGCGCCCGGCGTATGTCAACGTCAACACGATCGAGCTGATGCCGATCGCGCAAGCGCCCGGCGGCCCGACCGTCCACCGCGGCTGAAGCCCCGCGGGCACGGCCCCCGGCCGGCCCGCGGTGTACTACGACGTACTACATTCCGTTACGAATCGGTTACGAATCCGGCCTCTGCCTTCCGGTAGAATGCGCGCCATGACCCAGCCTACCCGCTCCCCGGAAGCGCTGTCCGGCTTTACCTGGCCGGTGCGCGTGTACTACGAGGATACCGATGCAGGCGGCATCGTCTTCTATGCCAACTACCTGAAGTTCTTCGAACGCGCCCGCACCGAGTGGCTGCGCGCATGCGGCGTCGACCAGCGTCGGCTCGCCGACGATACGGGCGCGATCTTCATCGTCCGCAGCACGTCGCTCGACTACCGCGCGCCGGCGCGACTCGACGACACGCTGGCGATCACGAGTCGGCCCGGGCGCATCGGCCGCGCATCGGTGGAATTCACGCAGGAAGTCTGGTGCGGAGACACGCTGCTCGTGGCCGGACACATCCGCCTCGGCTGCGTCGACCGTACCGGCATCCGGCCCGCGGCCATCCCGCCAGCGGTGCTCGACGCGCTGCACCGCGGGCCCGTCATCGACGCCGGGCAGACTGTATTGTCAACGAAGCTCGCATGAGCGCCGTTTAGACAAAGCCTATGAACTTGCCGTTCTGATTCGATACTAAGCAAGGTTCGGCGTCGGGCATGGCCGGCGCGCCGCGCCACACGCACACCGGACGCCTTCGTCGGGCACCCCCGAAGGGACGTTACTCAAACCTCTATGAACACTTCTCAAGACCTGTCGATCATTTCCCTCGTCCTCAACGCGAGCGTGCTGGCCCAGGCCGTGATGGGACTGCTGCTGCTGCTGTCGCTGATGTCGTGGACCTTCATCTTCCGCAAGTGGTTCGCGATCCGCCGCGCGCGCGCGCAGACCGAACGCTTCGAGAAGGATTTCTGGTCGGGCGGCGACCTGCAGGCGCTGTACCAGAGCGCGGCCAACAACCGCCACACGATCGGCGCGCTCGAGCGGATCTTCGAATCGGGGATGCGCGAATTCCTGAAGGCGAAGGAAAAGCGCCTCAGCGATCCGGGCCTCGTGCTCGACGGTGCGCGCCGCGCGATGCGTGCGTCGTTCCAGCGTGAAATGGACGTGCTCGAAGCGAACCTCGCGTTCCTCGCATCGGTCGGCTCGGTCAGCCCGTACATCGGCCTGTTCGGCACGGTCTGGGGGATCATGAACTCGTTCCGCGGCCTCGCGAACGTGCAGCAGGCCACGCTCGCGAACGTCGCACCGGGCATCGCCGAGGCGCTCGTCGCCACCGCGATCGGCCTGTTCGCCGCGATTCCGGCGGTGGTCGCGTACAACCGCTACGCGCACGACATCGACCGCCTCGCGATCCGTTTCGAGACCTTCATCGAAGAGTTCTCGAACATCCTGCAGCGTCAGGCCCAGTAAGGAGCGCGCCATGGCAGGAAGCCCCATCCGATCCAGCATGCGCGGCGGCCGCTCGCGCCGTGCAATGGCCGACATCAACGTCGTGCCGTACATCGACGTGATGCTGGTGCTGCTCGTGATCTTCATGGTCACCGCACCGCTCGTCGCCCCGTCGATCATCAACCTGCCGACCGTCGGCAATGCCGCGCCGCAGGAGCAGACACCGCCCGTCGTCGTCAACATCAAGGCCGACCGCACGATGAGCGTCAAGTACAAGGGCGACTCGGGCGCGACCCGGGAAGACACGATGACGAAGGCCGAGCTCGACGGCTTCATCTCGGGCCGGCAGGCCGATCATCCGGATCAGCCGGTCGTGATCGCAGCCGACAAGACCGTGCAGTACGATGCTGTGATGACCGTGATGTCCGATCTGAAGGCGCGCGGCGTCAAGCGCGTCGGCCTCCTCGTCAAATCGCAATGACCCGGCAGCAATCCACGCGCAGCAACGCCTACCCGCCTCGGCCGCCCCGCGAGCGCGGCACCTGGCGCGCATTCGCGCTCGCCGCGCTGATGCACGTGCTGCTCGCGCTGTTCCTCTATCACGGCGTGCAGTGGCAGAACAGCACGCCGGCCGGCGCCGAAGCCGAGCTGTGGACCGAAGTGCCCGATGTCGCCGCGCCGCGGCCCGTCGTGACGCCGCCCGCGAAGGTCGCGCCGCCCCCTCCCCCGGTGCGCGACGAGCAGGCCGACATCGCGCTGCAGCAGAAGAAGCGGCAGCAGGAAGCGGCCGCCCGTGAAGCGCTGCTCGAGCAGCAGCGCCGCGCGCAGCAACTGAAGACCCAGCAGGAAGAGGACGCCCGGCGCGCGGCGCAGCAGTCTGCCGCGCTTGCCGCGCAGAAGGCCGCCGAACGCGACAGGCAGAAGCAGGCCGACAAGCTCAAGCAACAGCAGCTCGCCGAGCAGCAGAAGCTCGAACAGCAGAAACTCCAGCAACAGAAGCAGGCGCAGCTCGAAGCGCAGCAGGCGGCGAAGGCGAAGTCCGACGCGGCCGCGAAGGCAAAGGCGGAAGCCCAGGCAAAGGCGAAGGCCGAAGCCACGGCGCGCGCAAAGGCCGATGCGGCATCGAAGGCGAAGCTCGACCGCGAGCGCAGCGCGCGTCTTGCGCAGATGCAGGGCCTGTCCGGCGCCGGCGAAGGCGGCGGTGAAGGTCTCGCGAAAAGTGGCACGGGCACGGGCTCCGGCGGCAATGCCGCGTCGCCCGGCTATGCCGACAAGGTGCGCCGCCGCGTCAAACCGAACATCGTCTGGGGCGGCGAGCGAGCAGGCCTGACCACCGTCGTCAAGATTCGGTGCACGCCGTCCGGTGACGTATTGAGCGCATCGGTCTCCCGTTCCAGCGGGAATTCGGGGTGGGATCAAGCCGTGGTCAATGCGATCCACGCATCGGTCCCGTTGCCGCCCGATTCTAACGGTCGTACCCCGTCTGACATTACGATTACCTTCAAGGCGTCGGAGTGAAAGGAAATACGCTTACACTCCGGGCGTCGCTGTCAAACGGGAACGAATCGGGTATTTTTACTGTCTCTGCGGTTGCGCAGCGATCCAAGTCATACGGGAAGCAGAAGCATGAGTTTGATGACAAAACTAGGTTTCAGGGCACTCGTGGCCTCGTGTCTGATTACGGCGGGCAGCGCCGCTAACGCCCAGGTCAACGTGCTGATCACCGGTGTCGGGTCGACCCAGTTCCCCATCGCGACCGCGAATTTCGCGAATGAGGCAGGCCTGCCGCAGCAGGTCACGTCGATCGTCCGTGCCGACCTCGCCCGCAGCGGCAAATTCACCAACATCGACGCGGGCAGCACGCCCGTGCCCGAGACCGCATCGGTCGATCTCGGCGCATGGAAGGCCAAGGGCGCGAACGCGTTCGTCGCCGGCAGCGTGAACCGCGAGGCGAACGGCCAGTACAAGGTCAACTTCATCCTGTACGACACCGTGAAGCAGCAAAGCCTCGGCGGCCTGTCGCTGACGGCCACCGACACCACGCTGCGCACGGCCGGCCACAAGATCGCCGACTACATCTACCAGAAGCTGCTCGGCGTGCGCGGCGTGTTCGCCACGCGCCTGTCGTACGTGATCAAGACCGGTAACCGTTACCAGCTGCAGATCTCGGATTCGGACGGCCAGAACGCGCGCATCGCGCTGTCGAGCACCGAGCCGATCATCTCGCCGGCCTGGTCGCCGAGCGGCACGAAGGTCGCCTATGTGTCGTTCGAGCGCAAGAAGCCGATCGTCTACATCCACGACCTGCCGACCGGCCGCCGCTACATGGTCTCCGACCAGAAGGGCAACAACAGCGCACCGGCCTGGTCGCCGGACAGCAACACGCTCGCCGTCGCGCTGTCGCTGACGGGCAATACGCAAATCTATACGGTCAATGCGAACGGCGGCGGCCTGCGCCGGCTCACGCAAAGCAGCTCGATCGACACCGAGCCGTACTACTCGCCGGACGGTCGCTGGATCTACTTCACGAGCGATCGCGGCGGCGCGCCGCAAATCTACCGGATGCCCGCACAGGGTGAAAGCGCCGGTGCCGCGCAGCGCGTGACCTTCACCGGCAGCTACAACACGAGTCCGCGTGTGAGCCCGGACGGCAAGGTCCTCGCTTACATCTCCCGCACGGGTGGGGGCTTCAAGCTGTACGTTCAGGATCTGCAATCCGGCGCGGCGAACGCCATCACGAATACCAATCACGACGAATCGCCGAGCTTCGCGGCAAACGGCCAGTACCTTCTGTACGCTACCCAGTCGGGTGGTCGCAACGTTCTGGCTGCAGTGCCCACCGACGGCAGCGCGCCGCCACAGATCCTGTCCGTCCAGGGCGGCTCCGTTCGTGAGCCGTCGTGGGGGCCCTTCATGCAATGACCACAAGGAGAGTAACCATGATGTCGAATAAAGCTCGTCTGGCCCTGGCCGTGATGATGATCAGCGCGCTCGCAGCGTGCAAGTCGGGCGTCAAGCTCGACGACAAGGCGAACAACGCGGGCGCGGTCAGCACGCAACCGAGCGCCGACAACGTCGCGCAAGTGAACGTCGATCCGCTGAACGACCCGAACAGCCCGCTCGCGAAGCGCAGCATCTACTTCGACTTCGACAGCTATTCGGTGAAGGACGAGTACCAGCCGCTGATGCAGCAGCACGCTCAGTACATCAAGAGCCACCCGCAGCGCCACGTGCTGATCCAGGGCAACACCGACGAACGCGGCACGAGCGAGTACAACCTCGCGCTGGGCCAGAAGCGTGCGGAAGCCGTCCGCCGTGCGATGGCACTGCTCGGCGTGAACGACTCGCAAATGGAAGCCGTGAGCCTCGGCAAGGAAAAGCCGCAGGCCGCGGGTCACGACGAAGCTTCGTGGGCGCAGAACCGTCGCGCCGACCTCGTCTACCAACAGTAAGTAACGGAAGAATCGCCGTATGACGCACCGTGTATCCTGGCTGCGCATTGCCGCAGCATTCTGCGTCGCCGGCGCGGCGTGGTCGGCCGCGCCGGCGCACGCCGGCGTGTTCGACGACAACGAAGCGCGCCGCGCCGTGCTCGATCTGCGCAGCAAGACCGACAACCTGTCGAGCCAGCTGTCGGCCGCCCAGCGTACGATCCTCGATCAATCCGGCCGTCTCGACCAGCTGAACCAGCAGGTCGCGACGCTGCGCGGCGAGAACGAGGACCTGACGAACCGGCTGACGACGCTCGAGCGGCAGCAGAAGGAGTACTACCAGGATCTCGACACGCGGCTCAAGAAGTTCGAGCCGCAGCAGGCGACGATCGATGGTGTCGAAGGCACCGTGCAGCCGGGTGAAACGGATGCGCTCAGTGCGGCGCAGCAGCAGTTCCGCAACGGCAACTTCAAGGCGGCAGCGGCTTCGTTCCGCGCGTTCATCGCGAAGTATCCGCAGAGCCCGTACCAGCCGACCGCGCAGTACTGGCTCGGCAATGCGCAATATGCGCTGCGCGACTACCGCGGTTCGACTGCGACGTGGCAAGGGATCGTCAGCAAGTTCCCGCAGCACCCGCGCGCGGCCGACGCCCTCGTGGCGATCGGGACGAACCAGCTCGAACAAGGCCAGAAGGCGGCCGCGAAGAAGACGTTCGAGCAGGTGGTTTCGCAGTACGCCGGGTCGAACGCGGCGCAGACGGCGCAGGGCAAGCTCGAAACGATCAAATAATTATCGTGGCGGATTGTTGACAGGCTAACAATCCGTCGCTATAATTTTTTGCTCTTTGGGTCGCTAGCTCGGTTGATTGAGCAGCGGACTTTCTCCGCAAGGATGAAAGTTCACCAGGATACGCGTGGCTTTAAGCCGTCGCTTCCCGGTTCTCGAGCAGTTTTCAAGAACGTGGGGTGGTAACTCAGTTGGTTAGAGTATCTGACTTTTAATCAGAGAGTCGAGGGTTCGAGTCCCTCCCACCCTACCAACTATCTCTGATAGTGCAATCAAAGCCTCCCACGCGGAGGCTTTTTTGCGTCTGCCTCCTGCCGTGTCGAGCGCGAATTTCGACTTCCCGCATGCGGTTGAGCACGCAAGCATCCGGCTTCGTTCGCAAGCCGGGCAGTCGTATCTTGTCAGGAGCGGTCAGGACTGGCTGAACCTGCCAGCCTTGTCGGCCATCGTGTGTTCCGGTGTCGAATCGCTCGTGACGCTCGCGCCCGCCGGGGCAAACAGCGCCCTCCTCCGCTGGCACGCTATCCACCACGGCTCACGCGCGCTGAGCCTCCACGCGCGCGCCCTCGAACGTCGCCACCGCAATCGCACGATCCCCGCGCCCGCACGTCACCGCACACTCACGTCGCGCAGCACCGCGCCATATCCCGCGTACAGGTTGCCGTCAGGCAGCAACTTGCGCTGCGCGAGCTGCCGGTGCACGACCGGCAGGTTATGGAACGGCATCCGCGCGAACAGGTGATGTTCGATATGGAAATGAATCGCGTGCGGGCCGAACAGGAACGTCTGCCACGAACGCCGGACGATCGTGCGCGCGTTGCGGCTCTGGTCGACGCAAGCCGGCAGCCCCGCGTGCTCGAAGATCGCGCGCACCTGCCCGGCGAGCGGCAGCAGCGTGACGGACGGCACGATCCACAACCCGACGTACAGCAGCGGATGTCCGGCCAGCGCGAGCGCGCCGAACAGCACGCCGTTGGCGGCCAGCATCGACACGACTTCCCACGCGGCATACGCACGCGACTTCCCGACCTTCGGCAATGCATGCGCAAACTCGCCGCGTGCGAGCTTCACGACACTCATCACGTAACCGATCCCGCACGTGTACGCGAGCAGGCGGACGATCAACCGCCCGCGCGTCACCGGATAGTCGTGAACACCGAACAGCAGCGCGACGGGATCGTCCGGCTGCATCGGCGCGCGATGATGCTTCAGATGGCCCGCACGATACGTGCGAAGCGACAGCCACAGCGGGCCGGCCGCGAATAGCTGGCCCAGCACATCATTGACGCGCCGGTTCCGCGCCAGCAACCCGTGCGCGCCTTCGTGCATCATGACCGCGAGCGCAAGCTGACTGCGCGCGATCACGATCGCGGCGCACGCGTACGCGAGCGGATGCGCAAACGCGATCGCAACCGCGAACGCAGCTGCGATCATCAGCCAGTCGCCTGCCAGCGCCGCGCCGACACGCGACGCGTTCACGCGAAACAACTCGGGATCGGGCTCGAACCGCGCAAGCTCGGCGTTCGGCCCGGCACGGTGAACATCGGCATCGGTCACGCGAACCTCCTGCGCGGCGAACGCCGCTCGACCCACAGCGCACTGACCACCGCCAGCGCCACGCCGCCCAGCACGTCGGCGACCGTATGCTGCTTGAGCGTCAGCGTCGACGCACAGATCAGCAGGCCGATCGCCGCTGCCACGATCCGGCGCCGGTCCGCCAGCATCCGGCAGGCGAGACACGTCACCGCGACATGCAGGCTCGGAAAGCCGTTCGCCGCGAGATCGAGCTGCCACATGCGCGCGAGACGATGGCGCACGAAAGCATTGCCGATCTCCGCGACGTCGGGCCGCGGCACGGCTTCCGGAAACAGCAGGAAGCAGACGACACCGAACACGAACGCGATCAGCACGGCCTCCTTGAACGCGGCGAACGCGGGCGGCCGCGCATACGCGGCAAGTGCGATCACGAATGGAAAGAAACCGACATAGACGAACCACGACGCTGCGATGAACGGAACCCGCGCATCGATCGCCGTGGCCAACACGTAGCGCGGCGTGACACCGCGCTCCAGCAGAAAGAAAATCGCGAGGCCGGCTGCCATGCCGAACGTCGCGGCCAGCATCTGCCGGATATCGGGCCGGCGATCGTCACGAAGCGACAACGTGTTCATCGTGGCGCCGGCGCGTCGCATCGTGCATCCGCATCGATCGCCCGCGCATGCGGACGCAGCGCGAGGAGGCGCGACGCCCATGCATCCACACGCGCACGCGCATGCTCGCGGCCGGCGATCGTTCCTGCCGGCGTACCGGGATTACGCATCAGCTCGGTTGCGGCCTGCCCGACTTCCTGCCGGAACGCGGCCGCGTCGCCGCGCCACGTGACGACGCGGTGCACGAGTTGCAGCCGTGCCGCGCGCGCGGCGTTGCTCGCCTGCTCGGGCTGATCGGTCTGCACGAGCAGGATCGGGCGGCAATACACGCGTGCGATCGACAGCGCGGCCATACCGGGCGCCGATACGATCAGCGGCGCATGCGCGGCGCGCGTCGCCCAGTCGGCGTCGACGCCGGCCCAGCCGTCGTGCCCCGCGTAGCCCTCGCCCACGCGGTACGCGGCGAGCCCCGCGTCGCGCATGCCGGCCGACAACGCATCGGCGAGCGCGACATCGCGGAAGTGCGGATTCAGATAAACGGCCGCGGCAGCCGGTTCCGACGCCGGCAGCTCGGCGACGACCGGCACCGGCGTCGGCAGCCGGCAATGCCGGTGCGATCGCGGCGCATCGTCGGCGACGCCGTACGCAAAATCGTGCTCGATGCAGCACAGCGCCGAGTCGATCTGCCAACCGACGATCCGCGCGAAAGCACGGGCCAGCGTGCGCGGCAGCCGCGCATCGAAATTCGCGGTCAACGCGCGGCGAAGGCTGCCGCCATACACGTGAACGACGCGACGCCGCCAGCCCGGCACCGCGCCCATGAACAGCAGCGCCGGATGAAACGAGTCGTTGATCACGAGATCCGCATCGCGAACGATCGCACGCAGCCGCGCGATGTCGCGCAGCATGCGCGTCGGCCTGAACACATAATGAGCAACATTGCGATCGGTCGCATCGCGCAACATGTTCTGCCGTTCGTCGAACTGCACCGCGTAGTGCCGGGACAGCACGGGCGCGTCGATGCCGAACGCGGCCAGGAATGCCTGCCCCGCATCGGACGTCGTCAGCACGTCGACCTGCGCGCCGGCCGTGCGCAACGTATGCACGAGCAGTTGCGCGCGCATCAGGTGGCCACGCGCGTCGGCCGTCGCGAGATAGACGATCCGCGGCATCATGCGCGCGGACGAAGCGACTGGAACCAGCCGGCCGCAACCATCGCCAGCGCGCCCGTCACGCCGAATCCGGCTTCGATCGCACGGATCTCGTCCAGCAACGCGGCAAGATGCGCGACCTCGGACGGCGCAACGAGGCGGCGCAGCGTGTCCGAGCAGAGCCGGACGTGACGCGTCTCGTCGGCGAGCACGCGCGAAAGCAACGGATACAGCGGATGCGCGGCGCCGATCGTTTCGCAGTGGCGCGCGAGCACGCGCATCGCCATCTGTTCCGCGCACAGGCCTGTCGCATACGCCGGCACGAGCACGCCTTGCGCGAAATGCGCCGCATGGCGCTGCGCGAGCCGGCGCCATCGCATGATCTTTCGCCGGCTCAGCCAGTCGGGCTCGTGCGGCGCTGTCGATGGCGCGACACCGCGCATGCGCAGCGCATCGGCAAACGCGGCCGCGTGGCGGCGCTCGTCCGCGAGATGCTGCTCGATCCGCGGCGCGAGCCAGTCCGGCGGCTGTCCGGTCCAGTCCTCGTGCAACGCGCACTCGGTCGCTTCTTCACCGATCAGGTACATGCGCAGCATCCAGCGCTCGCCATGCGGGCTGCGATGAAGCTGCCGGATCGCCGCCCGCTTGATGCGGTCGACGAGATACGCGCGCACCCGCGCCATGCCGCGCGGCACAGGCGCATCGAGACAGCCGAAGCGCTCGCCGTGCGCCGCCTGCGGCGACGCGGGCAGCTCGCCTGCCGCAGTCATGCCGGCACGCCCCGTGCGGACGCGGCTTTCGTCGCGGCAGCCGCCGCGGCGGCCGGATCCCGACGCCAGCCGAGAATCAGGCCGATGAAGCTTTCCTGCATGAACGCATGCGCGGACGCGGCCGCGCCCGCGAATGCCTCCTCGCGGCCGTTCACGCGCAGATAGCCGTTGCCGTCGCGCGCGCCGAATTCGATCTGGTCGTTCTTCCTGAAGCCGCGCTCGCGCATGTCCTTCACGAGCGCGCTGCCGTCGAGGCCGAACAGGAACAGCTCGCGCTGCGCGACCCACACCGGAATGTGATTGCTCAGCGCATCGAAGCGGATCGACCACGTGCCGGACGCGAGCGCGCGCTCGACGTCGGCATCATGCGGCGCGCTCGACGTGAAGCTCGCGCGCGCGACCGGCTTCGTCAGGCCGCCGACGCCGAGCGCGATCGAGACGTCGTCCGCGGACGGCTGCTTCGGATCGGTCGCGCTCACCTTCACGAGATGTCGCGCGAGCCGCGATGCCAGCGACGGATGCGCGAACAGCGCAAGCGTTTCGTCCGGCGTGAGCACGTCGCGCTCACCGTCGCCCTCCTTCACGCGCACGCGATACGGATCGATCCGGACATCGGTGAACTTGCCGTGCACGGGCGCATGGACGTAGACGTCGCGGTCCCATTTCGCGCCGTCGCGACGCAGCAGCACGTGCACGCTCAACGGCACGCGCCGGCCGTCGCCGTCGACGCCCGTGCCCTGCAGCAGCACGTCGCCGAGCACATCCTTCGTGCGGCGCTCCGCATCGCTCGAAAAGACGATCGCGTGCGCATCGGTATCGACGCTCGCGTGAACGTCGGGCGCATCGAGCGCGACGCGATTGCAGTCCGTCGCGGCCGCGTTCGCGAACGGGCAGCCGCTTTGCGACGCGAAGTGGTAGATCCCGCGCCCCGCGTGATCGACCGGCGCGGCATGGACACCGACGCTGGCGGCAAGCAGGGCGAAGCAGGCAACACGGGTGGAGAGTGGGAGCATGGTCGTCGTCGCGATGAGGGTGTCGGAGTGTCGCGGCCGCGCTGCGATGCGCGGCGCCGGTTCAATGACGGTGATAGGACAGCGCTTCGAGATCGCACCGGGCCGATGCGCGCCCCGCGAGCCCGAAACCGCGCGCTAGCGCGCCGAGCGTATCGACGGCGGACGCGGCGATCGTGACGCCGCCGGCCGCGAGATAGCGTACGACGCCAAGCCGCGGCAACTGCTGGCGATCGAGCGCGCGCAGGCTGTAGCCGAGCCGCATCGCCATCACGCAGAACGGACCGAGCGGGCCGCTGCGGCCGAGCCACTGCCACCGGCGCGGCAGATATGCGTTCACGAGATACGGCGTCAGCCCGACGCTGTCCTCGCCGCGCATCCAGCGCAGTTTCAGCGATTCGCGATGCGTGTCGGGCAGCCGATGCTCGGTGTGCGCGTGCGGCGCGAACTCGACGGCCACGCCGGCCGCCTGCATCCGCAGCCCCATCACCTGGCAATGCGCGCGATAGACGCCATCGAGCGGCTCGTAGCGGAATTGCGCGAACACGTCGCGCCGGAACGCGACGTTGTTCGCGTAGAAATTGCGCGTCGCGCCGTCGCGCAGCGGGCTCGGGAAATACATGAAATCGATCGACGTCAGCGCGATGCCGAGCAGGTTCGGCGCATAGCTGGTCCGCCCCGCCACCGCGACGGGCGCATCGCCCGCGTCGCGCGCGAACGGCGCGAGCAGGTGCTCGAGCCAGTCGTCGGCCGGCCGGCAATCGGCATCGCCGAACACGACGATGTCGCAGCGAGCCGCGTCGACGCGATCGAATCCGTCGTTCTTCGCATCGTAGTAGCCGGTGCTCGCGCCGATCTCGACGAAGTCGATCGGGCGGCCGGCCAGCGCGGCGATCTGCGCGCACGCATCGGCAGGCAGGCCGTCGTGCGTGATGATCCATTGCGCGAGTGCCGCCGGCGGCACGGTCTGCGCCGACAGCGCCGACACGAGGCGCTTCAGGCTGTCGACGGCCTGCGCGAGGCCGGCACCGCCGCGCAGGTTGTTGGTCTCCAGCACGAGCGCGGCCTTCGCCGCCACGGAACGGGCAGCCGCACGCGTGCGCCGCGCGGTTTCATTGAGATCTGGCATCCGGAATATCTCCATCGTCATGCGCCACGGCATGGATGAAACGAATGGGCGAGGAGCCCGCGCCGCACCGGCGAATGCGGGTGGCCCACGACCGTCGTCGCGAAACGGGCAGCCCCGTGGGCGCCCGCTTCGCGTGCCGTTACTCCTGAACGGACGGCGCGGAATCGGTGTCGGTAAAGCGCGTCTTCGCGCCCTGCAGGTCGCGCGTGTTCTTCTGCACGGCTACCGCGCCGAACAGCGCGAGCACGAACGACATCGCGTAGAAGCCCTTCTCGCTCAGTTGCAGCGTCGCGTTGACGAGGCCGACGATCAGCAGTGCGATCGACAGCAGCAGCGCGATCCAGCTGAGGCCGTAGTAGATGCCGGTGACGGGAATGCCTTCCGCGCGGTCGCGGACGCTTTTCTGCAGCGAGATCGCCGCATAGAGGCCGAACACCAGCACGGTGAAGTAGTAGCCCTTCTCGTTGAGCTGCATGCCGGCGTTCCAGAGCCCGATTAGGAATGCCGCGAAACCGGCGAGCAGCGCGGCCCACGATGCGGCCACGAACGCGAACGACGGTTGCTGGATGGTGGTCTGGTTCATTGCTTTGCCCTCTCTTTCTTGTTGTTCGGAATCGTTTTCGTTGAACTGCGTTTTGCGCATGGTAGCAGCTTTGGCACGCGCCAAGACGGCCGCGCTTGCCGTCTTACATTTCGCGCTGCGCGCGCCGCCAGCGCCCCGGCGTCGTGCCGAGCACCGCGCGAAACGCCTTGCCGAAGGCCGCCTCGGACAGATAGCCGACCGCCTGCCCGATCTCCGCCTGCCCGCGCTGCGTGTCCTGCAGCAGCGCGCACGCATGCATCATCCGGATCTGCGCGACGAACGTGCCGACACTCATTCCGGCCTTCTCGCGGAAATGCCGCGCATAGGTCGCGCGCGACATCGCCGATACGTCGCCGAGCGATTCGACCGTCCACGGCTTCTCCGGCGCCTGCAGCACGGCCTGGACCGACGGGCCGAGCCGCGCGTCGGCCGCGAGCGAGAGCCAGCCGGACGGCACGCGCGCACCGCGGCCATAAGCACGCAGCGCGTACGCGAGCAGCGCCTGTCCGAGCGCGTTCACGATCGCGCCGGCGCCCGGCTGCACATTCGATGCCTCGGTGCGCAGCACGCTCGTCAGCAGTTGCAGCGGCGCGAACCCGGACGCCTCGCGCAACCCGACGTGCAGCACCGGAGGCAGCGTGCGCATCAGCAGTTCGCCCGCGCCGCGCGCATAGACGAACCGTCCGCACAGCAGGTCGACACTCGCGCCGCCCGGTTCGGCCGGATCGAGATTCGACTTGACCGGCAGTACCGCGCCGTCGCCGGCGCCCGCATCGCGCAGAGGCACGACCGGCTGCGACCGGCCGGCCCCCGCATCGAGCAGGTCGTGCGCGCCCCCCGCGGGCAGCAGCACGAAATCGCCGTCGGCAAGCTGCAGCGTGCGCCCGTCGGCGGTACGCAGCCGGCACGTTCCGGCCAGCACCAGGTGGAACGCCGCCTCACCGGGCGGCAGCGGATCGTGCGGCATCGCAAACGGCCCGTCCAGCAGGCAGCGCACGTCGAGCTCGACATGGCTGCGGCCCAGCGACAGCAGTTGACTCAGGGCATCCATGAGACGATTGCGCTAAAAATTGACACTCTAGCGTATCGAAACCCTCAGCGCGAGCGATCAGAATAGCCCTGCATCGCCCGAGATCGCGGCGCCCGCCGCCCTCCTCACCTCTTCTCGAAAAGGACGCATCATGCTGAACTGGAACGAATACCGGAAGGAACTCTCGACGCGCATCGGCGACATCGCCAAGCTGTCGCCCGATACGCTGGCCGGCTACAAGGCGCTGTCCGGCGCCGGCGCCAAGACGGGCCATCTGGACGCGAAGACGCGCGAGCTGATCGCGCTCGCGGTGGCCGTCACGACGCGCTGCGACGGCTGTATCGCCGTTCACACCGCCGAAGCGGCGAAGCACGGCGCGACCAAGGAGGAAGTGGCGGAAGCGCTCGGCGTCGCGATTGCGCTGAATGCGGGCGCGGCGCTCGTCTATTCGGCGCGCGTGATGGACGCGCTCGGCGACGTGGCGTAACGGCCGCGACGCC
Organism: Burkholderia catarinensis; assembly: GCF_001883705.2. Taxonomy (GTDB): domain Bacteria; phylum Pseudomonadota; class Gammaproteobacteria; order Burkholderiales; family Burkholderiaceae; genus Burkholderia; species Burkholderia catarinensis. The sequence continues at coordinate 15,519 of NZ_MDEQ02000011.1, forward strand.
ACGCAGCGGACCGCCCCGCTGCGTGGCGCCCGGCCGCATGGCGGGGCAGCTTCACGTGGCGCGTACGGACGCGTCAGGTAATACGATTGGGCGGCTCGCCCGCCCGAACGACCGGCCCGGAAGCCCCGGATACGGACGCGCCGCGAAGTCGGCTACCATGCGCGAACGATCTATCGTGAAGGAGCGCTCCATGTGCCGCTGGCTCGCCTATACGGGCAATCCGATCCATCTCGAGACCGTGCTGTTCCGCGCGAAGCATTCGCTGATCGACCAGAGCCTGCATTCGGAGCTGGGCGCGACGACCACCAACGGCGACGGCTTCGGTATCGGCTGGTACGGGCGCCCTGACGAACTCCCGTTCCGCTATCGCTCCGTGCATCCTGCGTGGAACGACCGCAACCTGCGCGAAGCCGCGCGCGCGATCCGCTCGCGGATGTTCATCGCGCATATCCGCGCAGCGACCGATACGCCCGTGCAGGAAACCAACTGTCACCCGTTCCGCCACGGCCGCTGGCTATTCGCGCACAACGGGCTGATCCGCGAGTTCCACAAGCTGCGCCGCGACCTGACGATGAAGGTCGATCCCGCGCTGTTCCCGACGCTCGAAGGCTCGACCGACTCCGAACTGATGTTCCGCCTCGCGCTGACGTACGGCCTCGAGCAGATGCCGCTGCCGGCGCTCGAGCGGATGGTCGGCGTGATCGAGGAGACCGCCGCGCGGCATCGCGTGGCCGACCCGCTCAACATGACGATCTGCGCGACCGACGGCGAACGGATCGTCGCGGTGCGCTACTCGAGCGAACGGCAGTCACGTTCGCTGTTCCACAGCACGTCGTTCAAGCACCTGCACGAGCTGTATCCGCATAACCCGCGCATCGCCGAAGCCGGCGACGATGCATTCATGGTCGTGTCCGAGCCGCTCGTCGACCTGCGCGGCGCGTGGGAGGAAGTACCGGAGGGGATGGCGATCGTCGCACATGGGGCCGATGTGCAGCAGCGGCCGTTCGGGCCGCGGCGGAAGTAGATACGCAGCGCGAGTTCCGTCGGATACTTGGCAAGGCCGGCAACTTACGTGACCAGTCCCTCAGCCACAAACCAACGGGTGCATGAGGTTGGCAGGTGCTTGCACCCCAGGCTCGCCGTTGCCGGTGCGCCTGCATATTTCATCGCTGCTGGCTACGACTCCTGGCACATCGCGTTGACTGATTCGGTGACCAGTCAACGCGATGTGCCACTTTCTACAGAGGCTCAATCCGAATCCTGATCGCGGAACAACTCCACCAGGTCAACATCACGCCGTCGTCGATCGTGCTCGAGCCGGTAGGCCGCAACACCGCGATCGCGATCGCCGCGCTGCTCGCCATGCACGAATCGCCCGACGCGCTGCTGGTGCTGCCTTCGGACCACGTCATCCTCAACGAGCCGGCATTCATCGCCGCGTCATCCGCCCGTGGGGTTCCTACGAAGGCATCGACCAGGGCGACCGCTTCCAGGTCAAGCGCATCATCGTGAACCCGTGCGCGCAGTTGAGCCTCCAGATGCACCACCATCGCGCCGAACACTGGATCGTCGTCAAGGGCACGGCACTGGTCACGAACGGCGACAAGGAAATCATGCTGACCGAAAACCAGTCGACCTACATTCCGCTCGGCGCGACACACCGGCTGACGAACCCCGGCAAGATTCCGCTCGAACTGATCGAAGTCCAGTCGGGCGCGTATCTCGGCGAGGACGACATCGTCCGCTTCGAAGACACCTACGGTCGCGCAGCATCGTAAGCAACGCAGTTTTCGGGCCGCACGCCACGACAGGCGCCGATCCGGCGCCCCCCTCGACGGGCAGCACGCATGAGCGTGCTGCCCGTTTTTCATTGCGTCATGCCATCCGAAGCAGGTTGCCCAGCCCTCACAGGTCAGGTTATAAAAGCGCCACCCGTCCCGGTGCATGCGCCGCCCTTTTTACCCTTGACTTCGGAGAACGCATGATCGATCTCGCCACCGCCCAGCAATTCCTGATGACCCGCGGCCTCGACTTCGGCCTCAACCTCCTCGCCGCGATCGCGTTGTGGTTCATCGGCCGCTGGGCGATCCACATCGCCACCCGCCTGCTCGGCAAGGTCGTCCGCCGCAGCGGCAAGGTCGACCCGACGCTCACCGACTACCTGACCTCCGTCGTCGGCGTGCTGCTGACGGTCCTGCTGATCCTCGCGATCCTGCAGATCTTCGGCGTGCAAACCACCTCGTTCGCCGCGCTGCTCGCCGGCCTCGGCCTCGCGATCGGCACGGCCTGGGGCGGCCTGCTCGCGCATTTCGCCGCCGGCGTGTTCATGCAGGTGCTGCGCCCGTTCAAGATCGGCGACGTGATCAGCGCGGGCGGCGTCACCGGCACGGTGAAGGAGCTCGGCCTGTTCGGCACGACGATCATCACGCCCGACAACATCGTGACGATCGTCGGCAACAACAAGATCTTCTCGGACAACATCGCGAACTACAGCGCGACGTCGCATCGTCGCGTCGATCTGACCGCGAAGATCGCGAACAGCGTCGACGCAGTCGACGCGATCAACCGCCTGAAGGCATCGATCCAGCAGGTCCCGAACGTACTGACGACCCCGGCACCGGACGTCGGCGTGCTGCAGTTCACGCCGGAAGGCCCGCTGCTGTTCGTGCGCCCGTCCACGCAGCCCGAGAACTACTGGCAGGTGTACTGCGACACCAACCGCGTGATCCTCGAGACGTTCCGCGACGCGCAATACCCGACGCCCGAAACGCCGCTCTTTCATCGCAACGCGTAACGGCGGCGCCGAACGAAAAAAAAGCGTGGCGGTTCACAACCGCCACGCTTTTTTATTGACTGTACCGAAGAGAAACGAAGCGCGCGCTCAGCGCCCGCCCGTCTTCTGCGTATGGTCCGACTGCCGCCCGCGCACGAGCTTCCATACCGCGCCGAGCAGGACCGGCACGACCGCCGCACCAATACCGGCCAGCACGATCACGTTCAGGTACTGGCGAACGAACGGGATGTTGCCGAAGAAATAGCCGAGCAGCACGAGCAGCAGCACCCAGAGCAGCGCACCGATCACGTTGAAGAGCTGGAAGCGCGTGGCGCTCATCGACGACGCGCCCGCGACGAACGGCGCGAACGTGCGCACCACCGGGATGAAGCGGGCGAGCACGATCGTCTTGCCGCCGTGCTTGTCGTAGAACGAGTGGGTCTTCTGCAGCGCGGCACGATCGAGGAAACGCTCGAGCACCGGGATATGGGTATTGAATACCTTCGGGCCGACCCAGCGGCCGATCAGGTAGTTCACGGTGTTGCCGGAGATCGCCGCGACGAGCAGCAGCGCGATCAGCACGCCGACATTCATCTCCCCCGTCGCCGCGAACGCGCCGCCGATGAACAGCAGCGAATCGCCGGGGAGGAACGGGAACACGACGAGCCCTGTCTCGCAGAACACGATCAGGAACAGCACGAGATAGACCCATGCGCCGTATTGCCGGATGAAATCGCCGAGGAAGGCGTCGATATGCAGGACAAGATTGACGAAATGAAGCAGCGTATCCAAATGCGATTCCTCGAAGGCGAAAGGGCCGGAACGGCCGGAAAGGCGGAAGCGCCCGCCGGCCAAGGCGGTGCGTGTAACGAACCCATGATACCGAAACTACCTTAAGGCTCCGTGAAAAAACGTAACCGGCCGCCGCCCCGGCACGTATTCGCCGCCTCGCTATAATTCGGCCATGTCCGATATCACCGAAACGGCCGCGGGCGCCGCCCCTGCCCCCGCTGCGCGCCTGCTGCGCGCGATCCAGCCCCTGCCCGACCAGCTGATCAGCCAGATCGCCGCCGGCGAGGTCGTCGAACGCCCGGCGTCGGTCGTCAAGGAGCTGCTCGAGAACGCGATGGACGCCGGCGCGACGACGCTGCGCATCGTGCTGGAAGAAGGCGGCGTCAAGCGCATCTCGATCACCGACGACGGTTGCGGGATCCCGCCCGACGAACTGGCGCTCGCGCTGATGCGCCATGCGACCAGCAAGATCCGCTCGCTCGAGGAGCTCGAAGCGGTTGCGACGCTCGGGTTCCGCGGCGAAGCGCTCGCGTCGATCGCGTCGGTCGCCGAGATGTCAATCACGAGCCGGACGGCCGACGCCGCGCATGCGATGAAGATCGATGCGCAGACGGGCGTGCTGTCGCCCGCCGCCGGCTCGACCGGCACGACGATCGAGGTGCGCGAGCTGTACTTCAACACGCCCGCGCGGCGCAAATTCCTGAAAAGCGAGCAGACCGAGTTCGGCCACTGTCTGGAAATGATCCGCCGCGCGGCGCTCGCGCGGCCGGACGTCGCGATCTCGGTGCTGCACAACGGCAAGGCCGTCGAGCACTGGAATGCGACCGAGCCGGCGCAGCGCGTCGCGAAGATCCTCGGCGACAGCTTCGCGACCGCGCACCTGCCGCTCGACGAACAGGCCGGCCCGCTCGCCGTGTACGGCTGCGCAGGCCTGCCGACCGCGAGCCGCGGGCGCGCCGACCAGCAGTATTTCTTCGTCAACGGCCGCTTCGTGCGCGACAAGCTGCTGACGCACGCCGTGCGCGCGGCCTACGAGGACGTGCTGCACGGCGACCGCTACCCGTCGTACGTGCTGTTCCTCGACCTGCCGCCCGAAGCCGTCGACGTGAACGTGCATCCGTCGAAGATCGAGGTGCGCTTCCGCGATTCGCGCTCGATCCACCAATACGTGTTCCACGCGGTCCAGCGCGCACTCGCGCGCCACGCGGGCGCGTCGCCGGAAACCACCGCGGGCGGCCATGCCGCGCATATCGAAGCCGCACCGCGCGGGCCCGCTTCGTTCCTGGATACGCCGCTCGGCCAGGGCCAGGGCAACGCCATCGGCGGCAGCGGCTTCTCGTCGCCGTCGTCATCGTCGACCGGCAACACCTGGATGCGCCAGGCACGGATGACGCAGGGCACGCTGCCCGTCGCGCAGCCGCTCGCGCTCTACGACGCATTGTTCGGCCGCAAGGACACAGGTGCGGGCACGCCGGACGGTACGACCACCCTCGCCCGCGACTCGGCCGACGCGCCGGTCGCGCCACTGCCGGGCTTCGCCGCATCGCCGATCGCCGCCAGCGCGCACGACGAGCAGCCGCTCGGCTTCGCGCTCGGCCAGATCCACGGCATCTACGTGCTCGCGCAGAATGCGTACGGCCTCGTGATCGTCGACATGCACGCGGCACACGAGCGGATCCTGTACGAACAGTTCAAGAACGCGCTCGCCGATCGCTCGGTTGCCGTGCAATCGCTGCTGCTGCCGGTGTCGATGACGGCCACGCCGGTCGAGATCGGCACAGTCGAGGAAGAACGCGACACGCTCGAGTCGCTCGGCTTCGACCTCGCGGTGCTGTCGCCGACGACGCTCGCGATCCGCGCGGTGCCGGCGCTGCTGAAGGATGCCGACCTGCAGTCGCTCGCTCGCGCGGTGCTCGCCGACCTGCATGCGTTCGGCGGCTCGCGCGTGCTCACCGAGCGTCAGCACGAACTGCTCGGCACGCTCGCGTGCCACCACGCGGTGCGCGCGAACCGGCGCCTGACGCTCGACGAGATGAACGCGCTGCTGCGCCAGATGGAAGCGACCGAGCGCGCGGATCAATGCAATCACGGTCGGCCGACCTGGTATCAGCTCACGCTGAACGATCTCGACCGCCTCTTCATGCGCGGCCAATGAGCGCTTCGCCGCAGTCCGTTCCGACGACGATCGCCTGCCTGCTCGGCCCCACCGCTTCGGGCAAGACGGCCGCGGCGCTGGCGCTCGCCGCGCGCCGCCCGATCGAGATCGTCAGCGTCGATTCCGCGCTGGTCTACCGCGACATGGATATCGGCACCGCGAAGCCGTCGCGCGACGAACGCGCGAGCGTGCCGCATCACCTGATCGACATCATCGATCCGGCCGACGCGTATTCGGCCGCGGAATTCCGCGCGGATGCGCTGCGCCTGATCGGCGAGATCGCCGCGCGCGGCCGCACGCCGCTGCTCGCGGGCGGCACGATGCTGTACTACAAGGCGCTGACGCAGGGGCTCAACGACCTGCCGGGCGCCGATCCTGCCGTGCGTGCCGAACTCGATGCCGACGCCGCGCGCGACGGCTGGCCCGCGCTGCACGCGCGGCTCGCGCAAATCGATCCCGACACGGCCGCGCGGCTCGCGCCGAACGATTCGCAGCGGATCCAGCGTGCGCTCGAAATCTTCATGCTGAGCGGGCAGCCGATGTCGGCGCTGCTTGCCGCGCCGCGGCGCGCGGACGATGCGGCCGTCGCCTACCGCTTCGTGCCGGTCGCGCTCGAACCGTCGGATCGCGCGGTGCTGCACGCACGGATCGCGCAGCGCTTCGACGCGATGCTCGACGCGGGCTTCATCGACGAAGTCGAGCGGCTGCGCCGTCGCGACGATCTCCATCCCGACCTGCCGTCGATGCGCTGCGTCGGCTACCGGCAGGCGTGGGAATTCCTCGACGGCGACACCGACTACCGGACGATGCGCGACAAGGGCATCTTCGCGACGCGCCAGCTCTGCAAGCGCCAGATCACCTGGCTGCGCGCGATGCCGGAGCGGATCGTCGTCGACTGCGTCGCGCCGGACTCGGCAGCCCGCGCGCTCGACGCGCTCGAACGCGTGCTCGACAGCAGCACGCCGGGCTGACCGCTCAGCCGCGCTGGCGTGCCGCGAGGCGCGCACGCGCACCGTCGACGATCAACGCGATGCCGCGCTCGAACGCTTCGTCGCCGCCGCGCTCGCGCAGCGCGGCCCAGCCCTTCGCGAGCAGCGGATACTCGGCCGCGTCCGGCAGCGGCGCATCGGCGTCGCCACCCGGTTCCGCCTGCTCCTCCAGCACCCATCCGACCACGAAGCGGCCGATCGCATACATCACGTCGACCGCTTCGTCCGGCGCGAAGCCCGCATCGCCGAGCAGCGCGACCTTGCGCTCGATCGAGCCGAAATGCAGCGCGCGCGGCCGCGTACCGGCATGCAGGCGCGCGCCGTCGCGATAGGCCAGCAGCGCGCGGCGGAACCTGCGCGCGTTGTCGGTGAGCCACGCATCCCATGCGTCGCCCGGCCGCGGCAGCGACGCGGCGTGGCGCTCGAGCATGATCGCTTCGGCCATCGCGTCGAGCAGTTCGGCCTTGTTCCGGAAATGCCAGTAAAGCGTCGGCGACTGCACGCCGAGCCGCTCGGCGAGCCGCCGCGTCGACAGCCCGTCGATGCCGACCTCGTCGAGCAGCTCGAGCGCCGCGCGCAATACCGTGTCGCGCGTCAGCCGCGCCCCTGTGTCCTTCATCTCTATCACCGATAGGGAAACCATGGAATAATCACGACTCTATCACCGATAGAGTCATACTCTTGAATCCGTCCCTGATTGCCATCCTGGCCACGGTCCTGCTCGACGCGATCGACGTCGGGATCGTGATGCCGATCCTGCCCGGGCTGCTGCGCTCGCTCGCCGGCGCGGGCAGCACCGACACCCACTACGGGATACTGCTCGCGCTGTACGCGTTCGCGCAGTTCCTGTGTGCGCCGCTGCTGGGTGCGCTGAGCGACCGTTTCGGCCGCCGCCCCGTGCTGCTCGCATCGCTCGCGGGCGCGGCGCTCGACTACCTGCTGATGGCGCTCGCGCCGACGCTCGCGTGGCTTTACATCGGGCGGCTGATCGCGGGCATCACCGGCGCGAACGTCGCGGTCGCGACCGCGTACGTGACCGACGTCACAGCCGAACCCGACCGCGCCCGGCGCTTCGGCCAGCTCGGCGCGATGATGGGCATCGGCTTCATCGCGGGCCCGCTGATCGGCGGGCTGTTCGGCGCGCTGCACCTGCGCGCGCCGTTCGTCGCGGCCGCACTGCTCAACGCGCTCAATCTCGTGCTCGTCTGGCGCGCATTGCCGGAATCGCGGCCGCCCGCGGCCCGCGAAGGCCGCACGGTCGCCGCGCTCAACCCGTTCGCGAGCCTGCGCCGGCTGAGCGGCGCGCCCGCGCTCGTGCCGCTGGTCGGCATCTATGTGATCGTGGCGCTGGTGTCGCAGGCGCCCGCGACGCTGTGGATCCTGTACGGCCAGGAGCATTTCGGCTGGTCGACGCCGATCGCGGGGCTGTCGCTCGCCGGCTACGGCGCGTGCCACGCGCTCGCGCAGGCGTTCGCGATCGGGCCGCTGATCGCCCGGCTCGGCGAGCGCCGTGCGCTCGCACTGGGCCTCGCGGGCGACGCGCTCGGGCTCGCGGCGATCGCGGTCGCGACCGCCGCGTGGGTGCCGTTCGCGCTGCTGCCGCTGTTCGCGGCCGGCGGCATGACGCTGCCGGCGCTGCAGGCGATGCTCGCGCGGCAGGTCGACGATGCGCGCCAGGGCGAACTTCAGGGCACGCTCGCGAGCGTGGCGAGCCTGATCGGCGTCGCGGGGCCGCTGGTCGTCACCGCGACCTATGCGGCAACACGCGCGACGTGGCCGGGGCTCGTCTGGGCCGCGGCCGCGCTGCTCTATCTGCTGGTACCGCCGTTGCTGGCCGGTGCGCGTCCGGCGAACGCGCCGCGGCCGTCCGCATGAGCATCGGCCGCCGCCGCCACGCACACCGCCGCGCTCAGTGCGCGAGCGTCACGAGATTCGCATCGCGCACGAGTTGCCAGCGGCCGTCGGCCTTGCGGAAGATCGTCAGCGTATGGCCCGAACGGCGGATCGTCTCGCCGCCCGGCGGCGTTGCCTCGATCTCGAGGAAATTGCGCATGTACGCCCAGTCGCCCATCACGCGCAGTTCGTCGATCCGGTAACGGCCGTCGACCTTCGGCGCGTGCTCGGCACCGGTGTTCGCTTCACGCGACACGGCCGCGAACGCCGCCTTGTCGAACGGCGGCTTGCCGGCCACCATGAAGATCGCGTCGTCGGCGATCAGGTCGAGCACGGTCGCCAAATCGCCGCGCCGGCTCGACACGAACCAGTTTTCCACGAGCTCGCGGATCGCGCGTTCGTCTTCGGTCATCGTCATCCCTCCTTCGTCGGCGCCGCGCGGCGCCCGAAAGTCCGAAAAAAAAGCCGCCCGGATCGACTCCGGGCGGCTTTCCTTGCTGCATCTGCTGCAGGCAGTGCGTCAGACCACGACCGTCTGCGCCTCGCCTTCGCGGGTCGCACGCACGGTGCCGATCTTCCACACCTGTTCGCCGGCGGCGGTCAGGTCGGCGATCGCTGCGTCGGCATCGGCCGCCGCGACGATCACGGCCATGCCGATCCCGCAGTTGAACACGCGGTGCATTTCCGCGTCGGCGACGCCGCCGTGCTCCTGCAGCCACTTGAACAGCGGCGGCAGCGGCCAGGCGCCCTGGTCGAGCTCGGCGGTGAGGCCTTCGCGCAGCACGCGCGGAATGTTCTCGACGAGGCCGCCACCGGTGATGTGGGCCATGCCCTTCACCGACAGCTTCTGCATCAGCGCGAGCAGCGGCTTCACGTAGATGCGGGTCGGCGCCATCAGCGCGTCGGCGAGCGAGCGGCCGTGGAAATCGGCCGACAGGTCGGGATTCGCGCGCTCGATGATCTTGCGCACGAGCGAGAAGCCGTTCGAGTGGATGCCGCTCGATGCGAGGCCGAGCACCACGTCGCCTTCGGCGATCGTGCTGCCGTCGATGATCTTGCTCTTCTCGACCGCGCCGACCGCGAAACCGGCCAGGTCGTATTCGCCGTCAGGGTACATGCCCGGCATCTCGGCCGTTTCGCCGCCGATCAGCGCGCAGCCCGACAGTTCGCAACCCTGCGCGATGCCCTTGACGACCGTTGCGGCCGTGTCGACGTCGAGCTTGCCGCACGCGAAGTAGTCGAGGAAGAACAGCGGCTCGGCGCCCTGCACGAGGATGTCGTTCACGCTCATCGCGACGAGATCCTGCCCGACGGTGTCGTGTTTGTTCAGATGAAACGCCAGCTTGAGCTTGGTGCCCACGCCGTCGGTGCCCGACACGAGCACGGGCTCGCGATACTTCTTCGGCACTTCGAACAGCGCGCCGAACCCGCCGATGCCGCCGAGCACGCCGTCGCGCAGGGTTTTCTTCGCAAAAGGCTTGATCTTGTCGATGAGCGCGTCGCCTGCGTCGATGTCGACGCCTGCGTCGCGATAGGACAGACCCTGGGCGTCAGGAGCGGATTTCGGAGGATTCATGGGGGAATGCGAGAAGGTCGGTAAAATGCGATTTTACCCGAAGCCGGCCCGTTGGCCGGAATTCCCAGCACCGAATCGTCAGGGATTGCATCTTGGTCAACACGTCCCCGTTTTCATCGCCCAGCGAACCGCGCCGAAACCGGCGCGGCGCCGTGCGTGCGGTCGCGCGTGCAGCCCACCGAGCCGCAGTCCCCGGCGCGTGCCCGGCGTACGGCACGCGTTTTTTCAACCGACCCGCATTGTGACTGCTGTGTCCCGTCAACTGACGCTCGATCTCGGCACGCCGCCGCCCGCCACGTTCGACAACTTCATCATGAGCGAGGAGAACGGCGAGCTCATCACACGGCTCCAGAAGCTCGACCTCGCGCTCGCGGCAGGCCCCGTGCCGGACCGGTCGTTCTATATCTGGGGCGAGCCCGGCAGCGGCCGCAGCCATCTGCTGCAGGCGCTCGTGAGCGACGCGTCGTACGGCTATGCGCGCTACCTGACGCCGCAGAGCCCGCTCGGCGCGTTCACGTTCGACCCGCGCATCGGCATCTACGCGATCGACGACTGCGACCGGATGACCGACACGCAGCAGGTCGCGCTGTTCAACCTGTTCAACGAAGTCCGCGCGCATCCGTCGAGCGCGTTCGTCGCGGCGGGCCCCGCGGCGCCGCTCGCGCTCGACGTGCGCGAGGATCTGCGCACGCGCCTCGGCTGGGGGCTCGTGTTCCATCTGTCGCCGCCGTCCGACGCCGGCAAGATCGCCGTGCTCAAGCTCGCGGCGAAGGAGCGCGGGATCGCGCTCACCGACGACATCGCCGCCTACCTGCTGACCCATTTCCGCCGCGACATGCCGAGCCTGATGGCGCTGCTCGACGCGCTCGACCGCTTCTCGCTCGAGCAGAAACGCGCCGTCACGCTGCCGCTGCTGCGCCGGATGCTGGCCCGTCCCGGCGACGACATCACACCACCGGGCACCGGCCCGAACCGCTTCGAGTAAAATGCGCTTCCATGACTAATCTGGCACTCTTTGACCTCGATCACACGCTGATCCCGACCGATAGCGACCACGAATGGGGTCGCTTCATGGTGAAGCTCGGCATCGTCGACGCGGAAAGCTTCTCGCGTCAGAACGATCAGTTCTTCGCCGACTACAAGGCCGGCAAGCTCGACATCCACGCGTACCTCACGGCGATGCTCACGCCGCTCGCGAAGTATTCGCGCGCGCAGCTCGCCGAATGGCACGAGCAGTACATGCACGAGGTGATTCGCCCCGCGATGACGCCCGCCGCGCTCGAACTCGTGCGCAAGCACCTCGATGCGGGCGACCTGTGCTGCGTCGTGACGGCGACCAACGAATTCATCACGCGCCCGATCGCAACCGCGTTCGGCGTCGACACGCTGATCGCGTGCGAGGTCGAAACGACCGACGGGCATCCCGATTCACCGTACACGGGCCGACCGACCGGCACGCCGAGCTATCGCGAAGGCAAGATCGTGCGTACCGAAGCGTGGCTCGCGTCGCTCGGCAAGCACTGGGACGACTTCGCGCACAGCTATTTCTACAGCGACTCGCACAACGACATCCCGCTGCTCGAGAAAGTCACCGACCCGATCGCGACCAACCCTGACGACACGCTGCGTGCGCATGCAAGCACCCGCGGCTGGCGTATCCTCGATCTTTTCTGAACGTCGTGATCAAAAAATTCATCCGCAAGCTGCTCGGTCAGGACGAAACCGAGCAAACCTCTCCCGCAGCGGCCCCGGCCGACGAAGCGGCCCCTGCTGCCCCGCGCGCCTCGAAGGGCGCCCGCGGCGGCGGCGCGAAGAAACCGCGCAGCAACCATGAGCCGACCGTCGTGCAGGCCAGCGTGCACGGCATCGATCCGTCGCTGATCTCGAGGAATGCCGTGCGCGTGACCGACACGCTGCAGCAGGCGGGCTTTCGCGCGTTCATCGTCGGCGGCGCGGTGCGCGACCTGCTGTTCGGCATCGCGCCGAAGGACTTCGACGTCGCGACCGACGCGACGCCGACCGAGGTGCAGCGCCTGTTCCGCCGTGCGCGCCTGATCGGCCGCCGGTTCCAGATCGTCCACGTGCAGTTCGGCCAGGAGCTGATCGAGGTGTCGACGTTCCGCGCGCTGGTCGACGCGCCGCCCGAAGCGGCTGCCGCGGCCGAGCCGCCCAGGCGCCTGAAGCGCGACGAACTCGATCGCCGCACGCACGCGGTCGACGCGAGCGGCCGCGTGCTGCGCGACAACGTGTGGGGCGAGCAGCACGAAGATGCCGCGCGCCGCGACTTCACGATCAACGCGATGTACTACGACCCGTCGACGCAGACGGTGCTCGACTACCACGACGGGATGGCCGACATGCGCGCCCGCCTGTTGCGGATGATCGGCGATCCGACCACGCGCTTCCGCGAGGATCCGGTGCGGATGCTGCGCGTCGTGCGCTTCGCGGCGAAGCTCGGTTTCGAGATCGAACCGCATACGCGCGAGCCGATCAACGCGCTCGCCGACCTGATCAACAACGTGCCGGCCGCGCGCCTGTTCGACGAAATGCTGAAGCTGCTGCTGTCGGGCCACGCGCTCGCGTGCCTGACGCGGCTGCGCAAGGAAGGCCTGCACCACGGGCTGCTGCCGCTCCTCGACGTCGTGCTCGAACAGCCGCAGGGCGAGAAGTTCATCACGCTCGCGCTGAACAACACCGACGCGCGCGTGCGCGCCGGCAAAACGGTGTCGCCGGGCTTCCTGTTCGCGACGCTGCTGTGGCACGACATGCGCCAGCGCTTCGAGCAGTACACGGCCGAAGGTGAAATCCCGGTGCCGGCGCTCCATCGCGCGATGGACGACGTGCTCGACATGCAGACCGAGAAACTCGCGATCCACAAGCGCTATTCGGCCGACATGCGCGAGATCTGGGGCCTGCAGCTGCGCCTCGAGAAACGCTCGGGCCGCAGCGCGATGCGGCTGCTGGAACACCAAAGGTTTAGAGCGGGGTATGATTTCCTCCTGTTACGCTGCGAATCCGGCGAGCTCGATGCGGATGTCGGACAGTGGTGGACGGATTTCATCGAAGGCGACGCGGCTGCTCGCGAGGCATTGCTCACGCAGGGCGGCTCGAAGGAAAAATCGCCCCGCAAGCGGCGCCGCCGCGGCGGCGCGCGAAACCGCAACCCGGGCGAAGGTGCCGCCGAGCAGGCGCCGGACACCGCGGGCGGTTCCGACGATTGACGCGCTCGCCGGCGAACGACGTAGGAAGTGATGCCATGACGGTTGCATATATCGGACTGGGGGCGAATCTCGGCGATGCGCGCCAGACCCTGAAGGACGCGGTGGTGTGCCTCGCTCAGCAGCGCACCATCTCGGTCCTCGGCAAATCGAGCCTGTATCGCACGGCGCCCTTCGAAGCGGGCGGCGACGACTACTACAACTGCGTCGTCAAGCTCGACACGACGCTCTCGGCCCGCGAGCTGCTCGCGCTCTGCCAGAAGATCGAACATCACTTCGGGCGCGAGCGCCCGTATCGCAATGCGCCCCGCACGCTCGATCTCGACATCCTGCTGTTCGGCGCCGACTCGATCGACGAACCCGACCTGATCGTCCCGCACCCGCGCCTCACCGACCGTGCGTTCGCGCTCGTGCCGCTCGTCGAGATCGACCCGGCACTCGACATCCCTGCGCGCGGCCGTGCCGATGCCTTCCTCGCCGCCGTCGCGGACCAGCGCGTCGAGAAGGTGCAGACCTGCCAGTGCCTGATGCAGAAGGCGCTCGCCGCCGGCGAAGACGCCGACAAGAACCGCTGCCGATGAACTCGACTCCCCTCACCGTCACCGCGCCCGACCTGCGCGCCCCGCACCGCTATCTCGTGATCGAAGGCCCGATCGGCGTCGGCAAGTCGACGCTCGCGCGCCTGCTCGCCGAGCGCTGGTCGATGCAGACGCTGCTCGAGCGCCCGCAGGACAACCCGTTCCTCGAACGCTTCTATCGCGATACCGCGCGCTACGCGCTGCCCGTGCAGCTGTCGTTCGCGCTGCAGCGCGCACAGCAGTCGCGCGACCTGATCGGCGCGCTCGAAACGGGCCGCCCGGTCATCGCAGATTTCATGCCGCAGAAGAACGACATCTTCGCGCGGCTGAACCTGCCGGAAGACGAGTGGCAGCTCTACCGCTCGATCGCGACGCACGTGGACGTGCCGCAGGCGCCGTCGCCCGACCTCGTCGTCTATCTGCAGGCCAGCCCCGAAGTGCTGTTCTCGCGCATCCAGAAGCGCGGGATGCCGATGGAGCTGCAGATCGGCGACGCGTACCTGCGCTCGCTCGTCGACGCGTACAACGAATTCTTCTACCACTACGACCGCACGCCGGTGCTGACGGTCGCCGCGGAACACCTGAACCCGCTGGATTCCCCCGAAGATCTTGCCCTGCTGGTCGAGCGCATCGAGACGATGCGCGGCCGCAAGGAATTCTTCGTCAAGGGCGAGACGACGCGCTGACGCGTCCCGCCTGACGCTCTTCACCCATCGACCCGGATTTTCCATGACCTATCTCCAGGAATCGAGCCGACCTGCCGTGACGGTACCCAAGCTGCAGGCAATGCGCGACGCCGGCGAGAAGATCGCGATGCTCACCTGCTACGACGCAAGCTTTTCCGCGCTGCTCGATCGTGCAGGCACCGACGTGCTGCTGATCGGCGATTCGCTCGGCAACGTGCTGCAGGGCCACACCACCACGCTGCCGGTGTCGCTCGACGACATCGCGTATCACACCGCCTGTGTCGCACGCGCGCAGCCGCGCGCGCTCGTCGTCGCCGATCTGCCGTTCGGCACGTACGGCACACCGGCCGACGCGTTCGCGAACTCGGTCCGACTGATGCGCGCGGGCGCGCAAATGGTCAAGCTCGAAGGCGGCGAATGGCTGGCCGAAACGA
Organism: Burkholderia catarinensis; assembly: GCF_001883705.2. Classification (GTDB taxonomy): domain Bacteria; phylum Pseudomonadota; class Gammaproteobacteria; order Burkholderiales; family Burkholderiaceae; genus Burkholderia; species Burkholderia catarinensis. Next base: position 30,613 of record NZ_MDEQ02000011.1, read on the forward strand.
TCCGTTTCCTCGTCGAACGCTCGGTGCCCGTGTGTGCGCACCTCGGCCTCACGCCGCAATCGGTGCATGCGTTCGGCGGCTTCAAGGTCCAGGGCAAGACCGAAGCCGGGGCCGCGCAGTTGCTGCGCGACGCACGCGCGATCGAGGACGCGGGTGCGCAACTCGTCGTGCTCGAAGCGGTACCGACGCTCGTCGCGTCCGAAGTCACGCACATGCTGAAGATTCCGACGATCGGCATCGGCGCGGGCGTCGACTGCTCGGGGCAGGTGCTCGTGCTGCACGACATGCTCGGCGTGTTCCCCGGCAAGCGCCCGCGTTTCGTGAAGGATTTCATGCAGGGGCAGCCGAACATTCAGACGGCCGTCGAGGCCTACGTGAGCGCGGTGAAGGACAGCACGTTCCCCGGTCCCGAGCACTCGTTCTGACACGTGGCCGGGGCCCGTTCGCCGGCACCCGGATGTTGAAAAGCGCGGCGCCCCTTGCAGGGCGCCGCGCTTTTTTTATGTGCCGCATCGATGAACGCGCGTGGCACCGGCATGCGAGCGGTGCCCGCCGCGTCACGGCATCATTCCAATACCGCGTCGAGTGCGCCGCGCAGCGCATTGGTCAGCAGCAGCCCCTGCGCTCGAGCAAGATCGTCGCGGGTCACGACGCGCTCCGTCGCACCGAACGCACGATCGTCGAGCAGCACGCCGCGCATCACGCCCGGCAGCACGCCGCACGCCAGCGGCGGCGTCACCCACTGGCCGTCGAGCTGCACGAACAGGTTCGAGCGCCCGCCTTCCGTCACCTCGCCGCGCTCGTTGACGAACAGCATGTCGAAACCGCCGAGCGCTTCCGCCGCCTGCCACGCGCGGTCGTATTCGGCACGGCGCGTCGTCTTGTGCAGCAACAGCGCATCGCTCGCGCGGGTCGGCGCGAAGCCGTGCGCGGACGCCAGCAGCACGCCGACCGGCCCCGCCGGCAGCGGCTTGAGCGGTGCCGCGACGATCTCGATCGTGCCGTCCTTCGCGAGCGCGAGCTTCATCCGGTAAGTGCCGCCGCCATCGAGCGCCGCGCAGCGCGCGTCGATCTCGCGACGCAACGTATCGGCGTCGAAGCGAAAGCCGAGCGCATCCGCGCTGTGCTGCAGCCGCGCGAGATGGCGGTCGAGATGCCGGATGCCGTCCGCACGCGTGGCGGCGGTCGTTTCGAACAACCGGAAGCCGGGATCGGCGTCCGTCAGGAATCGCGCTTTCAATTCGCACTCCGCATATTCGTCGGCCGCGACGCTGTCGAGCACGATGCCCGCGCCGACGCCCATCGTGCCGCGCCGCCGGTCGGCGGTGGCCGTTTCCGTTGCCGGACTGCGTGTTTCGATATCGGCGTCGGTCGCACCTTCGCCGGTCGCGCCTTCGCCGGTCGCATCGAGCGTCAGCGTACGGATCGCGACCGACAGGCAGAAATCGCCGCAACCGGCCGCGGCCGCACGATCGCGGCGCGCATCGGCATCGGCGCCCGCCTTCGGGGCCTCGAGCCAGCCGATCGCGCCCGTATAGAGCCCGCGCGGCGTCGACTCGATCGCGTCGATCAATTGCATCGTCCGATGCTTCGGCGCGCCCGTGATCGATCCGCACGGAAACAGCGCGCGCAGCATCTGCGCGAACGTCGTACCGTCGCGCCAGCCGGCCTCGACCGTCGACGTCATCTGCCACACCGACGCATACGGCTCGACGCAGAACAGCGCCGGCACGCGGACCGTACCGGTGCGCGCGATCCGCGACACGTCGTTGCGCAGCAGGTCGACGATCATCACGTTTTCCGCGCGGTTCTTCGGATCGTTCGCGAGGAACGCGGCAGCCGCCGCATCTTCGCGGGGATCGGCCGAACGCGGTGCGGTGCCCTTCATCGGCCGCGCGCGCAGCACGTCGCCGTGCTTCTCGACGAACAGCTCGGGCGAGCACGACAGGACCCACGCACCGCCGGGCAGCGCGATCAGCGCGCCGTAACGCACGGGCTGGCGCGCGCGCAGCCGCCGGTACAGCGCGAGCGGCGTGCCGAACACGTCGAAGTTCAGCCGGTACGTGTAGTTGACCTGATACGAATCGCCCGCGCGCAGCGCATCGTGCACCGCGGCGATCGCCGCGTCGAACGCATCGCGCGCCACGCTCTTCGCGACATGCGCGACGCCCGCGATCGACGGTGCGCCGCCGCCGTCCTGCTGCGCGAGCCACGCGTCGACTTCGTCGCGCGACAGGCGCTCGCAGCGCGCATACAGCAAAAAGCGCAGCGGGGCATGGCCCGGCTGCGCCCGTTGCAGGTTGCGTCCGAATTCGTAATCGCCGACGACCACCGCATGCAGCCCGTCGCGCAAGTCCTGCGCAACCGCCGCATCGACTTCGTCGAGCCGCGCCGGGTCCGTGCACACGCGTTCGTGCACAAAGCCCGAATACAAACGACTCGACCGCGCGGACGCGGTCGAGTCGCAATCGTCCAAGAGCGCGAACCGCGCGCTCTCGTTGCCTTCAGTCATGCTGTTACCCGAGTTACTCGAAGAAGCTCTTCACACGGTCGAACCAGCTCTTGCTCTGCGGGCTGTGACGCGCGCCGCCCTCGGCCAGCGACTGCTCGAACTGCTTGAGAAGGTCGCGCTGGTGGTCGGTCAGCTTCACGGGCGTCTCGACCTGCACGTGCACGTACAGATCGCCCGCGATACTCGAACGCAGCCCCTTGATGCCCTTGCCGCGCAGGCGGAACGTCTTGCCCGACTGCGTGCCTTCCGGCACCGGGAACGATGCACGGCCGGCCAGCGTCGGCACCTCGATCTCGCCGCCGAGCGCGGCGGTCGCGAACGGGATCGGCATCTGGCAGTGGAGATCGTCGCCGTCGCGCTCGAACACCGCGTGCGGCTTGATGTGGATCTCGACGTACAGGTCGCCCGGCGGCCCGCCGTTGATGCCCGGCTCGCCGTTGCCGGCCGAGCGGATCCGCATCCCGTCGTCGATCCCGGCCGGGATCTTCACTTCGAGCGTCTTGGTTTCCTTCACCTTGCCCGACCCGTGGCAGTGCACGCACGGCTCAGGGATGTAGGTGCCCGTGCCGTGGCACTTCGGGCAGGTCTGCTGGATGCTGAAGAAGCCCTGCGACATGCGCACCGTGCCCTGGCCATGACAGGTCGGGCAGGTTTCGGGCTTCGTGCCGGGCTTCGCGCCCGACCCGTGGCAGACCTCGCACGACACCCAGCTCGGCACGCGGATCTGCGTGTCGTAGCCGTGTGCGGCCTGCTCGAGCGTGATTTCCATGCTGTAGCGCAGGTCGGCGCCGCGATACACCTGCGGGCCGCCGCGGCCGCCGCGTGCGGCACCGCCAGCAGCCTGGCCGAAGATATCGCCGAAGATGTCGCCGAACGCGTCCGCGAAGCCGCCGAAACCCTGAGCACCCGCACCACCCATGTTCGGATCGACGCCCGCGTGGCCGTACTGGTCGTACGCGGCCCGCTTCTGACTGTCCGACAGCATTTCGTAGGCTTCCTTCACCTCCTTGAAATGCTCTTCCGCATCCTTGCTGTCCGGATTGCGGTCAGGGTGATACTTCATCGCAAGCTTGCGATATGCCTTCTTGATTTCGTCGTCGCCCGCATTCTTCGCGACGCCCAGAACCTCGTAGTAATCCCGTTTCGCCATGTCGATTCACTGTGCCGCCACGCATCGCGCACGCGGCGGCTCCTTTCGCCTGCAGTAAAGTCTCTCGACTCGTCTGGCGCTGCGCCGTCCAGGGACGGCTCGCGCAGCACCCGCCAAAAAACAAATGTGCCCGGAGGGCCGCGAAGCCCGCCAGGCGTGGAGTCGATCCGGCCATCCGGAAGGAAAGACAGACCGCTTTTCAGTCGCTGGCCCCGCGTGCCGCGCGTGTTTCGCGAGCGACGGGCGGGGCCATTGCAACCCGGCTTAGTCCTTCTTCACTTCCTTGAACTCGGCGTCGACGACGTCGTCGGCAGCCTGCTGCGCACCGCCCGCGTGGGCCGCGCCTTCCGCTGCACCCGCCGCGCCGGCCGCACCCGCCTGCTGGGCCTGCATGTCGGCGTACATCTTCTCGCCGAGCTTCTGCGAAACCTTGCCGAGCTCCTCGACCTTCGCGTCGATCGCAGCCTTGTCGGCCGACGTGTCCTTCAGCGCTTCCTCGAGCGACTTCAGCGACGCTTCGATCGCTTCCTTCTCGCCCGCGTCCAGCTTGTCGCCGTACTCGGTCAGCGCCTTCTTCGTGCTGTGGACCAGCGCGTCGCCCTGGTTACGCGAATCGGCCAGCTCGCGCAGCTTGTGGTCTTCCGCTGCGTTCGCTTCCGCGTCCTTGATCATCTGGTCGATTTCAGCCTCGGACAGGCCCGAGTTCGCCTTGATCGTGATCTTGTTTTCCTTGCCGGTCGCCTTGTCCTTCGCGCCGACGTGCAGGATGCCGTTCGCGTCGATGTCGAAGGTCACTTCGATCTGCGGCACGCCGCGCGGTGCCGGCGGGATGCCTTCGAGGTTGAACTCGCCGAGCAGCTTGTTGCCCGCTGCCATTTCGCGTTCGCCCTGGAACACCTTGATCGTCACGGCGCCCTGGTTGTCGTCGGCCGTCGAATACACCTGTGCGTGCTTCGTCGGGATCGTCGTGTTCTTGCTGATCATCTTCGTCATCACGCCGCCGAGCGTCTCGATGCCGAGCGACAGCGGGGTCACGTCGAGCAGCAGCACGTCCTTGCGGTCGCCCGACAGGACCTGGCCCTGAATCGCCGCGCCAACGGCGACGGCTTCGTCCGGGTTCACGTCACGGCGCGGATCCTTGCCGAAGAATTCCTTCACCTTCTCCAGCACCTTCGGCATGCGCGTCTGGCCGCCGACCAGGATCACGTCGTCGATGTCCGACACCTTGACGCCTGCGTCCTTGATCGCGATGCGGCACGGTTCGATCGTGCGCTCGACGAGGTCTTCCACCAGCGCTTCCAGCTTCGCGCGGGTGATCTTCAGGTTCAAGTGCTTCGGGCCCGACGCGTCCGCCGTGATGTACGGCAGGTTGATTTCGGTCTGCTGGCTCGACGACAGCTCGATCTTGGCCTTTTCAGCGGCTTCCTTCAGGCGCTGCAGCGCGAGCACGTCCTTCGACAGGTCGACGCCCTGCTCCTTCTTGAACTCGCCGATGATGTAATCGATGATGCGCTGGTCGAAGTCCTCGCCGCCGAGGAACGTGTCGCCGTTGGTCGACAGCACTTCGAACTGCATTTCGCCGTCGACGTCCGCGATCTCGATGATCGACACGTCGAACGTGCCGCCGCCGAGGTCATACACGGCGATCTTGCGGTCGCCCTTCTCGGCCTTGTCGAGGCCGAACGCGAGCGCGGCTGCCGTCGGCTCGTTGATGATCCGCTTGACTTCGAGGCCCGCGATGCGGCCGGCGTCCTTGGTCGCCTGGCGCTGGCTGTCGTTGAAGTACGCCGGCACCGTGATCACGGCTTCCGTGACCGGCTCGCCGAGGTAGTCTTCGGCCGTCTTCTTCATCTTGCGCAGCACTTCCGCCGAAACCTGCGGCGGCGCGAGCTTTTCGCCGTGCGCCTCGACCCATGCGTCGCCGTTGTCGGCCTTGACGATGGCGTACGGCATCAGGCCGATGTCCTTCTGGACTTCCTTCTCTTCGAAGCGGCGGCCGATCAGGCGCTTCACCGCGAACAGCGTGTTCTTCGGGTTGGTCACCGACTGACGCTTGGCCGGCGCGCCGACGAGCACTTCGTTGTCGTCCATGTAGGCGATGATCGACGGCGTGGTGCGCGTGCCTTCCGAGTTCTCGATGACCTTGACCTGGTTGCCTTCCATGATGGCGACGCACGAGTTCGTGGTGCCGAGGTCAATACCGATGATCTTTCCCATTTTTCCTAATCTCCAGAAATGCCTGTTTGCTGCGCGAAACCCCGCTTTTTTGGGCGGTTTCGCGCGCCAGAATTCAACTCTGTTCCCGAAATGCGTCCGTCCGGTCCGTTTTCAAGACCCGACGGGCGATGCGGATATTAAATTTTTTCAATCGCCGCCGGCCACCGGATCGCCGGCCACCGGATCGCCGGCCGCCGGATCGCCAGCCGCCGCGACTTTCGCACGCGCCGCCGAAACGGCCGCCTGGAACTGCGCGAGGCCGTGCCAGCCCGTCGCGCGGCCGAGACGCTTGCCGCGGTGGAAGAAGAACCACGTCGGCACGCCGTGCAGCCCGAAGCGGTGCCCCAGCTGATGGTGTTCGTACACGTTGCAATGGAACCACTTCAGGCCCAGCGCGCGGATCGCGTCGGACTGGGCGAGCATCGCCTTCTTCGCGATCTCGCAGTTGAAGCAGTCGACACCCCAGAAGAACACCACCGCGAGTGCATTGCCCGCGCCGTCGATCGCCGCGTCGAACGTGTCAGCGGCCAGCGCCTGCATGTCGAACGCGACGAACGCGGCCGGATCGGCGCCGGCGGGAACCATCGCGGCGGCCTTACTTCGGCTGTGCGACGGTGACGAGCGCCGGACGCAGCACGCGGTCGGCGATCATATAGCCCTTTTGCAGCACCGTGACGACGGTGTTCGGCTCCTGTTCGGCCGGCACCATCGAAATCGCCTGGTGCTGGTGCGGATCGAACTTCTCGCCGACCGGGTTGATCGCGACGACACGGCCCTTCTCGAGCGCGCTCGTCAGCTGGCGCAGCGTCAGTTCGACGCCTTCGCGCACCTTCGCGATATCGCCGGACGTATCGCCGACGGCCGCTTCCAGGCTGTCCAGCACAGGCAGCAGGTGTTCCGCGAAGCTCTCGATCGCGAACTTGTGCGCCTTCGAGACATCGTCCTGCGCGCGACGGCGAACGTTCTCGGTCTCGGCCTTCGCCCGCAGGTAGCTCTCCTGCAGCTCGGCGACCTTGGCTTGAGCCTCCGCGAGCGCCGCGTCGGCTGCTTCGGCGGCGGGAGCGGCGCCTTGCGCCGCCGGCTTCTCGCTGCCGATGTCTTCGGCCGATTGGGTAGTCGGGTTCTCTTGCGTGTTTTCCATGTCGCTGAAAGTCGATTAGAGGTTGAAGCCAAATCGGCAACCGCCGGACCGTATACCCGGCGGCACCGCACATTGCTGGTGCAAATAAGGGTGAAAACTGCGATTTCAAGAGCGTTATTCGCCGGCATTCTCCAATGCCGCGAAACAACCGCGCGTCCAGCCGGTGCATGGCCCGCATAGTCCGCCAGCTCGGGCGAAACGGGCTGTAACAACGCTTACCCGGCAAGTACTAGCTTGGCACAGGCCGGCTGCACTACACTCCACTCAAGCGTCGGAAAAGCGTGTTTACCCCTAGCTGACCGCCGCCTGACATCCACCTGGCGCCGTTTTCACCCGTCTTCTCGAGGCGAGGTACCGTGAAACTGACCTTTGCAATATCGGTGGTCGCGCTGGTACTCATCGCCGGCACCACCACCATCTGCCTGTCGGGAGCCGTTACCGACCGCACGACCGAATACGGAAGCGCGCGGGCGACGTTCGACCAGATGTTCAGCTCCCACCAGAAAATCTGTCGATGATGCGCCGGTCGCGCTTCGTCGGCCGGCCGTGCAGTTCGGCCGCCGGCTCGCGATACGTGCGGCGCCGCTCCAGCTCGGCGAGCCGCGCGGCCCGCCCCGCTTCAGTTTCCTCGTAAAGCGTCTGCGCGACGCTCGCGGGCCCGCGTACGTCGCATATGCCCAGCACGGCAATGTGCCAGACGATGCCGTCGATCGCAATCTCGACCTCGTCGCCGACGCGCACCTCCTTCGCCGGCTTGACCGCCGCGCCGCCGATCTTCACGTGCCCCTTGTCGACCGCATCGGTCGCGAGCGAGCGCGTCTTGAAGAACCGGGCTGCCCACAGCCATTTGTCGATGCGCAGCTTCGCGCCCGGTTCGGTCGAAATCTTGTAGTTCATGTCCGCCTCCGCCGGGCCGCCCCAAGGAGGCTGACCGCCCCCTCGGGGGGCAGCGAACGAAGTGAGCGTGGGGGTCGTTTCATGTCAGCCTCCGCCGGGCCGTCCCAAGGAGGCTGACCGCCCCCTCGGGGGAGCCGTGCATGGGACCGGAGTAAGCGCTGAAGCGTCAACTCCGGTCGACAGCGAACGAAGCGAGCGTCGGGGTCGTTTCATCTCAATTCACCGTTTCGGGCTGCACCGTCCTGACGGGCCAGCCCTGCAGATTCTCGGCGACGATCTCGCCGAGCGCGCCGATCCACGCGGGCGCGCCGTTCAGGCACGGAATCCGGTGGAACGCCTTGCCGCCGCCGGCAAGGAACTCGTCGCGCACTTCCATGCCGATCTCCTCGATCGTCTCGAGGCAATCGGCCGTGAAACCGGGACAGAACACGTCGGCCCGCCGCACGCCGGCCTCGCCGAACTCGCGCAGCGTCGGCGCGGTGTACGGCTGCAGCCATTCGGCCTTGCCGAAGCGCGACTGGAAGGTGACGCGGCATTCGGTCGTCGACAGCCCGAGCGCGGCCATCAGCAGCGCGCCCGTCTGCTGGCACTGGTCGTGATAGGGGTCGCCGAGGTCGAGCGTGCGCTTCGGCACGCCGTGAAAGCTCAGCACGAGCTTGTCGCCGGCCGCGAAGTCGGGCCGGCCGTGCTGCGCCCAGTACTGGCGCACCTGCTCGGCAAGCGCGTGGATATAGGCCGGATGGTCGGCGTAGTGCCGCACCGTGCGCACCTCCGGCTGGTTGCGCATGCGCGCGAGCGCATCGAAGGCGGCGTCGAACGCGGTGGCCGTGGTCGACGCCGAGTATTGCGGATACATCGGCATCAGCAGCACGCGCTCGACGCCCGCGCGCTTGAACTGCGCGAGCGCATGCGAAATGTTCGGACTGCCGTAGCGCATCGCGTAGTCGACGAGCACGTGATAGTCGTTCGACGCGAGCAGGTGGCGCACGCTGTCGGTCTGGCGCTCGGTGTGCACGCGCAGCGGCGAGCCCTCGGGCATCCACACGGCCGCGTATTTCTTCGCGGATGCACGGCCGCGCAGCGGCAGGATCAGTGTGCGCAGCAACACCTGCCAGACAACCTGCGGGATTTCGACGACCCGCGGATCCGACAGGAATTCGGCCAGATAGCGCCGCACCGCGCGCGGCGTGGGAGCGTCGGGCGTGCCGAGATTGATCAGCAGCACGCCGATGCGATGGGCGGCCGCGATGCTCGAAGGCGGCTCAAGATCGAAACGCATGGGCAAGAACGTGCTCGGGGCACGGGACCGGATGGGTCTCAATTATAGCGGGCCGCCCCGTGCCGTTCGGCCGACTGTCGGCGCAGGCGGCGCCGCGGCACGATGACGGGGCGGGATCGGGCTGGCGATGGCAGGCTACTGCTGGCTCAGCGTGAGCGACAGCAGGCGCGCGGTGATGTCGACGATCGGTATCACGCGGTTGTACGCCATGCGGGTCGGGCCGATCACGCCGAGCGTGCCGACGATCTGCCCGTTCACCTCGTAAGGCGCGGTGACCACGCTCATTTCCTCGATCGGCACGAGCGTCGATTCGCCGCCGATGAAGATCTGCACGCCCTGGGCGTGGCTCGACACGTCGAGCAGTTGCAGGAGGCCCGTCTTTTGGTCGAACACGTCGAACAGCTTGCGCAGCCGCGCCATGTCGGAGGAAAGATCCGCCACCTCGAGCAGGTTGCGCTCGCCGGAAATCAGCACGGTGTCCTCGGTGTCGGGCACCTCGGTGCTGGCCGTCACCGCCAGATGCATCAGCGCGGTCATGTCGCCGCGCAACTGGTCGATCTCGTCGCGCAGGCGGCGGCGCACCTCGTCGAACGACAGGCCGGCGAAATGCGCATTGATGTAATTGGACGCCTCGGTCAGTTGCGACGGCGAATAGTCGCGCGGCGTCGCAAGCATCCGGTTCTGCACGTCGCCCTCGGGCGTGACGATGATCAGCAGGATGCGCTTGTCCGACAGGCGCATGAACTCGATCTGCTTGAACACGTGGCTGCGGCGCGGCGTCAGCACGACGCCCGCGAACTGCGACAGGTTCGACAGCACGCTCGCGGCGGCCGCGACGACCCGCTGCTGCGGCTCGCCGGCCTGCAGCGTGTTCTGCACCTGCCGCGCGACGGCCTCGGCGTCGATCGGCACCTCGACCGTCAGCATCGTGTCGACGAACAGCCGGTAGCCGCGCGGGGTCGGCACGCGGCCGGCCGACGTGTGCGGGCTCGACACGAGGCCGAGCTCCTCCAGGTCGGACATCACGTTGCGGATCGTCGCCGGGCTCAGCTCGAGCCCGGAGTAACGGGACAACGTGCGCGATCCGACTGGCTGACCGTCGACGATATACCGTTCGATCAGGGTTTTCAGGAGGGTTCGTGCGCGAGGATCTAGCATGGTGGAAAATTTTAGCGCAACCGCGTGACCGCGGCGAGTGGCATCGGCCACCATTGTGCGGGCCGGTCCGATCCGGCCCCGCCAGCGCACAGCCGGTTCTTTTCGTCAACGAGCTATGGTGTAATGCCGGCATGAAAACCGGTAATCAGTTCAGTACTGTCGCACTCGTCGGCCGGAGCAACACGCCCGGCATCGCCGAACCGCTCGCCACGCTGGCCGCCTGCATCGCGAAGCGGGGGTTCGACGTCGTCTTCGAGGGCGACACGGCGCGCGAGATCGGCATCACCGGCTATCCGGCGCTCACCCCGGCCGAAATCGGGGCGCGCGCCGACGTGGCGGTCGTGCTCGGCGGCGACGGCACGATGCTCGGCATCGGCCGCCAGCTCGCGCCGTACCGCACGCCGCTGATCGGGATCAACCACGGGCGGCTCGGCTTCATCACCGACATCGCGGCGGCCGACATGCAGGCGCTCGTCCCCGTGATGCTGTCGGGCAAGTTCGAGCGCGAGGAGCGCTCGCTGCTCGAGGCCCGGATCATGCGCGACGGCGAACCGATCTACCACGCGCTCGCGTTCAACGACGTCGTCGTGACCCGCAGCGGCGTCTCCGGGATGGTCGAGCTGCGCGCGTCGGTCGACGGCCGGTACATGTACAACCAGCGTTCGGACGGCCTGATCGTCGCCACCCCGACGGGCTCGACCGCGTACGCGCTGTCGTCGGCCGGCCCGATCCTTCATCCGCAGTTGCAGGGCATCGTGCTCGTGCCGATCGCGCCGCACGCGCTGTCGAACCGGCCGATCGTGCTGCCCGACGATTCGAAGATCGCGATCCAGATCGTCGGCGGGCGCGACGTCAACGTGAACTTCGACATGCAGTCGTTCACCTCGCTCGAACTGAACGACACGATCGAGGTGCGCCGCTCGAAGCACACGGTGCCGTTCCTGCATCCGATCGGCTACAGCTACTACGCGACGCTGCGCAAGAAGCTGCACTGGAACGAACACGCATCGAACGAAGACGACAAGGCGTCCTGACGCCACTCCGCCCGATACCATGCTCCGCCACCTCTCGATCCGCGACTTCGTCATCGTCGCCGCGCTCGATCTCGAATTCGATCGCGGCTTTTCCGTCTTTTCAGGCGAAACCGGCGCCGGGAAATCGATTCTGATCGACGCGCTTGCCCTCGCCCTCGGCGAACGCTCCGATGCGAGCGTCGTGCGCACCGGCTGCGGCCGCGCCGACATCACGGCCGAATTCACGCCGCACGACCGCGTCGCGCGCTGGCTCGACGAACACGCGTTCGACGCCGAGGACACCGTGATGCTGCGCCGCGTGATCGACGCGAGCGGCCGTTCGCGCGCGTTCATCAACGGCACCAGCGCGACGCTCGCGCAGCTGCGCGAACTCGGCGAGATGCTCGTCGACATCCACGGCCAGCACGCGCACCAGTTGCTGATGCGGCCCGACGCGCAGCGCGAGCTGTTCGACACGCACGCGGGGCTCGTCGCCGATGCCGCGAACGTCGCGCGCGCGTGGCGCGTGTGGCGCGACGCGACGCAGGCGATCGACGCCGCGAAGGCGCACGAGCGCGAGCTGCAGCTCGAACGCGAAAAGCTCGCGTGGCAGCTCGCCGAGCTCGACAAGCTCGCGCCGCAAGCCGGCGAATGGGACGAAGTCAGCAACGAGCACAAGCGCCTGTCGCATTCGGCGAACCTGATCGAAGGGGTGCGCGGCGCACTCAACGCGCTGTCCGAGTCCGACGACGCGATGCTCGCGCAGCTCGGCGCGATCGTGTCGAAGCTGCGCAGCCTCGCCGACTACGACCCCGCGCTCAGCGATGCGCTCGCGTCGCTCGAGCCGGCCGAAATCCAGTTGCAGGAAGCCGTCTATTCGCTGTCGCACTACGCGCAGCGCGTCGATCTCGACCCCGAGCGGCTCGCGCAGGTCGAAACGCGTCTCGATGCGCTGCACTCGACCGCCCGCAAGTTCCGGCTGCCGCCCGACACGCTGCACGAAGAACATGCGGCGCGCCGCGCGCAGCTCGCCGCGCTCGACGCGGCCGCCGATCTCGGCGCGCTCGAGGCGACGCAGGCCAAGGCGCGGGAAGCCTATCTCGCCGACGCCAGGCACCTGTCCAAGGCACGCGCGCAGGCCGCCAAGGCGCTGGGCACGGCCGTCACGACCGGCATGCAGGAACTGTCGATGGCGGGCGGAAGTTTCGAAGTCGCGCTCGCGCCGCTCGCCGACGGCGGCCCGCACGGGCTCGAGCAGGTCGAGTTCCGCGTTGCCGGGCATGCCGGCGTGCCGCTGCGGCCGCTCGCGAAGGTTGCGTCGGGCGGCGAGCTCGCGCGGATCAGCCTCGCGCTCGCGGTCATCGCAAGCGCGGCGAGCCCGACGCCGACGCTGATCTTCGACGAAGTCGACACGGGGATCGGCGGCGGTGTCGCCGAAGTGGTCGGCCGCCTGCTGCACCAGCTCGGGCGCGACCGCCAGGTGCTGTGCGTGACGCACCTGCCGCAGGTCGCCGCGCGCGGCGACCACCATTTCCAGGTCGCGAAGGGCGCCGACGACCGCGGCGGCACGGTGTCGACGGTCGTCGCGCTCGACCGGGCCAACCGGATCGAGGAAGTCGCGCGCATGCTCGGCGGGCTCGAGATCACCGCCACGACGCGCAAGCACGCGAAGGAAATGCTGGCGGCCTGACGCGGCGGCCAGCCGACCCGATTCCCGCCGGACGGGCCCGCACGGTTTGGGCTTTCAGCGCGGCGCGCGGGTCGATGCGGCGCGCCGCTCCGCTTCCATTCAAACGTCCGTTTCAACCGCCCCAAACACGCGGGTCCACAGCGCCGTCACGGCCGCCCGCTCGTCGGCCACCACGGCCGGATCGACCCGCGCCTTCTCCATCCCGTCGAGCCGCAGCTTGTGCTGCAGCTTCCGGTACTTGCGGTACGCCGCGCCGACGCGCTCGGCCTCGTCCTCGCCCATCAGCCCGAAGCGCGCGACCTCGCGCAGCAGCGCGATGTTGCCCGTGTTGCGGATCAGCTCGGCGTCGCTCGACGCATGCAGCAGCACCCAGTACTGGACGATGAACTCGATGTCGACCATCCCGCCGCGATCGTGCTTCAGGTCGAACAGCTCGGTCTGGTTGGGATGACCGGAAAACACCTTGCCGCGCATGTCGACGATTTCCTTCGCGAGCACGCCGCCGTCGCGCGGCGTCGTCAGCACCTGCTGGCGGATCGCCTCGAAGTCCGCGCCGATCTGCGTGTCGCCCGCGCTGTAGCGGGCGCGCGTCAGCGCCTGGTGTTCCCATACCCACGCGGTATTCGCGGCGTCGCCCTCGCGCAACTGGTAGCGGCGGAACGCGTCGAGATCGGTGACGAGCAGCCCGGCCTCGCCATTCGGCCGAAGCCGCAGGTCGATGTCGAACAGCGCGCCCGCACCGGTCGCCGTCGTGAGCCACGTGATCAGGCGCCGCGTGAAGGTCGTGTAGACGTCCGCCGAACGCTCGTCGCGGTCGTCGTACAGGAAGATCAGGTCGAGATCCGATGCGTAGCCGAGCTCCTTGCCGCCCAGCTTGCCGTACGCGATCACCGCGAACTTCGGCACGTCGCGATGGCGCTTCGCAAGCTGCGACCAGACGACTTCGATCGTCACGTCGAGCACCGCGTCGGCCAGTTCGGACAGGCGGTCGCTCACGTGCTCGACCGACAGTTGCCCGGCGAGATCGATCAGCAGGATCCGGAACACCTCCGCGTGCTGCGCGTGCCGCAGCAGGTCCATCTGCTGCTCGGGGCCGTCGGCCGCCGCGAGGCGCGCGCGCAGCGCATCCTTGAACGCGGGCCAGTCGAACGGGCTCGCGATCACTTCGTCGTCGAGCAGCTCGTCGAGCAACTGCGGATGGCGGATCAGGTAGCCGCCGCCCCAGCGCGTCGCGCCGAGCACCGACAGCACGCGCTCGAGCGCGGCCGGATATTCGGTCAGCAACGCGAGATAGACGCCGCGCCGGCTGACCGTCTCGAGCAGGTCGAACAGGCGCACGATCGTGTCGTCACGGCGCGCGGCGTCGATCCGCGGCGCGGCCTCGAGCGCCCGCTGCGCGACGCTGTCGAAGCGCTGGCGGCTCTTTTCCGGCAGGCCCGTATAGCGCGACGACTGCCAGATCGCGCGCAGCCGCGCGAGCACGGTGGCCGGATCGGCGAAGCCGAGGCCGCCGAGGCGCGCGACCTGCGCGTCGTCCTCGCCGTCGTCGGCCAGCGCGCCGCTCCAGATCCACGCGGCCGCCGTGTCGTCGCCTGCCGCGCAGGCGCCGCCGTTCACCTTGTCCGCGAAGATCTCGTGGAACTGCGCCTCGACGAAAGTCCGGTGGCCATCCAGCACCGTCATCAGCGCCGCATAGTCGGCAAAGCCGAGCGACGCGGCCAGCGCCGCGCGTTCGTCGAGCTCGACCGGCATCGCGTGCGTCTGCGCGTCGTTGCGGTACTGCAGCCGGTGCTCGAGCGTGCGCAGGAAGTTGTAAGCGTCGGTCAGGCGCGCACGTACGTCCTCGCCGATCAGCCCGCGCGCCTGCGCATGGCGCAGCACCGCGAGCGTCGGCCGCACGCGGAATTCCGCATCCTGGCCGCCGCGGATCAACTGGAACACCTGCGCGCTGAACTCGATCTCGCGGATCCCGCCGCGCCCGAGCTTGATGTCGTCCGCCTTGTCGGGCCGCATCGACGCGCGGCGAGCGGCTTCCTGCCGGATCTGCTGGTGCAGCGAGCGGATCGCGCCGATCACGCCGAAATCGAGATAGCGGCGGTACACGAACGGCTTGACGATCGACTCGAGCTGCGACTCCAGCCGCCGCGCCGCGTCGCTGTCGCCCGCCGACACGAGCCGCCCCTTGATCCATGCATAGCGCTCCCACTCGCGCCCCTGCACGTAGAAATATTCCTCGAGCATGCCGAGGCTGCAGACGAGCGGCCCCGAATCGCCGTTCGGACGCAACCGCATGTCGACGCGAAACACGTAGCCGTCGGCCGTGACCTCGGACAGCACGCCGATCAGGCGCCGGCCGAGCCGCGTGAAGTATTCCTGGGTGGACAGCGGCGCGCGCGCGCCGCCGGTCGTCTCGCCATCGTCCTCGTAGACGAAGATCAGGTCGATGTCCGACGACACGTTCAGCTCGCGGCCGCCGAGCTTGCCCATCCCGACCACGCCGAGCACGACGCGCTGGCCGTCGGCGCCGCGCGGCTCGCCGTACAGCGCCTCGAGTTCGTCCGACAGCAGCGCGAGCGAGCGCTGCACGGCCACTTCGGCAAGATCGGTCATCGCGCCCGTCACCTCGGCGACGTCCGCCAGCCCGCGCAGGTCGCGCTCCGCGACCGCGCCGAATGCCTCGACACGCAGTTGCCGCAACGCGCGTTTCAGTTGCTCCTCGGTCGGCGCGGCCGCGCCGGCCTGCGCCGCGAGCAGCTCGGTGAGGCGCGCGTCGAGCTGCGCGCGGCCGAGCGGCGCGGCAGCCCACGCGGCGACCTGGTCGGCCAGCGCAGGCCGCGCGGCAACCGCGCGGGCAATGTAACGGGAATAGGACGTGCTGATCAGGGCGGAAGCGTCGGTCATCGAGAAGCGGGCCTGGCGGAACGGCCGGCCGGCACGGGAAAACGCATGCGCGCCCCGCTCCCGACAGGCTCCATGGACTCGGCGCGGTTTTGCGGGACGCGCGTGCGTCCGTCGCGAAACCGCGCGCCGGAAAGCCCGTGCCGCGCTGCCGCAACGGCCGCCGGCACGAACCCGTGTGATACATTTCAACGTCAATCTGCAAAATTACCATATTGCCGCCCGTCCGCCGCATGTCCGACCGTCAGGAATCCGCCGTAGCTGCGCCCGAAGCGGGACCTCCGAAGCACGATCATCCGGTCCTGCGCCGCGTGTTCAGGGTGACGCTGGCAGTCGGGATCGGCACGTACTTCGTCGCGTCCGGCGCATTCCTCGGGCTGCGCTATGTGCTGCTGCCCCGCATCGACGAATTCCGCCCGCGCATCGAGCGCCTCGTGTCCGACAAGCTCCATACGCAGCTTTCGATCGGCAAGCTTTCCCCGAACTGGTCCGGCATGCAGCCGGGCGTCGAAGTCACGAACCTGACGATCCGCGGCCATGACGGCAAGGTCGCGCTGTCGGTGCCGCATGCGACGGCCGCGCTGTCGTGGATGTCGCTGCTGCGGCTGTCGCCCGTGCTGTCGAGCCTGATCGTCGACCAGCCCGACCTCGTGGTCGCGCGGGCGGCCGACGGCTCGCTGAGCGTCGCGGGCGTCGGCGTGGCGACCACCCACGGCGGCAACGACACGTTCGGCACGTGGCTGCTGAAGCAGGAGGCGATCGTGCTGCGCGGCGGCACGCTGCGCTGGCGCGACGCGCAGCACGACGCGCCGGAACTCGCGCTGTCGGGCATCCGGCTCGCGGTGCTCAACGCCGGCCGCGTGCACAAGGTCGCGCTGCAGGCGCCCGCGAGCGGCACGCTGCTGCTCGGCCCGCTCGATTTCCGTGCGCGCTTCCGGCACAAGGCGCTCGCCCCGATCGGCAAGCCGTCGAACTGGACGGGCGACGCCTACCTGTCGACGGGTCCGGTCGACCTGCAGACCCTCACGCGCTACCTCGACGTGCCGCTCACGATCCACGCGGGCCGCATCGACAACGCGATCTGGGCAACCTTCAGCGACGGCCACCTGCGCTCGGCGGGCGGCGACCTGCAGGGCGCCGACGTCGTGCTGCGCGTGCGCCCGACGCAGCCGCGGCTCGACGTGCCGACGGTCGGCTTCGGCTGGGACATGGTGCTCGATGCGGGCCACGACTACACGCTGCACCTGACGGGCTTCAACGCGGAGCTCGGCCAGCCGCCGCTGCCGGACGGCACGCCGCTCGCCCGCTCGCTCGCGCTGTCGACTCTCACGGCCCGCTACCGCGTGCCGACCGCCAGCCAGGGGCAGTTGATCAGCGTCGTCGGCGACCGCGTCGATCTGGGCATCCTCAGCGAGTTCATCCGCGGGCTGCCGCTGCCGGCGCGCCTGCGCAACGAGCTGATCAAGATCGACCCGCGCGGCATGGTGTCGAACTATCACATCGAGGTCGAGCGCGCGAAACCCGCACGGGCCGAGCTCGCCGACGAGGAGCGGCGCACGGGCGCCGCGCCGATCGTCCGCTACCGCTTCCTCGGCGACCTGCAGGGCATCAGCTTCGCCGCGCAGGAGCCGCCGCCCGGCCTGTCGCCTCGCGGCCACCCGCGCGCCGGCTGGCCGGGCATCGAGAACCTGTGGGGTCGCGTCGATGCGACCGAGACGGGCGGCACCGCGCATTTCGACACGGTCAACGCGGCCGTCACGGTACCCGGCGAATTCGACGAGCCGCGCCTGACGTTCGACCGGCTGCGCGGCAACGCCAAATGGGCGATCACGCCCGTGCCCGGCGACAAGCACGCGCGCGTCGATGTGACGCTGCCCGACCTGCTCGTCTCGAACCCCGATGCCGAAATCGCGGTGTCGGGCTCGTACACGAACCCCGGCCACGGCCGCGGCTCGCTCGACCTGCGCGCCGATTTCGCACGCGCCTCGGTGGCGCGCATTCCGCGCTACCTGCCGACCGGGATGTCCGAGCACCTGCGCGACTATCTCGGCCACGCGCTGCAGGACGGCAAGGTGACCAAGGGCGCGTCGATCGTCGCCCGCGGCCCGCTCGAGAAATTCCCGTTCGAACACGAGCCGGACGCCGGTGTGTTCCATATCGTCGCGCCGTTCACCGGCGGCCGCTTCGAGCCGACGCCGTACCCGCCGCGCAAGCTCGCGAACGGCACACCGAGCGTCTGGCCGGCGCTCGACGGGATCGACGGCGTGCTCGAGCTCGCGCAGAACAAGCTGCGCTTCGACATCGAGCGCGCGCACTACAAGCGCGTCGCGCTGACGAAGGTCGTGGGCCGCATCGACGATCTCGGCAATCCGACCCACTCGCCGCTCATCATCGACGGCCATGCGCAGGGCCCGCTCGCCGACCTGATCGACTACGCGGACAACAGCTCGCTCGGCACGATGAGCGGGCATATCGGCCAGCGGATCGATGCGCAGGGGCCCGCGTCGCTCGCGCTCAAGATCACGATTCCGCAGCACGTCGCGCATCCGCATACGCACGTCGAAGGCGCGCTCGCGTTCGGCGGCAACACGCTGTCGACCAGCGGCGTGCCGCCGCTGTCCGCGCTGCGCGGCAGCGTCCGGTTCACCGAGGCCGGTGCGTCGCTGCACGACCTGTCGGGGCGTTTCCTCGGCGGCCCGGTACACGCGAACGGCAACTTCCAGTCGCACGGCCCGTACACGGTGGACGTCGACGGCCGGCTCGCGCTCGACGCCGCGCGCGGCCTGAACCTGCACGGCGCGGCCGCCGCGCTGCTCGAGCACGTGGTCGGCGACGCACCGTACAAGGTCGCCGTGCGCGGTGCGCCGGGCCGCCTGCCCGACATCAGCGCGCATTCCGACCTGACGGGCGTCGCGCTGAACTTCCCGGCGCCGTTCGCGAAGCCGGCCGGCACGCCGATGCCGTTCAGCTTCACGCTGCAGCCGGCGCCGCAGGCGGACGGCAAGCGCCTCGAGCACGCCGACCTGACGCTCGGCCCCGTGTCCGCGACCTACCTGCTCGACGCGACGCGCGGCCAGCCGCTGCGTGCGGTGCGCGGCGCGATGGGCATTCACCGGATGCCCGACATGCCGCAGGACGGCGTGAGCGCCGCCGTCGACGTCGACGAGCTGGACGCCGACGCGTGGCTCGCGCTCGCCCACACGCTGCAGCCCGACACGCCGCGCGCGCCGGAACCGCAGGCCGCGCCGCGCGTCGATTTCGCGAGCTTCGCGCCGAAGCGCTTCGCGTTCCATTTCGGCACGCTGAAGCTGCTCAAGCGCAATTGGGAGAACGTGATCGTCGGCGCGTCGCACGTCGACGAGCTCTGGCAGGCGAACATCGCTTCGAACCAGGTGTCGGGCTACCTGTCGTGGGCGCCGGGCGGCGGCCACAACGGCGCGGGCGTGCTGAACGCGCGGCTCGCGAAGCTCGTGATCCCGGACAGCGCGCAGCACGACCTCGTCGGCCGCGCGATGAACCTGCCGACGCCGACCGACCGCCCGATGCCGTCGGTCGACCTGATCGTCGACCAGGTCGTCGCGCGCGACCACGACATCGGCCGCCTCGTCGTCAATGCGCGCAACATCGACGAGGACGGCACGCCCGTGTGGCAGCTCGACAAGCTGGAACTGTCGAACCCGGCCGCGAAGCTGACGGCGACCGGCAACTGGCGCACGTCGCGCCGCGCGCTCGCCCGCGGCGCCGACGAAACCGATGCACCGCGCCGCACCGTGTTCGACTTCAAGCTCGACATCGACAACGCCGGTGCATTGCTCGACCGCGTCGGCCTGCCGCGCACGCTCGCGGGCGGTCACGGTTCGGTCACGGGCAAGGTCGGCTGGCGCGGCGGCCCGACCGCGCTCGACTTCCCGTCGCTCGGCGGCCAGGTCGCGCTCGACCTCGAGCACGGGCAGATCCTGAAGGTCGATCCCGGCGCGGCGAAACTCCTCGGCGTGCTGAGCCTGCAGAGCCTCGCGCGTTTCCTGACGCTGAATTTCCGCGACGTGGTCGGCAAGGGGCTGCCGTTCGACAAGATCACGGGTACCGGCCGGATCTCGAACGGGATCGCGCGCACCGACGACTTCTCGATGACGACGGCGCCCGCGAACGTGACGGTGCGCGGCGCGGTCGACCTCGGCGCCGAGACGCAGGACCTGCGCGCGCACGTCGCGCCGAAGATCGGCGCCGGCACGGCGGCGATCGCGGCGGCGATCATCAATCCGCTGCTCGGCGTCGGCGTGCTGGCCGCGAACTACGCGCTGTCGGAGACGCTGTCGCACGCGTTCGCGCTCGACTACGCGATCACCGGCTCGTGGGCGCACCCGCACATCGAGCGGGTGCGGGGCGATCAGGGTAAGATGAATCACGGTCCGGCCGATGCGGCGGACCATTGAACCGCGTGTCGAACGCGCACGGTGCCGGGCCGCACCCCATTTATGACGCAACCGATCCCGCGATGACCGACCACACCCGTTCCGCCACACCCTTTCGGGTCGCCGCGCTGCAGATGGTGAGCGCGCCGGATGTCGAGCACAACCTCGCCGAAGCCCGCCGCCTGATCGCGGAAGCGGCCGGCGAAGGCGCGCAGCTCGTGCTGCTGCCCGAGTATTTCTGCTTCATGGGCCACCGCGACACCGACAAGCTCGCGCTCGCCGAACCCTACCAGGACGGCCCGATCCAGCGCTTCCTCGCGGACGCCGCGCGCCGCCACGGCATCTGGGTGATCGGCGGCACGCTGCCGCTGAAGGCACCGGAGCCCGATCGCGTGCTGAACACGACGCTCGTGTTCGATCCGTCCGGCAACGAGGCCGCCCGCTACGACAAGATCCACCTGTTCAACTTCGAGAAAGGCGACGAGTCGTTCGACGAGGCACGCACGATCCGTCCCGGCGACGCGGTCGTCGCGTTCGACGCGCCGTTCGGGCGGGTCGGCCTGTCGGTCTGTTACGATCTCCGCTTTCCGGAGCTGTATCGCAGGATGGGCGACTGCGCGCTGATCGTCGTACCGTCGGCGTTTACGTATACGACGGGCCGCGCGCACTGGGAAACGCTGCTGCGCGCGCGGGCCGTCGAGAACCAGTGCTACGTGCTCGCGGCCGCCCAGGGCGGCAAGCACGGGAACGGCCGGCGCACCTGGGGCCACAGCATGCTGATCGACCCGTGGGGCGAGATCGTCGCGGTTCGCGATGAAGGTGCAAGCGTCGTGCTCGGCGCGATCGATCCGCAACGCATCGCCGACGTGCGCCAGAGCCTCCCCGCGTGGCGGCATCGCGTGCTGACCTGAATCCGCTTCACCGCTTGAAACGCCGCGCGGCCAACCCATCTGCCCAGAAGCACCCGACAACTTTTTGAGAAACCCCGATATCCGCATGAACATCATCGAACCCGGCATCCGCAACCTCGCGCTGGCGAAGGACATCCTGCTCACGCCGTACGGCCTCGACGAAAGCCTGCTCACGCGCACGATCGCCGACATCTTCACGCATCGCGTCGACTACGCGGACCTGTACTTCCAGGCGACCCGCAGCGAAGCGTGGAGCCTCGAGGAAGGCATCGTCAAGTCGGGCAGCTTCAGCATCGACCAGGGCGTCGGCGTGCGCGCGGTCGCGGGCGACCGCACCGCGTTCGCGTACTCGGACGACCTGTCGCCCGAGGCAATCGCGCAGGCGGCCGCGGCCACCAAGGCGATCGCGGCGGCCGGCGGCGGCCGGCAGAAGATCAAGGCGGCAACGTCGCTGAAAGGCATCTCGGGTCGCAACCTGTACCTGCCGTCCGATCCGCTCACGTCGCTCGACGCGACGGCCAAGGTCAAGCTGCTCGAGCGCATCGAGAAAATGGCGCGCGGGCGCGACCCGCGCGTCACGCAGGTGATGGCGGGCCTCGCCGGCGAATACGACGTCGTGCTCGTCGCGCGCAGCGACGGCGCCCTGGCGGCCGACATCCGCCCGCTCGTGCGCGTGTCGGTCACGGTGATCGCCGAGCAGAACGGCCGCCGCGAGATCGGCTCCGGCGGCGGCGGCGGCCGCTTCGACTACGGCTACTTCACCGATGAAATCCTGTCGAGCTACGTCGACGACGCCGTGCACGCGGCGCTCGTCAACCTCGACGCACGCCCCGCGCCGGCCGGCGCGATGACGGTCGTGCTCGGGCCGGGCTGGCCGGGCGTGCTGCTGCACGAGGCGATCGGCCACGGCCTCGAAGGCGACTTCAACCGCAAGGGCTCGTCGGCCTTCGCGGGCCGGATCGGCGAGCAGGTCGCGGCCAAGGGCGTGACCGTCGTCGACGACGGCACGCTGCCGAACCGCCGCGGGTCGCTGAACATCGACGACGAAGGCAACCCGACGCAGTGCACGACGCTGATCGAGGACGGCATCCTGAAGGGCTACATCCAGGACACGCTGAACGCGCGCCTGATGAAGATGCCGGTCACGGGCAACGCGCGGCGCGAGTCGTATGCGGCGCTGCCGATGCCGCGCATGACGAACACGTACATGCTGAACGGCGACAAGGATCCGCAAGAAATCATCGCGTCGGTGAAGAACGGCCTGTACGCGGTGAACTTCGGCGGCGGCCAGGTCGACATCACGAACGGCAAGTTCGTGTTCTCGGCGTCCGAGGCGTACATGATCGAGAACGGCAAGATCACCTACCCGGTGAAGGGCGCGACGCTGATCGGCAGCGGCCCCGAATCGCTGAAGTACGTGAGCATGATCGGCAACGACATGTCGCTCGACACCGGTGTCGGCGTATGCGGCAAGGAAGGCCAGAGCGTGCCGGTCGGCGTCGGCCAGCCGACCCTGCGGATCGACAAGATGACGGTCGGCGGTACGGCATAACCGCATCGCGGCGCAGGCAATCCGCGCATTTTGAAGAAAGCGCGCGGATTATCCGCATTTTCGACGTTTCCCGGTTGCCAGCCGCGCGGCGACGGGGTATAAATTCCGAATCAACTTTTTTGACGAACCGAATCCCCGTCATGTCCGCCAAGTTTTATTTTTACTTTTTTTGGTATCTCAGACCGCTGGCGGATCGAGAGGGTTGATGGCGCGTAAAGCGCAACCGAAATTCCCGAAAAAACCGCCGGCGAACCCGGCGGTTTTTTTTCGCCCTTCGCCACCCGGTCGCCGCCGAGCGGTCCCGCGGCCCCGACCGACATCACTGAATCGCTTGAATTGACGAATCTGCCGCACGCGAAGTAATTGGTCGGCGCCCACAACAGCTTTGCATGGGACCGGAGTAACTGCTGAAGCACTAACTCCGGTCGACAAAGGAGAAACAGCATGCCCCCGCACAACACCGACGACGTCCGCATTCGCGAACTCAAGGAACTGACGCCGCCCGCCCACCTGATCCGCGAATTCGCGTGCTCCGAAGCCGCGTCCGAGCTGATCTACAACTCGCGCCAGTCGATGCACCGCATCCTGCACGGGATGGACGACCGGCTGATCGTCGTGGTCGGGCCGTGCTCGATCCACGACACGAAGGCGGCGATCGAATACGCGGGCCGGCTGGTGAAGGAGCGCGAGCGCTTCAAGGGCGAACTGGAAATCGTGATGCGCGTGTACTTCGAGAAGCCGCGCACGACGGTCGGCTGGAAGGGGCTGATCAACGATCCGCACCTCGACAACAGCTTCAAGATCAACGAAGGGCTGCGCACCGCGCGCGAGCTGCTGCTGCAGATCAACGAGCTGGGGCTGCCGGCCGCGACCGAATACCTCGACATGATCAGCCCGCAGTACATCGCCGACCTGATCTCGTGGGGCGCGATCGGCGCGCGCACGACCGAATCGCAGGTGCACCGCGAGCTCGCGTCGGGGCTGTCGTGCCCGGTCGGCTTCAAGAACGGCACCGACGGCAACGTGAAGATCGCGGTCGACGCGATCAAGGCCGCGTCGCAGCCGCACCATTTCCTGTCGGTGACGAAGGGCGGCCATTCGGCGATCGTGTCGACGGCCGGCAACGAGGACTGCCACGTGATCCTGCGCGGCGGCAAGGCGCCGAACTACGACGCGGAAAGCGTGAACGCGGCCTGCGCGGACATCGGCAAGGCCGGCCTCGCCGCGCGCCTGATGATCGACGCGAGCCACGCGAACAGCTCGAAGAAGCACGAGAACCAGATTCCCGTGTGCGCGGACATCGGCCGCCAGATCGCGGCCGGCGACGAGCGCATCGTCGGCGTGATGATCGAGTCGCACCTCGTCGAGGGCCGCCAGGACCTGAAGGAAGGCTGCCCGCTGACCTACGGCCAGAGCATCACCGACGCGTGCATCGCGTGGGACGACAGCGTGAAGGTGCTCGAAGGCCTCGCGGAATCGGTCAAGGCGCGCCGCGTCGCGCGCGGCAGCGGGAACTGACGGACGCAAACGGGCTGAACCGCCATGGCCCGCCTGCCGGCGGGTTGGCCATGCGGTCAGCCTGCGGCCGTCATTTCACTCTGCTAGACTAGCTAACATCATCTAGCTAATCAGGGAGCGGCCATGCCGACCGTCAACATGCACGATGCCAAGTCGCGGCTCTCAAGCCTCGTCGAAGCGATTGAATTGGGGCGCGAGTCCGAAGTCGTGATCGCCCGCAATGGCCATCCCGTTGCCCGAATCGTTCCTTACGCGGCGCCGAAGCGGATCGGCGCCGCCCGTCAATTGCTTGCCGGGCTGAACATCCCGACAACCGTCGAGACATTCAATGCCGGCGACGAATCGATCGCTTCCGACTTTGATGCCAGCTCGGAACGGGGACTCGCACCATGAAGCTGCTGCTCGATACGCACATCGCACTATGGGCGGCCGAAGGCGCGCCGCAACTTTCGGCGACTGCGGTCGCGTTGATCGAGCACCCCGAGAACACGCTGTACGTCAGCGCCGCGTCCATCTGGGAAATCGCGATCAAATATCGCAAAGGCAATCTGCCCGTCCATCCGCGCGATGCACGTTCGGCGTTCCGGCTCGCAGGCTTTGCGGAGTTGCCGATCAGCAGCGATCACGTTGAGGGAGTCGCCGCGCTGCCGGATTTTCCGGATCATGCCGATCCGTTCGACCGCGTGATGGTCGCGCAGGCACTCCATGAAGGCATGCCGCTCGTCAGCGCCGATCCGAAAGTATGGCGCTATCACGCCACGCTGATGCTGCGTGCCTGACATCGTCATGCACGCGACAAAATCGAAGCCCGGCTCGCGCCGGGCTTTTTTACTGGCCGGAGACCGTCCGTTCGCGCATCACTCGAGCGCGCCCGAACCGAAGATCTCGGTATTGATGCGTTCCGGCGCGACACCCAGCGCGACCAGCGCGTCGCGCTGCGCCTTCATGAACGCGATCGGGCCGCAGATGTAGTAGTCCGCGTCCGGCACCAGCGCGTATTGCTGCACGCGCTCCGGCGTGAGACGCCCTTCGAGGTCGTGGTCGATGCCGACGCGATCGTTCGGGCCGACCCGTTCGTACAACACCGTGCGCTTGACGTTCGCGTGCTCGCGCACCGTATCGTTCAACCAGTCGCGGAACGCGTGCACCGTGCCCAGGCGGCATGCATGGACGAAGCGCACATGGCGCGCGCTGCCTTGCGCAACCAGCGTCGACGCCATCGACACCATCGGCGTCAGGCCGACGCCGCCCGAAATCAGCACGACCGGCGTATCGACGCCGCGCTTCAACGAGAATTCGCCCATCGGCGCGGTCACCTCGACGATCGCGCCCTCCTCCACGCCGTCATGCATCTGCGTCGACACCTTGCCGGCCGGGATCGCTTCCGGCTTGCCGGCCTCGCGCTTCACCGAGATGCGCAGCCACTTGCCGTGCGGCGCGTCGGACAGGCTGTACTGGCGCGGCTGGTCGACGCCGAGATCGCCCACGAAGCGCTTCACCGTGACGTACTGACCCGGCTCGAACGTCGGCGCCGTGCCGCCGTCGGCCGGGCTCAGGTAGAACGACGTGATCTCGTCGCTTTCGCGCACCTTGCGTACCACCTTGAACGGACGGAACCCGCTCCACGCGGCGCCGGCGTACAGGTCGGCCTCGGCGCCGATCAGGATCTGCGCGAGCTGGCCGTACGCGACGCGCCATGCCTCGAGCGTCTCCGCATCGACCGCGTCGCCGAGCACCTCGACGATCGACGCGAGCAGGTTCTCGCCGACGATCGGGTAATGCTCGGGGCGGATATTCAGGCTCGCGTGCTTGTGCGCGATGTGCGACACCGCACCGCCGAGCGCGCCGAGATTGTCGATGTTCGCCGCATACGCGTAGACCGCCTTCGCGAGCGTTTCCGGCTGGCTGCCGCTCTTCTGGTGCGTCTGGTTGAACAGGTTTTTCAGCTCCGGATGGCGCACGAACATGCGCTGGTAGAAATGCTTCGTGATCGTCGCGCCGTGCACGGCGAGGACGGGGGCCGTGGCCTTCACACGGGCCATCTGGTCAGCGGTGATGTGGGTCATGTTCGTTCTCCGTTAAACATGCACATACAATACATGTTTAACGGAGAACGCCCTCCCGGACAAATTGTCGCAGTGCGCATAGCCATGACGCGCCAGCTAGCGGACGCGGCCGCGCTCCCACAGCACGTCCGCCCCGCCGTCGGTGCGGTTCAGCACGCGCGCCAGCACGAACAGCAGGTCCGACAGCCGGTTCACGTACCGTCGCGGCGCATCATTGAGCGTCTCGTTGCGCCCGAGCGCGACGATCGAGCGCTCCGCGCGGCGGCACACGGTCCGGCACACGTGCGCGAGCGACGCGGCGCGCGAGCCGGCCGGCAGGATGAACTCCTTCAGCGGCGGCAGCGTCGCGTTGTAGTCGGCGAGCCACCGGTCAAGACGCGCGAGGTGCGTGTCGTCGAGCACCGTATGGCCGGGAATGCACAGCTCGCCACCGAGATCGAACAGGTCGTGCTGGATCGTGACGAGCGCCGTGCGGACATCGTCCGGCAACGTCTCGGCGAGCAGCACGCCGAGGGTCGAATTCAGTTCGTCGACGTCGCCGATCGCCGCGATTCGCGCGTCGTCCTTGCCGATGCGCCGTCCGTCGCCGAGGCCGGTGGTGCCGTCGTCGCCCGTGCGGGTGGCGATCTTGCTCAAGCGGTGGCCCATGCGAGTGTCCTCTCGTGCGTGGCCGCGACGCGGCCCGGTTGTGTTGGAACGCGATTATCGCAGCCCGCGGCGGCGGGCGCAGCGGGCGTTACGGCGTAGAATGGACCGAAAGTTTGACAAGCAGTCAGGAGACATTCGTGAATCACCCCGCCTCGCCGGCCGCCACGCGCCGCCCGCTGCCCCCCGCCATGCTCGATGCGCTGCGCGCCGCCTTCGGCGAGCGCGTATCGACCGCCGACGCGGTCCGCGCCCACCACGGCCGCGACGAATCACCGTTCGATCCGCAACTGCCCGACGCCGTCGTGTTCGCGCACAGCGCCGACGACGTGCGCGAAGCCGTGTCGCTGTGCTCGCTCTATAGCGTACCGCTGATCCCGTACGGCGCCGGCTCGTCGCTCGAAGGCCACCTGCTTGCGGTGCGCGGCGGCGTATCGCTCGACCTGTCGGAAATGAACCGCGTGCTGTCGATCAACGCCGAAGACCTGACCGTGACGGTCGAGCCGGGCATCACGCGCAAGGCACTCAACGAAGCGCTGCGCGACACCGGCCTGTTCTTCCCGATCGACCCGGGCGCCGACGCCAGCATCGGCGGGATGACCGCGACCCGCGCGTCGGGCACCAACGCCGTGCGCTACGGCACGATGCGCGAGAACGTGCTCGGCCTGACCGCCGTGCTCGCCGACGGCCGCGTGGTGAAAACAGGCTCGCGCGCCCGCAAGTCGTCGGCCGGCTACGACCTCACGCGCCTGTTCGTCGGCTCCGAAGGCACCCTCGGCGTGATCACCGAGATCACGCTGCGCCTGCATCCGCTGCCCGAAGCCGTGTCGGCCGCGATCTGCACGTTCCCGACGATGGGCGACGCCGTGCGCGCCGTGATCGAAACAATCCAGATCGGCGTGCCGATCGCGCGCGTCGAATTCGTCGATGCGCTCGCCGTACGCTCGATCAACCGCCACTCGAACCTGACGCTCACCGAAGCGCCGACGCTGTTCTTCGAATTCCACGGCACCGAGGCCGGCGTGAAGGAACAGGCCGAACTCGTGCAGGCGCTCGCCGGCCAGAACAACGGCCAGGGCTTCGAATGGGCGACCCGCCCCGAGGACCGCAGCCGGCTCTGGGCCGCGCGCCACAACGCGTACTTCGCGATGCTGCAGCTGAAACCCGGCTGCCGCGCGGTCACGACCGACGTGTGCGTACCGATCTCGCAGCTCGCCGCGTGCGTCGAGGAAACCGAGGTCGACCTGCGCGCGTCGTCGCTGCCCTGCCCGATCGTCGGCCACGTCGGCGACGGCAATTTCCACGTCGCGATCCTGATCGACCCCGACAAGCCCGAGGAACTCGCCGAAGCCGAGCACATCAACGACCGGATCGTCGAGCGCGCGCTGCGCCTCGGCGGCACCTGCACGGGCGAGCACGGCGTAGGGCTGCACAAGATGCGCTTCCTGCCGAAGGAGCACGGCGACAACGCGATCGATACGATGCGCGCGATCAAGCTCGCGCTCGATCCGCGCAACCTGATGAATCCGGGCAAGATTTTCACGTGTTGACACGGCGGCGCGACGCCGCGCCTCCCGCAGGAGACCCCATGAACGCTCCCGTCGAACTGTCGAGTGCGGCACGCGCGCAGCGCCAGCGCGAAGTCGTGCAGGCGCTGATGGCCGTGCTGCCGACGCACTGCCTGCTGTACCGCGACGAAGACACGGCGCCGTACGAATGCGACGGCTTGTCCGCGTACCGCCGCCTGCCGCTCGCGGTCGCGCTGCCCGAAACGGAATCGCAGGTGCAGCGGATCGTGCAGATCTGCCGCCGCATGGAAGTGCCGATCGTGCCGCGCGGCGCGGGCACGAGCCTGTCGGGCGGCGCGCTGCCGATCTCGCTCGGCGTCGTGCTGTCGCTTGCGCGCTTCACGCGCATCGTCGAAGTCGACCCGTACGCGCGCACCGCGACCGTGCAGCCCGGCGTACGCAACCTCTCGATTTCGGAAGCCGCCGCGCCGTACGGGCTGTATTACGCACCCGATCCGTCGTCGCAGATCGCCTGCACGATCGGCGGCAACGTCGCGGAAAATTCCGGCGGCGTCCACTGCCTGAAATACGGGCTGACCGTGCACAACGTGATGCGCGTGCGCGCGGTGACGATCGACGGCGAGATCGTCGAGTTCGGCTCGCTCGCGCTCGACATGCCGGGCCTCGACCTGCTCGCCGTGATGATCGGCAGCGAAGGGATGTTCGCGATCGTCACCGAGGTCACGGTGCGGCTGATCCCGAAGCCGCAGACCGCGCAACTCGTGATGGCGAGCTTCGACGATGTCGTCAAGGGCGGCGAGGCCGTCGCGGCGATCATCGCGTCGGGGATCATCCCGGCCGGGCTCGAGATGATGGACAAGCCGGCCACGCAGGCCGTCGAGGCGTTCACGCACGCGGGCTACGACCTCGACGCAAAGGCGATCCTGCTGTGCGAATCGGACGGCACGCCGGAAGAAGTCGCGGAAGAGATCGTGCGGATGACGGCCGTGCTGCGCGAACACGGCGCGACACGTATCCAGGTGTCGCGCAACGAACACGAGCGGCTGCGCCTCTGGTCGGGCCGCAAGAACGCATTTCCGGCCGCCGGCCGCATTTCCGCCGACTATTACTGCATGGACGGCACCGTGCCGCGCCGTGCGATCGGCCCGCTGCTCGCCCGCATCGAGCAGCTCGAAACCCGCTACGGGCTGCGTTGCATCAACGTGTTCCATGCGGGCGACGGCAACATGCATCCGCTGATCCTCTACAACGCGAACGATCCGGACGAGCTGCACCGCGCCGAGCAGTTCGGCGCGGAAATCCTCGAATGCTGCGTGGAATTCGGCGGCAGCGTGACGGGCGAGCACGGCGTCGGCATCGAAAAGCTCAATTCGATGTGCGTCCAGTTCTCGCCGCAGGAGCGCGATGCCTTCTTCGCGGTCAAGCGCGCGTTCGATCCGGCGGGGCTGCTGAACCCGGACAAGGGCATCCCGACCCGCGCGCGCTGCGCCGAGTACGGTCGCCAGCACGTGCGCGGCGGGCTGCTGCCGCACCCCGACCTGCCGCGCTTCTGAGCGGCGCGCACGGAGCGCGGGCCCGTTTGAGCGGCGGTACGGGCATGTGGTCTGCAATGCGGGGCTTAGGGATAGTCGCGATGTGGATTCGCGCCACCCCGGTACAATCGACCGAACAACAAGTCGAGGCAGCAACAGAACATGGAAGAGGACGACATCGTCGCCGGATGGGCCGAGCGTGTCCGCGCAGCCAGCGCCGACGGCCGGCCGCTGCGGATTCGCGGCGGCGGCACCAAGGACTGGTACGGCCAGGCGCTCGAGGGTGAAATCCTCGACACGCGCGCGTTTCAGGGCATCGTGTCGTACGACCCGGCCGAACTCGTCGTCACAGTCCGCGCGGGCACGCCGCTCGCGCAGCTTGAAACCGTCCTCACCGAGTGCGGCCAGATGCTGCCGTTCGAGCCGCCGCACTTCGGCCGCGCGGCCACCGTCGGCGGCTGCATCGCGACGGGCCTCGCGGGCCCGCGCCGCGCAACCTGCGGCGCGCCGCGGGATTTCATGCTCGGCGTCACGCTGATGAACGGCCGCGGCGAAATGCTGCGCTTCGGCGGGCAGGTCGTGAAAAACGTCGCGGGCTACGACGTGTCGCGGCTGATGGCCGGTGCGCTCGGCACGCTCGGGCTGATGCTCGACCTGTCGATCAAGGTGCTGCCGATGCCCGTCGCCGAAGTCACGCTGAAGTTCGAGATGACCGCGACCGACGCGGTGCGCAAGCTCAACGAATGGGGCGGCCATCCGCTGCCCGTCAGCGCGAGCGCATGGCGCAACGGCACGCTCGTGCTGCGCCTGTCGGGCGCCGAAGCGGCCGTGAAATCCGCGAAGGTGCTGCTCGGCGGCGAGGTCGTCGACGCGGTCGAGGCCGAGCGCTTCTGGGCCGGCCTGCGCGAGCATACCGACCCGTTCTTCAACGGCATCCCGCCCGGCTATGCCCTGTGGCGCCTCGCGCTGCCGTCGATCACCGAACCGATGCACCTGCCCGGCACCCAGCTGATGGAATGGGGCGGCGCGCAGCGCTGGTGGATCACCGACGCCGATGCGCAGACCGTGCGCATGAGCGCGAAGCAGGCCGGCGGCCACGCGACGCTGTTCCGCGCGGGCGACGCCTACGACCGCAGCGCGGGCGTCTTCACGCCGCTCCCCGCACCGATGATGAAAATTCACCGCGGGCTGAAGGCCGCGTTCGATCCCGCGCGCATCTTCAATCGCGGCCGGCTCTACCCCGATCTCTGACGATGCAAACGAACCTGGCCGATTTCATTCGCAACACGCCCGACGGCGACGAGGCCGACGCGATCCTGCGCAAGTGCGTGCACTGCGGGTTCTGCACCGCGACCTGCCCGACCTACCAGTTGCTCGGCGATGAACTCGACGGCCCGCGCGGGCGCATCTACCTGATCAAGCAGATGGTGGAAGGCGCAACCGTCACGCGCAGCACGCAGCAGCACCTAGACCGCTGCCTCACGTGCCGCAGTTGCGAGACGACCTGCCCGTCGGGCGTCCAGTACGGCCGGCTGGTCGAGATCGGCCGCAAGCACGTCGAAGCGCAGGTACAGCGCCCGTTGCAGCAGCGTCTCTTGCGCCGCCTGCTGGCAAGCCTCGTGCCGAACGCCGCGCTGTTCTCGCCGGTGATGCGGCTCGGCCAGCACGTGCGGCCGCTGCTGCCGAAGCGGCTGCGCGACAAGGTGCCGCCGCGCACGCGGCTGCTCGAATGGCCGCACCGCACGCATACGCGCAAGATGCTGATGCTCGGCGGCTGCGTGCAGCCGTCGATGCTGCCGAACATCAACATCGCGACCGCGCGCGTGCTCGACGCGCTCGGCATCGAGACGGTCGTCGCGCCCGATGCGGGCTGCTGCGGCGCGATCCGCCTGCACCTGAACTATCACGACGAAGCGCTCGACGACGCGCGCCGCAACATCGACGCGTGGTGGCCCCATGTGGAACAGGGCGTCGAGACGATCGTGATGAATGCGTCGGGCTGCGGCGCGACGGTGCTCGAATACGCGCACCTGCTGCGCGACGATCCGGCCTACGCGGAGAAGGCGCAGCGCATCGTCTCGCTGACGCGCGATATCTCCGACGTGCTGCTCGCGTTCGAGGCCGAACTCGCGACGCTCGCGCGGCGCCGCGCGATCCATACGGTCGCGTACCACCCGCCGTGCACGCTGCAGCACGGCCAGCAGTCGCGCGGCAAGGTCGAACGCCTGCTCGAGACGCTCGGCATCGACGTGCGGCTGCCGGCCGACAGCCATCTGTGCTGCGGCTCGGCCGGCACGTATTCGCTGACGCAGCCGTCGCTGTCGTACCGGTTGCGCAAGCAGAAACTACTGAAGCTGCAGGCGCTCGAGCCGCAGATGATCGTCTCCGGCAACATCGGCTGCATCGCGCACCTGCAGAGCGGCACGCAGATTCCGGTCACCCACTGGATCCAGCTCGTCGAGCATTTGCTGTACGGCTAGGGCCTGTTCACGCTAATAACGGGCTTGCGCTGGCCCTAGGCCTCGCGCGCGGCGTCCGTATAATGGGCGGATCGATGCGCCGCGTGCCGCGGCGCATTCGCTTCATGCCTGCTTCCGTGCCTGTCCTCGTGCCCGTCATGTCCGATCTCGCCGCCCGTCTCGAATCCGTTCATCGCCGCATCGCCGACGCCGCCCGCGCGGCCGGCCGCGATCCCGCCGCCGTGTCGCTGCTCGCCGTCTCGAAGACGTTTCCCGCCGCCGACGTACGCGCCGCGCATGCGGCCGGGCAGCGCGCATTCGGCGAAAACTACGTGCAGGAATCGATCGACAAGATCGACGCGCTCGCCGACCTGCGCGCGGGCCTCGAATGGCATTTCATCGGGCCGCTGCAATCGAACAAGACGCGCCCGGTTGCCGAGCGCTTCGACTGGGTTCATTCGGTCGACCGGCTGAAGATCGCGCAGCGCCTGTCGGAACAACGCCCCGCGCACCTGCCGCCGCTCAACGTGTGCGTGCAGGTGAACATCAGCGGCGAGGCGTCGAAGAGCGGCGTTGCGCCGGCCGACGTGGCCGAAGTCGCACGCGCGGTCGCCGCGCTGCCGTCGCTGCGGCTGCGCGGCCTGATGGCGATTCCCGAACCGGCCGGCGACACCGAAGCGCAACGCGTGCCGCATCGCGCGCTGCGCGCGCTGTTCGACGCATTGCGCGGCGGCGGCCTGCCGCTCGATACGTTGTCGATGGGCATGTCCGCCGATCTCGACGCGGCCGTGCTCGAAGGCGCGACGATCGTGCGCGTCGGCACCGCGATCTTCGGCGCGCGCGATTACTCGCACTGAACGCCGCGCCCTTTCCGCCTTTCCGTTCATTCAATCGCTCACTCGCTCAATCACACATCATGAAAATCGCATTCATCGGCGGCGGCAACATGGCCGCGGCCCTGATCGGCGGCCTGATCAAGCGCGGCGTCGCCGCTGACGGCCTGTATGCCATCGACGTCAACGAAGACGTCCGCGCGCGCGCCGCGCAGCAATTCGGCGTGCGCACCGGCGCGACGATCGACGCGACGCTCGCCGATTACGACGCGGTCGTGCTCGCGGTGAAGCCGCAAGTGCTGAAGGACGTCGCGCAGGCGCTCGCGCCGCACCTGAAGTCGCAGCTCGTGATCAGCATCGCGGCCGGCATCCGCGGCACGGACCTCGCGCGCTGGCTCGGCGACTACGCGCGCGTCGTGCGCACGATGCCGAACACGCCCGCGCTCGTCGGCATGGGCGTGACGGGCCTCGCCGCGCTGCCGGGCGTCGACGCGGCGGGCCGCGAACTCGCGTCGAACGTGCTCGGCGCGGTCGGCGAGATCGTGTGGTTCGACGACGAGTCGAAACTCGACGCCGTCACGGCCATCTCCGGCAGCGGCCCCGCGTACGTGTTCTACTTCATCGAAGCGTTGCAGGAAGCCGCGCGCCAACTCGGCATGAACGACGAACAGGGCCGCGCGCTCGCGGTCGCGACGTTCACGGGCGCCGCGCAACTCGCCGCGCAATCGGGCGAGCCGGCCAGCGTGCTGCGCGAACGCGTGACGTCGAAGGGCGGCACGACGGCCGCCGCGCTCGCGTCGTTCGACGCGCAGGGCGTGAAGGCAGCGATCGTGCGCGGCGCACTCGCCGCCGAAGCGCGCGCGAAGGAAATGGGCGACGAGCTGGGTCGCGCGTAAGCACGCCCGCGGTGCCGGCTTCCCAGGCACCGGACGAAAAAAAAGCGACCGCCAGGTCGCTTTTTCATTGGCACCGCGCGCCGGCGCGCGGCTTCGTTCAGTTGCCGGCCAGCAGGTAATGCGCGGCGATCCCGGCGAACAGCACGCCGCCGAGCCAGTTGTTGTGCCGGAACGCCGCGAAGCACGGCATCCGTTCGCGGTCCTTGATCAGCGTGTAGTGATACAGCGCGCAGCCGACCGCCGCCGCCCAGCCGGCCCAGTACGCGAGGCCGAAGCCGAGCGTCACGCCGATCCACACGTAGATGCCGAGCGTCGCCGCATAGCACGCCATCACGGCCGCGACGTCGAAGCGGCCGAACGTCAGCGCGGACGTGCGGATGCCGATCTTGATGTCGTCGTCGCGATCGACCATCGCGTATTCGGTGTCATACGCGACCGACCAGAAAATGTTCGCGGCCAGCATCACCCATGCGAGCGTCGGCACCGTGTCCTGCACGGCCGCGAACGCCATCGGGATGCCGAAGCCGAACGCGATGCCGAGATACGCCTGCGGAATCGCGAAGAAGCGCTTCATGAACGGGTACGAACCCGCGACGAACAGCGCGACGACGGACAGCTGCTTCGTCAGCGTGTTCAGCGGCAGGATCAGCAGGAACGAGATGAACGCGAGCCCGACCGCGATCGCGACGGCTTCCCATGCGCGGATCTTGCCTGACGTCAGCGGCCGGTCGGCGGTGCGCTTCACATGGCGGTCGAAATCCCGGTCGGCATAGTCGTTCATCGCGCAGCCGGCCGAGCGCATCAGCAGCGTGCCGAGCGAAAAGATCACGAGCAGCGGCCAGCGCGGATGGCCGTCCGACGCGATCCACAGCGCGTTGAGCGTCGGCCACAGCAGCAGCAGGCTGCCGATCGGCTTGTCCATCCGGACGAGCCGCAGGTACAGGGGAAAGCGGGCAAGCATGGCGAAGCACCGGGAAGATAATCCCTGCATTTTAGAGCCGAGCGGTGCTTCGCGTCATGTCGGTGCGGCCCCCGGCCGGCGGCCGCCGGATGCCGACGGGCCGCCGGGGCCCGCCGCACGTGGCCGCGCCGCGAATTGCGCCAATCAAGGGACAGATTCGACACCGCCCCTGCTCAGGCCCGCCGGCGCACCCTCCCCGGCCGCGCCGCGCTTACGCGAGCAGCGACCGCAGCATCCATGCGGTTTTTTCATGCGTCTGCAGGCGCTGCGTCAGCAGGTCGGCAGTCGGCTCGTCGCTCGCCGCATCGGCGATCGGGAAGATTTCGCGCGCGGTGCGCACGACTGTCTCGTGCCCTTCGACGAGCTGGCGGATCATTTCCTCGGCGGCCGGCACGCCGTCCGCTTCCGGCACCGACGACAGTTTCGCGAAATCCGCGAACGTGCCGGGCGCGACGACGCCGAGCGTGCGAATGCGCTCGGCGACCGAATCGACCGCGAGCCACAGTTCGTTGTACTGCGCCTCGAACATCAGGTGCAGCGTGTTGAACATCGGGCCCGTGACGTTCCAGTGGAAGTTGTGGGTCTTCAGGTACAGCGAGAACGTATCGGCGAGCAGGCGCGACAGGCCGTCCGCGATTTTCCTGCGGTCCTTGTCGCTGATGCCGATGTTGATCGGTGTGGCGTTGCCTTTCCTGGCCATCTTCGGGACTCCTCATTCAAAAGGTTGAACCGGCGAAGTGTGTCGAGCAATCCGCATGCCGCGTCGACGCGGCATCGGTTTGCGGCTCGCCCGTGGTGCGTGGCGCGCGAAGAACGGCGCGCTCAGCCGCCCGCCACCGGCGCGAACGCGTGCAGCGCCTGCGCGACCAGCACGGCCGCGCCGCCGCCGGCGATTGCAAAGCCGACGCAGCGCCGCGCCACCGCGGCCGGCGCCCGCGTCACCGGCGCCGCGAACGCGGCGCGCATGTCCAGCATCATTTGCGTCATGGTCGTCACTCCTTCGACAGGACATCGGTTCCAGAAGAAACGGCCGGTCGCTCGACCGGCCGTTTCACGTTACTGCGTCGCAGCATTACCGCACTGCTGCATTACGCCGCGGCGAGGTTCATGCGAGGTCGAAGCGGTCGAGGTTCATCACCTTGTTCCAGGCCGCGACGAAATCGCGTGCGAACTTCTCCTTCGCATCCGCGCTGCCGTAGACCTCGGCCAGCGCACGCAGCTGCGCATGTGAGCCGAAGATCAGGTCGACACGCGTGCCAGTCCACTTGACCTTGCCCGTCGCACGATCGCGCCCTTCGAACACGTCGTTCGCGGCCGACACCGGCTTCCACTCCGTGCCCATGTCGAGCAGGTTCACGAAGAAGTCGTTCGTCAGCGCTTCCGGACGGTCGGTGAACACACCGTGCTTCGCGTCGCCGACGTTCGTGCCGAGCACGCGCAGGCCACCGACGAGCACCGTCATCTCGGGCGCATTCAGCGTCAGCAGTTGCGCCTTGTCGACCAGCAGCGCCTCGGCCGGCGTCTTGTACACGCCCTTCAGGAAGTTGCGGAAACCATCGGCCAGCGGCTCGAGCACGGCGATCGCCTCGACGTCGGTCTCTTCCTGCGACGCATCCGCGCGGCCCGGTGCGAACGGCACCGTCACCGCGACGCCCGCGTTCTTCGCGGCCTGCTCGACGCCGGCCGCACCGGCCAGCACGATCAGGTCGGCGAGCGACACCTTCTTGCCGCCCGTCTGCGCGTCATTGAACGCCTTCTGCACGCCTTCGAGCGTCGCGAGCACCTTCGCGAGTTCAGCCGGACGGTTCACTTCCCAGTCCTTCTGCGGCGCAAGGCGGATGCGCGCACCGTTCGCGCCGCCGCGCTTGTCCGAACCGCGGAACGTCGCAGCCGACGCCCATGCGGTCGACACGAGCTGCGACACCGACAGGCCCGATGCGAGCACCTTCGCCTTCAGCGCCGCGACGTCGGCGTCGTCGATCAGCGGGTGATCGACTGCCGGGATCGGGTCCTGCCACAGCAGGTGCTCCGCCGGCACTTCCGGGCCGAGATAGCGGGCGCGCGGGCCCATGTCGCGGTGCGTGAGCTTGAACCACGCACGCGCGAACGCGTCGGCGAACTCGGCCGGGTTCTCGTAGAAACGGCGCGAGATCTTCTCGTAGGCCGGATCGAAACGCAGCGACAGATCGGTCGTCAGCATCGTCGGGCGATGCTTCTTCGACGCGTCGTACGCATCCGGAATCACTTCGCCGGCGTCCTTCGCGACCCACTGGTGCGCGCCGGCCGGGCTCTTCGTGAGTTCCCACTCGTAGCTGAACAGGTGCTTGAAGAAGTCGTTGCTCCACTTCGTCGGCGTCGACGTCCACGTGACTTCGAGGCCGCTCGTGATCGCGTCCGCGCCCTTGCCGGTGCCGAACGTGCTCTTCCAGCCGAGACCCTGCTGCTCGAGGCCCGCGGCTTCCGGCTCGGGGCCGACGTTCGTTGCCGGACCGGCACCGTGCGTCTTGCCGAACGTGTGGCCGCCGGCGATCAGCGCGACCGTCTCTTCGTCGTTCATCGCCATCCGCGCGAACGTCTCGCGGATGTCGTGCGCGGCGGCGACCGGGTCGGGATTGCCGTCCGGGCCTTCCGGGTTCACGTAGATGAGGCCCATCTGCACCGCGGCGAGCGGGCTTTCGAGATCGCGCTTGCCCGAGTAGCGGCTGTTCGGGCCGCCGCTCAGTTCCAGCCAGATCTTTTCCGAGCCCCAGTAGACGTCGTCCGGCTCCCACGTATCGACGCGGCCGCCCGCGTAACCGAAGGTCTTGAAGCCCATCGATTCGAGCGCGACGTTGCCGGTCAGGATCAGCAGGTCGGCCCACGAGATGTTGCGGCCGTACTTCTGCTTGATCGGCCACAGCAGCCGGCGCGCCTTGTCGAGGCTCACGTTGTCCGGCCAGCTGTTGAGCGGCGCGAAGCGCTGCTGCCCGCCGCCCGCGCCGCCGCGGCCGTCGGCCGTGCGGTACGTGCCGGCGCTATGCCAGGCCATGCGGATGAACAAGCCGCCGTAATGGCCGAAGTCGGCCGGCCACCAGTCCTGCGACGTCGTCATCAGCGCGTGCAGGTCCTGCTTCACCGCTGCGAGATCCAGCTTCTTGAACGCCTCGGCGTAGTCGAAATCCTTGTCCATCGGATCGGACAGCGCCGAATGCCGGTGCAGGATGTTCAGGTTCAGCTGATTCGGCCACCAGTCCTTGTTCGTCGCGCCGCCACCAGTGGTGTGGTTGAACGGGCACTTCGTTTCGTTCGACATGCGTTTTCTCCTTGGCTTGCTTCGTATAGCTCCGCCTGCTCGCTCCGGCGGCATGCCGGGTGCGGATCGTGGCGGGTCATTGCGGGGATGGGAAACGGAACAGGTTGGTCCTCCTGTCGTACTACGGGATGTCGTGCGCGGCCTTCGATGCGCGTTCCCCGTGCGTAGCGCCGCAGGCGTGGCGCTCCGGGAAGCGGCGGCCGGGGATGGCGCCGGCGATGCGGGCGGTTTTCCGGTTTTCGGACATGCAATGCGCCCTCATCGCTTGACGGCGGGTGAATCGGGGAAACACAGGACCGGCGTGCGGCGGCGCTCATCCGCCATACACACGGTCCGCCAGGTACGCGAACGCAATCGGACGCAGGCTGCGGACCGCAGCCCTGGCACGATTGACGACCTCGTTGCGCGACGCGATGTTCCGCTGCGCGTGCTGCCATACCGACTGCATCATGACATCCTCCTTTGACGCTTGCATTCCGCGTGCAGACCGGACGTCGACACGACACCGATCCATGTAGACGAGTCTATTTAAATCTATTGATTATTTGAATTTAATTAATTTTATCTATGCAATAGCGAAAAATAAACGGGGTCGCAAGACCCCGTTCATCGGGCTGTCACGCTCGCATGCGGCAGCCCGTTCAGTTCATCGTCGCCGGCATGTCGAGCTTCGCGACGCCCGGCAGGTTGCATGCGGAAATCGCGTCGCTGATCGCGTCGATCGCGGGCATCCGCGTGAAGCTCTTGCGCCACACGAGCACCACGCGGCGATCGGGTACCGGCTCGTTGAACGGCACGTACGACAGCAGCTCGGCATCGGGGCCGTTCGCGCGCGGGCCGATCTCGGCGACCGACATCCGCGGCAGCACGGTGATGCCGACGCCGCTCGCGACCATGTGGCGGATCGTCTCGAGCGACGAACCCTCGAAGGTCTTCTGGATGCCGTCGGCCGTCTGCGAGAAGCGCATCAGCTCCGGGCACACGCCGAGCACGTGATCGCGGAAGCAGTGGCCGTTGCCCAGCAGCAGCATGGTTTCCTGCTTCAGGTCCGCGGCGTCGATTTCCTCGCGCTTCTCCCACGGATGGCCGGCCGGCAGCGCGACGACGAACGGTTCATCGTACAGCGGGCGCACCATCAGGCCGGTTTCCGGGAACGGCAGCGCCATGATCGCGGCGTCGATCTCGCCCTGCTTCAGCAGTTCGAGCAGCTTCAGCGTGTAGTTCTCCTGCAGCATCAGCGGCATCTGCGGAACACGCTGGATCATCTGCTTGACGAGCGTCGGCAGCAGGTACGGCCCGATCGTGTAGATCACGCCGAGGCGGAACGGGCCGACCAGCGGGTCCTTGCCCTGCTTCGCGATCTCCTTGATCGCGAAGGTCTGCTCGAGCACGCGCTGCGCCTGTGTGACGATCTGGTCGCCGATCGGCGTCACGCTCACTTCGCTCGCGCCGCGCTCGAAAATCTGCACGTTGAGCTCGTCTTCAAGCTTCTTGATCGCCACCGACAGCGTCGGCTGGCTCACGAAGCATGCTTCGGCCGCGCGGCCGAAATGCCGTTCGCGCGCAACCGCGACGATGTATTTCAATTCAGTCAGCGTCATTGTGGGTCAATCAGAGTTATACAGGCGATAGGTTTAATTTATACACCCTCCGGCACCGGTTCGCCAAGTTTCTCTGTATCAGAATGCGTCGAACGGTGGTTTTAAATCCGGCCCCAAACCACGGATCAGGCCTTCAGATACTGCTCCCGCGCACCGAGCCAGCGCGCGAGATGCTGCGTGACGACGTCGGGGTACGCGGCGATCAGCCGCGTCGCGGCCTCGCGGGCCGGGTCGATCAGCCAGCCGTCGGTCTCGAGGTTCGCAAAGCGCAGCATCGCCGCGCCCGACTGGCGCGCGCCGAGGAACTCGCCGGGGCCACGGATTTCGAGGTCGCGCCGCGCGATCTCGAAGCCGTCGGTCGTCTCGCGCATCGTCTTCAGCCGCTCGCGGCCGGTAATCGACAGCGGCCCCGTGTACAGCAGCACGCACACCGACGCCGCGGTGCCGCGCCCGACACGGCCGCGCAACTGGTGCAGCTGCGCGAGGCCGAAACGCTCCGCGTGCTCGATCACCATCAGCGACGCGTTCGGCACGTCGACCCCGACCTCGATCACGGTCGTCGCGACGAGCAGTTGCACGTCGTTGCGCGTGAACGCCTCCATCACGGCCGCCTTGTCGGCCGGCGGCAGCCGGCCGTGCACGAGCCCGACCTTCAGCTCGGGGAGCGCGGTGGCCAGCGTCTCGTAAGTCTCGACGGCCGTCTGAAGCTGCAGCGTCTCGCTCTCCTCGATCAGCGGGCACACCCAGTACACCTGGCGCCCGGTCAGCGCGGCCTCGCGCACGCGGGCGATCACCTCCTCGCGCCGCGCGTCGCCGACGAGGCGCGTCAGCACGGGCGTGCGGCCCGGCGGCAGCTCGTCGATCGTCGAGACCTCGAGATCCGCGTAGTACGTCATCGCGAGCGTGCGCGGAATCGGCGTGGCCGACATCATCAACTGGTGCGGCTGGAAATCGCGCGCGCCGTTGGCCGCGTTCGCGGCCTTCGCACGCAGCGCGAGACGCTGCTCGACGCCGAAACGGTGCTGCTCGTCGACGATCACGAGGCCGAGCCGCGCGAATTCGACCGTATCCTGGATGATCGCGTGCGTGCCGATCACGAGCTGCGCGGTGCCGAGCGCGGCCGCCTCGATCGCCGCGCGCTTCTCCTTCGCCTTCAGGCTGCCGGCGAGCCACGCCACCGTGACGCCGAGCGGCTCGAGCCATGCGCGCAGCTTGCGCGCGTGCTGTTCAGCAAGGATTTCGGTGGGCGCCATCAGCGCGGCCTGGTAGCCGGCGTCGATCGCCTGCGTGGCAGCCAGTGCCGCGACGACCGTCTTGCCGCTGCCGACGTCACCCTGCAGCAGGCGCTGCATCGGGTGCGCGAGCGTCAAGTCGTGCGCGATCTCGTCGACGACGCGCGCCTGCGCACCCGTCAGCGTAAACGGCAGCGCCGCGTAGAGCCGGGTCGTCAGCGCATCGGCATCGCTCGCGGTGCGGCGCGGCATCGCGGGCGCGGCACGCGTGCGGCGCTCCTCGTGCGCACGCTTGAGCGACAGCTGCTGCGCGAGCAGCTCCTCGAACTTGATGCGCGTCCACGCCGGATGCGAGCCGTCCATCAGCGCGGCTTCGTCGGAATCCACGCGCGGGTGGTGCAGGATGCGCACGGCCTGCTCGAGCGACGGCACGTCGAGCGGCCTCAGGTAATCGCGCTCGATCTCGGGCGGCAGCAGCTCGGGCAGCGGCGTGCGCTCGACCGCGTTCTCGATCGCCTTGCGCAGATAGGCCTGCGATACGCCGGCCGTGCTCGGATAGACGGGCGTGAGCACCTGCGGCAGCGGCGCATCGGCTTCGACGACGCGCACGGCCGGATGCACCATCTCCATCCCGAAGAAGCCGCCGCGCACGTCGCCGCGCACGCGCAGCCGCTGGCCGACGGCCATCTGCTTGACCTGTGACCCGTAAAAATTCAGGAAGCGCAGCACGAGGTGCTCGCCGTCGTCGTCCTGGATCTTCACGACGAACTGGCGGCGCGGCCGGTACGCGACCTCGTTGTCGAACACGACGCCTTCGGCCTGCGCGACGCCGCCCGGCAGCAGCTCGCCGATCGGCGTGAGCGTGGTTTCGTCCTCGTAACGCATCGGCAGATGCAGCACGAGATCGATCGAACGCGTGAGGCCGAGCTTCGCGAGCTTGTCGACGGTCTTCACGGGTTTGTCGGCGGCCGCCTTCTTCTTGCGCTTCGTGCCGGCCGCGCCCGCTTCGTCGCCCGCTTCGTCACTTGCAGCGGCGCCTTCGGCATCGGGCGCGGCGGCCGCCGGCTGCGCGAGCCGCCCGTC
This sequence comes from Burkholderia catarinensis, assembly GCF_001883705.2. Lineage (GTDB taxonomy): Bacteria > Pseudomonadota > Gammaproteobacteria > Burkholderiales > Burkholderiaceae > Burkholderia > Burkholderia catarinensis. Next base: position 73,090 of record NZ_MDEQ02000011.1, read on the forward strand.
GGCGCCGCGCTTCGGGCCGGCGCGGCGCGGTGCGGTACGCTCCAGGGAGCCGGGCTCCCCCGCGCTTCGCGCGGGTAACGGGGCATCGTCCGCGTCGAACGGATCGGCGGAATCGGCAACGGCGGCGGTGGAACGACGTGGTGACACAGGCATCGGATCGTCTGGGTGCTTCGCAAGGCAAGTACAATAGCGGCTTTCACGTCGTCCGAACGAACGACGCCGGCCAGGCCGCGCATCCCGTCATCATAGCGGCTCGCGCGCCCCATTTACGCGTTTCCGCCCTGCCGGCGACGCCCGCCGGCCGCTTCGAACCAGCCCGCATGTTCACGCTTTCCGATTTCGATTTCAATCTGCCGCCCGAGCTGATTGCACAAACCGCGCTGCCCGATCGCACCGCGAGCCGCCTGCTCGAGGTCGACCGCACCGTCGAGCCCGCGCGCTTCGTCGACCGCCGTTTCGCCGAGCTGCCGTCGTGCATCGCGCCCGGCGACCTGCTCGTCTTCAACGATACCAAGGTGCTGAAGGCGCGTTTCTTCGGCCAGAAGGCCAGCGGCGGCAAGATCGAGGTGCTGATCGAACGCGTGACGGGCACGCACACGGCACTCGCGCAGATCCGCGCGAGCAAGTCGCCGGGCGCCGGCACGACGCTGCGTCTCGCCGATGCGTTCGACGTGACGGTCGGCGAGCGGGTCGAGCCGTTCTTCACGCTGCACTTCCCCGAGCCGTGCCTCGTGCTGATCGAGCAGTACGGCCGCCTGCCGCTGCCGCCGTATATCGAGCACGATCCGGACGCGACCGACGAGACGCGCTACCAGACCGTCTACGCGAGCAACCCGGGCGCGGTCGCCGCGCCGACGGCCGGGTTGCACTTCGACAAGCCGCTGCTCGACAAGCTCGACGCGATGGGCGTCGAACGCGCGACGCTGACGCTGCACGTCGGCGCCGGCACGTTCCAGCCGGTGCGCGTCGACAACATCGCCGAGCACAAGATGCACAGCGAGTGGTACGACCTGCCGCAGTCGCTCGTCGACCGGATCGCCGCGACCCGCGCGCGCGGCGGCAACGTGATCGCGGTCGGTACGACGTCGATGCGCGCGCTCGAAGCCGCCGCGCGCGCGGCCGACGAAGCGGGCCGCCCGCTCGCGGCAACGCAGGCCGAGACCGACATCTTCATCACGCCCGGCTATCGTTTCCGCGTGGTCGACCGGCTCGTCACGAACTTCCACCTGCCGAAGTCGACGCTGCTGATGCTCGTATCCGCGTTCGCGGGCGTCGAGACGATCCGCGCCGCGTACCGGCATGCGATCGACGAACGCTACCGCTTCTTCAGCTATGGCGACGCGATGCTGCTCACGCGGCGCGATACGCCGGAGGCGCCGCGCGCGTAAGCGCAGCAGCCGTGCCCCGTTTTTCCGCTGCGCGCGCTCTACGATGGCGCGCACCCGCTTTTCACCGCCGCCGGGTTCCCGGCGGCGTTTCAAACATGCGCCGGACTGTTCTCCGGTAGCGAGGAGAATGACGCGATGACCGAAGGTTCATCCCACGATACGAACGCCCCCGTGCAGGACCGCCCCGCCAACGGGCTCGAATTCGAACTGCTGGCGACCGACGGCCATGCGCGCCGCGGCCGTGTGAAGCTCAACCACGGGGTGGTCGAGACGCCGATCTTCATGCCGGTCGGCACCTACGGCACCGTGAAGGCGATCCAGCCGCGCGAGCTGCACGAAATCAAGGCCCAGATCATCCTCGGCAACACGTTCCACCTGTGGCTGCGCCCGGGCCTCGACACGATCGACGCGCACGGCGGCCTGCACGGCTTCATGGGCTGGAACAAGCCGATCCTGACCGACTCGGGCGGCTTCCAGGTGTTCTCGCTCGGCGATCTGCGCAAGATCACCGAGGACGGCGTCACGTTCGCGTCGCCGATCAACGGCGACAAGCTGTTCCTGTCCCCGGAAGTGTCGATGCAGATCCAGAAGGTGCTGAACTCCGACGTCGTGATGCAGTTCGACGAGTGCACGCCGTACGCGACCAACGGCGTGCCGACCACGCACAAGGAAGCGGCCGACTCGATGCGCATGTCGCTGCGCTGGGCGAAGCGCTCGCTCGACGAGTTCGACCGGCTCGGCAACCCGAATGCCCTGTTCGGGATCGTCCAGGGCGGGATGTTCGAGGACCTGCGCGACGAATCGCTCGCGGGCCTGTCGGAACTCGGCTTCCACGGCCTCGCGATCGGCGGGCTGTCGGTCGGCGAGCCGAAGGAAGACATGATGCGCGTGCTGCGGCACGTGGGCCCGAAGCTGCCGGCCAACAAGCCGCACTACCTGATGGGCGTCGGCACGCCGGAGGATCTGGTCGAGGGCGTCGCGAACGGCATCGACATGTTCGACTGCGTGATGCCGACCCGCAACGCGCGCAACGGCTGGCTGTTCACGCGCTTCGGCGACGTGAAGATCCGCAACGCGACGCACAAGAATTCGCTGAAGCCGCTCGACGCGAGCTGCACGTGCTATACGTGCCAGAACTTCTCGCGCGGCTACCTGCATCACCTGCACCGCGTCGGCGAAATCCTCGGCGCGCAGCTCAACACGATCCACAACCTGCACTACTACCTGCAGTTGATGAGCGAGATCCGCGACGCGATCGAGACCCACACATTCGACGCGTTCCGCCAGCGCTTCGCGGAGGATCGCGCGAGAGGCGTCGACTGACCGGCAGGCGGCCCGCGCGGCTGCCCGCGCGGCGACACGTCACATAGGACGTGTACTAAATAACACGCTCCATACGCCAACTGCGGCCGCCGAATATTACAATTGCCTTTCCAGACAAGTCGTAACGGTGTCGGTTCGCGCTTTAACAGCTTGATCCGAAAGCGCATTTGCCGAGCCGTTTGCGCATGGGGCCGGTGGTAGAATAACCGGCTTATTTTTCGATCTTCCCCTACGGAGAGACCAACGTGCCGTTCATTTCCAATGCCTTCGCGCAAGGCGCCGGTGGCGCCGAATCGAGCCTGATGAGCTTCCTGCCGCTCATCCTGATGTTCGCCGTGCTCTACTTCATCATGATCCGTCCGCAGATGAAGCGGCAGAAGGAGCACCGCAACATGCTCTCGGCCATGGCGAAGGGCGACGAAGTCGTCACGAGCGGCGGCCTCGTCGGCAAGGTGACGAAGGTCACCGAAGGCTACATCGGCGTCGAAATCGCCGAAGGCACTGAAATCACCGTGCAGAAGGCTGCAGTCACGACCATTCTGCCGAAGGGCACGATCAAGTCGCTGTAAGCCCTTCACCGAGCGTCCGGCTCCCCGCGCCGTGCCCGCCTGAGAGAGCGGGCCGCCGCGGCGCCGGACGCGACGCTTTCACGCCAACCACCCGTTCGGCTCCCTCATGAATCGTTATCCACTCTGGAAATATGTCGTGATGGTCGTGGCGCTCGCCATCGGCCTTCTGTACACATTGCCCAACTTCTTCGGCGAAGCGCCGGCGGTGCAGGTGTCGAGCGGCAAGGCCACGGTCAAGCTCGACTCGACCACGCTGACCCAGGTCGAATCGGCGCTCGCATCCGCGCAGATCGCGCCGGACGACGTCACCTTCGAGAACACGGCGGCCAACGCGAACATCCGCGTGCGCCTGAAGGACACCGATACGCAGCTGCGCGTCAAGGACCTGCTGCAGAAGTCGCTGAACGCCGATCCGAACGATCCGCAGTACGTCGTCGCACTGAACCTGCAGAGCGCGTCGCCGCGCTGGCTGACCGCACTGCACGCACTGCCGATGTACCTCGGCCTCGACCTGCGCGGCGGCGTCCACTTCCTGCTCCAGGTCGACATGACGGGCGCGCTCACGAAGAAGCTCGACTCCGACGCTTCCGATGCGCGCACGCTGCTGCGCGACAAGAACATCCGCGACGGCGGCGTGAGCCGCGTCGACCAGTCCGTGGTCGTCAACTTCAGCGATGCGCAGACGGCGGAAGACGCCCGCAAGGTGCTCGCGCTGTCGATCACCGAACTGCAATGGGCGACCCAGCCCGGCGGCGGCGGCACGCAAGTCGTCGGCACGTTCACGCCGGCCGTGCAGAAGTCCGTCGAGGACGCCGCGCTCAAGCAGAACCTGACGACGCTCCACAACCGCGTGAACGAACTCGGCGTGTCGGAGCCGATCCTGCAGCAGCAGGGCAGCGACCGCATCGTCGTCGAACTGCCGGGCGTGCAGGACACCGCGAAGGCGAAGGACATCATCGGCCGCACCGCGACGCTCGAGGCGCGCCTCGCCGACCCGATCAACACGCACCCGAACCCGAACGACCCCGTGCCGCCGGGCGAGGAGCTGTTCACGCAGGGCAACCAGGCGCCCGTGCTGCTGAAGAAGGACGTGATCTTCACGGGCGACCGCATCATCGATGCGTCGGCCGGCTTCGACGAACACCAGCGTCCGTCGGTCAACATCCGCCTCGACTCGGCGGGCGGGCGCTCGGTGCGCACGGTGTCGCGCGACAACATCGGCAAGCCGATGGCGATGGTGCTGTTCGAGAAGGGCAAGGGCGAAGTGCTGACGGTCGCGACGATCCAGTCCGAACTCGGCGACCGCTTCCAGATCACGGGCCAGCCGACGCCGCAGGCCGCGGCCGACCTCGCGCTGCTGCTGCGCGCCGGTTCGCTCGCCGCTCCGATGGACATCATCGAGGAACGCACGATCGGCCCGAGCCTCGGCGCCGACAACATCAAGATGGGCGTCCACTCGGTGATCTGGGGCTTCTGCGCGATCGCCGTGTTCATGATCGCGTATTACATGCTGTTCGGCGTGGTCTCGGTGATCGGCCTGTCGGTGAACCTGCTGCTGCTCGTCGCCGTGCTGTCGCTGATGCAGGCGACGCTGACGCTGCCCGGCATCGCCGCCATCGCGCTCGCGCTCGGCATGGCGATCGACTCGAACGTGCTGATCAACGAGCGTGTGCGTGAAGAACTGCGCGCCGGCCAGCCGCCGCAGCTCGCGATCCAGGCCGGCTACGCGCACGCGTGGGCGACGATTCTCGACTCGAACGTCACGACGCTGATCGCCGGCCTCGCGCTGCTCGCGTTCGGCTCGGGCCCGGTTCGCGCGTTCGCGATCGTGCACTGCCTCGGTATCCTGACGTCGATGTTCTCCGCGGTGTTCTTCTCGCGCGGGATCGTCAACCTCTGGTACGGCGGCCGCAAGAAGCTGAAGTCGCTCGCGATCGGCCAGGTGTGGAAGCCGGAAGGCGCCGCTGCCGCCGCAACGTTCACCGATGCGGACGAATCGACCGACACCGCGCGCGCCGCGAAGCTCGCCGCGCCCGCGAAGGACAACGCGCCGCGCACCGGCAAGCCGCAACTGCGCAACCGCGCGCAGCAAGGCGTGTCGCAGAAGAAACCGGGCTCGACCCAATAAGGCCCCGGAGACCAGACCATGGAATTTTTCCGCATCCGTAAAGACATTCCGTTCATGCGGCACGCGCTGGTGTTCAACGTGATCTCGCTGGTCACGTTCCTCGCCGCCGTGTTCTTCCTGTTCCACCGCGGGCTGCACCTGTCCGTCGAATTCACCGGCGGTACGGTGATCGAGGTGCAGTACCAGCAGGCCGCGCAGCTCGAACCGGTGCGCGCGACGCTCGGCAAGCTCGGCTACGCCGACGCGCAGGTGCAGAACTTCGGCACGTCGCGCAACGTGCTGATCCGCCTGCAGCTGAAGGAAGGCCTCACGTCCGCGCAGCAGAGCGACCAGGTGATGGGCGCGCTGAAGGCGCAGAGCCCGGACGTCACGCTGCAGCGCGTCGAGTTCGTCGGCCCGCAGGTCGGCCGGGAGCTCGCGACCGACGGCCTGCTCGCGCTCGCGTGCGTCGTGATCGGCATCGTGATCTACCTGTCGTTCCGCTTCGAATGGAAGTATGCCGTCGCCGGCATCATCGCCAACCTGCACGACGTCGTGATCATTCTCGGCTTCTTCGCGTTCTTCCAGTGGGAGTTCTCGCTGGCGGTGCTCGCGGCGATCCTCGCGGTGCTCGGCTACTCGGTCAACGAGTCGGTCGTCATCTTCGACCGGATCCGCGAAACGTTCCGCCGCGAACGCAAGATGAGCGTGCAGGAAGTGATCAACCACGCGATCACGACCACGATGTCGCGAACGATCATCACGCACACGTCGACGGAAATGATGGTGCTGTCGATGTTCTTCTTCGGCGGCCCGACGCTGCACTACTTCGCGCTCGCGCTGACGGTCGGCATCATGTTCGGCATCTACTCGTCGGTGTTCGTCGCGGGCTCGCTCGCGATGTGGCTCGGCATCAAGCGCGAAGACCTGATCAAGGACAAGAAGACCGCGCACGATCCGGACGATCCGAACGCGGGCGCGCAGGTTTAAGCGCCGCGCCGTTTCGGCAAACGCAAAAAGGCTGGTCCTGTCGGACCGGCCTTTTTTTCATCCGCGGGCCGCTGCCGCGCGGCGCGCGGCCGGCCCGACATGCACCGTCACGGGCGTCGGCTACAATCGTCACCGCCCTGCCCCGTTGCATGCCGGCCGCGCGCTGGCCGGCAAGCATCCTCGCCACCCGTCCGAACGTGCAGTCCCGATGATGCCTTCCATGCGTGTCGTTCGTCGCCTCGCCGTCTGCGCAACCGTCGCGGCCGTGCTCCTGCCGCGCGCGTCATCCGCCGGCGCCCAGCCGGCATCCGCTCCACCCGCCGCTTCGCCTTCCGCCGCCCAACCGCCGTCGCCCTGCCCGTCCGACTGGGAACCGCAACTCTGCGAACTGAAGGCGGCCGTCGAAGTACTGAAGCAGCAGCACCTGACCGACGTCGACATCGGCGCGCTGCTCGATGCCACCGTGCACGAAGGCATGAAGACGCTGCCGCACGCGCGCTTCTTCAACGCGAAGGAGCGGCAAGAGCAGCTCGACGACGAGCGGCGTGCCCGCGACGGCACGCCGGGCATCGGGATCGTGTTCGAGACGCGGCCCGACGGGCTGCACATCATCGACGTGATTCCCGATGCGCCCGCCGAGAAGGCCGGCGTGCGTCCGGACGATCTCGTCGTCGCGATGAACGACAAAAGCGTCGTCGGCATCGACAGCGGCGAGCTCGTGAAACTCGCGAAAGGCGACGCGGGCGTCCCGCTAAAGCTCACGGTGCAGCGCGGCCCGAACCATGCGGTGCTGAGCTTCGCGCCCGTGCGCGCGATCGTCAAGCCGCATCCGGCGATCGCGAAGCGGCTCGACGGCGACATCCTGTACACGCGGCTGTCGAACTTTCCGGAACCGGCGGTCGGCGACTACATCGACGCGGTGCAGGCCGCGCGCCGCGCGGGCCCGCCGGCGAAAGGCATGATTCTCGACCTGCGCATCAACGGCGGCGGCGCGCTCAATGCGGCGATCGGCATCACCGCGCTGTTCGCGGGACGCGACCGCACCGCGATGGTGACGGTCGAGCGCGGCGACGCCAACCGCCGCCGCTACACGACCAACTGGCCCGACTACGCGCTGCCGGTCATGCACGGTCAGGATCCGCTCGCACCGCTGCAGGCCGACGACTGGTGGCGCACCGTGCCGCTCGTCGTGCTCGTCGACGGACAGAGCGCGTCGGCCGCCGAAGCGACCGCGGCGGCGCTGAAGGATCTCGGCCGCGCGAAACTGCTCGGCATGCCGACCTACGGGAAGGGGCTCGCGCAGACCGGCGTCGACCTGATCGACGGCACGCGCCTGAATTTCACGTTCGCGCGCAACCTGCGGCCGAACGGCTGCCCGATGGATGGCTACGGCGTCGTGCCGGACTGGCTCGTGCCGCCGCGCGGCGACTCCGACGTCGACGGCGTGCTGCTGTGGTACCGGGAAGCCGATCTCCCCCGCGCACCGTATGCGGACCAACTGGCACCCGACCCGTTCGCGCAGGTGCGCAAGGAACGGCAGGCACTGCGCGAGCAGCGCGTGCGCGAGAAGGTCGATACGTCGAAGAGCGCGGCGCTGCCGCAGCGCGCATTCGGCACGGCCGCCGACTGGCAGCTTCAGCAGGCGCTCGCCGCGCTCGCGGGGCGCCCGGTCCGGACCATCGATGCACCGGCGCAACTGATGCCCGCGCAGCCCGTGTGCGAGCGCGGCGGCAACTGACGCGCCGCCCGCCCTTTCAGCGGAACCCGAACCGCTTGCGCAGCACGATCAGCGCCGCGAGGCTCAGCACGGCCGCGAACATCAGGTAGAAGCTCGGCGCGGTCTTCATCCCGGTCGCGCGGATCAGCCACGCGATGATGAACGGCCCGAAGCCGCCGAAGATCGTCACCGCGACGTTATAGGCAAGCGACATCCCGGTCGTGCGCGTCTGCACCGGAAACACCTCGGACAAGAGGCCCGGCAGCGCCGCGAAGTAGCCCGTCATCAGGAACGCGAGCAGCACCTGCAGCGCGATCAGCGTGCCGAAGCCCGGATGCGCGACCAGATACGCGAACGCCGGATAGATCAGCACGAGAATGCCGACGGCCGGCGCGACCATCACGCGCACGCGGCCGTAGCGATCCGACCAGTGGCCGACGAGCGGCGCGAACGCCATCTGGATCACGCCGACGACGAGGATCGCCGCGAACGCGGCGGACGGCGCCAGGCCGAGCTGCTTCACGCCGTAAGTCGGCATGAACAGCACGAGATAGGTCGCGACGGTGCCGAGCACGACCGCACCCATCGCGGCGACCAGGCGCGCCTTGTGCGTCGCGAACGTGTCGCGCAGCGGGTTCGCGGTGCCTTCGGCCGCGAGGAATTCGGGCGTCTCGTCGACCTTCGTGCGGATGTAGTACGCGACGGGCCCGAGCAGCAGCCCGAAGAAGAACGGCACGCGCCAGCCCCACGAAGCCATCTGCGCGGCCGTGAGCTGCGCGTTCAGCACGGTGCCGAAGCCGGCGGCGAGCAGCGTCGTGAGCCCCTGGCTCGCGACCTGCCAGCTCGCGAAGAAGCCGCGCCGGCCCGGCACGTGTTCGGCGAGGAACGCGGTCGCGCTGCCGAACTCGCCGCCGGCCGAGAAGCCCTGCATCAGCCGCGCGGCGACGAGGATCACCGGCGCGGCGACGCCGATCGTCCCGTAGGTCGGCAGCACCGCGATGATCAGCGTGCCGGCCATCATCAGCAGGATCGACAGCGTGAGCGCGGCCTTGCGGCCCGCACGGTCGGCATACGCGCCGAGCACGATCGCGCCGAGCGGCCGCATGAAGAACGACACGCCGAACGTGCCGAGCGTGAGCAGCAGCGACACGGTGTCGTTGCCGGCCGGAAAGAACAGCTTTGCGATCGTCACCGCGAAGAAGCCGTAGACGACGAGATCGAACCACTCGAGCGCATTGCCGATCGACGCGGCGACCACCGCGCGCCACACGCGCGGCGACGAGGCTATGGAACGGGGCTGCGTGGCGGCATGCATCGGCGATCTCCTTGGTCGTTGTACGTTCTGTGTTCCAGGCGGCCGCGCGCGCGGCGCTCGGGCGATTATAGGCGCGCAAAAAAAACCGCCGCGCCCCCGGTGACGGGAGCGCGGCGGTTGGCACACGCGACGAGCCGGCGCAACGCGCCGACCCGGCCGGGCGCGTTACTGCTGCTTGACCGCTTCGGCCGTGATCAGCAGCTTCGTCTTCATCTTGAAGCCGTACTGCTTGCCGTAGTCGAGGCCGAAATCGTCGCGGCTGAATTCGCCGACCGCGTCGACGCCGCACACTTCACGCTTGAGCATCGGGTGCGGCATGCACTTGAACGAATCGATCTTCAGCGTGACCGGCTTCGTGACGCCATGCAGCGTCAGGTTGCCGACCACCGACACCGGCTTGTCGCCGTCGAACTTGATCGCGCCCTTGTAGATCGCCTGCGGGAACTTCGTCGCGTCGAAGAATTCGCCCGTCTGCAGGTGCTCGTCGAGCTTCGCGCTGCCCGTATGGATCGACGCGATGTCGGTCGTCACGTCGACCGTACCCGTCTTCGCCGCGCGGTCGAGCGTCACGGTGCCGCTCGACTTGTCGAACTTGCCGCGCCAGACCGACAGGCCGCCGAAGTGGTCGGCCTCGAAGCTCGGGTACGTGTGGCTCGGGTCGAACTGGTACGTTGCGCTGTCGGCGAACGCCGAGAACGACAGGGAAGCGGCCAGTGCGCCCGCGGCGATCATCAGATGCTTTTTCAACTCTTTCTCCTTGGAACGGCGCCGCGCCCTCGCGCGGCATTCAGGTGAGGCGACAGCCCGCCGCTTACTTCGTGGCGACGAGATGGAACTTGATCTGCACTTCGTCCGCGACGATCGACGTGTCCTTCCATTCGCCGGTGCCGACGTTGAAGGCCGAACGCTTGATCGGCAGCACGCCGTCGAACGTCTGCGACGCGCCGCTTTGCGCAACCGTGACGGGCACCGTAACGGTCTCGGACTTGCCCTTGATCGTCAGCTTGCCGGTCACGTTGTACTTGTTGCCGCCCGCCGGCGCGATCGCCGACGACACGAACGTCGCCTGCGGATACGTCTTCGCATCGAACCAGTCCTTGCCGGCGACCTGGTCGTTGTACATCTTGTCGCCGAGGTCGAAGCTCGCGATGTCGATCGTCATCTGGGCGCTGCCCTGCGCGGCTTTCGCCGGGTCGAACTTCACCTGCGCGGAAAACTTCTTGAACGCGCCTTCGGTCGGCACGTTCATCTGCTTCGACACGGCGGACACCTTGCTCTTCGCGAGATCGACATCGGCGAGCGCCGCGCCCGACGCGACAAGTGACACCGCGGCGAACGCGGTCAGCATGGAGCGGGAGAAAGACACTTTCATGGGATCCTTCATTTGGCAAAGGGAAGCATCCGCGACAGCAGGCCGTCGCGGTCCAACAACTGGTGCTTGAGCGCCGCGAGCACGTGCAGCGAGACGAGCGCAAGCAGAATGTAATTCAAAGACACGTGCAGCGTCTTGAAGGTTTCCTTGAGCACCGGATCGGGGTCGATCAGCCGCGGCAGCGGCACGATGCCGAGATAGACGACCGGGATGTTCGCCGCCGAGCTGTACAGGTAGCCCGTGACCGGAATCACCAGCATCAGCGCGTACAGCAGGATGTGCACGCCGTGCGACGCCGCACGCTGCCACGCCGGCGTACCGCCGGGCAGCGCCGGTGCCGCGTGGGTCGCACGCCACAGCACACGGATGGCCGCCAGCGCGAACACCGTCACGCCGATCCACTTGTGCCACGAGAAGTACTTCAGCTTCGTCGGCGTGAAGCCGGGAATGTCCGTCATCACCCAGCCCAGCGCGAAGCCGCAGACGATCAGCAGCGCGATCAGCCAGTGCAGCGCGATCGCGGTCTGCGTATAACGTACCGGCTTGGCCGGCAGCGAATTCGATGCCATCTTGGATCCCTCAGTTCAGCGAACGGCCGCGCCGGCGAATGGCCCGACGCTTGTCAAGGGCGCCATGCTACCGCAACCTTTTGATGCGCGCGGACTCTGAGGACAGGCGCGCCAGCCGGCTGACCGCTTCCTGTCATGTTACCGCCCGGTCACTGAACATACGATCGTTGACACGCCGAAAAAGGCCTTTTGGTAAGATTGGCGCGGGTTCCGGCCCCGTCGACGCACGCATCCGCCGTCACGCAACTGCTTCCTCCATGCAACGATACGACCTGATTGCCTGCCACGAATGCGACGCACTGTTGCATAAACCGCGCCTGAGCGGCCGCGAAATCGCGCGCTGCCCGCGCTGCGACGCGCTGCTCTACCGCAACAGCACCACGCAGATCGAGCGAATCACCGCGCTCGCGGTCGCGGCGCTGGTGACGTTCGTCATCGCGCAGACGTTCCCGATTCTCGAAATGGACCTGAACGGCACCCGCGTGCAGACGACGCTGATCGGCGCGATCGATTCGCTCTGGCACCAGGGCATGGAAGTCGTCGGCGTGATGGTGTTCTGCTCGACCGTGCTGTTCCCGCTCGTCGAGATGGCCGCGCTGCTTTACGTGCTGCTGCCGATACGCCGCGGCGTCGTGCCGCCGGGCCTGAACCTGGTGCTGCGCACGATCCAGCTCGTGCGGCCGTGGGGAATGATCGAGGTGTTCATGCTCGGCATCGTCGTGACGATCGTGAAGATGGTGAGCCTCGCGCGCGTCGTGCCCGACGCCGCGCTGTTCGCGTTCGGCGCGCTCACGCTGATGACGGCCGTCGTACTGATGTTCGATCCGCGCACGCTGTGGGACATCGCCGACGACCTGCGCGCCGGCCGCACGCCCGCGCAGCCCGACGACGCCGCGCCGCTGCCGCAGCCCCCCCGCCGATGACGACGCCGACCGCGGCCCGCGAGGGCTACGCCTGCTGCCATGCGTGCGGGCTCGTGCAGACGATCGATCATCCGCATGCGCATTGCGCGCGCTGCGGCAGCACGCTCCATTTCCGTACGCCGAACAGCATCATGCGCACCTGGGCGCTGCTGATCGCGGCCGCGATACTCTATATCCCGGCGAACCTGCTGCCGATCATGCGCACATCGTCGATCGTCGGCGCGCAGGAAGACACGATCATGAGCGGCGTCATCTATTTCTGGACCTCGGGCGACTGGCCGCTCGCGGTCGTCGTGTTCGTCGCCAGCATCCTCGTGCCGATGCTCAAGCTCGGCGCGCTGCTGATCCTCGTGATCAGTTCGCAGCGCCGCACCACGTGGCGGCCGCTGCAGCGCACGCGCCTGTTCCGGATCGTCGAGCGCATCGGCCGCTGGTCGATGCTCGACATCTTCGTCGTGACGCTGACCGTCGCGCTCGTCCATTTCCGTTCGCTCGCCATCATCACGGCCGGCCCCGGCGCACTCGCGTTCGGCTCGGTCGTGCTCCTGACGATGCTCGCGTCGATGCAGTTCGATCCCCGCCTGATCTGGGATCCAGTCGAAACCTCAGGGAAACACCATGAATAGTCCACAAGGGCCGCAGCACGACGCGCCCCGGCCGCCCGATCCGACGATCTCGACGAAAAGCGGCTGGCTGCCGTCGCTCGTCTGGCTCGTGCCGCTGATCGCCGCGCTGATCGGCATCGGCCTCGTGATCAAGTCCGTGCGCGAGCGCGGCCCGGAAATCACGCTCAGCTTCCACAGCGCCGAAGGGCTCGAGCCCGGCAAGACCCAGGTCAAGTACAAGGACGTCGAGATCGGCACGGTCAAGACGATCAAGCTGTCGAAAGACCTGTCGCGCGTGCTCGTCCAGGTGCAGCTCAAGAAGGAAGCCGAGGACTTCGCGGTCCAGGGCTCGCGCTTCTGGATCGTGCGGCCGCGGATCGGCGCGACCGGCGTGTCGGGGCTCGGCACACTGTTGTCCGGCGCGTATATCGGCGTCGACGCCGGCCACGGGCAGGATACGCTCACCGACTTCACGGGCCTCGAGACGCCGCCCGCCGTCACGGGCGACCAGAAGGGCACGCAATACGTGCTGCGCGGCGATTCGCTCGGCTCGGTCGACATCGGCTCGCCGGTCTACTACCGCCGCGTGCAGGTCGGCCAGGTGGTCGGCTTCTCGCTCGACAAGGACGGCACGGGCGTCACGTTCAACGTGTTCGTCAATGCGCCGTACAACCAGTATGTCGGCGTGAACTCGCGCTGGTGGCAGGCGAGCGGCGTCGACCTGCGGCTCGATTCGAGCGGCCTGAAGCTGAACACGCAGTCGCTCGCGACGGTGATCCTCGGCGGCATCGCGTTCCAGACCCCGCCGAACCAGGGCAGCGGCGCGACGGCGCCGAACAACACGACGTTCCGCCTGGCCTCCGACGAGGGCGACGCGATGCGCGACCCGGACGGCCAGCCGCTGCAGGTCGTGATGAACTTCAACCAGTCGCTGCGCGGGCTGGCCGTCGGCGCGACGGTCGACTTCCGCGGCATCGTGCTCGGCGAAGTGACGAACATCGGCATCGACTTCGATCCGAAGACGAAGACCTTCCTGATGCCGGTGACGATGAACGTGTATCCGGAACGCCTCGGCCGCCGCTTCCGCGAGACGATCGAGAGCAAGGGCGAACCGGCCCGCCGCGAGATCGTCGAGCGGCTCGTCCAGCACGGGCTGCGCGGCCAGTTGCGTACCGGCAACCTGCTGACGAGCCAGTTGTACGTCGCGCTCGACTTCTTCCCGAAGGCGCCGGTCGTGAAGATCGACACGTTGCGCCAGCCGCTCGAGCTGCCGACCGTGCCGAACACGCTCGACGAGCTGCAGCTGCAGGTCGCCGACATCGCGAAGAAGCTCGACAAGGTGCCGTTCGACCAGATCGGCGCGAACCTGAACAGCGCGCTGTCGAACGCCGACAAGCTGTTCAAGCAGCTCGACACGCAGGTCGCGCCGGAAGCGCGCGACACGCTGTCGGCCGCGAAGCAGACCTTCTCGACCGCCGAAGCGACGCTGCAGCAGGATTCGCCGCTGCAGTCCGACGTGCGCGGCGCGCTGAAGGAACTCACGCGCACGCTGCAGTCGCTGAACGCGCTCGCCGACTATCTGGAGCGTCACCCCGAATCGCTGCTCAAGGGCAAGCCAGGAGATAAGCAATGACGACACGCGTGAACGGTTTCGCGAGCGGCGCGGCGGCGGCCTTCGCCGCACTCGCGCTCGCCGCGTGCAGCTCGCCGCCCGCGCGGTTCTACACGCTCAGCCCGGCCGACGCCGCGGCGCCGGTGCGCACCGCGCCGGCCAACCCGGCGTTCCTGATCGAGGTGCCGTCGGTCGGCGTGCCCGAGCAGGTCGCGAAGAACCAGCTGGTCGTGCAGAAGAACGCCGCGCAGGTCGACGTGCTCGAGCAGGAACGCTGGGCCGCGCCGCCCGCCGACGAGATCCGCCGCGCGCTGTCGGAAGATCTCGCCGCGCAGCTCGGCACGATCGACGTCGCGAATTCCGCGTACCCGCCCGGCGTGCCCGTGTATCGCATCAGTGTGAACGTGCAACGCTTCGAGTCGTGGCCGGCCAAGCGTGCGGCAATCGATGCGGTGTGGAGCGTGCGCTCGCTCGGCACGCAGGCCGTGATGACCTGCCGCACGAGCGTCGCGGAACCGATCGGCGACGGCTACGACGCGCTCGTCGCCGGCCACCGGCGCGCGCTCGACGTGATTGCGACGCAAGCCGCGGCCGGCGTGCGCGCGATGGCCGCACGCCGCGGCGCGGCGGCACCGTCGGCCGGCGGCAAGACGGCCGCTGCGCCGGTCCTGCCATGCCCGGCCAACCCGGCGTCGGGCGGCGACGCCGGCGCAACGGGCAAGTCAGGCGCATAAGCGGGCGGCGCACAGGCGAACGCCCGATGCGTTCGCCTGCAAGGCTTCGTCCGGGCCGGCGCATCCGCCGGCGATCTCCGGCAGCCGTCGGCATGACCCGGCCGCAACCGGGCCTCGCACCGCGTTCATCGGCCGCTCGGCCATTTACATTGTTTGTCAAAGTCGGCCGGAACCGGCGTCATCCGACGCGGTCGGCTTGCGTTTTCCGGCCCGATTGACGATCCTACGCACTTTCAGGCTCGCGCCGCGCGTCGTGCGCGCCTGCCGGCGACGCCGGGCCGCGTTCCGCCCGACCGCCGTGCCTCCCGGTGCCTGCACGCGATCGGCGTGCCCCGCCGCGGCGCAGCCTCATCGCGGGTCGCCGCGCATCGTCCGGCAACCGGCTCCGTCTCACCCGTTCTCCCCGGCGCCGCGCCGTTTCCCCGGCCGGCATCCCGAACCCGCCCGTCCAGGGCTTTCGCCATTCCATTTATGTTTCGTTCCCTGACGACCCTGATCAAGAAGTGGCGCGCGTCGCGCAATGCCGGTCACCAGCTCGATGCGCTGCTCGCGCACGCCGATGCCGACGCGTCGTACGCCGAGCGCAGCGAATGGCTGATCGAGCTCGCGCACTGGCTGCGCCGCAACGGCACGATGCAGGCCGCGCAGGATGCGCCGGCCGATCGCGACGCCGATGCGCGCGCGTATCCGGCCCATGCGCGGCTGCGCTACCTGCTCCACATGCTCGATCGCAACCCTGCATGGAAAGCGCACGCCGCGCGCATCCTGCGCGGCGTCCTGCGCGAGTGCGACGGCATCTCGCTGCTGTGCGACGCCGGCATGCCGGTCCATTCGGGCTTCTTCGGCGCGCTGTTCGAGCGGATCGATTCGTCGCTGATCCCGCCCGCGCCGAACCGCCGCGAGCTGTCGGCGCTCTTCACGCTGATGTTCCCGGCGCCCGAGGACGCGAAGTGGATCGACGCGCTGCCCGACGACCTCCTCACACGCCTCGCCGACCTGGTCTCGTTCGACGTCACCGACGAAGAGCGCCACGAGCCGGGCTCGTTCTCGCGCGACCTGCTGGCCGCGCTGCACAACCTCACCTGCCAGATCAGCTCGACCGGCCTGTCGCAGACGGTGCGCAGCCGGCTGTCCGACGACGACGCGCGCAAGCCGCTCGAAACCCAGCCGTTCTACCGCCTCACGCGCGCGATGCTCGCGGTCGAGACCGCGCACGCGGCCGTCGAGGACGGCGGCGACCCGAGCAAGCTGCTGCACGAAGTGAACTACCTGCGCGTGCTGCTCGACGAATGCCGGATCGCCGTCGACGAAGTGTTCTCGCACCTGTACCGCAACGGCGTGTCGGTCGACATCGTGTTCCAGGTCGAGCGGATGCGCATGCGCATCCTGCGCGCCGAAATGCTGCTGAACGCGTGGATGACGCGCGACGACCTGCACGGCATGGCGCGCCTGACGGCCGAGCTCGTCGACGCGAACCAGAACAGCCAGAGCGTGACGCACCTCGTGCGCAGCAACTTCTCGCTGTTCGCGCGCAAGCTCGTCGAGACCAATGCGGACACCGGCGAGCACTACATCTCGCGCGGCCGCGCCGAGTACCTGAAGATGCTGCGGATGGCCGCGGGCGGCGGCCTCGTCACCGTCGCGACCGTGTGCGTGAAGTTCGCGATCACGGGCGCGCACCTGCAATCGATGCTCGAAGGGCTGCTCGCGGGTATCAACTACGCGGCCAGCTTCATGCTGATGCACTTCCTGCACTTCACGCTCGCGACCAAGCAGCCCGCGATGACCGCGCCGACGCTCGCGCGCGAGCTCGACGACACCGGTCACGAGGAAGGCGTGAAGACGTTCGTCTCGTCGGTGATCGCGCTGATCCGCACGCAGGCGGCCGCGATTTCCGGCAACGTGCTCGTCGTGCTGCCCGTGTGCCTGCTCGTGCAGTTGTTCGCGGGCAACGTGCTGCACGCGAACCTGATCTCGCCGGAGAAGGCGCACGCGACGCTGCACTCGTTCTCGCTGCTCGGCCCGACGCCGCTCTATGCGGCGCTGACGGGCGTGCTGCTGTGGGCGTCGAGCCTGCTCGCGGGCTGGGCCGACAACTGGTTCGTGCTGCACCGGGTCGGCGACGCGCTCACGTACAACCGCCGGCTGCGCATCACGCTCGGCGCGGCCGGCGCCGCGAAGCTCGCGCACTTCTGCCGGTCGAACGTCGCCGGCGTGGTCGCGAACGTCGGCCTCGGCCTGATGCTCGGCCTCGTTCCGGCGATCGTCTCCGTGTTCATGTTCCCGTTCGAGGTGCGGCACGTGACGCTGTCGGCCGGTTCGATCGGGATTGCGCTCGGCGTGCTGGGCAAGGATGCGCTGAGTACGCCGGAACTGTGGTGGGCCGGCGCCGGCGTGCTCAGCATGGCGATCCTCAATGTGCTCGTGAGCTTCGCGCTCGCGTTCACGATGGCCGTGCGCTCGCGCAGCCTGCGTCCGACCAAGGTGCGTGCGCTCGTCGCCGCGATCGTCCGCACCGTGCTGTCGAATCCGTTGGCGCTGTTCTGGCCGGCCAGCGGCCAGGCCGCGCGAGCCGGCCAGTCCGGCCCGCACTGAGCCTGCGGCGGCGCGGCGGAGCCCGGCCGGGCGCCGCTGCGCCGGCCTCCCGGCACGCATGCGCGGCGATCGGGCTCGCGCCGCCGTGCCGAAACGCCGGCCCCGGTCGCCCGCGCCGCGTACAATGGTGGACTTTTGCACGTCCTCACCCGCCTTATGTCCTCGCCCACCCTGTACGAATTCTTCGCCCCCTGCCCGCGCGGCCTCGAAGCGGTGCTTGCCGCCGAGCTGGCCGAAATCGCCGGCCGCCACCTGAACGGCGCGCCGTTCACCGCGGGCGCGCAGGTGCCGGGCGGCGTCCATTTCAGCGGCGGCTGGGCCGCCGGCATGGCCGCGAACCTCCATTCGCGGATCGCGAGCCGGGTCCTGCTGAAGATCGCGCACCGCGCGTACCGCACCGAGCAGGATGTCTATGCGCTCGCGCTCGAGCAGCCGTGGGAGCGCTGGTTCGCGGCGACGCAGACGCTGCGCGTCGACATCACCGCGATCAAGTCGCCGCTGAAGAGCCTCGAATTCGCGACGTTGCGCGTGAAGGACGCGATCTGCGACCGGATGCGCGAGAAGACCGGCGCGCGCCCGAGCATCGACACCGGTGCGCCGGACGTGCGCGTGTTCGCGTTCCTGACGGCCAACGAGTGCACGCTGTACCTCGACACGTCGGGCGAGCCGCTGTTCAAGCGCGGCTGGCGTCTCGACAAGGGCGCGGCGCCGCTGCGCGAGAACCTCGCGGCCGGCATCCTGCGCCTGACGGGCTGGACGCCCGGCACGGCGCTGTACGATCCGATGTGCGGCAGCGGCACGTTCCTCGCGGAAGCCGCGCAGATCGCACTCGGCGTGGCGCCCGGCGTCGAACGCCGGTTCGGCTTCGAAAAGCTCAAGCAGTACGACATCACCGCGTGGCAGGGCCTGAAGGTCCCGGCGCTCGACGCGAAGCGCGCGGCGCGCGGCAAGCGCGGCGAAGCGCTCGGCGTGTACGGCAGCGACATCTCCGGCGACATGCTCGAGAAGGCGCGCGCGAACCTCGAGCGCGCAGGCGTGCCGTCGGTGTGGCTCAAGCAGGTCGACGCGCGCGGGATGACGCCGCCGTGCGACGGGCCGGGCATCATCCTCGCGAACCCGCCGTACGGCGAGCGGATCGAGGTGCGCGGCCGCAGTGCGCGCGGCGAGGTACGCGAGACGGGCCGCAACCGCGACAACGACGACGCATTCCGCCGCACGCACACCGACGCGCCGGACAGCGAGTTCTTCAACGCGCTCGGCGATGCGCTCAAGCAACGCTTCACGGGCTGGCAGGCGTTCCTGCTCACGTCCGACCGTTCGCTGCCGGGCCAGTTGCGGCTGCGCGAATCGGCGAAGACGCCGCTGTTCAACGGCGCGCTCGAATGCCGGCTGTTCCGCTTCGACCTGATCGCCGGCAGCGTGAAGGCACGCCCGGCCACGCCGGAAGGCGACGCGTAAGCGACGCAATCGCGCGGGCCGCCGTCGCGGCGCCCGCGCACGCCTCCCTCCGGCGCGCGTCAGTGCTTCGACTTCGACCAGCGCCTCATCGTGAACGGCAGTGCCTGCCCCGTCTCGAGCAGCGTCTTCAGGCTCGACAGCACGACCGGCCAGCCGCCGCGAATCCCGCGATCCATCTCCGAACCGGCCACGAGCCCGTCGTGCGTGACGGTCAGCTTCACGACACCCTCGTGCGGCTCGACGAGGTAGGTCACGCGCGATTCCTCGCCCTCCCCTGACGGCGTGCGCCACGTGACGACCAGCCGGTGCGGCGGATCGTTCTCGACCACTTCGCCGACGATGTCGACCCGCGACGGATCGTCGTAGTCCTGATGCTCCCACCGCGAGCCCGGCCGCCAGTCGGGCGACGCATTGCGATGCCGCACCCAGTAGTCCTTCGTCAGTTCGGCGTTGGTCAACGCGTCGAACACGCGCTCGGGCGTCGCTGCGATGAACGTCA
Source organism: Burkholderia catarinensis (assembly GCF_001883705.2). Lineage (GTDB taxonomy): Bacteria > Pseudomonadota > Gammaproteobacteria > Burkholderiales > Burkholderiaceae > Burkholderia > Burkholderia catarinensis. Next base: position 92,866 of record NZ_MDEQ02000011.1, read on the forward strand.
CGTACACAAAGGCGGGATTACCCATCGTCGTCTCCTGTGTCGCGGGCCGCTTCCAGCCCGCGCTTGAGATCCGCCAGCGCCTGCAGGCGCTGACGCTCGAACTTGCCGATCCAGCGTTCCGCGATGTCGTGGATCGGCACCGGATTCAGGTAATGCAGCTTCTCCCTGCCGCGCCACGTCGTCGCGACGAGATTCGCGGCCTCGAGCAGCGCGAGATGCTTGCTCACGGCCTGCCGGCTCATCGCGAGCCCGTCGCACAGCTCGGCCAGGGTCTGGCCGTTTTTCGCGTGCAGCAGGTCGAGCAACTGACGGCGCGTGGCATCGGCCAGCGCCTTGAAAACGAGATCCATGCCGCTCCCGGGTCAATGACCTTATTATGCAACCAAATGGTTGCATATCAAGGGTGACAACTCTACTGACAATACGGTGTCAGCAGCCCGCGATCACACTGCAATCCCGGCGCAATGCAGGCTGGTTTCCACACCGAACCCGAATAACAACGCAACAAGGAGCTCGTCATGACGTCCGCAACTGCCACCGCAACCCTGGAGCGCGCGATCGCGTGGTTCGACATTCCGTCCCTCGATTTCGATCGCGCGATCCGCTTTTACGAAACCGTGCTGCAAACGACGCTGCAGCGCGAAGTCATCGGCGGCGTGCCGATGGCCACGTTCGATCACGAGGCGTCGAGCACGGGCGGCAGCATCGTGTTCGACCCGCAGCAGATGAAGCCGAGCGCGAACGGCGTGCTCGTCTACCTGAACGCCGGCGAATCGGTCGTCGCGGCACTCGAACGCGCGAAGCGCGCGGGCGGCGTCGTGCAGGGCTCGGTCGTCGAGCTGCCGAACAACTACGGCTACGTCGGCTACCTGATCGACACCGAAGGCAACCGCGTCGGCCTGCACGCGCCGAAATGCCACTGAGCGCATCGATCATCGGGCCGGCGCGGCGCTATCATCGCGAAGTCCCCGTAGCCGTTGGAGTCGAGGTGCCGTCATGACGCGCCGTGCAGACCGCCTGTTCCAGATCGCCGAGCTGTTGCGCGGGCGGCGTCTCACGACCGCGCAGCAGCTGGCCGACTGGCTGTCGGTGTCGCCGCGCACGGTCTATCGCGACGTGCGCGACCTGCAACTGTCAGGGGTGCCGATCGAAGGCGAAGCCGGCATCGGCTACCGGCTGAACCGCAACGCGAGCCTGCCGCCGCTCACGTTCACGGCGGAGGAGCTCGCCGCGCTCGCCACCGGCGCGCGCATGCTGGAAACCTGGGGCGGTGCGCGCTTCGCGAGCGGCGCGCGCTCGGCGCTCGCGAAGATCGCGTCGGCGATGCCCGCCGACAAGCGCACGGCGCTCGACCGCCTGCCCGTGTTCGCGCCGTCGTTTCACATCGACGAGACGTTTTGCGCGAAGGTCGACGCGATCCACCAGGCCATCGACACGCGCCACGTCGTCAGCTTCGGTTACCGCGACCGGCTCGGCGCGCATTCGCAACGCCGCGTGTGGCCGCTCGGGCTGGTCTACTGGGGCGGGCGCTGGACGATCGGCGCGTGGTGCGAGCTGCGCGACGATTTCCGCACCTTCGACATCGCGCGGATGGGCGACATCACCGTGCACGAGCAGTTTCCGGACATGGAAGGACGGCGGATCGCCGACTACATGCGGATCGCGGAAGCGCCGATGCGCTGACGCGGCACGACGGCGGGCGCGCCGCGCGCCGCCGCCGTTCATTCTTGGGGCCGCCTCACGATGCCCGGCCCGTCTTCCCTACACGCTGAACACCACCGGCCGCTTCGGCCGCTCGTCGACGTGCAGCGAAAACACGTCGGCACGCGCATAGTGGCCGACGACGTCGAAGTCGTAGCGTGCGCGCACGAGTTCGTCGAGATCGATGCGCGCGGTCACGAGCCCGGCCTCGCCGATCAGCGGCTCCGTCAGCAGGTCGCCGAGCGGCCCGACGATCACGCTGCCGCCGCGGATCAGCGGCCGCTCGGGATCCCAGCCCGGCACGTCGATGCCGAGCGCGCGCGGCGACGGCTGCACCTGGCACGCGCTCACGACGAAGCAGCGCCCCTCGTGCGCGATGTGCCGCATCGAGCTCTGCCACAGGTCGCGCTCGTCGACGGTCGGCGCACACCAGATCTGCACGCCTTTCGCGTACATCGCGCAGCGCAGCAGCGGCATCTGGTTCTCCCAGCAGATCGCGGCACCCGCGCGGCCTGCCGCGGTATCGACGACGGGCAGCGTCGAGCCGTCGCCCTGTCCCCAGATCAGCCGCTCGGTGCCGGTCGGCATCAGCTTGCGGTGCTTCGCGACCAGCCCGTCGCGCGGATCGAAGAACAGCGCCGTGCAGTACAGCGTGCTGCCGCCGCGCTCGATCACACCGACCACGAGGCTCGCGCCCGTGCGCTGCGACAGCGCGGCCAGCTCGTCGGTTTCGGGCCCCGGCACGTCGATCGCCTGCGCGGCGTAGCGCGCATACGCGTCGCGGCCTTCGGGCAGCCGGTAGCCGAGCCGCGTGCCGAAAATCTCGCCTTTCGGATAGCCGCCGAGCACGGCCTCGGGCAGCACGACGAGCGACGCGCCGCTGTCGCGGATCGCGGTTTCGTAGCCGAGGATCGTGTCGAGCGTGGCGCGCGTGCCGGCGGGCGATGCGCCGATCTGCAATGCGGCGATGACGGATATGGACATGAAGGCGTCTCCGGTGAATGGGGTGACGCCATCTTTATCGATATGATGTCATCGATCAAATCGATAGAACGATAAGTGTCATGAACGTGGATGATATCGCCAGCCTCGACCTGAACCTGCTGAAGGTGTTCGAGGCGCTGTACGAGGAAGGCGGCGCGAGCCGCGCGGCGCTGCGGCTCGGTCTCACGCAGTCGGCTGTCAGCGCGGCGCTTGCGCGGCTGCGCGTGATCTACGCCGATCCGCTGTTCGTGCGCACCGGCCGCGGGCTCGCGCCGACGCCGCGCGCGGACGAACTGAAGCCGATCCTGTCCGACGCACTCGACCGCTGCCGCGAAAGCCTCGCGATCGCGGCCGACAGCGGCGACCGCGTCGGCCGCACGATCTCGATCGGGCTGTCGGACGACTTCGAGATCGCGCTCGGCCGCGCACTGATCGATGCGGTCGCGCGGGAGGCTGCCGGCATCCGGCTGATCTTCCGGCAGACGCACAGCGGCATCGCCGGCGACGCGCTGCTGCGGCACGGCGTCGACCTCGCGATCGCATCGGGCGGCTTCTCCGCGAACGGCCTCAGCCGGCGCGCGGTCGCGACGGGCGGCTATGCGTGCCTGATCGATCCGGCCGCCCGCGCGCGGCCGCCGCGCACGCTCACGCTCGCCGATTTCCTGCGGCGCGACCACCTGCTCGTGTCGTCGGGCGGCGTGATCGGGATCGTCGACGAGGCGCTGGCCGCGCTTGGTCACAAGCGGCGCGTCACCGCATCGACCACGCATTTCGCCGCGTTGCCGTACCTGCTCGCCGGCTCCGACGCGGTGGCGACGATTCCCGCGCACGCGGCGCGCGCGATCGCGCAATCGGCACCGCTGCGCGCGCTCGCGTGCCCGGTCGACCTGCCGCGCTATCCGGTGGAAATCGGCTGGCGCACGAGCACGCAGCGCGACCCGGCGATCGTGCGCGTGCGGGACACGATCGCCGCGTGCATCGCAAACCTCGTCGCGCCATGAAAAATGCCCGGCCGGCTTGCGCCGGTCGGGCCTGTCCGGTCGGGCTGCCTGCGAATCGAAGCAGGCAGCCGCGTTGCCGGCGCGCGCGTTACTCGACCGACTTCACCATGTCCTCGATGACCTTCTTCGCATCGCCGAACACCATCATCGTCTTGTCCATGTAGAACAGGTCGTTGTCGAGGCCCGCGTAGCCGGACGCCATCGAGCGCTTGTTGACGATCACCGTGCGCGCCTTGTACGCCTCGATGATCGGCATCCCCGCGATCGGCGATTTCGGATCGGTCTTCGCGGCCGGATTCACCACGTCGTTCGCGCCGAGCACGAGCACCACGTCGGCCTGACCCAGCTCGCCGTTAATGTCCTCCATCTCGAACACGATGTCGTACGGCACCTCCGCTTCCGCGAGCAGCACGTTCATGTGCCCCGGCATCCGCCCGGCAACCGGATGGATCGCATAGCGCACGTCGACGCCCTTCTCGATCAGCTTGTCGGTCAGCTCCTTCAGCGCGTGCTGCGCACGGGCAACCGCGAGCCCGTAGCCCGGCACGATCACGATCGACTCCGCGTTGCCGAGCATGAACGCCGCGTCGTCGGCCGAACCCGACTTCACCGGGCGCTGCTCCTGCGAGCCCGCCGCGCCGCCGGCCGCCGCCTCGCCGCCGAAGCCGCCGAGGATCACGTTGAAGAACGAGCGGTTCATCGCGTGGCACATGATGTACGACAGGATCGCGCCCGACGAGCCGACCAGCGACCCGGCGATGATCAGCATCGCGTTGTTCAGCGAGAAGCCGATGCCGGCCGCCGCCCACCCCGAGTACGAGTTCAGCATCGACACGACCACCGGCATGTCCGCGCCGCCGATCGGGATGATGATCAGCACGCCGAGCACGAACGCGATCGCCGTCATGATGATGAACGGCAGCCATGCCTGCGTGATGACGAACAGCACGCCGAAGCCGAGCATCGCGATCGCGAGCATCAGGTTGATCAGGTGCTGGCCCGCATACACGACCGGCGCGCCCTGGAACAGCCTGAACTTGTACTTGCCCGACAGCTTGCCGAACGCGATCACCGAACCGGAGAACGTGATCGCGCCGACGAACGTGCCGATGAACAGCTCGACGCGGTTGCCGTACGGGATGAAGCTCGACGACACCGCGTCCTGCGGCACGAGCCCGAACGCTTCCGGCTCCGACACCACCGCATACGCGATGCACACGGCCGCGAGACCGATCAGCGAGTGCATCGCCGCGACGAGTTCCGGCATCTTCGTCATCTCGACGCGCGCGGCGACGAATGCACCGACGCCGCCGCCGACGATCAGCGCGCCGAGCACCAGCGCGATGCCGAGCGGCAGGTTCGCGCCGAGCCAGGCGGCCTGCTTGACGATCAGTCCGATCGTCGTGAGGATCGCGATGGCCATCCCGACCATCCCGAACAGGTTGCCGCGCCGCGCGCTCTTCGGGTTCGACAGGCCCTTCAGCGCCTGGATGAAGCACACCGATGCGACGAGGTACAGCAGCGTGACGATGTTCATGCTCATCGCGCACCCTCCTTGCCGCCCTCGACACGCTTGGGCTCCTTCTTGCGGAACATCTCGAGCATTCGCCTCGTCACGAGAAAGCCGCCGAACACGTTGACGGCCGCGAGCGCGACCGCGAGCGTGCCGAAGAACTTGCCGGTCACGCCGACGGTGAGCGCCGCCGCGAGCATCGCGCCGACGATCACGATCGCCGAGATCGCGTTGGTCACGGCCATCAGCGGCGTATGCAGCGCCGGCGTGACGTTCCACACGACGTGGTAGCCGACGTACACCGCCAGCACGAAGATGATCACGTTGATCACCGTGTGATTGATGACTTCCATGGTCTCCTCCGTTATTTGCGCGTGACTTCGCCGTCGCGACACAGCAGCGTCGCGGCGACGATGTCGTCGGCCAGGTCGATGTTCAGCGCGCCTTCCTTCGTGACGATCAGCTTCATGAAGTCGAGCAGGTTGCGCGCATACAGCGCCGACGCGTCCGACGCGACCATCGATGCGAGGTTGGTATAGCCGGCGATCGTCACGCCGTTGTGCACGATCACCTGGTCGGCGACCGTCAGCGGGCAGTTGCCGCTCTTGCGACCGTCGAACTCCGGGCCGCGGCCGGCCGCGAGATCGACGAGCACCGAGCCCGGCTTCATCGACTGCGCGGTTTCGACCGAGATCAGCGTCGGCGCCGGGCGCCCGGGAATCAGCGCGGTGGTGATCACGATGTCGGCCTGCTTCGCCCGCTCGTGCACGAGCGCGGCCTGACGGCCGAGCCACGACGGCGGCATCGGGCGCGCATAGCCGCCGACACCCTGCGCGGCCTCGCGCTCTTCGTCGGTTTCGAACGGGACGTCGAGGAATTTCGCGCCGAGCGACTCGATCTGCTCCTTCACGGCCGGCCGCACGTCGGACGCCTCGATCACGGCGCCCAGCCGCTTCGCGGTCGCGATCGCCTGCAGGCCCGCGACGCCCGCGCCGAGAATCAGCACGCGCGCGGCTTTCACCGTGCCCGCCGCCGTCATCAGCATCGGAAAGAAGCGCGGATACAGCGCCGCGGCAACCAGCACGGCCTTGTAGCCCGCGATGTTCGCCTGCGACGACAGCACGTCGAGACTCTGCGCGCGCGTCGTGCGCGGCGCGGCTTCGAGCGCGAAGCCCGTCACGCCGGCTGCCGCGAGCTTCGCCGCCTGCTCGCCGTTGAACGGCTCGAGCATGCCGACCAGCACGGAGCCGCGCTTGAGCGAAGGCAGTTCGGTGTCGGTGGGTGCCTGGACCTTCAGCACGACGTCGGCATCAAAAGCAGCCGACTGGTCGGTCAATTCGGCACCGGCGGCCGCATAGGCTTCGTCGGGATAACTGGCTGCGCTGCCGGCCCCTTTCGCGATACTGATGCGATGGCCGGCCGCCGCGTACTTCTTCACGGTTTCCGGCGTCGCAGCCACACGCGCCTCGTTCGCCCGCGTTTCAGCAGGCACTCCAATATGCATCGTCAGTTCCTCCAGTCATTGTCAGTATTTCTTTTCTTGCGATTTTTACTGCACAACGAGCCGGACAGGCTGACTTACCGGCTCACGGGCAACGGCGTTCACGCTGCACTTTAACCGAAAGCGATGGCCGCGCCAGCACTTTCCGCACGATCGTGCGCGATGCGACATTACCCCGGCCCGCGTCGCTGCGCATCGGCGGGACAGACGATTTGCGGGGGTCGGATTCGTCTAACGAGACGCCGGGCACCGTTCGGGCGCAACCGGTAAAATGCCGAACCATGAAACCCGAAATCTGGACCCCGCATGTGACGGTCGCGGCGCTCGTCGAGCACGCCGGCCGCTTCCTCGTGATCGAGGAAGAAACCTCGACGGGCCTGCGCATCAACCAGCCGGCAGGCCATCTCGAAGCCGGCGAAACGCTGGCCGACGCCGTGATCCGCGAGACGCTCGAGGAAACCGCACACCCGTTCACGCCCGACGCGCTCGTCGGCGTCTATCTCGCGCACTACGACCGCCCCGGCACCGCCGGCGCGACCTACCTGCGCTTCACGTTCTGCGGCACGGCCGGCGAGCCGATCGCGGGCCACGTGCTCGACGACGGCATCGTCCGCACGCTATGGATGACGGCCGACGAGCTGCGCGCATGCAGCGAGCGCCACCGCTCGCCCGCGGTGATGCGCTGCGTCGACGACTATCTCGCCGGGCGGCGCATTCCGCTCGATTTCGTGCACACGCATTCGGTCGCGCCGCGCCCCGAAGCATTCGAACGTCAGGCGGTCAACAAATGAGCAAGCGCCGTGTAGTGGTGGGCATGTCGGGCGGCGTCGATTCGTCGGTGACCGCCTGGCTGCTGAAGGAACAGGGCTACGACGTGGTCGGCCTGTTCATGAAGAACTGGGAAGACGACGACGATGGCGAATACTGCTCGACGCGCCAGGACTGGATCGACGTCGTGTCGGTGGCCGACCTGATCGGCATCGACGTGGAAGCCGTCAACTTCGCAGCGGAATACAAGGACCGCGTGTTCGCCGAGTTCCTGCGCGAATACTCGGCCGGCCGCACGCCGAACCCCGACGTGCTGTGCAACGCCGAGATCAAGTTCAAGGCGTTCCTCGATCACGCGATGTCGCTCGACGCGCAAATGATCGCGACCGGCCACTATGCACGCGTGCGCGAGCGCGACGGGCATTTCGAACTGCTGAAAGCCTTCGATCATACGAAAGACCAGTCGTACTTCCTGCACCGGCTGAACCAGGCGCAACTGTCGAAGACGATGTTCCCGCTCGGCGAGATCCCGAAGACGAAGGTGCGCGAGATCGCTGCGCAGATCGGGCTGCCGAACGCGAAGAAGAAGGATTCGACGGGCATCTGCTTCATCGGCGAACGGCCGTTCCGCGATTTCCTGAACCGCTACCTGCCGACGCAACCCGGCCCGATGAAGACGCCCGACGGCAAGGTCGTCGGCGAGCACATCGGCCTCGCGTTCTACACGTTCGGCCAGCGCAAGGGCATCGGCCTCGGCGGCAGCAAGAGCGGCAGCGGCGAACCGTGGTTCGTCGCCGCGAAGGACATCGCGTCCAACACGCTGTACGTCGTCCAGGGCCACGATCATCCGTGGCTGCTGTCGCGGCAGCTCGTTGCCGGCAACGTGAGCTGGGTCGCCGGCGAGCCGCCGGCCGAGGGCTTCGCGTGCGGCGCGAAGACGCGCTACCGGCAGGCCGATGCCGCCTGCACGTTCGCACGCGCCGGCGGCGAGCGCTTCTCGCTCGCGTTCGACAACGCGCAGTGGGCCGTCACGCCCGGCCAGTCGGCCGTGCTGTACGACGGCGAGATCTGTCTCGGCGGCGGCATCATTGAGTTCGCGGCAACCGGCCAGCCCGGTCAGGCCGCACCGGCGGAAGGCCACGCGCCGGCGCTCGCTGACGCACGCTGACCCATATTCGGTTTAGACTTGCGGCACGCCGCGCCCGGCGGAACACGATTCCGCCGCGGTCGGCGCGCCGCCGCGCAGCGTACGCATGGCGGCATTTCAAGATTCTTACGGAGTCCCCATGCTTTCTAGACGCTACCTCGCGATGTGGTGCGCCGTCCTGCTGCTCGTCGCGGCGGCCGCGCTCGCGTCGGTCCACGTGCTTTCCTGGCTGTGGATCATCATTCCCATCGCCCTCGTCGCGCTCGGCCTGTACGACCTGAAGCAGGACCGCCACGCGATCCTGCGCAACTATCCGCTCTGGGGCCACTTCCGCTTCCTGTTCGAATTCATCCGACCTGAAATCCGCCAGTACTTCGTCGAGGACGACACCGACGAGAAGCCGTTCTCGCGCGCCCAGCGCAGCCTCGTCTACCAGCGCGCGAAGAACGTCGCCGACAATCGCCCGTACGGCACCGAGCTGAACGTGAAGGCCGTCGCGCATGAATGGATCAGCCACTCGCTCGCGCCGACGAAGCTGCCGAACCACGATTTCCGCATCCGTGTCGGGGCGAATCGCGCGCAACCGTACGACATCTCGATCTTCAACATCTCGGCGATGAGCTTCGGCTCGCTGTCCGCGAATGCGATCCGCTCGCTGAACCTCGGCGCGAAGAAAGGCGGTTTCGCGCACGACACGGGCGAAGGCTCGCTGTCGAAGTACCACCGCGAGAACGGCGGCGACATCATCTGGGAAATCGCATCCGGCTACTTCGGCTGCCGCAACGACGACGGCACGTTCAACCCCGACAAGTTCGCGAAACAGGCCGCCGATCCGCAGGTCAAGATGATCGAGGTCAAGCTGTCGCAGGGCGCGAAGCCCGGCCACGGCGGCGTACTGCCGGCCGCGAAGATCACGCCGGAGATCGCCGAGACGCGCGGCGTGCCGATGGGCAAGGACTGCATCTCGCCCGCGACGCACTCGGAGTTCTCGACGCCGCGCGGGCTGCTCGAATTCGTCGAACGGCTGCGCACGCTGTCGGGCGGCAAGCCGACCGGCTTCAAGCTGTGCATCGGCCATCCGTGGGAATTCTTCGGGATCGCGAAGGCGATGGTCGAGACGGGCATCGTGCCGGACTTCATCGTCGTCGACGGCGCGGAAGGCGGCACGGGCGCGGCGCCGCTCGAATTCACCGACCACGTCGGCGTGCCGCTGCAGGAAGGGCTGCTGCTCGTGCACAACACGCTCGTCGGGATCGGCGTGCGCGATCGCGTGAAGATCGGCGCGAGCGGCAAGATCATCACCGCGTTCGACATCGCACGCACGCTCGCGATCGGCGCGGACTGGGTGAACTCGGCGCGCGGCTTCATGTTCGCGGTCGGCTGCATCCAGGCGCAGCACTGCCACACCGACCGCTGCCCGACCGGCGTCGCGACGCAAGACCCGGTGCGCCAGCGCGCACTCGTCGTGCCCGACAAGGCCGAGCGCGTTTTCAACTTCCACCGCAATACGCTGCATGCGCTACAGGAACTCGTGCAGGCGGCCGGCCTCGGGCATCCGTCCGAGCTGCGCGCGCATCACATCGTGCAGCGGGTCGCGCCGCACGAGGTCCGGTTGATGTCGCAGTTGCTGAAGTACCTGAAGCCTGGCGCGCTGCTTGACGGCCAGACCTGCGGCTTCACGCTGTACGACAAGTGGTGGCCCATTGCGCGCAGCGATGCGTTCACGCTCGGTGAGACCGTGTACGCGTCGATCGAATGAAGCGGGCGACCGCCCTGCTCCGGCGGCCGCCTGCCCGGCAAAAAGAAAAGCGCCCCGCGGGGCGCTTTTCTTTCGTCTGCCGAATGCGTGACGCGTAGCCGGCAGCTCAGTTCTGCGGCAGCGTGTCGGCGAACGACGGCCGCTGCAGCAGCTTCACGAAGTACTTGTCGAGGTTCGGGTGGCGATCGCGCCAGTTGAGCTCGGACATCCGGAAGTCGAGATAGCCGAGCGCGCAGCCGAGTGCGATGTCGGCGAGCGTGTAATGATTACCGACGCACCACGTCTTGCCGCCGAGACCCTGCGACATCGCGACGAGACCGTCGTCGATCTTGCGTTGCTGGCGCGCGATCCAGCTCGCGCTGCGCTGCGCCTCGTCGCGCATCGTGTGCTCGACGCGAATCGCGACCGCCGCATCGATCACGCCGTCGCCCAGCGCTTCCCAGCAACGCACCTCGACACGCTCGCGGCCCGACGGCGGAATCAGCTTGCCGACCGGCGACAGCGTATCGACGTATTCGCAGATCACGCGGGAATCGAACACCGCGGCACCATCCTCCATCACGAGGCACGGGACCTTGCCGAGCGGATTCGATGCATGAATATCCGTCTCCGGCGCCCACACGTTCTCGAGCTCCAGCTTGTAGTCGATCTTCTTTTCAGCAAGCACGATCCGCGCCTTTCGGACGTACGGGCTGCTGAGCGAACCGATTAATTTCATCATCTGCCTTTTTAAGGGAACCGCCGAGAGTATACGTTGTCGTCGATCATAACCGGCCAGCGTCGCACGGTAGAAAATCGCCCGGCCGGCCTGTGGATGGTTTGCAACAACCGCCGCGCGGGCCTTCCGGCGCGGCTTCCCGCCCCGCTCTCACACACGGCGTCGCGCGGCGCTACAATCGCACGAATGAATGCGCCCCTCGATACCGCCATCGCCGTCGACGTCTACCGCCAGCGCCGTGAACGCGTGCTTGCCGCACTGCGTGCCGCGGGCGGCGGCGTCGCCATCGTCCCCACCGCGCCGGAACTGCTGCGCAACCGCGATACGGCCTACCCGTACCGGCACGACAGCTACTTCCATTACCTGACGGGCTTCACCGAGCCGGATGCCGTGCTCGTGCTGAACGCGGCCGCGCCGCACGGCGCGCCGGAGTCGATCCTGTTCTGCCGCGGCAAGAATGCCGACCGCGAGATCTGGGAAGGCTTCCACTACGGGCCCGAAGCCGCGCGCGACGCGTTCGGTTTCGACGCGGCGTTCGCGGTCGACGTGATCGACACCGAGATGCCGCGCCTGCTCGCCGACGCGGGTACCGTCCACTACCGGTTCGGCGCATCGGCCGACTTCGACCGCCAGCTCGCGGGCTGGCTCGACGCGGTGCGCGCGCTGGCGCGCACGGGCGTCGCCGCGCCGGACGCGCTGCTCGACCTCACGCCGCTCCTCGATGACATGCGGCTCGTGAAGGACGAGCACGAACTCGCGATCATGATGCGCGCCGCGCACATCTCCGCGCTCGCGCACCGCCGCGCGATGCAGGTGTGCCGCCCCGGCATCCGCGAATACGAGCTCGAGGCCGAGCTGCTGTATCTGTTCCGCAAGCACGGCGCGCAGGCGCCCGCGTACGGTTCGATCGTCGCGGCCGGCGCGAACGCGTGCGTGCTGCACTACCCGGCCGGCAACGCGGCCGCGCAGGACGGCGACCTGATCCTGATCGACGCCGCGTGCGAACTCGACGGCTACGCGTCGGACATCACGCGCACGTTCCCGGCCAACGGGCGCTTCTCACCCGCGCAGCGCACGCTGTACGACATCGTGCTCGCCGCGCAGCAGGCCGCGATCGACGCGACGCGCGCGGGCGTGCCGTTCGAGGCGCCGCACGATGCGGCCGTGCGCGTGCTCGCGCAGGGGCTGCTCGATACCGGCATCATCCCGAAGACGCGCTTCTCGAACGTCGACGACGTGATCGCCGAGCGCGCGTACACGCGCTTCTACATGCATCGCACCGGCCACTGGATCGGGATGGACGTGCACGACTGCGGCGACTACCGCGAGCGGCTCGCCGAGCGCGACGACAACGGCGCGCTGCCGTGGCGCACGCTGAAGCCCGGCATGACGCTGACGGTCGAACCCGGCCTGTATGTGCGCGCGGCCGACGACGTACCGCCCGAGTACTGGAACATCGGCATCCGCATCGAGGACGACGCGATCGTGCGCGAGCAGGGCTGCGAGCTGATCACGCGCGGCGTGCCCGTCGCGGCCGACGAGATCGAGGCGCTGATGCGCGCGGGCGCATGACCGGCTACCGACCGTTACCTCCGTTTCACGAATCAAGATGACGACCGCTTCCTCCCCGGCCACGCCGGACTACGACCTCGCCATCGTCGGCGCGGGCCCCGTGGGGCTCGCACTCGCCGGCTGGCTCGCGCGCCGCAGCGCCACGCAGCACGCATCGATCGCGCTGGTCGATGCACGCGAACCGGCCGCGAGCGCGAACGATCCGCGCGCGATCGCCGTCTCGCACGGCAGCCGCGTGCTGCTCGACACGCTCGCGTGGCCCGCCGACGCGACGCCGATCGAACATATCCACGTCTCGCAGCGCGGCCATTTCGGCCGCACGCTGATCGACCGCGACGAGCACGACCTCGCCGCGCTCGGCTATGTCGTGCGCTACGGCTCGCTCGTGCAGGCGCTCGCGGGCGCCGTGCGCGGCACGCGCGTCGACTGGCTCACGTCGACCACCGCGCGCGCGCCGCAGCAGGACGCCGACGGCGTCACGCTGACGCTCGACGGCCCGCAGGGCGAGCGCACGCTGCGCGCGCGCATCGTCATCAATGCCGAAGGCGGGCTGTTCCACGAACAGCAGGCCGACACCGGCAAGCATCGCCGCGACTACGGGCAGACCGCGCTCGTCGGCACGGTCACGGTATCGGCGCCGCGCCCGAACGTCGCATGGGAACGCTTCACGCACGAAGGCCCGCTCGCGCTGCTGCCGCTCGGCGGGCCGCGCCAGGCCGACTACTCGCTCGTCTGGTGCTGCACCCCCGACGAAGCGGCGCGCCGCGCCGCGCTGCCCGACGACGCGTTCCTGCGCGAGCTCGCCCACGCGTTCGGCGAGCGCATGGGCGACTTCGTCGCGATCGCGGGCCGCGCATCGTTCCCGCTCGGCCTGAACGCCGCACAAACGCTCGTCAGCGGCCGCGTCGCGATCGTCGGCAATGCCGCGCAAACCCTGCATCCCGTCGCGGGCCAGGGGCTCAACCTCGGGCTGCGCGATGCGCATACGCTCGTCGACACGCTGTCCGCGCAAGGCTTCGAAGCGATCGCGCTCGCCACCTTCAACGCGCGCCGCGCGCTCGACCGACGCTTCACGATCGGCGCGACCGACACGCTGGCGCGCCTGTTTACGATCGACGCGGGCCCGCTTCCGCTGCTGCGCGGCGCCGCGCTCGCCGCGCTCGAATTCGTGCCGCCGCTCAAGAAAGTGATCGCGCGCCAGATGATGTTCGGCCAGCGCAACTGACGCGCGGGCGCACCGCGCGGTGCGCGCGCGCCGGACCCGGCAAACCGGGTCAAATCGGCGAGGCATGGGAATACGGTAAAATGCGCGTTTCCGCCTGCCCTTTCCCTGCCCGCGCCCGGCCGCGGGTGGTGCCATTGCGATGCCCGTTATCGGCCCTCACGTATTGCGTAACAACCTGTTCGTCGCCCCGATGGCCGGGGTGACGGATCGTCCGTTCCGCCAGCTCTGCAAACGGCTGGGGGCCGGTTACGCCGTGTCCGAGATGGTCGCGTCCAACGCGCAGCTGTGGAAAAGCGCGAAGACGATGCGGCGCGCGAACCACGAAGGCGAGGTGGAGCCGATCGCGGTCCAGATCGCGGGCGCCGATCCGGCGATGATGGCCGAAGCGGCCCGCTACAACGTCGACAACGGCGCGCAGATCATCGACATCAACATGGGCTGCCCGGCGAAGAAGGTCTGCAACGTCGCGGCCGGCTCCGCGCTGCTGCAGAACGAGCCGCTCGTGCAGCGCATCGTCGAGGCCGTCGTCGCGGCGGTCGGCACGGGGCCCGATGCGGTACCCGTCACGCTGAAGATCCGCACCGGCTGGGACCGCGAGCACAAGAACGCGATCGCGGTCGCGCGCCTGGCCGAAGCCGCCGGCATCTCGATGCTCACCGTGCACGGCCGCACGCGCGCCGACCTGTACCGCGGCGACGCCGAATACGACACCATCGCGGCCGTGAAGGCGGCCGTGCGGATTCCGGTCGTCGCGAACGGCGACATCACGTCGCCCGCGAAGGCCAAGGCCGTGCTCGATGCAACGGGCGCCGACGCACTGATGATCGGTCGCGCCGCGCAAGGCCGGCCGTGGCTGTTCCGTGAAATCGATCATTTCCTGCAAACTGGCGAGCTGCTGCCCCCGCCGCGGATCGACGAGATCCAGCACGTGATGAACGAACACCTGGAAGACCACTACGATTTCTATGGTGAATTCACGGGAGTCCGTACTGCGCGCAAGCACATCGGCTGGTACACTCGCGGCCTTTCCGGTGCCAACGGGTTCCGGCACCGAATGAACACGCTCGATTCCTCCCGCGAGCAACTCGCCGCCGTCAATGCATTCTTCGAGGCGCAAAAGGCGCTGTCGGACCATCTCGTCTACGTCGATGACGAAGAGGAAAACGGCCAGCGCGAGTCGGACGACCATAACCAGTTAGCAGCATGAGCAAGCACAACATCGAACAATGTGTCCGCGAGAGCCTGGACGTGTATTTCCGGGATCTAGACGGCTCCAATCCGCACGACGTCTATGAAATGGTGATGTCCTGCGTCGAAAAGCCGATGCTCGAGGTCGTGCTCGTACAGGCAGGCGGCAACCAGTCGCTCGCCGCGGAGTACCTCGGCATCAATCGCAATACGCTGCGCAAAAAGCTGCAGCAGCACGGCCTGCTGTAGCCGGCCGTCCCGTCCCCGTTTCCCTGGCTATTGGTGGTTCCATCATGATCAAGCAAGCGCTCATTTCCGTTTCCGACAAGACCGGCATCGTCGACTTCGCGAAGTCGCTGTCCGACCTCGGCGTCAAGCTGCTGTCGACGGGCGGCACCGCGAAACTGCTCGCCGACGCGGGCCTGCCCGTTACCGAAGTGGCCGACTACACGGGCTTTCCGGAGATGCTCGATGGGCGCGTGAAGACGCTCCACCCGAAGGTGCACGGCGGCATCCTCGCCCGCCGCGACCTGCCCGAGCACATGCAGGCACTCGAACAGCACGGCATCCCGACGATCGACCTGCTCGTCGTGAACCTGTATCCGTTCGTCGCGACGATCGCGAAGGACGACTGCACGCTCGCCGACGCGATCGAGAACATCGACATCGGCGGCCCGACGATGCTGCGCTCGGCCGCGAAGAATCACCGCGACGTGACGGTCGTCGTCGATCCGGCCGACTACGCGGTCGTGCTCGACGAGATGAAGGCGAACGGCAATGCGGTCGGCTACGCGACCAACTTCCGCCTCGCGACGAAGGTGTTCGCGCACACCGCGCAATACGACGGCGCGATCACGAACTACCTGACGAGCCTGACCGACGAGCTGAAGCACGCATCGCGCAGCGCGTACCCGGCAACGCTGAACATCGCGTTCGACAAGGTGCAGGACCTGCGCTACGGCGAGAACCCGCACCAGAGCGCGGCGTTCTACCGCGACCTCGCGACGCCGGCCGGCGCGCTGGCGAACTACCGCCAGCTGCAGGGCAAGGAACTGTCGTACAACAACATCGCGGATTCGGACGCGGCGTGGGAATGCGTGAAGACGTTCGACGCGCCGGCCTGCGTGATCATCAAGCATGCGAACCCGTGCGGCGTCGCGGTCGGCAACGACTCGGCCGACGCTTACGCGAAGGCGTTCCAGACCGACCCGACGTCGGCGTTCGGCGGCATCATCGCGTTCAACCGCGAAGTCGACGAAGCAGCCGCGCAAGCCGTCGCGAAGCAGTTCGTCGAAGTGCTGATCGCGCCGTCGTTCTCCGACGCCGCGAAGCAGGTGTTCACCGCGAAGCAGAACGTGCGCCTGCTCGAGATCGCGCTGGGCGACGGCCATAACGCATTCGACCTGAAGCGCGTGGGCGGCGGCCTGCTCGTGCAGTCGCTCGATTCGAAGAACGTGCAGCCGCACGAACTGCGCGTCGTCACGAAGCGCCACCCGACGCCGAAGGAAATGGACGACCTGCTGTTCGCCTGGCGCGTCGCGAAATACGTGAAGTCGAACGCGATCGTGTTCTGCGGCAACGGCATGACGCTCGGCGTCGGCGCGGGCCAGATGAGCCGCGTCGATTCCGCGCGCATCGCCAGCATCAAGGCGCAGAACGCGGGCCTGACGCTGGCCGGCTCGGCCGTCGCGTCGGATGCGTTCTTCCCGTTCCGCGACGGCCTCGACGTCGTCGTGGCGGCCGGCGCGACCTGCGTGATCCAGCCGGGCGGCTCCATGCGCGACGACGAAGTGATCGCGGCCGCCGACGAGCACAACATCGCAATGATCCTGACGGGCGTGCGCCATTTCCGTCACTGATCGGTTGCGGCCCGCGCTGCCCGCGCGGCCGCAGCACGAAAGCCCGGCGGCGTTACACCCGCCGGGTTTTTTATTGCGCGGCGCCCTCGCGCTCGACCGTGCGGCCGGCTCGCCGCACCATTCGTTGTAGTATCGCTGCATCACGCATTTCTCCTCACTCATGCGAATTCTCGGCATCGACCCCGGCCTGCGCGTCACCGGCTTCGGCGTCATCGACGTCAGCGGCCACCGGCTCGCCTATGTCACGAGCGGCGTGATCCGCACGCCGACGGCCGACCTGGCTACCCGGCTCGGCACGATCTTCCAGGGCGTCGCGACCATCGTGCGCGAACATGCGCCCGACCAGGCCGCGATCGAAAAGGTGTTCGTCAACGTGAACCCGCAGTCGACGCTGCTGCTCGGCCAGGCGCGCGGCGCCGCGATCTGCGGCCTCGTCACGGGCGGCCTGCCGGTCGCCGAATACACGGCGCTGCAGCTCAAGCAGGCCGTCGTCGGCTACGGCCGCGCGACCAAGACGCAGATGCAGGAAATGGTCACGCGGCTGCTCAACCTCTCCGGGCAACCGGGCTCCGACGCGGCCGACGCGCTCGGCATGGCGATCTGCCACGCGCACGGCGGCAATACGCTCAGCACGCTCGGCGGCCTCGCGCCGGCGCTCGCGAAGAAAGGGCTGCGCGTGCGACGCGGGCGGCTGGTCGGCTGAACCGGCGCGTGCCGTCGCCCGGCACACCGGATCGCCCGTTTCGACCGCGCGCGGCGCACACACGGCAAGCGTCGCTTCGGCCTGACGGCCGATGCCATCGGCATTGCGCCGCGCGTGCGCTACACTCGCGCTTTCCACCTCGCATCCCGCCATCCATGATCGGTCGCATCGCCGGCATCCTGCTCGAAAAGAACCCGCCTCACCTGCTCGTCGACTGCAACGGCGTCGGCTACGAAATCGACGTGCCGATGAGCACCTTCTACAACCTGCCGCAAGCAGGCGAGCACGTCGTGCTGCTCACGCAGCAGATCGTTCGCGAGGACGCGCACCTGCTGTACGGCTTCCTGACGCCGCAGGAGCGCACGACCTTCCGCGAACTGCTGAAGATCAGCGGCATCGGCGCGCGCATGGCGCTCGCCGTGCTGTCCGGCCTGAGCGTGCAGGAGCTCGCGCAGGCCGTGACGATGCAGGACGCCGCGCGCCTCACGCGCCTGCCCGGCATCGGCAAGAAGACGGCCGAGCGCCTGCTGCTCGAGCTGAAGGGCAAGCTCGGCGCCGACCTCGGCGCGCTCGCCGGCGCCGCGTCGCCGTCCGACCATGCAACCGACATCCTCAACGCGCTGCTCGCGCTCGGCTACTCCGAAAAGGAAGGCCTCGCCGCGATCAAGAACGTGCCGGCCGGCACCGGCGTGTCCGAAGGCATCAAGCTCGCGCTGAAGGCGCTGTCGAAGGCGTAACGCGCGGCCAAACCGGCCGTTGAAGCCAGTGTCGCGCGGCCGCGCGGCGCCGCAATACGGCCGGCAACACTCGTTCCCCTGTCTGGAAAATTCATTCGTGGCGCCGGCCGCCGGAAGGGCCAACCGCTGCGTCATGCTCGTTGCGCCCGGCCCTTCCGGTGGCCGGCGCAAGCCCGTGATCAGCGGGAGCACGCCCCAGGCCGGACCGCGGCGCGCGGTACAATGGCCGCATGATTGAAACCGACAAACTCGCCACCGAGCAGCGGATCATCGCCGCCACGCCCGCCTCGTCGCACGAGGAGGTGTTCGAACGTGCACTGCGGCCGCGCCAGCTGGACGACTACGTCGGCCAGGAAAAGGTGCGCGGCCAGCTCGAGATCTTCATCGAGGCCGCCAAGCGCCGCTCCGAGCCGCTCGACCACGTGCTGCTGTTCGGGCCGCCGGGTCTCGGCAAGACGACGCTCGCGCACATCATTGCGCGCGAGATGGGCGTGAACCTGCGCCAGACGTCGGGCCCCGTGCTCGAGCGCGCGGGCGATCTCGCCGCGCTGCTGACGAACCTCGAGGCGAACGACGTGCTGTTCATCGACGAGATCCACCGGCTGTCGCCGGTCGTCGAGGAAATCCTGTATCCGGCACTCGAGGATTACCAGATCGACATCATGATCGGCGAAGGGCCGGCCGCGCGCAGCGTGAAGCTCGACCTGCAGCCGTTCACGCTGGTCGGCGCGACCACCCGCGCCGGGATGCTGACCAACCCGCTGCGCGATCGTTTCGGGATCGTCGCACGCCTCGAGTTCTACGACGCCGAACAACTGTCGCGCATCGTGCGGCGCTCGGCGTCGCTGCTGAACGCGCAGATCGATCCGAACGGCGCGCTGGAAATCGCGAAGCGCTCGCGCGGCACGCCGCGGATCGCGAACCGGCTGCTGCGCCGCGTGCGCGACTTCGCGGAAGTGAAGGCCGACGGCCAGATCACCTCGGCCGTTGCCGATGCCGCGCTCGCGATGCTCGACGTCGATCCGGTCGGCTTCGACCTGATGGACCGCAAGCTGCTCGAAGCGATCCTGTACAAGTTCGACGGCGGCCCGGTCGGCATCGACAACCTCGCAGCGGCGATCGGCGAGGAGCGCGACACGATCGAGGACGTGCTCGAGCCGTACCTGATCCAGCAGGGCTTCCTGCAGCGCACCCCGCGCGGGCGTATCGCGACGCTGCTCACGTATCGCCACTTCGGGCTCTCCGCGCCCGACACCGGCCGCGCCGAACGCGGCGTGTGGGATACCCCCGACGGGAAGTAACCCGTCGCCCGAGCCGCACCGGCCATGACAACGCCACATAGCCGCCAACCCGCCGCACCCGCACCGGGCCCGCGCTGGGCCGAGCCGATCCGCAAGCGGCTGGTGGCCGGCATCACGCACCTGACAGCGGGCGGCGGCGGCCCGTCGCTCGATCTCTCTTCGCCGCCTGGAGACCCGGGGCTGTTCGGCCCCGACGCCGTCTGCTGGCGCGTGCATGCCGACTTCACGTCGATGATGACGGGCGGCATCGCCGCGCTGCTGCTGCAGGCGCTTCATCCGCTCGCGCTCGCGGGCGTCTGGGATCACTCGTCGTTTCGCACCGACATCCTCGGCCGCTTGCGGCGCACCGCCACGTTCATCACGGGTACGACGTTCGGCAGTCGCGCGGACGCACTCGCACTGATCGAGCGCGTGAAAGCGATCCACGCGCGCGTATCGGGCATCGCACCGGACGGCCGACCGTACCGCGCCGACGATCCGGCGTTGCTGACCTGGGTGCATGTCGCGGAAGTGTCGAGCTTCCTCGCCGCGCATCTGTGCTACGTGAATCCGGCGCTGCCGGGCGAGCTGCAGGATCGCTATTACGCCGAAACGGCATTGATCGCCGAACTGCTCGGCGCCCACGAGGTTCCCCGTTCGCGCGCGGAAGTAACCGCGTATCTCGCGCGCATGCAGCCCGAACTCGAGGCCGGGCCGCATACCTTCGAGGTGATGTCCATCCTGCTGAACGTGCCGGTCGCAAAGCCCGTGCTCCGGCCGGCCGCCTCGCTGATGATTCATGCCGGGATCGACCTGTTGCCGCCGTGGGCGCAGCACATGCTCGGCGTGTCGACGTTCGCGCCGCTGCGGCGTGCGGTGGTCCGGCCGAGCATACGGGCCGTCGCGCCCGTGCTGCGCTGGGCGCTCGTCAACGGCGCGTCAAGGCGTGCGCGCCGTCGCGCAACCGCGACACCACCGGACGGCGCCCCGCCCGCCTGACGATCCGGTTCTTCCGAACATTTCAATTTGCTGTCAAATTCTTGTGACAAGCTGACAGGCTTGCACCCGCGCACGGCCGCACGTCCTGCACGTTCCGCCTGTCCGTGACCCGCGCGGCGTCCCGCCAACCCGACCGACACCCGATGCCCGCGATGCCACGCCTGCCGATCCGTTTCGCCCTTGCCGCCAGCCTGTCCACCGTCCTGGCCCTCGCCGCCTGCGGAGGCGACGACGTCGCCGCCGTCGCGCACACGGACGCACAAACGCCGTCCGGCGGCACCACGACCACGCCGGCTCCCACGCCGCCCGCCACCGTCACGCCGCAACCGGGCAAGTGGAAAGCCGCCCGCGCGGGCGACCTGATCGACGTGACGCTCGGCGATCTCCACCCGACGCAAGGTGCGATCGGCTACGACCAGATCTACTACAAGCTCGGCCGCTATGAACTGCAGCCGGACAAGAAATTCGACGACTTCTGCGCGGACGAAGGGCTCGGCAGCGTCGCATCGAGCGGCTACACGGCCAAGTCGTCGCTGCGCGAACCCGCGAGCTACACATGCGCGACGACCGACGCGAACGCCCGCGATCGCTCGGTGCTGAACCCCGTCGTGATCGGCCCGAACGGCGCAGCGCTGTACCTGACCGACGGCCACCACGGCCTGTCGACCTACTACGAGACGCCCGACGGCGGCCCGGCGCTGCACGTGCACGTCGTCGTCAAGGACAACCTCAGCGACTACTCGGGTGACGCGTTCTGGCAGCAGATGCAAAGCCGCGGTTATGTGCGCCTCAAGGACGGCGAAGGCAAACCGATCACGACCGCGCAACTGCCGGCCGGGCTCGGCCTGAAACTCGGGATGACGAACGACCGCTACCGGTCGCTCGTCTATTTCACGCGCGACATCGGCTACAGCAAGCCTGCGCAATCCACCGACTACCTCGAGTTCTACTGGTCCGACTGGCTGCGCGCGCAGCCGGGCACGTTCTCGCTCGCCGGCTACGACCTGACGCGCGGCGGTGCGACCGATCCCGATCCGGCGAAGGCCGACACGGGCTACCTGAATGCGGTCTGGAATGCGTCGACGCGCATGGTCGCGGCCACGGACCCCGTGATCGACGGCAAGACGGGCGCCGACCTCGGGCGCGCCGATGCGATCAATGGCGGGAAGAAATACAACAAGGGGGAATTCGACAAGCTGCGCCAGCCGATCACGGCCGACAAGCCCGGCAAGATCGCCTACGCGCTCGACTACAAGATGCGCCACGGGTTGCCGCAGTAAGCGGCACGCAGGCACGGGAACCCCGGCCGGCGATGCCGGACGGGGCATGCATGCTCAGAGCACCTTGCGGTACCCGTCGTCGTCGCTCGCGGCATCGAGATGCGACACGTCGGCCCACTGCACGACCTGCGCGCGGCCATTCACGTAATCGACGACGTTGATGCTGGTGTTGAGCAACTGATAGTTGCGCGGCGCCGACAGTTCGATCCCGTTCGCGAAGCGATACACGCAATCGAGCACGCCACCGTGCGCAACGCACGCGATCCGGCCGCCCGGATGCGCGGCGACGATCGGCTCGAGCGCATGCAGCACGCGGTGATAGAACGCGCGCTGCGACTCGCCGCCTTCCGGCGCAAAGCCCGGGTCGCGCGTCTGCCAGGCCGCGTACGCGTCCGGAAACAGCGCCTCGATCTCGGTGCTGTCGTGCCCCTGGAACGCGCCATACGAGCGTTCGCGCAACCCCTCCCGCAGCAGCAGCGGCAACCCGAGCTCATCGGCAAAGGGTTGCGCGGTCTGCTGCGCGCGCATCAGGTCGCTCGAATAGACCGCGTCGATCCGCGCACCGTCACGCGCGTCGCGCGCGAGCCGCGCGGCCAGCCGTTGCGCCTGCGCAAGGCCCGTGTCGGCCAGCGGGATGTCGATATGCCCCTGGATGCGCTTGATGCGGTTCCAGGCCGTCTCGCCATGGCGGATGAAAAGGATCTGCGTGGTGGCCATCGCGGGGCGTCTCAGGGAAAGAGTCAGGGCCGTACTTGCAGCCAGAATGTCACGGGGCCGTCGTTGACGAGCGACACCTGCATGTCGGCGCCGAACTCGCCGGTCTCGACGACCGGATGGCGCGCACGCGCGGCCGCGACGAAATAGTCGAACAACCGCGCGCCTTCGTCGGGCGGCGCGGCCGGCGTGAAGCTCGGGCGCAGCCCGCTGTTGGTATCGGCCGCCAGCGTGAACTGCGACACGAGCAGCAGGCCGCCTGCGCGGCCCGCGCCGTCGATATTCGACACGGGGAGGTTCATCTTGCCGGCCGCGTCGCTGAACACGCGGTAGCCGAGCATCTTCGCGAGCAGCTTGTCGGCGGCCGCGTCGGTGTCGCCGCGCTCCGCGCAGACGAGCGCGAGCAGGCCCGCGCCGATCTCGCCCGTCGTGCGGTCGCCGACGCGCACGTCGGCGCGCTTCACGCGCTGGATCAGCGCGATCATGCGGTCAGCGTGACGCGCGCGAAGCGACGCTTGCCGACCTGCACGACGAACTCGCCGGCCTCGACCTTCAGGCCCTTGTCCGACACGATCGCGCCGTCGATCTTCACGCCGCCTTGCTCGATGTTGCGCAGTGCCTCGCTCGTCGACGGCACGAGGCCGGCCTGCTTCAGCAACTGGCCGATCGCCAGCGGTGCGCCGGCAAGCGTGACCGACGGAATGTCGTCCGGCACGCCGCCCTTCGCGCGGTGGTTGAAGTCCTCGAGCGCACGTTCGGCGTCGGGCTGCGAGTGGAACCGCGCGACGATTTCCTGCGCGAGCAGCACCTTGAAGTCGCGCGGGTTGCGGCCGCCTTCGATCTCGCGCTTGAAACCGGCGATTTCGTCCATGCTGCGGAACGACAGCAGTTCGAAATAACGCCACATCAGCGTGTCCGAGATGCTCATCAGCTTGCCGAACATGTCGGTCGGCTTCTCGCTGATGCCGACGTAGTTGCCCTTCGACTTCGACATCTTCTCGACGCCGTCGAGGCCTTCGAGCAGCGGCATCGTCAGGATGCACTGCTGTTCCTGGCCGTACTGCTTCTGCAGTTCGCGGCCGACCAGCAGGTTGAACTTCTGGTCAGTGCCGCCGAGTTCGAGATCGGCGTTCAGCGCGACCGAATCGTAGCCCTGCATCAGCGGATACAGGAATTCGTGGATCGAGATCGGCACGCCGCCCTGGAAGCGCTTCGTGAAGTCCTCGCGTTCGAGGATCCGCGCGACCGTGTAGCGCGACGCAAGCTTGATCAGCCCGTCCGCGCCGAGCGGCATCGACCATTCGCTGTTGTAGCGGATCTCGGTCTTTTCGCGATCGAGCACGAGCGCGGCCTGCTCGAAGTAGGTCTTCGCGTTCGACTCGATCTGCTCGCGCGTGAGCGGCGGGCGCGTTGCGTTGCGGCCCGACGGATCGCCGATCAGCGACGTGAAATCGCCGATCAGGAAGATGACCGTGTGGCCGAGGTCCTGAAGCTGGCGCATCTTGTTCAGCACGACCGTATGGCCGATGTGGATGTCGGGCGCGGTCGGGTCGAGGCCGAGCTTGATGCGAAGCGGCGTGCCGGTGGCCGCGCTGCGCGCGAGCTTCTGCGCGAACTCTTCCTCGATCAGCAACTCGTCGACACCGCGCTTCGTGACGGCGAGCGCATGCCGGACTTCGTCGGTGATCGGGAAAACAGGCTTGGAACTGGGTTCGGTGCTCATCGGTGCCAGGAAGAATGTCGCAAAAACAGGGATTTTCCCATAACTTGCACGCGCATCGCTTAACGACACGTCATGTTGCGCGGATAATCGGGCGCAAGGCGCGCGGCACCGGCCCGCGTCGCACGATCCAGGAGAACCCAACGTGCCGCAACGACATCCGCAAAACGCCCACCCGGCCGACGGCATCTACTTCGGGCTGATGTCGGGAACCAGCATGGACGGCGTCGACGGCGTCGCCGTGCGTTTCGAGGCCGGCAAGGCGCCGGTCGTGCTCGCGGAAGCGTTTGTCGGCTTCGCGCAATCGCTGCGCGACGCGCTGTTCGCGCTGCAGCAGCCCGGCGGCGACGAGATCGACCGCGAATCGCGCGCGGCGAACGCGCTCGTCGCGCGCTATGCGGTGTGCTGTCACGAATTGCAGCGCACGGCCGGGCTGTCGCGCGACGAGATCCGCGCGATCGGCGTGCATGGCCAGACGGTGCGACATCGCCCCGAGCGCGGCTATACGCGCCAACTCAACAACCCGGCGCTGCTCGCCGAGCTGACCCATGCCGACGTGATCGCCGATTTCCGCAGCCGCGACGTCGCCGCGGGCGGCCACGGCGCGCCGCTCGCGCCGGCGTTCCATGCCACGGTGTTCGGCGCGCCGGGCGAGACGCGCGTCGTCTGCAATCTCGGCGGGATCAGCAACATCACGATCCTGCCCGGCGAGGGCGGCGACGTGCGCGGTTTCGACTGCGGCCCGGCGAATGCGCTGCTCGACGAATGGGCAACCCGCCATCTCGGCAAGCCGTATGACGACGGCGGCAAGTTCGCCGCGCGCGGCACCGTACACGCGCCGCTGCTCGACGCGCTGCTCGACGAGCCGTATTTTGCCGCGCCGCCGCCGAAAAGCACCGGACGCGACCTGTTCAATCCCGCGTGGCTCGACGCGAAGCTCGCCGCGTTCGCACAGGTCGCGCCGGAGGACGTGCAGGCGACCCTCACGGCGCTCACCGCCGTCTCGGTCGCACGCGAGATCGCAAAACACGCATCGGGCTGCAAGGCCGTCTTCGTATGCGGCGGCGGCGCACGCAATCCGGTGCTGCTCGACGCGCTCAGGCACGCGCTGCGTGAGGCCGGCGTGCCGGCCACGGTCGATACGACGGCCTCGCTTGGCGTGCCGCCGCAGCAGGTCGAGGCGCTCGCGTTCGCGTGGCTCGCGTACCGCTTCACCGCGCGCCTGCCCGGCAATCTCGCGACGGTTACCGGTGCGGCCGGCAACCGCGTGCTCGGCGCACTCTATCCGCGCTGACGCGACGCCTGCCGCGCGACCGGCACCACGTCGCACGCGGGCACGAAAAAAACGGGGCATGAAGCCCCGTTTTTCATTCCGGCAAACCGGTGCGGATCTGCCGTGCGCTCAGACCGAGAACGACGAGCCGCACCCGCAGGTGGTGGACGCGTTCGGGTTCTTGATCACGAACTGGGCGCCGTTGAGGTCGTCCTTGTAGTCGATCTCGGCGCCGACCAGGTACTGGTAGCTCATCGAGTCGATCAGGAGCTGGACGCCGTTCTTGTTCATCACGGTGTCGTCCTCGTTGACTTCCTCGTCGAACGTGAAGCCATACTGGAAGCCGGAGCAGCCGCCGCCCTGCACGAACACGCGCAGCTTCAGGTCGGGATTGCCCTCTTCGTCGATCAGTTGCTTGACCTTGTCGGCCGCGGCGTCGGTGAAGACGAACGGAAGCGGCATTTCGGTCGTGGTTGCTGCGGATTCGGTAACAGCGTTCATTGCGAACTCTCCAGAAAGCTTTAGCCGCTATTGTAGGGCCGATCAGAAGATCGTGCTGAAGTCCATGAAATCAACAGGTTCTTGTCGATTTCGTCAATCTCGCCCGCACGGGCTGCGCCAGCACGGCCTGGAAGCGGGCATAAAAAAACCGCCAGCGCGAACGCTGGCGGTTTTTCCGGCGGACGCCGCCCGAAAGCGGCGAGGCCATGAAGCGGAATTAACGCTTCGAGAACTGCTTGGCGCGGCGTGCCTTGCGCAGACCGACCTTCTTACGCTCGACTTCACGCGCATCGCGCGTGACGAAGCCTGCGCTCGACAGCGTCGGCTTCAGCGTCGCATCGTAGTCGATCAGTGCACGGGTGATGCCGTGGCGCACTGCACCTGCTTGACCCGTTTCGCCGCCGCCATTGACGTTGACCTTGATGTCGAACGTCTGGCCGTGGCTCGTGAGTTCCAGCGGTTGACGCACGATCATCAGCGACGTTTCGCGCGAGAAGTAGTCAGCGATGGGCTTGCCGTTGACGATGATGTCGCCCTTGCCTGCCTTGATGAAGACACGTGCGACTGCGCTCTTGCGGCGGCCCGTACCGTAGTTCCAGTTACCGATCATGTGGGCTCCCCTTAGATCTCGAGCGCCTTCGGCTGTTGCGCCGAATGCGGATGCGTAGCTTCAGCGTAGACCTTCAGCTTCTTGATCATTGCGTAGCCGAGCGGGCCCTTCGGCAGCATGCCCTTGACCGCCTTCTCGAGCGCGCGGCCCGGGAAGCGTTCCTGCATCTTGCCGAACGTCGTTTCATAGATACCGCCCGGGTAGCCCGAGTGACGGTAGTACTTCTTGTCGAGAGTCTTGTTGCCCGTGACCTTCAACTTGCTTGCGTTGACGATGATGATGAAATCACCGGTGTCGACGTGCGGGGTGAACTCAGGCTTGTGCTTGCCGCGCAGACGGCGTGCCACTTCGCTGGCAACACGGCCGAGAACCTTATCCGTCGCGTCAATCACGTACCATTCGCGCGTCACCTCATGGGCTTTTGCGGAAAACGTCTTCATGATCGATCCAAAAAAATTGCTTTGCCCGATGTGTTCGTCCTGCTTGTCTGTGTGCGCTTCGAGGCGCGGTGCAGGCTCTCCCTGTTCTTTTTCCGTGGGCATGATTGCGGAAAAGCCCTGAATTATAAAGGAAATACGGCAACACGGTCAAAGGGAATCCACGTCCCGTGTCCGCGGCGGCCGAAATGGGCCAAAATCCGGTCGTGCCCCGACAAGCCAGGCGAACCGAGCGCCGGGAGAGGCATCCATCGACGCGCGGCACATGACCTTGCCGCGCCAGACCGGCCGAACACGGAAAACAACAAACAAGCATGATGAAACAACGACTTACCCCCCTCCTCGCGGCCGCGTTGCTGGCCGCCGCGGCGCCCGCCGTCGCCGCCCAAGCCGATTGCGAAGCCAAGCTCGACGCGCTCGATGCGCGCATTGCCGAAGCCCGGACCGCCCGTGCCGGGGATCGCGTCGCCCGCCTGCGTGCGGTACGCGAACGCGTGCGCCACTTCTGCGCACACGGCCACGGCCATGCGTCGGCCACCCGTGCGCCGGCACCTGACGCCCGCTCGCCCGGCACGCCGCCCGGCGCGGCATCGCAGCCGGCCGCACGACAGCCCGCGTGACGATGTCGGGGCGCGCAAACCGTGCGCCGATGTTTGCATGGGACGAAAAAAAGCCCGAACGGCTGGTTCGGGCTTAATCCACCTTAGGAGGAGGGTGGAGGAGACATTCGGAGGTTGCCGCAGCGCGACAACCAATGAGGCTCATTATACGAACGCGTCGCCGACATCACAAGAAAATCTGCATTACGAAATCGAACACCACGATACGAAATTTCACGAAACCAAGCGGCTTGATTGATTTTCCCCTTTCACATCAATTACTTGACGCCATCACGCGCGATCGAAAACCGAGCCAATCTAGAGTAAAACCCCTAAAAACAGCAGGGAAATTACCGTTCGCCACGCTGCCGCGCGCCGCTCGCACGGATCCGGCATTGCACGTCGTGCAGCGCATCAGCCGACCGTTGTGCAGCGGGCTACAATGCCGGATCGAATCCGAATCAGGCAACGCTGGAGTGCAAGCATGGAATGCAAAGTAAGCTGGATGGGTCAGGACGGCATGGCGTTTTCCGCCGAGACCGGCAGCGGGCATCTCGTCACGATGGATGGCGCGCCCGAAGGCGGCGGCCACAACCTCGCGCCGCGCCCGATGGAAATGGTGCTGCTCGGCACCGGCGGTTGCACCGCCTATGACGTCGTGCTGATCCTGAAGAAGAGCCGCCAGGAAGTCACCGGCTGCTCGGTCACGCTGAAAGCCGAGCGCGCGAGCGAAGACCCGAAGGTATTCACGAAGGTGCACTTCCACTTCACCGTCACCGGCCGCAACCTGAACCCGGCCACGGTCGAGCGCGCGATCAATCTGTCGCACGACAAGTATTGCTCCGCGTCGATCATGATCGCGAAGACGGCCGAACTCACGCATTCGTTCGACATCGTCGCCGCCTGAACGCGCGGCGAGCGCGCATGAAAAAAAGGGCCGGCGCTCCGCAAGGAGACGCCGGCCCTTTCGCATTCGAACGGCAAAGCAGGCCGATAAGCCGGATTCTGTGCACGCTGCGCGCCGAAGCGCACAACGCGTGGCAGCCATTCCTCTAGGCGCGCCATTGCTGACGCGCTCAAGCTTCCTACCCGCAGACGAGACGGGGGCCCCGTCCTGCATCCGAAAATGCGCGCCTGCCTACTTGGAATTGCTCCGGGTGGAGGTTACCGTGCCGGCGAACGTCGCCGTCGCCGCGGTGCGCTCTTACCGCACCGTTTCACCCTTACCTGATCCCGGCTTGCGCCGGGCCATCGGCGGTTTGCTTTCTGTTGCCCTGTTCCGCGTGTCGCCACGGATGGCCGTTAGCCATCACCCTGCCCTGTGGAGTCCGGACTTTCCTCGCCCCCGCGCGCCCGAAGGCGGCGAGGCCGCGACTGCCTAGCCTGCTTTGCGACGCGCATTCTAGCACTGCGCGCCGCCGCCGGCAGCACGCGAGCGGCGGCCGCTGCGAAATACGGCCGGATCGTCGTAGAACGCGGCATCGTTATTCGCATCGCACCAGCCCGGCACGCCGAGCACCGGAAGCGGCGCGAAATCGCGGCTCGTCAGCTCGCGGGTCGCAAGTTCGGCGGCGACACGCGCGTCGACCTGCGCGATGCGCCTCGCGTCGGTCCACGAAAAATAGTCGGCGCTCACTTCGACGATCCACGTGTGCGCGGTGCAGGCCTTGTAAGGCGCGACGAGCTGCTCGAGCAGCGCATGGCCGACGAGCCGCACTTCGCAGCGCGTGCCCCACGCATCGCGCGCGGCGACCAGCAGCCGCGGCCAGTCGAAGCCGCGCAGCGCATCGGCGAGCGTGCGGTCGGCCGTGACGAACAGCGCGGCGTTCTCGTCGAACAGCGTGAGCGCATCGCGCAGCGTGCCGCGCACGGGCCCGACGCCGCCCGCCGCGGCGATCGCGGCGGCCTGGCGCGCGTTCAACGCAGCCTTGATGCGCGGATACGCGAACCAGACGAGCGCATTGAAGAAGTCATGGAGATTGTGCCGGGTCGGCACGCCACCGGTGTCGGCGATATGGGTCTCGTACGCGACGCCGCGCGGCAGTTCGGCCTGCGGCGCGAATCGCAACGGCCTGCCGCGACCGCTGACGCGCCCGCCGTCGCGCAACGCGCCGTTCAGCGCGTCGAGCAGTGCGGCATCGCCTGCTTGAGCAGCCGCCTGCGCGGCCCTGCCCGGCTCCGCGTAATGCGCAAGCCACGGCGCGGACCAGTCGATCCGCGCGAAATCCGCCGCCCCGCTGCCGGCCGCATGGCCGGCTTCGCGCGGCGGCGCGTCGCTCACACGAGTTTCCAGCCGATCGTCTCGCCGCCGCGCAGCGGCACGACCGGCGTATCGCCCGCGAAGATCTCGCGCGGCAGCTCCCACGCCTCGCGGCGCAGCGTGACCGTCTCGGCACTGCGCGGCAGCCCGTAGAAATCGGCGCCGAAGAAGCTCGCGAAACCTTCCAGCCTGTCGAGCGCGCCGGCGTGGTCGAACGCTTCCGCATACAGTTCGAGCGCGTGCAGCGCCGTATAGCAGCCCGCGCAGCCGCACGCGGTTTCCTTCGCGCCGCGCGCATGCGGTGCGCTGTCGGTGCCGAGGAAGAAGCGCGGGTTGTCCGACGTCGCGGCTTCGACCAGCGCGACGCGATGCGTCTCGCGCTTCAGCACGGGCAGGCAGTAGTAGTGCGGGCGAATCCCGCCGACGAACAGCGCGTTGCGGTTGTACAGCAGGTGATGCGCGGTGATCGTCGCGCCGAGCAGGCCGGGCGCAGCGTCGGCATCGCGCACGTAGTCGGCCGCGTCCTTCGTCGTGATGTGCTCGAACACGACCTTCAGGCCCGGAAAATCGCGGCGCAGCGGCGTCATCACGCGGTCGATGAAGACCTTCTCGCGGTCGAACAGGTCGATCGACGCATCGGTCACCTCGCCGTGCACGAGCAGCGGCATGCCGGCTTCCTGCATCGCCTCGAGCGTCTTCGCGCATTTCGCGAGATCGGTGACGCCGTGGTCGGAATTCGTCGTCGCGCCGGCCGGGTACAGCTTCACGCCGTGCACGAAGCCGCTTTCGCGAGCGCGGCGGATCTCGTCGGGCGGCGTGTTGTCGGTCAGGTACAGCGTCATCAGCGGCTCGAACGTCATCCCGGCCGGCAGCGCGGCGAGGATACGCTCGCGATAGGCCTGCGCCTGCGCGGTGGTCGTCACCGGCGGCTTCAGGTTCGGCATGACGATCGCGCGGCCGAACTGGCGCGCGGTGTGCGGCAGCACGGCGGCCAGCATGTCGCCGTCTCGCAGGTGCAGGTGCCAGTCGTCGGGACGGGCGAGCGAGAGCGTCGCCGGGGAGGAAGCGTTCGAGGCAGTCATAGAAGGCGTCGTGAGGAACGGGGGCGGCCATCGGCGGGGCCGGAACGCGCGTGCCGCGGGCCGACTGACGGCAAACCGCAACACGGGGCCTTCGGCCGGCGGAATCCGCTTTTTACCGCTCAGGGCTCGGTGATATGCTAGAAGCCGCATTGTACCGGGGTTCGCCCGGTTCGTTACCCCCCGCCTCAGCCTGCCGCCCCACGTAAAATGTGCCAACTCTTAGGAATGAACTGCGCCGCGCCGACGGACGTCACATTCTCCTTCACAGGTTTCGCGGCCCGGGGCGGGCTCACCGATCACCATGCCGACGGCTGGGGCATCGCGTTCTTCGAGGACAAGGCCTGCCGCCTGTTCATCGATCACCAGGCATCGGCCACGTCGCCGATCGCCGAAATGGTGAAGCGCTACCCGATCAAGTCCAAGAACACGATCGCGCACATCCGCAAGGCGACGCAAGGCCACATCCTGCTCGAGAACAGCCATCCGTTCATGCGCGAGCTGTGGGGCCGGCACTGGATCTTCGCGCATAACGGCGACCTGCAGGACTACGCGCCGGACATGGACGGCAGCGTCTACCATCCGGTCGGCACGACCGACAGCGAACAGGCGTTCTGCGTGCTGATGCAGGGGCTGCGCGAGGCCTTCCCCGGCGCGCAGCCGCCGCTGCCCGAACTGTTCGAGCGCGTCGGCGAGCTGACACGCGGCATCACCGATCACGGCGTATTCAACTTCCTGATGTCGAACGGCCAGGCGCTCTTCGCGCACTGCTCGACGCGGCTGCACTACCTCGTGCGGCGCTGGCCGTTCTCGACCGCGCATCTCGTCGACGAAGACCTGTCGATCGACTTCGCGAAATACACGACACCCGAGGATCGCGTCGCGGTGATCGCGACGCAGCCGCTCACCGACAACGAGGTCTGGACCGCGTTCGAGCCGGGCGAGCTGATCATGTTCCAGTGCGGCGACGTCGCCGCGCGGATGCGGATCCCGGTGCCCGAGCGCGTGCTCGAGAAGCTGCGCAACCCGGCGCTCGACGCATCGGCGTCGGCGCCGCGCGACACACGCGAGGCGCTGGCCACCGCCGCCGACGGCGATTCCGACGACGCGATCGACTTCTGAGCGCGGCGCGCCGGCGCCCGTCCGCTTTCCACTTCTCGCACGGCAAGACCGTCGCCCGCAGCGTTCGATCGTGGCGGGCAATTTTGTGCGCACGCGACGCGAAGACTTGCACCGTCGGAGAAAATCACTCGCTCCGTGCCGGCTCTGTTTCATCCGGACCACAGTCCGGCATATTCAATCGAAGCCACACAACATTCGCTTGATTTAATTAATTTTCAAGCGAAAATGACTCAAATGAGAAACAAATAAATCGGCAGACCAGTATCACATATAATCTGCAAACCGCATTCTAGCGCACCGCCCCAACGCGAACCGTGCGCCACCCCACCGATCCGGCAATCACACGCCATCACTCACAAAATCACCAAGAGCCTTATCCACAAAGGCTTTCAGTTCGATTCATCACACAACCAAAAAATACCAAACGAAATCGGCATTATCGCCACATTCATCGTTTTTTTGATAATTGATCGCCCTTTCGGTCAGTAGACTCGGCCCATCCTCGGTGTAACGAATCACGATTGGCGCAGAAACGGCTACGGCCGCTGCACGTCCATTCAGGCCATTGCTCCACCGTGGATTGCGATTTCACTGCATCGCGGTGAATACCACTTCAAAAAGAGAGAGAGGGGCTTGTCGTGAATCACTCATTTCGATCGATATGGAGCGAAACTTCCGGCTGCTGGGTCGCGGTCGCTGAAACGGCACGGGCGCGCGGCAAGCGCTCGGGCGGCGAATCGAGCGCAAGCCGGCGTGCCGTGCACGCGGCGGCATGCCGGTCGCCGCTTCGCATCGCAACGCTCGGCGCCGTGCTGGCCGCGCTGTCGGCCGGCTCCGCGTATGCGTCGACGTGCGGCAGCGGCGCTGCAGTGACGACCGGCGGCACCTGCGCGCCCGGCAGTTTCAGCCCGACCGTCAACGACAACCTGGCGGGCTCCGCCACCGTCTCGGGCGGCGACACCGTCGGCGTGTCGGGCACATGGACCGGCGCCGGCGCCGACCCGGGCTACACGCTCACGCCGATCGGCAGCACGACCATCGTGTCGGGCAACCCGAACCAGCCGCTGCTGTCGCTCGGCGGCAAGACGCACAGCGTCAGCACGCCCGACTCGATCACCGGCACCCGCACGTCGGTCGCGACCTACGACTCGTCCGAGTTCTCCGCGTCGACGGCCGGTGCGACCGAGGTGCCCGTCTACCACGACGTGAACGGCGATCAGTATGTGAACACGCGCATCGGCACCGTCACCGCCACCGGCGGTACGCTCAACGTGTCGATCGGCAATGCGGCGAACGCGCCCGATGCAGCCGGCAACGCGATCTCGATGGCCGCGAAGGGGACCGACCTTACCTTCGCGGACGGCACGGGCTCCACGACAAGCACCGT
The DNA here is from genome assembly GCF_001883705.2 of Burkholderia catarinensis. Classification (GTDB taxonomy): domain Bacteria; phylum Pseudomonadota; class Gammaproteobacteria; order Burkholderiales; family Burkholderiaceae; genus Burkholderia; species Burkholderia catarinensis. Next base: position 126,503 of record NZ_MDEQ02000011.1, read on the forward strand.
CAACTGGAACTCGCGCAACCAGATCCGGTTCACCACCGGCGACTACCTTGCGGACGGCGGCGCCATCGGCAGCCGCCAGCTCGACGTGCCGGCCTACGCGGGTACCTTCACCGCGTTCGACGGCAGCACGTGGAAGGTCACCGACGCCGCATCGCTCGCCGCGTACAACGACTTTCTCGTGCGCTCGGTGCAAAGCGGCGCACTCGGCTCGCAGGCCGCCTACGACAGCGCGTTCAGCCAGGCCGTCACGTTCTCGCAGGAAAGCTTCCAGTATCAGAACAACGTGTCCGCGGGCGACAAGAACACGCTGCCGATCGATCACCTGTCGGCGATGCACGGCACGGGCGCGAACGCGACGCTGCATATCGGCAAGGACGGCCAGATCGACTTCCGCGGCACCAACACGATCGTCTCGAGCTCGGCCGTCCTCGCGGAAAACGGCGCGCACTTCATCAACGACGGGCGCCTGTCGGGCGACTTCACGCTGGTGCGCCTGCTGAGCGGTGCAAGCGGCGTCAACAACGGCGCGATCTCGTCCGGGTACGCGTCCGGCGACGACTTCGACACGGGCGGCAGCGCGTCGCCGAACAACTTCAACTACCACGCGTACACCGAAGGCAACGGCGTGTTTGCGAACGGCGCGGGCACCTCGTTCGTCAACAACGGCGTGATGAACGTCGGCGCGTGGACGTTCGACGGCAACCGGCCGGACCTGCAGAACTATGCGGTCGCCGTGACAGGCGGCGCGACGGCATCGAACGCCGGCACGATCAATGTCGGCGTCAACGCGACGACGCTCGACAGCCAGGTGATCGGCGGCCTCGTCGCCAGCGACGGCAGCTTCACGAACCAGGCCGGCGGCACGATCTACCTCGGCCGCTCCGCGCAGTACGCGCCCGGCGGAACGGCAAACGACGTCGCGCTCGCCGCGCACGCGTACGGCATCCTGCTCGGCAATTCCGGCACCGCGCGCAACCTCGGCACGATCGTGATCGGCTCGCAGACGCAGAACGGCGCCGCGATGGCGAGCATCGGCTCGACCTCCGGCGCGCTGACCAACGCAGGCACGATCGTCGTCAACGGCGCGGCGTCCGGCACGCCGCTAGCCAACGTCGGCATGCTCGCGGCCAACACGGCCGCAACCGTGACCAACACCGGCACCATCACGCTGAACGGCGTGAACGGCATCGGCATCATGGTCGTCGGAACCGGCACGACCGCGACGGCCGCGACATCGACCGGCACGATCAACGTGGCCGGCGGCCTCGATCCCGCATCGGGCACGCGCAACTACGGCGTCTGGGCCGAGGGGCCGCGCGCGAAAGCCACGCTCGACGGCGCGCTCAACCTGACGGGCACCGGCGCGATCGGCGTGCACGCGCGCTCGGGCGCGACGATCGACGTCGGCGCCAATGCGGTGCCCGCCTTCATGTCGGGCACGAACCAGATCGGCTTCTACGCGTATGGCGCGGGCTCGAAGATCAACGTCGCCGCGCAGCACCTCAGCGTCGACACCGACGATTCGACGCTGTTCCGCGTCGCGGGCGGCGCGGCCTACACGGGCACGTCGACGGCCGGCGCGCTGACGACCGACGTCAACGGCCAGCGTGCGCGCGGCGTGCTCGCGACCGACGCCGGCACCACGCTGTCGACCGGCAACGCGATCTACAACGTCAACGGCGCGAACGGCATCGCGATCGCGGTCGAGGGCGGCGCGCAAGGCACGATCGACGCGGGCGCGACGATCAACCTGAATGCGGCCAGCGCGATCGCCGGCATCGTCGACGGCCAGGCGCACGACCTCGCCGGCGCGAATGCCGGCGCGCCGGTCGCGACGACGCTGACCAACAACGCCGCCGTCACGTCATCGACCGCCGGCGTGACGGGCTTCGTCGCGCACAACCTCGGCACGCTCGAGAACCGCAACACGGTGCTGCTGACGGGCGCCGGCTCGACGGGCGTCGTGATCGGCGCGCTCGGCACGGTGAACAACGCGTCGACGATCCGCGTATCCAACGGCACCGGCGCGCTCGTACAGGGTGCGTCGGCGACGCTCGCCAACGAGGGTTCGATCGAAGCCGACGACGGCATCGCGGGCGTGCACCTGACGGGCGCAGGTGCATCGGTCGCGCTGTCGGGCGCCGGCACCGTGATCGCGAACGGCAGCGCCGACGGCGTGCTGATCGACTCGACCGTAGCCGGCGGCGGGCTCGCGGCCGGCGCGGCGTCGATCGCGGTCGGCGGCTCGGGCAAGGGGATCGACAACCAGGGGACGAACGCGACGATCGCGCTGTCCGGCACGCAAATCGGCACAACCGGCCGTGGCGCCGACGGCCTGTCGTCGACGGGGGCCGGCGCACGCATCGCGACCGATGCGGCGACCGTCGTCCGGACCACCGGCGACAACGCGCGCGGCTTCTTCGTGTCGGGCACGGATTCGACGCTCGCGGCCAACGGAACGACCGTCGCGACGACCGGTGCGCGTTCGGCCGCGATCGTGACGGACGGCGGCGCGACCGCGCTGCTGTCGGGCGCGAAGATCGCCGCGGCCGGCACGGCGGCCGACGGCGTCGTCGCGCAGAACGGCGGCCGCATCGCCGATACGGGTTCGTCGATCGCCAGCGCGGCCGGCAACGGCGCGACCGCGGACAGCGGCGGCGTGCTCGCGTTGACCGGCACGACGCTCAAGGGCGCGACGGCCGGCGTGCTGACGACGGACACGCTCGCGAACGGCGCGACGAGCTCGGTGCTCGTCGACGGCGGCAGCGTGACGTCCGCCGCCGGGCCGGCATTCGCCGCGCGCGGCGGCACGGCCGACATCGCGGTGCGCAACGGCACGGTCGTGACGGCCGGCAACGGCACGTTGCTCGATCTCGCGAACGGCAGCAACGTGACGTTCAACGCGTCTGCGGTGAACCTCGCCGGCGACATCGTCTCCGACGCATCGAGCACCGGCAACGTATTCCTCGCGAACGGCACGACGCTGACCGGCAAGATCGATCCGGTCGCGCTGACCGTCGACAACACCAGCACGTGGCGCATGACGGGCAGCTCGGTGCTGAGCAGCCTGAACAACGCGGGCCTGGTCGCGTTCGCCGCGCCGACCGGCTCGCCGACGCTCACGGGCAGCTACAAGACGCTGACGACCGGCGGCTACGTCGGCAACGGCGGCACGATCGCGCTCAACACGTTCCTCGGCGCCGATGCGTCGCCGACCGACCAGGTGATCGTGAACGGCGGCGCCGCGAGCGGCACGACGGGCCTGAAGATCGCCAACACCGCCGGCACCGGCGCGCAGACGAAGGGCGACGGGATTCCGGTGATCGTCACCGCGAACGGCGGCACCACGACCGCATCGGCGTTCCATCTCGCGGGCCCCGTGCAGGCCGGCGCGTACGAATACCGCCTCTATCGCGGCGGGCAAAGCGACGCGAACGGCTGGTACCTGCGTTCGCAGCTCGATCCGACGGACCCCGGCGACCCGATCCACCCGTCCGGCGGCGGCAGCGACAACGGGAACGGCGGCAGCGGCACGCTCGCGTATCGCCCTGGCGTCGCAGGCTACGCGCTCACGCCGCTGCTGAACGTCGACTACGGCTTCTCGACGCTCGGCAAGCTGCACGAGCGCGTCGGCGACATCTACAACCTCGGGAAGCAGCAGCCCGGCAACCGCGACGGCGTATGGGGGCGCATCGGCGGCCAGAGCCTCGACGCGAACGCGGGCCGGTTCGCGGCCGACGAGCGCACGTTCTTCGCGCAGTTCGGCAAGGACTGGACGCTCGACCAGGCGCCGAACGGCGGCGGCAGCACGCACGCGGGCGTGACGGCCGGCATCGGCGTGTCGAACGCGAGCTTCAGCGACATGGCGCGCGCCGGCTCGCCGGCGCTGTCGACATCGACGGGCTCGGTCGAGATGCACGCACAGAGCATCGGCGGCTACTGGACACGCTACCTGTCCGACGGCACGTACTTCGACAGCGTCGGGCAGGTCACGCATTACGGCAACCGCTACCGCGACAGCTACGGCAACGAGGCGTCGCAGAACGGTTTCGGCTTCGCGCTGTCGCAGGAGGTCGGCAAGCCGTTCGCGATCGGCAACACGCCGATCGCGGTCGAGCCGCAGGCGCAGCTGATGTATCAGTACCTGAAGCTGAACGGGTTCAACGACAACGTGTCGGCCGTGTCGGGCACGACGACGAACGCGCTGCGCGGCCGCATCGGCGTGCGCATCTTCCGGCCGAACCTCCAGTCGGATTCGGGCGGCGGCGCCGCGACGCCGTACTTCACGGCCGACGTGCTGCACGACTTCCTGTCGCCGGGCCAGACCGTCGTCGGCGGCACGCCGTTCGCGACGCATCTCGGCCGCACGTGGTACGAACTCGGCGTCGGCGTCACCGCGGGCTTCGGCAAGTCGGGCGAGCTGTACGCGAACGCGAAAATCGCGCGCAACATCGGCGGTGCGTACCGGCGCGGCATCGTCGGGCAGGTCGGCTACCGGTACAGCTGGTAACGCACGAGGCGGGAACCCGTGCGCCGGCGGCGGACGAAAAAAAACCGCCCGGCGCTCGGCCGGGCGGTTTTCGCATGGGCGCGCAAAAACGCGCGAACGCTCAGTGCAGGATTTTCGCGAGGAAGTCCTTCGCGCGTTCCGACTTCGGATTCGAGAAGAAATCGTCCTTGCGGTCGTCCTCGACGATCGCGCCCTTGTCCATGAAGATCACGCGATGGGCAACCTTCTTCGCGAAGCCCATCTCGTGCGTGACGACCATCATCGTCATCCCTTCCTGCGCGAGTTCGACCATCACGTCGAGCACTTCGTTGATCATCTCGGGATCGAGCGCGGACGTCGGTTCGTCGAACAGCATCGCGATCGGATCCATCGACAGCGCACGCGCGATCGCGACCCGCTGCTGCTGGCCGCCCGACAACTGGCCCGGAAACTTGTGCGCATGCGCCTTCAGGCCGACGCGATCGAGCAGCTTCATGCCCTTCTCGTTCGCCTCGTCCTTGCCGCGGCCGAGCACCTTGACCTGCGCGAGCGTCAGGTTCTCGGTGATCGACAGGTGCGGGAACAGCTCGAAATGCTGGAACACCATCCCGACCTTCGAGCGCAGCTTCGACAGGTTCGTCTTCTTGTCGCCGACCGACTGGCCGTTCACGAAGATCTCGCCCTGCTGGAACGGCTCGAGGCCGTTCACGGTCTTGATCAGCGTCGACTTGCCCGAGCCCGACGGGCCGCACACGACGACCACTTCGCCTTTCTTGACCTCGGTCGTGCAGTCAGCGAGGACCTGAAACTGGCCGTACCACTTCGAAACGTTCTTGATGGAAATCATCTTGTGACCTTTTTCTGGAGACCCTTGACGAGAGCAGACGCCAACGAGCAAATCACGAAATAGCATGCGCCGGCGAACAGGACCATCTCGACGGTCGTGCCGTCGCGATCGCCGACGTTGGCGGCCGTGCGGAAGAAGTCCGCGAGACTGATCACGTACACGAGCGACGTATCCTGGAACAGCACGATCGCCTGCGTAAGCAGCAGCGGCACCATCGCGCGGAACGCCTGCGGCAGGATCACGAGGCGCATCGCCGTCGCGTAGTTCATGCCGAGCGCGAACGCGGCGTTCGCCTGCCCGCGCGGCACCGCCTGGATGCCCGCGCGGATGATCTCGGAATAATACGCGGCTTCGAACAGCGAGAACGCGACCATCGCCGAGGCGAGGCGAATGTCGATCGTCGGCGACAACCCGAGCACGCCCTGCAGCAACTGCGGCACGATCAGGAAGAACCACAGCAGCACCATCACGAGCGGGATCGAGCGGAACACCGTCACGTAGGCCTGTGCGAACCACGCGAGGGGCTTGACGCCCGACAGCCGCATCAGTGCCAGCAGCGTGCCCCAGACGATCCCGACCACGATCGCGATCAGCGTGATCTGCAACGTGACGATCGCCCCCGTCCACAGCGTCGGCAGCGCGCCGGGAATACTACTCCAGTCGAACTGATGCATCACTTGCCTCCGATATAGCCGGGCAGCCGCGTACGGCCTTCGATCCAGCGCATGAACGCCATCACGACGAGGTTGATCAGCACGTACGCGAGCGTGACCGCGATGAACGACTCATAGGTCTGCGCGGTGTAGTCGACGAGCTGGCGCGCCTGCGCGGACAGGTCGAGCAGGCCGATCGTCGATGCGACGGCGGAGTTCTTGAATATGTTCAGGAATTCCGACGTGAGCGGCGGCACGATGATCCGGTACGCAACGGGCAGCAGCACATAACGGTACGTCTGCCATTGCGTGAAGCCCATCGCGAGGCCGGCGGCGCGCTGGCCCTTCGGCAGCGCGTTGATCCCCGAGCGCACCTGTTCGCACACGCGCGCGCCCGTGAACAGGCCGAGACAGACGATCGACGCGGTAAAGAACTGCGTGGTCGGCGGCAACTGCTTGATCCAGGTGCCGATCGACGCGGGCAGCAGCTCAGGTATCACGAGATACCAGACGAAGAACTGCACGATCAGCGGAATGTTCCGGAAGATCGACACGTACACGGTGCCGATCGCGGACAGCCATTTGTTCGGCACGGTACGCAGCACGCCGAACAGCGAACCGACGATCAGCGCGATGACCCAGGCGACGAGCGACACTTCGATCGTCACCCAGAAGCCGGACATCAGCCATCCGAAATAAGTCGTCGGCTCGCCGGTCGACACGGGGCTCAGGAAGATGCCCCAGTTCCAGTGGTAAGACATGGGCAAGACTCCAGCAAAAAGAAACGGAAGAAGCGTGGCCTCTTCCGTCTCATTAGCGTCATTTTTGCATCAACGGCCGTGTGGTCAGTCGAGCGCCTTGTCGTTCGGGTTCGCGTACAGCTTCTTCATCGATTCGGACAGCGGGAAGTTCAGGTTCAGCCCCTTCGGCGGAATCGGGCTCTCGAACCACTTCGCGTAGATCTTCGCGGCTTCGCCCGACTTCTCGACTTGCGAGATCGCGTCGTCGACGACCTTCTTGAATTCCGCGTCGCCCTTGCGCATCATGCAGCCGTACGCCTCTTCCGATTGCGGCGTGCCGACGATCGCCCAGTCGCCCGGCTTCTTCGCCTTCGCGCGCTCGCCCGCGAGCAGCGCGTCATCCATCATGAACGCGACCGCGCGGCCCGATTCCAGCGTATTGAACGAATCGCCGTGATCCTTCGCGCTGATGATGTTCATGCCCATCTGCTTTTCGTTGTTCATCTTGCGAAGCAGGCGCTCGGACGTCGTGCCGGCCGTCGTCACGACCGTCTTGCCCTTGAGATCGGCGAAATCCTTGACGCCCGAATCGTTCTTCGTCATCAGGCGCGTGCCGATCACGAAGATCGTGTCGGAGAACCCGGCCTGCTGCTGACGCTCGGCGTTGTTGGTCGTCGAGCCGCACTCGATGTCGACCGTGCCGTTCTGCACCAGCGGAATGCGGTTTTGCGACGTGACCGGGATGTTCTTCACCTGCAGGTTCGACAGGCTCAGCTTCTTCTTCACCGCGTCGACCACCTTCATCTGGAATTCGCGCGAATAGCCGACGACCTGCTGCTTTTCGTCATAGTAGGAGAACGGGATCGACGACTCGCGGTGCCCCAGCGCGATCACGCCCGTGTCCTTGATCTTCTTCAGCGTGCCCGTCTCCTGAGCGTGCGCGCCGCTTGCGAATGCGCAAAGCGCCGCGACCATCAGGACTGCCTTGTGGTATTTCATTTTGGTCATCTCCTTGGCTAAAACCCGCGCCAGTGTATCAAAGTAATATTTTTGAAAGTACTGGTTGTTAACCGCACTACGAATCGCCCCGTGCGAAGCCTTCCTCCCGGCTCCGGGCGCCCCGAATGCGCGCGCGGGCGATGCCGGATCCGGCACCGCCCGCGAGGGTTCATATCTGCAATCGGCTGGATTGCGTCATGAATCAATCATAGTCGACGATCAGGGGTAGAGGCCGCGCATTTCGCGCGCCATCAGGATGCGCGTGCACGCGACGATGAACGCCGCCGTGCGCACCGACACCTTGTGCTCTTCCGCGACCGCCCACACGCCGGCGAACGCTTCGCGCATCACGCGCTCGAGGCGGTGGTTGATCTCGTCTTCCGTCCAGAAGAAGCTCGAGAAATCCTGCACCCATTCGAAGTACGACACGGTCACGCCGCCCGCGTTCGCGATCACGTCGGGGATCACGAGCACGCCGTTCGCGCTCAGGATGTCGTCCGCCGCCGTCGTCGTCGGGCCGTTCGCGCCTTCGACGACGATCTTCGTCCGGATCTTCGATGCGTTCTTCTCGGTGATCTGGTTTTCCAGTGCCGCCGGGATCAGGATGTCGGTCTCGACCGTCCAGAACTCGTCGTTCGGCATCGGCTCGGCGCCTTCGAAGCCCGCGACGCCGCCCGTGCGTGCAACGTGGTCGAGCAGCTTGTTCGAATCGAGGCCGGCCGGCTGGTAGATCGTGCCCGTGTGATCCTGCACCGCGATCACCTTCGAACCCGCTTCCTGGAACAGCTTCGCCGCGATGCCGCCGACGTTGCCGAAGCCCTGCACCGCGATGCGCGCGCCTTCGATCTCGAGGCCCTTCTTCTTCGCCGCTTCGCAGCCGACGACGAACACGCCGCGGCCCGTTGCTTCCTTGCGGCCGAGCGAACCGCCGAGCGCGATCGGCTTGCCGGTCACGACGCCGGTCGACGTCTGGCCCTGGTTCATCGAGTAGGTGTCCATCATCCACGCCATCACCTGTTCGTTGGTGTTGACGTCCGGCGCCGGAATGTCGGTGTTCGGGCCGATGATGATGCCGATTTCGCTGGTATAGCGGCGCGTCACGCGCTCGAGCTCACCACGCGACAGCTTGCGCGGGTCGACGCGGATACCGCCCTTCGCACCGCCGTACGGCACGTTCACGGCCGCGTTCTTCACCGACATCCATGCGGACAGCGCCATCACTTCCGACAGCGTCACGTCCTGGTGGTAGCGCACGCCGCCCTTGCCCGGGCCGCGCGACACGTTGTGCTGCACGCGATAGCCCTCGAAGTGCGCGACGGTACCGTTGTCGAGCTCGATGGGCACATCGACGATCAGGATGCGCTTCGGACGCTTCAGCGTTTCGAGCCAGCGCGACAGCGAACCGAGGTACGGCGCGACGCGATCGACCTGCTGAAGGTAGTTGCCCCACGGGCCGAGATCGTCGGCGTGCAGGTAGGACGGGATGGACTGCAATTGCGAAGACATGGATGCTCCAACGTTCAACGGATTGCGCACATTGTCGAAAAACCCGTTTTTTTTATCCAATGCCGTTTGCTTATTCGATTATGCGTTTCTTGCATGATCGCGATTTTTCGCAAATCTGCGGTCGATTTGAGCAAGAACGCCCGCGATCGGCCGCGCATCGCGTCCGCGAAAAATCGGTTTGCCGGCGCACGGGCCGGCCGCCGGACAGCCGTCCGACAGGCACTGCAAGCCCGCCGTCAGCCGGCCGGGCCCGACCGACGGGGATTAACCGGCCGCGGTTAACCGGTGGTGTCGCGCAGTTCGTCGCGCACGACGTCCCACAGCCCGCGCACGAGCTTCTGCCGCGGATCGTCGCCCTGCAGCGCGAGCTTGTCGCAGTACAGCCGGATCTCCATCGTCAGCGTGAACGGATGCGCGCCGCCGCGCGTCGACCGGTCGAGCCGGATCAGGCGGCCGCCCGCGACCGCATCCTCGACAGCGCTGTGCGGCAGGAACGCGACGCCGTGGCCCGCGAGCGCCATCGCCTTCAGCCCTTCGGCCATGTCGGTTTCGTAGACGCGGTCGAGGAACAGCCGCGTCGGCGCGTTCGCGATAATGACTTCCGTCATCCGGCCGAGATACGCGTTCGGCGTATACGACAGATACGGCACGCGCGCGTCGGCCGCGCCCGGCAACGTATGGCGCGGCCGGCCCGTGCGGCCGGGCGCCGAGAACGGGCTGATCGGCTCGCTGCCGAGGATCAGCATGTCGTAGCGCGCCGGATCGAGCGCGACCGGATGGCTCGGGTGGTGGTAGCCCATCACGAGATCGCAGCCGCCCTCGACGAGCGACAGCACCGCGTCGTGCACGTTCAGCGCGCGCAGCCGCGTGTGGACCTGGCCCATCTTCGCCTCGATCCGCTGCAGCCAGCGCGGGAAATACGTGAGCGACAGCGTGTGCGGCACCGCGAACTCGATCGTCGGCACCGGCGCGCCGACGTGGCCGCGCAGCAGCGTGCGCGCCTCGTGCGCCTGCGACAGCATCGTCAGCGCCTGCTCGTAAAAGATCTGCCCGGCCTGCGTGAGCCGCGTCGGATAAACCGAACGATCGATCAGTTCGGTCGCGAGCCATGCCTCGAGCGCCTGGATGCGCCGCGAAAACGCCGGCTGCGACACGTGCCGCAGTTCGGCGGACCGGCTAAAGCTGCGCGTTTCCGCGAGCGAGACGAAGTCTTCGAGCCATTTCAGTTCCATGCAGGCGGGCGCGGCGGGCGGCGGTCGGGAAGAAGCCTGCATTCTACCGGCGGGCGGGCCCGGCCGGCGGTGCGGCGAGCGGCGCGGCGCCCCGCCGGGGACCGGCGCCGGCGCGGCATTTGCACGCGGCGGGGCCCGCCGGCCGCGCGCGGCGGGGATCGTCGCGCGCCGATGGTAAAATGCCGGATTCTCCTCCCCTCGCTCGACCCGGCTCCAAGGCCCGCCCGATCATGTCCGACACTCGTCCCGATACGCTTTTCGCCCTCACCGCGCTCTCGCCCATCGACGGCCGCTACGCCAGCAAGACCGAAGCGCTGCGCGACTGGCTCTCCGAAGCCGCCTTCATGCGCCACCGCGTCACCGTCGAGGTGCACTGGCTGATCGCGCTGTCGCGCGCCGGCTTCGCGGAAGTTCCGCGCTTCTCCGATGCGTCTGAGCAGTTCCTGCTGCAACTCGCCGAGCGCTTCACCGCGCACGATGCCGCCCGCATCAAGGAAATCGAGCGTGTGACGAACCACGACGTGAAGGCCGTCGAATACTGGCTGAAGGAATCGGTGAAAGGCCAGGCCGAACTCGAGAAGGCGAGCGAATTCATCCACTTCGCGTGCACGTCCGAGGACATCAACAACACGTCGCACGGGATGATGCTCGCCGGCGCGCGCGAGCACGTGATCGTGCCGGCGCTGCGCACGGTCCACCAGCGCCTCGTCGCGCTTTCGCACGCGCACGCCGAGCAGCCGATGCTGTCGCGCACGCACGGCCAGCCGGCCAGCCCGACGACGCTCGGCAAGGAGCTCGCGAACGTCGCCGCGCGCCTCGCACGTGCGATCGCGCGCATCGAGAAGGTCGAGATCCTCGGCAAGATGAACGGCGCGGTCGGCAACTTCAACGCGCATCTCTCGGCGTATCCGGAAATCGACTGGGAAGCGTTCTCGCGCGACGTGATCGAGAACCGCCTGAAGCTCACGTTCAACCCGTACACGATCCAGATCGAGCCGCACGACTACATGGCCGAACTGTTCGACGCGGTCGCGCGCGCGAACACGATCCTGCTCGACCTCGACCGCGACGTGTGGGGCTACATCTCGGTCGGCTACTTCAAGCAGAAGACGAAGGCCGGCGAAATCGGCTCGTCGACGATGCCGCACAAGGTCAACCCGATCGACTTCGAGAATTCGGAAGGCAACCTCGGCCTCGCGAACGCGACGCTGCGCCACCTCGCCGACAAGCTGCCGGTGTCGCGCTGGCAGCGCGACCTGACCGACTCGACGGTGCTGCGCAACATGGGCGTCGCGCTCGGCTACTCGCTGCTCGCATACGACTCGCTGATCCGCGGCCTCGACAAGCTCGAAGTGAACCCGCAGCGCCTGAACGAAGATCTCGACAACTGCTGGGAAGTGCTCGCCGAGCCGGTGCAGACGGTGATGCGCCGCTACGGCATCGAGAACCCGTACGAGCAGCTGAAGGAACTGACGCGCGGCAAGGGCATCACGCGCGAAGCGCTGCAGCAGTTCGTCGGCACGCTCGCGATCCCGCAGGATGCGAAGGACCGCCTGCTCGCGATGACGCCCGCGTCGTACATCGGCAAGGCCGTCGAACTCGCGAAGCGGATCGCGTAAGCGCCGCCGTCGCCGGACGTGAAAAAGCCCGATGCGATTGCTCGCATCGGGCTTTTTGCTTTTCGGCCGCTCAGAACGAGATCATCCGGCCCGGGTTGAGCGCACTCATCACGCTCATCGCGGCCTTCGCCGTCGGGATCGCGATCGGCGACAACTGCCGGCCGAGCGGAATCGCGCGATGATCGATGCCGGTCAGCATCGAGAAATCGTCGCTGCGTCCGACGAAATCGTCGCAGATCGCCTTGCCGATCCGCACCGTCTGCGCGACGCCGTGGCCGCTCCAGCCCTGCACCATGTACATCGGCACGCGGCCGTCGGTCTTGCGGCTGTCGGTCGCGCCGTTCAGCGTAAAGTCGCTGACGCCGCTCCAGCAGTAGTCGAGCGCGAACTGGCCGTCGCCCTGCGGAAACACCGTGTTCAGCCGCGTCAGCAGGTACGCGTTGACGTCGGGCTGCGCCCAGCAGGTGCCGGTGCCCTGCCCGCCGAACAGCAGCCGGTTGCCGCGCACCGGCCGGTAGTAGTCGATCTGGAACTGCGTGTCGTACACCGGCATGCCGGCCGGCATCAGCGTCGCGACATCGACGTCGAGCGGCGCCGTCACGCTCACGTACGTGAAGAACGGCACCGTGGTCGCCGCGCCGTCGTCGAGCAGCCGGAACGTCGTGTTGTGCAGCGCGAGCACGACGCCCTTGCGCGCGGTGATCGTGCCGCCCGGCGTCGTCGCGACGACGCCCGCGGGCGTCTCGTCGAGCTCGAGCACCTCGGTGCCCTCGAACAGCGCGCCGCCGTTCAGCCGGAAGCCGTGCACGAGGCCGCGCACGAGCGCGAGCGGATGGATCTGCCCGCCGATCGCGTCGATCGCCGCGCCGTGGTACAGCCCCGAGCGCACGTATTCGTCGTGCAGCTGATGGCGGCCGACGAGCGTCACGCCTGCGTCGCCGAGATGGCGGCGCGCATCCGCGCCGTCGAGCAACGCGCTCATGTGGCCGGGGTGGACTGCCGCGGTGATGTGGCCGCGCTTGCGGTCGAGATCGAGCGCGTAACGCGCGCCGATCGCATCGATCAGGTCCATCGATTCGACCGACGCGAAGCGCCACAGCCGCTTCGCATCGTCGTGCGGCAGGTGGTCGATCATGTCGGCGGCTTCCCAGCGCGCGAGGCCCGGCGTGAGCTGCCCGCCGTTGCGGCCCGATGCGGCCGAGCCGACGTGATGCTTGTCGACGAGGATCGTGTCGACGCCCGCTTCCGCGAGATGCAGCGCGGCCGATGCGCCGAGCAGCCCCGCGCCGATCACGAGCACGTCGCAGACGGCATCGTGCGCGAGCGGCGCACCGTTCGCGTGGCGCGACAGCGACGCCTCGTACCAGTTGGCCGGGCGCTCGCCGTCATAGCGGGCCGGGTCGCACCAGTTCCAGTTGTCCTTTTCGATGTTCAGTTGCGTTTGCCCGAAACGCGATTCGCCCTGGATCAGGGGATGGTGATTGGAATTCATGATTGCACTTGCATGGTCTTGGCCGCCTGTCGAAGAGCCTTCTGGCTTCGCGGGTGGGGCAGCCGGTTCCACATGGGTGTCAACGATAAAAAGGGGCGCGATGGCCCGTGTTGACGGCGGACACGCTCGTGCCGCCTGGGTCCCGGACCGTGCGAAAGCACGCATTGAAAGATGCCGGGACACCCAATTTCTACACCGCAGAAATAATTCTACAGTGTAGAATAAGCTTTCGTCAAGTTTACGGCCGGCCCTGCTCCGGCCGCCAGCCCGCATCGATGAAAGACAAACCCGCCCAGGGCCCGCGTGGCCTCGACAAGGACGCGATCGTCGCGGCCGCGCTCGCGCTGCTCGAAGACGTCGGCGAAGCCGCATTCAGTGTGCGCAAGCTCGCGCAGTCGGTCGGCTGCGACCCGATGAGCGTGCTGTATCACTTCAAGTCGAAGGACGGCCTGAGCCGCGCGATCGCGAACGCATTGTCGCGCTCGCTCGTGCCGGTCGACGACGCGCTGCCGTGGCGCGAACGGCTGCGCGATCTCGCGCGCCAGTACCGCGCGCTCGCGCAGCGCTACCCTGCCGCGTTCGCGCTGCTGCAGCGGCACATGAGCACGGGGCCGGCCGATCTCGCGCACATCGAGGCCGTGCATCGTGCGCTGGCCGACGCCGGCATCCCGCGTGCGGCGCTGCCGTCGGTGTGCGTCGGCTGGTATGCGAGCGTGATCGGGCTTGCCGCCGCCGAGGCCGGCGGCCTCACGCGCGCCGCGAACGACGTCGAACTCGCGGAAATGAACGCGCTGTCCGACACCGAGCATCCGCTCGTCAGGTCGGCCGCCCCGCTCTATGCGCAGCTCGATCCGGAAATCGTGCACGACACGATGCTCGACGTACTGCTCGACGGCATCGCACAGCGCGCGGACGCAGCCTGACCGGCACGCGTGCCGCCAACGAAAAAGGCGCCCGAAGGCGCCTTTTTCATGACGATTGCCGCGAACCGCGCTCAGTGCTGCTGCGCGATGCCGATCTTCAGCAGGACCTGATCGACGATCTGTTCGGGCGTCAGCTCGATGCTGACCTCGATCGCTTCGTCCGGGCCCGGCTCCTCGAGCGTGTCGAGCTGGCTCTTCAGCAGCGACGGATCGAAGAAATGGCCGGTGCGGCTCTTCAGGCGCTCGTGCAACACCTCGAACGAACCCTTCAGATACACGAACCGCACGTCGGTGTCGGTGCCGCGCAGCACGTCGCGGTACGACCGCTTCAGCGACGAGCACGTGAACACGGCCGTCTCGCCGGCGCGCTGCTTTTCCTCGATGGCCTCGCGGATCGTGCGCAGCCACGGCCAGCGGTCGTCGTCGGTCAGCGGAATGCCGTGATGCATCTTTTCCTTGTTCGCCGCGCTGTGAAACGCGTCGCCATCGGTATAGCTGCACGACAGGCGCTCCGCCAGCATTTCGCCGATTCGCGACTTGCCCGCGCCCGACACGCCCATTGCGATCAGAATCATTGACTACCCCTTGTTACAGAACCACGCTCAGCAGCAACGTGAAGCTAAGACCGAGCACCGAGATGATGGTTTCAAGCAGCGACCAGGTCTTGAACGTCTGACCCACCGTCATCCCGAAGTATTCCTTGATCAGCCAGAAGCCGCCGTCGTTCACGTGCGAGAAGATCAGCGAGCCCGAGCCGGTGGCGAGCACCAGCAGCTCCGGGCTGACCGCCGCGCCGGACGCCGCCGCGATCGGCGCGACGATGCCGCAGGCCGTCGTCATCGCGACCGTCGCCGACCCCGTCGCGAGACGCATCAGTGCCGCGACGAACCAGCCGAGCAGCAGCGGCGACAGATGCGCGTGCTTCGCGGTCTCGACGATCTGCTGCGAGATCCCGCTGTCGCGCAGGACGCCGCCGAAGCCGCCGCCCGCGCCGACGATCAGCGTGATCCCGGCGATCGGCGCCAGGCACTCGCCGCAGAACTTCTGGATCTGGTCGCGGTTGAAACCCTGCAGCTTGCCGAACGTGAAGAAGCTCACGAGCACGGCGATCAGCAGCGCGACGTCCGAGTTACCGGCAAAGCGCAGCAGGTTGTTCGGCAGCGACTTCGGCGCGAACAGCAGGTCGGCCCAGCTGCCGACGAGCATCAGCACGACGGGCAGCAGGATCGTGAACAGCGTGATGCCGAAGCTCGGCAGCTCGCGCTTGCGGCCGTCCGTATGCGTATCGACGAACTGCGCCGCGAGCGGATTGTTTTCCGGCAGCTTCACGAACTTCGAGATCATCAGCGCGAACAGCGGACCCGCGATGATCGCGGTCGGCACGCCGACGATCAGGCCGAATGCGATCGTCTTGCCGATATCGGCGCCGTATTGCTGGACGGCCAGCAGCGCGGCCGGGTGCGGCGGGATCAGCCCGTGCACGACGGACAAGCCGGCCACCATCGGCAGGCCGACGACGAGCAGCGACTTGCCGGTGCGCTTCGCGACGTTGAACGCGATCGGGATCAGCAGCACGAAGCCGACTTCGAAGAACACCGGCAGGCCGACGATGATCGCGACGAACATCATCGCCCAGTGGATGTTCTTTTCACCGAACCAGTCGATCAGCGTGGTCGCGATCCGTTCGGCGCCGCCCGATTCGGCCATCATCTTGCCGAGCATCGTGCCGAGGCCGACGACGATCGCGATGTGACCGAGCGTGCCGCCGGTGCCCGTTTCGAACGACTTGACGATCTTGTCCATCGGCATGCCGACGACGAGACCGAGGCCGAGCGAAACGATGATCAGCACCAGGAACGGGTAGATCTTGTAGCGCGCGATCATCAGGATCAGCGCGGCAATCGCGATCAGCGTGAATACGAGCAGCATGCTGCCTTGGACAGCCCCCATGTGGCACTCCTCCTAGAATTGTTCGAACCGGGCAGGTTGTTGCGAGTATGCCCGGCTATGCAGGTCTCCGGAACACGGGGGGTACCCACCCCGTCAGGACGCTGAATTTTACTGATCTTTGCGGCCTGCGGATAGAACCGGTTCCATCAGCAAAAACCCTCGGTAAAACAAGCACTAAGGTGCCTGCTTCCGAGGGTCAAACGATCATTTCGTACAAGTCTTAACGGGGGAGCTGGCTCGCGGCTTGCGCGAGGCGCGTGACTTCGGCCCAGTCCTGCGCGGCGAGCGCGGCCTTCGGCGTGAGCCACGAGCCGCCGACGCAGACGACGTTCGGCAGCTTCAGGAAATTCGGCGCGGTTTCGACCGTGATGCCGCCCGTCGGGCAGAACTTCAGCGCCGGGAACGGGCCGTGGAATGCCTGCAGCATCGGCACGCCGCCCGCCTGCTGCGCAGGGAAGAATTTCACGATCTCGTAGCCGAATTCGAGCGCCTGGATGATGTCGCTCGGCGTCATCACACCCGGCAGCAGCGGCAGGCCCGCGTCGAGCGACGCGAGGTGCAGGTCCTTCGTCAGGCCCGGCGACACGCCGAACTTCGCGCCCGCACGCTTGGCCTGCGCGCAATGCTCGGGCTTCGTGATCGTGCCGACGCCGACGACGATGTCGTCCGCGAGCTGGCTCGCGCGCTGGATCGCCTCCAGGCCGGCCGGCGTGCGCAGCGTGATCTCGAGCACCTTCACGCCGCCCGCGTGCAATGCGCGCGACACGTGCTCGCCCTGCTCGACCGAGTCGAATGCGAGCACCGGGATGACCGGGCCCAGCTTCACGATTTCACCAATCGTCTTCATTAAATTTGCTCCTTGAAATTCATGCTGCGACGTGGGCGGCCGCTTCGCCGACCATCGTCCCGAAAACCGACGCGCCCTGCTCGGCCGGCGCGGCGGCCGCGCGGAACACGCCGAACAGTTCACGCCCGAACCCGACTTCGTTCTCGGCCTGGTGCAACGGCTGCGCGACCGGTCGCGCCTGCCACTCGGCCGCGTCGATCTCGATGTCGAGCACGCCGGCTTCCGCGTCGATCACGAGCGTATCGCCCGTCTTCACCTTGCCGAGCGGGCCGGCCAGCAACGCTTCCGGCGACACGTGGATCACGGCCGGCACCTTGCCCGACGCGCCCGACATGCGGCCGTCGGTGACGAGCGCAACGTGGAAGCCCTGATCCTGCAGCACGCCGAGCAGCGGCGTCAAACGGTGCAGCTCGGGCATCCCGTTCGCGCGCGCGCCCTGGAAGCGCACGACCGCGACGAAATCGCGCTTCAGCTCGCCGCGATCGAACGCGGCCTGCACGGCTTCCTGCGAATCGAACACGATCGCGGGCGCCGTCACCTTGCGGTGCTCGGGCGCGACCGCCGAAATCTTGATCACGCCGCGGCCGAGCCGGCCCTGCATCAGGCGCAGGCCGCCGTCCGGCTGGAACGGGTCGCGGATGCCGCGCAGCACCTTCGTGTCGTGGCTCTCGGCCGCGCCGTCGACCCACGTCAGCTTGCCGTCGATCAGCTTCGGCTCCCTCGTGTAATGCGACAGCCCCTTGCCGGCGACCGTCGTTACGTCCTCGTGCAGCAGCCCGCCTTCGAGCAGGTTGCGCACCAGGAACGCGACGCCGCCCGCCGCGTGGAAGTGGTTCACGTCGGCCTTGCCGTTCGGGTAGATCTTCGCGAGCAACGGCACGACGGCCGACAGTTCGTCGAAGTCGTTCCAGTCGATCAGCACGCCGGCCGCGCGCGCGATCGCGACGAGGTGCAGCGTGTGGTTGGTCGAGCCGCCCGTCGCGAGCAGCGCGACGATCCCGTTGACGATGGCCTTCTCGTCGATCACATGGCCGATCGGCGTGTACTGGCCGCGCTCGACGGTCAGGTCGAGCACGCGGCGCGCGGCCTCGGCCGTCAGCGCGGTGCGCAGCGGCGTGTGCGGATGGACGAATGCCGAGCCCGGCAGGTGCAGCCCCATCAGCTCCATCAGCATCTGGTTGCTGTTTGCGGTGCCGTAGAACGTGCAGGTGCCGTGGCCGTGATACGCGGCCGATTCGGCTTCGAGCAGCGCGTCGCGGCCGACCTGGCCGGTCGCGAACTGCTGGCGGATCTTCGCCTTGTCGTCGTTCGACAGGCCGCTCGTCATCGGGCCGGCCGGCACGAAGATGGTCGGCAGGTGGCCGAACTGCAGCGCGCCGATCAGGAGACCCGGCACGATCTTGTCGCAGATGCCGAGGCACAGCGCCGCGTCGAACATGTTGTGCGTGAGCGCGATCGCCGTACCCATCGCGATCGCCTCGCGCGAGAACAGCGACAGCTCCATCCCCGGGTTGCCCTGCGTAACGCCGTCGCACATCGCCGGCACGCCGCCCGCGAACTGCGCGACACCGCCGTTCTCGCGCGCGGCCACCTTGATGATCTCGGGGAAATCCTTGTACGGCGCATGGGCGGACAGCATCTCGTTGTACGAGGACACGATGCCGATGTTCGGCTCGCGGATCGCCTTGATCGCGAACTTGTCATTGCCCTCGAGGCCCGCGAAACCGTGCGCGAGGTTCGCGCACGACAGCGCGCCGCGCACCGGAAACTTGCCCTGCGCGCCGTCAATGCGCTGCAGATAGGCGGAACGGGTGGATTGGCTGCGGGCGATCACGCGTTCGGTGACCTTCGCCAGAGTGGGGTGCAGCGACGTCATGCTGGGCGCTCCTGTATGCCGGCCGACACCGGCGGTTGGAATCGTGGGGACGGTCGAGTGCGTCGACAGAACGAAGTCAGTCTAGTAGAAAAACTACAAGCACGCAATGCAGATCGTTTCGCACGCAATCCTTATTCCCGCCACCAGCAAGGCTTTACCTAGTGAAAACCCTAATTTAACTCGCCGCCATCACCCTGAAAGGCCTGGGATGGCGCTAGTATTTTCATGTAGATTTTCTACAATTCGATTGCGATACACTCGCTCATCCGAACCCGATTCCTGCCTGCCATCCCATGCTGCCCCGCATTGAAGCAATCCGCGCCGAGTTGCGTCCGTCCGAGCGCAAGCTCGCCGACTACATCCTCGCCGCGCCGCGCGAGGTGCTCGACCTCGCGATGACCGAGCTGTCGACGCGCGCGGGCGTCAGCCAGCCGACGATCGCGCGCTTCTGCCAGGCGCTCGGCTGCAGCGGCTTTCGCGAATTCAAGATCCGGCTCGCGCAGAGCGTCGCGCCGGGCGTGTCGTCGGTGTATCGCGACGTCGAGCCCGACGAACCGGCGCCCGGCATCATCGGCAAGGTGTTCGACCGCACGATCGGCGCGCTGATCGAGGTGCGCAACAGCCTGTCCGCGGGCAGCGTGGCCGATGCGATCGCGCTGCTGTCGAACGCGTCGCGGATCGAGTTCTACGGCGCCGGCGGCTCGGGCATCGCCGCGCAGGACATCCAGCACAAGTTCTTCCGGCTCGGCGTGCCGAGCGTCGCGTATTCGGATCCGCACACGTTCTCGATGTCGTCGGCGCTGCTCGGGCCGCACGACGTCGTCGTCGCGATCTCGAACACCGGCCGCACGCGCGACATCGTCGACGCCGCGCGCTCCGCGCTCGCGTGCGGCGCGAAGGTCGTCGCGATCACGCAAAGCCATTCGCCGCTCGCGAAGCTCGCGACGGTGAGTCTCGCATCGAACGTCGCCGAGGAAACGGACGTGTTCTCGCCGATGACGTCGCGGATGTCGCATCTCGCGATCGGCGATATCCTCGCGGTGGGCGTCGCGCTGTCGCGCGGCCCCGCGCTGATGGAACGGGTCGGCCGCGCGAAGGAAGCGATCACGCGCCGCCGGATCGACGACGGCACGAAGGATTGAGAAGGCGCCGCGCCGAGCGTGCGCAAACGAAAAACGGCGCCCCGCGGGGCGCCGTTGCGCATGAATCGGGACGGCCGGCTCGCCGGCCGCGCCGTTCAGAACGGCTTGATCACGACCAACGCGACCGCCGCGAGCATGCCGAGCACCGGCAACTCGTTGAACACGCGATACCACTTGTCGGTGCGGCGATTCTCGCCGCGCTCGAACACCCGCAGCAGGTGCCCGCAGTACGCGTGATAGATGACGAGCAGCAGCACGACCGTCACCTTCGCATGGATCCAGCCCTGCCCCTGCCCGATGCCGATCACGAGCCAGAGCCACAGCCCGCAGGCCAGCGCCGGCACCGCGATCATCGTCATGAAGCGGAACAGCTTGCGCGCCATCAGCAGCAGGCGCCGCACCGCGGCAGGATCGGTCTCCATGGCCAGGTTCACGTAGATGCGCGGCAGGTAGAAGAGCCCCGCGAACCACGCGGCGATCAGAACGACATGGAACGTCTTGACCCAGAGCATTGCCATCGGTTGTGCGCCTCGCTTTTTACTGGCGGCCTTCGCCGTGTCCGAGCACCACGTACTTCAGCGACGTCAGCCCTTCGAGGCCGACGGGGCCGCGCGCGTGCAGCTTGTCGTTCGAGATGCCGATTTCCGCGCCGAGGCCGAATTCGAAGCCGTCGGCGAAGCGCGTCGACGCGTTGACCATCACGCTCGCCGAATCGACCTCGCGCAGGAACCGCATTGCGCGGTCGTGATCCTCGGTGACGATCGCATCCGTGTGGTGCGAGCCGTAATGGTTGATGTGCTCGATCGCGGCGTCGAGGCCGTCGACGACCTTGATCGCGAGCACCGGCGCGAGATACTCGGTGTGCCAGTCTGCCTCGGTCGCATCGACGAGCGGGCCGACGCCCGCATCGGCGAGCACTGCGCGCGCGGCTGCATCGACGCGCAGTTCGACCTGCTTGTCGCGATACAGCTTGCCGAGCGGCGGCAGCAGCTTCGCCGCGATGCCGCTCGCGACGAGCAGCGTCTCCATCGTGTTGCAGGTGCCGTATCGGTGCGTCTTCGCGTTGTCGCAGACAGTCAGCGCCTTGTCGAGATCGGCGCGATCGTCGACGTACACGTGGCAGATGCCGTCGAGGTGCTTGATCATCGGCACGCGCGCCTCGTTGATCAGGCGTTCGATCAGGCTCTTGCCGCCGCGCGGCACGATCACGTCGACGTAGTCGGTCATCGTGATCAGCTTGCCGACCGCTGCGCGATCGGCCGTCGCGACGACCTGCACCGCGTCCTGCGGCAGGCCGGCGGCCTCGAGCCCTTCGCCGATCAGCTTCGCGAGCGCCGCGTTCGATTCGAGCGCTTCGGAGCCGCCGCGCAGGATCGTCGCGTTGCCCGACTTCAGGCACAGCGCGGCCGCGTCGATCGTCACGTTCGGGCGCGACTCGTAGATGATGCCGATCACGCCGAGCGGCACGCGCATCTGGCCGACCTGGATCCCGCTCGGGCGAAATTTGAGGTTGCCGATCTCGCCGATCGGATCGGCCAGCGACGCGACCTGGCGCAGGCCTTCGACCATCGTATTCAGCGCCTTGTCCGACAGCGTCAGGCGGTCGACGAACGCCGCATCGAGCCCCTTTTCACGGGCACGGGCGACATCGCGTGCGTTCGCATCCTTCAGCACCTGCGCGTCGCGTTCGATCGCGCGGGCCACGGCATCGAGCGCCGCGTTCTTCGCGGCCGTGCTGGCGCGCGCCATCGCGCGGGAAGCGTGCCGGGCGCGGCGGCCCAGGTCGGTCATGTACTGATCGATATCCATCGTGTGACTCGAGAAGCGAGCCGCGCTGGGCGGCATGAATTCGTCGGGAAGCGTGGGGTGGCCATCCGTGGGATGGCCTTCCTGCGGGTGCGGCGGCCGGAAAGCCGCGCCGCGGATGGCCGCCCCGACCATCGAAACATTGTAAGCGGGTTGCGCAGCGCGCGCTGAAGGCCCGAACGGGACTTAACGCCGCACGCGACCCGCGGTCGGCGGTCGCTCGCCGCGGGCGCCCGCCACCGTCATCGCGAGCTGGAACAGCCCGTCCCACGGATCGGGCGGCGGTTCGTCCTGCGTGCGGCGGCCCGGCACGACGGCCGTGAGCCCCTTGACCTGACGGTCGAGCTTCGCGGCAAACGCGAGCGCCTTCTCGAGCACGGGTTCCGACACGCGGTTCAGCGCGGGGCCGATCAGCCGCTCGCGCGGCCCCCACACGCGGTTCTCGCGCAGCAGCGTCGCCAGCGGCTTGCCGGCCGTCGCGCCGCGCTTGATCCGCAGCAGCGTGCGCAACTCCTCGACGACGGCCCACATCACCAGCACGATCGCCTCGCCCTCGCCCTTCAACCCGTCGATCATCCGCGCGAGCCGCGCGGCGTCGCCGGCGAGCATCGCTTCGTTCAGCTTGAACACGTCGTAACGCGCGACGTTCAGCACCGCGTCGTGCACCTGCTCGAACGACAGCGCGCCCTGCGGATACAGCAGCCCGAGCTTCTGGATTTCCTGGTGCGCGGCAAGCAGGTTGCCTTCGACACGCTCGGCGATGAACTGCAGCGCACGCCGCCCGTCGTCGCCGGCCGCGGCGCGCTGGCCCTGCATCGCGAGACGCTGGCCGATCCAGTTCGGCAGTTGCGCGCGGTCGACCGGATCGATCTTCAACGCGACGCCGCCGTTCTGCAGCGCGGTAAACCAGGCGGATTTCTGCGTTGCCGCGTCGAGGCGCGGCAACGTGACGAGCATCAGCGCGTCGGGGCTGGGGCTGGCCGCGAGCGTCTTCAGCGCATCGGCGCCTTCCTTGCCGGGCTTGCCCGACGGAATCCGCAGCTCGATCAGCTGGCGCTCGCCGAACAGCGACATCGCCTGGGTCGCGCCGAGCAGCATGCTCCAGTCGAAGCCGCGCTCGACCGTATGCACCGATCGCTCGGTGAAACCGGCCGCGCGCGCGGCCGCACGAATGCGGTCGCATGCTTCCTGCGCGAGCAGCGGCTCGTCGCCGTAGACGGTATAGAGCCCGGCCAACCCCTTCGCGAGGTGCGGCTCCAGCGCATCAAGTCGCAATTGCATCGGTGCGTGCGCCGTCGATCAGAGCGGCGGCGGCGGCAGCGGCGCGCGCGGCGCGACACCCGGCACCACGTCCTCCGGCGCCGGCGTCAGCGAGCGGACGATCGCGAGACGCCGCATCAACTGGTCGACCGCGTCGCTCTGCATGTCGCCGTACAGGATGTCGGCTTCCTGCGCCTTCGCATTCGTGTACTGGTCGCTGTACGTCATCGCGCGGTTCAGCGCGATCGCGCTCGGCGGGATCAGCACGGTGCCGTCCTTGCTCGTCAGCGTGTAGTTCAGCGTGTAGAACAACGCGTATTCCTGCGCCGAACCGTACTTGTTGAGCGTCAGCGTGTTCTGGCCACGCGACTCCCACATGCGCAGCACGGCGTCGGCGTCGTCCGCCGACTTGACGATCTTCGTGTCGCTGCCGGCCTCGACGAGGCGCGTGAGGCGCGCCTCGACGGGCGCCGGCGCGCCGGCCACCAGCAGGTGCTTGAACGCGTAGTCCTGCTGGCCGCGCAACTGGAAGCCGCATGCCGACAGCGCGACCGCACTGCCGACGAGCATCAAAAACGATCTGCGGATCACCTTTGCTCCTTCTGTGTACGTCCGACGGCCGGCGGCCGTCAGACGACGATGTTCACGAGGCGGCCCGGCACGACGACGATCTTCTTCGCCGGCTTGCCGTCGCTGAACTTCGCGAACGCGTCGTCGGCCACCGCCGCGGCTTCGATCGCCTCGCGGCTCGCGTCCTTCGCGACCTTCAGCGCGCCGCGCACCTTGCCGTTCACCTGCAGCACGAGTTCGATCTCGGCCTGCTCGAGCGCAGCCTCGTCGACCTTCGGCCACGGCGCATCGAGCAGCGGGCCGAATTCGTCCGCGTAGCCCAGCGTCTTCCACAGCTCGAACGTGACGTGCGGCACGACCGGGTACAGCACGCGCAGCAGCACGCCGTACGTCTCGCGCAGCACGCCGGGCGTCGCGCCCTTCGCGCCGTCGATCGCGTTCAGCATCTTCATCGCGGCCGACACGACCGTGTTGTACTGCAGGCGCTGGTAGTCGAAATCGGCCTGCTTCAGCACGCTGTAGATCTCGCGGCGCAGCGCCTTGTCGGCTTCGCCGAGCGCGGCCGCATCGAAGCCCGCGCGCGCGGCAAGCGCTTCGCGGTTGCCGTAGCCGAAGCTCCACACGCGGCGCAGGAAGCGGCTCGCGCCCTCGACGCCCGCGCCCGACCACTCGAGCTGCTGCTCGGGCGGCGCGGCGAACATCGTGAACAGGCGCGCGGTATCGGCGCCGTACAGGTCGATCAGCACCTGCGGATCGACGCCGTTGTTCTTCGACTTCGACATCTTCTCGATGCCACCGAGCACGACCGGCTGGCCGTCGGCATTCAGCGTCGCGCCGACCGGGCGGCCCTTGTCGTCGTGCGTGACCGTCACGTCGGCCGGGTTGTACCAGGTCTTCTTGCCCGATGCATCTTCACGGTAGAACGTCTCGTTCAGCACCATCCCCTGCGTGAGCAGGTTCTTCGCCGGCTCGCCGAACTTCACGAGGCCGAGGTCGCGCATCACCTTGGTCCAGAAGCGCGAATACAGCAGGTGCAGGATCGCGTGCTCGATGCCGCCGATGTACTGATCCATCGGCATCCAGTAATCGGTGCGCGCGTCGACCATCGTCTCGGCGTCCGGCGCCGTGTAGCGCGAGAAGTACCACGACGAATCGACGAACGTGTCCATCGTGTCGGTTTCGCGCTTCGCGGGCGCGCCGCACTTCGGGCACGCGCAGTTCACGAACGCCTCCGACTTCGCGAGCGGGTTGCCCGAGCCGTCCGGCACGAGGTCCTCCGGCAGCACGACCGGCAGATCCTGCTCGGGCACCGGCACGTCGCCGCACGACGGGCAGTGGATGATCGGGATCGGCGTGCCCCAGTAGCGCTGGCGCGACACGCCCCAGTCGCGCAGGCGCCACGTGACCTGCTTGTCGCCGAAGCCGCCGGCATTCAGGTCGGCCGCGATCGCATCGACCGCGTCCGCGTAGCGCAGGCCGTCGTACTTGCCGCTGTTCACGCAGACCGCGGTTTCCTTGTCGCCGTACCACTCCTGCCATGCGTCGAGCGAGTAAGCCTGGCCTTCGCTCGAAATCACCTGCTTGATCGGCAGGTCGTACTTCTTCGCGAACGCGAAGTCGCGCTCGTCGTGGCCCGGCACGCCCATCACCGCGCCTTCGCCATAGCTCATCAGCACGTAGTTGCCGATCCACACCTCGACCGGCTCGCCGGTCAGCGGGTGCGAAACCGAGAAGCCCGTCGCGACGCCCTTCTTCTCCATCGTCGCGACGTCGGCCTCGGCGACGCCGCCGCGCTTGCATTCGTCGATGAATGCCAGCAGCTCGGGCTTGTCCTGCGCGAGGCGCGTGGCGAGCGGATGTTCGGCCGCGACCGCGCAGAACGTGACGCCCATGATCGTGTCGGCGCGCGTCGTGAACACGCGCAGCAGCTTCTTCTCGCCGTCGAGTTCGTACGGGAAGCCGAAGTTCACGCCGAAGCTCTTGCCGATCCAGTTCTGCTGCATGATCTTCACGCGCTCGGGCCAGCCGAGGCCGTCGAGATCGTTCAGCAGCTCATCCGCGTACTGCGTGATCCGCAGGTAGTACATCGGGATCTCGCGCTTCTCGACGAGCGCGCCCGAACGCCAGCCGCGCCCGTCGATCACCTGCTCGTTCGCGAGCACGGTCTGGTCGACCGGGTCCCAGTTCACGGTGCCCGTCTTCTTGTACGCGATGCCCTTCTCGAGCATCTTCAGGAACAGCCACTGGTTCCACTTGTAGTAGTCGGGCTTGCACGTCGCGATCTCGCGCGACCAGTCGATCGCGAGGCCCATCGACTGCATCTGGCCCTTCATGTAGTCGATGTTGTCGTAGGTCCACTTCGCGGGCGGCACGCCGTTCGCCATCGCGGCGTTCTCGGCCGGCATCCCGAACGCATCCCAGCCCATCGGCATCAGCGTGTTGTAGCCGTTCATCCGCAGATAGCGGTACATCACGTCGTTGATCGTGTAGTTGCGCACGTGACCCATGTGCAGCTTGCCGGACGGGTACGGCAGCATCGACACGCAGTAGAACTTCGGCTTCTGCGAATCTTCCTTCGTCTTGTAGGCATCGGCTGCGCGCCAGTCGCCCTGGGCGGCGGCTTCGACGTCGGCGGGTACGTATCTCTCGTGCATGGTGTGGTTCGGACTAGGCTTTAAGCAGCGCGACGGCTCGCGCGCAGGAGTGGATCGAAAATCGTGCTTGCCCGGCGGACCCGCAGGCGCGTTGTTGCCGGACCTGTTTGCGGTTTCCGGGAATTTTCCGGGTTACCCGAAGCATGGCCGGGTAGCCTGGAAAATTCCGGGTTACCTGGAAAAAGTCTGCCAACCGGGAAAAACGTTGATTATACCGTCCGCGCCGGCCCATTCGGCCGGTCTTGCGGCGGGCGGCCCAATCCCGCAGCGGGCGCGGGCCCGCCGGATCCGCTCAGCGGCTCGCCGGCGCGACAGGCGGCGCGACGGAACCGCCCGCCTGCGGCGGCATGTCGGTCACGAAACCGATCCGCGTGAGGCCCGCCGCCTGCGCGTCGCCCATCACCTGCGCGATCACGTCGTAGCGGGTCGCGCGCGACGCGCGCAGCCGCAGCTCGGGCGGCGCACCGCTCGCGGCGGCGGCACGCAAGCGCGCGGGCAGCGCGGCGAGCGCCACGGGCGCGTCGTCCCAGTACAGCTTGCCCGCGTCGTCGATCGACAGCGTGACGGATTGCGGCGTGTCGCGCGCGACGCTGGCCGCGACCTTCGGCAGGTCGAGCCGGATCGCGTGCGTCATCAGCGGCGCGGTAATGATGAAGATGACGAGCAGCACGAGCATCACGTCGATCAGCGGCGTCATGTTGATCTCCGCCATCGGCGCGGACGTCTTGTGGTGCT
Source organism: Burkholderia catarinensis (assembly GCF_001883705.2). GTDB lineage: Bacteria > Pseudomonadota > Gammaproteobacteria > Burkholderiales > Burkholderiaceae > Burkholderia > Burkholderia catarinensis. The sequence goes on from NZ_MDEQ02000011.1 coordinate 153,843, forward strand.
CGAGCCCGCCGAATGCCATGGTCGTTTCTCCCCGGGCGTGCGCGTCAGGCGCCCTGCGCGCACACGAACACGTGCAGGTCGCGCGCGAAGCCGTCGAGTTCCTCGGCGAGCTGCCGCACGAGCCGCCCGAGGATGTTGTAGGCCAGCACCGCGGGAATCGCGACGACGAGCCCGAACGCGGTCATGATCAGCGCCTCGCCGACCGGCCCCGCGACGTTCTCGATCTGCGCCTGCCCGCTCGCGGCGATGCTGCCGAGCGCGTGGTAGATACCCCAGACGGTGCCGAGCAGCCCGACGAACGGCGCGGTGCTGCCGATCGACGCGAGCAGCACCTGGCCGAATTCGAGACGCCGCTGCGAGCGCAGCATCGCGTGCCGCAACGCGCGCAGCACGCGTTCGCTGCGCTCGACGCGCGCGGCCAGCGCGGCCGGGTCATGGTCGTCGGCCGCGTCGCGCGCGGCTTCGGCGAGGGGCACGAACACGCGCTCGCGATCAGCGCCGGCGAGCGCGGCAATGCCCGCATCGAGCGACGGCGCGCGCCAGAACGCGGCGAGCGCGCGTGGCCCCTGCCGCTTCGCGCGGACCAGCAGCCAGGCTTTCATCAAGAGGAAGCACCAGCTGGCGACGGACATCGCCAGCAGCACATAGGCAACGGCATGCGTGATCGCATCGCCGCTTTCGAGGTAGTGGACAACGCCGGTGGGAATCGCCATCGGAGTTTCCCCGTGGTGTCAGCGCAGGTCGAGCACGTCCTGCATGTCGAACAGGCCGGCGCCATGCGCCGACAGGAAACGGACCGCGCGCAGCGCGCCCTGCGCGTACGACACGCGGCTCGACGACTTGTGCGTGATCTCGATGCGCTCGCCGATCCCGGCGAACAGTACGGTGTGGTCGCCGACGATGTCGCCGCCGCGTACCGCGGCAAAGCCGATCGACGACGGATCGCGCTCGCCCGTCACGCCGTGGCGGCCGTACACCGCGCAATCGTCGAGCGAGCGGCCGAGCGCACCGGCGACGGCTTCGCCCATCATCAGCGCGGTGCCCGACGGTGCGTCGACCTTGTGGCGATGATGCGCCTCGATGATCTCGATGTCGTAGCCGTGCGAGAAATGCTTCGCCGCGAATTCGAGCAGCTTCAGCGTGACGTTCACGCCGACGCTCATGTTCGCCGCGAACACGATGCCGATCTTGCCCGCCGCGGCCTGCAGTTCGGCCTTCTGCTCGGCGGTGAAGCCGGTCGTGCCGATCACGAGCTTCACGTCGTGGCGCAGCGCGGCCTCGATGTGCGCGATCGTGCCTTCCGGACGCGTGAAATCGATCAGGTAATCGGCCTGCGCGAACACGGCGTCGAGGTCGTCGGTCAGCTTGATCCCGGTTTCCTTGCCGAGGAACGCGCCGGCGTCCTGGCCGAGAAACGGCGAACCGGCGCGATCGAGCGCGCCGACGAGCTGCGCGTCGGAATCGTTGAGAACGGCTTCGATCAGCATCCGGCCCATTCGGCCCGATGCGCCGGCAATCGCAATCTTCATGGCTTTCTACACGACAGGTCTAAAGGCGGGCGGCGCAAGCCGCCCTGTTTCCGCACGCCGGCTGCTTACTGCGACTGGGCCGGCGTGGTGAGCGGCTGGTTCTGCAGCGTGTCCGAGCCTTGCGGGCCGACCGGCGGCGACGCCTCGCTCGGCACGTTCGGCTGCGGCGGACGATGGAACTGGAACTGCGGCTGAATCGCCGGAGCCGCGCCCGGCGGCTGGCCGCCCGGCACCGGCGCACCGCCGGAAGCCTGCTTGGACGGCGCGAACCGGCGTGCGCTCGCCCCCTGACCCGACACCTGGTTGGTCGCGCGGTTCGCTGCGCGTGCCGCCTGCGCGTTCGCATCCTGGTCGACCACCGCGCCGGACGCCGGCACGGTGGACGGACTGGCGACGGCCTCCGGCGCCGGCGCGCTCGCCGCTAGCGCGGCGCTCGCGGCAGCAGCCTCGGCAGCGGCCTTCGCCGCTGCGGCCGCCTTCGCCTTCTTGCCGCCGCGGTCGCCGTCGATGTCGGCCAGCAGGTCGAGCTCGGAAGGCAGGTTGTCGGCGCCCGTCCAGCTCGCGAGGCGATCGCCCGAGAAGGTCAGCACGAGGTCGCGCTGCTGGACGATCGACGTCGAGCCGCGCTTGAAGTAGAAGAGGTAATCCCAGCGATCCGCGTGGAACATGTCCGCGAGCAGCGGGGTGCCGATCAGCGCGCGGACCTGCTCGCGCGTCATCCCGGCTTGCAACTGCGCCGCTTTCTCCTGCGATACGAAGTTGCCCTGCACGACGGTGATCCGATAGGGCGTGATGCTCTGCGCGATGCGCTGCGTCACGCTGTCGTACGACGAACAACCCGCCAGCGCGGCAACGGCGGCGGCAGCGATGATGGCACTCCGCATGCGACTCCTCTGAAAGTGCGATAGCGATTCTGGGATCATTTCCTTCACCGTGCTGGCCCGTGTGCAGGCCGCGCGTGTATCTGGAACGGCGAAAAGCCGGTAACATTGAAGCCCTGCATTGTACTCTAGGGATGCCTAGCCATGACCAATCCGACGGATCTGAAGAATATCGGGCTAAAGGCCACCCTACCGCGCCTCAAGATTCTCGAGATCTTCCAGCAGAGCCCCGTGCGCCACCTGACGGCCGAAGACGTCTACCGGAACCTGCTCAACGAGCAGCTCGACATCGGGCTCGCCACCGTCTATCGCGTGCTTACGCAGTTCGAGCAGGCCGGCCTGCTCTCGCGCAGCAACTTCGAATCCGGCAAGGCCGTGTTCGAACTGAACGAAGGCTCGCACCACGATCACCTCGTGTGCCTCGATTGCGGCCGCGTCGAGGAGTTCTTCGACGCCGAGATCGAGGGCCGCCAGCAGGCGATCGCGAAGGAGCGCGGCTTCCGGCTCCAGGAGCACTCGCTCGCGATGTACGGTTCCTGCACGACCGAGAACTGCCCGCACCGCAAGCACTGAATCGCGCCACCTGCGCACGAAGCACGGCCCGGCCGGCATCTCGCCGACCGGGCCGTCTTCTTTTCGGGATCGTGCCCGCGCATCACGCGCGGGCTGGTTCGGAACGCTTACGAAAGCCCTTCGACACTCGCGCAGGCCTGCTCGAACTCGAGTGCCCACGCGCGCTCGAGCGGGATCTCGTCGCAGTTCGGCTGCGGCCCGCCGCGATCGACGATCACGAAATCGCTGACCGCGTCGAGCGCGAGCAGCGGATGGTGCCAGACGCCCTTCGCATAGTTCACGCCCTGCCAGCCTTCGGCCAGGAACGCGCGCATCGCGTCGGGCCGGAATTCGCCGGCCGGCGCGACGACGATCGCATAGCGCGACACGGCCGCGAGCGGGATGAACGCCTGGCTGCCGTGCGGATGGCGCTCCATCAGCGTGACCGCGACCGGCAGCGTGCGCGGCTGCGCGCGAAACACGCTGACGAGCGGCCGGCCGCCGTCCGCGCACACGTCGATCGTCGCGAGATCGTGGAAGCGCTCGGTCGTGCCGCCGTTGATCGGGAAATGCCGCGCGCCTTCGAGCGCGATCACGTCGCCGAACGGCGCGAACGCTTCGCGGGTCAGGCGCTCGACGCGCAGGATGTGGGGTCTGCTCATGCCGTTGCCCTCCTTCAAGCCGGCTCGCCCCACAGACGCAGGCGCGACACGCCGCCGTCCGGGAAGATGTTGAAACGCACGTGCGTGACGGGGCCGAGCGCCGCGAGCTGATCGAATGTGTGAACGTGGTCCATCGACAGCTTCTGCTCGCCGAGCAGTTCGGCCCAGAACATCGCCTGCGTGACGAGCGAATCGTCGGTGCCGCCCGCGACCCGCGCGGCCTGCAGCGAGCAGCGGTCGGGAAAATTGCCCTTGAAGAACGCCGTATCGACCTCGACGCGCCGGATGATGCCCGGCCGCGCGAGCGCGACGATCGCCCAGTCGTTGCCGGGTTCGCGGCGGCGCCGCGTTTCCCAGCCGTCGCCCATGTTCGCACCGCGCCCCGGCATCAGCATCTGCGATGCCGGGCCGAAGTGCTGGTTGTTCGCGGCCACGAGATAGCCGCCGTTCTCGATCGCCGCGAGATCGACGAGCTCGCCGGCCGGCACGTGGCGCCAGTCGCGCTGCGGCTGGCCGTACACGCGCAACCGCGCCAGCCCGCCGTCCGGATACAGGTTCACGCGCAGGTGCGTATAGGGCTGCGCGTCGTCGACGCTCACGTAATGATGCGAGTTGCCCTGCAGCGTCGTCGCGGCGACAATCGTGCGCCACTCGGCATCGTCGGGCGGCGTGTCGCCGTCGGCGACGCACGCGTCGATCGACGCGGCCGGCGGGAAGTTGCCGGTGAAGTGGCTCGTATCGAGATCGACGCCGTGGATCACGCCCGGCCGCGCGAGGCGGACCACGCAGAAATCGTGGCCGGTCGTGCGCTTGCGGCGCGTTTCCCAGCCGTCCATCCACTTGCCGTGGTCGTCGTACTTGCCGGGAATGAACACGGCCGGCTCGGGATTCAGCATGCGTTCCTTCGGCGCGAAGAATTCGTCGCTGGCGAAGAGCGCCTGTGCACCGAGTCGCGGGTCGGCGAGGTTCATGTAACGCCGCGCAAACGCCGGCGCGCTCGGATCGAGAATGGGGGCTGCCATGTCGTCTCCTGATTTTTGACTTCTGGTGAAGCACCGGCGCATCGCTACGCCGGCCGCAGGTCATTCGAGCGCGGGACGACCGAGGGCAAGGCCGCCCCGCGCGGGGTCGCGCTCAGAGCGCGTGGGCCTGATCGCCGGCGACCGGCGCCGCGTTGCCTTCCTCTTCAGCCGGCACGTAGCGCAGCTCGCGGTTCAGCACGCGGTTCGCGCGCGCCCGGTCGATGTCGTTCTCCCACACCGCGACGACGACCGTCGCGACGCAGTTGCCGATCAGGTTGGTCAGCGCGCGGGCGATGCCGACGAACCAGTCGACCGGCAGGATCAGCACGAGGCCGAGCACCGGAATCGCCGGGATCGCCGACAGCGTCGCCGCGAGGATCACGATCGCCGAACCCGGAATGCCGTGCGCGCCCTTCGACGTGATGAGCGACACGAGCAGCACGACGATCAGGTCATGCGTCGACAGCGGCGTGTTGGTGGCTTGCGCGATGAACAGCACGGCGAGCGTCAGGTAGATCGAGAAACCGTCGAGGTTGAACGAATAGCCGGTCGGGATCACGAGGCCGACCGTCGAATCCTTGACGCCCATGTATTCGAGCTTGCGCATCACCTGCGGCAGCACCGCGTCCGACGACGCCGTGCCGAGCACGATCGACAGTTCCTCGCGCAGGTAGCGGATCAGCTTAAACACCGAGAAGCCGGCGAGCCGCATCACCACGCCGAGCACGACCGTGACGAACACGAAGCAGCTCAGGTAGAACACGGCGACGAGGTAGCCGAGCTGCTTGAGCGACGCGACGCCGTACTTGCCGGTCGTGAACGCGATCGCGCCGAGCACGCCGAGCGGCGCGAGCTTGATGATGAAGCCGATGATCCGGAAGAACACGTGCGACAGCTCCTCGATCAGCGAGTTGACGCGCTGCGCCTTGTCGCCGAGCAGCGACAGCGCGGAGCCGAACAGCACCGCGAACACGAGGATCTGCAGGATGTCGCCCTTCGCGAACGCGTCGATCGCGGTCTCGGGGATGATCTTCATCAGGTAGCCGGCCGTGTCCTTCAGGCTTTCGGCGTTCTTCGCGTACGACGCGAGCGACGACGCATCGAGCGAGTGCAGGTCGATGTTCATCCCGACGCCCGGACGCGTGAGCCACGCGAGTACCAGGCCGATGCCGAGCGCGAGCGTCGTCATCACCTCGAAGTAGATGACGGCCTTCAGGCCGACCCGGCCGACCTTCTTCAGGTCGCCCGCGTTGGCCATCCCGCTGACCACGACGCAGAACACGATCGGGCCGATGACCATCTTGATGAGCTTCAGGAAGCCGTCGCCGAGCGGTCGCAACGACTCGGCGAAATGCGGGAAGAACGCGCCTAGCGCGATCCCCAGGATCAATGCGACGACTACCCGGCCAAACAGCGAATTGAGGAATTTCGACACGGCGCTCTCCCGATCCAACGGTTGCAGTTTCGTCTGTTCATACTGGTAAGACCAGTAATGTTATGGTGGATAGTAGGAAGCCGATATAGTCACGTCAAGGACGGACAAAATAGGGATTTCCCGCCCCCACCCCACGCGCTTCCGACGCATCGAAGAGGGGCAGATCGTGGCTTTCCCGTAGGCCGGTCATACATTGCCCGCGTGCGGATTACAATGCCGGTCAGACCGGCCATCGTTCACATCATGAAAAATGTTCCGCATACCGTGACCGACGCCGCCATCGCGACGATCCGCGACCGGATCGAGGCAGGCGTGTATCCGGTCGGCAGCCTGCTGCCGGCCCAGCGCCAGCTCTCCGAGGAGCTGGAGATCAGCCGCGCGTCGCTGCGCGAGGCGCTGTCGACGCTCGAGGCGCTCGGGATGCTGCGCATCCGCGCGGGCAAGGGCGTGTACGTCGAAAGCGCGCAGGCAACGGCCGCGCACGCATGGCGGTTCGCCGAGCAGTCGTCGCCGCCCGACACGTACCAGATGCGCTACGCGCTCGAAGGGTTCGCCGCGCGGATGGCCGCGCACGTCGTCAGCGATGCCGACATCGCATGGTTCGAGGACAACCTCGCCGACCTGCATGTCGCGCTGACCGAAAGCGCGCTCGACGAGGCCGCACAGCTCGACTTCGATTTCCACATGCGGATCATCCATCTCGCCGGCAACGCGGCGATCGAATCGGTCCTGCGCAGCAGCGCGGACATCATGAAGGAAAGCCAGCGCATGCCGTTCTACCGGCGCGAACTGCTGCTGTCGACGTGGCACGAGCACCGCGCGATCCTCGACGCGCTGATCGCGCGCGATGCCGCCGCCGCGGGCACCGCGATCGAAACGCACATCTCGAACGCCGCGCAGCGCGCGGGCATCTTCTTCCCGACGCCGGGCGCTTGACGCGTCCGCGCCGCCGCCCGGTCGCCCCGGTCACGCTCCCGACGGATCGCGATACGCGAGCGCGCGCTCGATGAACGCGCGCGCCGCGACGCTGCGGTACGCGCCTCTGCGCGTCAGCAGCGCGGCCGTGCGGGTCGGCAGCGGCGGATCGATCTCCAGCGCGCACAGACCGGCGCTCTCGCGCGCGATCGCGTCGGGCAGCACCGTCGCGAGCCGGCCGCACCGCACGAGCTCCAGCACCGCGCTGATCGTATTCGTCTCGATCGCGATCTTCGGCTGCGCGCCGTGCTCGATGAAATACCGGTCGATGCTCTCGCGCGTCGCGAACGCGCGGCTCAACAACACCAGCGGCTCGCCGCCGAGCTCGGCCGGCGTCAGTGCGCGGCGCCGCCGCGCGAGACGGTGCGTGCGGCCCGTCACGAGCGCGAGCGGTTCGTCCCACAGCGGCAGCGCCTCGATGTCCGGCGCGCGCGGCGGCACGAACGCGAAGCCCGCGTCGAGCCGGTCGTCGGCGAGCAGCGCCTCGATGCGCTCCTGCGGCATCGCGTCGATCGTCAGCGCGATGTTCGGATAATCGGCATGGAATGCGTCGATCAGCGAGCCGCTCAGGTAGGCCGCGAAGGTCGGCATCATCGCGAGCCGCAGCGACCCGCTGCCCAGATCGGCGACGTCGTGCAGCGCGCGCTGCCCCGTATCGAGTTCGTGCAGCGCGGCGCGCGCGTGGCGCGCATAGACCTCGCCGAATTCGGTGAGCTGCACCGTGCGGCCCGAGCGGTCGAACAACTGCACGCCGAGCGTTTCCTCGAGTTGGCGGACCTGCTGCGACAGCGTCGGTTGCGACACGTGCAGCGCGTCGGCCGCGCGCGTGAAACTGCGCTGCTCGGCAACGGCCAGGAAATAGCGGATATGGCGGAGTAGCATCGCGGCCAACGTATTGGTTTTTCCAATGAATACCATAACGATCCAGTCTTGGACGCTATGATTCGATTCCCGCATCATACGCACACCCGTTCCGATGACCCGCGCCTGGCTGCACCGGAACGGCACGCCCGGGCTCGCCCTGCCCCCGCCCGCCGCACGACGATCCGCCGCCCGATCCGGGTCCGGCCGCGATCCGCCCGGCGCGCACCGGTTCACCGCCGATCCGTTGACGCCGGCCCCGATTTCCGTCACCCCGCGCAGCCGACGGCCCCATGCCGCCGGCCGGCGCCGCTGTTTTTCGCGACCATGGAACCGCATCACGATACCCATCCTCCCCTGACCCGCGGCATGACGCTGCTGTTCGCCTGCGCGTGCGGCATCGTCATCGGCAACATCTATTACGCGCAGCCGCTGCTCGCCGCGATCGCGCGCAGCTTCGGGCGCGCGCCGACCGAGCTCGGCTATCTCGTCACGCTGACGCAGCTCGGCTACGCGGCGAGCCTGCTGCTGATCGTCCCGCTCGGCGACGCGGTCAACCGCCACACGCTGATCGTGCGGCTGCTGATGCTCAACGTCGTCGCGCTGGTCGCGGTCACGTTCAGCACGAACTTCACGATGTTCGTCGTCGCGAACGTCGCGGTCGGCTTCGTCACGTGCTCGACGCAACTGCTCGTGCCGTTCGCGGCGTCGCTCGCCGACGCGCGCTCGCGCGGCCGCGCGGTCGGCACCGTGATGAGCGGGCTGCTGCTCGGCATCCTGCTCGCGCGCGTCGCGGCCGGGGCAATCGCCGACGGGTTCGGCTGGCGTGCGGTGTACGGCATCGCCGCGGTGATGGTGCTCGCGCTGACCGTCGTGCTCGCCGTGAAGCTGCCGAAGGATCGCCGCGACGGGCGCCTCGACTATGCGGCGCTGATGAAGTCGCTCGTCGCGCTGGTGTGCGCGCAACCGCTGATCGCGCTGCGCTCCACCTACGGCGCGCTCGTGTTCGCATGCTTCAGCCTGCTGTGGACAGGCCTCACGTTCCTGTTGAGCCAGCCGCCGTACAGCTATTCCGAAGGGCAGATCGGCCTGTTCGGGATCGTCGGCGCGGTGGGCGCGCTCGCGGCGACGTCGGCCGGCCGGCTGGTCGACCGCGGCCACGGCAATGCGGCGACGGGGCTGTTCGCGGCGGCCGTGCTCGCATCGTTCGCGCTGATCGCGACCGGCGCACACTCGCTCGCGGCGCTGATCGCGGGCATCCTGCTGCTCGACGTCGGCGTGCAGGGCATGCACATCTCGAACCAGAGCGTGATCTATGCGCTGGCGGGCAACGCGCGCAGCCGCGTGACGACGATCTACCTGACGAGCTACTTCATCGGCGGCGCGCTCGGGTCGTTCGCGGCGAGCGTCGCCTACGGCATCGACGGCTGGCGCGGCGTATGCGTCGCGGGCGCAGCGCTCGCGGGCGTGCTGATCGCGCTGTGGCTCGCGTCGCAGCGCGTCGGCGTGCGGCAGGCCACGCAGTAATGCGGTAATCCGTTTCCGCGTCACGATGAAACAAGGCACGCCGCGCGAATCGCGGGCGTGCCTTGTTTCGATGACGCCGGCGCCGTCGTGCGCCGGCGCCGGACCATCACGCGGCCTCGTCCGCGAAATCGATCAGCACCTTCATCGCGCGCTGCCGGTCGCCGGCGAGTTCGAACGCCAGGTTCGCGTCGCGCATCGGGAACACGCGCGTCACGGCCGGCCGCAGGTCGACGCGCCCCGCGTTGATCAGTTGCACCGCGAGCGCGAATTCCGCATGGAAGCGGAACGACCCGCAGATCGACAACTCCTTCGCGACCACGACGTTCTGCGGCAGGCTGACATCGCCGCCGAGCCCGAGCTGCACGACGACACCGCGCGGCCGCATCACGTCCAGCCCATCGCGCAGCGCGCGCGCATTGCCCGAACACTCGATCATCACGTCGAACGTGCCCTTGTCGGCGCCGTAGCGCGCGACCCATCCGGCATCGGCCGCCGCATTGATCGTATGGTCGGCGCCGAGCGCGCGGGCCACTTCCAGCGGCGCCTCGACGACGTCGGTCGCAACGATCTCCGCCGCGCCGTGCACGCGCGCCGCCGCGACTGCCAGCACGCCGATCGGCCCGCAACCCGACACGAGCACGCGCTTGCCGATCAGCGGGCCCGCACGCGACACCGCATGCAGCCCGACCGCGAACGGCTCGGCGAGCGCCGCGAGCGACAGCGGCACGTGATCGGCAACCTTCACGCACTGCATCGCGTCGCACACGAGCGCGTTGCGGAACGCGCCCTGCACGTGCGGCATCCGCATCGCGCTGCCGTAGAAGCGCATGTCGAGACACTGGTTCGGCAAGCCTTCGAGGCAGTAGCGGCACGCGCCGCACGGCCGGCTCGGATTGACCGCGACGCGGTCGCCGACCTTCACCGACGTCACGTCCGGCGCGACCGCCGCGACCGTGCCGGCGACCTCGTGGCCGAGCACCATCGGCTGCTGCAGCCGGATCGCACCGAAGCCACCATGCCGGAAGTAATGGAGATCGGAGCCGCAGATGCCGCCCATCGCGACATCGACGCGCACCTGGCCCGGGCCGATCTCGCCCGCGTCCTGCTCTTCGACCCGCAGGTCGTTCGGCCCGTGGATCACGACACACATGCAACGCATACGCATGACTTTCTCCTAGACCGCGCTGGTCAGCCCGCCGTCGACGAACAGCGTCTGGCCGTTCACGAAATCGGACGCGGCCGAAGCGAGGAAGATCGCCGCGCCGCACAGCTCGTCGACGCGCCCCCAGCGGCCGGCCGGCGTGCGCTTGCACAGCCAGTCCGAGAACGCCGCGTCGTCGACCAGTGCGCGGTTGAGCTCGGTTTCGAAATAGCCGGGCGCGAGGCCGTTCGCCTGGATGCCGTGGCGCGCCCAGTCGGCACACATCCCTTTCGTCAGCATCCGCACCGCGCCCTTCGTCGCCGCATACGGCGCGATCGTCGGCCGCGCGAGCTCGCTCTGCACCGAGCAGATGTTGATGATCTTCCCGTGGCCGCGCGCGATCATGTGACGCGCGACGGCCTGCGCGACGTTGAACACGCCGTCGAGATTCACGCGCATCAGCGCGTGCCAGTCGTCGGGTTCGAATGCGTCGAGCGGCGCGCGGCGCTGGATGCCCGCGTTGTTCACGAGGATGTCGATCGCACCGACGCGCGCCTCGAAATCGTCGATCGCCGCGCGCACCTGCGCGTGCTCGGCGACGTCGAATACGGCGTAGTCGGCGGTGAAACCTTCCTCGCGCAGGTGCCGCACGAGCGTCGCGGCCTTCTCCTCATTGCGATCGTTGATGACGATCGCCGCCCCCGCTTCGGCCAGCCCGCGGGCGAGCGTCAGCCCGATCCCGCGTCCGGAACCGGTAATCAGTGCGCGGCGGCCGTCGAGGCGGAACCGGTCAAGCGCGTTCGTCATGCATGTCTCCTCGTGCCAGTCGAGCCGGCTGCCCGTCGCGGCCGGTCTCGCGTTGACGGTATCTTCGGCTTCCGGCCGGGCACCGCGCCAATGGTCTTTTGTGATCCGGTTATCATGAAATCTGATTACCGTCCTCTGCTGCCCGCCGCCCATGGAACTCAAGCAATTGCGCGCCTTCGTCACGCTCGCGGAAGAGCTGCATTTCGGGCGCGCCGCGCAGCGCCTGTTCATCGTACAGCCCGCGCTGAGCATGCAGATCAAGGCGCTCGAGGAAGAACTCGGCGCGCGGCTGTTCGAGCGCGACCGGCACAAGGTCGAGCTGAGCGACACGGGGCGCGTATTCCTGCCCGAGGCGCGGGCGACGCTGCAGCAGGCCGCGCGCGCGGAACAGATGGCGCGGCTGTCGAGCCGCGGCGAGATCGGCACGCTGCGGATCGCGTTCGTGTCGTCGGTGCTGCCTGCGCTGCTGCCGGCCGTGCTGCGCACGATGCGCGAGCGCTATCCGCTGATCGCGCTCGAATTGAAGGACCTGCCGACGCCCGACCAGATCGCCGCGCTGCGCGACCGGCGGATCGACTTCGGGATGATCCGGCTGCCGGCCGCGTATGCGGGCATCGACACGCGCGTGGTGCTCGAGGAAGGTTTCGTCGTCGCGCTGCCGCTCGACCATCCGCTGGCCGCCCACGACGCGATCTCACCGGCCGCGCTGCGCGGCCAGCCTACCTTCGTGCTCGCGCGCCGCTACGCGCCCGGCTTTCACGACGACATGCTGCTCGCGCTGAGCCGCGCGGGCACGACGCTCGAGATCGCACAGGAGTTCGGGGAATTCACGACGATGCTGGCGCTCGTCGCGGCCGGCATGGGAATCGGGCTGATTCCGGCGGAGGCCGCCAGCGCGCTGCCGCCGAACGTGCTCGCGCGGCCGCTCGATCTCGGCGGGCACCGCGCCGGCATCGGCCTCGCATGGACCGACCTCGACAGCCCGCTGAAGCGCGCATTCGTCGCCGCGCTCGAACACGTGACGGCAGCGTCGGGACAATAAAAAACCCGGCCGGAAAACCGGGCCGGGCTCGTTCGCCGCGCAGGCCGCCTTGCAGCGGCCGCGCAACGTGCGGGATTACTTCGCGTTCGCGAACGCGACAGCCGTATCCAGCATGCGGTTCGAGAAACCCCACTCGTTGTCGTACCAGCTCGACACCTTGACGAGGCGGCCCGACACCTTGGTCAGCGTCGCGTCGAACGTCGACGAAGCCGGGTTGTGGTTGAAGTCGATCGACACCAGCGGTGCATCGTTATAGCCGAGGATGCCCTTCAGCGCGCCTTCCGATGCTTCCTTCATGATCGCGTTGACTTCCTCGACCGTCGTGTCGCGCTTGGCGATGAACGACAGGTCGACGACCGACACGTTGATCGTCGGGACACGGATCGCGTAACCGTCGAGCTTGCCGTTCAGTTCCGGCAGCACGAGGCCGACGGCCGAAGCCGCGCCCGTCTTCGTCGGGATCTGGCTGTGCGTGGCCGAACGCGCGCGGCGCAGGTCTTCGTGGTACACGTCCGTCAGCACCTGGTCGTTCGTGTACGCGTGGATCGTCGTCATCAGGCCGTTTTCGAGACCGATCTTGTCGTTCAGCGGCTTGACGAGCGGCGCGAGGCAGTTCGTCGTGCACGATGCGTTCGAGATGACCGTGTGCTCGGCCTTCAGCACGTTGTGGTTCACGCCGTAGACGATCGTCGCGTCGACGTCCTTGCCGCCCGGCGCCGAGATGATCACCTTCTTCGCACCACCCTTCAGGTGCGCGCTCGCCTTTTCCTTGGTCGTGAAGAAGCCCGTGCATTCCATCACGACATCGACGCCCAGCTCGCCCCACGGCAGTTCGGCCGGGTTGCGGTTGGCCAGCACGCGGATCTTGTCGCCGTTCACGACGAGGTAGTCGCCGTCGACCGACACTTCGCCCGGGAACTTGCCGTGCGCGGTGTCGTACTGGGTCAGGTGCGCGTTGGTCTTCGCATCGCCCAGGTCGTTGATCGCGACGATCTCGAGATCGTGCTTCTTGCCGTTTTCATAGAACGCGCGCAGCGTGTTGCGGCCGATGCGGCCGTAGCCGTTGATTGCGACGCGAATCGTCATGGTTTATCTCCTGATGGCTGAAAAAATTCGTTTCGTGCAGCTTCACGGTGCGACGCGCGCGAGGGGTGGCGCGCGTCGCGAATGCTTTTAGGCCAGCACGGCCTTCGCGGTCTCGACGACGTGCTCGACGGTAAAGCCGAAGTACTTGAACAGCACGCCGGCCGGCGCCGATTCGCCGAACGTGTCGATCCCGACGACGCCGCCATCGAGGCCGACGTACTTGTGCCAGAAGCTCGTCACGCCCGCTTCGATCGCGACGCGGCGCACGCCGTGCGGCAGCACGCGTTCGCGGTATTCGGCGTCCTGGCGGTCGAACACGTTGGTCGACGGCATCGACACGACGCGTGCCGCGATGCCTTGCTGCGCGAGCGGCGCGACCGCCTTCATCGCGAGTTCGACTTCGGAGCCCGTCGCGATCAGGATGATCTTGCGCGCGACGATTTCCTCATCCCAGTCCTTCAGCACGTAGCCGCCCTTCGCGACGTTGGCGATCTGTGCGTCGGTGCGCGGGTTGAACGCGAGGTTCTGGCGGCTGAAGATCAGGCTCGACGGACGATCCGCGGCAATCGCGTGGGTCCATGCGACGGCCGTCTCGACCGTGTCGGCCGGGCGCCACACGTCGTGGTTCGGGATCAGGCGCAGGCTCGACACGTGCTCGATCGACTGGTGCGTCGGGCCGTCTTCGCCGAGGCCGATCGAATCGTGCGTGAACACGAAGATCGACGGCACCTTCATCAGCGCGGCCACGCGCAGCGCATTGCGGCTGTAGTCGGAGAACGTCAGGAACGTGCCGCCGAACGGCTTGTGGCCGCCGTGCAGCGCGAGGCCGTTGATCGCGGCGCTCATGCCGAATTCGCGCACGCCGTAGTTGATGTGGTTGCCCAGCTGGACGCCCGGGCCTTCCGGATTCGCGCGGACGGCCTTCGACGCCTTCCAGTTGGTCAGGTTCGAGCCGGTCAGGTCGGCCGAGCCGCCAAGCAGCTCGGGCAGCGCGGCGGCCAGCCCTTCGATCGCCTGCTGCGACGCCTTACGGGTCGCGACCGTCTCGGCGCGCTCGTTCGCGCCGGCGATGATCGCCGCAGCCTTCTCGGCCCAGTCGGCCGGCAGCTGGTTGGCCATCCGGCGCTCGAATTCAGCGGCTTGCTCCGGGAACTTCGCGCGATATTGCGCGAACGTCGCGTCCCACTCGGACTCGGCGCGCTTGCCGGCTTCCTTCCCGTCCCATGCCGCATAGACTTCCTGCGGAATCACGAACGGCTCCCACTTCCAGCCGAGCGCTTCGCGCGTCTTCGCGATTTCTTCCGCGCCGAGCGCCGCGCCGTGCACGTCGTGGCCGCCGGCCTTGGTCGCCGCACCCTTGCCGATCACCGTCTTGCAGCAAATCAGCGTCGGCTTGTCCGACAGCTTCGCCTTCGCGATCGCCGCGTCGACCGCGTCGACGTCGTGGCCGTTCACGTTCGGAATCACGTTCCAGCCGTATGCTTCGAAGCGCTTCGGCGTGTCGTCGTGGAACCAGTTCACGACGTCGCCGTCGATCGAGATGCCGTTGTCGTCGTACAGCGCGATCAGCTTGTTCAGCTTCAGCGTGCCGGCGAGCGAGCAGGCTTCGTGCGAGATGCCTTCCATCAGGCAGCCGTCGCCGAGGAACACGTACGTGTGGTGATCGACGATCTTCGCGCCGTCATGGTTGAACTCGTCGGCCATCAGCGCTTCGCCGAGCGCCATGCCGACCGCGTTCGCCAGACCCTGGCCGAGCGGGCCGGTGGTCGTCTCGACGCCCGGCGTGATCCCGTATTCCGGGTGGCCCGGCGTCTTCGAGTGCAGTTGGCGGAAGTTCTTCAGCTCTTCGATCGGCAGGTCGTAGCCGGTCAGGTGCAGCAGCGAGTACAGCAGCATCGAGCCATGGCCGTTCGACAGCACGAAGCGGTCGCGGTCTGCCCAGTGCGGGTTCGTCGGGTTGTGCTTCAGATGACGCGACCAGAGCGCAACGCCGATTTCGGCCATGCCCATCGGCATGCCGGGGTGGCCGGAGTTTGCTTGCTGGACGGCGTCCATCGCGAGCGCACGGATCGCGTTGGCCATCAGGGTGGTGGAGGCGGGAGACGAAGTCGTCATGTCGAGTCCGGAGAACGAGTCGAGGAAACGGGGAGCACGGCGGCATCCGGAAGCTCGAGCGTCAATCGTTCCCGGCGCGCGGTGCGGCGCCTGACGGACGCGAAGCGGACGGAGCCTACGGACGGGGCTGCAAAGCTCGTCATTTTAACAGATGGGCTGACATTTCCCTTGTCGGCGCGCGGTGTTCCGGCACGGTTTTCCGCCAAACCGCCCGCCTCCTATAATTCAGGCGTCGGAACTGCCTGCCCCTAGGGGCCCGCCCGTGAGCACCACACTTCTCTTTCACCCTACGCCCGACGCCACTTACGGCTTCCCGAATGCGCGGCGGCTCGCGCGCGTCGCGTCCCCGCACCAGCAGATCGAAGTCTGGGAAACCCCGCAGCTCGGCCGCCTGTTTACGCTGGACGGCCGGCCGATGACGTCGGTCGGCGACGAGTACGTCTATCACGAGTGCATGACGCACCCGGCCGCGCTCGCGCATCCGTCGCCGCGCAAGGCGCTCGTGCTGGGCGGCGGCGACGGCGGCGCAGCCCGCCAGTTGCTCAAGCACGCGTGCATCGAGCGGATCGTCGTCGCGGAACTCGACGACGAGGTGGTCGGGATGGCGCGCCGCTATCTCGACGACGTGCACCAGGGCGCGCTCGACGACCCGCGCGTCGACGTCGTGATCGGCGACGCCGCGCATTTCGTCGAGTCGACCGTCGAGCATTTCGATCTCGTCGTGTTCGATCTCACGCCGCCCGATTCGCCGGCGGCCGGCCTCTATACGCGCGCGTTCTACGCACGGCTCAAGCGGATCCTCACGCCGTGCGGCGCGATCTCGATGCACCTCGGCTCGCCGCTGTTCCACGCATCGCGCATCGCCGCGCTGCTCGACGACCTGCGCGCGAGCTTCGCGGTCGTCGATCCGCTGTCCGCGCACGTGCCGCTGTACGGCTCGCAGTGGCTGATGGCGATCGCGAGCGACACGCTCGATGCGGCCGCGCTGTTCGCGCACGACATCGACGAACGGCTCGCCGACCGGCACGTGCAGGGCTTGCGCTACTACGACGCGCGGCTGCATGCGTCCCTCTTTGCCCTGCCGCACGCGCTGCGCGATACACTGGGCGTTCGCCGCTGAGCGCCCGGGAGGCCGCATCGCTCCGTGTTCCATCGTGTTCCATCGCGGCTTCGCAGGATTCGTCATGCGCAGCACAGGGCCGGAATGGCCCGAACGCAGCGCCGCCACGCTGAACGAACGTCGAAGCATCGGATCAGAGCAGGCGCTGCAGCGCCAACACTGTTCGACCGCGAAGCATGGGACCAGAGCAGGCGCTGAAGCGCCAACACTGTTCGACCGCGAAGCATGGGATCAGAGTAGGCGCTGAAGCGCCAACACTGTTCGACCGCGAAGCATGGGACCAGAGTAGGCGCTGAAGCGCCAACACTGTTCGACAGGAGATTTTATGACCGATCCACGTCCGGCCAACGTGCCTTGGTTGACGCCCTACCTGGCCGTACGCAACGCGCGCGCGGCCATCGATTTCTTCAAGGCCGCATTCGGCTTCGAGCTGCGCGACATGCACGACGAGGACGGCGCGATCATGCACGTCGAGATGGCCTACCGCGGCCAGCTGATCGTGATGTTCGCGCCCGAGGGCGCGTTCGGCTCGACCGCGCTCACGCCGAAAAGCGCGAACGCCATCGCGCCGCAATCGTTCTATCTGTATGTCGACGATGTCGACGCCACCTGGCAGCGCGCGCTCGACGCGGGCGCGAAATCACTGAGCGCGCCGCAGGACCAGTTCTGGGGCGACCGGTTCGCACAGATCGAGGATCTCGACGGCTACCGGTGGGCGCTCGCGCGCCGCCTCGACACATGAGCACAACCGCCACACGCATGACCGAAACCACCACCACCGCGGCCGTGCCGCGCTTCTTCATCGACGCGGCGCTGCGCGCCGACGCCACGTTCGCACTGCCGGCCGACGTCGCGCGCCACGTACAGGTGCTGCGCCTGCAGCCCGGCGATGTGCTCGCGCTGTTCGACGGCACGGGCGGCCAGTACCGCGCACGGCTCGTCGAGATCGACAAGCGCAGCGCGATCGCGCAGATCGATACGTTCGAGCCGGCCGAGGCCGAGCCGCCTTACCGCGTGACGCTCGCGCAAGGCATCGCCGGCGGCGACAAGATGGATTGGGTGATCGAGAAGGCCGTCGAGCTCGGCGTCGCGGCGGTCGTGCCGCTGTCGACCGCGCGCGGCGTCGTGAAGCTGTCCGGCGAACGCGCGGACAAGCGCGTCGCGCACTGGCGCGGCGTCGTGCGCGCGTCGTGCGAACAGTGCGGGCGCAATCGCGTGCCCGACGTCGCGCAGGTAGCCGGCTTCAACGCGTGGCTCGAGGCGCTGCCGGCCGCGCCGGCCGACGGCGAACTGCGGCTGCTGCTGTCGCCGCGCGCGAGCATCCCGTTCGCGTCGTTGCCGGACGCGCCGCCCGCGGCCACCGTCACGCTGCTGATCGGACCCGAAGGCGGGCTGTCGCCCGACGAGGAAAACGCGGCGCGCGCACGCGGGTTCACCGCGCTGTCGCTTGGCCCCCGCGTGCTGCGCACCGAGACGGCAGGCGCGGCCGTGCTCGCGGCGCTGGCGGCACGCTGGGGCGGGTGGTGACGAGACGGGCGTGCCGCCCGCGCAACGCGGCACGGACTGCCCGGCCCGCGCGGCAATCGGCCGCGACGTGATGCGCGGCCGGCGTCACCGCAGGCATGCGGCGCGTTTCAACGCAGCGGCTCATCGCGACTTGTCGCTCGACGAACCGTGCGGCATCGAATCGGACAACGTGTCGAGGGCCGGCGTCAGCACGTCTTGCGGGCTGCCGGTCATCCAGCCGCCGTCATTCAAGCTGAGGTGCCAGATAAAAGGCCCGTGTCGGCGAGCGGCGTGCAGCGCCGGCCTTTACGTATCGCGCGGACGCAAAAAAGCCCGCTCGAAGCGGGCTTTTCGACGGATCAGCCGCTGGCCGATGCGCGCTTACGCGAACGAGTAGAACACGCGGAACGCGACCTTGCGCTCGGCCCAGAATTCGGCCGCCTCGCGGAACACGTCGAGCAGCGTCTCGCGCCCTTCCTTGTCGAATTTCTGCGCGATCGGCAACCCTTCGAGGACGATCACGAAACCGGGCTGCGCGCCGGCCTTCGCGACGAGGTCGGTCAGGCAGTCGTACAACGCGTCGTAGTTCTTCCCGAAATGCTTCGGGAACAGGAACGACGTCGCGATCGTTTCCATCACTTCCTGCTTCGACTGCGCGGCGCCGCAATACGCGTACAGAAAGTGCTGGCCGAGCCGGCTGGCTTCGTCGGCGAGATCCTGCACGCGGAACGCGCGGATCGACTGCACGAGATTGGGTCGCACGGTCGTGAAAAGGCTCATAGGCTCCTCGTTCGATGAAAGCCCGGGCTCGGCTTCCTGTTGCTCCGGCGTGCCGCCAGCCTGTGCCGCCGCGTGCAGTTGAATCACGCGCTGAAACAGATTGCCGTCGCCGGCCGCGAACAGTTCCGCCGCCGCCGTATCGTGCGCGTAGATGGAGTCGCTCATGCCATTCGTCCCGAAGTCATTCAACAATACGTTTAAAACTGTTGTAGTGGTCGCCCGTGTAATAACAGTTGTCGATCCGGCGCAATGGCCCGCCACAGACGATCCGGCGCGCACCGCGATTGCGGGCACGCGGCGTCGGCACCGTGTACTCATGGTAGTAGCCGCGCTTCGCCTTTGGCAGGATCCGCTCGCGGTTGCCAAACACGACGCCGTCTTTCTCGTACGGATAGGGGCCGCCGGCGCCGATCAGGCCCAGCGTGGTCACAGCCTCGCGCGGAAGACGGGCGGTCGGAATCGTATCGAGCCCGCTCGCCGCCACGTCGGCCGAAACGGCCTCCCGTGCGTAAGCGGCGGAAACCAGACTGCCCGTCGGCGTGCCGACGATACCCATCGCGAACATCGCGAAGACGGACGCGAGCGCGCCGTTGCGGAGCCACTTGCGTGCCATGAACCAGGGTTCCCGCTGTTAAATCAAGTAGTTGACGACCAACAAAGGCGTTAGCGTAGCGTTATTGTCCGCGCGAATCAATGTCCGTTTGGGAATCGAAAGTCTCCCGATACCCGGAATCGCGTATTTCTTACCGAATTTACACTACATTTATCCTACATGAGATAAAATGCAGGCCGCATCTCTCGAATGGCAAGACCCTGCCTCCTTGCCACGCTCGCTACCCGGAGTGGAGAGATGCTGCTGTTGCTTTGAGGGAAGCGCGTTTGCGCCCTGCCCGGCGGCGTGCCCATTGCGGGCACGCCTCTTTTTGCTTTTGTTTACAATTTCGCCCGACGCGCCACGCCGGTTCGACCGGCCTGGCGCGTTCGTTTTTGCTCAGCGCGCGGCGTTCACGTCGGCAACCAGCAGCGCTGCCATGTTGACGATGCGGCGAACGGTCGCTGACTCGGTCAGCACATGCACCGGCTGGGCGGCGCCCAGCAGGATCGGCCCGATCGCGATATTGTTGCCCGCGGCCGTCTTCAGCAGGTTGTACGCGATGTTCGCGGCGTCGATGTTCGGCAGGATCAGCAGGTTCGCATCGCCTTCCAGCGTCGATTCCGGCAGGATTTCCTTGCGCAGCGCCGCGTCGAGCGCGACGTCGCCGTGCATCTCGCCATCGACCTGCAGCTCCGGCGCGCATTCCTGCAGGATTGCGAGCGTATCGCGCATCTTCTTCGCCGAAGGGGCGTTGCTCGTGCCGAAATTCGAGTGCGACAGCAGCGCGACCTTCGGCTCGATGCCGAAGCGGCGCACCTCTTCCGCCGCCATGATCGTGATCTCGGCCAGTTGCTCCGGGGTCGGATCGACGTTCACGTGCGTATCGACGAGGAAAATCTGGCGGCCCGGCAGCACGAGGCCGTTCATCGCCGCGTACACGCTGCAGCCCGCGCGCTTGCCGATCACCTGGTCGATGAAGTGCAGGTGACGGTGCGTGGTGCTGATCGTGCCGCAGATCATCCCGTCCGCCTCGCCCTTCTTCACCAGCATCGAGCCGATCAGCGTCGTGCGGCGGCGCATCTCGACGCGCGCGAGCTGCTCGCTGATGCCCTTGCGCGCCATGAGCTTGTGGTACGTCTGCCAGAAGTCGCGGTAGCGCTCGTCGTGCTCGGTGTTGACGACCGTGAAGTCGGTGCCCGGCGTCAGGCGCAGGCCGTAGCGCTGGATACGGTGCTCGATCACCGACGGGCGGCCGATCAGGATCGGCTTCGCGAGTTTTTCGTCGACGATGATCTGAACGGCGCGCAACACGCGCTCTTCTTCGCCTTCCGCGAACACGACGCGCTTCTTCTCTTCCGGCGCGGCGCGCGCGATCTGGAAGATCGGCTTCATCGTCGTGCCGCTGTGATACACGAACTGCTGGAGGTGAACGCGATACGCGTCCATGTCCTCGATCGGGCGCGTCGCGACGCCGCCGTCCATCGCGGCCTGCGCGACGGCCGGCGCGATCTTCACGATCAGGCGCGGATCGAACGGCTTCGGAATCAGATAGTCGGGCCCGAACGACAGGTCCTGGATGCCGTACGCGGTCGCGACGATGTCGCTCTGCTCGTGCTGCGCGAGCTCGGCGATCGCGTTGACGGCCGCGATCTCCATTTCACGCGTGATCGTCGTCGCGCCGACGTCGAGCGCGCCGCGGAAGATGAACGGGAAGCACAGGACGTTGTTGACCTGGTTCGGGTAATCCGTACGGCCCGTGGCCAGCACGGCGTCCGGACGCACTTCGAGCGCGAGCTCCGGCAGGATCTCCGGCGTCGGGTTCGCGAGCGCCAGGATCAGCGGGCGCTCGGCCATGCCCTTCACCATGTCCTGCTTCAGCACGCCCGCGGCCGACAGACCGAGGAAGATGTCCGCGCCGTCGATCACTTCGGCCAGCGTCCGCGCTTCGGTTTCGCGGGCGAAACGCTCCTTGTCCGGATCCATCAGCTCGGCACGGCCCTTGTAGACCACGCCGGCCAGATCGGTCACCGTGATGTTCTCGAGCGGCAGGCCGATGTCGACGAGCAGGTCGAGACACGCCAGCGCGGCCGCGCCCGCGCCGGACGCGACGAGCTTCACCTTCTTGATGTCCTTGTTCACGACCTTCAGGCCGTTCGTGACGGCCGCGGCCACGACAATCGCGGTGCCGTGCTGGTCGTCGTGGAACACCGGAATCTTCATCCGCTTGCGCGCCTCGCGCTCGACGATGAAGCAGTCCGGCGCCTTGATGTCTTCCAGGTTGATCCCGCCGAAGGTCGGCTCCAGCGCGGCGATCACGTCGACGAGCTTGTGCGGGTCCGACTCGTTCAGCTCGATGTCGAACACGTCGATGCCCGCAAACTTCTTGAACAGCACGGCCTTGCCTTCCATCACCGGCTTCGACGCGAGCGGGCCGATGTTGCCGAGACCGAGCACCGCCGTACCGTTCGTGACGACGCCGACCAGATTGCTGCGCGCGGTGAAACGCGCCGCGTTGAGCGGATTCTCGACGATCTCCTCGCACGCGTACGCCACGCCCGGCGAGTATGCGAGCGCGAGGTCGCGCTGGTTGATCATCTGCTTGGTCGGGGCGATCGCGATTTTCCCGGGGGTCGGGAATTCGTGATAGTCGAGCGCGGCTTCGCGGAGCTTGGCTTTGGAGGAGGCTTGGGTGGACATGTGTCTCGTGGCGGGCGGATTAGAATGACTGTTCGACGGCATTGTAGCGCCAATCACCGGCCGCCAGACCGGCGATTCGGGTGCAACAGCCGCGACAAAAATGCGCCGAACGGTGCAGGAACGTCGCCGTTCGCCTCGTACAATGCCGTTCCCTCAATCGTTTCGGATCCATCCGCCGTGCCAGCCGCCCTCTCCGAGTTTTCGCTGATCGAACGCTTCTTCACGCGCCGCGCCGCGCAGGGCGCGCGCACGTCGACGCTCGGCATCGGCGACGATTGCGCACTGATCACGCCCCGCCCCGGGAAATTGCTGGCCATTTCGACGGACATGCTGGTGGAAGGCCGCCACTTCTTCCCCGACGTCGCGCCCGGCGCGCTCGGCCACAAGACGCTCGCGGTCAACCTGTCCGACCTCGCGGCGATGGGCGCCGAGCCGCGCGCGTTCACGCTCGCATGCGCGCTGCCGCGCGCCGACGCGGCGTGGCTCGAGGCGTTCAGCAACGGGCTGTTCGCGCTCGCCGACCGGTTCGGCTGCGAGCTGATCGGCGGCGACACGACGAGCGGGCCGCTGAACCTGTGCGTGACCGTATTCGGCGACGTCGCGCCCGACGCGGCGCTGCGGCGCGATGCCGCGCGCGACGGCGACGACGTCTGGGTGTCCGGCACGCTCGGCGACGCGCGCGCCGGCCTCGGCGTCGCCCGCGGCGAATGGGCGGCCGGCACGAACGAAGCGACCGCGTTCCGGCACGCGCTCGAGCGGCCCGAACCGCGCATCGCGCTCGGCCTGGCGCTCGCGGGCGTCGCGCACGCGGCGCTCGACATCTCGGACGGCCTCGCCGGCGACCTTCAGCACATCCTGACGCGCTCGAACGTGCGCGCCGAAATCGACGCCGACGCGGTACCGCGCTCGGCCGCGCTCGCGACGCTGCCGCCCGACGTGCAGCGCCGCTGCACGCTGGCGGGCGGCGACGACTACGAACTGTGCTTCACCGCGCCGGCTGCGGCCCGCGCGGCGGTCGAAGCGGCCGGCGCAACGGCCGGCGTGCCGGTCACGCGAATCGGTACAATACGCGCGTTGTCCGCGCCGTCGGCGCAGCCCGCGATCGCGTGGCGCGATGCCGCCGGCGCGCCCCTGGCTCTCACGTTGCACGGCTTCGACCACTTCCATGCAGACTGACCCGACGCCCGCGCACGCCGCGGCCGAGCCCGGCGCCGCGCCGAACACGCCGAAGCGCGCGACCGCGCGCTTCATGCTGTCGCATCCGGCGCATCTCGTGTCGCTCGGCTTCGGCAGCGGGCTCTCGCCGATCATGCCCGGCACGTTCGGCTCGCTGTTCGGCTGGCTGACGTTCGTCGTGCTCAGCCGCTACCTGACGGTGCCCGAATGGTGGGCGCTGATCGCCGTCGGCTTGGCGGCGGGCACGTGGATCACCGGTTTCACCGCGAGGAAGATGGGCACGTCCGATCCGGGTGCCGTCGTCTGGGACGAGATCGTCGCGATCTGGCTCGTGATGCTGTTCGTCACGCCGGCGACCTTCGTCGGCCAGTTGTGGGCGTTCGTCGCGTTCCGCTTCTTCGACATGCTCAAGCCGCCTCCGATCCGCTATTTCGAGCGCCGCCTGAAAGGCGGGCTCGGCATCATGGCCGACGACCTGGTCGCCGCATTCATGACGCTGCTCGTGATCGCCCTGTGGCGCTCCGTCGTCAGCTGACCGATTTCCCGACTCCCGTTTCCCGACGCGCATGCCAACCGATTCCGTCGTCCACCAGCTTGCGATCCGCGCAGGCAACAAGCTGCGTGACGAGCACCTGACGCTCGCCACCGCCGAATCCTGCACCGGCGGCATGATCGCCGCGGCGATCACCGACATCTCGGGCAGCAGCCAGTGGTTCGAGCGCGGCTTCGTCACGTACTCGAACCAGGCCAAGATCGAGATGATCGGCGTGCCGCCCGACCTGATCGACAAGCACGGCGCTGTCAGCGAGCCCGTCGCGCGCGCGATGGCCGAAGGCGCGCTGCGCAACAGCCGCGCGCAGGTCGCGCTGTCCGTCACGGGCATCGCGGGCCCGGCGGGCGGCAGCGAGAAGAAGCCGGTCGGCACCGTGTCGTTCGGCTGGAGCAACCGGCTGCATACCGACGTCGAGACGCTCGTGTTCAAGGGCGACCGCGAACAGATCCGCACGCAGGCGGCCGTGCATGCGCTGCGCGGGCTCCTGAAGCTGCTCGACGAGCGCGAGCGCTGAACGAGCGTCGATTCGCGGGCGCCCGCGGCGCCCTCGCATGCACAACGACGCGGCGAACGCGCTCAGAAGACGGCGGGGCAGTTTGGGCATGGCGTCGCTCCCTTTCTTGACATTCTGGTGACGGATCGATGACAAGCAGCATCGCGCGATTGCCGTGCGGGCATGCGGCGCGGAAGCGACGGGAAGTTGTTATTGCGCGCCAGTGCGGCGGCAATGAATGCAGGGGAAACAGCGGCAACGCGGAGAAAGCGGCACGGGCCCACGGGTGCGGGCCTGCCGGCACCGGCCGCCTGCGCGGGCGGCCGGTGCGATCAGCGATCAGCGATACGCGTTGATCGTATCGCGGGTCTTTTGCGCGGCGAGCGCCGCGGCTTCGGCGAAATCCTCGCCCTTGCTCGCGTACAGGATCGCGCGCGACGAGTTGATCATCATGCCCGTCGAGTCGGCCGTGCGGCCCGCGTTGACGGTCGCCTGCACGTCGCCGCCCTGTGCGCCGATGCCGGGGATCAGGAGCGGCATGTCGCCGACGATCCCGCGCACGATCTCGATTTCGTTCGGGAACGTCGCGCCGACCACGAGGCCGAGCTGGCCGTTCTTCGCGTTCCACTTGTTCGCCGCGAGATCCGCGACGACCTGGTACAGCGGGCGACCGTTCGTTTCGAGGAACTGCAGGTCGGAGCCGCCCGGGTTCGACGTGCGGCACAGCACGATCACGCCCTTGCCTTCGTGCTCGAAGTACGGCTCGACCGAGTCGTAGCCCATGTACGGGTTCACCGTGACGGCGTCCGCGCGATAGCGCTCGAACGCTTCACGCGCGTACTGCTCGGCCGTGCTGCCGATGTCGCCGCGCTTCGCGTCGAGGATCACGGGCAGGCCCGGATGCTGGAGGTGGATGTGCGCGATCAGC
This sequence comes from Burkholderia catarinensis, assembly GCF_001883705.2. Taxonomy (GTDB): domain Bacteria; phylum Pseudomonadota; class Gammaproteobacteria; order Burkholderiales; family Burkholderiaceae; genus Burkholderia; species Burkholderia catarinensis. The sequence continues at coordinate 179,326 of NZ_MDEQ02000011.1, forward strand.
CGCTCGAGCTGGTCTTCCGCGCGATGTGCGGCGAAATAGGCGATCTGCGGCTTGAACGCGCTCGCGTATTCCGCGGTGGCGTCGACGATCTGCCGGCAGAATTCGAAGATCGCGTCGGGCTGGCCGTCGAACTGCACGGGAAAGCGCGACGGCTCGGGATCGAGGCCGACGCACAGCAGCGAATTCGTACGCTGCCACGCGGCGCGCAGCGATTCAATGAAAGTAAGCGGGGAAGACATGGCGGGTACTCGCGGCAAACCGTTGGTAGACCGCGTATTTTACCCGCGTCGCCGGCGTCCCTCGCGTGTCGCGGCATTGCCGCGCGCATCGGCGCGCTCGACGGTGAACGCGAAACGCCGCGTGAGCCGCTCGCCTGGCGCGAGCAGCGTCATTCCGTGCGCGGTCGCGCCGCCCGGCAGGTTCACCGCATTGATCGGATGATCGACCGGCTCGAAGCAGAAGAAATCCTCGCCGGGCGGCGTATAGAGCACGTACGCGTCGGTGTCGGCCGCGACGGTCAGCGAAAGCCCGCGGCGCGGCCAGCTCACCGCCGCATGGCCGCCCCAGCCGGTGAATGCATGATTGACGAGCGTGGCCGGCAGCGGATACGCGACGCCGAACTGCCAGGCCGGCGGCACGCTCACGTGCCGCACCGGCAGGAAATCGGCGCCCGACAGCCACAGCCCGCCGGCCGCCGCGGCCAGCTCGGTCGCGGCATCGCGCACGAGGAACGGATGCACGCCGAGCCCGAACGGCAGCCGGGCGCGCCCGGCGTTCTCGATCGTCAGCGCGATCGACAGCGTCGCCCCGTCGAGTTCGAACGACTGGATCGCGCGGAACGCATACGGCGCGCCGCCGGTGCGATCGAGCGACAGCTGCAGCGACATGTCGGTCGCATCGTCCACCTGCCACGGCGCGAGCCAGCCGTCACCGTGAATCGGCAACGGCTCGTCGCGACGGTTGCGCGGCACCGCGACGCTGCGCCCGTCGCATTCGAAGCGCCCGTCGCCGATCCGGTTCGAGTAAGGCAGCAGCGGATAGCACGCGAGCTCGTTCGGGTCCGTCGCCGTCTCCGGGTGCTCGCAGCGGCGGAACACCGGCATCAGCGCGCCGTTGTCGCCGCGCCAGTCGAAGCGCGCGATGCCGCCGCCCAGGTGCGGCAGCACATCGAGCCGCAGCGACGTGTTCGACAGCGTGACGGCCGCCGCATGCGCGGCGCCGATGCCCTGCGCGAAGGCAGCCGTCTGCGGGCCGGGGCTGACCGGCTGCGCGGCGGCGGCCAGGCGCGCGCGGCGCGACTGGCTGGTGGACGACGATGCTTGCGAGGACGTGGCGGTCATGATGAGCTCCTTTCCTTCGTCGAAGAAACGATGCAGGTCGGTGCGAACGGTCAGGCCCAGCCGCCGTCGACGATCACGTCCTGCGCGGTGATCATCCGGCTGTCGTCGGCTGCGAGGAACAGCGCCATCCGTGCGAGATCGGCGGGCAGCAGTTCGGCGTCGATGCACTGGCCGGCCTTGATCGTCGCGCGGCCCGCGTCGTCGAGCCACAGCCGGCGCTGCTTGTCGGTCATCACCCAACCGGGCACCAGCGAATTCACGCGGATGCCGAACGGGCCGAGGTCGCGCGCGAGGCCGCGCGTCAGGCCCTGCACGGCCGCCTTCGCCATCACGTAGACGGGGTAGCCGCCGTTCTTCAGCATCCAGCTGATCGAGCCGAGATTGATGATCGCGCCGCCGCCCTGCTGCTTCATGTCGTCGATCACCGCCTGCGCGGCGAAGAACTGGTGGCGCAGGTTCACCGCGATGCCGGCGTCGAACGATTCGGGCGTCACGTCGCCGATCGCATGGCGCGCGTCGTTCGCCGCGTTGTTCACGAGCACCGCGATCGCGCCGATCCGTGCGCGGATCGCGTCGATCGCATGGCGCAGCGCGTCGATATCGGTCAGGTCGCACTGGATGAACAGCGGCGCATGACGCACGTTCGGCACGTGCGCGAGGCTTTCCGCCAGCGCGGCGCCGGCGTCCGCGTCGAGGTCGACGAACGCGACGCGCGCGCCCTGCTGCGCGAAGTGCTCGACGAACGACGCGCCGATGCCGGTCGCGCCGCCCGTGATCAGCACCGCGCGATCCTCGAGGCTCGGGTAGCGCGCATAGCGCGCATGGCTCGCATGGCTCACGGCGTGCGGGTCGTGCGCGGAAGGGTCGATGGTCATGCGGTTCGTCTCCGTGGAAGCAGATCGGGTCAGTCGCGTACGCCGCGGTTCTTCAGCTGGTCGAGCAGCACGGCCGCGAGCAGGATCGCGCCGCGCACGAGGTACTGATAGAACGCGTCGATGTTCATCAGGTTCATCACGTTCTCGACGGTACCCATGATCAGCACGCCGATCACGACGCCCGAGATCGTCGCGCGGCCGCCCATCAGCGACACGCCGCCGAGCACGCACGCGGAGATCACGTTCAGCTCGAAGCCCTGCGCCGCGTTCGGCTGGCCCGACGTGATGCGCGACGCGAGGATCACGCCCGCGAGCGCCGTCACCGCGCCCTGGATCAGGAAGATGGTCACGCGCGTGCGTTCGACGTTGATCCCCGCGAGCCGCGATGCCTCGGGGTTGCCGCCGATCGCGAGCGTGTTGCGGCCGTACACGGTCTGGTTCAGCAGCACGCCGAACGCGATGAAGCACAGCAGCGTGACCCAGATCGGCAGCGACACGCCGAACAGCGACAGCCCGCCGAGCGCGATGAACGTGTCCGACGACACGCCGACCGCCTGCCCCTTCGACACGATGAAGCCGAGCCCGCGCACGATCTCCATCGTCGCGAGCGTCGTGATCAGCGCGTTGATGCGCAGGTACGCGATCACCGCGCCGTTCACGAAACCGATCGCGGCGCCCGCCGCGACCGCCGCGACGATCGCGACGAACGTGTTGTCGGTCGCGTTCAGCACCATCGCGCACAGCACGCCCGAGAACGCGACGGTCGAGCCGATCGACAGGTCGAAGTCGCGCGACGCGAGACAGAACATCATCGTGCACGCGACCATGCCGATCTGCGAGATCGACAGCGCGAGACCGAGCATGTTGTCGATCGAGAAGAAGTGATCGACCGTCAGCGACATCGTCACGAACATCACCGCGAAAATCGCGATCAGGCTGTATTCGGTGAGGTGCTGCCACCATTTCTGGCGGTCGTTCTGCTGCGGTACCAGCGCATCGGCCGACGACTTCACGGCAGCGCTGGCGAGGTTTTCCCTGACTTGCATGATTGTGTCTCCTGCTCCTTCCTGCATCGCGCGGCCCGCGCCGCGCCTGGTCGATTCAATATTGTCGCGCGCCGCGTCAGGCCGCCTCGACGGCGCTCGTTTGCGGCAGCGCGAGGTTCAGCACCGCGTGCTCGTTCGCCTGTTCGCGCGGCAGCTCGCCCGCGATCCGCCCTTCGCGCATCACGACGATGCGGTCGGACACGCCGAGCACTTCCGGCAGCTCCGACGACACCATCACGATCGCGCAGCCGCGCTCCGCGAGCCGGTAGATCACGTCGTAGATCTCGTGCTTCGCGCCAACGTCGATCCCGCGCGTCGGCTCGTCGAGGATCACGACCTTCAGGTCGGGCTCCGCGAGCCAGCGCGACAGGATCGCCTTCTGCTGGTTGCCGCCCGACAGGAAGCGGATCTTCTGGCGCCGGTTCGGCGTCTTGATCTTCAGCCGCTGGATGAAGCGGTCGGCCGTTTCGCTTTCGGCCTTGCGATTGATGAAGAGCCCCGCGCGCAGCGAATGGCGGCGGCAGCTGATGTTGATGTTCTCCGCGACCGACGCGATCGCGATGATTCCTTCCTCCTTGCGATCCTCGGGGCACAGCACGATGCCGTGGCGGATCGCGTCGCCGGTGCGCTTCACGTCGATGCGCGCGCCGTCGAGCGTCAGCACGCCCGCGCGCCGGTGGTCCGCGCCGTACACGAGCCGCATCAGTTCGCTGCGGCCCGCGCCGACCAGCCCGAAGAAGCCGACGATCTCGCCCGCGCGTACCGAGAAGCTCGCGGGTTCGCGCAGCGCCGGGCCGTCGACGCCTTCGGCGGAGAACCGCACGTCGCCGAGCGCGCGCGGCGCGTAATGGTAGATGTCCGAGATCTCGCGCCCGACCATCTCGGCGACGAGCCGTTCGCGCGGCACGTCCTCGAGCGACGCGTGCGACGCGATCTTGCGCCCGTCGCGGAAAATCGTGCACGCATCGCACAGCCGGTAGATCTCGTCCATACGGTGCGAGATGTAGATCAGCGCGCGGCCTTGCGCGCGCAGGTCCTCGACCAGCTTGAACAGCACCTCGGTCTCGCGATGCGACAGCGAGCTCGTCGGTTCGTCGAGCGCGATCACGCGCGCATTGCGCATCAGCGCCTTGCAGATCTCGACCATCTGCCGCTGCGCGATCGACAGCCGTCCGAGCTTCGCGTCGGGATCGAGATCGACGCCCATCGCCGCGAGCCGCTCGCGCACGTAACGCTTCGCCTCGCGCTTTCTCACCCAGCCGAACGCGTTCGGCAGGCGGCCGAGCAGCAGGTTTTCCGCGACCGTCAGGTCGGGCACGTACTGCAGCTCCTGGTGAATCACCGCGATGCCGGCGGCGATCGACGCCGCCGCGCTCGCGAACTGCACCGGCTGGCCGTCGACCAGCACGCTGCCCGCATCGGGCTGGTATTCGCCGCCGAGAATCTTCAGCAGCGTCGACTTGCCCGCGCCGTTCTCGCCCATCAGGCCATGCACCTCGCCCGCGTGCACGTCGAACGAGATGCCGTCGAGTGCGCGCACGCCGGGAAATACCTTGCCGATATTGTCAAAACGCAGTGCCGCTGACACGTCGTCTCCCTACTTCCGAATCGATCGACCGCCGGCCGCCGCCGCATCGCCGCGGCAGCCGACGGGCCGCTTACTTCGATGCGAGCCCCATCTCGTCGCGCACCTTCGACACGTTGTCGCGCGTCGCGAGCATGCCCGTCGTCAGCGTCAGCGGCGGCGGTGCCTTGCCCTGCGTGATCCACGCGTACATCAGGTCCGAGGTTTCCTCGCCGTGACGCTTCGGGCTGATGATCACGGTGCCGTAGAAGCCGGTCGGCTGCGGCTTCTTGAACTCGTTCAGCGCCGAATCGGAACCGCCGATACCGATGCCGATCATGTTGTCGGCCTTGAAGCCGCGCCCTTCGGCCGCGCGCACCGCGCCGAGCACGGCCTCGTCGTTCAGGCCGTACGCGACCCAGTGCTTGAACTGCGGGTTCTTCGTGAGCGCGATGTTCGCCGCGTTGAACGCGTTCTCGGTGTCGGTCTTCGCCTGCGGCGCCGCGATCACGTTCGCCTTCGGAAAGCCGGCGGCCACCAGCGCGTCGGTCGCGCCGCTCGTGCGGTCGTGCGCGGTCGGCAACTGCTCGTAGGTGATGTCGATCGCGCCGACGTCCTTCATGTCCCAGCCGCGCTTCTTGATCTCGGCCGCGATGCCGTCGCCGACCTGCTTGCCGATGTTGTACGCGGAGATCCCCATGTGCGGCACCGCCTCGATCGGCTTGCCCGCGCCGTCGACGAGGCGGTCGTCGACCGTCATCATCTTGAGGTTGTGCGACTTCGCCTTCGCGACGATGCCCGGCCCGAGCTTCACGTCGGGCGTGCAGATGATGAAGCCCTGCGCCTTCTGCGCGGACAGGTTGTCGATCGCGCTCATCACCTTCTCGCCCGACGGCGCGCCGATCTTCACGAGCGCGAAGCCCTTTGCCTTCGCCGCCATTTCGGCGAACTTCCACTCGTCCTGGAACCACGGCTCTTCCGGCTGCTTCACGAGAAAGCCGATCTTGACCGGATCGGCCGCATGCGCAACCGGGCTCCCCATCACCACCGCGGCCGCGGCGGCCAGCGTTACGAACGTTCTGCGTTTCATCTCCAGTGTCTCCTTGTCTTCATCGAACAGGATGCAGCCGCTTGTTGGGTTCGACGCAGCGTGCGCGCGGCCGTCGCACGTGCGGTCTTTCGAATCGTTGCGTCAGTCGTGATACAGCGCCGCGCGCCCGCCGTCGACGGTGATGCACGCGGCATTGATGAACGGCGCCTCGTCCGACGCGAGGAACACGGCCGTCATCGCGACCTCCTCCGGCCGGCCGATCCGTTTCATCGGCTGCAGCGCGAGCGTCTCGGCGCGCGCGGCGGCCGGATCGGGCTGCGCATCCCACCAGTCGCGCGTGAGCTGCGTCTCGATGTAGCCCGGCGCAATCGCGTTCACGCGCACGTTGCGCGCCGCGTATTCGATGCCGAGCGCGCGCGTGAGCCCCAGCACGCCATGCTTCGCGACCGGGTACGGAAAGCAGCCCGGAATAATCCTGAATGCGTGCGTCGACGCGATGTTCACGATGCTGCCGCGACCGCGTTCGACCATGCCCGCCAGCGCCGCGCGGCAGCCGTGCCACACGCCGTCGAGATCGACCGCGAAGCAGCGGCGCCAGTCTTCGTCGGTCATCGTCAGCGGATCGGCGAACACGTTGATGCCCGCGTTGTTCACGAGCACGTCGAGCGGGCCGAATGCCGCCTCGGTCTGCGCAAGCGCATCGCGCACCGCATCCTGCCGCGCGACGTCCGCCTGCAGCGGCAGCACGCGCGCGCCATCGGTGTCGCGCGCAATCGCTGCGGCCGTGTGCTGCGCCTGCGGGAAGTCGAGATCGACGAGCGCGACAGCCGCGCCCTCGCGAGCGAACGCACGGGCGATCGCGGCGCCGATTCCGCGGCCCGCGCCCGTCACCATCGCGACCTTGCCCGCGAGGCGGCCCATCATGCGGCTCCGCCGCGCGCCACGCGCAAGCCGGCCTGGAACGCGCGCGCGTTCGCCGCGGTCGCGTCGGCCGGCTGGCCGGGCCGGTACAGCGCCGAGCCGAGCCCGAAGCCGTTCGCGCCGGCCGCGAGGAACGGCTGCATGTTGTCGGGTGAAATTCCGCCGACCGGGATCAGCGGCACCGCGCGGTCGATCACCGCGCGCCACGCCTTCACGACGGGCACGCCGAGCTGCTCGGCGGGGAACATCTTCAGCACGTCGGCGCCGTTCGCGAGCGCCGAGAACGCTTCGGTCGGCGTCGCGACGCCCGGTGCGCTCGCGAGGCCGCGCTCGCGTGCGCGGCGGATCACGGCCGCATCGCTATGCGGCATCACGATCAGCGCGCCGCCCGCGTCCTGCACGCGATCGACATACTCGGCGCGCAGCACGGTGCCCGCGCCGACGATCGCGTCGTCGGGCAGCGCGCGCCGCAGCGCCGCGATGCTGCCGAACGGATCCGGCGAATTGAGCGGCACCTCGACGATCCGGAAGCCGGCTTCATAAAGCGCACGGCCGTGGTCGGCCGCTTCGGCGGGCGTGATCCCGCGCATGATCGCGATCAGCGGGCACGCATCGAACGCGCGCATCAGCGCGGCGTGGGGGGTGTACGGCGCGGGCAACGTTAGGTCGGACGGCATGACGGGGTTCCTCTGCAAGCGGTTCATTGGTCGGCGAAGACGGGCTCGCCGTCCGCGCGCACGAGCCCGGCGCGCGACGCGATCCGCCACAGGCCGCGCTCGGTCGCATGCGCGACGACCCGCGCGTGCACGTGGCCGAATTCGTGGAGCGCATCGACGTAGCGCGCACACAGGCCGTCGTCGCCGATCAGCAGCAGCGGCTGGTCCGCGAGCGCGATGCCGCGCTCCGCGAGCATCGCGTCGAGCGCGTTGAGCTCATGGCCGATCAGCAGGCCGGACAGATAGTCGCCCTGCGCATCGGGCGCGAGCCGGTCGGTCAGGCCGAGCGTGCGCGTGCTGAAAATCGTCGCGAGCAGCCCCGTGCGCTGCGCGCCGCGCGCGACCGCCACGCCGCGCACGAACGCCACGCGGTCGGGTGACGCGCCCGCGCGCATCGTGCGGCCGAGGATCGTGTGGTCGCGCAGCACCGCGAACAGCTCGCCGGTCATGAAAGTCTGGAAGCGCTCGATCAGCCCGTCCTTTACCCATGCCCATTTCGCATGGGTGCCCGGCAAGCCGATCAGTAGCCCTGAACGATCGGCGCCAAGCATCGGGTCGCTCGCGAGTGCGCCGACTATCTGCGTTTCTTCGCCGCGCATCACGTCGGGCAGTTCGCCCGTCGCGATCACGCCCGGCACGATCGATACCGTTGCGCCGCGCGACGTCGTCACCGTGATGAGACCCGCGACGAGCGCGTCGGCGCCGGCCGGCACCGCGACGTACGGCGCTTCGCGCCAGCCCTGCGCGCTGCCGACCATCCCGGCGGCGAGCACCGGCAGGCCGGGCGTGCGGTCGAGCCAGTCGCCGCACGCTTCCTCGAACACCGCGTCGAACGCGCGCGCGCCGCCGCCCGGCACGTGCATCACGCCCGCCGCACGGCTGCGCGTGTCGATCAGCGCGCCGTGCGCGTCGTACAGATATGCGCGCAGCGACGTCGTGCCCCAGTCGAGCGCGATCAGCGACGGGGTGGCGGAACTGGCATCCGGAACGGGCCGGGTCGAAGTCGTCATCGTTTGATCCTGCGGGTACCCTGCGGCGGGCTCCAGCCCAGTTCCGCGGAAATGGCTCGCGCTTCGCGCTGCACGAGCGGAATCAGTTCGTCCATCCGGTCGTGCGGCATGTACGGAATCGTGCTCGCGACCGACACGGCCGCGACGATCGCGCCCGACGCGTCGCGGATCGGCGCGGCCACGCAGCGGATCGACGCCTCGTTCTCCTCGAGATCGAACGTATAGCCGCCGGCCGCGTAATGGGCCATGCGCTGCAGGAACGCACTGGTCTCGGGCCGGTTGTCGGGCTTGAAATTGACGCCGGCCAGCGCGCGCCGCGCGGCCTCGAACAGCGAGCGCCACAGGTCGGGATCGAGGTCGAGCATCATCGCCTTGCCGATGCCCGTCGACGCGAGCGGCATCCGGTGGCCGACGCGCGAACGCATCTCGAGGCCGCGCGTGCCGGGAATCTTGTCGATGTACAGCACGTCGTCGCCGTCGCGCACGCCGAGATGAATCGTGTCGAGCGTCGCTTCCGCCAGCGCCTCGAGATGCGGCCGCGCCACCGCGGTGAGCGGCATCTGCTCGAGCGCAATCGTGCCGAGTTCGATCAGCTTCGGGCCGAGCAGGTAGCCGCCCTGCACCTGGCGCAGGTAGCGCGCCTGCACGAGGCTGCTGACGAGGCGATGCGTGGTGCTGCGCGTCGTGCCGAGCGCGGCGCCGATCGCGCGCATGTCGCGCGCACCGTTCGCGATCGCCTCGAGGATCGCGAGGCCGCGCAGCAGCGTCTGCGTGCCGGCCTGCTGCGCGGCGAGATCGAGCGGCGTGCTGGTCGCGCCGATGCTGTCGGTCAGCGACACATCGTCCGGCGTCGCGCGCCGGGCGTCGAAGGCAAGGGAGTCGGGCATCTTGGTCATGGGACGGGCTTCTTCAACGGAATCGGTGTAGCCGCTCGCGCGGCGCCGGAACTGCGTCCGGTGCTGCGGCGTGGCGGCGGTCGATGCACCGAGTAAAGCGCCCGGCGAACTTCATGGAAGGTGTCTCCGTGTGCGTCGGGCGCCGCGCGATGCGTGGGTCCGAAGCTGTTGATGTGCTTCGGATTGTAGGAGCGCACGCACTCGTCTCCAATATTTGAATGCGTTGCCCAGATAATGAGAATTCAGCCAGAATCCGCCGCGTGCGCGACGTAACGGGCGCGCCATGTACACGGGGGCGGAACCCGCCATGCCGCAGGTTCCGCCCCCGTTTGCTCACAACGCGCCGCGCTTTACTGCTGGCTCGTGCTGCGTGCCTGCATGTAGCGCTGCACGTCCTCGAACGACACGCGGCCGTTGCCGCCCGCGTCGATCTGCCGGAAGTGGTTCGCGACATAGCCGAGGCCTGCCGCGCGCGCCTGCGACTCCGTGATCGAACCCGTGTTCTGCGTGTCGGCCACGCCGAACTGCCGCGCGAGCTTGCGCACCACTTGCGCATGCAGCGCGGCGCCCGTCGTCTGCGTGCCGGCGGTCGCCTTGCGCGCGGCCGGCGGCACGTACGGATCGCCGAGCTGCGCCTGGCGCGCACGCGCCGGTGCGGCGGCGTCGCTCGCTTGCGCGAACGCGGATACGGAAGCTGCGGCGCCGGCGCATGCGAGCGCCGCGGCAACGACAATTAAACGGTTCTTCATATCAGGCTCCAGTCTGGAATGAGGTCGTCGACGGCCGGCGAGGCGCCACCGGGGGCGCCCGTCGCCGGCCTCGCGCATCGCATCAATGCGCGGCCGCGTTATAGAAGGTCACGAGGTCGGCTTTCTCCTGCGGACGCGACGTATCGTCGAGATAGACCATGTGTCCGCCCTGATAGTCCTTGATCGTCAGGTTCGGTTGCGTTCCCAGCCGCGCGAGGTCGAGCTCGGTCTGGTAGAACGGCGTCGCGATGTCGTGATACCCGTTCAGCGACAGCACCTTCAGCGACGGATTCAGCGTCAGCGCCGCGGCGAGATCGGGAATCGTGTCGGGCATCGCGAGGCCGTCGTGCGTCCAGTCCCACGTATTGATCGCATTGCTGCTCACCGAGTAGGCCGACTGCGCGGTGTACTTCAGCTCGTTCGGCAGGTAGCTGCCGATCGTGTCGGTGAACGGCTTCGTGATGAACGAGCTCGACGGATCGCCGTCCGCCGCGAGCGGGCTCGACACGGGCACGTTCACGCGCGCGTCGTAGCGGCCGATCAGCGTGCCCGGGACCAGCGACAGCTGGAAGCTGTTGTCGAAGAAGGTCGGGACCACGTTGAAGTTCGCATTCCACAGCGACTGCTTCACGCCGGTCGAGTTCGCCATCGTCGTGACGAGATTCGGCGGCGGCGGCGTATGGCTCGCCAGGTACGCGTTCACGGCAGGCGCGTAGCTGCCGGCCGTCAGCAGGCGCATCTGGTCCGCATACTGCGGCATGCTCGACGGGTTCGGATTGTCGAGCTGGTAGTACGCGCCGACGGTGCCGTAGGACGGCACGAAGCCCGCACAGCTCACCGGGCTCGACCCGTTGTTCGAGTTGCCGACATAGTCGCTCGCCATGTCGCAGTTCGTGTTGTAGTTCAGGATCGACGACTGCAGTACGATGCCGTCGAGCTTCACGCCGGCCGTCTCGAGCAGGTTCGCGAGCACGTCCGTGCGCGGCGTGCCGTACGACTCGCCGAACAGGTATTTCGGTGAATTGTTGCGCTGGTTCACGGCCAGGTAGCGCGTCACGAAATCGCGGAATGCGCCGCCGTCCTGGTCGACGCCCCAGAACGTCTGGTTCGTGTTCGGCGCGATCGCTTCGGAGAAGCCGGTGCCGATCGCATCGACGAACACGAGGTCGGTCGTGTCGAGCAGGCTTTCCTGGTTGTCGACGAACGGGAACGTCGACGCGTTCGCGTTCGGGTCGCCCGTCTGGACCCGCCGCGGGCCGAACGAGCCGAGGTGCAGCCACACCGATGCCGAGCCGGGGCCGCCGTTGTACAGGAACGTGACGGGCCGCTTCGCCGCGGGCTGGTTGTCGGCCGTGTAGGCGACGTAGAAGAACGATGCTTCGGGCGCGCCCGTCTGCGGATTGTGCGCGACGAGGTGGCCGGCCGTGGCCGTGTAACGGATCGTCTTGCCGTTCAGCGTGATCTGGTGATGCGTGACGGCCGCCTTTTCGACCGCGGCGGACGCGTCGAGCGACGCGGTCGCGCTCGACGAATAACTGTTGGGATCGTTGTACGCCCTGTCCACCTGGCTGGCGGGATCGGCTGAATTGTCGGCGCTCGCAGCAGCGGACGACGTCACGTCGTCGTTGCAGGCCGTCAGAATCAGCGAAGAAAACACTACCCCCAACAACAGCTTCGCTTTGCTCGCTGGCATCGTTGCGTTCCTTCTCTCGGATGTTTTTTGTGTCGAGCAGCTGGATAAGCCGCCCCCCGCCTCGATTGCGGCCGATAAGCCGAGGCGCTGGCCAATATACGCGAGGCCGTCAGCTTTGAAAAATTTTGAAATATTTGGCTGGCGGCCGGTGCGGCGCACACCTTTCAGGAATGCTTCGATTCGTGAAACGTTGCATTTCACGTGCCTTTCACCGGCTTTCGCGTTTACCCGGAAGGACTAAAAAAGCGCGGATTTCGTGCCATATCGGCAAACAAATTCGCGCGACCGCGGGCATTGCTCAGCAAAGCGAAATAGACGAATTCGTCTAAAGGATGTGGCCCGAAATGCGCGCGACACGAATGCGCTGCAGCGCACCAACGGCGCATGGGCGGCGGAACGGACAATGCAACGACGCGAGCGCGCCGGTCACTCCGATTGCGGAAGCGCGGCCGCGCCCATCCGGCGGGCGATGACCGCCGCGCGCTGCGCCTGGTAGGCCGAACCGCGGTGCGCGTCGAACCAGCGCGGCTTCGGCAGCATCACCGCGAGGCGCGCCGACTGCCACGCACCGAGCCGGCTCGCGGGAATCTTGTAGTAATAGCGTGCGGCCGCCTCGGCGCCGTACACGCCGCGCCCCCACTCGACCGAATTCAGGTAGATCTCGAAGATCCGCTCCTTGTCGAGCACCGTTTCGAGCATCCACGTGATGATGAGCTCCTGCCCCTTGCGGATGTAGCTCTTCTCGCGCGACAGGAACAGGTTGCGCGCGAGTTGCTGCGTGATCGTCGAGCCGCCCGCGACGATCCGGCCGCGCGCCTTGTTCTTCTCCCACGCCTGCAGGATCGCGTCGACGTCATAGCCGTTATTGGTCGCGAAGGTCGAGTCTTCCGACGCGATCAGCGCGCGCTTCAGGTTGCGCGAGATCTGGTCGTACGGCACCCACTGGTGCTGGATCTGCGCGGGCGGCTTGTCGCGCGACAGCCACCACGCGTCGGTACGCATGAACGCGGTCGAGCCCGGGTTCACGAACGACCACAACGCGATCTGCGCGAGATAGAACAGTTGCGTCGCGAGCCACGCGCCCGCGAACACCGCCCCCGCATAGACGATCCAGCGTGTCGGACTGACCGTCCGCGTGCGCTGCGTGCCGCTTACCGCCACCACGTGCCGCGCTCCGTTCAGCTCGCCGCGAGCGCCTGGCGCAGCGCGGCAAGCACCGGCGCACCATCGGGTCGCACGCCGCGCCAGATGAAGAACGATTCGGCCGCCTGCTCGACGAGCATCCCGAGCCCGTCGGCCGTGCGTGCGCCGAGCGATGCCGCGTGCTGCATGAACACGGTCGGTTGCGCGCCGTACATCATGTCGTACGCGAGCGTGCCCGTGCCGAACGCGGCCGCGTCGCACACCGGCAGCGCGGCGTCCAGGCTGCCGGCCGTCGCATTGATCACCACGTCGTACGGCTCCGCGCTCACCACGTCGGGGCCGCCGCCCGCGAACGTGCAGCCCGCATCGTGCGCGGCCTGCATGAACTGGCCGACCAGCGCCTCGGCCTTGCTCGCGGTGCGGTTCACGATCGTGATCGACAGCGGCGCGCGGTCGAGCAGCGGCAGCACGACACCGCGCGCGGCGCCGCCCGCGCCGAGCAGCAGGATGCGCGCGCCCGCGAGCGACACGCCGAGATTCGTTTCGATATCGCGCACGAGGCCGACGCCATCGGTGTTGTCGCCATGGATGCGGCCGTCGGCATCGATCCGCAGCGTGTTCACCGCGCCCGCCGCCGCGGCGCGCGGCGACAGCGTATCGGCGAGCGCATGCGCTTCGAGCTTGAACGGCACCGTCACGTTCGCGCCGCGACCGCCTTCGGCGACGAATGCCCGCACGGCCGCCTCGAAACCGTCGACCGGCGCGAGCCGGTGCGCGTACGCGATCGGCTCGCCCGTCTGCGCGGCGAACTGCGCGTGGATGAACGGCGACTTGCTGTGCGCCACCGGGTTGCCGAACACCACATAGCGGTCGGCGCCGCTCGTCGACGCGACCGCATTCATGATGCGCGCCCCTCTTCGCCGTCGTCGCCGTTGCCGCCCGCGGCGTCGCCGCCGGCGCCCGCCGCCGCGCCTTCCGCTTCGGCCAGCGCTTCCGCCTCGGTTTCGGCCGTGGCGTCTTCCGCGTCGATCAGCGTGTCGTCGCCGCCCTCGGCGTCATCCTCTTCCTCGGCCGCGTCGCCGCTTGTCACGGTCGGCGCGTCGAGCACGTTCAGCAACCGCACCGACGCCTCAATCGTCAGCTCGTCGAGCGACATCACGTCGAGCAGCACGCGCGTGCCGCGCGCATGCACGCCGAGCCCGGGCACGTGCAGCAGCAGCGGGATTTCCTCGAGGCGCACGAGATCACCCTTCACGACGCTCGCGACGACCTGCTTCTTCTGCTCCTGCGCGAGCCAGCGCAGGCACCAGAAGTACTCCATCCGGCGCTGGTAATCGGCGTAGGCCGTATAGGTATCGTCGAAGCCCTGCACGACCGCGTACAGATCGGCGTCCTTCGGCTTGAACGGCGCGGCGAGCTTCGCGGTGACGCCATGCTGCACGCACGCGAGCAATTGCCACTGGTTCACGAGGTCGACGTAGCGGCGCAGCGGCGACGTGCTCCACGCGTACTGCGGCACGCCGAGGCCTTCGTGCGGCGCGGCCGTCGTCTGCATCCGCGTGCGCTTCGGGCCAGGCGCGCCGAAGCCGCGCTGCGAGCGATAGATGCCGGGCACCGTGTGGTCGTGCAGGAACGCGCCCCAGGTCGAGTTCGCGAGGATCGCGAGCTCCGACACGATCAGGTCGAGCGGCGAACCGCGGCGGCGCGGCGTGATCGACACGTGCTCGCCTTCGACGTAGAAGTTGTAGTCGGTGTTGCGCTGCACCTCGCGCTTCAGGCCGTAGCCCGCGCGCGCGACCTGGCGCTTCTCGAACAGCGCCTGCGCGAGCGGCCACAGCACGGCGATGTCTTCCTTGTGCGGATAGTCGCCGGTGCCGGCCGCGAGCGTCTCTTCATTGACGAGCTCGTCGAGCGTGTTGTGGCGCAGGTTGTTCTTCACGAACACGAGTTCGGCACGCGTCTCGTTCGCGACGATGTCCTGCGTTTCACGGTTGACGATGATGTACAGCGACAGCGCCGGGCGGTAATCGCCCTCCTTCAGCGTGAACACGTCGACGACGTCGTCCGGCAGCATCGTGATCTTGTCGCCCGGCATGTAGACGGTCGACAGGCGCGTGCGCGCGATCGCATCGACCGCGTCGCCGCGCACGATGCCGAGCGCCGGCGCCGCGATGTGCACGCCGATCCGCACCCGGCCGTCGGACAGGTGCTCGACCGAGAACGCATCGTCGATTTCGGTTGTCGTAACGTCGTCGATCGAGAAGGCCTCGACGTCCGCGCGCGGCAGGTCGTCCGGCAGCGCGCCGACCGTGACGGGCGGAAAGCCCGTGCCGTGCGGGAAGAATTCCGCGAGAAAGCGCGCCTCGTGCAGTGCACGCGGCGACGCGACGCCGCCGCAGTCGAGCATCAGCCGCGCCGGCGACACCCCGCGCGCGCCGGCCGCCGCTTCCATCGCCTTGTATTCGATCGCGTTCTTGTCCGGCCGCGTCAGCAGCCCGAGCACCTTGCCCGCGAACGCTTCCGGCAGCTTGCCTGCCTTCAGCTCCTCTTCATACTGCACCTGGACGAGCGCCTGCTGGCGCTTGCGCTCGAGCGACGCGAGCGCCATCTTGAGCTGCTCTTCCGGCGCGCGCTGGTACTGGCCGCGACCCTTGCGGCGGAAGTAGACGGGCGAGCCGTGCAGCCGCAGCACCAGCGCCGCGCGCTCGACCGGGCCGTACGCCGCGCCGAAGTATTCCTCCGCCAGCGCCGTATAGGCGAACTCGTCGGACGGCGCGCATTCCCACAGGAAATCCAGATCGATCTGCTGCGCGGCCGTATCGGCCTCCTGCATCAGTTCGCTCGCGGCCGGCTTGTCGAATTCGATCAGCACGTCTTTCGCGCGCACCTTCGCCCGCCGCCCGCCGGGCAACTCGACCTGAAATGCGTCGCCCTGGCGCGACAGCACGCTGCCCGCCTTGAAACTGCCCGATTCCTCGAAGAAAACGTTCACTCAGTACTCTCGTTTCAGACTGCCGGACGCCGCGTGGGCGGCGCCGCATGATGATGGGATTCGATCGGCACGCGGCCGGTTTATGACGTTTTTCCGTCGCAAAACGCGAGAACGTCGTCGACATAGTCGGCAAATTCGCTGATCCCGTGATCGCTGCCTTCGATCACGCGCGTCTTCGCGCCCGGGTAATGGGCAAGCATCTCGCGGTAGTCGAGCACTTCGTCGCCGGTCGCCGCGAACAGATAGTAGCGTTCGGCACGCGTGATTGCCGGCACGCGCAGCGCATCGAGCTCATGCAGGTGACGGCGCTCGACGACGATCGTGCCGCCGCCATGCCACAGCGGCTGTTCGCCCAGATGCTGCTCGAGGTCGCGCTGCGGCACGATGGCCGGATTCAGCAGCACGGCCTTCCAGCCGTGCTTTTCGGCCAGCCAGGTGGCGTAATAGCCGCCGAGCGAGCTGCCGATGACGGTCACGTCGCTTGCGCCCGCGACCTCGGCCTCCGCGACGGCGATCGCGTCGAGCGGCGACACCGACAGCGACGGGCACCGCCACTCGTCGGTGCGGCCGAGTTCGGCCATGCGCGCGGCGAGCAGCCGCGACTTCTGCGATTCCGGCGACGACCGGAAGCCGTGCAGATACAGGATCACGTGCGGCTCCCGAGCGCTTCGAGCAGCTTCTGGTGCACGCCGCCGAAGCCGCCGTTGCTCATCACGAGCACATGGTCGCCCGGGCGGGCGGCCTCGACGACGGCCTTCACCAGCATGTGGAGATCGTCGAACGCGCACGCGTTGCTGCCGAGCGGCGCGAGCGCCTCGGCGAGATTCCAGCCGAGCGCGTCGCGCCCCGTCGGCGCGCCGTAGCCAAACACGAGATCGGCGTCGGCCAGGCTCGCCGGCAATTGCGACTTCATCACGCCGAGCTTCATCGTGTTCGAGCGCGGCTCGAGCACGGCGAGGATGCGGGCATTCTGACGGCCGATGCGCGCACGAAGGCCGGCGATCGTGGTTTCGATCGCGGTCGGATGGTGCGCGAAGTCGTCGTAGACGGTCACGCCGTCCACGCTGCCGCGCACTTCCATGCGGCGCTTCACGTTGCGGAACGACGCGAGGGATGCGGCCGCTTGCGCAGGCGGCACGCCGACGTGGCGCGCGGCGGCGATCGCAGCGAGCGCATTCATCCGGTTGTGATCGCCCTGTACCTGCCACGCGACTTCGCCGACACGCCCGGCGTGGCGATACACCGCGAAGCGCTCGTCGACCGGCACGCCGTCCTCGGCCGGCAGCGCCTGCCAGCCGCCGTCGACGCCGAACCGCTCGACCTCGCTCCAGCAGCCGCGCGTCAGCACGCGCTCGAGCGCGTCCGAGCGGCCGTTCGTGACGATCCGGCCGACACCCGGCACCGTGCGCACGAGGTGATGGAATTGCGTCTCGATCGCGGCGAGATCCGGGAAGATGTCGGCGTGATCGAATTCAAGATTGTTCAGCACCGCGGTGCGCGGCCGGTAATGGACGAACTTCGAGCGCTTGTCGAAGAACGCCGTATCGTATTCGTCGGCCTCGATCACGAAGAAGCTCGAATCGGTGAGCCGCGCCGACACGCCGAAGTTCAGCGGCACGCCGCCGATCAGGAAGCCCGGGTTCAGGCCCGCGTCCTCCAGCAGCCACGCGAGCATCGACGACGTGGTCGTCTTGCCGTGCGTGCCCGCAACCGCGAGCACCCATTTGCCGGCCAGCACGTGCTCGCCGAGCCACTGCGGGCCCGACACGTACGGCAGGCCGCGATCGAGGATCGCCTCCATCAGCGGATTGCCGCGCGTGACGACGTTGCCGATCACGAACAGGTCCGGCTTCAGGTCGATCTGTTCGGCGCCGTAGCCCTCGGTCAGCGTGATGCCCTGCGCCTCGAGCTGCGTGCTCATCGGCGGATAGACGCCCGCGTCGCAACCCGTCACCGTGTGGCCCGCCTCGCGCGCAAGTACGGCAAGACCGCCCATGAAGGTGCCGCAGATGCCAAGAATGTGGATGTGCATAGATGAATGCTTTCGCGCCGCCGGGCGCCGTCGATTCGGAAAAGATGCGTGTGCGGCGCGCCGGACAGGCCGTGCGGCCGGCGCCCAGCCAACGACTTTGCCGCGACACAAAGAGCAGTATTGTAACTGACGGCCTGCCGTGCCCGGCGGCCCGAACGATGCGCGCGAACGGCGCCGGCGCGCCGGGCGGCAGGCCGCCGCACCCGGGCTCGGGCGCCGCGGCGATCGAGTATGATTGCTGGATCATGTCTCGCAAATCTCTTGTCGACCCGCGGCGCGTCCGCGAGGAAATCGCCCAGTCCGCCGCCCGCCTGATCGCGGAGGACGGCCTGGACTATGCCGGCGCGAAACGCAAGGCCGCACGCCAGTTGCTGGGCGATTCGCGCATTGCCGGCGAATGGCTGCCGGATAACGACCAGATCGAGGAAGAACTGCGCGAGTACCTCGCACTGTTCCAGAGCGACACGCAGCCGGACGAACTGCGCCGCCTGCGCGAGGTCGCGCTCGACTGGATGCGCCGGCTCGCCGAGTTCCATCCCTATGTGACGGGCGCCGTGCTGAACGGCACCGCGAACGCGCATTCGGATATCTATCTGCAAGCATTCACCGACAACCCGAAGGACGTCGCGATCTACCTGCTGAACCAGAACGTCCAGTACGACGTATCCGAGACACGGCACTTCGCGGGCCGCGGCGATGTCGAGACGCTGAGCTTCCTGTGGCGCCCGCGGCGCGACGTCGATGCGATCGGCATCCACCTCGCGCTCTATGCGAGCGACGACCTGCGCGGCGCGGTCAAGGCCGACGCGCGCGGCCGTGTCGCCCGCGCGGATGCCGCCGTGCTGCGCACGCTCGTCGAAGCAGGCAAAGCCCCTTCCGAACCGGAATGATTCAACGATGATGATGAAACGCATGTTGGCGCTCGCGGTCGTCGCGGCCGCCGCCGTTGCCGGCGGGATCACCGCCGGCCATTGGTTCCGTGGCAGTGCCGGCGACGGTGTCGCCGTCGCCGCACCCGCCGCACAGGGCAGCCCGGTCGACCAGCTGTGGGCGTCGTCGCTGACGGATGTCAACGGCAAGCCGGCCACGCTGGCCGCCTTCAAGGGCCAGAAGGTCGTCGTCAATTTCTGGGCGTCATGGTGCGGCCCGTGCGTCGAGGAGATGCCCGAGCTCGTCGCGCTGTCACATCAGTACAAGCAGAAAGGCATCCGTTTCATCGGGATCGGCGTCGATTCCGAACAGAACGTGAAGAACTTTCTGCAGAAAGTGAAGGTCGATTACCCGGTCTTCGTCAGCGGTTATGCGGGCGCAGATCTGGCCCGTAATTTCGGAAATACCGCCGGCGCGTTGCCGTTTACGATCGTCATCGACGAAACCGGCAAGATTCGCGAGACAAAATTGGGACAAATCCAGCCGGCCGAGCTGAAAAGGACGCTCGACGCGCTGTAACCTGCCCGAACGGCGGTCCGCACGTTGGCGGCGATTTGTCCGTCGATCGCCGCAATTTCGCGTGAATTCGCCGATACTTTGAGCCCACACCGGTAATTCTTGCAGGTCTGGCGCGCTCAGCCGTTCGGCAAAACTAGACAAATTTCTCTAAATAGCGCTAAAGTTCGCGCAATTCCGCAGAAATAGAAGCGACCATGACACGATTGCTGGTGTTGCACGGCCCCAACCTGAACCTTCTCGGCACCCGGGAACCGGAGGTGTACGGCCGCGTCACGCTGGCGCAGATCGATCAGGCGCTTGCCGCGCGCGCCCGGGAAGCCGGCGCCGAACTGTCGTCGTTCCAGAGCAACCATGAAGGCGCGCTGGTCGACCGCATTCAGGCCGCGCGGGAGGAACAGACCGATTTCATCCTGATCAATCCGGCCGCGTATACGCACACGAGCGTCGCGATCCGGGACGCGATCGCCGGCGTTGACATCCCGTTCGTCGAGGTTCACCTGTCGAACGTGCATCGCCGCGAAGCGTTCAGGCACCACTCCTACTTTTCCGACCAGGCCGAAGGCGTCATCTGCGGGCTGGGCTGGAAAGGTTATCTGTACGCGCTCGAGTACGCGCTGGACAAGCTGCAAGGCACGTCGCGCGGCTGATTTCGCGATCTAGATTCAGCGCCGGCCCCTAACCGGCGCTTTCACGTATTGAAAGGGGAATTCCCGATGGATCTTCGTAAGCTGAAAACTCTGATCGACCTCGTCTCCGAATCCGGCATCTCCGAGCTGGAAGTGACGGAAGGCGAAGGCAAGGTGCGCATCGTCAAGAACGCGCCGCCGGTCTACGTGCAGCAGACGGCTGGGTTTGCCCCGCAGTTCAGCGCACCTGCTCCGTCGGCCGCGCTGCCGACCGAAGGCGCCGCTGCCGCACCGGCCGCTGGCGCCGCTGCGCCCGCCGTCCCGCAAGGCCATGTCGTGACGTCGCCGATGGTCGGCACGTTCTATCGCGCGCCGTCGCCGGGCGCGGACCCGTTCGTCCAGGTCGGCGACACGGTCAAGGAAGGCCAGACGATCTGCATCATCGAAGCGATGAAGCTGCTCAACGAGATCGAGTCGGACAAGGCCGGCGTGATCAAGGAAATCCTCGTCGAGAACGGCCAGGCCGTCGAATACGGCCAGCCGCTTTTCGTGATCGGCTAAGCCCGCCGCGCGGCCTGCCGGCCGCGCGCCGCCGATGCTCGCCAGGCGCCACTCGCGCGCCCCTCGAAGAGACGAATACTCGCTATGTTTGAAAAAATCCTCATTGCCAACCGCGGTGAAATCGCGCTGCGCATCCAGCGCGCGTGCCGCGAGCTCGGTGTCAAGACGGTGGTCGTCTACTCCGAAGCCGACAAGGAAGCCAAGTACGTGCGCCTCGCGGACGAAGCCGTCTGTATCGGCCCGGCCCCGTCGAACCTGAGCTACCTGAACATGCCGGCGCTGATCAGCGCCGCGGAAGTCACCGACGCCGAAGCGATCCACCCTGGCTACGGCTTCCTGTCGGAAAACGCCGATTTCGCCGAACGCGTCGAGCAATCGGGCTTCACGTTCATCGGCCCGCGCCCGGAAACGATCCGCATGATGGGTGACAAGGTCACCGCGAAGCAGACGATGATCAAGACCGGCGTGCCGTGCGTGCCGGGCTCGGAAGGCGCGTTGCCGGACGATCCGAAGGAGATCGTCAAGATTGCCCGCGCGATCGGCTATCCGGTCATCATCAAGGCGGCAGGCGGCGGTGGCGGGCGCGGAATGCGCGTCGTGCACACCGAGGCCGCGCTCGTCAACGCGGTCAACATGACCCGCGAGGAAGCCGGCCGTGCGTTCGGCAACCCGCAGGTGTACATGGAGAAGTTCCTCGAGAACCCGCGCCACATCGAGATCCAGGTGCTGTCCGACGCGTACAAGAACGCGATCTGGCTCGGCGAGCGCGACTGCTCGATGCAGCGCCGCCACCAGAAGGTGATCGAGGAAGCGCCGGCGCCCGGCATTCCGCGCCGCCTGATCGACCGCATCGGCGACCGCTGCGCGGACGCCTGCAAGAAGATGGGCTACCTCGGTGCGGGCACGTTCGAATTCCTGTACGAAAACGGCGAGTTCTACTTCATCGAGATGAACACGCGCGTGCAGGTCGAGCACCCGGTATCGGAGCTGATCACGGGCGTCGACATCGTGCAGGAACAGATCCGCATCGCGGCCGGCGAGAAGCTCACGCTGCGCCAGCGCGACATCCAGTTCCGCGGACATGCGATCGAATGCCGGATCAACGCCGAAGATCCGTTCAAGTTCACGCCGTCGCCGGGCCGGATCACGTCGTGGCATACGCCGGGCGGCCCCGGCGTGCGCGTCGACTCGCACGCCTACAATGGCTATTTCGTGCCGCCGAACTATGATTCGATGATCGGCAAGCTGATCACCTACGGCGCGACGCGCGAGCAGGCGATCCGCCGGATGCGCATCGCGCTGTCTGAAATGGTCGTCGAAGGCATCCATACCAACATTCCGCTGCACCGCGAGCTGATGATCGACGCGAAATTCGTCGAAGGCGGCACCAGCATCCACTACCTCGAAAACCGGCTGGTGCAGAAGCAGCAGGTCGCACCGGAAGAAGCGTAAGCATGAGTTATCGCGAACTCGTCGTCGAACTGGCCCGTGAGCACGCGGAGGCGCTGTCCGACGCGCTGCTCGAACTCGGCGCGCTGTCGGTGTCCGTCGAGGACGCCGACGCCGACACGCCCGACGAACAGCCGC
The DNA here is from genome assembly GCF_001883705.2 of Burkholderia catarinensis. Lineage (GTDB taxonomy): Bacteria > Pseudomonadota > Gammaproteobacteria > Burkholderiales > Burkholderiaceae > Burkholderia > Burkholderia catarinensis. The sequence goes on from NZ_MDEQ02000011.1 coordinate 201,577, forward strand.
TCTTCGGCGAGCCGGGCCTCGTGCCCGATCGCACCGCGTGGCAGCACTCGCGCGTGGTCGCGCTGCTGTCGGCCGACCACGAGCCGGCCGTGCTGCTCGCGGCGGCCGCGAACGAGATCGGCGTCGCCGAGACGCCGAACTTCACCGTCCGCGAAGTCGAGGAGCAGGACTGGGTGCGGCTCACGCAATCGCAGTTCGAGCCGATCCCGATCGGCGAGCGGATCTGGGTCGTGCCGTCGTGGCACGACGCGCCCGATCCCGATGCGCTCGTACTCGAACTCGATCCGGGCCTCGCGTTCGGCACCGGCAGCCACCCGACCACGCGCCTGTGCATGGAATGGCTCGAGCAGTCGGTGAAGCCCGGCCAGTCGGTGCTCGACTACGGCTGCGGCTCGGGCATTCTCGCGATCCTCGCGAAGAAATGCGGGGCGAACCCCGTCATCGGCATCGACATCGATCCGCAGGCGGTCGAATCGGCGCGGCAGAACAGCGAACGCAACCGTGCGGAAGTCACGTACGGGCTGCCCGATGCATGCCCGGACGGCGAATTCGACATCGTCGTCGCGAACATCCTGTCGAACCCGCTGAAGCTGATGGCGTCGATGCTCGCGTCGAAGGTCAAACCGGGCGGGCGCATCGCGCTGTCGGGCGTGCTCGCGCGCCAGGCGGACGAAGTCGCGGCCGTCTACGCACGCTATGTCGACATCTCGGTCTGGCGCGAACACGAAGGTTGGGTATGCCTCGCCGGAACCCGGCGGGAAAGCCATTAGAATAGCGCTGTCCTTCACTCTGGCCAGCAGGCCGCCCGGCTCGACATGCTTCTTGCGACGCGCTGCCCTCATTGCGAAACCGTCTTCCGACTGCAGCAGGAACAGCTCTCGCTGCATCAAGGGCTCGTGCGCTGCGGGCATTGCCACGAAGTCTTCAACGCATCCGAATCGCTCGTTCCCGAGCACGCGCAGCAGCCCGAGCCGGCATTGACCGAGCCGGCTGTCGCGCCGGTCAACGGCGACGCACGCCATCAGGCCCTGCCTGCCCGGCTGTTCGCCGCCGACGCACCGGCCGGGTCGCCGTCCGACACCGATTACAAGCCGGAAGGCTGGGACATGTGGGCGCCGTGGCTCGACGGCGGCGTCGATCCGTCACTGCAGCACAGCGTGCAGACCTTGCGCACCGAGCCGCTGGTGCCGCTCGCGCTCCCGTCCACGGAAGCCGGCGTCGTTCACCTGTCCGGCACGCCCGCGCCGTTCGCACCCTCCCCGGTCGAACTGGCCCCCTCTGCTGCCGTCGCGCAACCGGCCGAATCGCATTCGACGCAAACGCAGCGCGAAACCGAAGCATCGGCCGCGCCCGCCGTGTCGCCCGTCGAGCGCGACCCGCGCGAGCCCCGTTTCGTCGCCCATACCCCGTCGGACGCAGATACCGCTACCGGTGACGCCGAACCCGCCGGCAACGCGCACTTCGCCGTGCCGGACGACGAACGCGCGCCGCGCGAACCGCGCTTTGCGTTCATGCCGGCGCCGGCCGTCACCGAAGCCGAAGCCGGATCCGAACCTGACGCCGGCATCATCCGGCACGACAAGGCGCCGTCCGCGACCGCCGACGAGCCGGCCGCCCAACCGGTCGTCCAACCGGCCATACCGTTCCCGGCCGCGCCGACCGACGACGATCGCCCGCACTTCGCCGTCACGCGCGAGACGCGCGCGCCGCAGCAGCGCGGGGTGCTCGGCGGCTTTTTCGGCGGCCTCGCCGCCGCCGTGCTGGCCGTGCTGCTCGTCGCGCAACTTGCGTGGTGGCAGCGTGAAACGCTGATGATCTACTGGCCCGTCACACAGGGCTGGTTCCGGCAGGCCTGCGCGCCGCTCGGCTGCACGGTCGCGCCGCCGCGCGCGATCGACGGCCTGCGGCTTGACGCAACCGACCTGCGCCAGCTCGACGGCCCGCGCGAGCTCGAACTGAAGGTACCGCTGACGAACCGCTACCGCGTCGCGCTCGCGTACCCGTCGCTCGAACTGACGCTGCTCGACGATACCAATCACGTGACCGTGCGCCGCGTGCTCGCGCCGCGCGACTACGTGCGCCCGGGCACGCCGATCGACGCCGGGCTGCCGCCCGGCACGACGCAGACGATGGTCGTCCGCCTCGAAACGAACGGCGCGCCCGCCTCGAATTTCCGCGTCCAGATCTTCTATCCGTGACGCGCCGCGGCGCGCCCTCGCGCGTCCGTCTCAACCCGCGCGCCCGAGCGGCGCGCTATTTCGGAGCACGAACATGAGCAAAGTTACGCTGGGTGGCAACCCGATCGATCTCGCCGGCACGTTCCCGGCCGCCGGCGCGCAAGCCGCCGATTTCAAGCTGGTCGGCAAGGACCTCGCCGATCTGTCGCTCGCCAGCTTCGCCGGCAAGCGCAAGGTGCTGAACATCGTGCCGAGCCTCGACACGCCGACCTGCGCGACGTCGACCCGCAAGTTCAACGAAGCCGCGTCGTCGCTCGACAACACGGTCGTGGTCGTCGTGTCCGCCGACCTGCCGTTCGCCGCCACGCGCTTCTGCACGACCGAAGGCCTCGCGAACGTCGTGACGGCTTCGACGTTCCGCACCGGCCGCGCCTTCGCGAACGCCTACGGCGTCGACGTGACGAGCGGCCCGCTGAACGGCCTGACCGCACGCGCGGTCGTCGTGCTCGACGAGCAGGACAAGGTGATCCACGCGGAACTCGTCGGCGAGATCAAGGACGAGCCGAACTACGACGCCGCGCTCGCCGCACTGAAGTAACCCGCTGCCGCCCGGCCCTGCCGCGCGAGGCCCGACGACGGGCCCTCCGCGCGCCGGCCGGGCGGTCGCTCCCTTTGCTCTCTACAGGAACGCACGCCTTGACTACGCTGATTTGCGGCTCGCTCGCCTACGACAACATCATGACCTTCGAAGGTCGCTTCCGCGAGCACATCCTGCCCGACCAGGTTCACCTTCTCAACGTGAGCTTCCTCGTGCCGACGATGCGACGCGAATTCGGCGGTTGCGCAGGGAACATCGCCTACGCGCTGCACATGCTCGGCGGCGACGCGCGCATCATGGCGACGGTCGGCGCGAACGACGCCGACCGCTATCTCGAACGCCTCGACAGCCTCGGCCTGTCGAAGGCAAGCGTGTGCGTGGTGCCCGATACGCACACCGCGCAGGCAATGATCACGACCGATCTCGACAACAACCAGATCACCGCATTCCATCCGGGCGCGATGATGCAGTCGCACCTGAACCGCGCAGACGAAGTGCCGGGCGTGAAGCTCGGCATCGTCGCGCCGGACGGCTTCGACGGAATGGTCCAGCACGCCGAACAATTCGCGAAGGCCGGTATCCCGTTCATCTTCGATCCGGGCCAGGGCCTGCCGCTGTTCGACGGTGCGACGCTGCGCCGCATCATTGAACTCGCGACGTTCGTCGCGGTCAACGACTACGAAGGCAAGCTCGTCAGCGACAAGACGGGCTGGTCCGAACAGGAAATCGCCAGCCGGGTTCAGGCGTTGATCATCACGCGCGGCGAGCACGGTTCTACCATTCTTCACAAAAACGGCGAAGAACAGATTCCGGTCGTAGGTGCCGAGCGCATCGTTGATCCGACCGGCTGCGGCGACGCCTTCCGGGGCGGCCTGCTGTACGGCATCGAGAATGGCCTCGACTGGGCAACCACGGGCCGCCTCGCGAGCCTGATGGGCTCGCTCAAGATCGCCCACCAGGGGCCCCAGACTTACGCACTGACGCGCGCCGAAATCGACGCGCGCTTCGAGGCTGCATTCGGTTACAGTCTCAAATGAACATTGTGGGAGAGCAAAGATGTTGACGAAGAAAACCCTCACGTTCGCGGCCATGCTGACGGCCACGCTGACCCTCGCCGGCTGCTTCACGGCACCCGGTTCGGCGGATGTCTATAGCGTCGGCCAGGCGCAGCGCGAGCAAACGGTCCGCATGGGCACGGTCGAAAGCGTCCGTGCGGTGCGTATCCAGTCCGACGGCGGCGGCAGCGCGATCGGCACGCTCGGCGGCGGCGCACTCGGCGCGGTGGCAGGCAGCGCGATCGGCGGCGGCAAGGGGTCGATCCTGACGGCGATCGCCGGCGGCCTCGTCGGCGCGGTCGCGGGCAATGCAGTCGGCGAAAACCTCAGCACGGCGAACGGTGTCGAAATCACCGTGCGCCTCGACAACGGCGATCTGCGCTCGATCACGCAGGCAGCGAGCGGCGAAGCGTTCCGCGCCGGCGAGCGCGTGCGACTGCTGTCGAGCGGCGGCGTCACGCGCGTCACGCACTAACGAGTACCTCAGCACGCGGCGCAAGCCGCGGTCGAACGCATGTGCGAAGCTGCACATGCGTTTTTTTTCGTCCGTGCTCGGCGTGATCGGAACATGGGCGAATACGGACGAAAAAAATCCCGCCACCTGAGCCAGATGGCGGGACTGATTGAGTAGCGCTACTCAACCCACGGACACCACGTGAGTGCCCGGGTGGTGCTGGTCAGCCGCGATTACGGACGGCTGCCGGTCGGGAACGGCCATGCCGCTGCCGGGTTGAGCGCGGTCTTCGCGCCCGATGCCGGCGCGACCGATGCGGTCGACGCGGTCGTTGCCGGCGCAGCCTTCTTCACGACGGCCTTCTTCGGTGCAGCGGCCTTCTTCGCGGGAGCAGCAGCCGTCTTCGCCGGAGCAGCAGCCTTCTTCGCAGGGGCAGCCTTCTTGGCGGGCGCAGCCTTCTTCGCAGCAGCCTTCTTGGCAGGCGCGGCCTTCTTCGCAGCAGCCTTCTTCGCCGGCGCGGCCTTCTTCGCAGCAGCCTTCTTCGCCGGTGCGGCCTTCTTCGCAGCAACCTTCTTCACCGCAACTTTCTTCGCTGCGACCTTCTTGGCTGCAACCTTCTTCGCAGCGGCCTTCTTAGCCGGTGCCGCCTTCTTCGCAGCAACCTTCTTCACCGCAACTTTCTTCGCTGCGACCTTCTTGGCTGCAACCTTCTTCGTTGCGACCTTCTTCGTTGCGACCTTCTTTGCAGCGGCCTTCTTCGCCGGTGCTGCCTTCTTCGCGGCAACCTTCTTCACCGCGACCTTCTTCGCAGCAACCTTCTTCACTGCAGCGGCCTTCTTCGCCGGAGCAGCAGCCTTCTTCGCAACGGTCTTCTTGGCAGCAACCTTCTTAGCAGCCGGTTTCTTCTTGGCAGTAGCCATGTTGTTCTCCTTCAGGTTCAGATGAGAGTCAGTTCAAACTACACCCTTCGTCAAAACCCGCTTCCCGCGGACGCTGTTCAGGACGTGCGCTTCGAAGCGGGCTATTCATCGGCGTACGCGGATACCACGCGCTTACGCTAATGAATACGGTATGGCGCGCGTGACCACCCGGCCTCGCGCGCCAAATCAAGTCGGTAGCCGGCGCACCTCGCGCCGCTACCCCTAATCGCTTGATCAAGCGGACCGCCACACGGCCGTCCGCTTTTTCCGGAGGGAAGTTTGCCCATCCCACTGAAGGGTTCGCAAAGTGCCGGTCGTATCGTTGGGCCGTTAAGGCACCGGGCATGCTTTGCATCAGGCGTTCTTGCTCCTAAACCTTGGGCCGGGGCCGAGAGGCCGCCGGCTGCTCCATCATGTAACGGGTTCGCTGCTGCGGGTTATTCCCAGGACAGCGCGCCCCCCGTCTGATACTCGATCACACGCGTCTCGAAGAAGTTGCGTTCCTTCTTCAGGTCGATCATCTCGCTCATCCACGGGAACGGGTTTTCCTCGTTCGGATACAGCGGGTCGAGGCCGATCTGCTGGCAACGGCGGTTGCTGATGAAGCGCAGATAGCTCTTGAACATCGACGCGTTCAAACCCAGCACGCCGCGCGGCATCGTGTCCTCGGCGTAGCGGTATTCGAGTTCGACAGCCTGCTTGAACAGCTCGCGGATCTCGGCGCGGAATTCCGCGGTCCAGAGATGCGGATTCTCGAGCTTGATCTGGTTGATCAGGTCGATGCCGAAATTGCAGTGCATCGACTCGTCGCGCAGGATGTACTGATATTGCTCTGCAGCACCCGTCATCTTGTTCTGGCGGCCGAGCGCGAGGATCTGCGTGAACCCGACATAGAAGAACAGGCCTTCCATGATGCAGGCGAACACGATCAGCGACTTCAGCAGCTTCTGATCCGCTTCGAGCGTGCCGGTCTTGAAAGCCGGATCCGTCAGCGTGTGGATGAACGGGATCAGGAATTCGTCCTTCGCGCGGATCGACGTAACCTCGTGGTACGCGTTGAAGATCTCGCCTTCGTCGAGACCGAGCGATTCGACAATGTATTGGTACGCGTGCGTGTGGATCGCCTCTTCGAACGCCTGGCGCAGCAGGAACTGCCGGCACTCGGGCGCCGTGATGTGGCGGTACGTGCCGAGCACGATGTTGTTCGCCGCGAGCGAATCGGCCGTCACGAAGAAGCCGAGGTTGCGCTTCACGATGCGGCGCTCGTCCTCGGTCAGACCGTTCGGGTCCTTCCACAGAGCGATGTCGCGGGACATGTTGATTTCCTGCGGCATCCAGTGGTTCGCGCAACCGGCCAGATACTTTTCCCACGCCCACTTGTACTTGAACGGCACCAGCTGATTGACGTCAGTCTGGCCGTTGATGATGCGCTTGTCGGCGACATTGACCCGCGCTTCCGAACCGCCGGCGGGAACAGCCGATGCTTGCGGCGGCACCGCAAGATCGCCTTCGAAAATGTCGCGGACCTGATGGGCGGCAGGTGCTGCGACCTGCATTCCGACAGCCGTTCCGGCGGACGTGCGCATCGCGTTTTGCTGCGCTCCGCTCGCGGGAGTTACGGCAGTCTTCTCTTCATCCCAGTTGAGCATAAATTCTCACCATCAATTTAGAACGGTTTGTACCATCTTTTCCTGAGCGATAAAAGGGTTCGCTCACGAAAAATCCTTTTTTCGATTCGCGTTGCGACCTCGATACAACACTTTGAGCAACGCATCGTCGTTCATGCAGAGCGCGACGTGTGTCGCGCTTGTATCGCGAGGTGCGCTCGACGCATCGAACGCTGATCGAAACGCGACGCCGTCGGGGATGTTTCGATCGCTTGTCACTGCCTGCAACGCAGGTGCCGCGTTACAGATTCCTTATCATTTTTTTAGTTGAGAGCGGCGCACACTTCAACCTCGATCGGTCGTCGTGTGCGCCGCCCGAACCTTCTTCAGGTCAGGCGCGTTGCGTTACTGGCACGCTTCGCACTCGTCGAAGCCAGGATCGCCCGGACGCATCGTGCACACCGGACCGTCTGCCTCGACCGGCGCGAGTGCCGGCGCCGCATTGATCGCGCCCGACGACGCAGCGCCGCCCGCCGCACCGAAACCGCCTGCCGCGCCTTGCGCGCCGCCGCTGCTCGAACCGCCACCTGCACCGCCGCCCGTCGGCACCGCGTTCAGCGCGCCGTGTGCGACCGTCGACTTCTCCACGTGCGTCGCGGCCATCGTGCGCAGGTAGTAGGTCGTCTTCAGGCCGCGCAGCCATGCGAGCTTGTAGACCTCGTCGAGCTTCTTGCCCGACGCGCCGCCCATGTAGATGTTCAGCGACTGCGCCTGGTCGATCCACTTCTGGCGACGCGATGCCGCTTCGACCAGCCACGTCGGGTCGAGCTCGAACGCGGTCGCGTAGATCGCGCGCAGGTCGGCCGGGATGCGGTCGATGCGCGACAGCATGCCGTCGAAGTACTTCAGGTCGGCGACCATCACTTCGTCCCACAGGCCGCGTTCCTTCAGGTCGCGAACCAGGTACTCGTTCACCACCGTGAATTCGCCCGACAGGTTCGACTTCACGTACAGGTTCTGGAAGGTCGGCTCGATGCACGCCGACACGCCGATGATGTTCGAGATCGTCGCCGTCGGCGCGATCGCGACGCAGTTCGAGTTGCGCATGCCGTGCGCGGCGATCCGCGAACGCAGCGTCGTCCAGTCGAGCGACTCGGACGTGTCGACCTCGACGTAGCCGCCGCGCGCTTCCGTCAGCAGCTTCAGCGTGTCCTGCGGGAGGATGCCGCGATCCCACAGCGAGCCGCGATAGCTCGAGTAGCGGCCGCGCTCTTCGGCCAGCTCCGTCGACGCGTAGTACGCGTAGTAGCAGACCGCTTCCATCGAACGGTCGGCGAACTCGACCGCCGCTTCCGACGCGTACGGCGTGCGCAGCAGGTGCAGGCAGTCCTGGAAGCCCATGATGCCCATGCCGACCGGGCGGTGCTTCAGGTTCGAGTTACGCGCCTTCGGCACCGCGTAGTAGTTGATGTCGATCACGTTGTCGAGCATGCGCATCGCGACGCTGATCGTGCGCTGCAGCTTGTCGTGGTCGAGCGCGTAGCTGCCGTCGGCCTGCTTCACCAGGTGGGCGACGAGGTTCACCGAGCCGAGGTTGCACACCGCGATTTCGGTGTCGCTCGTGTTCAGCGTGATTTCCGTGCACAGGTTCGACGAATGGACGACACCGACGTGCTGCTGCGGCGAGCGGATGTTGCACGGATCCTTGAACGTGATCCACGGGTGGCCCGTCTCGAACAGCATGCCGAGCATCTTGCGCCAGAGCTGCTGCGCCGGGATCTTCTTGAACAGCTTGATCTCGCCGCGCGCGACCTTGTCTTCGTAAGCCGTGTAAGCTGCCTCGAACTCCGCGCCGAACTTGTCGTGCAGGTCCGGGCAGGTCGACGGCGAGAACAGCGTCCAGTCGGTGCCTTCCATCACGCGCTTCATGAACAGGTCGGGAATCCAGTTCGCCGTGTTCATGTCGTGCGTGCGGCGGCGGTCGTCGCCCGTGTTCTTGCGCAGCTCGAGGAACTCCTCGATGTCGAGGTGCCACGACTCGAGGTACGCGCAGACCGCGCCCTTGCGCTTGCCGCCCTGGTTGACCGCGACGGCCGTGTCGTTCACGACCTTCAGGAACGGGACCACGCCTTGCGACTTGCCGTTCGTGCCCTTGATATGCGAGCCGAGTGCGCGCACGCGCGTCCAGTCGTTGCCCAGACCGCCGGCGAACTTCGACAGCAGCGCGTTTTCCTTCAGCGCCTCATAAATGCCGTCGAGATCGTCCGCGACCGTCGTCAGGTAGCACGACGACAACTGCGAACGGTGGGTGCCCGAGTTGAACAGCGTCGGCGTCGAGCTCATGAAGTCGAAGCTCGACAGCACGTTGTAGAACTCGATCGCGCGCGTTTCGCGGTCGATCTCGTTCAGCGACAGGCCCATCGCGACGCGCATGAAGAATGCCTGCGGCATTTCGATGCGGGTGCCTTCGACGTGCAGGAAGTAACGGTCGTACAGCGTCTGCAGGCCGAGGTAGCCGAACTGCATGTCGCGGCTCGCGTCGAGCGCGTCACCGAGGCGCTTCAGGTCGAACTGCAGCAGCTTGTCGTCGAGCAGGCCGGCGTCGACGCCGCGCTTCAGGAACTGCGGGAAGTATTCCGTGTAACGGTCCGACATCTCGGACTGGAGCACTTCCTCGCCGAGGATCTCGCGGCGAATCGTGTGCAGCAGGATGCGGGCCGTGACCTGGCTGTATGCCGGATCCTTCTCGATCATCGTGCGCGCAGCGAGGATCGCCGAGTCGTAGACCTGGCTCATCGGCACGCCGTCGTACAGGTTCTTCACCGTCTCCGCGACGATCGGCTCAGGGTTAACCGCAGCGCCGAGGCCGTCGCACGACGACACGATCAGCGCGCGCAGCGCGTTCATGTCGAGCGGACGCGAGACGCCGTTGTCGACGACGTTGATGCCGGTGCTCGCCTCGCCGCCCGCCGTCGCTTCCTCGCCCGCATGCTGGCGCTCGAGGTGACGCTTCTCGCGATACAGCACGTACGCACGCGCGACGTTGTGCTCGCCGCCGCGCATCAGCGCCAGTTCGACCTGGTCCTGGATGTCTTCGATATGGAACGTACCGCCGTTCGGGCGGCTGCGCACGAGCGCGCGCACGACGTTGTGCGTCAGTTGCTCGACCTGCTCGCGCACGCGCGCCGATGCCGCGCCCTGCCCGCCGTTGACGGCCAGGAAAGCCTTCGTCACCGCGATCGCGATCTTCGAAGGCTCGAACGACACCACGCTGCCGTTGCGGCGGATCACCTTGTAGTCGGCGAACGTGGCTTGCGGCGCGAGCGCCTGCGCGCCCTGTTCGGTCCCGCCGAGCGGACGGCTCGAGGCGCTCTCGTACTGGGACGTCGCGTTGTCGGTGGTTTGCATGTGCAAAGCTCCTGGTGTTGGATGGTGCGGAGAGAACCGCGGATTAAAACGAACGCTGCGCAACGCGGTGCGCGAGCGGTAAGAGGCGAGCGATGCGCCGGGGAAGCCGGTTCGGTCGATGCGCGACAACCGATCCGGTCGTGTGCTTCATCATGTATACCCTGCCCCGTCGAAGTTCGCTGCGCTGATCGCGACGCCCGGACCGCCCGGCCTGACGCGCCGCCCTGAGAACCCTGTCCGCCGGCGTTGCCCGCCGGCCGGTGCCGCTCGGGTTTCCCCTGCGACACACACTATATCTAGTGCAGAACTGCTCAACTGGCACCAAGTATAGTGGACATTCGGAGGACGTCCAAACGGATAATTTGCGATAGAGGCCTTGACATCGCTCACGCGCCGACACGACAAGGCATTGGTCGGAGAAAAAACTTTCTCCGGTCAAAAATCCCCGCGATCAGTGCTGACGGAAAGGAAAGTATTCGGCGGAAAAACCGGCATCGCTCGCGAAGCGTTGCCAATCGAAGTGCGGGCCCGGGTCGGTCTTGCGGCCCGGCGCGACGTCCGAGTGCCCCGCGAATGCGTCGACCGGGTAGCGCGCGGCGAGCGCGCGGGAGAGTGCGGCGAGCATCGCATATTGCGCGTCGTCGAACGGCACGTCGTCCGCGCCTTCGAGCTCGATGCCGATCGAGAAGTCGTTGCAGCGCGACCGGCCGAAGAATTCGGACGAGCCCGCATGCCACGCGCGCTCGTCGCACGACACGAACTGCACGAGTTCGCCGCCGCGGCGGATCAGGAAGTGCGCGGACACGCGCACGCCGCGCAGGTGGCTCTGGTAATAGGGGTGCGCATCGCAGTCGAGACGATTCAGGAACAGCGCCTCGATCGCGTCACCGCCGAATTCGCCGGGCGGCAGGCTGATGTTGTGGACGATCACGAGCGTCGGCACCGCGCCCGCGGGCCGCGCCTCGAGGTTCGGCGACGGCGCATGGCGCGCTGCGCGCACCCAGCCGTTCGCGTCGACCGACAGCGGCGGCGCGTCGCTCATCGTGCGTCGTGACCGCTCGCGCGCGCTGCGTGGCGCCGGGCGTGCTCGGCGCTGCAGAAGTATTCGCTGTTCGCGGCGACGGCGTCGCCCTTCGGCGCATGCACGCCGCATTCGGCACAGCGCACCATCGGCTCGGGCAGCGACCGCATGTCGCCGTCCGGGCGCGCGGCACCAGCGCTGCCGGGGCCGGGCGCGCCGTCGTGACCGGCGCCGCGGCCGGTGCGCGCCTGCGCTTGCTCCTGGGCCTGGCGCAGCTTGCGCGCAGCCCACGAACCAGCGAAGAAGAGAAGAATCAGGAGAAGAATCTGTCGCATCGGAAACCTGCGGTCAAACCACGGAACGGTGCAGCAGCACCTCGAAAACGAACCGGCTGCCGACATATGCGAGCAGCAGCGCGGTGAACGACACGAGCACCCAGCGCGCGGCGCCGCGCCCGCGCCAGCCCGACGTCTTGCGGGCGACCAGCAGGCCGCCGAACATCAGCCACGACAGGATCGCGAACACGGTCTTGTGGTCGAGCCGCAGCGCGCGCGCGTCGACCTGCTCGCTGAACAGGATGCCCGACGCGAGCGTCAGCGTAAGCAGCACGAAGCCTGCGCCGATCAGGCGGAACAGCAGCTTCTCGAGCGTGAGCAGCGGCGGCAGCGTTTCGAGCCAGCTCGCGATCCAGCCCGTCGAGCCGCCGTGCCCGCCGCTGCGCAGCGACTGCAGGCGCCGCTCGACCATCAGCATCAGGATCGCGTGCAGCGCCGCGATCGCGAACAGGCCGTACGCGATGTTCGCGATCAGGAAGTGCAGCTTGAACAGCGGCGCTGCGGCATAAGGAAGCACTCGCACGCCGCCGAACACGAGCGGCAGCAGCGACGCGCCGCACGCGAGCGGCAGCACGAGCAGGCGCAGGCTGTCGAGCGGGAAGAAGAAGCTCTCGATCCAGTAGATGCCGGCGCCGAGCCAGAACATCGCGGACAGCGCGAACGCGAAGCCGAACACCATCGCGTCGTTCGGGAAGATCGTCGTATGGAGCAGCACGCCGTGCGCGACGAGCGCGGCGAACAGCAGCGCGCGGCCGGCCCCGCTCATCCCGGACGCGGCGGACGCGGGAACCGGCACGGCCGGCACGCTCGCGACGAGCGGCGTCGCGCCCTGACGGTGCGTGCGCCAGCCTGCGACGGCGAGGCCGCCGTACAGGAATGCGGTGAGGGCATACAGTACAATATCCATGTTCGAAGTTTACACTAGGCCCCCTTCCCGCGACGGCTCCCTTTGTTCGGTTCCGCCGCGCCTTCGGGCCCCACTGTCCATCGCTCCCCATGCTCGACAATCTCACTCAACGGATGGCGCGCGTCGTCAAGACGCTGCGCGGCGAGGCCCGGCTCACCGAGGCGAACACCCAGGAGATGCTCCGCGAGGTGCGTCTCGCGCTGCTGGAAGCCGACGTCTCGCTGCCGGTCGTCCGCGAATTCATCGCCAAGGTCAAGGAAAAGGCGCTCGGCGAAGACGTGATCAGCAGCCTGTCGCCGGGTCAGGCGCTCGTCGGCGTGGTCCAGAAGGAACTGACCGCCGTGATCGGCGGCGACTACGAAGGCAAGGCCGCCGAGCTGAACCTCGCGGTCACGCCGCCCGCCGTGATCCTGATGGCCGGCCTGCAGGGCGCGGGCAAGACCACGACCGCCGGCAAGCTCGCGAAGCTGCTGCGCGAGAAGTACAAGAAGAAAGTGCTGACCGTGTCGTGCGACGTGTATCGCCCGGCCGCGATCATGCAGCTGAAAACGGTGAGCGAACAGGTCGGCGCCGACTTCTTCCCGTCGACGCCGGACCAGAAGCCCGTCGACATCGCGCTCGCGGCCGTCGACTGGGCGAAGCGTCACTACCATGACGTGCTGATCGTCGATACGGCCGGCCGTCTCGGCATCGACGAGGCGATGATGCAGGAAATCGCCGCGCTGCACGACACGCTGAAGCCGGCCGAAACGCTGTTCGTCGTCGACGCGATGCTCGGCCAGGACGCGGTCAACACCGCGAAGGCGTTCAACGACACGCTGCCGCTCACCGGCGTCGTGCTGACCAAGCTCGACGGCGATTCGCGCGGCGGCGCCGCGCTGTCGGTACGTCACATCACGGGCAAGCCGATCAAGTTCGTCGGCGTCGCCGAGAAGCTCGACGGCCTCGAGGTGTTCCACCCGGACCGGATGGCGAACCGGATCCTCGGCATGGGCGACATCCTCGCGCTCGTCGAGGAGGCGCAGCGCGGCGTCGACGTGCAGGCCGCGCAGAAACTCGCCGACAAGGTCAAGAAAGGCGGCGACTTCGACCTGAACGATTTCCGCGCGCAGATCTCGCAGATGAAGAACATGGGCGGCCTGTCGTCGCTGATGGACAAGCTGCCCGCGCAATTCCAGCAGGCGGCGGCCGGCGCCGACATGGGCCAAGCCGAAAAGCAGATCCGCCGGATGGAAGGCATCATCAGCTCGATGACGCCCACCGAGCGAGCGAAACCCGAGATCATCAAGGCGACGCGCAAGCGCCGCATTGCAGCCGGCGCGGGCGTGCCGGTGCAGGAAGTCAACCGGATGCTGAACCAGTACGACCAGATGCGTACGATGATGAAGAAGCTGAAGGGCGGCAACATGCAGAAGATGATGCGCGGCCTGAAGGGCATGATGCCCGGCATGCGCTGATTCCGCCCGTCGGCCGGCGCGCGGGTTTTTGCTGTAGCGCGCGCCGTCCGTTCTGCTTCATTCTTATTTGTATACCGACTGCCCGCCAGAACACATGAACCGCGAAGAAGCCCTCCATATTTTCAACCACTCCGAAGAGATCGTCTCGTCCGACGCCGTCAACGCGTCGATCTCCCGGATGGCCGACGCGATCCGCGCCGAGATCGGCGACGCGTTCCCGCTCGTTCTCTCGGTGATGGGCGGCGCCGCGGTGTTTACCGGGATGCTGCTGCCGCATCTCGATTTCCCGCTCGAATTCGACTACATCCACCTGACCCGCTACCGCAACACGACGCAGGGCAGCCCGGAAATGCACTGGCGCGTCGCGCCGCGCGAATCGGTGAAAGACCGGATCGTGCTCGTGCTCGACGACATCCTCGACGAAGGCGAGACGATGGCCGCGATCCGCGACCGCATCCTCGACATGGGCGCGCAGCGCTTCATGTCGGCCGTGCTGTGCGAGAAGACGCTCGCGAAGGCGAAACCGCTGCACCCGGACTTCTGCGGCTTCCCGGTGCCGGACCGCTACGTGTTCGGCTGCGGGATGGATGCGAAGGGCTACTGGCGCAACCTGCCGACGATCCGCGCGCTGACCGCGAACGTCTGAGCACCCCGCTCCGCACGATATAAACAGAAAGCGGCGCTCCGGTTTCCCGGAGCGCCGCTTTTTCATGGGCGCGCGCCGCCCAGCCCTACAGCTGGTGCACGAACGCCCGGATGCCGCCCAGCATCATTTCGACCGAAATCGCGACGAGCACGAGGCCCATCAGCCGCTCGAACGCCGCGACGGTCCGCTCGCCGATCCATTGCTGGATCCGCTCGGCCAGCACCAGCGTGACCGCGCAGACGATCATCGTGACCGTCAGCGCGCCAATCCACTCGAGCATCTTGCCGGGCGCCTGCGACGTCAGCAGCATGACCGTCGCGAGCGCGGACGGCCCGGCGAGTGCCGGAATCGCGAGCGGCACGATGAACGGTTCGCCGCCCGCGCGCGGATCGCTGCCGAGCGCGCCGTCCGGATGCGGAAAGATCATCCGCAGCGCGATCAGGAACAGCACGATCCCGCCACCAAGCCGCAACGACAGGTCGGTGAGGCTCATCATCCGCAGGAAGCGGTCGCCGACCACCATGAAGAACAGCAGGATCACGAATGCGATCCCCACTTCGCGCAGGATCAGCTTCACGCGCCGCTCGCGCGGCACATCCCGCATCGCCGAAATGAACAGCGGGATGTTGCCGAGCGGATCGGTGATCAGCACGAGAAGCACGGTGGCCGACAGGAACGTGTATTCCATCGTGTCCCCCGGTCGCCGCGCTTAGTGCGCGAGCGCGGCGCGGATCTTCTCCGCGACCGTCGCCGCGGCAGCGTCGGCCGGCAGCAGCGTCGCTTCGGCGTCGCGGCGGCCCTGGTACTCGATCTTGCCTTCCTTCAGGCCGCGCTCGCCGATTACCAGGCGATGCGGCACGCCGATCAACTCCCAGTCGGCGAACATCACGCCCGGGCGCTCGCCGCGATCGTCGAGGATCACGTCGATGCCGGCCGCGGCGAGTTCCGCGTACAGCTTGTCGGCAGCCTCGCGCACCATTTCGCTGCGGTCATAGCCCATCGGGCACAGCACGACTTCGAACGGCGCGATCGATTCGGGCCAGATGATGCCCTTGTCGTCGAAGTTCTGTTCGATCGCCGCACCGAGAATGCGCGTGACGCCGACGCCGTAGCAGCCCATCAGCATCGGCTGCGGCTTGCCCGATTCGTCGAGGAACGTCGCGCCCATCGCTTCCGAATACTTGGTGCCGAGCTGGAACACGTGGCCGACCTCGATGCCGCGGCAGATGTCGATCACGCCCTTGCCGTCCGGCGACTGATCGCCCTTCTTCACGTTGCGCACATCGGCGACGTCCGGCTCGGGCAGGTCGCGGCCCCAGTTCACGCCGGCGATGTGATAGTCGACCTCGTTCGCGCCGACGACGAAATCGCTCATGTTCGCGACCGTGCGGTCCGCGATCACCTTCACCGGCTTCTTCGTGCCGACCGGGCCGAGATAGCCCGGCGGCGTGCCGAACCACTCGACGATTTCCTGCTCGGTCGCGAAGCGATGGTTATTCAGGCCCGGCAGCTTCGACACCTTGATCTCGTTCAGGTCGTGATCGCCGCGCAGCATCACGAGCCAGATGGTCGGCTCGGCGCCTTCGTTGTCGGTCGCGAGCACGATCGACTTGATCGTGCGCTCGAGCGGGATCGCCAGCAGCTCGGCGACGGCCTCGCACTTCGCCTTGCCGGGCGTCGCGACCTTCTCCATCGCTTCGGCCGGCGCCGCGCGCTCGGGCGTCAGCGGCAGCGCTTCGGCGGCCTCGACGTTCGCCGCGAACTCCGACGTCGGGCAGTAGGCGATCGCGTCCTCGCCGGTATCGGCGATCACGTGGAACTCGTGCGAGAAGTTGCCGCCGATCGAGCCGCTGTCGGCCGCGACCGCACGGAATTCGAGGCCGAGGCGCGTGAAGATGCGCACGTACGCGTCGTACATCTTGCGATACGACTCGTTCAGGCCCGCCGCGTCCTTGTCGAACGAATACGCGTCCTTCATGATGAATTCGCGGCCGCGCATCACGCCGAAGCGCGGGCGGATCTCGTCGCGGAACTTCGTCTGGATCTGGTAGAAGTTTACCGGCATCTGCCGGTAGCTCTTGATCTGGTTGCGCGCGATGTCGGTGACGACTTCCTCGTGCGTCGGCCCGATCACGAAATCGTTGTCCTTGCGGTCCTTGAAGCGCAGCAGCTCGGGACCGTACTGCTCCCAGCGGCCCGACTCCTGCCACAGCTCGGCCGGCTGTACGGCCGGCATCAGCAGCTCGATGGCGCCCGCCCGGTTCATTTCCTCGCGCACGATCGCCTCGACCTTGCGAATCGAACGCAGGCCGACCGGCAGGTAGTTATAGATGCCGCCGGCGACGCGACGGATCATGCCGGCGCGTACCATCAGCTTGTGGCTGACGATCTCTGCGTCGGCGGGTGCTTCTTTCAGGGTGCCGATAAAGAAACGGGAAGCTTTCATGCGGACGGTTCCAAAAACGGCGCCCCCAGGCGGGGGCGCCCGAAAAAGTTTCAAGGTGAAAAAGCTGCGCGCGACGAACGACGATGGCGCAGATGACATAGCAGACTAATCAGGGACAATTCAACCGGCACGCCCGTGCGGATTCGCTCCGTCACGGTGCGCAGCGCCCGTTATCTGTTTATAATCAAAGCAATTTTAAAGGATTCGAAGGTGGTTGTATGCTGGATCGTGAAGGCTTTCGCCCGAACGTCGGCATCATCCTCTTGAACGCGCACAACGAGGTGTTTTGGGGCAAGCGGCTCCGCGAGCATTCCTGGCAGTTTCCTCAAGGTGGGATCAAGTACGGCGAGACCCCCATGCAGGCGATGTACCGGGAACTGCACGAGGAAACGGGCCTGCATCCGGAACACGTCAAGATCATCGGCCGCACTCGCGACTGGTTGCGTTACGAGGTGCCTGACAAGTTCATCAAACGCGAAGTACGCGGTCATTACCGCGGCCAGAAGCAGATCTGGTTCCTGCTGCGGATGGTTGGACGCGATTGCGACATTTGCTTGCGCGCGACCGATCACCCGGAGTTCGATGCGTGGCGCTGGAACGAGTACTGGGTGCCGCTCGATGCGGTGATCGAGTTCAAGCGGGATGTCTATCAGTTGGCGCTGACGGAACTGTCGCGCTTCCTGCGCCGCCCGGCGCAGCGAGCCGAAAAGCCGCGCGGGCCGCGTCTGTCGCGCTATCCGCGCGTCATTGGCGTACAGGCCCAGCAGACGCTGACGATTGTCGACACATCGGTAGTCTGTTCGGAGATTGAAGTGGAAGCGAGCACGCTCGACGAGATGCCGCCCCACGTGATCGTCGGCAAATGACGAGTCGGACTGCATGACCGGGCGCGACCTTGGTGTCGCGCCCTTTTTTTACGAGGAATGCATATTGAAAGCGATTGCTCTCGCGCTCGCATCGATTGTCGCGGCGGCCACGCTGGCTGGTTGCGCGAATTCGAAGACGCCGACCAATAAGGATGACAGCGAGTTCGTGTATCTGCTGGACCGCCAGGGCACCTGGAAGGAAAACACGGTCGACTCGCTGCCGCCGCTACCGCAGACAGGCGACCTGCTGCCGTTCAACGTGTCGCAGAACACGCCGCTCAAGTTCTTCGTCGATGCGAAGTCGCTCGCGGTCGGCACCGATGGTGTCGTGCGCTACGCGGTCGTCATCACGAGCCCGGCCGGCGCGCGCAATGTGAACTACGAAGGCATCCGCTGCGATACCTACGAATGGCGCCAGTACGCCGGCCTGAATTCGGACCACGACGGCTGGGATCGCACGGTCGAGAACGACTGGCGGCGCATCGAGAATGGCGAGCTGAACGCCTACCACTCCGCGCTCTACCAGGACTACTTCTGTTCGAACAAGATGCCGCAGGGCACGACCCAGCAGATCCTGGAGAACATCCGGTTTCACCGCACCGCGATGACGCAGTTGCGCTGACGGCGCGCGGTGCGGGCCATCCAGCCGTTCCGCCGAATGAGAAAAGCCCGCTTCACGCGGGCTTTTTTATTTGACCACCCGAACCAGGACGGTTGGTCACACCAGCACGAGGTTGTCGCGATGGATCAGTTCGGGCTCCAGCATGTAGCCGAGCACGGACTCGATCTCGCCGCTCGGCCTGCGGTGAATCAGTTTCGTCTCCGCGCTGCTGTAGTTCGTGAGCCCGCGCGCCACTTCTCGCCCGTCGGGGCCGACACACGCGATCACCTCGCCGCGTGCGAACGCGCCCTGTACGCCGATCACGCCGATCGGCAGCAGGCTCTTGCCGCCGGCCGTCAGCTTCTCGACCGCGCCCGCGTCGATCACGACATGGCCGCGCACCTGCAGATGGTCGGCCATCCATTGCTTGCGCGCCGCCATCCGCGCGGTACGTGCGATCAGTTGCGTGCCGATCGCCTCGCCGGCCGCCAGACGCACGAGCACGTCGGACTCCCGGCCGCTCGCGATCACCGTATTCGCGCCGCTGTGCGCCGCACGCTTCGCCGCGAGGATCTTCGTCAGCATCCCGCCGCGTCCGAGGCTCGAACCCGCACCACCCGCCATCGCCTCGAGCTCCGGCGCGCCCGCGTTGGCCTCGGCGACGAGCGTCGCATTCGGGTCCTTGCGCGGATCGGCCGTGAACAGCCCCGACTGGTCGGTCAGGATGATCAGCGCGTCGCCTTCGATCAGGTTCGCAACGAGCGCGCCGAGCGTGTCGTTGTCGCCGAACTTGATTTCGTCGGTGACGACCGTGTCGTTCTCGTTGATGATCGGCACGACGCCAAGCCGCAGCAGCGTCAGCAGCGTCGAACGCGCATTCAGGTAACGCTCGCGGTCCGCCAGGTCGGCATGCGTGAGCAGGATCTGCGCGGTACGGATATCGTGCTCGGTGAAGCGGCTCTCATAGACCTGCGCGAGCCCCATCTGGCCGACTGCGGCGGCGGCCTGCAATTCGTCGATTTCCCGCGGACGCTTGCTCCAGCCGAGCCGCTGCATCCCTTCGGCAATCGCCCCCGAACTGACGAGCACGACTTCCTTGCCCTGAGCGCGCAGTGCGGCGATCTGGGCCGCCCAGCGGCCGATTGCGGCATGATCGAGCCCCTTGCCGTCGTTGGTCACGAGGCTGGAGCCCACCTTCACCACCAATCGCTTCGAATCCGCGATGATCGAACGCATCCTGCACTGTCTCCTGTATCTGAGCCTGCCCGGCCGGGCGCGATTGAAGCCGACGCCGGGCGGCACGCCCGGCGCGTTCCGGAACCGCTCAGGCGTCGTCGCCCGGCACTGCGCCGCCCACCGGCGGCGCATCACGGAAACGCACGTCCGCCGCGAGATCTTCCGCCTCCGACGCGCGATGCGCGTCCGAATGTTCGGTGAGGTAGTCGTAGATCGCGTAGCACAGCGCTTCGCAGCCTTGGCCCGTCAGCGCCGAGATCTCGAACACCGGGCCGTCCCAGCCGAAGCGGTCGACGAAATCCGCGACGCGCGCCTTGCGCTCGTCTTCCGGCACCATGTCGAGTTTGTTGAGTACGAGCCAGCGCGGCTTCTCGAACAGCGCCTCGTCGTACTTGCGCAGCTCGCCGACGATCGCGGTCGCTTCCGCGACCGGATCGACGCTTTCGTCGAACGGGGCGAGATCGACGAGATGGAGCAGCACGCCGGTACGCTGCAGGTGGCGCAGGAACTGATGCCCGAGGCCTGCACCTTCGGCGGCGCCCTCGATCAGCCCCGGGATGTCGGCGATCACGAAGCTCTTGCTCGGGCCGACGCGCACCACGCCGAGATTCGGCGCGAGCGTCGTGAACGGGTAGTCGGCGATTTTCGGCTTCGCGTTCGACACCGACGAGATGAACGTCGACTTGCCCGCGTTCGGCATGCCGAGCAGGCCGACATCGG
Organism: Burkholderia catarinensis; assembly: GCF_001883705.2. GTDB lineage: Bacteria > Pseudomonadota > Gammaproteobacteria > Burkholderiales > Burkholderiaceae > Burkholderia > Burkholderia catarinensis. The sequence goes on from NZ_MDEQ02000011.1 coordinate 222,031, forward strand.
CGAGCACCTTCAGCTCGAGCCGCAGCATGCGCCGCTCGCCGGGCTTGCCGTCCGTCTTCTGCCGCGGCGCACGGTTCGTGCTCGACTTGAAATGCAGGTTGCCGAGCCCGCCGGTGCCGCCCTCTGCGAGCATCACCTGCTGGTCGTGCTCGGTCAGGTCGGCGATCAGCTCGCCGGTATCCATGTCGCTGATGATCGTGCCGACCGGCATGCGCAGCGTGACGTCGTCGCCACCCTTGCCGTAGCAATCCGAGCCGCGACCGTTTTCGCCGTTGCGCGCGAGGTGCTTCTTCGCGTAACGGTAGTCGATCAGCGTGTTGATGTTGCGATCGGCGATCGCGTAGACGCTACCGCCCCGGCCGCCATCGCCGCCGTCCGGCCCGCCGAACGGGACGAATTTCTCGCGTCGCATCGACGCACTGCCATCGCCTCCGTCGCCGGCGATGACTTCGATTCGTGCTTCGTCAATGAACTTCATTCGTCACTCCGCCCAGTATTTCCGCTATTGTGCCGCGCGCCGGCGCGCTTGAACAATCTGCCATTCGGCCGATCGTACGCCGGTTGCACGACGGCCGCCCGAACGCACAGGCGCCCGGCGGCCAAATAAAAAAAGGCCCCGCGAAGACTGCGGGGCCTTTCGGCTACGAAGCCCGTGGGTGCCTGAATTTAGGCAGCCGCCGGGACAACGATGACCAGATGCTTCTTGTCCGCGCCCTTCGTCGCGAACTTGACGTGACCGTCGACCAGCGCGAACAGGGTGTGATCCTTGCCCATGCCGACGTTCTCGCCAGCGTGCATGCGCGTACCGCGCTGACGCACGATGATGCCGCCGGCATTGATTGCCTGGCCGCCGTACACTTTCACGCCGAGACGTTTCGACTCGGAGTCGCGGCCGTTCCGGGAAGAGCCGCCTGCCTTTTTGTGTGCCATCTGATTGCTCCTTTACCGAGGCGCTTACGCGTTGATCGCGTCGATGCGCAGCTCAGTGTAGTTCTGGCGGTGGCCGCCGTGCTTTTGGTAGTGCTTCCGGCGACGCATCTTGAAGATGGTGACCTTGGCATGACGACCGTGCGACACAACGGTGGCCTTGACGGAAGCCCCACTGACCAGCGGCGTACCGAACTTAATCGATTCGCCTTCGCCCACTGCGAGAACCTGGTCGAGCGTGATTTCAGCGTCAATGTCAGCCGGTATCTGTTCTACTTTGAGTTTTTCGCCAACGGCAACCTTGTACTGCTTGCCGCCGGTTTTTATGACCGCGTACATTGAGAACCTCACTCTGGATCCAATTTTTCCGCACACCACGCGCGGAAAACACGTGACTATACATGGAGTTAGCGCCAAAGTCAAAACCGATCGACGATTGCCGTGCGCCGGCCTCGGCCGGACGGCCAAAATCGCGGCTGCGGCGCGTCCGACAGACCGGGATATGCCGGATTCGACTTATAATCCGCCGCATCACCCAATTCCATCATCATGTCGTCGTCCACCGCCTCCCCCACCCTCAGCGCCGCCCACCTGCTCGCCCCGATCACCAGCGACATGGAGCAGGTGAATCGCGTTATCCGGCAAAGCCTCGCGTCCGACGTGCTGCTGATCAACCAGATCGCCGAGTACATCATCGGCGCGGGCGGCAAGCGGCTGCGTCCGGCACTGCTGCTGCTCGTCGCCGGCTCGCTCGGCGAGACGTCGCACCAGCGGCACGTGCTGGCCGCCGTCGTCGAGTTCATCCACACGGCCACGCTGCTGCATGACGACGTCGTCGACGAATCCGAGCTGCGCCGCGGCCGCCAGACGGCCAACGCGCTGTTCGGCAACGCGGCGAGCGTGCTGGTAGGCGATTACCTCTATTCGCGCTCGTTCGAGATGATGGTCGGCGTCGGCAAGATGCGTGTGATGGAGATCCTGTCCGAAGCGACGACGATCATTTCCGAAGGCGAAGTGCTGCAGCTCCTCAACATGCACGACGCGGACGTCGACGAAACGCGCTACATGCAGGTGATCCGCTACAAGACGGCCAAGCTGTTCGAGGCGTCGGCGCGCCTGGGCGCGGTGCTCGCGGGCGCCGATGCGCCGACCGAGGCCGCCGCAGCCGAATACGGCCGCCGGATCGGCACCGCGTTCCAGATCATGGACGACTGGCTCGACTACGCGGGCACCGTCGAGGCAATGGGCAAGAATGCCGGCGACGACCTGCGCGAAGGCAAGCCGACGCTGCCGCTCATCTATCTGATCGAACGCGGCACGCCCGAACAGTCGGCGCTTGCACGCGAGGCGATCGAACAGGGCGGCACCGATCGCTTCGACACGATTTTCGATGCGATCACGCGCTCGGGCGCACTGGATCACACGCTCGAATGCGCGCGCCAGGAAGCGCAGGCGGCAGCGGCAGCGATCGCCGCGTTCCCCGATTCGGTCTACAAGGAGAGCCTGCTCGCGCTGTGCTCGTACTCGACATCGCGGCAGTCGTAAGCACGTAACGTGCGTCGCCCTCGCGGCGACGACGCACGTTCGACACGGGGCGATCATCTGTCTCGAAAATTTTCTTCGCCAAGGTATTCCATTTTCGAAGAAACGTCGTTATAGTTACGTTCTTGCTCGACGACGCAGCGGTCTTGAAGAAGACTGCGAAATCGGAAGAGTAAAAATCGGGGTGTAGCTTAGCCTGGTAGAGCGCTACGTTCGGGACGTAGAGGCCGGAGGTTCGAATCCTCTCACCCCGACCAGATTTGTAAAAAAAACCGTGCCTATGTGCACGGTTTTTTTTCGTCCGGCCGTTGCGGGCCCATCGTGTCGCGCACGACACATCGCGGTCGCCGGCCTCTGCTATATTCCCTCCATCCCTGTCCTTCACTGCCCTTTCCGACGCGTGGACCAAATTCCCTTATGGGCGCAAATCGGCGCCGTCTTCCTGCTTCTCCTCTGTTCCAGCTTCTTTTCCATTTCCGAGACCGCGATGATGGCGCTCAACCGCCATCGGCTGAAGCATCTTGCCGGCCAGGGCGTGCTCGGCGCGAAAACCACGCAGGGGCTTCTCACGCGGACTGACTTGCTGCTCAGCGTGATCCTGATCGGCAACAACCTGTTCAACACGATCATCCCGGTCCTGACGACCTCGCTCGCGCTCCATACGTTCGGCCGCAACAATCTCGCGCTGTCGATCGCGACCGGCATCGTCGCGTTCCTGATCATCGTGTTCGCGGAAATCGCGCCGAAGATCGTCGGCGCGACCTTCCCCGAACGCATCGCACTGCCCGCGAGCCTCGTGATTGCGCCGCTGATGCGCGTGTTCAAGCCGATTGTCTGGTTCGTCAACGCACTCGCGAACGGCGTGCTGTGGGTGCTGCGCATCAACACGAAGAAGGGTCGCGACCAGCGGATGTCGGCCGACGAGCTACGTGCCATCGTGCTCGAGTCGAGCAGTTTCATGCCGACCAAGCACCGCAGCATCCTGCTCAACCTGTTCGACCTCGAGAACATCACGGTCGACGACGTGATGGTGCCGCGCCGCCAGATCGAATCGCTCAACTTCTACGCGCCGCTCGACGACGTCCTGCATCAGCTCGAAACCTGCTATCACAACCGCCTGATCGTCTACGAAGGCGACATCGACAAGGTGCTCGGCGTGCTGCACGTACGCAAGACGATCACTGCACTGCACAACCAGGATTTCGACCGCGCGACGCTGCGCTCGCTGCTCGCCGAGCCGTACTACGTGCCGTCGGGCACGCCGGTGGTCCAGCAACTCCAGTATTTCCAGGAAACGCGGCAGCGTACGGCGCTCGTCGTCAACGAGTACGGCGAGCTCGAGGGGCTCGTCACGCCCGAAGACATCATCGAGGAACTGATCGGTGAATTCACGACGTCGATGCCGCGCAGCGAACGCGCGGGCGGCTGGGACGAGAACGGCGAATGCATCGTCTCGGCCGGCATGCCGCTGCGCGAACTAAACCGCTGGCTCCTACTGAAGCTGCCGACCGACGGGCCGAAGACGCTGAACGGGCTGATTCTCGAAATCCTCGAGGAAATTCCGGAAGACGACGTGTGCCTGAAAATCGGCGACGTGATGCTCGAGGTGATGCGCAGCGACGATCAGGCCGTGCGCACCGTCAAGCTCTTCAAGCCGCGCGGCTCGCGCACCGCACGCACCGCCACGCGCTAGCCGAACGGCCGACTGCCGGCGCCGCCCGCGACGCGCGACCATCTGCAGGTCACGGTCAACAGGCGGCCAACGTGCCGGCTCACATGTATTTCCCTCCTTCCGGGGCGCCTCTGCGCACGCAGCCGCCGCCCGCCCACGCCGATGCATCGCCCGCCGCCGCACCACAAGCGCTCGATGCGGCCCAGCTCGACGATGCACCGGCCGTGCGGTTGCTGACGGACACGCTTCACGCGGCACGCGTGCGCGACGCGTCCGACATCCACGTCGAACCGTTCGAGGCCGGCTGGCGCATCCGCCTGCGCATCGACGGCGTGCTGCATGAACATGCGCGGCCGCCCTTTCATCTGCGCGACGCGCTCGTCACACGGATCAAGGTGCTCGCGCGCATGGACATCGCCGAGCGGCGGCTGCCGCAGGACGGCAGGCTGCGCATCGCGATCGACGGCGGCACGCGCGGCGACTACCGGGTCAGTTCGCTGCCCACGCTGTTCGGCGAAAAGCTCGTGCTGCGGCGCCTCGAAACGCTGCCGCCGGACCTCACGCTCGCCGGCCTCGGCTTCGACACGCAGCAGGCGGCCGCGATGGAGGCCGCGATACGCGCCCCGCATGGCCTCGTGCTCGTAACGGGCCCGACCGGCAGCGGCAAAACGCTGTCGCTCTACTGCGCGCTGCAGATGCTCGATCGCGACGCGCACAACGTCTGCACGGTCGAGGATCCCGCCGAGATCCAGCTCGACGGCATCAACCAGGTCGGTGTCGCCGAAAAGACGGGGCTCACGTTCGCGACGGCGCTGCGCGCGCTGTTGCGGCAGGATCCGGACATCATCATGGTCGGCGAGATTCGCGATGCGGAGACAGCCGACGTCGCAATCAAGGCCGCGCAGACCGGCCATCTCGTGCTGTCGACGCTGCACACGAACGACGCGCCGGCCGCCGTCGCGCGGCTGCTCGACATCGGCGTCGCACCGTACAACCTCGCGGCCGCACTGCACCTCGTCACCGCACAGCGTCTCGTCCGGCGGCTGTGCACCGCCTGCCGCGCGCACTCGGACGCACCGGCGTGCGCGCTGCGGGAAGCCGGCTGCGATCCGGCGGCCCTGGCAGCCGGATGGAGGCCGTTCGTCGCGCGGGGCTGTGCCGCCTGTCACGGTATCGGCTATCGGGGCCGCGTCGGCCTGCATCAGACGATGCCGGTATCGCCCGAGCTGGCGGAGCGCATCGTCGCGCGGGCGAGCGTCGGCGAACTCGCGCAATGTGCGGCGGCCGAGGGCGTGCGCAATCTGCGCGACGCGGCATTCGCGCGCGTCCGGGACGGCACGACGAGCATCGCGGAAGCCGTCGCCGCGACACCTGCGGCATGAGCATGCGCATGCCGCCACGCGAAACCCGCTTCGCGTGGCGCGGCCGCCGTCGCGATGGCACGCCGCGCCGTGGGATCGTCATCGCCTTCGATGCCGCGGCTGCGCGCGCCGCGCTTGCGCGCGACGGCATCGCAGTGCTGTCGCTCGACGTCCGCGGGCCGGCCCGGCCGCCAACGGCCGGCGCACGGGACGTCACACGCTTCACGCGACAGCTCGCGAGCCTGCTGCAGGCCGGGCTGCCGCTCGCGCCGTCGCTCGAGATGCTCGCGCATACACGTACGCGTGACGGCCTCCCTCGCATCGCCGCGGGTCTCGCCCGCGAGATCGTCGGCGGCCGGCGCTTCGCCGACGCGCTCGCACGCTATCCATCGCAGTTCGGCACACTGTATCGCCAGCTGATCGAGGTTGGCGAAGCGTCCGGCTCGCTCGGCATCGTGCTGACGCGGATCGCGGACCACCGCGAACGCGCCGACGCGCAGTGGCGCAAGCTGCGCGCCGCGCTCGCCTATCCGGTGGCCGTCATCCTGTTCGCGCTCGCGATCTCGGCCGCGCTGATGGTGTGGGTCGTGCCGACGTTCCGGCAGATCTTCGACGGTTTCGGCGCCGCGCTGCCGACGCCGACCCGTGCCCTGCTCGCGCTATCCTCCGCGCTGTCCGCGTGGGGCGGTATGCTCGTTGCCGGATCAGCGGCAGCGGGGCTTGCCGCACATCACGCGCTTCGGCGGTCGGCACCGCTGCGCCACGCGGTCGCGCGGCGCCTGCTGCACGCCCCGCTCGCGGGCAGCGCGCTCGGGCGGTTCGCGGCCGCACGCTGGTGCCGCTCGCTTGCGACACTGCTCGGCGCCGGAGTGCCGCTCGCCGATGCCTTCGCCACGCTCGAGCGCACGGCCGGCCATCCGGTGTTCGAGCACGCCACCGCGCACATCGCGGCACGCGTGCTGCGCGGCGCGCGTCTCGCCGACGCGATGCAGTCGGCCGGCTGCTTTCCGGACGACGTCGTGCAGCCGATCGCCGTCGCCGAGGAGACCGGTGCGCTCGACACGATGCTCGCCGACATCGCCGCGCTGTGCGAACGCCAGCTCGACGCGCGTCTCGACACGCTCGCGGCGCTCGGCGAACCGCTGATCGTGATCGTACTGGGCGCACTCGTCGGCGGCCTCGTGATCGCGATGTACCTGCCCATCCTTCAGCTCGGCAACGTGGTGTAGCATCGCAACCGATTCTGTCGCCTTTTAGTCCGAACCTTGAGCCTCATGACGCCAGCGCCCCTGTATGCCGTTCCCGATTCGCCCGCGAGCACGCTGCTCGCGCTGGCGATGCTGCCGCCCGCGGTGCAGTATGCGTTCGCGGTCGTCATCGGTCTTTGCATCGGCAGCTTCCTGAACGTGGTCGTGCACCGGCTGCCCGTGATGATGCAGCGCGCATGGCAGGCCGAAATCGCCGAAGCGACGGGCAACTCGGGCGCCGCCCCGGACGACGGCTATCCGCCGCGCTACGATCTGTGGCGCCCGCGCAGCGCATGCCCGCATTGCGGCCACGTGCTGCACGCCTGGGAAAACATCCCGCTCGTCAGCTACCTGATGCTGCGCGGACGCTGCCGGCGCTGCGGCCACGCGATCGGCATCCGCTATCCGCTCGTCGAGCTCGCGTGCGCGCTGCTCGCCGCCGGCTCGCTCGCGGCGTTCGGCCCGACCGTCGCCGCGCTCGCCGCCTTCGCGCTGTGCGCCGCGCTGCTCGCGATGAGCGCGATCGATATCCGGACCGGCTACCTGCCCGACTCGATGACGCTGCCGCTCCTCTGGGCCGGGCTCGTGCTGAACCTCGGCGGCACGTTCACGTCGCTGCGCTCGGCCGTGATCGGGGCCATGGCCGGCTACCTGTTCCTGTGGTCGATCTACTGGCTGTTCAAATGGTTGCGCGGCATCGAGGGCATCGGCTTCGGCGACCTGAAGCTGCTCGCCGCGCTCGGCGCATGGATGGGCTGGGCCGCACTGCCGCAGGTCGTGCTGTTCGCCGCAGTGACGGGCGCGATCGTCGGGCTCGTCGCGACCTGGCGCGGCCGCATGCGCTTCGAGGAGCCGATTCCGTTCGGCCCGTTCCTCGCGGCCGGCGGCGTCGCGACGCTGTTTTTCGGCACCCCGTTCTATTCGGCGCTCGGAGGCTGACATGTTCGCAGTAGGACTCACGGGCGGCATCGGCAGCGGCAAGACGACCATCGCCGACCTGTTCGCCGCCCGAGGCGCATCGCTGGTCGATACCGATCTGATTGCCCACCGCATCACCGCGCCGGGCGGCCTCGCGATGCCGGCGGTCGAACAGGCGTTCGGCCGCGGCTTCGTTGCCGCCGACGGCTCGCTCGATCGCGCGAAGATGCGCACACTGATCTTCAGCGACGACGACGCGCGCCGGCGGCTCGAAGCCATCACGCACCCGCTGATCCGCGCGGAGACCGATCGCGAAGCGCGCGAAGCGCGCGAAGCGCGGGGCCCGTACGTGATGTTCGTCGTGCCGCTGCTCGTCGAGTCAGGCAACTGGAAGGCGCGCAGCGATCGCGTGCTCGTCGTCGACTGTCCGGTCGAAACGCAAATCGCGCGCGTGATGCGGCGCAACGGCTTCACGCGCGAGCAGGTCGAAGCGATCATCGCGAGACAGGCGACCCGCGAAGCCCGTCTCGCGGCGGCCGACGACGTGATCGTCAACGACGCGACGACGCCCGATGCACTCGCCGCGCAGGTCGATGCACTGCACCAACGCTATCTCGGGTTCGCGGGCACCGCGCACTGAGCATCTTGCGCGATCGTGATGGTGTACGAAATTGGCGCGTTGCTAGGGTAGAGCGTGGGCATTAGAATGTCCTGCATTGTTTCAATCCCTACCCACGAGGCGAGCGCGCTTGATTCTTTACGAGTATCCGTTCAACGAGCGAATTCGCACGCTGTTGCGCCTTGAAGATCTCTTCGAGCGCTTCGCGTTCTTTTTGGCTCAGGAGGACCCGCGTGAACACCACGTCGCGCTGACGACGCTGTTCGAAATCGCCGAGGTAACGGGCCGCGCGGACCTGAAATCGGATCTGATGAAGGAGCTCGAACGTCAGCGCCAGACGCTCGCCCCCTTTCGCGGCAATCCGGGCATCGAACAGAATGCGCTCGAAGCCGTGCTGGGTGAAATCGAGCAGACGCTCGCGAATCTCGCGCAGATGCAGGGCAAGACCGGGCAGCACCTCGTCGACAACGAGTGGCTCGCCAGCATCCGCAGCCGCGCGGTGATTCCCGGCGGCACGTGCAAGTTCGACCTGCCGTCGTACTACGCGTGGCAGCAATGGCCCGCCGAGCAGCGGCGCCAGGACATCGCGAAGTGGATCATGCCGATGCTGCCGCTGCGCGACGCCGCGGCGATCGTGCTGCGGCTCGCGCGCGAATCGGGTCAGGCGTCGAAGGTCATGGCGATGCAGGGCAGCTACCAGCAGATGCTGTCCGGCCGCACCTACCAGCTGATGCAGGTGCGAGTGCCGCCGGAGCTGCGCGTCATCCCCGAAGCGAGCGCCAACAAATACATGCTGTGGGTACGGTTCACCATGCAGGACGGCGATGTACGGCCGCGCGCGGTGGACATCGACGTGCCGTTTCATCTGACACTGTGCAATCTGTAACGGCCGTGTGCCGGACCGCTTTCGTATGACTACCGTGAAATGCCCGTCGTGCGGCGCCGAAGTGCGCTGGACGCCTGAAAATCAGTTCCGCCCGTTCTGTTCGGCCCGCTGCAAGCAGCTCGATCTCGGCGCATGGGCCGCGGAAAAGTACCGCATCGGTGGTGCCTCCGACGAGGGCCCCTCGTCGGAGGAAGACGGCACGGACGACCGTCGCGACAGCTGAGCCGCGCGCGGCACCGCCCGCCGGCGATATGGCCCGCCTTTCCGGCAGGCCGTCATGGCGTCAGCTCGACGCGGCTTCCTTCTCGAGCAGTTCGAGCACCGGCAGCGCCGCCGGCAGCAGCGGCGCGACGTCGACCGGCAGTTGCTGCCACACGAACGCCTGCCCTTCCTTGCTGTGCGGCTCGCCCGTCCAGCCCGTCACCTTGCAGAAATAGAGCCGCACGTACGCGTGCGGATAATCGTGCTCGAGCGTGTGCCAGCGATGGCTGGCCGTGACTTCGATGCCGAGTTCCTCGTGCAGCTCGCGCGCAAGCGCGTCCTCGACGCTTTCGCCGGCCTCCAGCTTGCCGCCCGGAAACTCCCAGTAACCTTCATACGGCTTGCCCTGCAGGCGTTGCGCGAGCAGATAACGGCAGCGGCCGGCCGGGCCATCCGGCTGCACCATCACGCCGACCGCGACTTCCGTCACCTTGCGGCCATCCGGCGCGCGCACGGCGCCTTGTGCGAGATTCGCGCTCATGCCTGCTCCTTGCGGCCCGACCAGTCACGCGCGAACTGCCACGCGACGCGGCCCGACCGTGAACCGCGCTCGAGCGCCCACACGAGCGCGTCGCCGCGCGCGGTCTCGATCTCCGCATCCGGGCAGCCGAAGTGACGCAGCCAGTGCGCGACGATGTCGAGGTAGTCGTCCTGCTTGAACGGATAGAAGCTGACCCACAGGCCGAAGCGCTCCGACAGCGAGATCTTCTCCTCGACGACTTCGCCGGGGTGAATCTCGCCGTCCGGGAGATGCTTGTACGACTCGTTGTCGCTCATGTACTCGGGCAGCAGATGGCGGCGATTCGACGTCGCGTAGATCAGCACGTTGTCCGACTGCGCGGCGATCGAGCCGTCGAGCGCGACCTTCAGCGCCTTGTAGCCCGATTCGCCTTCCTCGAACGACAGGTCGTCGCAAAACACGATGAAGCGCTCCGGACGCTGCGCGATCAGGTCGACGATGTCGCCGAGATCGTGCAGGTCATCCTTGTCGACTTCGATCAGGCGCAGCCCGTCGTTCGCATACGCGTTCAGGCACGCCTTGATCAGCGACGACTTGCCGGTGCCCCGCGCGCCGGTCAGCAGCACGTTGTTGGCCGGCTTGCGCTGCACGAACTGCCGCGTGTTCTGTTCGATCAGGCCCTTCTGGCGATCGATGTTGTGCAGGTCGCCGAGCGTGATCGACGATGCGGCCGGCACCGGCTGCAGGTAGCCGCGCCCCTGGCGCTTGCGCCAGCGGAACGCGTGGGCGGCGCTCCAGTCGACGGCCGCCGGTGCGGGCGGCAGCATCGCCTCGAGACGGCCGAGCAACCCTTCCGCGCGCGCCAGAAACTGTTCGAGCTTGTCCATGTCGTTCGAGCGCTCCCGATCAGGAGCGGTAATCCGCGTTGATGCTCACATAATCGTGCGACAGGTCGCACGTCCAGACGGTAGCCTGCGCGTCGCCGCGGCCGAGCAGCACGCGGATCGTGATTTCGCTCTGCTTCATCACGCGCTGGCCGTCCTCTTCCTGGTAGGCCGGGTTGCGGCCGCCGGCCTTCGCGACGAGCACGTCGTCGAGATAGAGGTCGATCCTGCCGACGTCGAGATCCGCAACGCCCGCATAGCCGATTGCCGCGAGAATCCGGCCGAGGTTGGGGTCGGATGCGTAGAAGGCCGTCTTCACGAGCGGCGAATGGCCGATCGCGTACGCGATCTGGCGGCATTCGGCGACGCTCTTGCCGCCTTCGACCTGCACCGTCATGAATTTCGTCGCGCCTTCGCCATCGCGCACGATCAGTTGCGACAGCACCTGCGCGACTTCCGTCACCGCATCGCGCAGCGCCGCATAGGCCGGCGAATCGGTCGACGTGATCGCCGGCAGCGTGCTCTTGCCCGACGCGATCAGGATGAACGAGTCGTTCGTCGACGTGTCGCCGTCGATCGTGATGCAGTTGAACGAGCGATCGGCGACTTCCTTCACGAGCGTGTCGAGCACCGGCTGCGCGACGTTCGCGTCGAACGCGAGGAAGCCGAGCATCGTCGCCATGTTCGGCTTGATCATGCCCGCGCCCTTGCTGATGCCCGTCAGCGTGACCGTGTGGCCGTCGATCGCGACCTGGCGCGACGCGGCCTTCGGCAGCGTGTCGGTCGTCATGATTGCCTGCGCGGCGTCGAACCAGTTCGCGGCCTTGCGGTTCGCGAGCGCGGCCGGCAGCCCGGCCTTCAGGCGGTCGATCGGCAGCGGCTCGAGGATCACGCCGGTCGAGAACGGCAGCACCTGCGCCGGCTCGATGCCCGCGAGGCGCGCGAGTTCCGTGCAGGTTTCGCGTGTGTTCACGAGGCCCGGCTCGCCGGTGCCCGCGTTCGCATTTCCCGTGTTCACGACGAGCGCACGGATACCCGCACCGCCCGCACGCACCTTTGCCAGGTGCTCGCGACAGACGGTGACCGGCGCCGCACAGAAACGATTTTCGGTGAACACGCCCGCGACCGTCGCCCCTTCGTCGACGGAGATGACCAGCACGTCCTTGCGATTCGGCTTGCGGATGTTCGCTTCCGCCCAGCCGAGCGTGACGCCGGCGACGGAATGCAGTTGGGCGGGATCGATCGACGGAAAATTGACAGCCATGGGGCACACCTGCCGGATGGAAAATGCCGGCATGCGCCGGCATCGATTGGACGAACCGGCGGCCGCATGCGCGGGCCGCCGCAACTCACACCACTGACTCGAAGCTGCGAACGAAGCGGCACGCGTGACGCGCGCCGCCGTCGATCATGACAGCTTCCCGTGACATTGCTTGTACTTCTTGCCGCTGCCGCACGGGCACGGGTCGTTGCGGCCGACCTTCGGCATTTCGCCGCCGGGGCCGCTGTGCGTCATCGCGCTGCCGACCATGTCGGCCGTCGCCGTGGCCGCCGCGGCTGCCGCGACGTTCGCCACCGGCGCGCCGGATTCCGCGTAGTCGGCATGCTGGTACTCGACGTTCTCGACATGGCCGCCGCGCTCCTCGATCTGCTCGGCCGCTTCCTCGAGCTGCTCCGGCGACTGGATCTGCACGTTCATCACGACGCGCGTGACTTCCTGCTTGATCGCATCGAGCATCGCAGCGAACAACTCGAACGCTTCGCGCTTGTATTCCTGCTTCGGGTTCTTCTGCGCGTAGCCGCGCAGGTGGATGCCCTGGCGCAGGTGGTCGAGCGCCGCGAGGTGCTCGCGCCACAGGCGGTCGACCGTCTGCAGCATCACCGAGCGCTCGAACGCACTGAACGATTCGCGGCCGACCATCGCGACCTTTGCCTCGTACTGCTCGTCGGCGGCCGTCATCACGGAGTCGAGAATCTCCTCGGCCGTGATCGACGACGACTCGTTCACCATTTCCTGGATCGCGAGGTCGAGCTGCCAGTCGTTGCGCAGCGCTTCCTCGAGCTCGGGCACGTCCCACTGCTCCTCGATGCTGCCTTCCGGCACGAACTGGCGGACGATTTCGGTAATCACGCCGTGGCGCATCGCGGTGATCGTCTCGGTGATGTCGTGCGCTTCGAGCAGTTCGTTGCGCTGCTGGTAGATCACCTTGCGCTGGTCGTTCGACACGTCGTCGTATTCGAGCAGCTGCTTGCGGATGTCGAAGTTGCGCGCTTCGACCTTGCGCTGCGCCGATTCGATCGAACGCGTGACGATGCCGGCTTCGATCGCCTCGCCTTCCGGCATCTTCAGGCGCTCCATGATCGAGCGCACACGGTCGCCCGCGAAGATGCGCAGCAGCGGATCGTCGAGCGACAGGTAGAAGCGCGACGAGCCCGGATCGCCCTGACGGCCCGCACGGCCGCGCAGCTGGTTGTCGATCCGGCGCGATTCGTGGCGCTCGGTGCCGATGATGTGCAGGCCGCCTGCGGCCTTCACCTGCTCGTGCAGCGTTTCCCACTCGTCGTGCAGCTGCTGGATGCGGCGCGCCTTTTCGTCGGCCGGGATCGCGTCGTCGGCCTCGATGAACGCGGCCTGCTTCTCGGCGTTGCCGCCAAGCACGATGTCGGTACCGCGGCCGGCCATGTTGGTCGCGATCGTGACGCGGTTCGGACGGCCGGCTTCCGCGACGATCGCGGCTTCACGCTCGTGCTGCTTCGCGTTCAGCACTTCGTGCGGCAACCCGGCCTGCTTCAGCAGGTGCGACAGCAGTTCGGAGTTCTCGATCGACGTCGTACCGACCAGCACCGGCTGGCCGCGCTCGTAGCAGTCGCGAATGTCGCGGATCACCGCGTCGTAGCGCTCCTTGGCCGTCTTGTAGATCTGGTCCTGCTTGTCGATCCGCTTCGGCGGACGATTGGTCGGGATCACGACCGTCTCGAGGCCGTAGATCTCGTTGAATTCGTACGCTTCGGTGTCCGCGGTACCGGTCATGCCCGCCAGCTTCGCGTACATCCGGAAGTAGTTCTGGAACGTGATCGATGCGAGCGTCTGGTTCTCGCTCTGGATCTTCACGTGTTCCTTTGCCTCGACAGCCTGGTGCAGGCCGTCGGACCAGCGGCGGCCGGCCATCAGGCGGCCCGTGAATTCGTCGACGATGACCACTTCGCCGTTCTGCACGACATAGTGCTGATCCTTGTGGAACAGCGTGTGCCCGCGCAGCGCCGCGTACACGTGGTGCATCAGCGTGATGTTCTGCGGCGCGTACAGGCTCTCGCCCTCGCCGATCAGGCCCCATTCGGCGAGCAGGCGCTCGGCCTTCTCGTGGCCCGATTCCGTCAGGAACACCTGGCGCGCCTTCTCGTCGAGCGTGTAGTCGCCCGGCTTCTCGACGCCCGTGCCGTCGGCCTTCTCCTCGCCGATCTGGCGCTCGAGCAGCGGCGGCAGTGCGTTCATCCGCACGTACAGTTCGGTGTGATCCTCGGCCTGGCCCGAAATGATCAGCGGCGTGCGCGCCTCGTCGATCAGGATCGAGTCCACTTCGTCGACGACCGCGAAGTTCAGTGCCCGCTGCACGCGCGCGTCGGTCTCGTAGACCATGTTGTCGCGCAGGTAGTCGAAGCCGAACTCGTTGTTCGTGCCGTACGTGATGTCCGCCGCGTAGGCCTGCTGCTTCTGGTCGTGCTCCATGCCGGACAGGTTGATGCCGACCGACAGACCGAGGAAGTTGTAGAGGCGCGCCATCCATTCGGCGTCGCGCTGCGCGAGGTAATCGTTGACGGTCACGACGTGCACGCCGCGGCCCGCCAGCGCATTCAGGTACACGGGCAGCGTCGCGACGAGCGTCTTGCCCTCGCCGGTGCGCATTTCCGCGATCTTGCCGTAGTGGAGCACCATGCCGCCGATCATCTGCACGTCAAAGTGCCGCATCTTCAGCACGCGGCGGCTTGCCTCGCGGCAGACCGCGAACGCCTCGGGCAGCAGCTTGTCGAGCGACTCGCCGGCCGCAACCCGCTGGCGGAATTCGTCCGTCTTGCCGCGCAACTGGTCGTCCGTCAGCTTCTCGATCTGCGTTTCGAGCGCATTGATCGTCGTGACGGTCTTTTGGTATTGCTTGACGAGCCGCTGGTTGCGGCTGCCAAAAATTTTCTGGAGAAAACCGGTTGTCATCGGATCGGATCCTGCGTCGCAGCACCGGCGCCCGGCGCGTGTTGCGCGCCCCGACGCCCGAGCCTCGGCGGCTTAGCGAATTAGTGGACTCAAACGTCGAATTTTAGCACGCGGGGAAGCGTACGCCCGTGTCTCGGCCGGACGGACGCTGGCGCCGGCGGACGAGGCGGACGAGGTGAAAGCCGCCCGGGCACGAGCCGGCGCGGGTACAATCGGCGTCAACGTCCGCGCGCGCGCGCGCCCGAAGAATGCCTCGATGAACCGATTTTCCAAGCGTTTCGGCCCGCTCGCCGCGCACCGCCCGCAACCCGTGTCCGAAGTGCTCGGCCGCACCGATGCATTCACGGCGCTGCGCGCTGGCGTCGAGCAAATCGCGTCGCTGCAGCGCGATCTGTCCGCGCTCCTGCCCGACTATCTGGCGAATCATGTCGACCCGGGCTTCATCAAGGACGGCACCCTGACCCTCTTTGCCGCGCACAATGCGCTGGCCGCCCGGCTGCGACAGGTCGAGCCGCGGCTGCTCGGCGATCTCCAGAAGCGCGGCTGGCCCGTCTCGGCGCTGCGCGTGCGCGTGCGTCCGAAGGACGCGCCGGAGCCGCCGCACGTGAAACAGGCGCGGATGACGTCGGTCGGCGCCGCCGCATTGCGCGATCTCGCCGAACACCTCGAACCGTCGTCGCTGCAGGCCGCGCTCGCGCGGATGGCGGCACGGCATGGCGCGAAATCGCGCTGACGGCACGCGGCGTCGGCCGTGTCCGGCCAATAAAAAAGCGGCCCGCAGGCCGCATTTTTATTGCCGGTGCCGAACGCCGGTCAGGCGAACGCAGTCTGTGCGTCGAATGCGAAGCCCCGCGGCGCAGCCTGCGGATCGTCGAACGTGACGACCTCGTATGCGTCCTCGTGTGCGAGCAGCTCGCGCAGCAGCGCGTTGTTCAGCCCGTGGCCCGACTTGTACGCCGTGTACGACGCCAGCAGCGGATGGCCGATCACGTACAGGTCGCCGATCGCGTCGAGCATCTTGTGCTTCACGAACTCGTCGTCGTAGCGCAGCCCGTCGTTGTTCAGGATGCGGTACTCGTCGAGCACGATCGCGTTGTCCATGCTGCCGCCGCGCGCCAGGCCCATTTCGCGCAGCATCTCGGCCTCATGCGCGAAGCCGAACGTGCGCGCGCGCGCGATCTCGCGCACATACGACGTATTCGCGAAATCGACTTCGAGCTCCTGGCCGGTCTTGTCGACGGCCGGGTGACGGAAGTCGATCGAGAACTTCAGCTTGAAGCCGAAGTACGGATCGAGACGCGCGAACTTGTCGCCGTCACGGATTTCGACCGTCTTATTCACCTTGATGAAGCGCTTCGGCGCGTTCTGCTCCTCGATCCCGGCGGACTGGATCAGGAACACGAAGGTCGCCGCGCTGCCATCCATGATCGGGATTTCCTCGGCCGTCACGTCGACATAGAGGTTGTCGATGCCCAGGCCGGCGCACGCCGACATCAGGTGCTCGACGGTCGACACGCGCACGCCATCCTTCTGCAGCACCGACGCGAGCCGCGTGTCGCCGATCGACGTCGCCGCGGCGGGAATGTCGACGGGCGTGGGAAGGTCGACGCGCGAAAAGACGATGCCCGTGCCGGGCGCTGCGGGACGGAGCGTCAGCTCGATCTTGCGACCCGAGTGGACACCGATACCCACGGTCTTCACGATGGATTTGATGGTGCGCTGCTTCAGCATGGTGTTCTTCGTCGCGATTGAAGATATCAATCAGGAGTTATATTCGATAGACGAGATTATAGCGTAATTCCCTATTCAACGCTGTTTGAAACTGCGTATCAATCTGTTTCTGCAGTTTACCCGCGCCGATACGGGACGGGCCGATGCCCGGAACGGAGGCGTTTCCGGTCATCAGCCCGTGTTACAACTGCCCTGAGGCCGGTGAGCAGCGTTGCCGGAAGGCAACGGCGCACCGCACGATCAGGACGTCAACGTCGCGAGAACACTCGCCGCATCGCTCACTTCGAATTTGCCCGGCGCTTCGACGGCCAGCGTCTTGACCACACCGCCGTCAATCACCATCGCGTAGCGCAGGGAACGAATTCCCATGCCACGCGCGGACAAATCCTGCGTCAGCCCCAGCGCATGAGTGAAAGCCGCGCTGCCGTCCGCCATCATGCGCACCTTGCCCGCGGTGTGCAGATCACGTCCCCATGCGCCCATCACGAATGCGTCGTTGACGGACACGCACCAGATCTCGTCGATACCCGCCGAGCGCAGTTGCTCGGCGTGCTCGACGTAGCCCGGCACATGCTGCGCCGAACAGGTCGGCGTGAAAGCGCCCGGCAATCCGAAGATCACCACCCGCTTTCCCGCGACCTGGTCGCGCGCGCTGCAGGCGTTCGGCCCCAGCGTGCAGCCTTCGCGCGCGTCGTCGATGTACTCGAACAATTGCGCGTCGGGCAGCGTGTCGCCCACTTGAATCATGGCTGGTCCCTCATAGCGATACGGTTTTTCAGCGTGTTGCGGACAGCATGGTCCATCCCGCCCCGCTTGAGCGAAGAGGGCACGTTTCCCGGCCCGGCGTCGCAGCCGACGCGGCCTGTCGTGGTCCGTAGCATCCGTCACGCCGGCGATACCGCGGCGATTTCGCCGCGGCTTCGCCTGTGTTTGCGTCAGTCAGCCTGCTTGCGCAGGAAAGCCGGGATGTCGTACGTGTCGACACCCTTCTCCTGCAGCGCCTGCACGTGCGATGCCGCGGTTTCGCGCGAATTGCGCCACACCGCCGGCGTATCGAGCGCGCCGTAGTCGGCCGTGCTGACGTGATGCGGTTGCGCATAGCCGTGCGATACCGCGCTGACCGGCTGGTTGTCGGTACCCGTGCGCAGCAGCGTCATCGGTGCCGACTGCTGCTTCTTCGCCGCACGGCCCAGACCCGTCGCCACGACCGTCACGCGCAGTGCATCGCCCATCGCGTCGTCGTACACCGCACCGAAGATCACCGTCGCATCTTCCGCCGCGTAGCTCTTGATCGTGTTCATCACTTCGCGCGTTTCCGACAGGCGCAGCGAACGGCTCGACGTGATGTTGACCAGCACGCCGCGCGCGCCCGACAGATCGACGCCTTCGAGCAGCGGGCTCGCCACGGCCTGTTCCGCCGCGAGGCGTGCGCGATCGACGCCGGCGACCGTCGCCGTGCCCATCATCGCCTTGCCCTGCTCGCCCATCACCGTCTTCACGTCTTCGAAGTCGACGTTCACGAGGCCATCGACGTTGATGATTTCCGCGATGCCTGCGACCGCGTTGTTCAACACGTCATCCGCGCACTGGAAGCACTTGTCCATCTCGGCGTCGTCGCCCATCACGTCGAACAGCTTGTCGTTCAGAACGACGATCAGCGAGTCGACGTGATCCTCCAGTTGCTGCGAACCGGCTTCGGCGACGCGCATGCGCTTGCCGCCTTCGAACTCGAACGGCTTGCTGACGACACCGACCGTCAGAATGCCCATCTCCTTCGCGATCTGCGCGACCACCGGTGCCGCGCCCGTGCCCGTACCGCCGCCCATGCCGGCCGTGATGAACACCATGTGCGCGCCGCGCAGTGCGTCGGCGATGCGCTCACGCGCTTCTTCCGCTGCCGCACGGCCCATTTCCGGCTTCGCACCGGCGCCGAGGCCCGTGTTGCCAAGCTGGATCACCGACGATGCACGCGAACGCGACAGCGCCTGCGCGTCCGTGTTCATCACGATGAAGTCGACGCCCTGCACGCCGCGGTTGATCATGTGCTGTACGGCATTGCCGCCAGCGCCGCCAACACCCACCACCTTGATGATGGTGCCGTTGGTTTCGGTTTCCAGCATTTGGAATTCCATTGTTGCCTCCGTCAAGAGAATTACTGCTACTCGGCCGTTATTCGGCAGGAGATCGGGCAACCCCCTGTCGCGCGCCAGCCGCCGGCACCGGCGCGAATTTCGATTCGGTTCGTCAGAAGTTGCTCAGGAACCATTCCTTCATCCGCGAGAACACCTGCCCCGCGTTGCCGGACTGCACGGCGACCTTGCGGCCACGCATGCGCTGAGCGCTGCCTTCGACGAGCAGCCCCATCGCCGTCGAGTAGCGCGGATTGCGCACGACGTCGGAGAGGCCGCCTGCATACTCCGGCGCGCCGATGCGCACCGGTTTCAGGAAAATGTCTTCGCCGAGCTCGACCATGCCCGGCATCATCGCGGCACCGCCGGTAATGACCACGCCGGAGCTCAGCAGTTCTTCGTAACCCGATTCGCGCACGACCTGCTGCACGAGCGAGAACAGTTCCTCGACGCGCGGCTCGATCACCGCGGCGAGCGCCTGGCGCGACAGCGTGCGCGGGCCGCGTTCGCCGAGACCCGGCACCTCGACCATCTCGTCCGGATCGGCGAGCGCCTGCTTCGCGATCCCGTAGCCGACCTTGATGTCTTCCGCATCCGGCGTCGGCGTGCGCAGCGCCATCGCAATGTCGCTCGTGATCTGGTCGCCGGCGATCGGAATCACCGCGGTGTGGCGGATCGCGCCTTCGGCGAAGATCGCGATATCGGTCGTGCCGCCGCCGATGTCGACGAGCACCACGCCGAGATCCTTCTCGTCTTCCGTCAGCACGGCCAGCGACGACGCGAGCGGCTGCAGGATCAGGTCGTTCACTTCGAGCCCGCAGCGGCGCACGCACTTGACGATGTTCTGCGCGGCGCTCACCGCGCCCGTCACGATGTGCACCTTCACCTCGAGGCGGATGCCGCTCATCCCGATCGGCTCGCGCACGTCTTCCTGGCCGTCGATGATGAATTCCTGCGTGAGGATGTGCAGCACCTGCTGGTCGGTCGGGATGTTGATCGCCTTCGCGGTCTCGATCACGCGCGCGACGTCGGTCTGCGTGACCTCCTTGTCCTTGATCGCGACCATCCCGCTCGAGTTGAAGCTGCGGATGTGGCTGCCCGCGATCCCCGTGAACACGTTGGTGATCTTGCAGTCGGCCATCAGTTCGGCTTCCTCGAGCGCGCGCTGGATCGACTGCACGGTGGCCTCGATGTTGACCACCACGCCTTTCTTCAGACCCTTCGACTCGCTCTGGCCGAGACCGATCACCTCGTAGTGGCCCTCGCCTTTCAGCTCGGCGACGATGGCCACCACCTTCGACGTGCCGATGTCGAGGGAAACCAGCAGATCCTTGTAGTCTTTGCTCATAAAGTGCTCTTGCGTGTGATCTCTCGTTACTTCTTGCGCTTGTCGGTATCGGTCAGGAACCGCATGCCTGCCGCGCGAATCGCGAATCCGTTCGGATAGCGCAGATCCGCGTACTCGATGTCGTTGCCCCAGCGTTCCGTGACGGCCGGCCATGCTGCGACAAGACGCTGGCTCCGGTCATGCAGCGATTCGCTGTTGCGCTCCTTGCCCAGCTCGACCTGCATGCCGTTCGACAGCTTCACCGTCCACGCGTACCGCGCCGACAGCGTCACTTCTTCCGGCGCCGCCTTCAGCGGCGCAAACCATTTCCCGAAGTCGCGGTACCGCGTAACGACTTCCTTCGCACTGCCCTCCGGGCCGTCGAACGCCGGCAGCGCCTGTTCCAGCTCGCCCTGGTTCGCGGTGAACAGCTCGCCGTCGACGCTCACGAGCTGGTCGCTGCCCCAGGTCCCGAGCGGTTTGTACTCCTCGAGCGTGACAGCCAGCGCATTCGGCCACACCCGGCGCACGCTCGCGTGGCGCACCCAGGGCATCTGCTCGAACGCGGCGCGTGCCGTGTCGAGATCGACCGTGAAGAAATTGCCCTTCAGCCGGCCGACCACGCCCGCGCGCACCGTCGGCGAGTTGATGTGCTCGGTATCGCCGTCGATCCGGATTTCCCGCAGCGCGAACGTCGGGCGCTGGATCAGCCAGTAGCAGCCGGCCGCCGCCAACACGAGCAGCAGCAGCGCGTACAGCGCGCTGGCGGCAAGGTTGAGTTGGCGAACGTTGTTCCACATACGTCGTTCCGTTCCTGCGTCAGTCGTTGAGCGTGAGCGACAGCACCTTCACGACCAGCTCCGAATAGCTGATGCCGACCGCGCGCGCGGCCTTCGGCGGCAGCGAGTGGTCGGTCATCCCGGGGGCCGTGTTCACTTCCAGGAAATACGCATTGCCGGCCGCGTCGAGCATGAAATCCGCGCGGCCCCAGTCGGTGCAGCCGAGCACGTCGAACGCGCGGCGCGCGATGCGCTTCAGTTCCGCCTCCTGTTCGGCCGGCAGGCCGCACGGGATCAGGTACTGCGTGTCATCGGCGACGTACTTCGCGTGGTAGTCGTAGAACTCGCCCGCCGGCACGATCTTGATCAGCGGCAGGTCGAGATCGCCGGCGATGCACGCGGTGTATTCGCCGCCGCCTTCGATGCTCTTCTCGACGATCACGATCTTGTCGTGCGTCGCGGCTTCCTCGAGCGCGGCCGGCAGCGCGTCGGCCGTCTTCACCTTCAGCACCGCGACGCTCGAGCCTTCGCTCGCCGGCTTCACGAACAGCGGCAGGCCCAGCTTCGCAACGATGTCCGTCGCGCGCGCCGCGAGGTCGTCGCCGCGCATCACCGTCTCGAACGGCGGCGTCGGCACGCCCGTCTGCTGCCACACGAGCTTCGTGCGGAACTTGTCGAGGCCGAGCGCCGACCCGAGCACGCCGCTGCCCGTGTAGCGGATCCCGTAGAAATCGAGCGCGCCCTGGATCTGGCCGTTCTCGCCGTAGCCGCCGTGCAGCGCATTGAACGCGCGCACGAAGCCTTCGTCCTTCAGCGCCGACAGCGGCCGCTCGGCCGGGTCGAACGGATGCGCATCGACGCCCGCGTCACGCAGGCCCTGCAGCACGAGGCGGCCCGAGGTGAGCGACACCTCGCGCTCGGCGGATTCGCCGCCGAACAACACCGCCACCTTGCCGAAACGTTTCGGATCGATCCCGCTCATGTCATGCCTTCTGTTGAGTGTGTTGCACGAGCTTCGCCGGCACGCCGCCGATCGAACCCGCGCCCATCGTGATCACCACGTCGCCGTTCTGCGCGACCTTCGCCAATGCGTCCGGCACGTCGTCGACCGTCGCGACGAACACCGGGTCGACCTTCCCTACCGCGCGCAGCGCTCGCGACAGCGCGTCGCCGTTGGCCGTCGCGATCGCGGCCTCGCCGGCCGCATAGACTTCCGTCAGCACCAGCGCGTCGACCGTCGACAGCACGTTGACGAAATCGTCGAAGCAGTCGCGCGTGCGCGTGTAGCGGTGCGGCTGGAACGCCAGCACGAGGCGGCGGCCCGGGAACGCGCCGCGCGCGGCCGCGATCGTCGCCGCCATCTCGACCGGATGATGGCCGTAGTCGTCGATCAGCGTGTACTGGCCGCCGTCCGCGGTCGGCACCTCGCCGTAACGCTGGAAGCGTCGGCCGACGCCGTTGAATTCCGCCAGCGCCTGCTGGATCGCATCGTCCGCCACGCCGAGATCGGTCGCGATCGCGATCGCCGCGAGCGCGTTCTGCACGTTGTGCAGGCCCGGCAGGTTCAGCACGATCGCGAGCGGCGCACGCCCTTCGCGGATCACCGTGAAATGCATCCGGCCGTCGCGCGCATCGATGTCTTCCGCGCGCACCTGCGCGTCCGGCGACAGGCCGTAACCCACGACCGGCTTCGAGATGAACGGAATGATCTGCCGCACGTTCGGATCGTCGACGCACACGACCGCGCTGCCGTAGAACGGCAGCCGCTGCGTGAATTCGATGAACGCCTGCTTGAGCCGCGCGAAATCGTGGCCGTAGGTGTCCATGTGGTCGGCGTCGATGTTCGTGATGACTTCGATCACCGGATACAGGTTCAGGAACGACGCGTCCGACTCGTCGGCCTCGGCGACGATGAAATCGCCCGTGCCGAGCCGCGCATTCGCGCCGGCGCTGATCAGCCGCCCGCCGATCACGAAGGTCGGGTCCAGCCCGCCCGCCGCGAGCACGCTCGCGACGAGGCTCGTCGTCGTGGTCTTGCCGTGCGTGCCGGCGATCGCGATCCCCTGCTTCAGGCGCATCAGCTCCGCCAGCATCACCGCGCGCTGCACGATCGGCACGTTCTTGTGGCGTGCGGCCAGCACTTCCGGGTTGTCCGAGCGAACGGCCGTCGACACGACGACAGCGTTCGCGCCCTCGATGTTCGCCGCATCGTGGCCGATCGCGATCCGTGCGCCGAGCGCCTGGAGACGATCGGTCACCGCGTTGCGCGACAGGTCCGAGCCGCTGACCTCGTAGCCGAGATTGACGAGCACTTCGGCGATGCCGCTCATGCCCGCGCCGCCGATCCCGACGAAATGAATGTGTTTGACGATGTGTTTCATGTCGGCCTCCGCCGGGCCGCCGCAAATTCCGATGGATATGCTTTATGGGGGGGCTGCGCCCCGCCAAGCGAACGAAGTGAGCGTGGGGGTTGTTTCATTTATGTTCTTCCAGGTTCGCGCCGGCCGCCTTCGCGCACGCGCGCGCGACTTCGTCGGTGGCCTCGGGCTTCGCCAGCGAGCGCGAACGTTCCGCCATGACCGCGAGCGACGCCCGCGACTGGCCGCGCAGCCAGTCGGCGAGCAGTTCCGCCGACAGGTCGCGTTGTTGCACCAGTACCGCCGCGCCTGCATCGGCGAGGAACGCGGCGTTGGTCGTCTGGTGATCGTCGACCGCGTACGGGAACGGCACGAACAGCGCCGCCACGCCCACCGCCGCGATCTCCGACACCGTCATCGCGCCCGACCGGCAGATCACGAGATCCGCCGCCGCATACGCGGCCGCCATGTCGTCGATGAACGGCACGAGCCGCACGCCTTCACCGGCCGCGAAACCGGCCGCTTCGTAATTCGCCTTCAGCGCGTCGATGTGCTTCGCGCCGGCCTGGTGCACGACGCGCGGGCGTTCGTCCGGCGTCAGCATCGCCAGCGCGCGCGGCACGACTTCGTTCAGCGCGGCCGCGCCGAGGCTGCCGCCGACGACCAGCACGTTCAGCGGGCCGCTGCGCGATGCATAGCGTGCTTTGGGCGTTTCCGTGCGCGCAAGTTCCACGCGAATCGGATTGCCCGTCCATTCCGCATGCGGCAGCGCGCCGGGGAACGCGACGAGCACGCGTTTCGCGAGTTTCGCGAGCACCTTGTTCGTCAGGCCCGCGATCGAATTCTGTTCATGCAGCACCAGCGGACGCCCCGACAGCGCGGTCATCACGCCCGCCGGGAACGTGATGTAGCCGCCCATCCCGAGCACGACGTCCGGCCGTACGCGGCGCAGCGCGCCGAGGCTCTGCCAGCACGCGCGCAGCAGGTTGAGCGGCAGCGTCAGCTTGGTCTTCAGACCCTTGCCGCGCAGCCCGCCGAACCGCACGTATTCCATCGGAATGCCGTGCTTCGGCACGAGCGTCGCTTCCATCCCGGCCGGATTGCCGAGCCACACGACGCGCCAGCCCGCCGCCTCCATCCGGTGCGCGACCGCGAGCCCCGGGAACACATGGCCCCCGGTGCCGCCTGCCATCACCATCAGCGTGCGTCGCGACGCGGTCATACCTTCCCTCCGCGCATCAGCAAGAATGAACGAACGTTTTGGCTACGGCCGCTACGCTTGACTTCGCACGCTTCGCGCACGAAGTCAGCCTTCGCCGAAATCGCGTACTGACGCGGGGAGGTCATACCTTCCCTCCCCGCATCAGTACGCGATTTTCATAGTCGACCCGCAACAGCACCGCGAGCGAGACGCAGTTCAGCAGAATGCCGGAGCCGCCGTAGCTCACGAGCGGCAGCGTCAGGCCCTTGGTCGGCAGCAGCCCGAGGTTCACGCCCATGTTGATGAACGTCTGCGCGCCGAACCAGATGCCGATACCCTTCGCCATCAGGCCCGCGAACGTGCGATCGAGCGCGAGCGCCTGGCGGCCGATCTCGAACGCGCGGCGCACGATCCAGTAGAACAGCAGGATCACGACCAGCACGCCGACGAAGCCGAGCTCCTCGCCGATCACCGCGAGGATGAAGTCGGTATGCGCTTCCGGCAGGTAGTTCAGCTTCTCGACGCTGCCGCCGAGACCGACGCCGAACCACTCGCCGCGGCCGAACGCGATCAGCGAGTGCGTGAGCTGGTAGGCCTTGCCCTGCGCGTAGCGCTCGTCCCACGGATCGAGATACGCGAAGATCCGCTCGCGACGCCACGGCGACAGCCACACCAGCATCGTGAACGTGCCGACCGCCGTCGCGACCAGGCCGCCGAACAGCTTGCCGTTCACACCGCCGAGGAACAGCACGCCCATCGCGATCGCGGCGACGACCATGAACGCGCCCATGTCCGGCTCGAGCAGCAGCAGCGCGCCGACCAGGCCGACCGCGAACGCCATCGGCAGGAAGCCCTTCGCGAAGCTCTGCATGTATTCCTGCTTGCGCACCGTGTAGTTCGCCGCGTAGATCGTCACCGCGAGCTTCATGATTTCCGACGGCTGCATGTTCGTGATGCCGAGCGGAATCCAGCGGCGCGCACCGTTCACGCCCTTGCCGACGTGCGGAATCAGCACGATCACGAGGCTGACGAGCGCAATCAGGAAGAGATGCGGCGCGTACTTGTCCCACGTCGACACCGGCACACGGAACGCGATCACCGCCGCGATGAACGCGACGCCGAGCGACACGCAGTGGCGCATCAAGAATGCGTAATCGTGATACGACGCGTATTTCGGCGAATCGGGCATCGCGATCGACGCCGAATACACCATCACGACGCCGAGCCCGAGCAGCGCGATCGCCACCCACAGCAGCGAATAGTCGAAGTCGAGCATCCGCGAACGGCTCGGACGCACGCCGTTGACGACGCTCGCGAGGCCGCCCGTCGCGGCGCGCGTGGCCGACGCGACGCGGCCGCCCGCGGCGTTGCCGCCGGCATCGCGCCGGTCGTTGAAACGGGAGACGAGGCGATCGGACCAGCTCATGGCGTCGCTCCTTTGTCGATGGCGATTTCGTCGACCGCCGCGCGGAACACATCCGCGCGATGGGCATAGTTCCTGAACATGTCGAGGCTCGCGCACGCGGGCGACAGCAGCACCGCGTCACCCGGCTCCGCCAGGTCGGCCGCAGCGTGCACCGCGCCTTCGAGCGTCGCGTGGTCGGCGAGCGGCACGCCCGTTTCGGCGAGCGTGTCGCGGATCGCCGAGGCGTCGCGGCCGATCAGCATCACCGCACGGCACCAGCGCGCGACCGGCGCGACCAGCGGCGCGAAATCCTGGCCCTTGCCATCGCCGCCCGCGATCAGCACGATCTTCTGCGCGAGCCCGTCGAGCGCGGCAACCGTCGCACCGACGTTCGTTCCCTTGCTGTCGTCGACGTAGTCCACATCGTCGATCGTCGCGATTACTTCGACGCGATGCGCTTCGCCGCGGTATTCGCGCAGCGCGTGCAGCAGCGGCGCGGCCGGCAAGTCGATCGCACGCGCGAGCGCGAACGCGGCCAGCGCATTCGCCGCGTTGTGCAGCCCGCGGATGCGCAGCGCGTCAGCCGGCATCAGACGCTTCTGCGCGATGTCGGGCGTATGCGCGGCGTCGCGCTTGCGCCGGCGGCTCGTCGTGGCTTCATCCGGCGCGTCGCGATCGAAGGCTTCCACCAGCCACGCGATGCCGTTGTCGCGCGACAGACCGTAATCGCCGCCCTGCACCGGTTCGTGCAGGCCGAACGTGACCGTGCGCGGCGCATCGGCTGCGCCGGCCACCGGTGCGAACTTCATCACGGCGGCGTCGTCGCGGTTCAGCACGCGCGTCGTCGTCGCGCCGAAGATCCGGCCCTTTGCCTTGGCATACGCATCGAAGCTGCCGTGCCAGTCGAGGTGGTCCTGCGTGATGTTGAGGATCGCGGCCGCGTCGGGCGCGAACGTGCGCGCAGTCTCGAGCTGGAAGCTCGACAGTTCGAGCACCCACACGTCGGGCAGCGCCGTTTCGTCGATCGCGCTCGCGAGCCGGTCGAGCATCGCAGGGCTGATGTTGCCCGCGACGGCGACCTTCTTGCCCGAGCGCTGGCACAGCAGGCCCGTGAGGCTCGTCGTCGTCGTCTTGCCGTTGGTACCCGTGATCGCAAGCACCTTCGGCTGGTAGCCGCTCGTGCCGAGCGCGCGCAGCGCCTGCGCGAAGAATTCCAGCTCGCCCCACACCGCGATTCCGCGCTCGTTCGCCGCCGCGACCAGCGCCGCGAGTTCCGGCTCGAGCGGCGACAGCCCGGGGCTCAGCCCGACGATCTCGACGCCGCCGTCGAGCAGCGCGGGCGCGAACGCCCCGCCGACGAATTCCGCATCGATGCCTTCGGCCTGCAGCGCGGCAAGGTTCGGCGGTGCCTCGCGAGTATCGGCAATTCGCAGCCGGCACCCGTGCCTCGCGCACCATCGCGCGATCGCGAGACCCGATTCCCCGAGCCCCAGTACGAGCACCATCGGCCGTTGCCGATCTCCAAACATCTCGCCAGACATCCTTGTTACCTTTCCTTTACCGCAGCTTGAGGGTGGTCAGACCGAACAGGCACAGCATCAGCGTGATGATCCAGAAACGCACCACCACCTGCGTTTCCTTCCAGCCGGACAATTCGAAATGATGATGCAGCGGCGCCATCTTCAGCAGGCGTCGCCCTTCGCCGTAGCGCTTTTTCGTGTACTTGAACCACGAAACCTGCAGCATCACCGACAGCGTTTCCGCGACGAAGATGCCGCCCATGATGAACAGCACGATTTCCTGGCGGACGATCACCGCGACCGTGCCGAGCGCGCCGCCGAGCGCCAGCGCGCCGACGTCGCCCATGAAGACCTGCGCCGGGTGCGTGTTGTACCAGAGGAACGCGAGCCCTGCCCCGCCCATCGCGGAACAGAAGATCAGCAGTTCGCCCGCGCCCGGAATGTGCGGGAATAGCAGGTATTTTGAATAGACCGCGCTGCCCATCACGTACGCGAACACACCGAGCGCCCCGCCGACCAGCACGACCGGCATGATCACGAGGCCGTCGAGGCCGTCGGTCAGGTTCACCGCGTTGCTCGCGCCGACGATCACGAAGTAGGTCAGCACGATGAAACCCCACACGCCGAGCGGGTAGCTGATCGACTTCAGGAACGGCAGCATCAGGTCGGCCCGTGCCGGCAGCCCCATCGACAGGCCGCTGCGCACCCACGCCATGAACAGGTCGAACACGCGCACGTTGTTCGCCTCGGACACGCTGAATGCGAGGTAGACGGCCGCGAACAGCCCGATCACCGACTGCCAGAAATACTTCTCGCGCGACGACATCCCGCGCGGGTCCTTGTGGACGACCTTGCGGTAATCGTCGACCCAGCCGATCACGCCGAAACCGAACGTGACGAGCATCACGATCCAGATGAAGCGGTTCGTCAGGTCGCCCCACAGCAGCGTCGCGACCGCGATGCCGATCAGGATCAGCACGCCGCCCATCGTCGGCGTGCCGGACTTGACGAGGTGCGTCTGCGGGCCGTCCTTGCGCACGGCCTGCCCGACCTTCATTTGCGTCAGCTTGCGGATCACCCACGGTCCGCACACGAGCCCGATCCCGAGCGCGGTGATGGTAGCCATCACCGCACGGAACGTGAGGTACGTGAACAAGCGCAAAAAGCTTGCGTCTCCTTGCAGCCATTGCGCCAGCGCCAGCAGCATGCTTCCTTCCTTCTACTCAGTGTGCAGCGGGCGCCGTGCCCGCCGCGGGTTGGTTCGTCAGCGCGTCGACCACGCGCTCCATCTTCATGTACCGCGAGCCCTTCACGAGCACCGTCGCCTGCGCGCCGTAACCCGCCGCGAGCAGCGCCGACACGAGCGCGCCGACGTCGCCGAAATGGCGGGCCGTGTCGCCGTATGCCGTACAGGCGTCGCGCGACGCGTCGCCGAGCGCGAACAGCGCGTCGATCCCGCGCTCGCGCGCGTATGCGCCGATCTCGCGATGGAATGCCGGCCCTTCGTCGCCGACCTCGCCCATGTCGCCGATCACCAGCACGCGCGGCGCCGGTTGCGCGGCGAGCACGTCGATCGCGGCACGCATCGAATCGGGATTCGCGTTGTACGTATCGTCGACGACCGTCGCGCCCGCGAGGCTGCCTGCGACCGCCGGCCTCACCTGCAGCCGGCCCTTGACCGGCTCGAACGATTCGAGGCCCTGCCTGATCGCCGACAGCGCGACGCCGGCGCCCAGCGCCGCGGCGGCCGCGGCCAGCGCGTTGCGCGCGTTGTGCTCGCCGAGCGCGCGCAGCCGCACCGTGACGGCGCCCGCCGGCGTGTCGATCGCGAGTTCGCCGCCGTGAAGACGACCCGTGACCTGCGCGTCGTTCTGCCGTTCGGCATCGTGCAGCGCGAAATCGAGGATCCGGTTGCCGGTCGCCGCGACGCGCCAGATGCCCGCATACGCATCGTCGGCCGGGAACACCGCGACGCCGTCCGGCGGCAGCGCGTGTATCACGGCCGCGTGTTCGAGCGCGACCGCTTCGACCGTCGCCATGAATTCCTGGTGCTCGCGCTGCGCGTTGTTGACGAGCGCGACCGTCGGCGCCGCGAGGCGCGCGAGGATTTCGGTCTCGCCCGGGTGGTTCATCCCGAGTTCGATCACCGCCAGCCGATGCACGGCCGACAGGCGCAGCAGCGTCAGCGGCAAGCCGACATCGTTATTCAGGTTGCCGGCCGTCGCGAGCCGCGCGTCGGCACCGACCGCCGCCGCGAAGATCGACGCGATCATTTCCTTGACGGTCGTCTTGCCGTTGCTGCCCGTCACCGCGACGAGCGGCAGCGGGAATCGTTTGCGCCACCCGTGCGCGAGCGCGCCGAGCGCGGCACGCGTTTCACCGCCCTCGATCGCCGGCATCGCGACGCCGGCCGGCACGTGCGCGACCAGCGCTGCGGCAGCGCCGCGCGCCGCGACATCGCCGAGGAAGTCGTGCGCATCGAAGCGCTCGCCTTTCAGGGCGACGAACAGGTCGCCCGGGCCGACCGTGCGGCTGTCCGTCGACACGCGGTCGAACGTGACGCCCGCATCGCCGTGGACGGTTGCACCGGGGATCAGGCGAGCGGCTTCGCCGAGACTGAGCATCGTCATTCGCCGCCTCCCTTGCCGTGCGTCGCGCGTGCCGCAAGGGCGAGCCGCGCATGATCCTGATCGGAGAACGTGCGCTTCTTGCCCATGATTTCCTGCGTGGCCTCGTGCCCCTTGCCGGCCAGCACGACGACATCCTCGCGTGCGGCGCCGCGCACGGCCTGCAGGATCGCACTTGCGCGATCCTCGATACGGCGTGCGTGATCGGGCGCGCTCATGCCCGCGACGATCTGATCGATGATGCGCTGCGGATCTTCGCTGCGCGGGTTGTCGCTGGTGACGACGATTTCGTCCGCGAACCGTTCCGCGATCGCACCCATCAGCGGTCGCTTCGTCGCATCGCGATCGCCGCCGCAGCCGAACATGCAGACGAGCCGGCCGCCGCGCGCCGTGGCGATCGGACGCAGCGCGTCGAGCGTCTTCTCGAGCGCGTCGGGCGTGTGTGCGTAGTCGATCACGACGAGCGGTTCGTCGTTCTGCAGCCGGCCGCCGAGCCGCTGCATCCGGCCGTTGACGGACTCGAGCCGTTCGATCTCGGCGAGTGCCGCATCGAACGGCACGTCGGCCACGAGCAGCGAGCCGAGCACCGCGAGCAGGTTGCTGACGTTGAACGTGCCGAGCGTGCCGACCTCGACGTCCGCGTCGCCCCACGACGAACGCAGGCGGAATGCGGTGCCGGTCGCGGTGGCGCGCACGTCGAGCGCGACCAGTTCACGATCGGCGTCGGGCGCCGGTGCGTCGCCGATCCCGTATGCAATCGTGCGTACCCGGCCGGCCAGTTTCTCGAGCAGGCGTTGGCCGGCCGCATCGTCGCGGTTGACGACCGCCGCGCGCAGGCCGCGCCATGCGAACAGCTTCGCCTTCGCGGTCTCGTACGCATCGAACGTGCCGTGATAGTCGAGGTGATCCTGCGTGAGGTTCGTAAACACCGCGATGTCGAATGCCGTACCGTTCACGCGCCCCTGGTGCAGCGCGTGCGACGACACCTCCATCGCCACGGCCTTCGCACCCGCGTCGCGCAACTGCGCGAGGCTGCGCTGCAGTTGCGGCGCGTCGGGTGTCGTGAAACCCGTCGGCACGAGCTGGCCGGGCATCCCGCTGCCGAGCGTGCCGATCACCGCGCACGGCTGGTGCAGTGCCGTCAATGCGGCGGCGATCCATTGCGTGCACGAGGTCTTGCCGTTCGTGCCGGTCACGCCCACCGCGAGCAGGCTGTCGCTCGGATCGCCGTACCAGCCGCTGGCGATCTCGCCGGCGAGCTGGTCGAGCGCCGGCACCGCGAGCGCGACGGGCACGGCCGGCGCAGCAGCCAGCCCTTCCGGCTGATAAAGCACGGCGACCGCACCGCGTGCGACGGCGTCGACCATGAAGGCGCGGTTGTCTGCCCCGTCGACCGCATACGCGAGAAACACGTCGCCGGCCTTGAGGCTGCGCGTGTCGGCATGCAGTTGCGCTGCGGGGGCCACATGCTGACGCAGCCACGCAAGCGCGGCTGCGATCTGCTGATGCGCCGGGTGGGAACTGCGGGCGGCGCTCATCGAACAACTCCTGGTGAATTACGCGTCGTGCTGGACACGATCATATGCTTCGCACCGCTGCCCGCGGCCAGCTTTTGCGGCCCCGCTGCGGCAGGTGCTGCCGGCGAATCGTCAGACACGACGAGCTGCTTGATCGGCATGTTCGGCGGCACGTTCAGCGCACGCATCGTGTCGCCCGCGATCGCCGAGAATACGGGGCCCGACACCGCGCCGCCGAAGTGGCTGCCGGCGGTCGGTTCGTCGACCGACACCGCAACGACGATGCGCGGGTTCGGCATCGGCGCCATGCCGACGAACGACGCACGATACTTGCGCGTATAGCCGTGGCCTTCATGCTTGTATGCGGTACCGCTCTTGCCGCCGACGCGATAGCCCGGCACGGCTGCATCCGGCGACGTGCCACCCGGCGACACCACCGTCTCGAGCATCGTGCGCACCTCGCGCGCGGTGGTCGGGTTGAACACCTGCGTGCCCGCCACCTGCTGGTTGGGGTCGGTCTTGAAAATGGTTACGGGCATCAGTTCGCCGTCGTGCGCGATCGCCGTGTATGCACGTGCGAGCTGGAACAGCGACACCGACAGGCCGTAACCGTACGACATCGTCGCCTGCTCGATGCGACGCCAGCTCTTCCACGGACGCAGGCGGCCGGCCACCGCGCCCGGGAACCCGACCTTCGGCGCCTGGCCGAGGCCGATGCTCGTATACATATTCCACATTTCCTCGGGCCGCATCGTCATCGCGATCTTCGTCGCGCCGATGTTGCTCGACTTCTGGATCACGCCGCCGACCGTCAGCGTGCCGAAACCCGCGTCGTCGGTGATCGGCGCGCCGTCAAGCACGAAGTGCCCGTTGCCCGTCTCGACGAGCGTGTTCGGCGTCACGCGATGCAGGTCGAGCGCGAGCGACACCGTGAACGGCTTCATGATCGAGCCCGGCTCGAACACGTCGGTCATGATCCGGTTGCGCAACTGCTCGCCCGTCATGCGCGAACGGTCGTTCGGGTTGTACGTCGGGTAGTTGACGAGCGCGAGCACCTCGCCGGTGCGCACGTCGACGACCATCGCCGCACCGGCCTTCGCCTTGAACTTCTCGACGGCGGCCTTCAGGTTCGCGTACGCGATGTACTGGATCTTGCTGTCGATCGACAGGTCGACGTCGGTTCCGTTGTGCGGCGGGATCTGCTCGGCGACGTCCTCGACGATATGCCCCATCCGGTCCTTGATCACGCGACGCACGCCCGACGTGCCGGACAGCATCTTCTGGTCGCCCAGCTCGACGCCTTCCTGCCCCTCGTCCTCGACGTTCGTGAAGCCGATCAGGTGAGCGGTGATCTCGCCTTCCGGATAGAAGCGCTTGTATTCGTTGCGCTGATAGATACCGGGAATGTCGAGCGCGGCGACCTTGTCCGCGATGTCGATCGGCACCTGGCGCTTTACATAGACGAAACCCTTGTCTTCCGACAGCTTCACGCGCAGTTCCTTCGGGGTCATGCCGAGGAGCTTGCCGAGCTGGTTGACCTTGTCGGCGTCGAGATCGTCCGGCACCGCGTCGGGAATTGCCCAGATCGCACGCACGGGCAGGCTCGTCGCGAGCACGAGCCCGTTACGGTCGAGGATCTTGCCGCGCGTCGCGGGCAACTCGAGCGTGCGCTGGTAGCGGCTTTCGCCCTGCTTCTGGTAGAACGCGTTGCCGGGCCCCTGGATCCAGAACGCCCGCGCGGTGAGCGCGACGAACGCCATGAACAGCATGAACACGACGAGCTTCGAGCGCCACATCGGCAGATGCACGCCCAGCACGGGGCTCGACGAGAATTTCACGTTCTGGCGCTTCTGGGACGGCTTCATCGCGCGCCCCCCTTGCCCTTGCCGTCCGTGTCGGCCGAAGCCGGAATCGGCGCGTCGATCGCCTTCGCGGCGCCCGGCGGCAGCGTCAGGTATTGCGTGCGGCCGGTCGTGATCGGCTGCATCTTCAGCGAATCGTTCGCGAGCTGCTCGATGCGCGACGTCTTCGACAGCGCGCTCTGCTGATATTGAAGCTGCGCGTAGTCCTGCTGGAGCTGACGCTCCTGCGACTGCGCGCGCTGCAGCTGGATGAAGATCTGGCGCTGCTGGTTCGTCGAGTTGACGACCGACAGCGCGCAGCCCATCACGATGATCAGCAGGAAGATATTGAAGCGGCTCATGGCGTGACGCGCTCCGCAATGCGCATCACGGCCGAGCGGGCACGAGGATTCGCCGCAACCTCGGCTTCACTCGGAAACTGGCGGCGGATGATCTTGAGCGGCGGGCTCGGGAGGTCGACGGCACGGATCGGCAGGCGACGATCGACAGCAGGCGCACTCGCGTGCGCCTGCATGAATCGCTTGACGATCCGGTCCTCGAGTGAATGAAAGCTGATGACCACCAGCCGCCCCCCTTGATCCAGCAACGACAGTGCCGCGTCTAGTACGACTTGCAGGTCCGCAAGCTCTTGATTGACGTGAATCCGTATAGCCTGAAAGGTGCGGGTTGCCGGATCCTTGCCCTTCTCACGGGTTTTGACGACGTGACCCACGATTTGGGCAAGCTCGCCCGTGGTGTCGAGAGGCCCAAGACGGTCGGACTCTGCCCGGCGAGCAACAAGCGCCTTTGCAATCTGAAAAGCAAACCGTTCTTCCCCATAATCCCGTATCACCTCCGTCAATTCCTGCACCGAAACCCGTGCGAGCCATTCGGCCGCCGACTCGCCGCGCGTCGGATCCATTCGCATGTCCAGCGGACCATCGGCGCGGAAGCTGAAGCCGCGCGCCGGATCGTCCACCTGCGGCGAGGACACGCCCAGGTCCAGCAACACACCCGACACCTTCTCGACGCCGCGCGCCGCAAGCGCGTCGCGCATCGATGCAAAGCTGTCATGCACGATCGAGAAGCGCGCATCCTCGATGCCCTGCGCCGTCTCGATCGCTCTCGGATCCTTGTCGAACGCGATCAGCCGCCCGGCCGGCCCCAGCCGCGCGAGCACCGCGCGGCTGTGACCGCCCCGCCCGAACGTGCCGTCGACATAAACGCCGTCCGGCCGCGTCACGAGCGACTCGACCGCCTCATCCAACAGCACCGTCCGATGCCGCAATTCGTTTCCCATCGCGGGCGTCTCCGTCACCGCAATCAGAATGTGAAATTCTTCAGCGCGTCGGGCATGCCCTGCGCCATCGCTGCCTGCTCCTTCGCGTTGTAGGTCTGCGAATCCCACAGCTCGAAGTGACTACCCATTCCCAACAACATGACTTCCTTTTCCAGTCCGGCTGCCATGCGCAGCTCGGGCGATACAAGAATCCGGCCCGCGCTGTCGAGATCGACATCCATCGCATTGCCGAGAAAAATTCGCCGCCACCAGTGCGCGTCCATCGGCAGCGCGGCGATCTTGGCGCGGAACACTTCCCATTCGGGGCGCGGAAACAGCAACAGGCAGCCGTCCGGGTGCTTGGTCACAGTCACCCGTCCTTCTGCCTGTCCTTGCAGCGCTTCGCGATAGCGAGCCGGCACCGACATCCGCCCTTTCGCATCGAGCGTCAGCGCCGACGCCCCTTGGAACACTTTCCGCTCTCCCGTTCAGGGCACCGAAGCACCCGCCCAATGCTGAGAATTTAGCCGGAACAGCCTGCTAAATCACACAAAAATACACTTTCTCACACTGTCTCCCACTTTAGAGGAAGGGTGTGGCACGGTCAAGGGAGCGACCTGCTTTTTTGACGAATTTTGTTAGTTAGAACAAGGACTTACGCGCACATGCTCATGCGGCCCTTCATACCAAAAACCGTTATAAATGAATGAGCTAGTGCAACTTGTGAAGGTGATACGTGAGAAAGATGGGCCAGACAGATGTGCGGGCGGGGCTTTCGGGGGCGGGAAAACGAGGAGTGTACGGGCGATATCGGGGGTGGCGGACCGGGGCGGCGTCCCACGCCACCCCGGCGCGAATCTCAGAGATAGTACGCAGTGCTCGTCATGACTTTCGACGCGGCGCGCATCAGCATCCGCGCGGGCAGCGGCAACTCGATCCCGCCTGCGTCGGTCGCTGCCTTGCCGTGTTTCACCTCGTCGATACGCATCTGGTCGACGATCGCGCGCGACGTCGTGTCGGCCGCCGGCAGTTCGGACATATGGCCTTCGAGATGGCTCTCGACCTGCCGTTCCGTCTCGGCCATGAAGCCGAGGCTGACCTTGTCGCCAAGCGTGCCGGCTGCCACGCCGATCGCGAGCGCGCCGGCATACCACAGCGGGTTCAGCAGGCTCGGGCGCGAATCGAGCTCCTTCAGGCGGTGCGCGGTCCATGCGAGGTGGTCCTCCTCCTCGCGCGCAGCCTCCTCGAACATCGCCTTCGCCGACGCCGTGCGCGCGGTGAGTTTCTGCGCCTGGTAGAGCGCCTGCGCACAGACTTCGCCGACATGATTCACGCGCATCAGCCCGGCGGCATGCGTACGCTCCGCGGGCGTCAGCTCGACGGCCGGCGCCTCGGCCGGTACGGGCACCGGGCGGCTCATCCGGCTAATGCCGGTCAGCGATCGCAGGCCGCGATCGAACTCGCTGATCAATTCATCCAACACCATCCTGTTCTCCTGGCTGCATGTGCCGCCGCGAGCGGCAAGGGCACGAGTCCGCTGCGTAACCGACTTGATTATTCAGCGGAAATTGCGGTTAACCCGTGATTTTAACCATTGTTGCATAAAGGAAACATGGCTACCTTGAGGTGCGGCATTTCGCTTTGTGGCAAAAAACGGTTTTGCTACATTACGTCCGACTTCTTGCGAAGTTGAAGGGGCCCGCCGACAGAACATAACTATCCGCCCCGCCAAAAAAATTCAGTGATTCTTGGAGATCCGTTAATGAAAAAGTCGCTTCTCGCGCTCGTCGCGCTGGGTGCGTTCGCTGGCGCCGCTCATGCGCAAAGCAGCGTGACGCTTTACGGCATCATCGATGAAGGCCTGCTTTTCAACAACAACGCGGGCGGCAAGCACCTGTACAGCATGGCCAGCGGCGTGATGCAAGGCAGCCGCTTCGGCCTGCGCGGCACCGAAGACCTCGGTGGCGGCCTGAAGGCGATCTTCACCCTCGAAAACGGTTTTGACGTGAACAGCGGCAAGCTCGGTCAGGGCGGCCTGATGTTCGGCCGCCAGGCTTACGTCGGCCTGTCGAGCCAGTACGGTACGGTCACGCTGGGTCGTCAGTACGACTCCGTCGTCGACTTCGTCGGCCCGCTCGAGGCAGGTGACCAGTGGGGCGGCTACATCGCCGCTCACCCGGGCGACCTCGACAACTTCAACAACGCCTATCGCGTGAACAACGCGGTCAAGTTCACGAGCCAGAGCTTCGCCGGCTTCACGTTCGGCGGCCTGTACAGCTTCGGCGGCCAGGCAGGCCAGTTCTCGAAGAACCAGGTCTGGTCGCTCGGCGCAGGCTACAACAACGGCCCGCTGGTCTTGGGCGTCGGCTACTTGAACGCACGCACGCCGGGCAACTTCGGCGGCATGTTCAACAACGGTTCGACGGCTGCAACGACGGCTGTATCGTCGCCGGTCTACGGCGCGTACGCGAACAACGCGAACACGTACCAGGTCATCGGTGCAGGCGGCGCCTACACGTTCGGCGCAGCGACGATCGGCGCGACGTACTCGAACACGAAGTTCAAGGGCTTCTCGGCAGGCCCGTTCGTGAACCAGACCGCGACGTTCAACAACGGCGAAATCAACTTCAAGTATCAGTTGACCCCGGCGCTGATTCTCGGCGCAGCGTACGACTACACGCAAGGCAGCAAGATCGACGGCAACTCGGCAGCCAAGTACCACCAGGGCTCGCTGGGCGTCGACTACTTCCTGTCGAAGCGCACGGACGTCTACGTGATCGGCGTGTACCAGCACGCATCGGGCAACGTGCTCGACGCGAACGGCAACGTCCTGAAGGCAACGGCAGCGATCAACGGTCTCGCAGGGTCGAGCACCAGCAACCAGGTCGCAGCGCGCGTCGGCATCCGTCACAAGTTCTAATCAGCTTGCCTGACAAGCCGCAGCATATTGAAGGCGCCTTCGGGCGCCTTTTTCTTTTCCGGCGCTGCAGCAAGATTGGGGGCGGAAAACGGGCAAGTCGCGTTGCGCTCGCCGCGGGGTGCCGGGTCCGCCCGCTGCGTCGAAACGCACATCCGCCGCCGGCCCCTGCGGGAAAAAAGTCGCCCGATCCGCAGTCGCAAAAAAGCCCGGCACAAGCCGGGCCTCTTTAGTTCAACCGCGCCGTTACGCGCGTCCGTCGCGCAACTCGCGCCGCAGGATCTTGCCGACGTTCGTTTTTGGCAGCTCCGTTCGGAACTCGACCAGTTTCGGCCGCTTGTACCCGGTGAGCCGCTCCTTGCAGTAGGCAAGGATGTCCTTGTCGGTGAGTGCCGGATCCTTCTTCACGACGAACAGCTTCACGGCTTCGCCGGAATGCTCGTCCGGCACGCCGACCGCAGCCACCTCGAACACGCCCGGATGCGACGCCACCACGTCCTCGACTTCGTTCGGATACACGTTGAAGCCCGATACGAGGATCATGTCCTTCTTCCGGTCGACGATCTTGACATAGCCGCGCGCATCCATCACGCCGACGTCGCCCGTCTTGAAGAAGCCGTCCGGGAACATGACCATCGCGGTCTCGTCCGGCCGGTTCCAGTAGCCGGCCATCACCTGAGGCCCGCGGATGCAGATCTCGCCGGGCTCGCCCAGCGCGACGTCGTTGCCGGCATCGTCGCGGATCGCGACTTCGGTCGACGGCAGCGGCAGACCGATCGTCCCGCTGTATTCGGTCGCCGTCACGGGATTGCAGGTCGCCACCGGCGACGTTTCGGACAGCCCGTATCCTTCGATGATCGCGGTATGGGTCTTTTCATACCAGCGCTTCGCGACACCTTCCTGGATCGCCATGCCGCCGCCGTTGGCGATCACGAGCTTCGACAGGTCGAGCTGATTGAATTCGGGATGGTTCAGCAGCGCGTTGTACAGCGTGTTGACCGCCGGAATCGTCGAGATCTGATAGCCCTTCAACTCCTTGATCATGCCGGCGATGTCGCGCGGGTTCGGGATCAGGATGCCCATGCCGCCCGTGCGCATCGTCAGGAAACCGCAGACGGTCAGTGCGAACACGTGATACAGCGGCAACGCGACGACCGTCACGAACTGTTTCACCTCCGGGTACTTCTCATGAGCCGGATGGTGCCAGGCGCCGGCCTGCAGCACGTTCGACACGATGTTCCGGTGCAGCAGCGTCGCGCCCTTCGCGACGCCGGTCGTACCGCCCGTGTATTGCAGGAACGCGACGTCGTCGGGACCGATCTTCTGCGGCTTGAACGCGTGCCGCGCGCCTTCCGACAGCGCAGCCTTGAAACGCGTGAACGACGGCAACTGCCACGCAGGCACCATCTTTTTCACGTTGCGCACGACGTAATTGACGAGCCATCCCTTAATGCCCAGCAGATCGCCCATCGACGCGACGACGACATGCTTGACGGCCGTATTGGCGATGACGGCCTGCAGCGTCGACGCGAAATTCTCGAGGATGACGATCGCCTCCGCGCCGCTGTCCTTCAATTGATGTTCGAGCTCGCGCGGCGTATAGAGCGGGTTGACGTTGACGACGGTATAGCCGGCGCGCAGTACCGCGGCGATCGCCACCGGATACTGGAGCACGTTCGGCATCATGATCGCGACGCGCGCACCGCGCGCAAGGCCACGGGATTGCAGCCACGCGCCGAACTGGCGCGACAGCTTGTCGAGTTCGCCGTACGTGATGCCCTTGCCCATGCAGACGAACGCCGTGCGGTCGCGATACTGCCGGAAGCTTTCGTCGAGTAGATCCGGGACTGACGGATAGGGAGACGCGTCAATTTCGGCTGGAACGCCGGGGGGGTACGATTTCAGCCAAATTTTATCCATACCGCGCGTCTCCTCACAGATTTTCGAATGATCGTGCTAAAACGCATCGTAACGGCTCGCCCGCCCCGAGACAACAGGGTTAGATGCCCACTTCGAACTTCCGTGGAAATTCGTCTGATCATACGGTGATATTCGATCAAATTCGCTCAACTTCCACAAGGCAATCGTAAAAGGTCGCCGAATTGCCAAGGTCGGTCAGCGCCTGGCTCGTCACCTCGTTCGCGTTCCTGCCGTCCGGTGACAGCTTCTTCCACCAGATCGACAGCCCGACAACGAGCCCCGCACGCGCGCGATCGGTAATTCTCGCGAGCGCCTGCATCGATCCGCGGTCGTTGAAGATGCGCACGACGTCGCCCTCCGCGATGCCGCGCGCATCGGCGTCGGACGGATGCATGTCAAGATGCGGCTCGCCTTCCGTGGTACGCAGACTGTCGACGTTCACGAACGTGCTGTTCAGGAAGTGGCGGGCCGGCGGCGAAATCATCGCGAGCGGATAGCGTGCGGCGAGCTCGGGCGCAGCCTCGGCCGATTCGAACGGCGGCAGGTAGTCGGGAACGGGATCCATGCCCATCTGCTCGAGCCGTGGGCTGTAGAACTCGCACTTACCGGACGGCGTACGAAACCCGCCGTTCGCGAACGGCGCCTCCGGCAGCTTGAGCTTCAGCCAGCCGACCCGCTTCAGCGTGTCCCAGTCGCTGTCGAGCGCCGGATCGTCCCAGTGGAGCGCCGCGCGTGCGACCTCTTCGTCGCTGTGATAGAGCGCGGGCTCGTCGAGCCCCATGCTTCGCGCGATGCCGCGAAAGATCTCCGTGTTCGGCCGCGCATCTCCCACTGGAGGAATCGACGGCAGGTTCGCCATCACGTAGGTGTGGCCGTACGATTTATGGACGTCCAGATGTTCCAGCTGCGTGGTCGCCGGCAGCACAATATCGGCAAAATCGGCGGTATCTGTCTTGAAATGTTCGAGAACGACCGTGAACAGATCCTCGCGTGCAAACCCTGCCGCGACCTTCGAAGAATCCGGCGCGACTGCCACCGGATTCGAGTTGTACACGATCACCGCTTCGACCTTCGGCCCAAAGGTTGCGTCGCCTGCGTGCAGCAACGCATCACCGATCGCGTTCATGTTGATGATGCGCGGCAGCTTGTGCGGCCAGCCCGGTATCAAATCCGGGCGCAGCAGCGCCGCCTGGTTGATCGGTGCGGATTCCGACGACGAGAGCAACAGCCCGCCAGCCCTATCCCGCCACGCCCCCGTCAGCGCCGGCAGGCTGGCAATCGCGCGCACGGCGTTGCCGCCGCCGCGGACGCGCTGCATGCCGTAGTTGAGACGAATCGACGCTTTGCGCGTAGCGCCGTAACGACGTGCCAGTTCGACCAGCTCCGGCGTGTCGATACCGCAGATCTGCGCAACGCGTTCCGGCGGATAGGACAGCGCCCGCTCCTTGAGCGCGTCGAAGCCGAGCGTATGGCTGGCGATGTAGTCGTGATCGAGCAGGTCTTCGGTAATCAGCACGTGCATCATGCCGAGTGCAAACGCGCCGTCGGTACCCGGTTTCAACGCGATATGCTGATGGCACTTCTCCGCCGTCAGCGAGCGGTACGGGTCGATGGCGACGAGACGCGCGCCACGGCGCTTCGCTTCCTGCGCGCGCGTCCAGAAGTGCAGGCTCGACGCGATCGGGTTCGCGCCCCAGATCAGAATCAGCTCGCTTTCCTCGAAATGCTCGAGGTGCATGCCGACGCTGCCACCATATGTGTAACGCAGTCCCGCTGCGCCGGCCGCCGAGCAGATCGTGCGCTCGAGCCGCGACGCGCCGAGCTTGTGGAAGAACCGCTGGGCAATGCCCTCGCCCTGCACGAGCCCCATCGTCCCCGCATAGCTGTACGGCATGATCGCTTCCGGTGCGCGTGCGGCGATTTCGCCGAGGCGACGGCCGATCTCGTCGAACGCCTCGCTCCAGCTGATCGGCACAAAGCGCCCTTCCCCCTTCGCGCCGACGCGCTTGAGCGGGACGGTGAGACGATCGGGATGATGAACGCGATCGGCATATCGGCTGACCTTCGTGCACAACACGCCCTGTGTCGGCGGATGGTCGGGATCGCCCGTGACCTTGATCGCCCTGCCGTTCTCGACAGTTACACGCATTGCGCACGTGTCCGGACAATCGTGCGGGCAAACGGCCCGGGCTACCTGGGTGGCGGCGTTCATCGTTTTGAATGCAGAGATGGGGATTCGCAAATTTTACGTGGACGCGCCGAATAAAGCGTTCATTTCATGCGGATTCCGGGTTATTTACCCGAAGAACGATTTGAGGAAGCGGGGAGTTTTGGTTTCGATGTGCGTCTTTCGCAGGGAGAGATTTGCACTGCCGACTCCGCACGTGTCGTAGACGATGGAAAGCCGGTCGTGCATGACGGCACTTATCGATACGCGGAGAGGAAGGAATCGGGGCTTTGATCGAAAATGCGACCAATAAGCGAAGAAATCGCAAAAGATATCGGCCATTGAGAGAACTCAGTGGCGCAATTAGTTGCGCTTGGGAGGGGTGACGTGGGGAGCGCCCGCCAAGCTACCCATCCCGATCCCGCGCCCATTTCCGTCGCGCCAATGCAAAAACCCCCGCCTTTCGGGCGGGGGTTCTTGGCTTAGGGAGCCTGACGATTACCTACTTTCACACGGGAATCCGCACTATCATCGGCGTAGAGTCGTTTCACGGTCCTGTTCGGGATGGGAAGGGGTGGGACCGACTCGCTATGGTCATCAGGCAAAGAGGGGTGTTGCGCTGCTTCGCAGCACAACCAATCTTGGAAGAAGCAGTAATTTTTGAGTTGTGTGTATCACACACGAGAATCCAACCTGTCGCCTGGATCGCGGCCAGTGCTTTCGCACGGCGCCGATCGACAAGGCAGACTTGTTATAGGATCAAGCCTTA
>NZ_MDEQ02000012.1 GCF_001883705.2 Burkholderia catarinensis
CGATGCGCAGCAGATCCAGCCGCTCGTGCCGGCGCTGCAGAGCTGGTGGATGAAGATCCACGTGCCGGCGAACTTCATCGGCTACGGCAGCTTCGCGCTGTCGGCGATGGTGTCGGTCGCCTACCTGATGAAGGAGCGCGGCGTGCTCGCCGATCGCCTGCCGACGCTCGAGGTGCTCGACGACGTGATGTACAAGTCGATCGCGGTCGGTTTCGCGTTCTTCACGATCGCGACGATCCTCGGCGCGCTGTGGGCGGCCGAGGCATGGGGCGGCTACTGGAGCTGGGACCCGAAGGAAACCTGGGCGCTGATCGTGTGGCTCAACTATGCGGCGTGGCTGCACATGCGGATGATGAAGGGCCTGCGCGGCGCGGTTGCGGCCTGGTGGGCACTCACGGGCCTGCTCGTGACGACGTTCGCGTTCCTCGGCGTCAACATGTTCCTGTCCGGGCTGCACAGCTACGGACGGCTCTGAAGCGCGTGCAGCGCTTCCTACCGTGTTCTACCCATGCACTTCGGCGAGGATTACCACTTCAAGCCGGGGGCATGCCGGACCAGAATGTGTTGACGAGCATCGCTGCATTGCGGGTGTGACGTAGGAGGAGCTGCCATGAGACGTGTCTATTTTCTATTGCCGACGGTGCATTGTGCGCAGTCGATCGTCGGTGAGCTGCTGTCGCTTCGAATCGAGTGGCGACATATCCATTGCATCGCGAATCACGATGTCCTGCGCGACGGCTTGCCGGAGGCCACGCTGGCGCAACGCAGCGACCTCCTGCCGTCGCTCGCGCGCGGCACTGCAGTCGGCTTTGCGACCGGCATGCTGCTGGGGCTGATCATCCTGGTGTTCCCGCCCGAGGGTTTGTCGATCGGCGGCGGCATCGTCGTGGCGATCACGCTGTTCGGCGCGGCCTTCGGCGCATGGGTGGCGACGATGATCGGCGTCGACATGCCCAGCACGCGCCTGAAGCGCTTCGAGGACGGCATCGAGCACGGCGAATTGCTGATGATGATCGACGTTCCGACCGACCGCGTTCACGAGATCGAAGACGCGATCAAGCTTCACCATACGGATGCGCATCTGCAGGGAGAGGATCCGACCGTCCCGGCATTTCCATGAGCGTTGGCCGGCCGAACGCCGGCCGTCATCGCTTCGTGATGCCGGGCAACGCGTCGTGCGTGCGACGCCGGCGGCGTCGCCGCGTGCAGGCCGCCGCGAGTCTCGTGTGTTTCAACTCGCGGCGAGAAGCCGTTTGTAGCGCGCGAGCACGCGCGGCACGTAGTCGCGCGTCTGCGGCAGCGACGGAATGCGATAGCCGGCCCGAATCACGGCGTTTTCTCCGGCATTGTAGGCGGCCAGCGTAAGTTCGACGTTGTCCTTGAACAGGTCGAGCAGGAAGCGCAGATAGCGCGCGCCGGCCAGCACGTTGTCGCGCGGATTGAACATGTCTCCGCTCGAGAAACGCCGCGCGGTGCCGGGCATCAACTGCATGAGCCCTTGCGCGCCCTTGTCCGAGACCGCCTTCGGGTTGTATCCCGATTCGACGTCGATCACCGCGCGCAGCAGTTCGGGTGGAACGCGAAATGCGCGGCTCGCTTCGTCGATCACGTCGGCGAACGAGGACAGTGCGCCGTCGGCCAGCTTCGATGCAGCGCGCTTCATGTCGGGTGGGGCGGGCGTGTTGCTCGCGACGATCACCTTCAGGCCGGTCGCGCCGGGTTCGTTGGTGAGGACGATGGCGCCACTGCTGGTGACCGTGCCGAATATTTGCGCGTTCGCAGTGCTCGGCCACGCCGAGCCGAGTGCCACGCATGCGACGGCGATCGCGATTCCCAATCCGGATAAAGGTCGTTGGTGCATCTTCCAGGTCTCCTGCACCTGGATTGTCGGCGATGGGAAATCGGACCGGCAATGGGGCACCTCCCTACACTTCGAGGCCGAAACGGCGGCCAAAAAAATGGTGCAAAGTTGTTACCCTTGTAACGGGGGGTAATGGGGGAGGTAATCGCCGAATATTAACGATCCTTACTATGTGCCACCGCTTTCTTCTCGATTTGGCGTCGTCGCGGTGAGAATGTTTTCGTCCATGCTGAAACGCGAGTGGCATTCCCGCCATCGGTAATCATACCGACGCACTGAAAAACATG
Source organism: Burkholderia catarinensis (assembly GCF_001883705.2). Lineage (GTDB taxonomy): Bacteria > Pseudomonadota > Gammaproteobacteria > Burkholderiales > Burkholderiaceae > Burkholderia > Burkholderia catarinensis. The sequence continues at coordinate 2,149 of NZ_MDEQ02000012.1, forward strand.
AAATCGATACAGTTTTGAAACGTTTCAGGAGGGGTGGCGAGGTTGCGCCGCGGACAGGCGGAATCCGGCCCGCCGCAGCAGCAGGCTCGGGGCGCGGTGGCGCGATCCTTGCTGTAGCGACATGCATGGCTGCCGGTTTCCTCGAATTTCAATAATCAGTCCGGGCAGGGTAAACCACGCAGCGAGCGTTTCCGGAACTGCGCAGGGCGTGTCGGTGCGACACGCCGCGCAGGAATGGAGAAACGGGGGATAGTCGTGAATACCAAATATCGCGTTGTAATTGCAGAGGACCATGACCTGCTGAGAAATGGCCTCCGGTCGATGCTATGCGCGCAAGGCGACTACGAGGTCGTGGGCGAGGCAAGGGACGGCAAGGAGGCGTGTCACCAGGCGCTGGCGCTGGCTCCCGATCTGATCCTGATGGATCTGTCGATGCGCGGGATGAACGGCATCGATGCGAGCGCAATAATCAAGCGGCGAACGCCGACGGTCCGGATCATCGCGCTCACGGTTCATCAGAACGAGGAGTATGTGCGGGAGGCGCTGCGGGCGAGGGTCGACGGTTACGTGCTCAAGGACGTTTCGTTTGACGAACTGCTGCTCGCGATGCGCATGGTCATGCAGGGGAAGAAGCATCTGAGCGCGGACGTGTACGGCTACATGGTCGACTCGTTCGTGACCGGCCGCGAAATGCCTGCGCCGAGAAGGGCCTGGGACATCCTCACCGCGCGCGAACGTAGCGTGCTGAAGCTGATTGCCGAAGGGCGCACCAACCGGCAGGTCGGTCAATACCTGAATCTGAGCCCGAAGACGATCGAGAAGTATCGTGCGAGCATGATGCACAAGCTCCATCTCGCGAACCTGACGGAACTGGTGCTGGTCGCGATGAGCATGGGCCTGCTGACCACGCTCGCGGCGAAGTGCGCGGAGCCGAATGCGGACGACGTGCCGACTCACTCGCTCGACGACATCGGGCCGTCGGAAGACGCCGGCGCGCATGCGAGACTGGACGATTATCCGCTCGGCGGTGTGAATGACTGACTGCGGGACCGGCCGCGGGACCGGCCGCGATCGCGCGCGTCAGCAGGCCCAGCTCGCCGAGACGAGCGTGCCCGTGGTGGCCGACGACTGGATCGAGAACGTGCCGCCGTGCGACTCGACGCGGTGCTGCATGCCGATCAGGCCGAGCCCGGTCGTGTGCGCGTCTTCCGTCGTCAGCGGGCGACGCTCGTAGCCGATGCCGTTGTCGCGAATCGTCAGCAGCAGGCCGCCGGCGTCGTGGCGCAAGCCGAGTACGATCTCGGTGGCCTCCGCATGCTTGACGATGTTGTTGAGCGCTTCCTGCGCGACCCTGAACATGTCCGCCTTCAGATGGTCGGGTATGTCGTCGTCGTCGACATCGCAATTGAACTCGACCGTCAGCGTGTTCATGTCGCGCTCGATGCGCCGGCACAGTGAAGCCAGGGCCGCCGACAGGCCGAGCTTGTCGAGTATGGGCGGCCGCAATTCACCGCAGATCTGCCGTACTTCGCCGATCGTCTCGCGGATCCGGAGCACCGTCGAATCGAGCAGATTCGCCGCCTCGTCGATTTCGCCGCGACGAATGCGCATCAGCGCGTCCTCATTCATCAGCTTGATGAGCGTCAACGCCTGACCCAGCCCGTCGTGCAATTCCGCGGCAAGCCGGTAGCGCTCCTTCTGCTGGCCCATCAGCAGATAGGCGTGAGGCGCGCCCGGGTAGCCCGCTGCGGCCGCATCGTTCGGATCGGGCTCGAGGGCCGGCGGCTCCTCGAACAGCGTCAGCAACAAGCGGGCGCCGGTTGCCGTGGCGGGAAGCGCCTGCTGGTGCACCATGAACTGCGTGGAATGGCCGGTTCGCCCACTGAGCATCGTGCTGAACGAATGACAGGGAAGGGCTGCGCCTCGGGACAATTCGTCTGCCAAGTCGGCGTGGGCATCGTCGAGCGCCATGTCGAACAGATGCTTGCCGACGAGCTCGGCGCTCGAATAGCCGAACAGCGCCGCGGCGCTGCGATTCGCCGATACGAAGGTTCCGTCGGCCGTGAGAATGGCAAGGGCGGCGCCGCGTGCATCGGTGACGATGCCGGCGCCGCGATCGCCCGCGCGCACCGCACCGCGAAGCGTGCGCATCGCATCGATCAGATCGAGCAGCCTGATTTGTGGCCTGGCGGGCTGGCGTTCAATCATGGGAGCTCCCGATGCGCAGTTTTCAGGAAACCGTAAGGTTGCTGCCATTCTAGGACGCGACCGACGCACGCCGCAACAAGGGGAATGCGGGTTGAAGCATGGGGATATCCCGGCACCAGCCAGCGGGTATTCCAGCAAGCGGACATACCCTACCGGCCTTTGGGGGGCGTCATCCCATGACGCTCGCGACCGAATTCAAGACACTGCGCTGACGAGGCAGGGGAACCGCCATTGCCTTGTTTATCGTCAGGGGAGGTCGGTATGAAAGGGATTGCCAGATCGACGATGGGGGCGTTCGTGGCAGCGGGTATCACGATCGCCGCGACCGCCGCGTGGTGCGCGCCCGTCGATGGCGCGGGCGAGAATGTCAGCGAGCACGTTGGCGAACCTGCCGCCGCGAATGTCAATGAAAGTGCGATGCCGGAGGCCGCCGCGAGCGCCGACGACAACGCGATGCCGGGCGCCGCCGCGAGCGCCGGCGAGAACGCGATGCCGGACACCGCCGCGCATGCCGGCGGCCACGCGATGCCGGACGCCGTCGGGCACGTCATGGAGAACGGCGCGCCGGGCGCTGCCGGGAGCCCGGTCGGGAAAGCCACCGAAAGTGCACCCGAACGCACGCCCGAAAGCGCACCCGAAAGCGCACCCGGCAAAGCCGGGGAAAGCAGCACCGGGGACACCGCCGATGCCGCCACGGAAAACGCCGCGCCAGATACCGCCGGGACCGCGACCGAAGCGGCCGGCATGCACATGCATCACGTCGTGATGCCGGGCACGATGCACACGACGGCCGAATACACGCTGCCGTCGGTCGACCTCGTGCGGGATGACGGCAAGACCGTGTCGCTGGTCAAGGAAGTGGACGACGGCCGGCCGGTGATCCTGACGTTCATCTACACCACCTGCACGACCATCTGTCCGATGATCAGCCAGACACTCGAGCGGCTGCAGGGCGAGCTGGGCCCCGACCGCGACAAGGTGCACATCGTGTCGATCTCGATCGATCCGGAGCAGGACACGCCGGATCGGCTCAAGGGCTATGCCGCGCGTTTCGAAGCCGGGCCCGAATGGCAGCACTACACGGGCACGGTCGAGGCGAGCATCGCGGCGCAGCGCGCGTTCAACGTCTTTCGCGGCGACAAGATGGCTCACACGCCGGTGACGTTCATGCGGGCCGCGCCCGGCCAGCCGTGGCTGCGCATCGACGGCTTCGCGACGCCGGCCGAACTGCTCGCGGCCTATCGCGACGTCGTCGCTTCCAACTAGGTGCAACGCATCCGTCAGGGAGCGTCGAAATTGGAAAAGAAGCATCGCGTGCTGATCGTCGAGGATCAGCATCTGCTGCGCCTCGGTCTCAGCCAAATGGTGTCCGAGCTGGACGACTACTGCATCGTCGGCGACGCGAGCGGCGGGTTCGAGGCCTGCCGTCTCGCTGCGCAGACGCTGCCCGACCTGATCCTGATGGATCTGTCGATGCCGGGCGGCAGCGGCTTCGAAGCGATCGCCGCGATCAAGCGCGATACGCCGCATACGCGGATCATCGTCCTCACCGTCCATCACAGCGAAGACAACGTCAGGGAGGCGTTTGCGTCCGGTGCGGACGGCTACGTCGTCAAGGATTCGTCGTTCGCCGATCTGGTCCGCGAGATGCGCTTCGTGATGCAGGGCAAGTGCGTGATCAGCCTGGACGCGTATCGGGCCCGTGCCGGCCTGCACGGGATGCGCGAGGCGAGCGCGCACAAGGCACGCTTGTGGAATGCGCTGACGAACCGCGAGCGTACCGTGCTGCGTCTCGTCGTCGAGGGGCACACGAGCCGGCAGGTCGGCGAGTGCCTGCAGCTCAGCCCGAAAACGGTGGAAAAGCATCGTGCGAACCTGATGCACAAGCTCGGCATCGTGAACCTGACCGGCCTCGTCCACTTCGCGATCGACATCGGCGTGCTCGCGCTGAGCGACGACGACCGTGTGTGAAAACCCTCCATCGCGCCATGGCGCAACTGGGGGGGATTTACCCATGGCGATGGACGGCCCTCCCTACTTCTGACGCGTATCGCCCTGAACAAGAATGCAATCAAAGGCTTCAGCGGTGCTGAAGCGGCAGGCGATACAGGGAGAAAACCGTGCGCGACGAATGGTCCTCGATCCGGCCCGGCATGCCGGCGCATCAGCGGCAGGGCGGCGGCTTCGCTCGCCGCATGCGCGCGGGTCGCGGCTTCACCCTGCTCGAGCTGCTGGTCGTGATGGTCATCATCGGGCTGCTGGCAGGGCTCGTCGCGCCGCGGTATTTCGAACAGGTCGGCAAGTCGAACGTGAAGGTCGCCCGCGCGCAGATCGTGTCGCTCGGCCAGGCCCTCGATCAGTACCGGCTCGACGTCGGTGTCTATCCGACGACCGAGGAAGGCCTGGACGCGCTCGTCAACAAGCCGCAGAGCGCGCCGCGGTGGAGCGGCCCGTATCTGCAGAAGGCTGTTCCGGCGGACCCGTGGGACCGTCCGTACCAGTATCGCTCGCCCGGCGAGCACGGCGACTACGACCTGTATTCGCTCGGCAAGGACGGGCGCGGCGGCGGCACCGGCGAGAACGTGACGATCTCGTCGTGGTAGGGCGGCGCGGCCCGGTGGCCGTGCCTGTCGTGAGCAGTCAGCAAGGAGAGTCGACGTGAAGTTCGTGCTGCATGTCTTCGATACGCATGGCTCGGTCCAGACGGTTCGCCTCGACAGCGATTCGCCGGCGACCGCGGCGGCGCTCGCGCGCTCGCGCGGCCTGCGGGTCGTGTCGGTGCGCGCGGACGCGCGGCGGCAGCGGCGCGGCGCGCGCCGGTTCGGGATGCCGGGCGCGCGGTTCGACGTCGCGATGTTCGCGCGCGAGCTCGCGGCGCTGCTCGACGCGGGCGTCGGCGTGGTCGACGCATTGCGCACGCTCGGCGGCAACGTGCGGCGCGAAGCGTCCGCGCAGGTGTATCGCGATCTGCTGCGGCAACTGGAGGAGGGGCAGTCGCTGTCGGCGGCGCTCGAGCATGCGAGCCCGATCTTCCCGCCGGTGCTGGTCGCGTGCGTGAAGGCGAGCGAGCAGACCGGCGGCCTCGCCGCGAGCCTGACCCGTTACTCGCGCAATAGCGCGACGCTCCACGAGCTGCGCGCACGGGTCGTGTCGGCGGCGATCTATCCGACGGTGCTGCTGTTCGTCGGCGCGGCCGTCGTACTGTTTCTGCTCGGTTTCGTCGTGCCGCGGTTCGCGGCGCTCCTCGAACACAGCGGCCGCGAACTGCCGCTGATGTCGCGGCTGCTGATGGCGTGGGGCGGCATGGTGCACGCGCACGGCACCGGGCTGGCGGCCGCGCTCGCGGTGCTGGCCGTGGCCACCGGCGTTGCGCTGCGCCGGCCGGCGCTGCGGATCTGGCTCGCCGATCGCCTGCTGGCGCTGCCCGGCATCGGGCAGCATTTCCGCGTGTTTCGCCAGTCCCAGTTCTATCGCACGACGGCGATGCTGGTCGACGGCGGCATTCCCGCCGTTCGCGCGTTCGATCTGGCGCGCGGCCTGGTGGGCCGCGCGGACCAGGCCGCGCTCGCGGGCGCGCTGCAGCAGGTCCGCAATGGCGCGAGGATCTCCGATGCGTTCCAGCAGGCCGGCCTCGCGAACGCGATCGGCTACCGCCTGCTGACGGTGGCCGAAAAAACGGGCGGCCTCGGGCCCGTGCTCGACCGGATCGCCGCGTTCCAGGAAGCGCAGGTGTCGCGCACGATCGATCTGATCTCGCGACTGATCGAGCCCGCGATGATGATCGTGATCGGCGTGGTGATCGGCGGCATCGTCGTGCTGATGTACCTGCCGATCTTCGAGATCGCGTCGAGCATTCAGTAGGCTGCCCTGGAGATACGCGTGGATACCGTCACCCCCTCACCGGAACACCTGCCCGACGCGGGCGCCGCGTTGCGCGACGCGCTGCGCGCGCTCGGCGAACGGCACGGCTCAGGCATTCGCGCGCTGGAGGTGCTGATGGCGCAGACGGCGCTCGGCGCGGACGAGATGCGTGCGCAGCTCGCCGCGCAATTCCGGATGAAGCCGATCGGGATGCGCGAGCTGGCCAGCCTCGAGCCGGATTTCGACACGGTGCCGTTCGTCGACGCGACGGCGCGCCTGTGCGTGTGCTTTCGCGATCCCGAGGGCGGCGACGCGCTGTTGTTCGCTGTTGCCGATCCGCTCGATGCACGCACGCGCGGCTGGGTTGAACACCGGATGCGCGCGCGGCCGGCGGTGCCGTATGGCTGGGCGCTCGCGAGCGCCGGGGATCTCAACGCGTATCTGACCGTGCGCGAGAAGGATATCCGCGCGATGGACTCGCTCGCGTTCGACGATCCGATCCAGAACGCACCCGATCCTGCGTCGCTCGCGCTGACGCTGCAGGGCATCAGCAATGACGACAGTCCGGTGGTGCGCCTGCTCAATTCGACGATCTACGACGCGCTCAAGATGCTCGCGAGCGACATCCACCTGGAATGCCGCGCGAACGGCCTGATGATCAAGTGCCGTGTCGACGGCGTGCTCACCGTGGTGGGCCGCGTCGAGGGCCGGGATGTCGCCGACCAGGTCCTGTCCCGCGTGAAGGTGATCTCCGAGCTCGATATCGCGGAGCGCCGCGTTCCGCAGGACGGGCGCTTCAAGGCGATGTACGCCGGGCGCGAGATCGATTTCCGCGTGTCGATCATGCCGAACCAGTTCGGCGAGGACGCGGTGTTGCGGATTCTCGACCGCTACCAGCTGTCCCAGGCCGCGGGCGGCCTGACGCTCGAGGCATTGGGCTTCCAGCCGGGCGACACGCGCTTCATGCGCTCGGTTGCGTCGATGCCGTACGGGATGCTGCTCGTCACGGGGCCGACCGGCAGCGGCAAGACCACGACGCTTTACGCGATCCTCACCGAGATCAACAACGGTCTCGAGAAGATCGTGACGATCGAGGATCCGGTCGAATACCAGCTCGGCGAAATCCTGCAGATCCCGGTCAACGAGGCGAAGGGCCTGACCTTCGCGCGCGGGTTGCGGTCGATCCTGCGGCACGACCCGGACAAGATCATGGTCGGCGAGATCCGCGATCCGGACACCGCGCAGATCGCCGTGCAGGCCGCGCTGACCGGCCACCAGGTGTTCACGACCGTGCACGCGAACAACGTGTTCGACGTGATCGGCCGCTTCACGAACATGGAGGTCGATCCGTACAGCTTCGTCTCCGCGCTCAACGGCGTGATCGCGCAGCGGCTGCTGCGCCAGTGCTGCCCGGATTGCCTGGACGAGGACGAGGTGGACGCGGATGCGCTCGCCCGCTCGGGCATCGACCCGGATACGGCCGGCAGCTACCTGTTTCGTCGCGGCGCGGGGTGCGCGATGTGCCGCGGCAGCGGCTATCGCGGCCGGCGTGCGATCGCGGAGGCGCTGCGCATGAACGACGAACTGAGGCAACTGCTGTCGGAGCGCGCGCCGCTCGGGCAGATCAAGGCGGCGGCGCTGCGCCACGGGATGACGACGTTGCGATCGGCGGCGATCGAACTGGTGCGGCGCGGCGAAACGACGCTCGAGGAGATCAATCGTGTCACGATGGTTGAATAACCCGCTTGCGATCGGCGTCGGGACGCGCGAGATCGTCGTCGGCATCCGTTCGCCCGCACTGTGGCGGCCGCGCAAGCGCGCGTTCGCCGCCGATCCGGTCAGCGTCGCGATTCCCGACGCGCAGTTCGGCAGCGAGGCGGGCGTGCTCGATGCGCTGCGCGCCGCGCTGGCCGCGACAGCCGCGACACCCGGCAGCGCGGCCGATGCCGCCGCCACGCAGGGGCAGGCGCGCGGCCCGATGTCGTCGACGCGCGGCGCGCACGTCGTGCTCGACGATTTCTGGTGCCACCACGCGATATTGCGCGGCGACTTCCGCGCGTTGCGCATGCGCGAACTCGAAGCAATCGTGCTCGCCCATTTCTCCGACACGTACGGGGTCGACGGTGCATCGCTGATCGTGCGCTTCTGCGTGCAGCACGGCGGCCGCGCGCTCTTCGCCGGCGCGCTGTCGCGCACGCTGTACGACGGCATCCATGACGCGGGAGCCTCCGCCGCGGTCCGCATCCGCAGCCTGAGATCGGGTCTTCCGGAGACGCTGAATCGCATCGCGGTAAAAGTCGGCGACGACGCGCTGCTGATCGTGGTCGCCGATGCGTTGATGCAGGCGGTCATGATCGAGCGAGGCGGCTGGGCTGCCTACGATGCGCAACGCCTCTTTCCCGGCGAGTCCGGCGACGCGGCGCGGCTGGCCGAACTCGCGGAGCAGTCGTTCGAACGTTCGGCAACGCGGGCCGGCTTGAAACGCGAGGACTGCCCGGTCTATCTGGCCGGGATCGACGCGGACTTCGCGCCGTTCGACGCGCGTTTCGCGGCCGCGGTGCGGCTGCCGGGGCCGGCGCTCGACGGCTCGCCCGCGCGCCGGCTGATGGAGTACGCGCCATGATGCCGATGCTCGATATCGACTTTTGCCGGCGCCGTGCCCGCACCGGGACGAGCGGGGTGATCCTGCTGGGCGTCGCCGTGCTGCTGTGGGCCGCGTGCGGCGCATGGCTGTGGCATGCGTATGCGGAGAACGACCGCGCGCGGGCGAACGTGGAGGCCGCCCAGCATCGGACGCTCGCGCAGCGGCACGTCGCGAAGCCGCCGCCGACGCCGGCCGCGAAGCTCGCGGAAAAGCAGAGCCAGGCGGTGCTGCGCGAACTGACCGTGCCGTGGCAGACGCTGTTCTCGCTCGTCGAGGACTATCCCGACCATGACGTCGCGCTGATCGGCATCGACCAGAACCCGGCGCAGGGCCAGATCCGCATCACGGCCGAAGCGAAGAATCCGGACGCGATGATCGCGTACCTGAAGTATCTGCAGACGAGCGTCGTGCTGCGCGAAGCGGCGCTCAACGGCCATCTCGTCGAGGACAACGTCCCGGGCAAGCCGGTGCGTTTCCAGATCACGGCCGTCTGGAGGAAGTCATGAAAACCGATCGGTTGACGGACCGCCTGGCCACGCTGCGTTTCGAGTTGCGGCGCGCATTCGGTCTGCCGGGACTCGTCGGCCTGCTGCTGATCGGCGCGGCGGCCATCGCGGCCGCGGCGATCGCCAGCCTGGAGTCCGATACGCGCGCGATGCAGGCGCCGGACGCGCTCGTGCGGGCGGCGCACGGCCATCGTCCGGTCGCGGCGCATGATGCGCAGGCGGACGCGCTGGCGCTCGACGCGTTGCCCGAGCTGTTCCCGCGGTTCTCGCAAAGCGCGGACGACATCGCGTCGATCTTCGCGCAGGCGCGCGACAGCCATCTGACGCTCGGTTCCGCCGAGTACCAGGTGACGACCGAGTCGGGCGCGCACTTCGCGCGCTATCAGGTGCTGCTGCCGGTCAAGGATCAGTACGGCGCGATCCGGCATTTTCTGGCGTCGGTGCTCAACAACGTGCCGAACGCGGCGCTGCAGGAAATCCACGTCGAGCGCCCCGCGGTGGGCAGCAACATCCTCGATGCGCGCGTGCGCTTCGAGCTCATCTACCGGAGCGCCCAGCCATGATTTCCGCCGTCATGAAGCCCGCGTCGAACCGGCGCATCGCGCTGGCGCTGTGCTGTGTTCTCTTCGCCGGCGCCGGGTATCGCGTGCTGGTCGCGGCGATGCAGGAGCCGGCGCCGGTCCCGGCATTCGGCGGCCTGCATCGCGACGGCGGGCGCACGCCGCCGGCACGGACCGCCGCGCATCCGGCGCCGGCCGCGCACGCCGCCGTGCCCGCGTCTGCCGCCGCGCCGCGATCCGCATCGGCCGCCACGGCAGCGGCGACGCCGCAGGAGAAGCTCGCCGCGTTGCGCGCGCCGGTGTCCGTCGAAGCGGCGCACGACCCGTTCACCGCGTCGTCATGGCTGCCGCCGCCGCCCGTCGTCGTGCCGCCGCTGCCCGAAACGCGCCCGGCGCCGCCGTCCGCGCCGCCGGTGCCGTTCACCTATGTCGGCGAGCAGGACGCCAAGGCGGTGAAGCCGCATGTGTTTCTCAGCAACGGCGATCAGTTGCTGATTGTTTCGCCAGGTGACGTGATCGATGGCCAGTATCGCGTCGAGTCGGTTTCGGAGTCGAACGTGGTGCTCACCTATCTGCCGCTGAACCAGGTGCAGGTGGTGTCCATTCCGAGGGAAAAGTAGATGAAAACCTCATGCACACGGGGTGTGCGCCGCGCTGGGGACAGCGGCCCATCGACACGCTTTTCGCCCTTCACGCCGTTCGATTTCCGGCACGCGCCGGCGAGCCGGATCGCGACGAAACGCGCACTGGCGATCGCCGTGGCGCTGCTCGCGTGCGGCGGCTGCGCGCATGTGCCGAACGTGCACGACGATCCGACCAATGCGCAGGTGAAGATCGACGCATTGCACGCGCGCGACGGCGAAGTCAACCAGTTGCTCGATAACGCCGACGAGTTCCGCAAGCAGAACCAGTTCGACGATGCGGCCCGGTCCGCCTACATGGCGACCCAGCTCGATCCGTCCAGTGAGCGCGCCCGCAGGATCGGCAAGATGATCGAGCAGGATCGCAAGCATCTGGCGATCCTGCAGGAAGCGGATCGCATGATGAAGCGCGGCTCGTACGCGCAGGCGGCCGAACGCGTGCATCGCGTGCTGGTCGAGGATCCGGCCAATGCGATGGCCGCGCGGATGCAATCGGAGCTCGACGACAAGCGCCGGCAGCAGCACGCGGAACGGGACGACAAGCTCGCCGCTTCGTCGATCATGCGCACGCCGGTGTCGCTGCAGTTCCGCGACGCGAACGTGCGGATGGTGTTCGAAGCGTTGTCGCGGACGTCGGGGCTGAACGTCATCTTCGACCGCGACGTACGAGCCGACCTGAAGACGACGATCTTCGTGCAGAACGCGTCGTTGCAGGACACGGTCGACATGATCCTGCTGCAGAACCAGCTCGACAAGAAGCAGATGAACGCGAACACGCTGTTCATCTACCCGGCGACGCCCGCGAAGGAGCTCGAATACCAGGAGCTCAAGGTGCGCACGTTCCAGCTGTCGAACGTCGACGCGAAGCAGGTCCAGTCGCTGCTGAAGAGCCTGTTGAAGGTGAAGGAGGCCGTGATCGACGAGCGCGCGAACACCGTGACGATTCGCGGCACGCCGGACATGATCAAGGTCGCCGACGAGATGATCGCGGCCCAGGACCTGCCGGAGCCGGAGGTGATGCTCGAGGTCGAGGTGCTGGAGGTGTCGCACGAGCGGATGTCGCAGCTCGGCATCAACTGGCCCAGCTCGTTCACGGTGTCGACGCCGAGCACGGCGAGCACCTGGGGCGCGCTGCACCATCTGCCGGTCAATGCGCTGAATGTCAGCGGCCTGTCCGCCACCGCGGATTTCAAGCTCACGGACACCGATGCGAACCTGCTCGCGAGCCCGCGCATCCGCACGCGCAACAAGGAGAAGGCGCGCATCATGATCGGCGACAAGGTGCCGGTGATCTCGAGCTCGAGCACGCCGAGCACGAGCGGCCCGTCGTTCACGCAGATGATCCAGTACCTCGATGTCGGCATCAAGCTGGAGGTGGAGCCGCAGGTCTATCGCGACGGCGACGTCGGCATCAAGCTGAATCTCGAGGTCAGCAACATCACCAATACGATCCAGAGCGGCAATTCGCAGGGACTGAGCTCGCTCGCGTATCAGATCGGCACGCGCAGCGCGTCGACGAGCCTGCGCCTGCGGGACGGCGAAACCCAGATCATGGGCGGGCTGATCTCGGACGAGGACCGCCGCAACGCGAACAAGGTGCCGGGGCTCGGGCAGCTGCCGTTGCTCGGCCGCCTGTTCTCGGATCATGAAGGCGATCACAAGAAGACCGAGATCGTGCTGCAGATCACGCCGCACATCGTCCGGCCGCAGGTCGCGGCGGACGCGGACACGCAGGAAGTGTGGTCGGGCACCGACGTCAACGTTCACGCGGACCAGTTGCGGCTCGATCCGGTGGCGCTGAACGCGGAAGGTCCGGCAACGGCCGCGACGCCCGCGACGAAGCCGGTGCCCGGCAGCGTGGGCGGCGGCACCACGGGCGGCAGGGCGCCGTCGCCACTGGAGGCGGCGGCGAGCCGGGCGCAGCCGTCGCCGGAGAGCGGGGCGTTCGGGCAGATGCCTGCCGCACCTCGCACGACACCGCCGCCCGAACCGTACGGCGGGCGTTTCTCGAGACCGCTGCCCGCGCTGCCCGCGCCCGCGGCGGGCGCGGTACCCGCGGATGGCGCGGCGCAGGCGGCCGGTCCGGCAAGCAACGAAGTCGCGCCGGCCCCGGGCACGACCGTGACGCCGGTGGCGTCGCCGGCCGTGCAGGCTGCGGCACCGGCTGCACCGGCCGCGCCAGCGGCGCCGGCAGCGCCGCCTCCGACGCTGCAGATGCCGGCGGGCGATATTCCGAACGATAACCCGCTTCACCCGATCCAGAACGGGAATTGAATCGTGGCTACCCGGACCGGCACGACGCGCAGTGGCTGCACCGGCCGTCCCGGGCAGCGTGGCTTCACGCTGATCGAGATGGTGATCACGCTCGCGCTCGTGGCGATACTCGCGCTCGCGGTCATGCCGTTTTCCGAGCTGGTCGTGCAGCGCCAGAAGGAGCACGAATTGAGCGCCGCGTTGCGCGAGATCCGCACCGCGCTCGACGCGTACAAGGACGCAAGCGATGCGGGGCAGATCGAAAAGGAAGCGGAAGCGTCCGGCTATCCGCCGTCGTTGACCGTGCTGGTGACCGGCGTGAAGAACGCCCGGGATCCGAAGGGCGGCCTGCTGATGTTCCTGCGCCGGGTGCCGCGCGATCCGTTCTTCGCCGGCGACCCCGACACGCCCGCCGAGGAGACCTGGGACGTGCGCGCGTACGGCACGCCGCTGGATCCGGCTGCCGGCGGTCCGCCGGCCGGCGACCTATCCGGGAGCGCCGAGGCCGGCAAGGACGTGTTCGACGTGACGTCCAAATCCGCGGTTGCCGGCATCAACGGCATCCCGTACAAGCAATGGTGACGGTGCAATATGAAACACGCTCGCACGCGCAGGTCCCGCGGATTCACGCTGATCGAAATCGTGGTCGTGATGGCCATCATCGGCCTGCTCCTGACGTTGGCCGTGCCGCGCTACATGCACAGCATCGAGCGCGGGAAGGAACAGGTCCGGCAGCAGAACATCGCGGTGATGCGCAATGCGATCGACCAATACTACGGCGACAACGGCCAGTACCCGGAGACGCTCGACGAACTGGTCGCGAAGCACTATCTGCGTTCGGTCCCGCTCGATCCGGTGAATGGCGACGACAAATGGGCGGCGGTCGCGTCGTCGGACGAGTCGAAGCCGGGCGTCTACGACGTGGCGCCCGCGAGCAGCCCGCAGGGTACGCCGCCGGGCGCGACCGGAGCGGCGAAATGAGCCGGGCTGGCCAGACGGCGCGCGCCGGTGCGCGCGCGATGCGCGGCCGCCAGCGTGCCGCGCGTCAGCGCGGGCTCGTGCTGCTGGCGCTGCTGATCGTACTGATGCTGATGTCGATCGCACTGGCAGGGGCGCTGGATGTCTGGTCGCTGCAACGGCGCCGCGAGGACGAGCGGCAACTGCTGTTCGCCGGCGATCAGTACCGGAAGGCGATCATCCGCTACTACCGTCTGGCGCGCGCGTACCCGCAAACCGTCGACGACCTGCTGGACGACAACCGGTTCGTCAAGCCGATGCATCATCTGCGCAGCGCGTATCGGGATCCGATTACCGGACAGAACGACTGGGCGTTCCTGTGGCGGGACGATCGTTTCTATGGCGTATACAGCAACTCGGATCAGGCGACGGTCAAGCGGGCGGGATTCCCGCAGCGATACATGGATTTCGAGGGCGAGGAGACCTACCGCAAGTGGAAGTTCCTGTACCTCGCGCCCGGCCTCGGCCTGCCGGCCAGCGACGCGGCGCCGGCGTCCGCGGCCGCGCCTGCCCAGGCGGCGAGCTTCCCGAGCCTGTCCGGGTTCGCGGGCGGCTACCTGCCGGGGCAGGCGCCGTCCGGCCTGCGTTGACGGGTGGCCGGTCGCCCCCCGGCGTGCGCGCAAAAAAAAGCGCGACGCCCGCATGGGGCATCGCGCATAAACCGGCGTGGAGCGCCGACGAATGAACGGTGATGAAGAAGGGGGCGAGCCCCCTCGAAGCGAAGCGGTCAGGCCTTCGCGAGCTTGATGCTGGTCGGCTCGGCCGTCAGGTAGCCGACGCTGGCGCCGAAGCGATCCTTGAAGTTCGCGCGCACGAGCGGGTCGAGCGTCGGCTTGACCTTGTCGTGCAGCGGCGTTTCCCAGTCGCCCGCGTGCTGGAAGTTGCTCATGATGTAGGTCCAGCCGTTGATCTCGTCGACCGCGTGCAGGCCCGTCGATTCGGCGCCGGCCGGGCACGACAGCACGCGCACGAGCGATTTCGTGTCGACGTTGTAGGCCCACAGGAAGTTGTTCACGTGCATGCCCGAGTCCTCGCCGATGAAGAGCGTGCGCAGCTTTTCGGAGAACTTCAGGTTGTCGGGGTTCGCGATCTTGTCCGGGTTCGCGAGGTTGCCGAGCCCGTCGGCCGCGGCGAGATCCTCGCCGACCAGCGCGGCCGGCGCGCCCATGTCGACCGGCACCCATTCGCTGTCGATCGCGCCGCCCGTCGTGTCGCGCTGGCTGCCCTTCAGGTTCAGCGCGTAGGTCGCGCCGGCGGCGATCTTCTTATCGACCGCGACGTCGCGCGACACCGCGTTGCCCTTGACCATCGACGTCTCGATCCGCGACATCGCCGTATAGACGATCTTGTCCTTCGCGTTGACCGTCGTGCCTTCGAGCTTCGTGAACGCCATGCTGCCGCCGAGCAGCGCCGCGTAGCGGTGCGTCTCGAGGAACGCGGCCGCCTTTTCCATCCCCGGCTTCACGCGCATCCAGTTGAACTTGCCGCCGAAGTGGATCTTCGTGTAGCTCGCATCGCTCGGGTCGACGGTCGTCAGGTCCATGATGTCCGACGCCTTCAGCGTGTTCGCGAGCGCTTCGATCTCGCTGCTCGTCGCGTGGCCGATCCTGATCCACGTGAGCGTCGCGGTGCCCGCGCCGGCGGACGACGTCTGCGTCCACTTCGCGACGTACAGCGTGCCGGCCGACAGGTCGGCTGCCTTGTCGGCGACGAACATGAACAGGCCGCCGTTGGTTGCGTCGTCACCCATCATCACGGTGCGCTGGTCCGGCATCACCTGGATCAGCTCGTGCGAGATGCGGCCGAGGCAGTAGTGCTTCTTCACGGTGCCCGTGCCGTCCGCGTTCACGGTGATCTCGGGCAGGTGGCCGTAGTGGTAGGGGTTCGCCCTCGTCTCGTCGCCGAACGTGTTCTTGCTGAACGCCTTGAACTGCGCGTCGGTCGCGACCTTCGTCGCGTCCGGCTCATACTCCTCGCTCGACAGGTGCGTGCCCCACGGCGACAGGCTCGCGCCGCAGGTGATCCACAGGCCGTGCGCCTTCGACGTGTCGACGTTGTGGTACTTGACGACCTTCAGCGCGCCGTTGGCCGGATCCTGGTCGAGCGTGAGCACCGCGATCGGCGACGGCAACTGGCCGTACTGCGATGCGCTGGCCTGGTCGCGCGTCGTGTATTCGAACTGCACGACCGCGAACACCGTGTTGCCCTTCACGCCGGGCACGTTCGCGTTTTTCAGCGTGAGCAGCGAGCTGCCGTCCGGGCAGTCGGAATAGAACTGGCGCTCCTTGCCGGCTACCGAACGGTCGATGATCGGCTGGTTGTTGATGTCGTAGTAGCCGCCCGCGAGCGTCGTGCCGCCCTTGCCGTCCGGCACCATGTCGCCCGTCACGAAGAACGGCCGGTACGCCAGCTTGAAGTTGCGCGCCGAGCCGTCCGAGAACGACACCGACAGCGTCGAGCCGACCGTCGTCGTGGCCATCGCGGCCGCGTTGTCGAGCGTGGGCGCGGCCATCGCCGAGAACGCAGCCGACGTGTAAGCGGCGGCGGCCGGCGTCGACGCCGGATTGTCGTCGCCGCCGCAACCCGTCAGCAGGGCCGGCAGCGCGAGGCCGGAAAGGGGCAGCATCGGCGCGCCGGCGAGGATCTTCAGGGCCTGACGACGGGAAGCATTGGGCAACGCGGGCATGTGGAGTCCAGTTTCAGTTGTTGGAAGAATGGCCTTCGCGAAGCAGGCGCTCGGCAAGCTTCGCGAAGGCAAATTGAAAACTGAACCGAAGTGTAAGGATGCTCGATGAAAGTTTTTTGAATTGAAAACGTAATGATGCGTCGGGTGTTCGTCAGGCGCTCAATCGCGTTCGGGCGTCGCCGAAATGCGGTGGATCGACAGGTCCGCGCCGTCGAATTCGGCTTCGCGGTCGAGGCGCAGCCCGACGGTCGCCTTCAGCGCACCGTAGACGAGCGTGCCGCCCGCGGTCGCGATCGCGATGCCGCCGAGCGTGCCGACGAGCTGCGACATGAACGACACGCCGCCGAGACCGCCGAGCGCGGGCAGGCCGAACACGCCGGCCGCGAGGCCGCCGAGCGCGCCGCACATGCCGTGCAGCGGCCACACGCCGAGCACGTCGTCGATGCGCCACTTGTTCTGCACGCAGGTGAACATCGCGACGAACAGCGCGCCGGCCGCCGCGCCCGTGACGAGCGCGCCGATCGGGTGCATCACGTCGGAGCCCGCGCACACCGCGACGAGGCCCGCGAGCGGCCCGTTGTACGTGAAGCCCGGGTCGTTGCGGCCCGCCATCCACGCGGCGAGCGTGCCGCCGACCATCGCCATCAGCGAATTCACGGCAACGAGGCCGCTGATCTTGTCGAGCGTCTGCGCGCTCATCACGTTGAAGCCGAACCAGCCGACCGCGAGCACCCACGCACCGAGCGCGAGGAACGGGATGTTCGACGGCGGGTGCGCGGCGATCCGGCCGTCCTTCGCATAGCGGCCGTGGCGCGCACCGAGCAGCAGCACGGCCGGCAGCGCGACCCAGCCGCCGAACGCATGCACGACGACCGAGCCGGCGAAATCGTGGAACGGCGCACCGAACGCGTGGGCGAGCCACGCCTGCACGCCGAAGCGCTCGTTCCATGCGATCCCTTCGAAGAACGGATAGATGAAGCCGACGATGATCAGCGTCGCGACGAGCTGCGGGTTGAACTTCGCGCGCTCGGCGATGCCGCCGGACACGATCGCGGGGATCGCCGCCGCGAAGGTCAGCAGGAAGAAGAAGCGCACGAGCGCGTAGCCGTTGTGCTGCGACAGCGTGCCGATATCGTCGAAGAACTCGACGCCGTACGCGATCGTGTAGCCGATGAAGAAATACGCGAGCGTCGACACCGAGAAGTCGACCAGGATCTTCACGAGCGCGTTGACCTGGTTCTTCTTGCGGACCGTGCCGAGTTCGAGAAATGCGAAGCCCGCGTGCATCGCGAGCACCATGACGGCGCCGATCAACAGGAACAGTGTGTCGACGCCGGATTTCAGACCATCCATGCCGTGGCTTCCTTGCGCAAAAAACGGGCAAGGAGAGCAAGTATCGAGCCAACTTGGTGAATGATTGCGTGAACTTGGTGCCGTGACACCGTGCGGTGCGGCATTCCGGTGAATCGT
Organism: Burkholderia catarinensis; assembly: GCF_001883705.2. Lineage (GTDB taxonomy): Bacteria > Pseudomonadota > Gammaproteobacteria > Burkholderiales > Burkholderiaceae > Burkholderia > Burkholderia catarinensis. The sequence goes on from NZ_MDEQ02000012.1 coordinate 19,995, forward strand.
GCATGGGATGGGCGCGCGGCAGGTACGGGCCGGGAATCATCCCGGATGCACGCGTGTGGTGCGACGTGTGTGGATCTGGTGCGTGTGAAGCGTGGGTCGGTGCGGCTTGGTGCGCGATGGTGCGTCGCGATGCACCGATCCGGCGCGTCAGCAGCGCGCGAACAGCAGGCGCGGCCGGCGCAGCCGCAGCGCGCACGCCGACCAGTACGCGGCGACGGTCGCCAGCCCGAGCGCGGCAAACGCGAGCGCCGCGAAGCCCGCGAGCGACTGGCCGTCGCCGTCGGGGCCGAGGATGCCTTGCGCGACGATCAGCGCGGCCGTCCAGAAGGCGATCACGGCCTGCGTGAGCAGGCGCGCGGACGCCACGCGGCGCGGGCGTCCGGATTCGGCCAGGCGGCGCGCCGACGGCGGGCGCAGGCACAGGAACAGGATGGCGGCGAGCAGCGCGGCCAGGACGATGAGCCAGTCGACAAGGAAAGCCATGAGGAAAAGGGGACACCTGCGATGCGGATTGAAGCGTGCCCACTTTAGTGTCATCGCGCCTGCGATTGAATCAGACGAGTCCGAAATTGAAAGGCATTTTTAATGCCGGGTCGTGATTGGGCCTGTTCCACAGGCGGTATCATCGATATCGGTCCAACCACGAGGCCGTGCGACGCGCGGCCGGAGATTGCTGATGAACATGAAGACATTGCGGGCGCGTCGCGTGCCCGGGTCCGTGCTGGCGGCCGTGGCCGCTGGCGCGCTGCTGTTGCTCGCGGGCTGCGACAAGTCCGGCGCGCCGGTCACGCAACCCGATACGGCCGCGAGCGCGGCCGCCGATGCCGCGAACAGCGCGGCCAAGGCGCTCGATCAGGTGGCGAGCACCGTCAACCAGCAGCTCAACGCCGCGAAGGCCGGCATCGCGTCCGCGGCGTCGGCGGTGCCGCCGCTGTCCGCGAGCGGCCTCGCATCCGCCGCGCAGGCGCAGATCGACGCGGCCGCTTCCGCGGTTGTCGCGCATGCCGCTTCCGAAGCGGGCGCGAAGATCTCGGAAGCCGGCAAGAAGCTCCAGCAGTGGAGCCAGCAGAACGCGGCAGGCGCCAAGCCTGCGAGCGGCGAATGACGCGGGCTTGCACGATTCGCAAAATGTAATTATGATGGTTACACATGTCGCCGGCCGCAATCCGGGCCGGCGTCGCCGAGTGAGTGAGGAATGAATACCAGCAGCCGGTTCGCGTTTGCCGTTCACGTGCTCGCCTTGCTGTCGATGCAGGAAGGTGTGCCGCTGTCGTCCGACATCATCGCGGGCAGCGTGAACACGAACCCGGCCCTGATCCGCCGGTTGCTGTCGATGCTGGCGGCCGCAGGGCTGACCACGTCGCAACTCGGCGCGGGCGGCGGCGCGCTGCTGGCGCGCGAGCCCGGCAGGATCACGCTGCTCGACGTGTATCGCGCGGTCGACGATGCGCAGTTGTTCGCACTTCACCGCGAGGCGCCGAATCCCGCGTGTCTTGTCGGGCGGCACATTCAGGGCGTGCTGACCGACTACATCGGCGACGCGCAGCGCGCGATGGAGGCATCGCTCGCCACGCGCACGCTTGTCGACGTCACGGCTGACGTGCTGGATCTGGAGCGGCGCACGCAACACGCGGCGCGTGCCGGCGGGTGACCGGCGGCAGGCACGGCAGGAAGCCGGACGGCGTGCAGGTGCGGCGACCGGCGCAACAGGGGCTTTGCCCCGTTTTTTTCGGTCTTATATGTAATTAAATAAGTTACATATTTTTCTTTCTGGAGAATCGATATGACGCAACGTACTTTGAATATCGCGCTGTTCGGCGCCACCGGCATGATCGGCTCGCGCATCGCCGCGGAAGCCGTGCGACGCGGCCATCGCGTGACCGCGCTGTCGCGCAATCCGGGCACGTCCGGCGACGGCATCACCGCGAAGGCGGCCGACCTGTTCGACGCGGCCAGCATCGCGGCCGCGCTGCCGGGGCATGACGTCGTCGCGAGCGCGTACGGCCCGAAGCAGGAAGATACGGCGAAGGTCGTCGCGGTCGCGAAGGCGCTGGTCGCCGGCACGCGTCAGGCGGGCCTGAAGCGGCTCGTCGTGGTGGGCGGCGCCGGTTCGCTCGAAGTCGCGCCCGGCAAGCAGCTCGTCGACAGCGAAGGTTTCCCGGACGCGTACAAGGCAGTCGCGCTCGCGCACCGCGACGCGCTCGACTACCTGAAGACGGTCGGCGATCTCGACTGGACGTTCTTCGCGCCGGCCGCGGTGATCGCTCCGGGCGAGCGCACGGGCACGTTCCGCACGGGCGCCGGCAAGCTGATCACGGACGCGCAAGGCAACAGCAAGATCTCGGCGGAAGACTACGCGGTCGCGTTCGTCGACGCGCTCGAGCAAGACAGCTTCGTGCGCGAGATCGCGACGGTCGCGTATTGAGCGGTGTGACAGCCGGCGGCGCGTGAGCGCCAGCCCGGCCCGGGCGCGGCGTGCAGGCCGCGACGCGCAGGAGCATCAGGCGATTCCACCTTGACCGGGGGAGTCGCCTGTTTCGTTTGGCGAAGAGGGATTGCCGGCGGCGGGATCGCGTGCTGCCCGTACCGGATTGGTATTTATACCGGTCGACGCGGCGAGATGGTTTTCATATTGTTCCCCGTCGTGCAGGATGCATAGAATAAATTTCTATCTACGAGGGACTGGAGAAATGGACGCCATCGATCGCAAGCTGCTGGAGTTGTTGCAGGCGGATGCCACGCTGCCGATCGCGGAGCTGGCACAGCGCGTGAACCTGTCGCAGACGCCGTGCTGGAAGCGTGTGCAGCGGCTCAAGGAAACCGGCGCGATTCGCGCGCAGGTCGCGCTGTGCGATCCGCGCAAGCTCGGGGTCGGCACGACCGTGTTCGTCGCGATCCGCACGAACCAGCACACGGAGGAATGGGCGCAGCGTTTCACGCAGGCCGTGCGCGACATGCCGGAAGTGGTCGAGGTCTACCGGATGAGCGGCGAGACCGATTACCTGCTGCGCGTCGTAGTGGCCGGCATCGACGATTACGACCGGGTCTACAAGCAGCTGATTCGCACGGTGCCGCTGTTCGACGTCAGCTCGTCGTTCGCGATGGAGCAGATCAAGTATTCGACCGCGTTGCCCGTGCGCGATCTTGCCGAGCCGGCATGGCACGGCACGTGAGCGGCCCGCACGCGGATCGCGCCGCGTGACGAGGGCGGCGGCACCGGTTCAGCGGCCGCGCGCCAGTGCGCGCGCGCGTTCGTCGGCCAGCGCGTCGCGGCGCACGAAATCCGCGACGAACGGGCTGGCCGGATGGTGATGCAGCGCGTAAGGCGTATCCCATTGCGCGAGCCGGCCGTCCTTCATCACGCCGATCCGGTCGGCGATCGCGAACGCCTCGGCCTGGTTGTGCGTGACGAGGATCGCGGTGTGGCCCGTGCGTTTCAGGATGTCGCGCAGCTCGAACGCGAGCCGCTCGCGCGTATCGACGTCGAGATTCGAGAACGGCTCGTCGAGCAGCAGCAGTTCCGGCGACGGCGCGAGCGCGCGCGCGAGTGCGACGCGCTGCTGCTGGCCGCCGGACAGTTCGTGCGGATACGCGTCGCCGGAATCGGCGAGACCGACGAGCCCGAGCATTTCCGCGACGCGCATGCGCCGTTCGGCCTTCGGCATGCGCCGTTCGGCCTTCGGCATGCGCCGCAGGCCGAACGCGACGTTGTCGGCCGCGCTCAGGTGCGGGAACAGCGCGTAATCCTGGAACATCATGCCGATGCGCCGCCGCTCGGGCGGCACATCGAGCGACGGCGCAGCGACGGGAGCGCCGTCCAGCACGATGCGTCCCATGCGCACGGGTTCGAAGCCGGCGATCGCGCGCAGCACGGTGGTCTTGCCGCAGCCCGACGCGCCGAGCAGGCAGCCGATATCGCCGCGCGGCAGCGCGAGGCTCAGCCCGTCGACCACCGTGCGGCGGCCGTGCGGCGTGTCGTAGGCGACGCAGAGGTCGTCGAGTTCGAGCAGGTTCAAGGTGTCAGGCTCCGATCTTGTGGCGGGTGCGGGCGAGCAGGATCACGGGCACGAGCCCGGCCAGCACGATCGCGAGCGCGGCGACCGCGCCTTCCTCATAGGTGCCGCGCGCGGCTTCCGCATACAGCCAGGTCGCAAGCGTGTCGAAGTTCAGCGGACGCAGCAGCAGCGTCGCCGGCAATTCCTTCATCGCGTCGACGAACACCAGCAGCGCGCTCGTCGTGAGCGCGGGCCGCAGCAGCGGCAGGTGCACGCGGCGCAGCGTGCCGCCGGCCGTCTCGCCGAGCGAGCGCGCCGCCTGTTCGAGCGACGGCGGAATGCGCGCGAGACCGGCCTCGATACTGCCGGCCGGGATCGCGAGAAAGCGTACGGTATAGGCGATCACGAGCGCGGCCGCCGAACCCATCAGCAGCAGCCCGTCGCGGCCGAGCGCCGCGCCGAACAGCCGGTCGGCCGCCGCGAACGGGATCAGCAGGCCGATCGCGAGCACCGTGCCCGGCACCGCATAGCCGAGGCTCGCGATCCGTGCGCAGATGCGGGCAGGGCCCGCGCGGGCGCTGTCGCGTTGCGCGCGCGCGGCCCATGCGACGACGAGCCCGCACGCGAGCGTCGCGGCGGTGGCGGCGGTGGCGATCGTCAGCGTGTTCGCGAGCCCCGTCATCAGTTGTGCGGACACGCCGCCGACGAGATGCAGCCGTTTGCCGGTCTCGACCGCGAGGTACGCGGCCGGCGCGCCGAAGCCGAGCAGCACGGGCAGCCAGCCGAGCACGGCGGCGCCCAACGCGGCCGCGCCCGTCAGCCGGCGCGGCGCGATCGGCCGCATGCGCCGGCCATGTGCGTAGCGCTGGCGGCGGCGCCCGTAGCGTTCGAGCACGATCATGCCGACGACGATCGCGAGCATCGCGAGCGCGATCTGCGCGGCGCCGGCGAGATCGGAGCGCGTGATCCATGTCGTGTAGACGGACACGGTCAGCGTCTGCACGCCGAGAAATTCCGACGCGCCGATGTCGTTCAGCGTTTCCAGCAGCGCAAGGCTCACGCCGACCGCGATCGCGGGCCGCGCGAGCGGCACGACGACGCGCCAGAACGTCGCGATGCGTCCCGCGCCGAGCGTGCGCGCGGCTTCGAGCAGGCTCGCGGACTGCGTGACGAACATCGCGCGCGTGCTCAGGTACACATACGGATACAGCACGAAGCCGAGCACGAAGATCGCGCCGGGCAGCGAGCGCAGGTCCGGCAGGCGGAACTGGCGCGGGCTGTCGAAGCCGAGCAGCCAGCGGATCGCGCCCTGTACGGGGCCGATCGGATGCAGCAGGTCGAGATACGCGAACGCGACGATGTAGGTGGGGACCGCAAGCGGCAGCAGCAGCGCCCACGTCAGCATCCGGCGGCCGGGAAAATCGTACGCGGTGACGAGCCATGCGCAGCCGGTGCCGACGACCGACACGATCGCGCCGACGCCCGCGAGCAGCAGCAGCGTATTGACGAGCGCCTGCGGCAGCACGAATTCGGCGAGATGCCGCCAGTGCGCGAGATCGGCGCCGAACGCGGCGGCCACGAGCACCGCGAGCGGCGCCGCGACCGCCGCGGCGATCGCCAGCGCCGCGATCAGCCACAGGCTGCCCGCGCGCGGTTGCAGGCGCGGCCGGTAGGGTCGGCCTTGGCCGCGCGCGTCGGCGGGCGAAGCGTCAGTTGTCAAAACCGACCTTGTCGACGAGCTGGCTCGCCTGCTTGCGATGCTTCGCGATGTCCGCCAGCGGCAGCGGATCGACCTTCAGCGTGCCGAAGCTTGCGATCACCGGATCGAGCTTCACGTTCGCGCGCACCGGGTATTCGTAGTTCGCCTGCGCATACAGCGCCTGCGCTTCCGGCGACACGAGGTATTCGAGCAGCTTCACCGCGTTGGCCCGGTGCGGCGCGTGCTTCGCGACCGTCGCGCCGCTGATGTTGACGTGCGTGCCGCCGCTCTTCGCGTTCGCGAACGTCGGCCGCACGACCTTGATCGCGTCGCCCCACTTGCGCGCGTCGGTGCCTGCGTCCGCGTTCTTCATGTGACCGACGTAGTACGCGTTCGCGAGGCCGACGTCGCAGATGCCGCCGAGGATGTCGCGTGCGACGTCGCGGTCGCCGCCCGTCGCCTTGCGCGCGAGGTTCGCCTTCACGCCGCGCAGCCATTTTTCGGTTGCGGCTTCGCCGTCGTGCGCGATCATCGCCGCGACGAGCGCCGTGTTGTACGGATGCTGGCCCGAGCGGATGCAGACCTTGCCCTTCCATTTCGGGTCGGCGAGATCCTCGTAGCGGAACGCATCGACCTTCAGGTCCTTTTCGACGTACAGCACGCGGTCGCGCAGCGACAGCGCGTACCAGTCGCCGTTCGCGCCGCGCAGGTTCGCGGGAATCGCGTCGTCGAGCGCCTTCGAGCGCACCGGCTGCGTGAGCCCGCCGTCGACGAGATCGAGCAGGTTGCCGACGTCGACCGTCATCAGCACGTCGGCCGGCGACTGTGCGCCTTCCGCCTTCACGCGCTCGAGCAGGCCGTCCTTCACGAACACCGTGTTGACCTTGACGCCGCTCTGCTTCGTGAACGCGTCGATGAGCGGCTGGATCAGCTTCGGTTCGCGGGTGGTGTACAGGCTCACTTCCTCGGCTGCATGGGCCAGCGGCGCGAAGGCGGCCGCGGCGGTGGCAAGGGCGAGGGCGCCGGCGAGCGGCAGCAGGCGGGTGCGCGGATTCGACATGAAGACTCCGGTGGGGCAGGTGGACGAAGGGAGCGTTCCGGGGCGCGCCTGCCGCCCGAGCGATCCGGAACATTACATAATGAAAGACTCCGGATTCTAGATCGAAATGGGAACGATTATCAAATGAAAGCTTGCGGAAAGCGGCGGGGATAGCGCGAAAAGGGGATCGGAAACGGGACGTCGCAGCGGGGGCGCAAGCGCGTAGAATGCCCGCTTCGATGAATTTGACGGAGACGCACCGACCATGAGCGATCAGCGCAAGAAGAACCCTGTCCGCAACGTGAGCATCCTGATCGTCGTGGCCGTGCTGCTCGTGATCGGGACGATCCTGTACAACGCGATTTCGCAGAAGCACGCGTACGACGAGGCCCATCCGGCCGAGGCCGCGAACGCGGCATCGCACTGACGGCCAGGCGAAGCGGGGAAGCCCGCGGTTTCAGGCGCGGCAGGCGCCGCGCGGAGCCGGGACGGAAGCGGGCGCCGAAACCGGCGCGCCGCGCAGGCAGGTCAGCCGTGCGTCAACGTGACGCAGGTGCGAACTTCGGGCGGATCCGTGCGTAGAACACGGCCGCGAGCAGCGCGAGCCAGGCCGCGCCGACATACAGCGCGACGCGCGTGTCCTCGAACCAGCCGAGCATCACGATCACGAAGCCCATGAATGCGATCGTCAGTGCCGGCGCCACCGGCCACAGCGGCACCTTGAACTTCAGCGCGGCGACTTCGGCGCCCGACAGGCGGCGGCGCATCGCGACCTGCGACAACAGGATCATCAGCCATACCCACACGGTCGCGAACGTCGCGATCGCCGCGACCACCAGGAACACGTCCTTCGGCATCAGGTAGTTGAGCACCACGCCGACGAGCAGCGCGGTCGCCATCACGACCACCGTGACCCACGGCACGCCGTGCCGCGACGTCGTCATCAGCACGCGCGGCGCCTGGCCCTGCCGGGCCATCCCGAACATCATCCGGCCCGCGCCGAAGATGTCGCTGTTGATCGCGGAGATCGCCGCGCTGATCACGACCAGGTTGAGGATCGTCGCGGCCGACTTCACGCCGAGCGCCGAGAAGATCTGCACGAACGGGCTGCCGTCGCTGCCGACCCCCGTCCACGGGCTGATCGACATCAGCACGACCATCGTCAGCACGTAGAACAGCAGGATGCGCGCAGGCACCGCGTTGATCGCGCGCGGAATCACCCGCTCCGGGTCCTTCGCCTCGCCGGCGCTCATCCCGATCACCTCGATCCCGCCGTACGCGAAGATCACGACCGACAGCGATGCGATCAGCCCGCCGACGCCGTTCGGCAAAAAGCCGCCGTGGTTCCACAGGTTCGCGAACGTCGGCACGTCGGCCGAATGGCCGAAGTGCATGCCGCTCAGCAGGATCGCGACGCCGCCGCCGATCATCGCGACGATCGCGCCGACCTTGATGATCGACAGCCAGAATTCGAGTTCGCCGAACACCTTCACGTGGCACAGGTTCAGCCCGCAGATGATCGCGACGATCCCGAGCACCCAGATCCATTGCGGGACATCCGGAAACCAGAAGCCCATGTAGATGCCGAACGCGGTGATGTCGGCGATCGCGACGATCACCATTTCGAGCGTGTAGGTCCAGCCTGTGACGAATCCCGCGAACGGGCCGAGGTTCTCGGTCGCGTAGTGGCCGAACGAGCCGGCGACGGGTTCGCGCACGGCCATCTCGCCGAGCGCGCGCATCACCATGTAGACGGCCGCGCCGCCCAGGAGGTACGCCAGGATCACGGCCGGGCCCGCGAGCTGGATCGCGGTCGCCGAACCGTAGAACAGGCCCGTGCCGATCGCCGAACCCAGCGCGAGAAAGCGGATGTGCCGCGCGCTCAGGTGGCGCTGCAAGTTTTTCATCGAGTCTCCGATATCGTTATGCGACGGACCGGGCGAGCGAGACCGGTCCGTCTGGCTCAAGTTGTCTATACAACTTGAATGTGAACGAATGATAACAAGCCGGGCCGGGTGACCGGAATCGGGTATTCCCTGACTGGCGCGACGGGCACGACAGGGTGTTGGGCGGCCGCGCGTCGAGTGCGCGGGCCGTGTGGGGCGGGGTCATGCTTCGGGGGATCGCTGAATCGGGGAGTGCCGGCGGCCGATCCGCGGGGTGCGCGGGCCGGCCACCGGCGGGATAGAGCCGCGGTCAGGCGGGCAGGCGGATCACGCTCGCATCCTTGCGGATCAGCAGCGACGACGCGAGCATCTGCTTGCACTGGTGCGCGAGCACCTTCAGGTCGTGCGTGAGTTCGGCGCCCACCGCATCGGACTTTTCCGCGGACACGACCATCGCGTCGAGCTCGCGCGTGATCTGCTTCGACGCTTCGAGCTGATCGGCGGGCGGCGGCTCGCCGGCTTCGGCCTTCTCGAGATTGTCGAGCACGGCGGCGAGCCCGCGGTGCAGCGCGTCGTCGTGGACGAGGCTGCCGTCGGCCACGCACGCGCTGCGGATCAGCGGCGCGGCGGCCGTGATCTGCGCGCCGAGCACATGCGTCTGCACGAGCAGGTCGTTCAGCTCGGGCACGAAGCGCTGGTGCGCCTTCGGCTCGATCATCATCCGCTGGAACGCCTGCCCGAGGTTCGCGAACGCGATGTGCACGTCCTTGCGCGCAAGGCGGTAGCGGTAGTCGGCGTCGAGGCTGGCAACCGGCGCTTCGATCGCGGCGGCCACGCCCGCGACGACGGCCGCGCCGTCGGCGGCCGGCACGGGCGGCGGCGACATGCCGCGCCCGGCGCGCCACACGGCTTCGAAATACTTGCGGGTGGACGTCAGCATGTCGGTGACGAGCTTGCCCATCAGCCGGTATTCCCAGTACGGGAACAGCCGGCTCGCGGCGATCGCGATCATGCAGCCGACCACGGTGTCGATCGCGCGCTCGCCGATGATCCGCATGCTGCCCGGCGCGAGCAGGTGGAACATCAGCAATACGTACGACGACGTGAAGACGACGCTCGCCGCGTAGTTGAACAGCAGCAGGCTGTAGCTCATCACCATCGACCCGAACATGATCGCGATCAGCAGGTGCGGCTCCTTCACCGTGTAGATCAGTGCGATGCTCGCCGCGCAGCCGATCAGCGTGCCGACGATCCGCTGCGCGTTGCGCTGCTTGGTGAGCGAGTAGCCGGGCTTCAGGATGATGATGGTCGTCATCACGATCCAGTATGCGTTCGTGAGCGGCAGCAGCCGGCCGATCCAGAAGCCGACCGCCACCGCGATAGTCACGCGCAGCGCGTGGCGCAAGCTCGGCGAGCGCATGTTCAGGTTCGAGAAGATCAGCAACGGCGACATCTGGCGGCGCTGCAGGAAGCGCGTGAGCGCCTTGTCGATCTTCAGTTCGGTTTGCTGCGGATCGGCGTGGCCCGACAGGTTGCGGCGCATCCGGTCGATCAGGCGCGTCGCGCTCCAGATGCGCCGGAACGTCGCGAGCACGGCCGCATACGCTTCCGCGTTGGTGGCCGCGAAGTTCTTCTTGCGCATCAGCTCGATCTCGTACTCGATCGCGCGCAGCTCGGCCTTCACGCTGACGTGCGAATGCGGCGCGCGGTTCTCGAGCACCGCGAGGCCGATCTCCTCGAGATCGGCGGCCGCCTTGCGGATCAGGTCGCGGTAGAAAATGATCAGGTCCGAGCCGCCGAACGTGTTGCGCACCAGCGGGTAGTCGGTGTGCGCGCCGACGAACAGCTCGTGCAGGTCGACGCTGTTGATGAACAGGTTGTACATCGCCGTGCGGCCGGGATCGAGCTTGCCGCGCCGCAGCTTCGGCAGGTTGCGCAGCACGATGTCGCGCGCGGTTTCCTGCGTTTCGACTGCCGTGATCTGCCGCGCGACGAGATTCCGGTAGCACTCGTCGAGATCGGCGTCGAGATCGTAGAACTGCGCACGCGCGAGCAGGTAGTCGGCGCATGCGAACAGGCTCTCGGCAAGCGCCTGCTGCTCGATCCGGCGCGCCTGCCATCGCGACACGAGCGTGGCCCAGTACGTGTACCAGAGGCCGCCCGCGAGAATCCAGCCGGCGTTGATGAACGCCTGCAGCGGCGTGAATTTCTCCTCGAGCGTCATCACCATCATGAACAGCGTCGCGAAGCTGATCTGCGGCCAGCGGTTGCCGTAGACGACGATCAGCGACAGCACGAACGTGAGCGGCACGATCGTGAGCCACAGCGCGAAGATGTTCGGCGTCGCGAGGCCGGTCGCGAGCGCGGCGAGAAAGCCGATCACGCTGCACGCGAGCATTTCGTTCTGCTTGTACTTGAGCGGGCCCGGCATGTCGACGACGCACGCGCCGAGCGCGCCCGTCGAGATCGTGAAGCCGAGCTCCCGGTTGTGAAACACGATCAGGCACAGCACGGCCGGCAGCGAGACGCCGACCGCGATCCGCAGGCCGCCGAAAAAGTACTGGCTGTAGAAAAATTTTCTGATTTCGACCGAATAGCGCATCGATGGGCTGAATGGCAGACGAAGACGCCCGGGGGCGGCGTATTGACTGGCGACGAGTCTATCGTATTTCGCGGTCCGCAAAACCTGGCTGTCCGGCCGACGTTCATTGCGACGGTCCTTTTGCTATCCTTGGTGATCCTGTTCGCCCGGCCCGGCCGGCGCGAGGTTCCGACGCCTGCCTCATGCTCCATCTCTTCTATTCGAACCGTCACGAAACGCTGGCCGACGCGCTGCTCGAGGATCTCGCCGCATTCCCGGCCCGCAACGGTCCGTGGGCGCCGCAACAGGTCATCGTGCCGAGCGCGGCGCTGCGCCGCCGTCTCGAGCTCGACATCGCCGCGCGCAACGGCGTGTGCGCGAATGTCGAGTTCACGTATCTCGCGCAATGGCTGTGGGCGCAGATCGGCCGCGTGCTGACGGTGCCCGCGCGTTCGCCGTTCGCACCCGACCGTCTCGTGTGGCGCTGCTACCGGCTGTTCGCGCAGGCGGCCGGCGGCGCGCCGTGGCTCGCGTCGCCGCGGCTGGCCGCGTATCTGTCCGCGTCCGACGATGCGATGCGCTACGAGCTCGCGCATCGCGTCGCGGCCGTGCTCGATCATTACCTGACCTATCGCCCCGAATGGCTGGCCGCGTGGCAGGCCGGCGAGTCCGTGCTCGCGGGCGACGCCGCACCGCGCGGGATCAGCGATGCCGCGCGCGACGACGAGCGCTGGCAGGCCGCGCTGTGGCGCGCGCTGCTTGCCGAACTGAGCGACAGCGGTACGCCGCCCGCGCACCGTTTCCTCGTCGAGGCGCGTCAACTCGATCCCGAAACCGTCGCCCGCGCGGACTGGCCGGAATCGGTCAGCGTGTTCGCGCTGCCGACGATGCCGCCGCTGCATGTCGCGCTGCTGCGCGAGCTGTCGCGCTGGATCGACGTGCGCGTCTATGCGCTGAACCCGTGCCGCGAATTCTGGTTCGACATCGTGACCGCCGCGCATGCCGAGGCGCTCGACGCGGCCGGGCGGCTCGACTACCAGGAAGTCGGCCATCCGCTGCTCGCCGAATGGGGCAGGCAGACGCAGGCGCAACTGCACATGCTGCACGAACTGACCGAAAGCGCCGCGTCGGGCGATGCGTCGCGTTTCGTCGAGAATCCCGCGCCCACCTGGCTCGCGCGCGTGCAGAACGCGATCCTCGAACTGCGGCCGGAGGCCGAAACCGGCGAACCGCCGGCCGAGCGCGGGATCGAGGTGCACGTGTGCCACAGCCTCGCGCGTCAGCTCGAGGTGCTGCACGACCGGCTGCTCGCGTGGTTCGACGCCGACGCGAGCCTGCAGCCGTCCGACGTGCTCGTCGCGGTGGCCGACCTCGCGGCGGCCGGGCCGCTGATCGACGCGGTGTTCGGCACGGCCGGCGCCGGCGGCGCGCGCGTGCCTTACCGGATCACCGGCCTGCCGCCGTCGCAGGCGAACCCGGTCGCGCGCGTGCTGCTCGACTGGCTCGCGCTGCCGGAACGGCAGGTCGGCGCGCCGGAGCTGGTCGAATGGCTGCGCGTCGACGCGGTGGCGGCGCGCTACGGCATCGATGCGGCCGCGCTCGAGACGGTGCAGACCTGGCTCGCGGCCGCCGGCGCGCGGCGCGGGTTGTCGCCGCGCGCGAGCGACGACGCGGCCGTGCCGTCGGCACGCCATACGTTCTCCGATGCGCTCGCGCGGCTCTTTCTCGGTTATGCGATGCCGGAAGGCGCGGCGCCGGTCGGCGCGTGGCTGCCGATCGAGGCGGCCACGGGCAGCGAGGCCGAACTGCTCGGCCGGCTCGCGCGCTTTACCGACGATCTCGACGGCTTCGCGCGGCGGCTCGCCGAATCGCACACGCCGCGCGGCTGGAGCGAACTGTTCGCCGACACGCTCGCGCGTTTCTTCGATTCGGGCGCCGCCTATGCGGACGCGCTCGCGGGGGTGCGCGACGCGCTCGACGCGATGCTGGCCGCGATGACGGAGGGCGCGCCCGACGAAGCGCTGCCGGCGGCCGTCGTCCGTGCGGGGCTGGCTGCGGCGCTCGACGATCCGGCGCGCGGCGGGGTGCCGTGGGGCGGCGTCACGTTCTCGTCGCTGACGAGCCTGCGCGGGCTGCCGTATCGCGTCGTCTGCCTGCTCGGGATGGATGACGGCGTGCTGCCGAGCCTCGCGCGCGCGGACGAATTCGACCTGATGGCCGTGTTGCCGAAGCTCGGCGACCGGCAGCGCCGCGACGACGAGCGCAACCTGTTTCTCGACCTGCTGCTCGCCGCACGCGACCGGCTGCTGATCGCCTACACGGGTCGCAACATTCGCGACAACGCGCCGTTGCCGCCCGCGGCACTCGTCGACGAACTGCTCGACCATCTCGCGCTCGTCACGGCCGGGCCCGACGCCGCGCCGGACGCGGTCGATGCCGCGCGGCGCGCGTTCGTCGTCGAGCATCCGCTGCAACCGTTCGCAGCCGCGTATTTCCAGCCCGGCAGCGAACTCGTTTCCTATGACGCCGAGCGCGCGACGCTCGCGTCGCTGCTGGCCGCCGAGGCATCGCGCGACGGGCCGCGCGAGTTGCCGTTCTTCGCGCAGCCGCTGCCGGCGGAGCCGGTCGAGCCCGTCGCGTTCAGCGAATTCGAACGCTTCTGGCGGCATCCCGCGCGTGCGCTGCTGCGCGCGCGGCTCGGCATCGTGCTCGCCGACGCGCAGGCCGAACTGCTCGATACGGAGCCGTTCGCGCTGGACTTCGCCGGCAGCGACGCGCTCGCCGAGCGCGTGCTGCCGCTCCTGATCGAATCGGGCGACGGGGCCGTGCACGATCACGCGCTGCGCATTGCGGACGCGAGCCCCGAACTGCCCGGCGGCGCGACGGGCGCCGTGTGGCGCGACCAGGCGCTCGGCTCGATGACGCAGCTTGCGTCGAGCGTGCGCCACGCGCTGGCCGACGGCATGGAGCGGCGGCCGTTCTCGCTCGTCGTCGTGCCGGCCTGGCCCGACACGGAGCAGGCGCTGTTCGGTGCCGACGACGCGATGCTGTCGGGCGATGCGGTCAGCGCGCCGCTCGAACTGCACGGCACGCTGAACCGGCTGACGCCGGCCGGGCAGATCATCTACCGCTATGCGCGGCCGAGTGCGCGCGACTACCTGTCCGCGTGGCTCGCGCATCTGGTCTACTGCGCGGTCGAGCCGGGCGGTCCGCGCCGCACGCTGTGGTTCGGCAGCGGCGGCGCGTTCGAGCTGACGCCCGTCGCGGCGCCGCTGGAGCGGCTCGCGCCGCTTGCCGCGCTGTTTCGCGCGGGGCGGCGCATGCCGCTGCGGTTTTTCCCGCGCAGCGCCTGGGCGAGGGTGTCCGACGGCGAGGCCAAGGCCGCGAGCGTCTGGATCAACGAGCGCGTCGTGAGCGAAGCCGACGATCCGGCGATCGCCATTGCGTGGCGCGGCGCGCATCCGTCGCTCGACGAGCCGTTCGGCACGCTCGCGCGGCTCGTGTTCGAGCCGCTCGTCGCGCATCTGAAGGAGGTTGCATGAGCGCCGTATCGCAGCCGCAGGCGGCGCTCGAACTCGACGTGTTCGCGTGCCCGCTCGACGGCGTCAACCAGATCGAGGCGTCGGCCGGCACCGGCAAGACCTGGAACATCTGCGCACTGTATGTGCGCCTGCTGCTCGAAAAGGATCTCGGCGCGGACGAAATCCTCGTGGTGACCTTCACGAAGGCGGCGACGGCCGAGCTGCGCGAGCGGATTCGCGGTCGGCTCGCGCAGCTCGCGCATGCGCTCGATACGGGCGACGACGGCGGCGATCCGTTCATCGAGCGCCTGCTCGACACGACGCTCGGCGAAGACGGCGCGCTCGATCCCGAAACGGCCGCGAAGCGGATCCGGCGCGCGCTGCGCGCGTTCGACCAGGCCGCGATCCATACGATTCACGCGTTCTGCCAGCGCGCGCTGCAGGAAGCGCCGTTCGCGGCCGCGATGCCGTTCGCGTTCGACATGGAGGCCGACGACGCGTCGCTGCGCTTCGAACTCGCGGCGGACTTCTGGCGCACGCGCGTCGAACCGGCGGCCGCGCGCTGGCCGGGCTTCGCGACCTGGCTGGTCGAATCGGGCGCCGGCCCGGCTGCGCTCGATGCGCAGCTCAAGCGCCGGCTGAAGAAGCCGCTCGCCGCGCTGCGCTGGGACGGCGTGACCGAGCCGGACGAATCGGCCGAGGCCGCGGCGGCCGAATGCTTTGCCGAGGCGGCGCGGATGTGGGCCGCCGAGCGCGATACGATCGAGGCGCTGCTGCGCACCGCGCAGCCCGCGCTCAACCAGCGCTCGCACAAGCCCGACGCGCTCGCCGATGCGCTTGTCGCGTGGGCCGCGCATTTCACGCAGGGCGACGCGACGGCCGCGCTGCCGAAGGCCGCGCTGAAGCTCACGCGCACCGCGCTTGCGAAGGCGACGAAAAAAGGCGGCGCGACGCCCGAGCACGCGTTCTTCGACGTGGCCGACGCGCTCGAAGCGGCCGTGGCGGCAGCCGAGGCCGCGCAGCGCGCGCGCTGGCTCGCGCTGATCGCCGAATGGCTCGACAGCGCGCCGGGCGAGCTGGCCGAGCGCAAGCGCACGCGGCGCGTCGTCTCGTTCGACGATCTGCTTGCGAACCTGTACCACGCGCTGCATGCGCACCCGTGGCTCGCCGAGACGCTGCGCGTGCGCTATCCGGCCGCGCTGATCGACGAGTTCCAGGATACCGACCCGCTGCAGTTCGCGATCTTCGACCGGATCTTCGCGCCGGGCGGGCCGCTGTTCCTCGTCGGCGACCCGAAGCAGGCGATCTACAGCTTCCGCGCGGCCGATCTGCATACCTATCTCGCGGCGCGCGCGCGGGCGAGCGCGTGCTACACGCTCGCGGTCAACCAGCGCTCGACGCCCGCGATCGTCGATGCGTGCAACCGCTTCTTCATGTCGAATCCGCGCGCCTTCGTGCTCGACGGGCTCGACTATTACGCGGTGCGCGCCGGCACGCGCGTGCGCGCGCCGTTCGTCGACGAAACCGATCCGGGCCCGGCCGGCGATTTCCGGGTCTGGGCGTTGCCGGGCGGTGAAGGCACGCTGCTCAAGCGCGACGCGCAGGCGCAGGCCGCCCAGGCCTGCGCGGCCGAGATCGCGCGGCTGATGCGCGGCGCGCGCGACGGGCACGTGCGGCTGGGCGAGATACCGCTGTCGCCGGGCGACATCGCGGTGCTCGTGCAGACGCACCGGCAGGGCAGTCTCGTGAAGCGCGTGCTTGCTACGTGGGGGATCGGCAGCGTCGAACTGGCGCAGGCCTCGGTGTTCTCGACCGGCGACGCCGAGCAGCTCGAACGCGTGCTGGCGGCGATCGATGCGCCGGGCGACCTGCGGCGCCTGCGCGCGGCGCTTGCGTCCGACTGGTTCGGCCTCGATGCCGGCGCGCTGTGGCGGATGGAGCAGGGCGACGGCGATGCGCCATGCGAAGCGTCGGCGGCCGACGGTGCCGACGCAATGAGCTGGGTCGAGCGCTTCTCGCGGTATCGGCTGGTGTGGCGCGAGCGCGGGTTCGCGGTGATGTGGCGCACGTTCACGCGCGAGCTGCGGATTGCCGAGCGGTTGATGGCCGGCGCGGACGGCGAGCGTCGCGTAACCGACATCAACCATCTGGCCGAACTGACGCAGGCACGCGCATCCGCGCAGCCGGGCATCGCACCGACGCTGCGCTGGCTCGCCGCGCAACGGCTCGACGGCGGCGGCGAGGACGCGCAACTGCGTCTCGAATCCGATCGCAACCTCGTGCAGATCGTCACCGTGCACAAGTCGAAAGGCCTCGAATACGCAATCGTGTTCTGTCCGTTCCTGAACGATGGCGGGCTGCGCGAGCCGCCGGCGTCCGCGCTGCCCGATGCGCGCGAGTATCACGACGATGCGGGCGACGCGGTGCTGCATTACGGATGCGACGACGAGGCGGCCGCGCACGCGGCGCGGCAAGCGATGCGCGAGCAGGCCGCGGAACGCGCGCGGCTCGTCTACGTGGCGCTCACGCGCGCGGTCTATCGCTGCTACGTCGTCGCCGGGCCGTATCTGTCGTCGCGCTCGACGCGCGAAGCGCGGCGCAGCGTGCTCAACTGGCTCGTCGCGGGCGCCGGCCAGGCGTTCGATGCATGGCTCGACGAGCCGCCCGACGAAGCCGCGCTCGATACGGCGTGGCACGCGCTCGCGGGCGGCCCCGTGAGCGTCGCGCCGCTGCCGGTGCCCGCGCGCCGCGAGCGTCTCGCGGCCGGGCACGACGCATCGCAGACGCTCGCGGCGCGCCATGCGACGCGCGTGCTGCGCGATGCGTGGCGGATGGCGAGCTTCAGTTCGTTGACCGCGTCGATGGCGCGCGAGGAGGCGGGCGTCGCGGCCGTGCCCGACGATGACCTACGGCCCGATCACGATGCGCTTGCCGCGCTGGCGCCGGACGGCGAGTCGAGTCTGGCCGATACGGTTGCACCCGAGCCGCCGGACGACGACATCCTTGTGTTCCCGCGCGGCGCGGCGGCGGGCGAGTGCCTGCACCGCCTGTTCGAGCTGAGCCGGTTCGCGGAGCCCGATTCGTGGCACAAGGCCGCGCTCGGCGCGCTGCACGACCGGCCGGTCGAGGCCGAGCCCGAACTCGCTACCCGGCTGCCGGCGATGATGGCGCGGCTGGTCGACGATGTCGTGCGCACCGAGCTCGTGCCGGGCATGCGGCTCGCCGATCTCGATCCCGCGAAGCGGCTCGACGAAATGGGTTTCCTGTTCCCGGCGCCGTCGCTCGACCTGATGGCGCTGCGCCGGTTGCTGGTCGCGCACGGCTATCCGGACGTTGCACTGGAGGCGGGCATGCTCGCCGGTTTCATCAAGGGTTTCATCGACATGATCGTCGAACACGACGGCCGCTTCTGGATCGTCGACTGGAAGTCGAACCATCTCGGCACGACGCCGGATGCGTACGGCCCGCGCGCGCTCGACGTCGCGATGGCCGATCACGCGTATCACCTGCAGGCGCTGCTCTACACCGTCGCGCTGCATCGCTACCTGCGCGGGCGGCTGCCCGATTACGACTACGACACGCACATCGCGGGCTACCTGTACCTGTTCGTGCGCGGCGTGCGGCCCGACTGGCGCAGCGGCGGCGAGCCGGCCGGCGTGCATGCGCGGCGGCCCGCGCGCGCGCTCGTCGACGCACTCGACCGGATGATGGAAGGGGGCCGCGCATGAACGCGTCCGACGACACGCTCGAATTTACCGGCGGCCTCGTCGCGCGGCTGCCCGAACCCGCTGATTTCGGCATCGCGCTCGCGGAAGGCTTCGCGCGCCGCATCGGCGACTTCGCGCGCCGCGCCGGCGCGCCGGCCGTGTCTGCGCGCTGGGCGGCGCGCGCGGCATTCGCGACGAGCCGCGCGACCGCGGGCGGCCACGTGTGCGTCGCGCTCGGTGCGCTCGCGCAGCGCTACGAAGCGCCGCTCGACGACGTCCGCGCGGCGCTCGCCGCGAGCGGCGTGGTCGCGTTCGGCACGCTCGCGCGCGGCGACGAGCGGCCGCTGATCGTCGACCGGCACGATCACCTGTACCTGTCGCGCTATTTCGATTACGAACGGCGGCTGGCCGATGCGCTCGTGGCGCAGGCCGGTGCCGCTGCGCCGGGCGAAGGCCTGTCGCCGGATCGGTTGCGCGACAGCCTCGCACGTTACTTCGGGCCCGCGACCGGCGAAGTCGACTGGCAGCGCGTCGCGGCGATCGTCGCGCTGACGGGGCGCGTGACGATCGTCAGCGGCGGCCCCGGCACGGGCAAGACGACGACCGTCGTCGGCGTGCTGGCCTGTCTGCTCGACGCGCACCCGGGGCTGCGCATCGCGCTGGCCGCACCGACCGGCAAGGCCGCGCAGCGGATGCAGGAAGCGCTCCATGCGCGGGCCGGCGACCTGCCGCCCGAACTCGCGGCGCGCCTGCCCGACACGTCGTACACGCTGCATCGGTTGCTGGGCGGCGGCGGGGCGGCCGGCTTCCGGCATCATCGCGACAATCCGCTGCCGTACGACCTGATCGTCGTCGACGAGGCGTCGATGATCGACGTCGCGCTCGCCGCGCACCTGCTCGACGCGCTCGCGCCGGGCGCGCGGCTCGTGCTGCTCGGCGACAAGGATCAGCTGGCCGCGGTCGAGGCGGGCGCGGTGTTCGCGGAGCTGAGCGCGCGGCCGGCGTTTACGGCCGCGGCACGCACGCGCATCGCGCAGGCGCTCGGCATCGACGAGGCGGCATTCGTCGCGGCACTGCCGGTGCCGGACGAAGCTGCGGCGGCAGCGGTGCCGGCTGCGAATCCGGTTTCCGCTTCGGCCCCGGCCCCGGCGCCTGCATCGGCCGCCGCCTCACGCAAACCGGCGTCACGGCAGAAAGCCGATGCGCGACAGGCATCGCTCTTCGACGACGAACCGCAGGATGACGAAATGTCCTCGACCGACGTCGCGCCGCCGTCGGCTGCCGGTCCGGTATCGACCAATGCCGCTGATGCAGGCGTGGCGGGTGAGGCGGGCGACGCCCCCGCGTGGATCGAGGTGGACGAACTCGCGTGGCTCGATACCGTCGAGCTGCCGCCGTTCGACGCAGGGGTCGCGGCGCTTGCGTCGGTCACGTCGACATTACCCGGCGAAACCGGCGCCGCGTCCGGCACACCCGCACCGGCGCCGCTCGCGGACTGCGTCGTATGGCTCGAACGCAATTACCGCTTCGGTCTCGATTCGCCGATCGGGCGGCTGTCGCTCGCGATTCGCCGCGGCGACGTGCAGGCCGCGCTCGACGCGTTGCCCGCGGACGACGCGGCAGCCGCGTCGTTTCACGACGATGCAGGCGACACGCTCGCGTCGTCGACGGTCGAGCGGCTCGCGCGGCGGTTCGGTGCCTACCTCGACGCATTGCGCGCCGCACTGGCCGCGCCGGTGCCCGATCCGCTGCCGCTGTTCGACGCGCTCAACCGGTTCCGGATCCTGTGCGCGACCCGCAACGGCTCGCGCGGCGCGGAGCACGTCAATGCGCTCGTGGCCGCGCACGTGCGGCACGCGGCGCGCGTGCCGCTCGCGGTCGGCGCGCACTGGTTCACCGGGCGGCCGATCATGGTGACGCGCAACGACTATGCGCTCGGGTTGTTCAACGGCGATATCGGCATCGCGTTGCCCGACGCACACGGCGTGCTGCGCGTGTGGTTCAGGCGCGCGGACGGCACCGCGCGCGCGGTGTCGCCGGCCGCGCTGCCGCCGCACGAAACGGCCTTCGCGCTGACGGTCCATAAATCGCAGGGTTCGGAATTCGACGAAGCCGCGCTGGTGCTGCCGGCATCGTTCAGCCGGGTGCTCACGCGCGAACTCGTCTACACGGCCGTCACGCGTGCGCGCACGCGCGTGCAGGTGATCGGGCCGCGGCGCGTGCTGGCTCAGGCGGTCGCGACTCGCACGCAGCGCGATTCGGGGCTCGCGGCCCGCGTCGACGAGGCGCTCGCACGGCGCCGCACGGAGGTTTCGCGATGATGATCCGCTATACGCTCGATCCGGCCGAAGTCGAATGGACGGCCGTGCGCGCGCAGGGCGCGGGCGGGCAAAACGTGAACAAGGTGTCGAGCGCGATCCACCTGCGCTTCGATATCCGTGCGTCGTCGCTGCCGCACGTCATCAAGGAGCGGCTCCTCGCGCTGTCCGACCAGCGCATCACGCGCGACGGCATCGTCGTGATCAAGTCTCAGGAATATCGCACCCAGGAGAAGAACCGCGAGGCCGCGCTGGCGCGACTCGATACGTTGATCAGCGGCGTCGCGTTTACGCCGCGCGCACGGGTCGCGACGCGGCCGACGCGCGCGTCGAAGGAGCGGCGGCTCGAGCACAAGTCGCGCCGGGGCGCGGTGAAGTCGGGAAGGGGGAAGGTGGTCGACTGACGAATGGATGACCGGAGGGCCGGACGCCCGGCGGGCATGGCGGGTGAACACCCGACCCGCGCGGGTCAGCGCATCACGGTCCCCGCGCTGTCGAGCACGAAGTCGACGCAGAACACGACGAGCCGGCTCTGCGCGCGAATTGCGACGGCGGCCGTATAGCAGTCGCGGCCTTCCGTCAGCGAGAAGTGCGGGCCCATCAGCGCGACGCGCCCGGGCGCGGCGATCGCGCGCTGGAAGTACGGGCGCCGCGACCAGTTGCTGTGGGTTTCCGGAAAGAGCGGCGAGAGGCGAGTGGCGCCTGCGTGGCCGTCTTCCGAGCGGGCGCCGATCGACGGCAGGAACTGCTCGCCGGTCTCGTCGGTGACGAATACGCGGCGCGCGACCGGCACCACGAACACGCGTTGCGCGGCATCCTGCAGGTTGCCGCTCGCGGAAAACGCGGCCGCGCCGGTGAGCACGAGCCGCTCGATCGCGTCGAAGCCCGGCTGCTCGGCGACGACCGGTGTGTGCCGGCGGGCGATGAAGCGCTTCCACGCGGCGTCGAGCATCGCGGGTGCCGCCGCGCTCGCGTGCGCGATCGACGCATCGGGCTGGCCGAACTGGAAACCCTGCACGAAATCGATGTCGGCTTCCATCAGCGCCTGCAGCGCGTCGTCGCTTTCGACGCCCTCGGCAAGCACCATCGCGCCGGCCTGGTGCAGCATCGACACGAGGTGATGCATGATGCGGCGATCGTCGGCCGACCCGGTCGAGCGCTCGACGAGCGAGCGGTCGAGCTTGACGATGTCGGGCCGCGCGCGCCACACGCGGTCGAAATTCGAGAATCCCGTGCCGAAATCGTCGATCGCGATCAGGAAGTCGCGATGCTGGATCATGTCGATCGTGCGGGCGAGCGCGGCTTCGTCGCGCGCCGGCTGTTCGATGACTTCCAGCACGATGCGGTTCGGCGGCAGCACGAAATGCCGGCACAGCGCCTCGACGAACTCGCGCTGCACAAGGCCCGAATCGAGCACGCGCGGCGTCACGTTCAGGAACAGCCAGCCGTCGCCGATTCCCTGCGCGACGAAATTGGCCGTGTGCAGGCAGCGCGCGAGCCGGTCGAGCAGCAGTGCGTCGGCGTCGCCGCGGGTCTTGTCGAAGAGGGCGGTGGGCGAAACCAGCGTACCGTTCGCTTCGACGACGCGCAGCAGCGCCTCGTAACCGACGACGCGCTTGTGCGTGATCGACAGCACGGGCTGGAATACGCTGCGCAGCGTCGTGGTGCGATAGGTGGCGAGCCAGCCGCTAGGTGTTGCCGTGAGGCGTTCGAGCAGGGAGTCGAGCGAAAGGTCGCGGGCGGGCTTCATGTCAGCGGTGCCCGGGGGGCGAGCGGCGGGGCGGTGGCGCGCCGCCACGCTGAAGCAGTCGCACGCGCAGGCGGACGCGAAGGAACGTGAGGCATCGTGACCGCCTTCTGCGGGTAAGTGTTCGAAGTGTAACGGGAATGCGGCGGCGCGCGTATCAGGGAAACTCCAGACGCACACGCGCGGCAGGGGGGGCATGGCCGGCACGCAACGGCAGCCGGCGCCACGCGAGTGCGCGCCGTGCATGACCGCCACGGCGCGAAGGGCGCCGCAGCAGCACATGATGATCCTGGGGCATCGCGCAACGCATGTCCGTGCATCATGGCCGCATGGCGAGCGCGATGGTGCGGGAAATCCCGGTGTCCGCAAGGCCGCGTGCGAGCATCGCCGTCAGACGAATGCCGGCGCGGCGGTCCACGAGCGCCGCTTGCCGCCGGCGCTCACCGCACGACGGACGGCGGACGGCGGACGGCGGACGGCGGCGCGTGCGGCCGGATTCTCAGGCCGCTTCGCCGCCGCGCGGCCGGATACCGGGAATCCGCTTGATCACGCCGGTCGCGAGCGCGGTGCCGACGAGCACGATCGCGCAGCCTTCGATCATCACGGCCGACACGTGTTCGCCGAGGAACAGCGCACCCCACAGCAGCCCGAACACGGGAATCACGAACGTCACGGTAATCGCGCGGGCGGGGCCGACATGCGCGATCAGGTAGAAGAAGATGAAATACGCGATGCCCGTGCAGGCGATGCCGAGGCCGAGCACGGCGCCCCATGCGTGCGTGCCGACCGGCGCGGCCGGCCAGGTGGCGATCGCGAACGGCAGCAGCAGGGCGGTCGAGCCGATCATGCTGCCGGTCGCGTTGACGAGCGGATCGACGCCGCTGAGCTTGCGCTTCGTGTAATTGGCCGCGATGCCGTACAGCAGCGTCGCGCCGAGCGCCGCGGCGGCGGCGAGCGCGGTCGCGCCGGCGCCCGTGTCGCCGTGCGCATTCGCGATCTGGTTCCACACGAGCGTGATCACGCCGGCAAAGCCGATCACGAGGCCGAGCGAGCGCGGCAGCGACAGTTTGTCCTTCAGCCACAGGTAGGCGACGAGCGCGCCCCACAGCGGCGTCGTCGCGTTGATCACCGACGTCAGGCCGGCCGACAGCGTCAGTTCGGCGAACGCGAACAGACAGAACGGGATGCCCGAGTTCAGCGCGCCGACGACGAACAACGGCCACGCATGACGGCGCAGCCGCGCGCCGAGATCGGCGGGCTTGAAGCGCGTCAGCGCGAAGCCCGTGAGAAACAGCGCGCCGATGCCCACGCGCAGCGCCATCAGCGGCGCGACGCCGAAATCGACGACTCCGATCCGGATGAACAGGAACGATGCGCCCCACAGGGCAGCGAGTACGGTCAGCAGAATGGCGTTCTTGGGCGACATCGATCGTAAGGGCGAGGGACGGAATGCGGTGAATCTTACACCGCGTTACCACGCCGTCGTTTCACGATTCGATGAAACGACAAGAAACGGGAATGTCGCCGGTTGCGGGTGCGGGAGGGCTGCTGCGGGCGATGCTCCCCGATCAGCGATGGCGCCAGCCGCCGCGTCCGCCGAAACCGAAATTGAGCGATAGCGCCGGTCCCCAATAGCCGCCCCACGCGGGCGCATACGCAGGCGCCGGGTAGTAGTAAGCGGGGGCCGGATCGACATACACGGGTGCCGGTTGCACCGGTGCCGCCGTGTAATAGCCGCCCGGATAGTAGCCGTACGGGTAGTAGCAGCCGGCGAGCGTCGCGCAGGAGAGCGCCGCGGCGACGAGGGTCCTGTTCATGATGAGTCTCCGGCGGAGCCGGCAATCGGCAGATGCTTAAGCTTAGGCCGCGCGCCGATGACACGGTGTGCAAAACGGTAACGGATCATTTCCGGCCGCCGCCGCTCGCATTGCGGCGCCGCATGCGAAAACGGCGCTTCCGCACCGCGGAAACGCCGTCTGGTCGACTGCCGCCCCGCGCGCGGGGCGAGCCGCCTGGCCGATTACTTGCCGACCTGGTTGCCGATGATGCCGCCGGCCGCCGCGCCGCCCAGCGTCGACAGTGCGTTGCCGCCGATCGCCGCGCCGGCGACGCCGCCGACACCCGCGCCGATTGCCGTGTCGCGCTGGCGCCGTGACATGTTATCGCAGGCCGACAGGCTGGCCACCGTCGCGACGAGGAGAGCGCATACCCCAAAACGCCGAATCGAATTCATGATCGCTGTCCTTGTGGTAGTGAACGGAGGGCGCGCGACCGGCTGGCGGCCACGCATGACCCTAATCTACGCGCCGTCTCGCGGCGCCGCTGTAAGGACTTGTTAAGACTCGCGCGGTTTCGTAATCAATTGTTTCCCGGGGGCCGGCGGGCACGCGACATGCGTAAAAAAGCCCGCTCGAAAGCGGGCTTCGTGCTGCGCGATGCGATCCGGCGCGGATCGCCGGACCGCCGGATCGCCGGACCGCCGGACCGCGCGTTCGCTTACTGACGGTGATAGATCTCGGCGCCGGTCTTGACGAATTCGACTGCCTTGACTTCCATCCCCTTCTTCAGCGCTTCGGTTTCCGACACGCCTTGCTGCGCCGCGAACTCGCGCACGTCCTGCGTGATCTTCATCGAGCAGAAGTGCGGGCCGCACATCGAGCAGAAGTGCGCGACCTTCGCCGAATCCTTCGGCAGCGTTTCGTCGTGGAATTCGCGCGCCTTGTCCGGATCGAGACCGATGTTGAACTGGTCTTCCCAGCGGAATTCGAAGCGCGCCTTCGACAGCGCGTTGTCGCGCACCTGCGCGCCCGGGTGACCCTTGGCCAGGTCGGCGGCGTGCGCGGCGAGCTTGTACGTGATGATGCCTTCCTTCACGTCGTCCTTGTTCGGCAGGCCGAGGTGTTCCTTCGGCGTCACGTAGCACAGCATCGCGGTGCCGAACCAGCCGATCATCGCGGCGCCGATGCCCGACGTGATGTGGTCGTAGCCCGGCGCGATGTCGGTGGTCAGCGGCCCGAGCGTGTAGAACGGCGCTTCCTTGCACCAGTCGAGCTGGAGATCCATGTTCTCCTTGATCAACTGCATCGGCACGTGGCCCGGGCCTTCGATCATCACCTGCACGTCGTGCTTCCACGCGATCTGCGTGAGTTCGCCGAGCGTCTTCAGCTCGCCGAGCTGCGCTTCGTCGTTCGCGTCGTAGATCGAGCCGGGACGCAGGCCGTCGCCGAGCGAGAAGCTCACGTCGTACGCCTTCATGATCTCGCAGATATCTTCGAAGTGTTCGTACAGGAAGCTTTCCTTGTGATGCGCGAGGCACCACTTCGCCATGATCGAGCCGCCGCGCGACACGATGCCGGTCATCCGGTTCGCGGTGAGCGGCACATACTGCAGGCGCACGCCCGCGTGGATCGTGAAGTAGTCGACGCCTTGCTCGGCCTGCTCGATCAGCGTGTCGCGGAAGATTTCCCAGGTCAGGTCCTCGGCCTTGCCGTTGACCTTTTCGAGCGCCTGGTAGATCGGCACCGTGCCGATCGGCACCGGGCTGTTGCGGATGATCCACTCGCGCGTTTCATGGATGTGCTTGCCGGTCGACAGGTCCATCACCGTGTCGCCGCCCCAGCGGATCGCCCACGTCATCTTGTCGACTTCTTCGCCGATCGACGACGTGACGGCCGAGTTGCCGATGTTCGCGTTGATCTTCACGAGGAAGTTGCGGCCGATGATCATCGGCTCGGATTCCGGGTGGTTGATGTTCGCGGGAATGATCGCGCGGCCGCGTGCGATTTCGTCGCGCACGAACTCGGGCGTGATCTCGGCCGGCGCGTTCGCGCCGAACGCAGCAGCGCCGAACGCCTGGCCCGGGTGCTGGCGGCCCATCATCGCGGCGAGCTTCGCGCCGTTCGGGCCGCTCGACTTCAGGCTTTCGAGGTACTCGGCGCGGCGCTGGTTCTCGCGGATCGCGATGTATTCCATTTCCGGCGTGATGATGCCCTGACGCGCGTAGTGCATCTGCGTGACGTTCTTGCCGGCCTGCGCACGGCGCGGATTGCGGTGCAGGCCCGGGAAACGCAGGTCGGCGGTGGCCGGATCGGCCGCGCGCTCGAGGCCGTACCGGCTCGACAGGCCGGAGAGCACTTCGGTGTCGCCGCGCGCTTCGATCCAGCCCTGGCGCAGCGCGGGCAGGCCCGCGCGGATGTCGATCTTGGCGTCCGGATCGGTATAGGGGCCCGACGTGTCGTACACATAGATCGGCGGATTCTTTTCGCCGCCGAAGCCGGTCGGCGTGTCCGCCTGCGTGATTTCGCGCATCGGCACGCGGATGTCGGGCTGCGAGCCGGTGACATAAACCTTGCGCGAATTGGGCAGCGGCGCGACAGCAGCGGCGTCGACGTGAGCGTCGGCGGAAAGAAACTTCGGATTGGCGTTCATTCGATCTCCTGTGTCGACCCGAGTTGGCGCTTCGGCGCTGATTCGGGTCCCATGCAAAGCAAAGTGGGGCGCTAGCTAAGCAGGAGACGAGATTCGTGAGGCGGCGGGTTTCGTCAGAGGGATGGCGGCGAAATCCGTACGCTTCCCTGCGCTGGCATTATCCAGATCAGGTTCAAAGGGTATTTCTCACCCGCAATGCCGGTTGTTTGACCGAGCGCATTGCAGGACCCCCGCGTTAGCAAGGGCACACGATACACCGGCTTTGCGGCGGTTTCAACCGGGAGCGGAGCGGATGCCGCCGGGCGGTTCCGGCATCGCGGCCGGCGAATCGGGCAGGGTGCGCCGCAGCAAGCGCTGTTGTCGAAGGGCCCCGCAGCCCGGACGGAAAAGGCTGAGCGGCGCAGCATCGCGTCCCTTCATTTCGGGCCCTGAAAAATTTTTTCGACATCGCTGTCATTTCCGGCGTCGTCGTCCGTCTATTCGGCTCTTCAAAACCCATGTATCGGAGAAGTGTCATGAAAAACGTATTCCTGGTTGCCTGTGTCGCCGCTTTTGCCACGATCGCGACGGGCGCCCAAGCGCAGAGCGATGCGATGTCGAAGGACGGCATGTCGATGTCGAAGGACGCGATGGGCCACGACGCGATGGCGAAGGACGGCGCGATGAAGAAGGACGGCATGAAGAAGCACGCGATGAAGAAGGACGCAATGAAGAAGGACGCGATGGGCCACGACGCGATGTCGAAGGGCGACGCGATGAAGAAGGACGCGATGAGCCCGTCGAACTAATGGATGCGCGCGGGGCGCGGCCGGCAACAGGCGCGCATCGCGTCTCGTCGCATCAATCCCGGAGTTTTCATCATGCAAACCGTCCCTGCAACGGATCGCGCGCCCGCGACGCCGCCCGCGCGCACGATCCATCCGCCGTGGGTGCGCGCGAGCCACTGGCTCAACGCGCTCGCGGCGATCCTGATGGCGCTGTCAGGCTGGCGCATCTACGACGCGTCGCCGATCTATCCGTCGTTCACGTTCGCGCACGGCATCACGATCGGCGGCTGGCTCGGCGGTGCGCTGCAATGGCATTTCGCGGCGATGTGGCTGTTGCTCGCCAACGGGCTGTTCTACCTCGCGATGTCGATCGCGACGGGGCGTTTCGCGCGCAAGCTGCTGCCCGTCACGCCGGCGTCCGTGTGGCGCGATGTACGCGCTGCGCTCGGCGGGCGGCTGTCGCACCACGACCTGAGCGTATACAACGCGGTGCAGCGTGCCGCGTACCTGACCGCGATCATCGATCTCGTCGTACTGGTGCTGTCGGGGCTCACGATCTGGAAGTCCGTGCAATTCCCGCTGCTGCGCGAACTGTTCGGCGGCTACGACAACGCGCGCGTCGTGCACTTCTGGGCGATGTCGCTGCTCGTCGCATTCTTTGTCGTCCACGTCGCGATGGCGCTGCTGGTGCCGCGCTCGCTGCTCGCGATGCTGCGCGGTCGCTGACCCGCAAGCCGCGGGCGAAGGAAATCATCATGTCGGAACCCGAAAACAGGCGTGGCCAGCCGCGCTGGACACTCGACCGGACGTCGCTCGAACTCGACGTGCGCCGCGAGCTCGAGATGCCGTCGCGGCGGCTCTTCAACCGGCGCGTGCTGACGCTTGGCGGCCTGGCGATGCTGACCGGCTGCACGCTGCAGGACGACGCATCGGTCAACACGTTCCTCGAGAAGGTGTCGCGCATGAACGACCGCGTGCAGGCGTGGCTGTTCAACCCCGACCGGCTCGCGCCGACCTACACCGAAGCCGACATCACGCGGCCGTTCCCGTTCAACGCGTACTACGGGATCGACGACGTGCCGCATGTCGATGCGTCGACGTATCGGCTCGTGCTGTCCGGCCGCGTGACGGGCAAACGCGTGTGGACGCTCGACGAGCTTCGGGCGCTGCCGCACGCGGAACAGATCACGCGGCATATCTGCGTGGAAGGGTGGAGTGCGATCGGCCGCTGGGGCGGCACGCCGTTCGGCGCGTTTCTCGCACGCGCCGGCGCCGATACGCGGGCGAAATACGTCGGCTTCAAGTGCGCGGACGACTACTACGAGAGCATCGACATGCCGACCGCGCTGCATCCGCAGACGCTGCTGGCGCTCGACTACGACGGCCGCCAACTGCCGCCGGAATACGGCTTCCCGATGAAGCTGCGGATGCCGACCAAGCTCGGCTACAAGAACCCGAAGCACATCATGGAAATCTTCGTGACCGATACGTATCCGGGCGGCTACTGGGTCGATCAGGGGTACAACTGGTTCGGCGGATCGTGAGCGATTCGCGTGGCGCGATCATGTGTCACGCGGATTCGCGCACCTGGAGATCGACGCGCAGGCCGACTGCCGCCGCCATGTTCACGAGCGCGTCGAGCCCGAACAGGTTGATCTTGCCGCGCATCAGGTCGGAGACGCGCGGCTGCGTGACCCCCAGCCGTTGCGCGGCCTGGGCCTGACTGAGCTCGAGCTGCGCGATGCGCTGCTTGAGCGCGATCATCAGTTCGGAGCGCAGCTTCATGTTCTCGGCCTCTGCCGGCTGGCCTTCGATTGCGTCCCAGACGTTCGTGTAACGTTCATTGGTCATCGTTTCAACTCCATCATCAGCGCGCGATAGCGCCGGGCGGCCAGGTCGATATCGGTCTTGTTCGTCCGCGCCGATTGCTTCCGGAAACAGTGCAGCACGTAGACGGCGTCGGCGAATGTCGCGACGTAGACGATCCGGAACGCGCCGCTTGCATCGCGCAGGCGAATTTCCCGCACGCCGACGCCGACGGTGCGCATCGGCTTCCAGTCGTCGGGCGCCAGGCCGCGCTGCACCTGGTCGATCTGGTGGCCGGCTTCGCGTCGCGCGGGCAGCGGAAAGCCGCGAAGCTCGTCAAGCGCGCTGCCGACGAAAACAACCGGCTTCGGCGGAAGAATGGTCGAATTATACAAGATTTTGTATGAACGGTGCAGGTTTCGAATGGAGGCTGTGCAACGCACGAGGAGGGCATGCCGACCGTCACGATAAGCGCGCAGCAATGGCCGGCGTGCATGACTGGCCGTTCGGCCGACGCCGGGTGCGAGCCTTCCGGATTGCGACGGATTGCGTGCGGCACCGCCGCCGTCAACGTGCGCATGTCGCGCATCCGGCCCCGGATTCCCACGCCCGCCCGCCGAAAAATGTCGCGCCGAAACGTCAGTCCTTCTCCTTTCAGACAGGTCTGACGATGCTTTCGAATCCTTGATGCCATAATGCCGAGCGTGCGCAGCCGAAGCGGTTGCGCGCGTTTTTTTGCGTCCCTCTGCCGCCGCTTGCCGGTTCTCTTTCGTCGCCGTTCGCACTGCCATGTCGTTCCGCACGTTCGCTCTGCCTTCCCGGTCCCGCCAGGGCCGTTTGCCGGCATTGCCGGCGTCTTTCAGCGGAGCCCGCGGCGTGACGTGCGGGCGGGGCGCGCGATGACGCCGCTCGACCGCCTGCTCGATTTCCTCGCCCGCTTTTCGTTCCGGATCCGCCTGCCGCAAAGCCGCGGCGGCCGTGTCGCGCTGGCGCTCGTCTTCATCTATTTCGTCTGGGGTTCGACCTACAGCGGCCTGCATTTCGCGCTGCAGTCGTTCCCGCCGCTGTTGCTGTCGGGGCTGCGCAACCTGCTCGGCGGAATCGGCCTGTTCATCTTCGCGCTGCGGCGCAAGCCCGAATGGCCGACGCTGCTGGAAATCCGCAATGCGGGGATCGTCGGCACGATGCTCGTCGCGCTGTCGTCCGGCACGATCGCGCTCGGGATCAGTTCGGTCAGCAGCGGCTCGGCGGCGGTGATGGTGGCCACGGTGCCGCTGTTCGCGACCGTGATCGCGGCGGTCGCCGGCCGGCCGGTAACGAAGGGCGAGTGGGCGGCCGTCGCGCTCGGGATGGTCGGCATCGTCGTGCTGAATTCGGGCGGCGCCGCGGCACAGAATTCGGCGCTCGGCACGATTTGCGTGCTGGCCGGCGCGCTGTTCTGGGCGGGCGGCGCGCATCTCGCGACGCGGCTCAAGCTGCCGTCCGACCTGTTCCTGTCGACGTCGCTGCAGATCGGCCTCGGCGGCCTGATCTCGACGCTCGTCGCCTGGCTGATCGGCGAACGCATCGAACACGTGATGGCCGGGCCGGTGTTCGCGTTCGTCTACCTGATGGTGTTCTGCACGATGGCCGCGTACGTCGCGTACGGCTACCTGATCCGCCACACGAGCCCGATCATCGCGAGCAGCTGCATGTACGTGAACCCGATCGTCGCGGTCGCGCTCGGTGCGCTGCTGCTTGGCGAACCGGTGACGATGGCGACCGTGGTCGCGACCGTCGCGATCCTCGGCAGCGTCGGGCTGTCGTTCCTGTTCGATCCGGCACGCCGGCCCGCGGCGCGCGCGGCGGCCGTCGGTTCGCCGGCCGTGGCGGCCGAGCCGGCCGAGCCGGCGTCGACGGCGGATGCTTCGTCCGCCCCCGAGCAGATCGCGATGCCGGATGCGGCACCGATCCTGGCGCCTTCCGCCGTCCCGCTTGCCGTGCCGACGCCGGCTGCCGTGATGGATCCCGCTGCGGTGATGGACCCGGCACCGGCGTTCGCGCGGCCGCCCGCCGACGCGCCGGCCGCTCCCCGCGCCGACGCGTGACGCCGCCGTGGCCGGTCGCGCTCAGCCGCGCCGGCCGCCGCGGTGGTGGGACCAGCCCGCGAGCGCGGTAAACAGCAGCCCGGCCGCGCACATGCCGGTCCAGCCGAACGCGTGCCATGCGGCCACGCCGGCCGACGAGCCGAGTGCGCCGCCGATGAAATAACACACCATGTACACCGTGTTGACGCGGCTGCGCGCATCGGGCTTCAGCGCATAGATGCGCGCCTGGTTCGAAATCTGCGCGGCCTGCACACCGACGTCCAGCACGATCACGCCGATCACGAGCCCGACGAGGCTCGCGCCCGACAGCGCGAAGATCACGAACG
The DNA here is from genome assembly GCF_001883705.2 of Burkholderia catarinensis. GTDB lineage: Bacteria > Pseudomonadota > Gammaproteobacteria > Burkholderiales > Burkholderiaceae > Burkholderia > Burkholderia catarinensis. Next base: position 51,902 of record NZ_MDEQ02000012.1, read on the forward strand.
ACAGCGCGAGCAGCGCGATCGCGAGCGAGATGATCGCGCGCGGGCCGCGCTTGTCTGCGAAGCGGCCCGCGTACGGTGCGGCGAGCGCGCCCGCCGCACCGACGATTCCGAACAGGCCGGCTGCCTGCGGGCCGAGATGGAACGGCGCGCCGGCGAGCAGCAGCGTGAGCACGGGCCAGAACGCGCTGAACGCCGCGAACAGCGCGGCGCCTGTCAGCGACGCCTCGCGGAGCCCGCGCAGTTCGACCGCCAGATGCCACATCGAGCCGAGCAGCTTGCCGTACGGCAGCGTCGACGTCGGCGAGCTGCGCGGCAGCCGCAGCACGATTACGGCGGCGAGCGCGACGAGCGCCGCGACCGACGCGGCGAATACCGCGCGCCAGCCGAAATACTCGGCGACGAAGCCGGCGGCCGTGCGCGCGAGCAGGATGCCGAGCAGCAGGCCGCTCATCACGGTGCCGACCGCGTGCCCGCGTTCGGCCGGCGGCGCGATCTCGGCGGCGAACGGCACAGCCTGTTGCGCAATGGTCGCGAGCACGCCGATCGCGAGGCTCGCGACGGCGAGCACGACCAGCGACGGCGCGGCGGCCGCCACGATCAGCGCGACCGACAGGCCGGCGATCTGCATCAGGATCAGCCCGCGGCGGTCGAAGCGGTCGCCGAGCGGCGCGAGCAGGAACATGCCGGCCGCATAGCCGAGCTGCGTCGCGGTCGGCACGACGCCGATCCACGACGCGCCGTCGGGAAAGGCCGAGCGGAAGCTGTCGAGCAGCGGCTGGTTGTAGTAGATGTTCGCGACGGATACGCCGGCGATCGTCGCGAGCAGCAACAGCAGGCCGCGCGAGTAGTGGGGCGAGGCGGCGTCGGTCGGACGGTCGGTGGAGGCGGTGGACATGGCTGCGCGGACGGAGTTGGGCGGCGCGGCGCGCGGCGCACGCGTCGGGTGCGCAGGCGGGCAGGGTGCCGGTCGAGGCTGCCGATCATACCGGAGCGACGTGAATCCTGCCGGGCGGGCGGAGACCCGGCAAGCCGGCGCGGCCGGCCGCCGCCCGTCATCGCGTGCTTGTCACGCCGTCAGTCGACCAGCTCGCCCGTCGGTTCGTAGAACGGATACGGCCCGGCGCCTTCGTCCACATACACGTGATGCGACGTCATCCCCGTATCCGGCGCATGGCGATGCACCGCGAACGCCGGCGGTTCGAGCCGGAACGCGGACGGCGCATCGGCCCGCAGGTCGAATGCGACCTGGTGCGCGGGCGCCGGCACCGCCGACGCGAGCGTGCCGCCGAAACGCGTGAACATCGTGCGGTGCACGTGGCCGCACAGCACGCGCTCGACGTTCGGATGATCGCGCAGCAGCGCGTCGAGTTTCGCGGCGGCGGCGGGCGCGAGGCGCAGCGCGTCCATGTGGCCGATGCCCGACACGAACGGCGGGTGATGCAGCGCGACGATCACCGGCCGGTCGCGCGCAGCGTCGAGCTGCGCGGCGAGCCATCCGAGCCGTGCGTCGCACAGGTCGCCGTGGCTCGCGCCGGGCACCTGCGAATCGAGCGCGAGCACGCGCACCGCGCCGACGTCGAGCGCGTACTGCACGAACTCGCCGTCCTGCAACTCGGCGCGATCGGGGAACGCGCGGCGCAGCCCGGCGCGGTCGTCGTGATTGCCGATCATCAGGTAGTACGGAATCTCGAGCGGCGCAAGCAGGTCGCGCAGTTGGCCGTATTCGTCGTCGTGGCCGAAGTCGGTCAGGTCGCCGGTGACGAGCACCGCGTCGGGGCGCGGCACGAGCGCGTTCAGCTTCGCGACGCAGCGCGCGAGCGCGGCTGCCGTGTCGACGCGCCGGTACGCGAGCTGGCCCGGACGCTTGATGTGGAGATCGCTGATTTGAGCAAGCAGCATCGTCGTTTCTCGGAATCGTCTGGTTATTGTGGGGGCGGCGCCATGCGCCGCGATGGGGTGGTGCATGAACGATGCGTCAATGATGCATCAAGCGCCGAGCGCGATCAGGCCTTCCGGTGCAATCGTAAGGCCGACCGCCGTGCCGCGCGCGAGCGCGACGCGGCCCGGTACGTCGATCACTAGTGCGTCGGGCGCCGCGTGCTCGATCGTGAGCCGCGTGCGCTCGCCGAGGAACGCGCACGCACCGACCGCGCCGCGCAGTGGCGCATGCGCGGGATCGGCGAGTTGCGCATCCTCGGGGCGGAAGAACCATTCGTCGGCGGCATGCGGCGTGACGATCGCGCCGCCCGTCGTCACGAGCGCGCCATCGCGCCATTGTCCCGCAAGCCGGTTCAGCGTGCCGATGAACTGCGCGACCGTGCGGTTGGCCGGCTGGTAGTAGATGTCGCGCGGCGTGCCGATCTGTTCGATGCGGCCGGCGCCCATCACGACGATCCGGTCGCCGAGTTCCATCGCTTCGGCCTGGTCGTGCGTCACGTAGACGGTCGTCACGCCGAGCTCGCGCAGCAGCGCGTTCATGTCGCGGCGCAGCACGTCGCGCAGCTTCGCGTCGAGCGCGGTCAGCGGCTCGTCGAGCAGCAGCACGCGCGGCCGCACCGCGAGCGCGCGCGCCAGTGCGACGCGCTGGCGCTGGCCGCCCGACAGCTGATCGACCGGTTTGTCCGCATGCGCATCGAGCCGCATCATCGCGAGCAGCTCGTCGACGCGTTCGCGCAGCGCGCGCGGCGCGGTCTTGCGGATCTTCAGCCCGTAGCCGACGTTGCCGCGCACCGTCAGGTTCGGAAACAACGCATAGTTCTGGAACACCATGCCGACCTGCCGGCGCTCGATCGGCAGCGCGGTGACGTCGTCGTTGCCGAACGCAATCGTGCCGCCGGCGTCCGGCGTGTCGAGGCCGGCGATCAGGCGCAGCGTGGTCGTCTTGCCGCAGCCCGACGGCCCGAGCAGCACGAGCGTTTCGCCCGCGCCGATCGACAGGTCGAGCGGTTCGAGCACGCGCGTGCCGCGGAACGTCTTCGCGCAGCCGGTCAGGGTGATGGGAGTGGAGTCGAGTTTCATGTTTGGGTTCAGCGCGGACGCCGCTTGAGCGCGCGCGTGCCGGACGGATCGACGCCGAGCCACTGCATCGCGACAAGGAGCGGCAGCGTCATCAGCAGGAACAGGATCGTGTACGCGCTGCCGACTTCGAGGCGCAGCGACGCATACGTATCGGCGAGCCCGACGGGCAGCGTCTTGGTGTCGGGCGTATGCAGCATCCACGTGAGGTTGAATTCGCCGATCGACAGCGTGAGCACCGCGAGCGCACCCGCGACGATGCCGGGGCGCAGGTTCGGCAGCACGATCGTGACGAAGCGCGTGACGAACGACGCGCCGAGGCTGGCCGCGCCTTCCTCGAGCGTGCGCAGGTCGGCGCCGGCCGCGACGGCCGCGACCGCGCGCACCATGAACGGCAGCGTGAACACGACGTGCCCGGCGACGATGAACCACAGGCTCATCCGGAACGCGGTGAAGCCGCCGTACACGACCAGCAGCGCAAGCGCCGATGCCAGGCCGGGCAGCGCGACCGGCAGCACGAGCGCTTCCTCGATCGCGCGCGCGACGCGGCTCTTGCTGCGCGCGAGCGCATAGCCGGCCGGCACGCCGACGGCGAGCACGATCGCGAGCGTCGCGAACGCGACATAGAGCGACAGCGCGATCGAGCCGTGATACTGCTGCCACACCTGTTCGAGCCAGCGCAGCGTGAGGCCGCTCGACAGTCCGCGGAAATAGTTGACGGTCAGGCCCGCGAGCACCGACATCACCACAGGGACGATCAGGAACGCGCACAGCAGCAGCGTGACGCCCCATTGCAACGCGGCGATCGCACGCGCGCCCGTGACGCGCGGCGCGCGCCGCGCGACGCCGTTCGCCTGCGCGGGAGCAGGAGCGGGTGCCGGCGACGGCGCGGAAGAGCCGGAAAGCGATTGCATGAAGGAATCCTCAGGCCGCGGCGGCGGCGGTGTGGCCGGTGAACCGGCGCGCGAGCGCGAGCACGGCCCAGGTGACGATGCCGAGCACGATCGACAGGCCGGCCGCCGTTGCGATGTTCGCGTTCAGCGTGAATTCGGTATAGATCGTCATCGGCAGCACGTTCAGGTCGGTGGCGAGCGTGAACGCGGTGCCGAAGGCGCCCATCGCGGTCGCGAAGCAGATCGCGCCGGCGGCGATCAGGCCCGGCGCGAGCGCCGGCAGCACGATGTCGACAAAGATGCGCCACGGCGATGCGCCGAGCGAACGCGCGGCTTCCTCGAGCGACGCGTCGAGCTTCGACGCGGCCGCGATCACGGTGACGATCACGCGCGGAATCGAGAAGTACAGGTAGCCGACGAACAGGCCCGCGACCGAATACGCGAATACCCACTTGTCGCCCGTGAGCTTCGTGGACAGCATGCCGATCAGCCCCTGGCGCCCGGCGAGCATGATCACCATGAAGCCGACGACGACGCCCGGGAACGCGAGCGGGAACGTGAGCAGCGCGAGCAGCACGCGCTTGCCCGCGAACTCGCGGCGCGCGAGCAGCAGGCCGGAGATCGTCGACAGCGCGAGCGTCGCGAGCGTGACGCCGGCCGACAACGCCACCGTCTCGCCGAGGCTCTTCATGTAGCGCGCATTGCCGAGCAGCGCGGCGTACTGCGAGAAGAACGCGCCGTCGGCGGACACCTGCACGAGCGCCGCCATCGGCAGCAGCCAGAACGCGGCGAACACGGCAAGCGCCGGCGCGACGAGCGCGATGCGCCAGCGCAGCGGGAAAGTCAGGTCGAGCATCGGTTGCGTCCCGGGGCTTACTGCATCACCTGCAGGTACTGCTGGCCGAACGCCTGCTGGCCGGTCGCCATCTTGCCGAAGTCGACCGACTTCGCACGCGCGTATTCGCTCGCCGGCAGGAACTTCGCGGCGACGTCGGCGCCGAGCGCCTGCGCGCGCACCGGGCGCAGGTACGCGTTGGCCCACAGCTTCTGGCCTTCGTCCGACAGCACGAAGTCGAGCACCTTCTTGCCGTTCGCATCGTGCGGCGCGCCCTTCACGAGGCTCATCACGTACGGTACCGCGATCGTGCCTTCCTTCGGAATCACGAACTCGACGTTCGCGTTGTCCTTGTACTTCGCGCGATACGCATCGAAGTCGTAGTCGAGCAGGATCGGAATCTCGCCGGACAGCACGCGCGCATACGCGGTCTGCTTCGGCACGATCGGCGCGTTCGCCTTCAGCTTCCTGAACCAGTCGAGCGCCGGCTTGAAGTTGTCGAGGCTGCCGCCGAGCGCCTGGTTGACGGCGACCGCACCCGCATAGCCGACGAACGCGCTCGACGGATCGAGATAGCCGACCATGCCCTTGTATTCGGGCTTCAGCAGATCGGCCCACGAGCGCGGCACCGGCTTGCCGTCGAGCGCGTCCTTGTTCACGAAGAAGCCGAGCGTGCCCGAGTGGATCGCGAACCAGTAGCCTTGCGGGTCTTTCAGGTTCGCGGGAATGTCGTTCCAGTGCGCGGGCTTGTACGGCGCGATCACGCCCTTGTCCTTCGCCTGGAACGCCGACGACACGCCGAGGTAGACGACATCGGCCACCGGGCTCTTCTGCTCGGCGATCAGCTGCGCGATCGACTGGCCCGAGTTCTTGTTGTCGAACGGCACGCGAATGCCGGTCTTCTGCTTGATCGCCGCGATCTGCGCGGCCCAGTCGGCCCATTCGGGCGGGCAGTTGTAGCAGATCGCCGTTTCGTCGGCGTGGGCGGCGGGCGCGCCGGCGATGAGCGCGGCGCAGGCGAGCGGCGCGGCAAGCGCGCGCAGCAGCGAGGTCAGGCGAAAGGACACGGTAGGTCTCCGGGCGAGTGTGGGTAGCGCTGGGGTGGTGTGGTTGCCGGCGTGCGTGGCGGCGCGGCCCGCGCGTTCAGGCCTTGCGCAATTGCAGGTCGGTGGCCGGCGGCGCGACCGTCGCACCGTCGCGCACCACGTGCGGCAGGATCAGCGACGTGCGTTCGATCGTCGCGCCGCCGATGCATTCGACGAGACGCTGCCATGCGTGGCGGCCGATGTCGCGGTTCGGCGTCGCGACGCTCGCGAGCGGCGGCGCGAGCAATTCGCCGATCGCGATCCCGTCGAAGCCGAGCACCGACAGGTCGTCCGGGATCGAGAAGCCGGCGCGGCGCAGGCCGCGCATCACGACCATCGCGAGCAGGTCGTTGCTGCAGAAGAGGGCCGTCGGGCGCGTTGCGTGCGCGGTCAGATGCGCGAGCACCGCGTCGGGCAGCTCGGGCGCATTGAAGTCGACTTCGACCGGCGGCAGCGTGGCCATGCCGATTTCCTCGAGCGCCTGCGCATAGCCGAGATGGCGCTGGCGTGCGCGATCCGATGCGGCGAGCGAACCGGCCAGCATCAGCACGCGACGGTGACCGCGCGTGGTCAGCAGCCGCACGCCGTCATAGGCGGCACGGCGGTTGTCGACCGATACCGACGGGCGGCGCTGCGTGTCGTTGTGCATCAGCACGTAATGCGGGCCGTCGCGGTCGAGCATGTCGAGCAGCGGGTGCGTGTCCGCGTCGGCGACGGTGAGGATCAGCCCTTCGACGCGCTGCTCGCGCAGCGTCTCGATCGCATGACGCTCGCGCGCCGCGTCGTATTCGGTCGTCATCAGGATCAGCTTGAAGCCGGCCGCGGTCGCGAGTTCGTCGATGCCTTGCAGGCAGTCGGCGAACACGGGGTTCGACAGCGTCGGCACGACGACGCCGACGAGCCGCGTGCGCTCGCCGCGCAACTGCCGGCCGAGCGGGCTCGGGCGGAACTGCAGTGTGTCGATCGCGGTGCGGATCGTCTGCAGCGTGGCGGGGCTGACGGTATGCGGCGCGTTGATCGCACGCGAAACGGTGGCGATCGAGAAGCCCGCGAGGGCAGCAACGTCCTTGATGGTCGGGGTCATGAAATAGCGCGATGTAAACGTTTTCGTTCGGGAAATTATCGAAAATGTTTGTGACTTCGCGATGACGCACGCGACGTTTGTTTCGCAAAAAGCACGATACAAACGTCAGACGGTTGGAACGTCGGGCGGGGCGGATTCATGGGAAGGATCGGCCGCGCGGCGCCGCCGTGGATTGTATCGGCGAACGCGGGCGCGGTGCGCGATGTCCGTCGTCGGGCGCGAGACGGCCGGGCATGCACGCGCATGCGGGCGGGATGCGCGCGCCGCGTCTCGCCGCTGGTTCGCGGCGATCACGCGGCGGCGCCGCAGGGCGGGTTGGCGTTACAGCGCGACGAACAGCATGCCGTGCGGGTCCTGAAGGGCGGATGCGTTGCCGACGCTCGTCGCGACGGGCGTCAGATGGCCGGACTTCGGGTCCAGTTTCATCACCTGGCCTTGGCCGGCGCTGTAGGCGTCACCTTGCGAGAACGGCGCATCGACGCGGTAGGTCGTGTTGCTGGCGTCGGTGAACAGCATGAAGGTCTTGCCTTGCGGGCCCGGCGCCGGCACCCAGCGCGTATCGTCGACCGGATAGACAGGGCCGTCCTTGTCGCTGAAGAGCGTGAGCGTCAGCACGCTGACGGTCTGGCTCGCGCCCGGATTGTGGATGAACACCAGCTTGCCGTCGGCCTGGCTGTCGAGCACGAGATCGCCGGCGGAATCGATCGCTTCGGAATCGGGGTCCGTCAGGCTCAGTGTCACCTGCTGGTTGAGGGTGGGATTCGGCGATCCGCCAACGGACGGGGTCACGTCGGTGGCCTGCGCATTACCGGCGAGCACCGGGGCGACGTCGAACGTCGTGCCGTTCGCGTTCAGCGTGAGCTGTCCGACGGTCGGTGCGGCGGTGCCGGGCGTCGTCGGGTTCGACGCGCTCACGTAGACGTTCCCGTTGAGCAACTGCATGTCGTCGAAGCCGCCGCCGTGTGTGGTCGGATTGACGGTCGCCGCGTAGGTCTTCTGCGTGCCGGCCTTGAGGTCGATGATCGTCAGTTCGGGATTGCCGTCCTCATTGGCCATCGCCCATAGCGTGTTCGAATCGGCGCGGGCCATCAGGCCGTCGACGTGGCCCGGCACCGTATACGTCTTGAGCACGTTGCCGCTCAGGTCGTATTGCACGATGTCGTTGGTCAGGCTGGGCACGGAGCCGTCCTTTACGTCACCTACCTTCTGGTAGCCGATGAAGACCGTGTTGTTGAACTGGACGATCGAATCGGGCTTGTCCGTGGACGTCGGTGCTTTCGCGAACACGGACAACGTATAGCCGGACGCGGTGGCGGTGTTCGGCACGGCCGCGGTATTGGTCGGCGCGATGCCGGGGGTGGACGTTGTGTCGTCGCCGCCGCAGGCGGCAAGAAAGACCGATGCCGACATCGCGATTAACAGGGGCTTTCTTAACATTAAGATTTCCTAACTGAATTGATGATGCAGGATGAATGAAATGTGCTTATTACCGTCTGTTACGGGCAACGCGGGTCAGGCTATGCCGCACATGTTTCTTTTCGGTGACAAACTCGCGCACCCTCTGCGATCGCGCGAAAGGATTGCCGGCGCTAGCACGGCGAAGCTTAAGTCGGGATTAAGAGCGTCGTTCGAATCGAGCGGAACGGCGAAGCTTCAATGAAATTGGCGCGATAGGGTGAGCGCAATGCGTAAGTCGACACCAAGCAGAATTAAAACTATTCGTGATGCAACTGAAATGGTGGATGCTGAATGGCGGCATCGATTTGGCTGGTATGCAGCGAGCGTCATGCGATTGAGACTCGATGGCGGACGCAGCACGGCAGGAGGCATGGGCTGCCGGGGCGGCGACGGTGAAATTGGGTGTCGGCGATTACGGGGTGACAGGGTCAAATGCGGAAGATCCGGCCGGGCAGTGGTAGAATCCGGTCCGCCCTCTTGCCGGGGTGATGAAATTGGTAAACATAGCGGACTTAAACGATTGAGTGCCCGCCCGGAAACGGTCGGTGCAGAACCCTTCAAATTCGGCGAAACCCCTGATGCACGCATCGAGGCAACGCCGAGCCAAGCCTCGCGGCACTCGCGAGGAAGGTGTAGAGACTAGACGGGGGGCGCCTAAGGCGCACGGGCAGCGGTCACGCCCGAGCGCGACGGTGAAGGCATAGTCCAGCGCACGAACGGCATCGCCCACGCGACGCCGGCTTTGAAAGAAGCAGTGTGACGAAAATCCGCCGCCTTAATTGGCTTGCCGGTTCAAGTCCGGTCCCCGGCACCACGATCGCTTTCATGGCGATTCGACGACGGTTCAAAAAACCCGCGAGAAGCCACGCGCTCGCGGGTTTTTTGTTTTTGCGGCGCCTGGATCGGCGCGAGTGCGGAACGTGACCTTTTCCGCTCGGCCGTCGCCCGCTCGTTCGACCTGTTTCGAGCGCTCGATCGAGCATCGATGCCGATGCGGCCGATCGAAGACGATTCGCGGCAAGACCGACTGGCCGTGTTGCGGTTGTCGGATCGCGACGTGTTTCGATACGGCGTGTCTTTGATCGGGCATTCAGATCGTGCCTGCGGGCCGGCGACGCTTGCCGCCTCGCTGCGACGAACGCGACGCCATGTGATACTTGGCACGCACGTCGCACCGGACGCCGTTACCGATATCGGCGCACATGAGTTTGCCGATGAAATCCAACGCAGTTTGCATGTCGCAAGACCACCCGTCATGACCGACTCGACCCATCACTATTACGAACCGTCGCAAGGCCACGGCCTTCCGCATGATCCCTTGAACGCGATCGTGGGCCCGCGTCCGATCGGCTGGATTTCATCCCGCGGCATCGACGGCACGGTCAACCTTGCACCGTACAGTTTCTTCAACGCGTTCAACTACCATCCGCCGATCATCGGTTTTTCGAGCACCGCTGCAAAGGACAGCCTGCGCAACGTGCAGGAAACCGGCGAGTTCGTCTGGAACCTCGCGACGCGCGATCTCGCCGACCGGATGAACCAGACCTGTGCCGCGGTGCCGTACGACGTGAACGAGTTCGAACTCGGCGGCTTGACCGCCGTGCCGTCGCGCCTGGTCGACGTGCCGCGCGTTGCGGAAAGCGGCGTGAACTTCGAATGCAAGGTGACCGACGTGATTCGCCTGCGTGATCACCAGGGCGTGGAAACGCCGGCGTCGCTGGTACTGGGCGAGGTCGTCGCCGTTCATATTCGGCAGGATCTGCTGAAAGACGGCATCTTCGACACGTTCGGCGCGGGCATCATCCTTCGCGCGGGCGGCCCGTCGGCCTATGTGCACGTCAAGCCCGACAGCCGGTTCGACATCTTTCGTCCCGACGCATAATTCATCGCGCGCCGGAACGACCGGCAAGCGGGTGCCGAAGCGCCCGGTCACACCGTGAGAGACCCCGCGGAAATCAAGGATTTCTCGGGGTCTTTTGCTACGTATCCTCACACCATCGGGGCGCGCTGGCCTGTCCGGCCCCGATGCCCGATCCCCCCGGCCTGATACTGCACCGCCGCAAACGCGCCATTCATCCCGCGCGCCGGGCGTGCTCACGGCCCGCCGAAGCTCCCATGGCAAATCTGCTCACCGCAATCGAGCGGCTTGGGCATCGACGTCCGGCGCCGCAAGGCATAGATTTGGAAGGTTGACGTGCTTACCCGCGCGTCAGCCCGCGCGCAGGCCGGCAACCGGCCGCGCGTTCCCAAACAGCGTGAGACACAATCGAGCGTGGAGACGACACGATGAGCCTGTCAGAGCCATTGCGTCTGCATGTGCCGGAGCCCACCGGGCGCCCGGGCTGCAAGACGGACTTTTCCTATCTGCATCTATCGCCGGCCGGCGCGGTTCGCCGCCCGCCGATCGACGTTGCCGCGGCGGACACCGCCAATCTCGCCCGCAGCCTCGTGCGCGTGCTCGACGACAGCGGCAAGGCCGTCGGCCCGTGGGCACCGGATCTCGACGATGCGCGGCTGATCGCCGGGCTGCGCGCGATGCTCAAGACCCGCATTTTCGACGCGCGCATGATGATCGCGCAGCGCCAGAAGAAAATCTCCTTTTACATGTTGAGCCTCGGCGAAGAGGCGATCGGCACCGCGCACGCGATGGCATTGCGCGACGGCGACATGTGCTTCCCGACCTACCGGCAGCAGAGCATCCTGATCGCGCGCGACGTGCCGCTCGAGCGGATGATCTGCCAGCTGATGTCGAACGAAGGCGACCCGCTGAAGGGCCGCCAGCTCCCCGTGATGTACTCGGACCGCGACGCGGGCTTCTTCTCCATTTCCGGCAATCTCGCGACGCAGTTCATCCAGGCGGTTGGCTGGGCGATGGCGTCGGCGATCAAGGGCGACACGAAGATCGCGTCCGCGTGGATCGGCGACGGCGCGACGGCCGAAGCCGACTTCCACACCGCGCTCACGTTCGCGCACGTCTACCGCGCGCCGGTCGTGCTGAACGTCGTCAACAACCAGTGGGCGATCTCGACGTTCCAGGCGATCGCGGGCGGCGAAGGCACGACGTTCGCGGGGCGCGGCGTCGGCTGCGGGATCGCGTCGCTGCGCGTCGACGGCAACGACTTCCTCGCGATCTACGCGGCGTCGAGCTGGGCGGCCGAACGTGCGCGCCGCAATCTCGGCCCGACGCTGATCGAGTGGGTGACCTACCGCGCGGGCGCACACTCGACGTCGGACGATCCGACCAAGTACCGGCCGAGCGACGACTGGTCCCATTTCCCGCTCGGTGATCCGATCGACCGTTTCAAGCGCCACCTGATCGCGAAGGGCATCTGGTCGGACAGCGCGCACGATGCATTGACGGCCGAGCTCGAGGCCGAGGTGATCGCCGCGCAGAAGGAAGCGGAGAAATACGGGACGCTGGCCGACGACCGGATTCCGTCGCCGGCCTCGATGTTCGACGACGTGTACAAGGAGCTGCCCGCGCACCTGCGCCGTCAGCGCCAGGAACTGGGAGCATGACCATGGCGCAACTCGAGACCGGCACGGCGGCACAGCCGATGACGATGATCCAGGCGCTGCGCTCGGCGATGGACGTGATGCTCGGGCGCGACAGCGACGTGGTCGTGTTCGGGCAGGACGTCGGCTATTTCGGCGGCGTGTTCCGCTGTACCGAAGGACTGCAGAACAAATACGGCAAGTCGCGCGTGTTCGATGCGCCGATCTCCGAAGGCGGGATCGTCGGCGTGGCGGTGGGGATGGGGGCATACGGGCTGCGCCCGGTGTGCGAGATCCAGTTCGCCGACTACTTCTACCCGGCATCCGACCAGATCGTGTCGGAGGGCGCGCGGCTGCGCTATCGCTCAGCCGGCCAGTTCATCGCGCCGATGACGATCCGGATGCCGTGCGGCGGTGGCATCTACGGCGGCCAGACGCACAGCCAGAGCCCGGAGGCGATGTTCACGCAGGTGTGCGGGCTGCGCACGGTGATGCCGTCGAATCCGTATGACGCGAAAGGGCTGCTGATCGCATCGATCGAGAACGACGATCCGGTGATTTTCCTCGAGCCGAAACGGCTGTACAACGGGCCGTTCGACGGCCATCACGAACGGCCCGTCACGTCGTGGCTCAAGCATCCGGCGAGCGTGGTGCCCGAGGGCTACTACACGGTGCCGCTCGATACGGCCGCCGTGGTGCGGCCCGGCAACGACGTGACGGTGCTGACCTACGGCACGACGGTGCACGTGTCGCTCGCCGCGGCCGAGGAGACGGGCATCGACGCGGAAGTGATCGACCTGCGCACGCTGTGGCCGCTCGACCTCGACACGATCGTCGCGTCGGTGCGCAAGACCGGGCGCTGCGTCGTGGTGCACGAGGCGACGCGCACCTGCGGCTACGGCGCGGAACTCGTGTCGCTGGTTCAGGAACATTGCTTCTACCACCTCGAAGCGCCGGTCGAGCGCACGACGGGCTGGGACACGCCGTATCCGCATGCGCAGGAATGGGCGTACTTTCCGGGCCCGGCCCGGGTCGGTGAAGCGTTGCGACGCGTGATGGAGGCGTGAGATGGGGATTCATGTCATCAAGATGCCGGATATCGGCGAAGGGATCGCCGAGGTCGAGCTGGTGGCCTGGCATGTGGAAGTCGGGCAGACGGTCAAGGAAGATCAGCCGCTCGCCGACGTGATGACCGACAAGGCGGCGGTCGAGATTCCGTCGCCGGTGACGGGCAAGGTGATCGAGCTCGGCGGCCGGATCGGCGAGATGATGGCGGTCGGCAGCGAGCTGGTTCGTCTCGAAGTCGAAGGCGACGGCAACCTGAAGGCCGGTGCACCGGTGCGTGAAGCAAAGGTGGAAACCGCACCGGTCGCGGCGGCGCCGTCGATGCCGATGGCCGACATGCCGGCCGAACCGCCTGCGCAGCCTGCGGTGAGTCGCGCACCCGCGAAACCGCGTCGCGAGGAAGCGGCGACGCGACCGCGCGTGGCGCGGGCGCCGGGAGAGCGGCCGCTCGCGTCGCCGGCCGTGCGTCAGCGCGCGTGGGACCTGGGCATCGAGCTGCGCTACGTGCACGGTACAGGCGAAGCAGGGCGGATCCTGCATGCGGATCTCGATGCGTATGCGCGCGCGGGTGGCGGTGCGGCGCGATCGTCGCAAGCGCACGGCTACGACGAACGCAACGACGAAACCGACGTGCCGGTGATCGGTTTGCGGCGTGCGATCGCGCGCAAGATGCAGGAAGCGAAGCGCCGCATTCCGCATTTCAGCTACGTCGAGGAAATCGACGTCACCGAGCTCGAATCGTTGCGCACGGAACTGAACCGCCGCTATGGCGATACGCGCGGCCGGCTTACGCCGCTGCCGCTGCTGATCCGCGCGATGGTGATCGCGTTGCGCGATTTCCCGCAGATCAATGCGCGCTTCGACGACGAAGCGGGCGTCGTCACGCGCTACGGCGCGGTGCACATGGGCGTCGCGACGCAGACGGACGGCGGCCTCACGGTGCCCGTGCTGCGTCATGCCGAAGCGCGCGACGTGTGGTCGATTTCCGCCGAAATCGCGCGGCTCGCCGACGCGGTGCGCGCGAACCGCGCGCAGCGCGACGAGTTGAGCGGGTCGACGATCACGATCTCGAGCCTCGGCGCGCTCGGCGGCATCGTGTCGACGCCGGTCATCAATCATCCGGAAGTCGGCATCGTCGGCGTGAACCGGATCGTCGAGCGGCCGATGATCCGCGAAGGCGCGGTCGTCGCGCGCAAGATGATGAACCTGTCGTCGTCGTTCGACCATCGCGTCGTCGACGGCGCGGACGCGGCCGAATTCATCCAGGCCGTGCGCACGGTGCTCGAACGCCCGGCAATGCTGTTCGTGGAGTGAGCGCGATGAAAAACGAACACACCACACTGCTCGTCGTCGGTGGCGGCCCGGGCGGCTACGTCGCCGCGATCCGCGCCGGCCAGCTTGGCATCCCGACCGTGCTCGTCGAGCGCGACCGGCTCGGCGGTACGTGCCTGAATATCGGCTGCATTCCGTCGAAGGCGCTGATCCACGTGGCCGACGCATTCGAACAGGCGTGCGGCCATGCCGGCGAAGGGGCGCTCGGGATTCGCGTGCGCACGCCCGAGATCGACATCGCGAAGAGCGTCGCGTGGAAGGACGGCATCGTCGATCGGCTGACGCGCGGCGTCGGCGCGCTGCTCAAGAAGAACGGCGTGCGCGTGCTGCACGGCGACGCGCGCGTGATCGACGGCAAGACCGTCGATGTCGTCACCGACGGCCATGCGGTGCGGATCGGTTGCGAACACCTGTTGCTCGCGACCGGTTCCGAACCGGTCGAACTGCCGTCGATGCCGTTCGGCGGGCATGTCGTGTCGTCGACCGAGGCGCTGTCGCCCGCGGCGTTGCCGAAGCGGCTGGTCGTCGTCGGGGCCGGGTATATCGGGCTCGAACTCGGGATCGTCTACCGCAAGCTCGGTGTCGACGTCAGCGTCGTCGAAGCGGCGGAGCGCGTGCTGCCTGCGTACGATGCCGAACTCGCGCGGCCGGTTGCCGATTCGCTCGCGCGGCTCGGCGTCCGGCTGTGGCTCGGCCACCAGGTGCTCGGGCTGGCGGAGCAGGGCGCGGTGCGCGTGCAGGCGGCCGACGGCGCCGAGCAGACGCTGCCGGCCGATCGCGTGCTGGTTGCCGTTGGCCGGCGGCCGCGCGTCGACGGTTTCGGGCTCGAGTCGCTGCTGCTCGAGCGCAACGGCCGCGCGCTGCGGATCGACGACGAATGCCGGACATCGATGCGCAACGTGTGGGCGATCGGCGACGTCGCGGGCGAGCCGATGCTCGCGCATCGCGCGATGGCGCAAGGCGAGATGGTGGCCGAGCTGATCGCCGGCCGGCGCCGCCAGTTCATGCCCGCGTCGATTCCGGCGGTGTGCTTCACCGATCCCGAGATCGTGACGGCCGGCTGGTCGCCGGACGATGCACACGCGGCCGGTGTCGATTGCCTGAGCGCATCGTTCCCGTTGGCGGTGAACGGGCGCGCGATGACGCTGCAGGCGACCGACGGCTTCGTGCGGGTCGTCGCGCGGCGCGACAACCACCTGATTGTCGGCTGGCAGGCCGTCGGGCGCGGCGTGTGGGAACTGGCTGCGGCGTTCTCGCAGTCGCTGGAGATGGGCGCGCGGCTGGAGGACATCGGCGGCACGATCCATGCGCACCCGACACTCGGCGAAGCGCTGCAGGAGGCCGCGCTGCGCGCGCTCGGGCATGCACTGCATGTCTGACGTGCGGGCCTGACAGCGCGCCGCCGATGCGCAGCGCGTGCATCGGCGGCTTTCCGGTTACAGCGTCGGCACGCGGGCGCAAGGCCCGCGCGCAGGCGCTGATCGCCGAAGGGCGCCTGTCGATCAAGGAAATCGCGCAGGAGCCGGGGTTCAGCGACATGTCGTCGTTCTCGCAGGCGTACAAGCGCCGGACGGGTGTTGCGCCGAGCGTGTCGCGACAGGAAACGGCCGGGGCGTCGCGCACGATCCGTGCACGGCGTCGCCGACGTCGATGCCGGAAGCCCGCGAGCGATCCGGCTCATGCGCTTTGATGGATGGGGTGCGATGGAAATGGAGAAAAGGGTGAAATTCGAAATAGGCGGTAAGCGGATTCCGTAATTTTTCGAGATGCGGAAAGGTTGTCGGCGCCGCGTTGGTCGACCATCATGTCGAGAGCCGGAAACCGGGCCGCATCGGGCCCGCCAACGCAGGCTCCATACGGAAGAACCGGACATGAAACTGCTGCTCGTCGGCGCGACCGGACTCGTCGGGCGTCACGTCCTCGAAGTCGCGCTTGCCGATTCGCGGGTCGACCAGGTGGTCGTCCTCGCGCGCCGGCCGTTGTCGCCGCACCCGAAGATGCGCGCGCTGGAGGTCGATTTCGATCATCTGCCCGATGAGGCCGACTGGTGGCAGGCCGATGCGGTGATCTGCGCGCTCGGCACCACGATGCGTGCCGCCGGCTCGCAGGCGGCATTCCGGCGTGTCGATCACGACTATCCGCTCGCGGTCGCGCGGCTCGCGCACCGCCACGGCACGCCGACCTACGTCCTGAATTCCGCACTCGGCGCGGATCCTGCGTCGCGCATCTTCTACAACCGCGTGAAGGGCGAGGTCGAGCAGGCGCTCGCCGGCGTCGGGTTCGCGTCGCTTACGTACGTGCGGCCGGGCCTGATCGGCGGCAGCCGCGACGAGTTCAGGTTCGGCGAGCGGCTGCTGGTGTTCGCGTTGAACGTCGCACGACCCGTATTGCCGGCGAAGTGGCGCGTGAATCCCGCGTCGCGGATCGCGCGTGCGCTGCTCGACGCGGCGATCGACGCACGGCCCGGCGTGCAGGTCGTCGCGTCGGACCGGCTCGTCTGAAGCGGAGCGGGCGGGGGGCCTGCCCGGTTATCGGCCTGCCAAATCGTCGAGCCCGCCGAACTGCTCGGCGAGCGCTGCCGTGAACGCATCCAGCGCTTCGCTGCCGTCGCAGTTCCTGGGCGTCGCGAGCTGGAATTCGACCGTATGGCTCAGCTTGCTCGCGAGGAACCCGCGCATCTTCCCCGCGGCGACTCACGGTGCCGCGACGTGGTCGGGCAGGAAGCCGACATGCGCGCCGGACAGGATGAAGATCACGTCGGCATCGACGTTTTCGGAGAACGCGGTCGGCTGCGCGTTGCGCAGCGCCGCATCCGACGTGTTCGTCCTGTAGAGCCGCGCGACGTTGCTCGTGTGCGCGACGTCGTTGGCCGACACGGTATTCTTCGCAAACAGCGGATGGCGTGCACCGCAATGCAGCGACTGGTGCTCGACGAACAGCGGCGCATCGTGCAGGCCGGCCTGGTGGCCCGAAAAGTAGCCGATCGCGAGCTGCAGTTCGCCTTTCAGCAGCCTGTGCTCCAGTTCGTCGGGCGGTACCGCGACCATCTCGATCAGGATGTCCGGCGCCTGTTCGCGAAAGCGGCCGACGGCCGCCGCGATCGATTCGACGATGTCCGGCGCGACGATCGCGCTGGAACTGATCTATCTGCATGCATCGCGACGGCGGCAGACAACGGAACAATCGAACGATGACTGAAATCACCTGGCGCAAGGCCGTTCCAGACGACGCGGCCGCGTGCATCGCACTGCGCGGAAAGACGCGCGAGAACGCGTTCACCGAAGCGCAGCTGCGCGCGCTCGGCATCACCGTCGAAAGCTGGAGCGACGGGATAAGGGGCGGCCTGTTCTCGGGCCATGTCTGCTGCGCGAACGGGCGCATGGCCGGCTACTGCTTCGGCGACACCGGTTCGGGCGAGATCGTCGTGCTCGCGATCCTGCCCGAGTACGAGGGAGCGGGGATCGGCAAGCGGCTGCTGCAGCATGTAGTCGACGACTTCGCGGCGAACGGCTTCACGTCGCTGTTTCTCGGCTGCTCGACCGATCCGGCATCCCGGTCGTACGGGTTCTATCGACATCTCGGCTGGGTATCGACCGGGAGGCACGACGATGCCGGCGATGAAATCCTGACGCTGCGGGTCTGGCAGCGCGCTTGACGACAGGCGTTGTCCGGAACGCGGCGTTTCCCCGATCCGTAAGACTGTTTCGTCATACAAAGCAATAACGCGATTGCGGCACGCATGCCGACCTACGATGGAAGCATTGTTTCCATCGCGCTTCGAGCCGTGTGCACCCACTACCGCGCCCCCGACGAAGACCCGGGCATCAGCGAACTGAAGATCGGCATCGGCGATCTGTACCGCCGCGACCCGTGGGCACCCGACGTCTATCCCGACTACGCGGCGCCGGTCGCGCGCGCCGACGGCGATGGCCTCGCGGTCGTGGCGGCCGTGTTCGGCTTCTGGCCGAAATTCATGCAGCCCGAGCGGCTCGACGAGCACGGCCGAAAAAGAAAGAAGCTCGATACGGTGAACGCACGCGCGGAAACGGTTGGCTCGTCGCGACTCTACGGCAATGCCTGGCGCAACGGCCAGCGCTGCCTGATTCCGGTGCGCTGGATCTGCGAACCGTGCTATGAGACCGGCCGCAACGTATGGCACCGGATCGGCGTCGACGGCTGGCAACCGTATTGCGTCGCCGGCATCTGGCGGCGCTACGAAGGCAGCGACGGGCGCGAATGCATCGGCATGACGATGCTCACGGTGAACGCCGACGATCACCCGCTGTTCGCGCGGATGCATCGGCCCGGCGACGAAAAGCGCGGCGTCGTGATCCTGCGCCGCGACGACTACGACGAATGGCTGCACGCACGCGACATCGAGGCCGCGCGGCGCATGCTGAACCTGTTCTCCGCCGACGACATGACGGCCGCGCCCGATCAGGCACCGCCGGCGGGCGCCTGAGCTTTCATTTTCCCGACGCCCGGCTTGCGTCGAAACTGCCCGGACGTGCCGCGATTGTTCAGACGATTTCCAGGATCGATCGACACCGGGTAATCACCGATACCTCGCAAGTTGTATATACAAGATCATCCGCTGGCAATGTCGGCACGCGTCGTGCCGCTTGCGCGCCAGCGTGCAGACCGTGCGTGCGTGGCGCATGCCGGCGATCCACGGCGCCCCGCACCCGCAGAGCCGAAAGGGCGGCTCGCAGCTTCCTGTCTCTTTCAAACCATGTGTGGTCCTGAGTATTTTGGAGATTGACCCGTGTCAACGAATTCCAGTGGAAAAGCCGGCGGCCTGATCGAGGTACGCTCGATCGATTTCATTCCCGATGCCGAGCGCCACGGCGGCTTGCTGAGCCAGTTCACGCTGTGGCTGTCGGCCAACATGCAGATCACGGCCATCGTCACGGGCGCGCTCGCGGTCGTGCTCGGCGGCGACGTGTTCTGGTCGCTGGTCGCGCTGCTGCTCGGCCAGCTCGTCGGCGGCGCGGTGATGGCGCTGCACGGCGCGCAGGGGCCGCAGCTCGGGCTGCCGCAGATGATCTCGAGCCGCGTGCAGTTCGGCGTGTACGGCGCGATGATCCCGATCGTGCTCGTGTGCCTGATGTACATCGGCTTTTCCGCCAGCGGCTCGGTGCTGGCCGGGCAGGCCGTCGCGCAGCTGCTGCACGTCGACGACGCGGCCGGCATCCTGCTGTTCGCGGCCGTGATCGTCGTGCTGACCGTGTTCGGCTATCGCGCGATCCACTTCGTCGGCCGGATCGCGAGCGTCGTCGGCATCGCCGCGTTCGTCTACATGTTCGCGCAACTGTTCGCGAACCACGACGTCGGCGCGCTGCTCGCGAACAAGCATTTCTCGCTCGCGAGCTTCCTGCTCGCGATGTCGCTGTCCGCGTCGTGGCAGATTGCATTCGGCCCGTACGTTGCCGACTATTCGCGCTACCTGCCGCGCTCGACGTCGTCGGTCGCGACGTTCCTCGCGGTCGGCCTGGGCTCGGTGATCGGCGCGCAGGCGGCGATGGTGTTCGGCGTGTTCGCGGCCGCGCTGGCCGGCAGCCAGTTCGCGCACCATGAAGTGTCGTATATCGTCGGCCTGGGCTCGACGGGCGCCGTGGCCGCGCTGCTGTACTTCAGCATCGCGTTCGGCAAGGTGACGGTGACGGCGCTCAACGCGTACGGCAGCTTCATGTCGATGGCGACGATCGTCAGCGGCTTTCGCGGCAAGGGCGCGGTGTCGTCGAAGAGCCGCCTCGTGTACATCTTCGGGATGATCTGCGTATCGACGCTGATCGCGCTCGCGGGCCGCCATTCGTTCCTGAAGGAATTCACCGCGTTCATCCTGTTCCTGCTCGCGTTCTTCACGCCGTGGAGCGCGATCAACCTGGTCGACTACTACTGCTTCACGCGTTCGCGTTACGACGTGCCGGCGCTGTCCGATCCGGACGGCCGCTACGGCCGCTGGAACGTGATGGCGATCTCGATCTACGTGGTCGGCATCCTGGTGCAACTGCCGTTCATGTCGACCCACATCTACACCGGGCCGCTCGTCGATGCGCTCGGCGGCACCGACATCTCGTGGATCCTCGGCCTCGTCGTGCCGGCCGTGCTGTATTACGTCGGCGCGCGCACGTCGCGGCGCAGCATCCCCGAACGCCTGATCCTGCCGCTCGAACGCGGCGAAGTTCACCACTGACGACGCGTCTCGCGCATCGGGCCGGTAAGCCGCCGGCCTGAGCGTCGAGCCGGGCGCAGCCAGCGCCGGGCTCGGTCAAATCCATTTCCGTTCCCGCGATGCCGGCGCGGCGTCAATGCCGCGCCAGGCATCGTTTCATTATCCGACTATTGAATAGTATGACTAAACAAACTCAAGCGCGCGGCAGCGATTGCCGCGTGCGGCCGGTGCACGCCGGTCTTCGCATGACGGTGGCGGCCGCCTGCCTGGCCGGTTCGGGCACCGTGCTCGCGCAGGACGGCGTCACGCTGTACGGCGTGATCGACGAATTCGCGCAGTACGTGAATACGGGCAACGGCTATACGGCGGCGATCAACTCGGGTGGCCAGTGGGGCAGCCGGTTCGGGCTGAAGGGCGGCGAGGATATCGGCGGCGGGCAGAAGATCGAGTTCGCGCTGGAAAACGGCTTCAATCCGAACGACGGTTCGCTGGCGAGTTCGGGCAGCCTGTTCAACCGGCAGGCGTGGGTCGGCATTGCGGGGCAGTGGGGCAAGGTGCGCGCGGGCCGCCAGAATTCGCCGCTGTTCAACGACCAGGGCGGGCAGGATGCGTTCGGCGGCGTCACGCAGGCGTCCGGCATGGACAACCTGACCGTGTTCGCGTTCCGCACGAGCAATACGCTGTCGTACCAGAGCCCGGAGATCGCGGGCTTCCAGGGCGGACTGTACTTCGGGTTCGGCGATGCGGGCGGCGTGCGTTCGGCAGGCTCCAGCCAGCAGTTCGACCTGACCTACGAACACGGGCCGTTCGGGGCCTTTGTCGCGGGCCAGTGGCTGAAGAACGCGACGGCGTCCACGACCGATCGCACGATCATGGCCGGCGCATCGTATGCGATCGGCAAGGCGACCGTGTACGGCGGCTTCTCCGCGGTGAAGTGGGCAGATTTCGGGATCGATTCGCGTGTGTACGGGCTGTCGGTCAAATACCAGTTCAATCCGGCGAACTACATCGCGCTCGGTTACGCGTATCTGCACGACCAGTCGTCGCAGGGCAATAATGCGGACCAGCTCGGGCTGATGTACGAGTACGACCTCTCGAAGCGCACGAGTTTCTACGGCGCGCTGTCGTACCTGCGCAACCGCAACCAGGCCGGCTACACGCTCGCCGGCGCGGCGAATCCCGGCCTGCCGCTCGCGTATCCGGGCGCGAATGCGCGCGGCGTGCAGCTCGGCATCGTGCATCGCTTCTGACGAGGGCGACGCGCCGGGCCGTGTGCGCCCGGCGTTTTCTTCTGGCGCATTCGCGCCGCTATTTCCCCAGCCGCTCCGCGAGCGAATAGCGCTGCATGCAGCGCTCCATCGCGTCGAGAAACGCGTGCTCGGCCGCGTTCATCTTGCGGTCGCGGTGCCACAGCAGGAACACGTCGACATCGACGAGCCCGTCGTCGGGCGGCAGCCGCCACAGCCGCTGCTGCGCGATGTCGTCGCGCACGATGTGTTCGGGCAGGCAGCCGATCCCGTAGCCGGCAAAGATCAGCCGCCGCACTTCCTCGAGGCTCGGCGACGACGCGACGATACGCCCCGTGAAACCCTTCTGGTCGCGGAACACGGTGAGCGGCGACAGGCTGTCGCCGATCTGGTCGCTCGTGAACGACACGAAATTCTCGGCGAGCAGATCGTCCATCCGCAGTTGCGTTTGCCCGAACAGCCGGTGATGGCGGCCGCAGTAGATCGCATAGCGCTGGCGCAGGAAGCAGCGCATCTCCAGCTTGTCGTGCGGCGTGCGGCACAGGCCGAGCCCGGCCGTGGCCGTCTTCTGCAGCAGCGAAGAAAGAATGTCCGACGAGCGCATCACCTCGATCTGCAGGTCGATGCGCGGATACGCGCGATGGAAATCCGCGAGGAACTCGTCATAGACGGGCGACTCGATGCGGCTCACCGTCAGCAGCCGGATCGAACCGGTGAGGTCGGCCGTGCTGTCGTCGATTTCCGTTTCGAGGCGCGAGATGCCGCCGTAGATGTCGCTCGCGATCCGGTACACGGCTTCGCCGGCCGGCGTCGGCGCGAAGTGCGCGCCGCGCCGCTCGATCAGCCGGCGCTCGAGCGTGTCCTCGAGCCGCCGCAACGCCTGGCTCACGGCCGGCTGCGTCACGTGCAGGCGCGCGGCCGCGCGGCTCACGCTGCGCTCCTGCATGATCACCAGGTAGGTGCGCAGCAGGTTCCAGTCGAGGCGGTCGTTCAGGAACGGGGCGAGGTCGGGGCGCATCAGGTCTCCGGGCGGGGCGTTAAACCAGTTATTAGTTGAATTTATACAGCGAATAATAACTTGAAATTTGACTAATGATTTGCGGTCGCCGATAAAGGAGGGGTGCCGCAGCGTGCGGCGCGAGGCCGCGACAGACGGCCGTCCACGATATGGCGCGTCGCACCGCAGCGGCGCGCGTCAGGAGCCCGCATGACCCAGTCCCTTTCTTCCGCCCGCCAGCCGGGACGCGCCGCGACGGCCGCGTTCATCGGCACGATGATCGAGTGGTACGACTTCTACATCTACGCGACCGCCGCCGCGCTCGTGTTCGGCGAACTCTATTTCCCGTCGCATGACCGCTTCGTCAGCACGATGGCGTCGTTCGCGACGTTCGCGGTCGGCTTCTTTGCGCGGCCGCTCGGCGGCGTCATCTTCGGCCATCTCGGCGACCGCATCGGCCGCAAGAAGGCGCTGATGACGACGCTGATGATGATGGGCGTCGCGACCGTCTGCGTCGGGCTGCTGCCCGACTATTCGACGGTCGGCATGCTCGCGCCGGCGCTGCTCGTCGCGCTGCGCGTGGTGCAGGGGATCGCGGTCGGCGGCGAATGGGGCGGCGCGGTGCTGATGGCGGGCGAGCACGCGCCGCAGGGGCGCCGCACGTTCTTCGCGTCGTTCGCGCAGCTCGGCAGCCCGGCCGGGCTGATCCTGTCGCTGATCGCGTTCCGCGCGGTCACGTCGATGGACAAGGCCGACTTCCTCGCGTGGGGCTGGCGCCTGCCGTTTCTCGCGAGCTCGGTGCTGCTCGTGGTCGGCATCCTGATCCGGCTCGGCGTGAACGAGTCGCCGGAATTCGCGCGCGTGAAGGAAACGAACCGCACGGTGAAGCTGCCGGTCGCCGAAGTGTTCCGCTCGTCGTCGGGGCTCGTGCTGCTCTGCATCGGCGCGAACACGATCGGCATCGCCGGCGTCTATTTCACGAACACGTTCATGATCGCGTACACGACGCAGTACGTCGGCGTATCGCGTTCGCTGATTCTCGACAGCCTGTTCGCGGTCGCGATCATCCAGTTCATCGCGCAGCCGATCGCCGCACGGATCGCCGAGCGGATCGGCGGCGCGCGCTTCCTGAAGGTCGCGGCGTTGCTCGCGATGCTGTCGCCCTATCCGATGTTCATGCTCGTGCAGAGCGGCACGTCCGCATCGCTCGTCGCGGGCATCGCGCTCGCGGTCGTGTGTATGGCCGGCTTCTACTCGGTGATCGCGGGTTTCGTGAGCGACGTGTTCCCCGCGCATGTGCGCTATTCGGCGATCTCGCTCGCGTACCAGATCTGCGGCGCGCTCGCGGGCGGCCTGACGCCGCTCGTCGGCACGTGGCTCGCGCATCGCTTCGCGGGCCAGTGGTGGCCGCTCGCGGTGTTCTACACGTGTCTGGCCGGCATCTCGCTGCTCTGCATCGTCGCGCTCGACGCGCGCCGTGCGGCGCAGCCGGCCACGGCCGAAGCGCTCGGCTCGCATTGAACCTCAATGAACGAATTCATCCGGAGTGCAAATGAAAGAATTGCTGGAAATCGACGGTGCCCGTTTGTGGCGGAGCCTGGCGGACATGGCGCGCGTCGGCGCGACGCCGCGCGGCGGCGTGCGGCGCCTCGCGCTCACCGATGAGGACCGGCGCGGACGCGACCTGTTCGCGCAATGGTGCCGCGACGCGGGGATGACGGTAAGCGTCGACGCGGTCGGCAACCTGTTTGCGCGGCGCGATGGCGCCGATGCGCAGGCCGCGCCGGTGCTGATCGGCAGCCATCTCGACACGCAGCCCGAAGGCGGCCGCTTCGACGGCGTCTATGGCGTGCTCGCCGCGCTCGAGCTCGTGCGCACGCTGAACGACGCGGGCGTCGTGACCGGCAAGCCGCTGGAGATCGTGTCCTGGACCAACGAGGAAGGCGCGCGCTTCGCGCCGGCGATGCTCGGCTCGGCCGTGTTCACGGGTGCGTTGCCGCTCGACGATGCGCTCGCGAAGCAGGACGCCGACGGCGTCGCGCTCGGCGCGGCACTCGACGCATGCGGCTATCGCGGCACGCGTGCGACAGGCGGCGCGGTCGATGCGTATTTCGAAGCGCATATCGAACAGGGGCCCGTGCTCGAGGCGAACGGCACGACGATCGGCGTCGTCACGGGCGGGCAGGCGATCCGCTGGCTCGACGTGACGGTCACGGGCGTGGCCGCGCATGCGGGCACGACGCCGATGCCGTATCGCAAGGACGCGTATTTCGCGAGCGCGCAGATGGCGCTCGAACTCGAACGGATCGTCGCCGGTCGTGCGCCGCGCGGGCTCGCGACGATCGGGCAGGTCGGCATCCGCAACGCGTCGCGCAATACCATTGCCGGCGACGTGACGTTGACGGTCGACCTCCGTCATCACGACGATGCCGAAGTCGATGCGATGGAGCGCGACCTGCGCGATGCGTGCGCACGCGTTGCCGCCGCGCGTGACGTGCAGGTCGCGATCGACACCTGCTGGCGCAGCCCGGCGACGCCGTTCGACCGCGATTGCGTCGAACTGGTCGCGCAGGCGGCGGCCGCGTTCGGCTACACGAACGAGCGGATCGTCAGCGGCGCCGGCCACGACGCGATCCTGCTCGCGCGCCGCTTCCCGACCGCGATGGTGTTCATCCCGTGCGTCGACGGCCTGTCGCACAACGAGGCCGAGGATGCGCTGCCCGACGACGTGACGCGCGGCACGAACGTGCTGCTCCATGCGGTGCTCGCGCGCGCCGGCGTCGCGGCGCAGGTCGAAGCGGCTGCTTCCGCGCACGGTGCATGATGCGGCGAACCGACGAGGACGAACGATGAAAACCTATTTCCATCCCGAACAACTGCTGCACCATCCGCGCAGCTACTTGTCGCGCGGCCAGATGCGCGAGCCGCAGGAAGTGCCCGAGCGCGCGGCGCGGCTCGTCGCGGCCGTCCGGTCGCTGGACTTCGACGTGCGCGAGCCGGCCGACCGCGGCACCGCGCCGATCGCGGCCGTGCACGACATGAACTACCTGCGCTTTCTCGAGGATGCGCATCGCGACTGGAAGCAGATGCCCGACGACTGGGGCGACGAAGTGATGTCGAACGTGTTCGTGCGCGATCCGAACCCGCTGCGCGGCGTGCTCGCGAAAGCCGCGCGCTACCTTGCCGACGGCAGTTGCCCGGTCGGCGCGAACACGTGGCGCGCCGCTTACTGGTCCGCGCAGGGCGCGCTCGCGGCGGCGGCCGACGTCAACGACGGCGCGCGCGAGGCCTACGCGCTGTGCCGGCCGCCCGGCCATCACGCACGCCGCGACGCGGCCGGCGGGTTCTGCTACCTGAACAACGCGGCGATCGCCGCGCAGTCGCTGCTCGGCCGCCATCGCCGGGTCGCGATTCTCGACACCGACATGCATCACGGGCAGGGTGTGCAGGAGATCTTCTACGGCCGCGATGACGTGTTGTACGTATCGATCCACGGCGACCCGACCAACTTCTACCCGGTCGTCGCGGGTTACGAGGAGGAGACGGGGGCGGGCGCGGGCGACGGCTTCAACCTGAACCTGCCGATGCCGCACGGCGCGCCGGAATCGGCGTTCTTCGAGCGGCTCGGCGACGCACTGCGCGCGCTTGCGCGGTTCCAGCCCGATGCGCTGGTGCTCGCGCTCGGCTTCGACATCTACAAGGACGATCCGCAATCGCAGGTCGCCGTCACGACCGACGGGTTCGGGCGGCTCGGCGGCGCGATCGGCGCGCTCGGGTTGCCGACGGTGATCGTGCAGGAGGGCGGCTATCACCTCGACAGCCTCGACGCGAACGCGCGTGCGTTCTTCGGCGGGTTCGCCGCCGCGCGCTGACTGACGGAGCGGGGCCGGATCGCTTGCGCGCGGGTTCAAGTTCTCCGCGCGCACGCCGATAATTCGCGCATATGCTGGATGGATGCACGAAGGAGGGCCGCACGATGGCAGCCGGCCGAATCAAACACGGAACGATCGCGCTCGCGGTGCTGGGCGCAGGGTCGCTCGCGTGCCGCGCGGAACCGTCGATTCCGCTGCGCGTCAGTCTCACCATTCCGGAAACCTGCACGATCGGCCCCGCCGTTCGGCAGGCCGTCGATGCCGACATGCCGAGCGTCAGTTGCGCGCACGGCACGCCGTTCATGCTGAGCCGCGCGCCGCTGCCCGACCCGAGATCGGCGCCGCGCGGCGTCGGCGCGGGCGCGCCGCCCGCATGGACCGTCACGTTCTGAACGGCGGGCGCGGCCCGTCGTCCTGCCATTCCCGCTAGAAACTGATCGTCGCGGTGATCGTGTCGCTGTAGTTGCCGGGCGCGGGCGTGGTCTGCGCCGGCACGGCGCCGTACACGGTCACGACCTGCGACGTGCCGGTGCCGACGCCCGTGACCGTCGAGCTGCCGCCCGTGCCGTCGCCCCATGCGATCGAGCGCGCGGCATCCGTGTAAAGCCCGTAGCTGATCGTGCCGCCACCGCCGCTGCGCTGCATCTGGCGCGCGCTCACGTTGCCGCTGCTGCCGCCGTTCAGCGCGATCTTCCACGCGTCGCCGTTCGTGCACTGCGCGGTGATCGAACCGGTCGCCGCGAGTGCGCCCGACAGCAAGCTCGCCGTGCCGAAGCTGACGTTGGTCGCGCTGATGTTGCAGTTGTTGATCACATCCGCCGTCGCGCTGAACGGGAAGGTGCCGCTCGACGTCGTCAGCGACGCGCAGGTCGGCGCGGCGAGCAGGTAGAACCCGGTGTTGAGCGACGTCGTGTTGCCGCCGAACAGCTGCGAGTAGGTCGTCGTGCTGTTGCCCGTCGTCGGCACGGTCGGCTGGTTCGACGTGATCTGCCCGTAGATCGTGACCGTGGCGCTCGCGCTGGTGCCGAGCGCGGGTTTGACGAGCGTGACGGACGCGGGCGTCGTGCCGGAATACACGGAGCCCCACGCGAGCGTATGGCCGCCGTCGAGATACAGGTCGTACTGCATCGTGTTGGTGCCGTTGACGAGGCTGCGCGGGCTCGTGCCGCCGAGGTTCAGGCACACGAGCACGTTCGGCGTCAGCGAGACGGTCGACCACGTGCACGTGATGCTGACCGTGCCGGTCACGGCGACCGGCGCGTTCGAGATCGGGCTGACCGAGCCGAAGCTCACCGTCGACGCGGTGGCCGTGCACGACTCGGCCTGCGCGTGACGCGGCACGCCGCACCACAGGGCGAATGCGACGACGAGCAGCAGCGCGAACCTCATGGCGCCGCCCGGCAGGTCAGCGGGCCGACGGTCGGCAGCGTGCCGTTGCCGGGCGCGGTGAACGCGAATTCCGCGACGCAGCGTTGCGTGCCGTAGTCGATCACGAGATGGTTGTCCTCCTTCAGTCCGTCGATGAACGTGAGCCCGTCGTAGCCGACGATCGTGTCCGCGCCGCTTTCGGCGTGATGCACGCGCGCGCCGGCCGGCAGCGGGTTGCCGGCGGCGTCACGCAGGATCACCGACGCCGCGCGATAGCGCGACACGCCGAAATGCGCGACGACGCCCGATTGCGCCTGCGGCACGACCGTCATCGACGTGCGGGCGATCCGCGCATCGGCCGGCAGTTTCATCGAATCGATCGCGACCTGGTTGTTCTGGTACGCATTCAGGTCGGGCACCAGCAGATGCCCCGCGCGATCGGTCGTGCCGATCACGCGGTTCTCGTGCAGCACCGGGATGCCCGCGACGCCGTCGGTCGACACGAGCGCGAAGCCGTCGTCGATGCGGCGCGACAACTGCAGGCTGCGATCCATGAACACGAGCGCGCCGCTGACGTCGAGCGATGCGCCGGTCTGGCGATCGATGCTCTGTGCGGCCGCGATGACTTCGCCCGCATGGCCGAGATAGCGCAGCTGCGCCTGACGGTAGGGCACCGCGCCCGCGCCGCCCGTCTGCACGCCCCAGCCCCAGCCGCCGTCGTAGTCGGGCGGACGGCTCGCGTTGACGGTGTAGTTCGACTGGCCGCGCTGGCGGCCGACGGTCGCGTTGATCGACGTGTTGCGGCCGAGCCCGATGTTGAGCGACACGAACGCGCCGTTCGCGCCCTGCTGCGCAAAATCGCGATAGGCACTCATGCTCAGCGACGCGAGATCGCCGAAGCTCAGCGTGTACGACACGGTGCCGATCCGCGCGCTCGGGCCTTGCGGCAGCCGGAAGCCGATATAGCTGAGCGACAGCGTCTGGCGGTGCAGGAACGGCAGCGCAAGGGTTGCCTGGTCGGTCGCCGCCGGCACCGGCGCGCCGTCGCGCGACGCAAGGTCGCCGTAGCGACCGAACGCGCGGATCGTCTGCGCGTTGATCGAGAAGCGCGGTTCGATCAGCTGGTAGCCGACGCTCACCTGCGTGCCCGGATAGCGGCCGACGCTGCCCGCTACCGCGCCGCTCACGACGCCCGCGTAGCCGAGCCGCATCAGCGCGCCGACGCCGGCGTTGAGCACGCCGCCGGTCGCTTCCGCATGTCCCTCGACGGTCAGCGTATCGCTGACGCCGCGTCGCATCGAGCCGCTGACGGCCGGCCGCGCATCGTAGTCGAACGACTGCAGCGCGTAGTTGCGGCGCAGGAAGCCGGCCTCGAACGCATAGCTCGACAGCCCGGCCGACAGCATGCGCGTATCGACGTACAGCGGCACGGAGGTCGCGACGGTGCGCCCGAGCGCGTCGCGCGTGATGACGGTCGCCTGTCCGGCGCCGGTGATGCCCGGCACATCGTGGATGATGAACGGGCCGCTCGGCACGTTGCCGGTGTACTGGCGCACGTTGTTGATGTACAGGTCGACCGCGGACGGCACGGCGGCGGAGCCCGCGAGCGACGGAATCGGGAACGTCACGAGGTCGGGCCGCAGCGCGAAGTTGCTGCGCCACTGGAAGCCGCCGAGGCGCACCGAGCGCGTCCACGCGAGCGACCCCGAGATCGCGTCGCCGATCTGCGTGGTGCTCGGCCGTGCCGGGTCCGAGCGGCTCCATGACGTATCGAAACGCGTGTAGCGCCGCTGGCCGTTATAGAAATACGCGGTGCCGGTGGTGTTGAACACGCCGTTCGGATCGAAATAGCGCACGTCGGTGTAGAGCGAGAACTGCCGGTCGCCGAGCGTCTGCGCGTACGCCTCGTAGTTGATCGCGACCCCGCGTGACGCGGTGGCCGCCTGCGTGGGCGGCAACGCACGGCTGTCGACCGCGTACGGCCGGCGCAGCGTATCGGGCATCTGCAGGTCGACGCTCTGGTGTGCCGCGTCGTAGCGGTAGCGCAGGCCGGGAATCGTGTCGAGCTCGACCGTCGCCGCGTCGGCGATGCCGAGCCGGTCGGTCGCGACGCCGATCGTGCGCAGGTCGGCGCCGCTCGCCGACAGGTGGCCGTCGCGTTCGCGGAAGTGCGCGAGCAGCGTCGTGCTTTCGCCGTTGACGCTGACTTCGAGGATCACGTCGTGGGTGCTGTCGGTCATCACGAGCGCCGCCGGTTCGTCCGCGCTTGCGCCGCCGGGCACGAGCAGGCCGCCAGCCGCGACGGCCGCGACGGCCACGAGCGCGATGCGCCGAGAGCGTCGTGACGTTCCGCGTCCGTTGACCGGGCGCGTGCCGGCGCATGGCGAAGGGGAAGGAGCCGGGCGGTGCACCGGCGGTCTAGCCCGGCGGCTCCACCGCGACGACTGCGCTGGCCGGCTGCGAGTTGACGGCCGCCCGCACCGTGACCTTGCCGCCGAGCGTGACGCCGGCCGGCAGCGGCACGCTCCACTGGCCGGTGCGGCCCGCGAGTGCATAGCCGAGCAGCCCGTGCGTGAGCGGGTACGCATGTCCGTCGCCGGTCACGAGCTCGACCGATGCCAGTTGCGCGCGGCGCGCGCCGCCGTTGTGCACGCGCAGCACCCAGCCGCCGTTGCTGCGCACGAGTGCCCAGTCGAGTTGCGGCGCGCCGTTGGTCGCCGGCTCGACGAACACCGGAATCGAATAGCGCAGCCGGATCGACACGCCGTTGGTCGGCGCTTCGCCGGGCTGCGGCAGCTCGTCGATCAGCAGCCGGTAGCTCTGCTCGATGCCGGATGGCGTGCGCGACGCGCGCACGACGCGGATCAGCTGCTCGGACAGCGTGCCGACCTCGATCAGCGGCGGGCTCGCGACGAGATCCTGCGTGGGCGTCAGCGTGTCCTGGCCGTCGGCCTGGTCCCAGCGGAACACGCGCACCTGCCCGTACACGGGCCGCTCGCCCGGGTTGCGCAGCGTGATGCCGGTGGCCGTGTCGTCGGACCCGAATTCGATCGTGACGGGGGAAATCTGCAGCGACGCGGCGTGCGCGGCGCCGGCCGCGCACAGCAGCGCGGCGAGCGTTCGACGTATTGCGGTCATGCGTTGCGGCGCCGGTCAGAAGTAGACGGTTGCGGTGATGGTCGTCTGATAGGTATCCGGCTTCGGCGTCGCCTGCGCGGGCACCTGGCCGTAGACGGTCAGCGCCTGCGCGGCGCCCGTGCCGGTGCCGGCCACGGTGTTCGTGCCTTGCGTGTTGCCCCAGATCGTCGTGCGACCGGCGTCCTGGTAGAGCTGGAAGCCGACGGTCGTCGTCGTGTTGCCAGTCGACGTGCCGGCCATCAGGCGGCTCGCGATGCTCGATCCCGTGACCGAACCGGCATCGAGGCCGACGTTGTACGGTGTCGTGTTGGTACAGGTGACGCTGACGGTCGTCTGCTGGTCGATCGCGGTGGCCAGCACGCCGTTGGTGCCGAAGGCCAGCGGGTTCGCGGCGATCGTACAGTTCGGCTGCAGGGTCAGCGTGACGTTGAAGGTGGCGGTCGCGGTGCCGTTCGAATAGGTGGCCGCGTCGGCGGCGGGCGTCGAAAGGCCGATGGACAGCGCAAGCGACAATGTCGTGGAAGCGATGGCGACTTTCAAACTTCCCCCTCATCTTTTTTTGATTGGATTTAGCCGCGCCCTGCACGCCGCGGCACGGTAAATGCTGATCCGAATCGATGAGTCTTTCAATCTTAAAGTTTGGGCTGTTTCATTTTGTTACAGTTGGATCGATTATTGATTGAATAAAGTCGGAAAACATTGCATTTTTCGATTTGATTATTCGTGTCGGGGCGAAAGATTTTCCTGCAATGTGGAAATGGCTATACAGCTTGTGCGGTGCGATACGATTTTTCCATGCGGCGCGTCGTATCGACCTGAGAATGGTAATTAATACGTTTGCCGAAATGGAAGTCGCAGCGATGAATCATTCGGGGCATTGAATCGATTTCGCCGGCCCGTGAATCGATTCGAATCGAATGATGTCGGGAGGGGATATTAAGGATTTATCCCGATTGAAAAAACGGTGAATCCGGACGGCCGACTGAAAATGAAATCGGCCGCAATGCGCGGCCGTGGGAATGCGTGCTGAACGGGGCGACGGTTCGGGCGTGTCGCGCTTACGCGTTCGCGGCGGCCGGTGCTCGGCGGCGCTGCGCAACCTGCAGCACGACGAGCGCGAGTCCGGCCGCGGCGATCAGCCCGCCGACGAGCGGCACTGCCGCATAGCCGAAGCCGGCCGAGATCGCCGCGCCGCCGGCTGCCGCGCCAACCGCGTTGCCGAGGTTGAACGCGCCGATGTTGACGGCCGACGCGAGCCCCGGTGCTTCGTGGGCCGCCCGCATCACGCGCATCTGCAGCGGCGGCACGACCGCGAACGTCGCGATACCCCAGACGAGCAGCGTGACGGCGGCGCCGGCATGCGTGCCGGCGAGCAGCGGGAACGCGGCCATCGTCGCGATCAGCAGCAGCAGGAAGCCGATCAGCGTGCCGTCGAGCGAGCGGTCGGCCAGGCGGCCGCCCGCGATGTTGCCGATCGAGAAGCCGACGCCGATCAGCACGAGCATCGCGGTCACGAAGCCGGGCGTTGCGCCGCTCAGGTGTTCGAGCGTCGGTGCGACATACGTGTAGAGCGTGAACATCGCGCCGGCGCCGAGCACCGTCGTCCCGAGCGCGCCGAGCACGACGGGGCGCGTCAGCACCGAGAGTTCGGCGCGCAGGTCGGGCATCCTGCCGGCTGTGCCCTTCGGCAGCGCGGCGAACAGGCCGGCGATCGCGACCAGGCCGAGGCCCGCGGTTGCCGCGAACGACATGCGCCAGCCGATGATCTGGCCGAGCCACGTCGCCGCCGGCACACCGCCGACGTTCGCGATCGTGAGACCCATGAACATCGTCGCGACCGCGCTGGCCTGCTTTTCGCGCGGCACGAGGCTGGCCGCGACCACCGAGCCGAGCCCGAAGAACGCGCCGTGGTTGAGGCTCGTCACGAGGCGGGCGAGCAGCAGCGTCGTGTAGCCCGGCGCGACGGCCGACAGCAGGTTGCCGATCGTGAAGATCGACATCAGCGCGATCAGCGCCGAGCGGCGCGACCAGCGCGCGAGCAGCAGCGTCATCAGCGGCGCGCCGGCCATTACGCCGATCGCATACGCGCTGATCAGCATGCCGGCTTGCGGAATCGACACGTGCACGCCGTCGGCGATCACGGGCAACAGGCCCATCGGCGAGAACTCGGTCGTGCCGATGCCGAACGCACCGGCGGCGAGCGCCAGCAGCGGCAGCGCGGCGCTGCCGCCCGGGCGGGAAGGAGTGGAAGTCGTGGTGTTCACGCGATGGGCTCCTGTAATCGGTGGACTGAGGACAGCGTGAAGTGTGCCCGCATTACTTTTGCGGAAAAAGCCGTAGACAGACGAAATTATCTTGATTTCATGTCAACAATGTGGGGCGGGCGACGCTCCAGCGGGGCGGGCGAAACGATGGTGCCTTTCGCGAATGTTTTTTGTAACGCGAAAGGCGCGGTTTCCGGCCGGGAGATCGTAATCCGGTGGCGGATCGATGGCCGTGCCGCGCGGCAGTCCGGGAGTTGCCCGGCGATCGTGCGGCGACGCGCCGCCGGGCGGATCGGGCGGGCGGTCCAGGCGCCGGCCATAACCCGGCGCGGGCATCGCGTCACGGCCGAAAATCCATGCCCGGCAATGCGTGCGGGCAAAAAAAGCCCCGGTCACAGGGGGACCGTGACCGGGGCGGAAACGCATCCTCTCTTTGGCACGAGGGTTGGATGCGCGCGAAGTATATTTCGGCACATGACGATTCGAATCGGCGTTAAACGGCCGTTTTTGGTGTCAATTTAAAAATGCCGGCGTTGCGGCGCTCGATGTCATCGATTTGAAGGAATTTTCGCGAGCAAGGTGCCGTTGTTTAGCGCGCTGGAGCGGCTAAAGCGTTGATCTGACGGAGGGTGGCTTCCGCTCGTCGGCCGGCGGTGCGAATCGCGCCGTTTGATCGCCGGCCGGGTGCGCGTGGCGTGCTGTCAATCCGGTTCGCCGGCCGCATCGCGCACGGCCGCGAGAAACTGGGCGACGACGGGCGACGGTACCGCTGCCGCGCCGTCGAACACGAACTCGATGTCGAAGCGGCTCGCGAGCTCGTCGAGCGCGACCAGCCGGACCGTATGCGGGCAGGTCGGCGACGCGCTTTCCGGCACGAATGCACAGCCCATCCCGGCCGCGACGAGGCCGATCAGCGTCGGGATGTCGCTGCCGACCTGCGCGATGCGCGGCGTGAAGCCGGCCTGCCGGCACTGCGCCATCAGGAACCGGTGGTGCGCGGCGGAGCGTTGCGCGTCGAACCAGACGAACGGCTCGTTCGCGACATCGGCCAGCGTGCGCGGCGCGCTGAAGCGTCTGCCCGGCGGCGCGGGCATCGCGAGCACGAAGCGGTCGCTCACCAGCCGCACGCCGGACAGGTGCGGCGCCTCGTCGCGACGCCACGCCATGATCCCGCCATCGAGCTGGCCGCGTACCAGCGCGCTTGCCTGTTCGGCCGACAGCATCGGCGCGATCGACAGTTTCACGTCCGGACACGCGTCGCGAAACGTCTTGAGCACGTTCGCGACGACCGGCAACGGCAGGCAGTTCGGCAACGCGCCGAGCCTCAGTTCGCCGAGCTGGCCGGCCGCGCTGCGCAATGCGCGTTCACGGCTGTCCTGCAGCGTCGCGAGCAGGCCGGTCGCATCCTGCAGGAAGCTCGCGCCGGCCGCCGTGAGCGTGACGCCCGTTGCGCGGCGGATCAGCAGCGGCGTGCCGATCGCGTCCTCGAGTTCGCGGATCTGCCGCGACAGCGCGGGCTGGACGATGCCGGCGGCGCGGGCGCCGGCCATCACGCTGCCGGCTTGCGCGACGGCCACGAAGTAGCGCAGGTGACGCAATTCGATCTGGCGCATGCGGTGTCCGTTCCCGTTCGTTGATATGCCTGTGAAGCATAGCAAACGTCATCCGATGGTATTGGAAAGCATGATGTGCGTGCCGTACGATGGCCGTCATTGCCGCACTCGTTCGCGAGTCGCGTGTGTTCTCCCTCCGTGCCCATTGCGTCCCGTCCCATGCCGCTTCATATCCCGACCCCTTATATCCGCTCGCAAATCGCGTCCCGCCGGCTCGGCAGGACCCTCCGGCTGAAGCTCGATGCGCTGCAGCCGTCGGGCTCGTTCAAGCTGCGCGGCATCGGCGCCGTCTGCGAAGCGCGGCATGCGGCCGGCGCGCGGCGGTTCGTGTCGTCGTCGGGCGGCAACGCGGGCATCGCGGTCGCGTATTGCGGCCGCGAACTCGGCGTGCCGGTGCGCGTCGTCGTGCCGGAAAGCGCGTCGGCCCGCGCGCGGGAGCTGATCCGGATCGAGGGCGCGGAGCTGGTCGTGCACGGCGCGAGCTGGGCCGAGGCGAACGCGTTCGCGCAGTCGGCGCTCGGCGAACACGACGCATTCGTGCATCCGTTCGACGACCACGTGCTGTGGCAGGGCCACGCGACGATGATCGACGAGATGGCGGCGGCCGGCCCGAAGCCCGACGCGGTCGTGCTCGCGGTCGGCGGCGGCGGGCTGCTGTGCGGCGTGCTCGAAGGGCTGGCGCGCAACGGCTGGCACGACGTGCCGGTCGTCGCGGCCGAAACGGCGGGTGCCGACTGCTATGCGCGCTCGGTCGCGCAGGGGCGCCCGGTCGAATTGCCGGCGATCACGAGCATCGCGACGTCGCTCGGCGCGAAGCGGCCGTGCGACGCGGCGGTCGAATGGGCGACGCGGCACGAGATCCATCCCGTCGTCGTGTCCGACGCCGACGCGGTGGCTGCATCGCTGCGATTCCTCGACGAACACCGGATCGTTGTCGAGCCCGCGTGCGGCGCGGCGCTGGCCGCGCTCGAGCGGCCGGTGCCCGTGCTCGCGGCGGTGACGGATATCGCCGTGATCGTCTGCGGCGGCGTGACGGCGACCGTCGAGCAGCTGCATACGCTGCACGCGACGTTGCGGTAAGCGGGGGAGCCGGCAAGCGGGTCGGACGGGCGACGGCCGGACGGCCGTCGATTTCGGCGAACGCGGGCATCGACCGCGCGTGAGCTACCGCGAAGCGTCAACGCGATGATGTCCACGCAGCCGGCAGGCAGCCGGAGGCGTGGACATTCCTATGGAGAATGACGGGGAACGGGTACGTATCGTCGCGCGGCGCCGGGTGTGGCCGGGCGCGACCGGCCGCGACGATATGGACGACCGGTCAGTTCGCGGCCGGTGCGCTCGCGCCGGACGGTACGGACGACGCGACGGGATGGTCGGCGGCCGGCGATGCGCTCGAGGGCGCGGGTGCCGACGTTGCGGACGCAGGCGCAGGCGCCGGCACGGCCGATGCCGGTGTAGCAGCGGCCGGCGCCGCAACGGCGGGCGTCGATGCCGCGACGGCAGGCACCGCCGGGCTGGAAGCGGGTGCGGGCGCCGAAGCCGGTACCGACCCCGAACCGGAAGCCGCCACCGGCGCCGCAGCGCGCATCGCAGCCGGTGCGGCGGCGGAAGCTGCGGCCGGCACCGCGTTCGCACCCGATTCGGGCGCGATGCCCGGCACCGAGAGCGGCACCGGCGCCGCGGGCGGCGTCGGCACGACCGGCGTCGTCATCTTCATCGGCTCGCCCTGCGGCGTCGGCGCGGGTTCGGGCAGCGGCGCGACGGGTTCCTTCTCGGCCGCCTTCACGGTGGCGCGGTCGCGGCGGGCCGGGTCGATCTTCAGGAAATGGTCGACGAGATTGAAGAAGCGTTCATAGAACACGCCGGCGGGAATCGTCTCGCTCGCGGTCTTGACGAGCGCATCGTCGCTCGACCCGATCGGCAGCGACAGCGAGCCGAACACGCTGAGGCCGACGCTGGCCGACGTATTCGACTTCTTCAGCGTGTAGCGGTCCTGCACCGCGTTCACGTACGCGATGCTCGACGAGCCGTCCGCGTCCGCATCCGCGCACACGACGTGAAACTCGATCACGACGTGCATGTCGTTGTTCGGCTGGAAATTCTTGCTGCCGTCGACCGCGTCGTTGCGCGACGACGACACCACATAGCCCTGGCTCAACAGCGCGCGCCGCGCGGCCTCGCAGGCCGCGTCGGATTTCGAGTGGAACGTATGCGCATACGGGCTGCTCGTCGCGTCGAACTGTTCCTGCTGGTAGATCGGCTTGGGCGGCGACGAGCACGCCGCCAGCACGGCCGCGGCCGCGAGCGCGCACGAAACGGAAAACAGGCGAAATCGGTTGTGCATGGCGTCTTTCAGAAGGCTCGGCGAGGTGCCGCGCCGGGCCGCGCGCAATGCGCGGCGATCGATTGGCGGCCGGCGCGCAAGGGCGGGGCCGGCATGGGGCGCATGGCAATCTCGGATGGCCGGGGCGTCATTATAGTTTCCTTTGATGTCGCGCTCGCTTCAGCCGGCCGGCGACGGTCGCGCGGAGGCCAGCAACTGCGACGTCAGCGGATGATGTTCGCCGCGCCGCGAGCGGATCGCGTGGATCTCCTCGGTCACGTCGCCCGCGCGCCCGAGCCGCCTGAGGCCGCGCAGCAGCGACGCATCGTTCGCGCCGAGTTCGCTCAGCGGAAATACCCCGAGGCCGCGCGCCGCGAAGACGGCCATCAGTGCGCTGTCCTCGAATTCCCCGGCCACGCGCGGCACGATCCGTTCGCCTTCCAGCCACCGGTCGAGGCGCGCGCGCAGCGCCGAATGTGCGGTCGGCAGCAGCACGGGCAGGTCGGCCAGGCACTGCGGAAAGTGCTGCCGCGCGGCCGGCGTGACGAGCGCCGCGGGGCCATACCAGTCGACCGGCGACGCGACGAGCTGTTCGCTCGTCACGCGCAGGTTCGACCCCGACCCCGACGGCGCGCCCTGGCCGGCCAGCACGAGATCGAGATGATGCAGCGCGAGCTCCGCCAGCAACGCATCGTGCTCGCCCTCGTGGCACAGCAGCCGCAGCGTGGGCGTGTCGAGCACGGGCGCGAGGATCGCGTGCGCGGCGAGCTTGGAGATGCCGTCCGCGAGGCCGACCGCGAGCCGCACGGTCGGCTGGCTGGCCGCCGCGCGCACTTCGTCGGGGATCAGCCGCCCCATCTCGAAGATCACTTCCGCGCGCGCAAACGCGGCCTGGCCCGCGTCGGTCATCGCGACGCCGCGCCCGGCCGGGCGCAGCAACTGGTGCCCGAGCGATTTCTCGAGCTCGCGCACCTGCGCGCTGATCGTCTGCACGGCCATGTCGAGCCGCCCGGCCGCGCGCGCGAAGCCGCCTTCCTTCACGACGACCCAGAAATAGTACAGATGTCGGAAATTCAGCATCGGATCGAAACTTCGTAAAAACCGAACTTAAAGTCAGATTCTCTCTGATTTTTCCGAAGTTCGGCGCGGAATATCATCGGACTTTCCACTTTCGTATCGGCCCACTCATGGACTACCTGCTGACGCTTGCCGTCGACCCCGCCGTCTGGGCTGCGCTCCTGACGCTCGTCGTGATGGAAGTCGTGCTCGGCATCGACAACCTGATCTTCATCTCGATCCTCAGCAACAAGCTGCCCGAAGCGCAGCGCGCCCGCACGCAGCGCCTCGGCATCGCGCTCGCGCTGGTGATGCGCCTCGCGCTGCTCGGCAGCGTCGCGTGGATCGCGAGTCTCACCGAACCCGTGTTCACGCTCTTCGACCATGCGTTCTCGTGGCGCGACATGATCCTGCTGTCGGGCGGCCTGTTCCTCGTCTGGAAGGCGACCACCGAGATCCATCACCACCTGTCGCCCGACGGCGACGGCGCGGGCGGTTCCGGCGGCGCGGCCGGCCTGACGGTATGGGCCGCGATCGGCCAGATCGTGATGCTCGACATCGTGTTCTCGATCGACAGCATCGTGACCGCGATCGGCATGACCGAGCACGTCCCGATCATGTTCGTCGCGGTGATCGTCGCCGTGGCCGTGATGCTGTTCGCCGCGCAGCCGCTCGCACGCTTCATCGACCGCAACCCGACCATCGTGATGCTTGCGCTGTCGTTCCTCGTCGTGATCGGCATGACGCTGATCGCCGAAGGTTTCGGTTCGCACGTGCCGAAGGGTTACATCTACGCGGCAATGGCGTTCTCGGCGTTCGTCGAGGGCATGAACATGCTGGCGCGGCGCGCGAAGTCGAAGCGCGCGGCACGGGTGGAAGGCCACTGAGCCACTGCGTGCGACGCCGGCCGCCGCAGCGGCCGGCTCGCGCGCCTTCATACGGAATTCAGACGAAATTCGCACGGAAAGGAGAAACGCGATGAAATGTCCTGTCTGCAAGACGCCCGACCTGCTGATGGCCGAGCGCCAGTCGATCGAGATCGACTACTGTCCGACGTGCCGCGGCGTGTGGCTCGATCGCGGCGAACTCGACAAGCTGATCACACGCGAGACCGGCGATGCGCCGGCCCGCCGCGACGAGGCGCCCGCGCGGCACGCTGCGCAGGCGCAGGTGCAGCAGCGCGGTCGCGACGACGGCTGGGGGCGCGACGGCCGCTCGCACGACGATCGTTACAGGCACGACGGGCAGCGTCGCAAGAAGTCGGTGTTCGACCTGTTCGATTTCGATTGAATCCGGAGACGGCGCACCCGCACGTGCGTCACCCGTCGCAAAAAAAGCCCCGCCCGGCATTGCGCCCGGGCGGGTTTTTTTCATGCGCGCCGCTTCGCGACACGCGCCGGCGCTTACGCGTTGCCGGCCGTCACGTCGATGCGACGCGGACGTGTTTCTTCGCGGCGCGGAATCGTCAGCGTCAGCACGCCGTCGCGCAGGTTCGCGTCGATCTTGGACGTATCGAGGTCGGGGCTCAGCACGAACGTGCGCGCGTAGCGCGGCGCGCGGACTTCGGCGTGCCGCACGCGCAGGTCGGCCGGCGTGTCGATGCGCGTGTCGGCTTCGATCGTCAGCGTGTTGTCGTGCACCTTCACGTCGAGGTTTTCGCGCGGCACGCCGGGCAGGTCGGCCCGTAGCGTGACGCCGCGATGGTCTTCGACGATGTCGACGGACGGGGTGATCGCGGGCCGGCGCGCGGCTTCGGCAGCAGCAGGGTGAACGGTGCTCGTCTGGCGTTCGGCCAGGGTCGGGTTCGCATTCATGTTCATGTCGGTATCCTGAAGATTACTGAACGGTGATCGCACGCGGCTTCGATGCTTCGCGCCGGCCGACGCGAATCAGCAGGCAGCCGTTTTCATAACGGGCGCTGACCTGGTCGGGATCCGCATCCCGCGGCAGCTCGACGACGCGGCGGAACGCGCCGTGAAAGCGCTCCTGCGCATACATGCGCAGGTCGTCGCCTTCGCCGCGCGGCGCCGGCTTGCGCTCGCCGCTGATCGTCAGCAGGTCCTTGTCGATCGACACGTCGAAGTCGGTCGCGGCCATGCCGGGCGCGAACGCGACGATCTCGATGGCGTCGTCGGTGGCGCCGACGTTGAGCGCGGGAAAGGCGCCCGGGCGCACCGCACGGATGCCGGACGGGCGTTCGCCGAGCAGGTTCGCCACCTGCCGCTGCACGCGGGCGAATTCGTCGAACAGGTCGTTGCCGAAATGGATACCGCTCATGTTGGTCCTCCTGAACAGGGAACGCGGGAGACGTGACGGCGCGACGCCTGCGGCGGGCGCGACGGGTGGCTCCACTGGGTCGAAACGGGGGCAGTGCGTTGCATGGAGTACTGCCCGACGATGCGTAATTAGTGGCCGCCGCGGCGCATTTCAAGAGGGAATCCGCAATCTGCGTCAACGCAGGCCCGCGGGATTCGATGCGACAATCGCCGCGACCTATCTGCAGACCAACCACTCGGGACAACCATGGACATTCGACGCATCGCGATCGTCGGCGCCGGCGTGATCGGCGCGAGCTGGGCAGCTTTCTACCTGACGAAGGGCTTCGACGTCGTCGCGACCGACCCGGCGCCGCAAGCCGATGCGCGGCTGCGCGACGCGCTGGCCGCGTTTCTCGGCGGCCGGGCCGACGAACTTTCCGCGCGGCTGTCGTTCGACGCCGATCTCGTGCGCGCGCTCGACGGCGTCGATTTCGTGCAGGAGAACGGCCCGGAGCGGCTCGACCTGAAGCGTGTGCTGTACCGGCAGATGGACGACGTGCTGCCCGCGCACGTGCCGATCGCATCGAGCTCGTCGGGCCTGAAAATGTCGGACATCCAGACCGCCTGCGCGAAGCATCCGGAACGTTGCCTGATCGCGCATCCGTTCAATCCGCCGCACCTGATCCCGCTCGTCGAACTGGTCGGCGGCGACGCGACCGGCCAGGACGTGATCGCACGCGTGAAGGATTTCTACGATGCGCTCGGCAAGCAGACGATCGTCCTCAACAAGGAGATGACCGGCCATGTCGCGAACCGGCTCGCGGCCGCGCTGTTCCGCGAGGTGTATCACCTCGTCGGCGAAGGTGTCGTGAGCGTCGCCGATGCGGACAAGGCCGTCGCATGGGGGCCCGGCCTGCGCTGGGGGCTGATGGGGCAGTGCCTGACCTACCACCTCGGCGGCGGCGCGGGCGGGATCGCGCACTTCCTCGAACACCTGTCGGGGCCGATCACGAGCTGGTGGGACGACCTCGGCACGCCTTCGTTCGATCCGGAAGTCGATCGCAAGCTGAACGACGAGTTGCGCGCGATCCAGGGCGAGCGCTCGATGCAGGAGCTGGCGGCCGAACGCGACCGGCTGCTCGTCGAGCTGATCGACGCGCGGCGCCGCAGCTTTTTGCCCTGACCGCGCCGGAGCGACAGCGCCCGGCTACTGCTGCGACGTCGTCTGCGGCGCGGGCGGCGTCTGGGCAAGCCAGGCGGGGCTCGTGGCCT
The DNA here is from genome assembly GCF_001883705.2 of Burkholderia catarinensis. Lineage (GTDB taxonomy): Bacteria > Pseudomonadota > Gammaproteobacteria > Burkholderiales > Burkholderiaceae > Burkholderia > Burkholderia catarinensis. The sequence continues at coordinate 93,747 of NZ_MDEQ02000012.1, forward strand.
GCACCAGTTCGCGGTTGCGCGCGCGCGTCGCGGCGCTCGGCGGGTAGTTGCTGTCGTTCGTCGGCAGTTCGCCGTCGAGATAGGCCTGCTTGAGCTGGGCGATGACTTCCGCGCGTGTCAGGCCCGGTACGGGCGCCGTGGCGTCGGTCTGGGCAAAGGCGGGGGATAGCAGGGCGGCTGCAGCGGTCGCGACGGCGAATCGCAGGACGTTCATGGCGGGCTCCGATCAAGGGGACGGGGTACCGGATACGCGCGGCGATTGGCCGTGCCCATCCGATGGGTCCCATTGTCGCGAGCGGGTGCTGCGCGGACGATGACGTGTTGCGGGCAAAGCTGTCAGTTGCGGGCGCGGCCGCGCATGCATGCGGCGCACCCGGTGTGCCCGGCGCGGTTACAACTCCGCCGCCGCCGTGATCAGCGTGGCTTCGAGCGCGAGCGTCGAACGTGACGCGGTCGCCGGCCGGTCGATCACGTATTCGAGTTCGCCGAGTTCGGGCAGCCCCGCGTCGAGCCGCGTGAGCCCGGCCGGGATCACGTAGCCGGCGAACGCGCTGACGCCGAGCCCCGCGCTCGCGGCCGCGCGCAGCACCGCGATGCTGCTGCTCACCACCGCGATCCGGTACGGCCGCCCGATGGCCTCGAGCGATTCGAGCACGCGGCGGCGCGACACGCTCGGCTCCGGATGCATCGCGAGCGGCAGCACGGCCTCGTGGCCGGTGATCCGCGAATCGGGGCCGGTGCACCAGTACAGCGGCTCGCTGCGGATCACGCGGCCGCGCCGGCTGCCCGCAATCCGCTTCGCGAACACGAGATCGTGCCGGCCTTCGTCGAGCGCGTCGAACAGGTCGCCTGACAGCCCGGTCGAGATCGCGAGCTCGACTTCCGGATTGCGTTGCACGAAGCTCGCAAGCGCCGCCGTCAGGTGCGCCGACGCGAAATCCTCCGACATCGCGAGCCGCACGTTGCCCGACAGCGGCGGCCCGCATACCGACGTGACGGCTTCGTCCATCAGTTCGAGGATGCGCACCGCGTAGCGGAACAGCGCGTCGCCGTGCTGCGACAGGTGCACGTTGCGCGTGTCGCGCTCGAACAGCGGCCGGTCGAGCAGCTCCTCGAGGCGGCGGATGTGCTGGCTGACGGTCGACTGCGACAGGTTCACGCGCTCGGACGCGGCGGTGAAGCTGCCGGACTGGGCGACGGCGACGAAGCTGCGCAGCAGCTCGGGCGGTAACGGACGCATTGCTAAATCCACTGAATCGGTTTCGACAACTTCATAAATGGCCGGATTTTGCGGGGCTAGTATCGGATCACGCCCCGGTGCGGCCTCTGCAAGAGGGCGCCCCGGACGCGTAGCCCGTGTCGCGCCGCCGACTGTATCGGTCAGTCTAAGCCATCCGGCGTCCGGCCCGAAACCGCATCATCCCATCGACCGCCCGAGAACGCGCTCGCACGACGAGCCGCCGGGTCGCGGCGCACCGCCGCAGGAGACAAGTCCGCGCCCGGGATCGGCGTGCGGGCCAGCCTCCCGCACGCGTCAGGCGCCCGTCACGAAGAGACTGGAGACGACTCATGATCATCTACGGAACCGCGCTGCTGGCGTTCTGCCATCTGGCCGGACTGTTCCTCGGCGACCTGCTGGGCACCGCGATCGGCGTGAAGACCAATGTCGGCGGCGTCGGCATCGCGATGCTGCTGCTGATCTGCCTGCGCCTGTGGCTGCACCGGCGCGGCTGGCTGCCGAAGGAGACCGAGGCGGGCGTCGGTTTCTGGGGCGCGATGTACATCCCGGTCGTCGTCGCGATGGCCGCGAACCAGAACGTCGTCGCCGCGCTGAAGGGCGGGCCGGTCGCACTGCTCGCCGCCATCGGCGCGGTTGCGATCTGCGCATGCTGCATCGCGGTACTCGTGCGCATGGGGCGCGACGACACGGCCTTCGCGGGCGTGCCGCAATTCGAAGAACAGTAACGGAGGCCGCCATGCTGCAGATGCTCGAAAAAACCGTCGCCCACAACGGGCTCGTCGCGTCGTTCGCGCTGGTCGGCCTGATCATGTGGCTGTCGTCGATCGCGTCGCGCAAGCTCACGTTCGGCCGCGTGCACGGCTCCGCGATCGCGATCGTGATCGGTCTCGCGCTTGCGTACGTCGGCGGCGCGTTCACCGGCGGCGAGAAGGGAATCGCCGACGTGCGGCTGTTCGCGGGCGTCGGCCTGATGGGCGGCGCGATGCTGCGCGATTTCGCGATCGTCGCGACCGCGTTCGAAGTGCAGCCGACCGAGGCGCGCAAGGCCGGGCTCGTCGGCGTCGTGTCGCTGCTGCTCGGCACCGTGCTGCCGTTCATCGTCGGCGCATGCATCGCGCGCGCGTTCGGCTATACCGATGCGGTCAGCATGACGACCATCGGTGCGGGCGCCGTCACCTACATCGTCGGCCCCGTCACGGGCGCGGCGATCGGTGCGAGTTCCGACGTGATCGCGCTCAGCATCGCGACGGGCCTCGTGAAGGCGATCATCGTGATGGTCGGCACGCCGGTCGCGGCCAACTTCATGGGCCTGAAGACGCCGCGTTCCGCGATGATCTTCGGCGGCCTCGCGGGCACCGTCAGCGGCGTGAGCGCCGGGCTCGCCGCGACCGACCGCCGGCTCGTCCCGTACGGCGCGCTGGTCGCGACGTTCCATACGGGCGTCGGCTGCCTGCTCGGCCCGTCGGTGCTGTTCTTCGCGACGCGCGCGCTGGTCGGCGCATAGCGTTGCGCGATGCGGCCCGCCGGCGGGCCGCATCCATCGCCGCGTCCTCTGAGTCGCATTCGTCAACATCATCAATCGGCGGCGGCGCCAGGCTTAGAATGCCGCTGGACCATCGAAGCGGGAGAACTGTTCATGACGGGATGGAATCACGCGCGGCAGGCGCGCGATGCACGCCTCGCGGCCGGTGCGCGTTTCGCGCAAGGCAAGCGGGTCGATGCGCGCGACACCGTGGCGTTGCTCGAAGCGGTGCTGCGGCCCGGCGACCGCGTCTGCCTCGAAGGCGACAACCAGAAGCAGGCCGACCTGCTCGCGACGGCGCTCGCCGACGTCGACAGCGCGAAGATCCACGACCTGCACATGGTGCAGTCGGGCGTCGTGCTGCCCGAGCATCTCGACGTGTTCGAGCGCGGGATCGCGAAGCGCCTCGATTTCGCGTATTCGGGCCCGCAGTCGCAGCGGATCGCGAAGCTGCTGTTCGGCGGCAAGATCGCGCTCGGCGCGGTGCACACCTATCTCGAGCTGTTTGCGCGCTACTTCATCGACCTCACGCCGCACGTCGCGATGATCGCCGCGGTCAGCGCCGACGCCGACGGCAACCTGTACACGGGCCCGAACACCGAGGACACGCCGACCATCGTCGAAGCCACCGCGTTCAAGGACGGCATCGTGATCGCCCAGGTCGACCGCATCGTCGACAAGGTGCCGCGCGTCGACATCCCCGGCGACCGCGTGCATTTCGTCGTCGAGGCCGGCCGGCCGTTCTACGTCGAGCCGCTGTTCACGCGCGATCCGGCCGCGATCACCGAAACGCAGATCCTCACCGCGATGCTCGCGATCAAGGGCATCTACGAGCCGTACGGCATCCGGCGCCTGAACCACGGGATCGGCTTCAACACCGCGGCGATCGAGCTGCTGCTGCCGACCTACGGCGAGAAGCTCGGGCTGAAGGGCAAGGTCTGCACGCACTGGGCGCTCAACCCGCACCCGACGCTGATTCCCGCGATCGAGTCGGGCTGGGTCGAGCAGATCCACTGCTTCGGCTCCGAGGTCGGGATGGACGACTACATCCGCGCGCGCTCCGACGTGTGGTTCACCGGTCCCGACGGGTCGCTGCGCTCGAACCGCGCGTTCTGCCAGACGGCCGGCCTCTATGCGTGCGACATGTTCATCGGCTCGACGCTGCAGATCGACCTGTCGGGCCATTCGTCGACGGTCACGGCCGAGCGGATCGCCGGCTTCGGCGGCGCGCCGAACATGGGCAGCGACGCGCGCGGCCGGCGCCATCCGAGCGAGCCGTGGCTGAAGGCCGGCGCCGAAGCCGACCCCGACACGCCGGCGGCGCTCAGGCGCGGCCGCAAGCTCGTCGTGCAGATCGGCGAGACGTTCGGCGACAAGAACGTGCCGATGTTCGTCGAGAAGCTCGACGCGCTGAAGCTCGCCGACAAGCTGCAGCTCGACCTCGCGCCGATCATGATCTACGGCGACGACGTCACGCACATCGTCACCGAGGAAGGGATCGCGAACCTGCTGATGTGCCGCGACAAGGACGAGCGCGAGCACGCGATCCGCGGCGTGGCCGGCTATACGGATATCGGCCGCGGCCGCGACCGGAAGATGGTCGAGCGGCTGCGCGAGCGCGGCGTGATCCGCCGTCCGGAGGATCTCGGCATCGACCCGCTCGACGCCGACCGCCGCTGGCTCGCCGCGCGTTCGATCAAGGATCTCGTGCACTGGTCGGGCGGGCTCTATGCGCCGCCGGCCCGGTTCCGCAACTGGTGAGGAAGAGGGCATGGAACAGTTGAACTATCGCTTCACCGCACGCGAGCGAGCGAAGGGCGAGCAGGCCGCGGCGCTCGTCGGCGTGGTCGCGTCCGGCAATCTCGAGGTGCTCGTCGAGCGCGTGCTGCCGGGCAACGAATGCGAGATCGACATCCGCACCGCGGCGGTCGGCTTCGGCGCGGTGTGGCAGGCCGTCGTGTCGGATTTCGTCGAGCGGCGCACGCCGGGCGGCCTGAAGCTGTCGATCAACGACGGCGGCGCGCGGCCCGACATGGTGTCGCTGCGGCTCGCGCAAGCCGTGCGCGCGATCGAGGGGGACGCTTAATGAACAACCCCCACGCTCACATCTGTTCGCTGCCCCCCGAGGGGGCGGGCGCCTCCCTAGGGGCGGCCCGTCGGGAGGCGCCGAACGACGCGATCCACGACGCACCGGCGTTCGTCGCGAACGGCGCGAGCTGGTACGAAGCGTCGGCGCGGCAGCGCATCGACGGGCTGCTCGACGCGGGCAGTTTCAGCGAATTCCTCGGGCCGGCCGAACGCGTGACGAGCCCGCACCTGCCGCTGTTCGACCTGCCGCAGCAGTTCGACGACGGGATGGTGGTCGGCCACGGCCGGCTCGACGGCCGGCCGGTGTTCGTCGCCGCGCAGGAGGGCCGCTTCATGGGCGGCGCGTTCGGCGAGGTGCACGGCGCGAAGCTCACGGGGCTGCTGCGTGCCGCGCGCGAAGTCGGCAAGCCGGTGCTGATCCTGTTCGATACGGGTGGCGTGCGGCTGCAGGAAGCGAACGCGGGCGAGCTTGCGATCGCCGAGATCATGCGCGCGCTCGTCGAAGCGCGCGCGGCCGGCGTGCCGGTGATCGGGATGATCGGCGGGCGCGCGGGCTGCTACGGCGGCGGCGGGTTGCTCGCCGCGTGCTGTTCGGCGCTCGCGGTGTCGGAGCAGGGGCGCATCAGCGTGTCGGGCCCCGAAGTGATCGAGACCAATCGCGGCGTCGAGGAATTCGACGCGAAGGATCGCGCGCTGATCTGGCGCACGATGGGCGGCAAGCACCGGCGGCTGATCGGCGGCGCGGACCGCTATGTGGCCGATACGCCGGACGCGTTCCGCGCGGCGGCGCTCGACCTGCTCGGCCACGCGCCGGCGTTCGATGCGGCGATGCTGCGCGCGGAACAGGCGCGCCTCGAAGCGCGTGTCGAACGGTTCGGCGCATGCAAGGATGCGCTCGACGTGTGGCGCACGCTTGGTGCGGGCGCGCCGGAAGCGATTCCCGGGATGCCCGACGATGCGTTCGCCACGCTCGCCGATCAATTGCAGGAGAGCCCGCATGACGCTCGATGAAGTACTGAACTCGATGTTTCCCCACGGCCATTCGATCGCCCGTACCGGCGGCCTGCTGACGGGCCACGCGGAGCTGGCCGGCCTGCGCGTCGACGTGATCGGTGTCGCCGACCGTCTGCCGTTCGGCATCGACGAGGCGCTGACGCTCGCGTCGCGCGTGCTCGACACGATCGCGCGCGGCGGCGATACGCCGATCCTCGTGCTCGTCGACAGCGACAGCCAGCGGATGAGCAAGCGCGACGAACTGCTCGGCCTGAACGAAGGGCTGTCGCATCTCGCGAAGTGCCTGATGCACGCGGATCTCGCCGGGCACCGGACGATCGGCGTGCTGTACGGCCACACGGCCGCGGGCGCGTTCATCGCGACCGCACTCGCGACGCGCACGTTGCTCGCGGTGCCGGGCGCCGAGCCGGAGGTGATGGACCTGCCGTCGATGTCGCGCGTGACCAAGCTGCCGATCGACGTGCTGAAGGAGATGTCGCGTTCGACCCCGGTGTTCGCGCCGGGGCTCGACAACCTCGTGAAGATGGGCGCCGTCGACGCCGTGCTCGATCCGGCCCGCGCGCTCGACGCGCAGGTCGGCGAATGGCTCGGCAAGCCGGCCGATCGCGTCGACCGTCGCGCGGCGCGCGGGCGGCCGGTCGCGGCCGACGTCGCACGGCGCGTCGAGGAACTCGCGCGTGCCGCACACTGAGATGCCGCTGCGCCGCCACACGCTCGTCACGCTGACGGCGGCGGGGTGGGGCGCGGCATGCGCGCGCGATCCCGCGCTCGCGGCCGATCCGCTCGTGCAGGCGTGGGCCGCGCGCGGCTGGCCGCTGATCGTGCGCCGCGCGTCGCCCGACGAGGCCAATGCCGGCCGCGTGCCGCTCGGCCTGCCGTTGCCGCCTTCCGCGGGCAAGCGGCGCATCGCGTTGAACGCTGCCGCCGACGCGCTCGCGACGGTCGGCCCGCTGCCCGCGCTGGCCGACGTGCTCGCCGCCGCGCCCGACGCATGGCATGCGCCGTTGCGCGAGCTCGATGCGCTCGGCGCGCGCTGCGGCGTGCAGGGTCGCGTGTTCGGCAGCCTCGCGTGGCAGGCGCTGACGGGCGAGCCATACCTGGGCGCGTCGTCCGATCTCGATATCGTGTTTCCGCTGCCGGATGCCGCGTCGATGGCGCCGCTGCTCGATGGCCTCGCGGAGATCGACGCACGCGCGCCGATGCGCATCGACGGTGAACTGCTGCGCGACGACGGCGCGGGCGTCAACTGGCGCGAACTGCAGGCGCGGCTGCCTGAAGTCGCGGTCAAGACCGCGATCGACGTCGAGCTGATGCCGGCCGACGCATTCACCGGAGGCGCGCGATGAGCGCGTGGGCTGCCTGCCGCGTACCGGTGCCGTCCGATGCCGAGCGCATCGCCGGGCTGGCCGAGTGTAGCCTCGTGCTCGAGATCGAGACCTATCCGAAGCCGGGCCTGGTCAGTCACATCGACACCGGCAGTCATTCGGACATGGATGCCGCGACGTTCGCGCGCAGCGCCGCCGCGCTGCGGCCGTACTTCGCGGAACTCGCCGATGCGGGCGCGCGCGATGCGGACATGGCCGTGCTGCGCAAGATCGGCCTGCGTGCCGAGCACGCGATGCTCGCCGCGACCGGCGGCGTCAATACGCATCGTGGCGCGATCTTCGGGCTCGGGCTGCTGTGCGCGGCTGCGGGCCGGCGCGCGATGCCGGGGGCCGTGCCGGACGGGATGACGCTCGGCGCGTTCGTGTCCCGCCGCTGGGGCACCGATATCCTTGGCGGCCCGCGTTTGCCGGACAGCCACGGCGAGCGCGCGAGTCGCCGCTACGGCGTCGGCGGCGCGCGCCGCGAGGCGGCCGACGGCTTCACGACCGTATATGCGGTCGGGTTGCCCGCGCTGCGCCGCGCACGGCGCGACCTGCCGGGCGACCGGGAAGCCGCGCGCGTCGATGCGTGCTTCGCGCTGATCGCCGCGCTCGACGACACGAATCTGCTGCACCGGGGCGGGCAGGCCGGCCTCGACTTCGCGCGGGCGGCCGCCCGCGCGTTCGTTGCACGCGGCGGCGTGCGTGCGCGCGACTGGCGGCTGCGCGCCGCCGCCGCGCATCGTGCGTTCGTGGCGCGCCGGTTGAGCCCGGGCGGGGCGGCCGACCTGCTCGCGATGAGCGTGTTCGTCGATGCGCTCGAAGCCGACGGGGACGCGCGATGACGCTGGCGATCCTCTGTTCGGGGCAAGGCGCGCAGCGCGCGGACATGTTCGACCTGACCGGGTCGGCGCCGCAGGCCGACGCGCTGTTCGCGCATGCCGGCCGGCTCCTCGGCGACGATCCGCGCGCCTGGGTCCGGCGGGCCGGGCCGGACGCGCTGCGCGAAAACCGTGCCGCGCAGATCCTCTGCACGGTCCAGGCGCTTGCCGCCGCCGCGCTGCTCGACGCGGTGTGGCCGCGCCGGCGCTGCGTCGCGGGCTACAGCGTCGGCGAGGTCGCATCGTGGGGCGTCGCGGGAATGATCGATCCGGATGACGCGCTCGACCTGGCCGATGCGCGCGCGCGCGCGATGGATGCCGCGAGCGGCGGCGACGAGCGGATGGCGTTCGTGCGCGGCCTGACGCGCGCGCAGCTCGCGCGGTTGTGCGACGGCCGGGACGCGGCGATCGCGATCGCGAACCCCGGCGACGCGTTCGTGGTGGCGGGGCGGCAGGCCGATGTCGATGCGGTGGCCGACGACGCGGCACGCGAAGGCGCGTTGCGCGTCGCGCCCGTCTGCGTGCGGATCGCGTCGCACACGCGCCGGCTAGCGGCAGCCGTGCCGGTGTTTCGCGCGTCGCTCGCCGCGACGCGCGTGCGGCGGCCGCTGCCCGGCACGCGGCTGGTTTCGGGGATCGACGGTGCGTCGGTGCTCGACGTCGACGCGGGCCTCGACAAGCTCGCGCGGCAGATCGCGGAGCCGGTCGAGTGGGCGGCCTGTCTTGCCGCCTGCGTGGAGGCCGGCGCGACCGCGTTTCTCGAACTCGGCCCCGGGCGCGCGCTGGCCGAGATGGCGGGCGGCGCGTATCCGGCGCTGCCGGCGCGTAGCCTCGCGGATTTCCGTTCCGTCGACGGCGTGACGAGCTGGCTCGCGCGCGTCGCGGCCGGCTGATCGACGGCCTGAAACACACCCGTCGGGCACCCGTTCCGCACTGTGTGTTGCGCCGGCGCAGCAGCGTCGCAGCCGGCGCTTGCCACGCGAATTGGCGTCGCTACAATGGCGCCCGCCATGAGACCAGCCGCCTTCCTTCTCGCCGCGCTCTGCTGCGCGGCGAGCGCCCACGCCAGCCAGATTCCGTCCGACGCCGCATCGGTCGGCACATACTTTTCGTATGACAACGCGGCGGCCGATGCGACCGTCGACCTGATCGAACAGGCGCAGCGCCGCGTGCTGCTGGCCGGCTATACGCACGTGCCGCCCGCCGTCGCGAGCGCGCTGCGCGCGGCGCGCGCGCGCGGGATCGAGGTACGTGTCGTGCTCGCGCGCTCGGCGCGCGCGGGCAAGTACAGCGGCGCCGGCTATCTGAAATCCGCGGGCATCGACGTGGCGATCGATTCGCGGCAGGGAGACCCCGCGCCGCGCTTCGTGATCGTCGACGACAGCGTCGTACTGACGACGTTGTCCGACGGCGCGGCCGCGCACGCGGAAACGGTGAACGTGTTTCGACGCGCGCCCGAGCTCGCCCAATCCTACGCGCAGTCGTTCTGGCGGCTGTACCGGCAGGCCGGCGGCCTCTGACCCCTTCGTCCGGTGTCGCGGATGCCGGTGTGACCCTGCTTGCATCGGCGCGGCCGATGAACCATGCTCGTTGACAGGCGCCGGCGCGGGTTTCGCGCAACCGGCGCAACGGCAGGGAGCCGATCGTGACCGAGTGTTTTGTCGATCGCGCCGATGCCGGCCGGCAACTGGCCGACGCGTTGCGCGATTACGCGGGGCGTAGCGACGTTGTCGTGCTCGCGTTGCCGCGCGGCGGCGTGCCCGTCGCGTATGCGATTGCCTGCGCGCTGCGCGCACCCCTCGACGTGCTGGTCGTGCGCAAGCTCGGCGTGCCATACGATCCCGAACTCGCGATGGGCGCGATTGCAACGGGCGGGGCGATGCATCTTCAGCGTTCGGTAATCCGCTCGATGGGCGTATCCGACGCGCAGCTTGCCGACGTGATCGCGCGCGAGACCGCCGAGCTGCATCGTCGTGAAGCGCTGTATCGCGGCGCGGCGGCGCCGCTGCCGGTCGACGGACGCATCGCGATCGTCGTCGACGACGGCGTCGCGACCGGCGCGTCGATGCGCGTCGCGCTGCAGGCATTGCGCGAGCGCCACCCCGCGCGCGTCGTGGCGGCTGCGCCGGTCGCGCCGCCGGGCACGCGGCATGCGTTCGACGACCTGGCCGACGCGTTCGTCACGGTGTCGCAGCCGCTGCGGTTCTTCGGAATCAGCCAGTTCTACGCGCGCTTCGAGCAGACGGGCGACGACGAGGTGCGTACGTTGCTCGACGCGGCCCGACTCTGACGCGGCTTCACGCCCGCCCGACGCGGCGCGGGCCGCCGGCTTCGGCCAGCGCGAACACGCGCTGCAGCGCCGGATGGACGCTGTCGCGCCAGCGCGCACCCGTAAACAACCCGTAGTGATCGCAATCGTCGACGTCGACGCGGAAGCGCTCGTCAGCGGCAACGCCGCTGCACAGGTCGAGCGCCGCGTGCGTCTGGCCGGCGCCCGTGACCGCGTCGCATGCGCCCTCGACGGTCAGCAGTGCGATGCCGCACAGCGCGGCCGGCTCGACGCACCGGCCGCCGACGTTCCACGTGCCGTTCGCGAGGCTCATGCGCTGGAACACGACGTCGACCGTGTCGAGGAAATAGTCGGCCGGCATGTCGAGCAGCGCCGTGTATTCGAGCAGCGCACGCCGCGCACCGGCGAGCCCGGCCATGTCGAGGCGCGACGCGGCCAGCGCGTAGGCCTCGATCAGCGTCAGGAAGCGCTGCGGGTACATGAGCGCGATCTCGCCCTGCTGGAGATAGGTCGGGAACACGTGGCGGCCGTGCCCCGCGAAGCCGGGCGGCACGATGTCGATCAGGTGGCGGCGGCACCAGTCGAGCGAATGGGCGGCTGCGGCGGTGCCGAGCGCGCTCGGATTCAGGCGCGCGTCGAGCGGGCCGCCGATCAGCGTGACGCTCGCGGGTGGCGCGAGGCCGCGCGCGGCCCGCAGCGCGAGCGCGCCGAGCGCCGGCACGGTCGCCTGGCACACGGCGACGACGTGCAGCGGCCGATCGTCGTGCGCGAGCCCGTCGACGAAGCCGTCGAGCATCGCGACATAGTCGTCGAGCCCGAAGCGGCCCGACGCGAGCGGCACGTCGCGCGCATTGCGCCAGTCGGTCACGCAGACGTCGCCGTCGGCGAGCAGCGTCTCGACGGTTTCCCGCATCATCACGGCCGCGTGCCCGGCGAGCGGCGCGCACAGCAGCACCGTGCGCCGGGCATCGGCGCGCGTGAAGCGCCGCAGGTCGCAGAACGGCGTGTGCGCGGCGACCCGTTCGTCGACGGCCGGCCGCCCGATGTCGAAGCGCGGCGGCCTGGCTGGCGGCCCGAGCAGCGGCTCGAACAGGTCGTCGTAGCACGACGACGCGGCGTGCGGCAGCGTGGCCGCGGGCCACGCGTCGAACGCGTGCCGCGTCGCCGCGCGCCAGACGCGCATCCATTCCCGCTGCTGCTCGACGAGGGCATACCACATGGCGAACCTTGGGGCGGAAGGGGCGTGAACTTGCATTATGGTCACTGTGGCGGGGCAGCGGGAGCCTGGTTCACGAGCGCCCGACGCGCATCAAGCGCACGGGCACGCTAGGCGATGCCGCGCGACGCTGCTACAGTCATCCGTCCCATTCCCTCAAGCGGAGCGTTTGCGATGAAGCTGATTGGCATGCTGGATTCCCCGTTCGTGCGCCGTGTCGCGATTTCGGCGAGGCTGCTCGACCTGCCGTTCGAGCACGAGTCGCTCTCGGTGTTTCGTCATTTCGAGCAGTTCAGGACGGTCAATCCGGTCGTCAAGGCGCCGACGCTCGTGATCGGCGACGGCGCGACGCTGATCGATTCGTCGCTGATCGTCGACTATCTCGATCACCTGGTCGCGCCCGAGCGGCGCCTGCTGCCCGACGCCGCCGATGCGCGGCTGCGCGCGCTGGTGCCGGTCGGTTTCGCGCTGGCGGCCGCCGAGAAGACCGTGCAGGTCGTCTACGAGCAGGCGCTGCGCCCGTCAGCCAAGCAGCACGCGCCGTGGATCGAGCGCGTGCTGAGCCAGCTCGAGAGCGCGTACGGCGAACTGGAGCCGCTCGTCGCGGCCGCGAACGGCTGGCTCGGCGGCGCTCGCCTGCTGCAGTCCGACGTGACAGTCGCGGTGGCATGGCGCTTCACGCAGTTCATGACGGCCGATTACCCGGTGCTCGCGCGGATCGATCCGGCCCGCTATCCGGCGCTCGCCGCGCATTCGGCGTGCGCGGAAGCGTTGCCGGCGTTCGTCGCGACACCGCTCGCCTAAGGGGCCTGCGGCGGGGTGCCGGGCCGCCGGCACCGCCGTCTGCCGCCCGCTCGTCCCCGCCAGGCAAGCCGCTGCCGATTGTTCTCGGCGGCTGACAAGTGACTTCGCATTCGCGCTGTTTATCCGGAAGCGGCCGGTCCCTAGAATCCACTCCATCGAATCAAGTCATGCCAGATGGAGCCGATGATGAAAGCCCTGATCGAATCGAGCCTGTACCACCCGTCCTTCATGTTGCCGCTCGTCGCGCTGACGCAGCTGATGGTCGAGCGCGATTTCAATCTCGGCCAGGTCGGGCTGATCGTCGCGGCACGCGGCGCGCAGGCGGCCGTATCGCGTTCGCGTGCACTGATCTTCTGCCGTGGCAGCGAAGCACACGCATGAGCGCGTTCGCATCGAATGGATAAAAAAAGCCCGGCCGGCGCAAGCCGGTCGGGCGGATCGGGTTCGATCGGGCCCCGGCTTCGGCCGGGGCTTTTCATTGGGCGGCGCTCAGGCGCGTGCGGGCGATGCGACGCCGTAAATCTCGGCGCTGTCGTCCTCTTCGCGCAACCGGCGCGCAAGCTGGTGCGCTTCGCGGCGCGTCGCGACGGCCGGCGGCGAGCCCTTCAGCGGCTGGCGCGCGGTTTCCGCGAGCGCGACGACCGACACGATGCCGATCACGGCGGCGCCCATCATGTAGTACGCGGGCATCATCAGGTTGTGGGTGACCTCGACGAGCCACGCGGTCACCAGCGGCGTCGTGCCGCCGAACAGCGACACCGACACGTTGAAGCCGATCGCGAGCGCGCCGTAGCGGATCTCGGTCGGGAACAGCGCCGGCAGTGCCGACGGCATCACGCCGGTGAAGCACGACAGCAGCACGCCGAGGATCAGCAGGCCGCCGAATACCGATGCCGTGGTGCCCGTATGGATCAGCATCATCGACGGGATCGACAGCACGAGCAGGCCCACGCAGCCGGCCAGCATCACGGGCTTGCGGCCGACCTTGTCGGACAGGCGGCCGGCGTAGAGCGTCATCGGCATCATCAGCACCATCACGAGCAGCACGAGCACGAGGCTGTGCGATTCGTCGAAGTGCAGCGTCGACGACATGAAGCTCGGCAGGTACGACAGCACCATGTAGTCGGTCACGTTGAAGATCAGCACGAGGCCGACGCACAGCAGCAGCGCACGCCAGTTGCGCATCAGCGTTTCGCGGAAGCGCGCCTTCGGCACGGCCTTGTCCTGCGCTTCGCGCTCTTCGGCCTGGCGCTTGAACGCGGGCGTTTCCTCGAGCTTCATCCGGATGTAGAGGCCGATCAGGCCGAGCGGGCCGGCGATCAGGAACGGCACGCGCCAGCCCCACGACAGCAGCGCTTCCTGCGACAGCGACGCGGTGAGCAGCGCGACCACGCCCGCACCCATCACGTAACCGATCAGTGTGCCGAACTCGAGGAAGCTGCCCATGAAGCCGCGGCGCTTGTCGGTCGAGAATTCGGCGATGAAGGTGGCCGCGCCGCCGTATTCGCCGCCGGTCGAGAAGCCCTGCACGAGGCGGGCCACGAGCAGCAGCACGGGCGCCATGATGCCGATCGACGCATAGCTCGGGATCAGGCCGATCGCGAACGTGCCGGCGGCCATCATGATCATCGTCGCGGCGAGCACGCGCTGGCGGCCGATACGGTCGCCGAGCGGGCCGAACACCATGCCGCCGAGCGGGCGCACGAGGAATGCGGCCGCGAACGTGCCGAAGGTCGCGAGCAACTGCGCGGACGGGCTGCTGGACGGGAAGAACACCTTGCCGAGCGTGACGGCGATGTAGCTGTAGACGCCGAAGTCGAACCATTCCATCGCATTGCCGATGGCCATCGCGCTGACGGCGCGCTTGAGCAGGCTCTGGTCGACGACGGTGATGTCGTCCGCGGCGAGCGGAGCCTCGCCGGACGGCGAAGCGGAGGAAGAGGCAGCGGTCGGGCTGACGTGTGTTGCGGTCAAGGTCATGCACTCCTTTGACTGCGCCGGAACGGGCGGGCCGTCCGACACGGTTTGCCGGCGAGCGCGGTGTCGCGTACGGCGCGTCGGGGCAGGCCATTAAGCACTTACTGCACAAAAGGCGGTAAAGGGCCGCAAGGGGCTGCTTCGACGCGGGCCCGATGGGCCGTCGCGACTGTGCGCTCATGAAGAATGGGCCGCGTGATGCAGGCGGCAGATGCCGGTGCGGACCGATGTCCGGCGTTCCGGCAAGCGCCCCGGAGGGGCAACGAAACGAGAAAAGCGGGCCTGTCGGGCGGGCTTTCCTGTGGGTGCGATTTCGCTCGAAGGGCCGGCCCGCAACGCGCGGACGGACTTCTGTCGAAATCGAATAGACAGAGATTGAATGTTGAAACAGGCGACATGATAGCACGATGACGGATGATCGCGCAAATTGCCGGGAAACGCCCGTCTGGCGGGGCGTTCGGCGGGGCCTGCTCGGGTATGATCGGCGGCGCGCGGCCAAGCCGCGCGGCCCCCGGTGACGGAGGCCGAATTCACGAGGAACCGGATGACCGAACTGATGAGGATCGCGGCGCTGTTCGCCGCCACAGCGCTGGCCGAAATCGTCGGCTGTTACCTGCCGTGGCTCGTGCTGAAGGCCGGGCGCCCGGTCTGGCTGCTGGTGCCGGCCGCGCTGTCGCTCGCGCTGTTCGCGTGGCTGCTGACGTTGCACCCGAGTGCGGCGGGGCGCACCTATGCCGCGTACGGCGGCATGTATATCGCGGTTGCGCTGATCTGGCTGCGGGTGGTCGACGGCGTCGCGCTGTCCCGCTGGGATGTGGCCGGCGCGGTGCTCGCGCTCGGCGGGATGGCCGTCATCGCGCTGCAGCCGCGCGCGTGAGCGTGGCTGCAGCGCGTGCCGGGTGCGTCAGGTCGTTTCCGCGGCCCCCGCGTCGGCGGAATTGCGCCACACGCAGGTGCCCTTGACCGACTTGTCGAGCTCGTCGAGCTGCGCCTGGTGCGCGGCGAGCTCGTCGGCGCTCGCGGCCACCACGGCCAGGTCGAGCGCGGCCAGCGACACGCGCTGGCCGTTCGCGGCGCTGCCGCCGGCGCCCACGTCGTCGAGCATGTCGATCACGAGGCTGTCCTGGCCGCGCGTCATCGCGAGATACACCTCGGCGAGCAGCTCCGAGTCGAGCAGTGCGCCGTGCAGCGTCCGGTGCGCGTTGCTGATGCCGAAGCGGTCGCACAGCGCGTCGAGCGAGTTGCGCTTGCCGGGGAACATCTGCTTGGCCTGCACGAGCGTGTCGATCACGCCGCCGCACTGTTCGGAAAACGGCGGCAGGCCGAGCCGCGTGAATTCGGCGTCGAGGAAGCCAAGGTCGAACGGTGCGTTGTGGATGATCAACTCGGCGTCTTTCACGAAGTCGCGGATCTGGTCGGCGACTTCCGCGAATTTCGGCTTGTCGCTGAGGAATTCGGTCGTGAGGCCGTGCACCGCCAGCGCGCCCGGATCGCTGTCGCGCTCGGGGTTCACGTAGAAGTGCAGGTTGTTGCCGGTGAGCCGCCGGTTCAGCAGCTCGACGCAGCCGATTTCGATGAGGCGGTCGCCCGTGCGGGCGTTCAGGCCGGTGGTTTCGGTATCGAGAATGATCTGGCGCATGTCTGGAAAAACGAAGGAAACAGGGGGGCGGCCGGCGTTCAGGCCGTGAGCGATTCGACGCCGCGATTCGCGAGCGCGTCCGCGCGTTCGTTTTCGGGATGGCCCGCGTGGCCCTTGACCCAGCGCCACTCGACCTCGTGCTGCGCGACGAGCGCGTCGAGCCGCTTCCACAGGTCGGCGTTCTTCACGGGCGTCTTTGCCGCGGTGATCCAGCCTTTTTTCTTCCAGCCGTGGATCCACTCGCTGATGCCTTTCTGCACGTATTGCGAGTCGGTATGCACGATCACCTGGCACGGCCGCTTCAGCGCTTCGAGCGCGGCGATCACGCCCATCAGCTCCATGCGGTTGTTGGTCGTGTTGGGCTCGCCGCCGAACAGCTCCTTTTCGCGGTCGCCGTAGCGCATCAGTGCGCCCCAGCCGCCGGGGCCGGGGTTGCCCTTGCAGGCGCCGTCGGTATAGATGTCGATGATATCGGTTGTCATGAGTGTTCTTGATGGGTGGTCGGGGAGGCCGCCGGCGTGAGGCCCGGCGCGAGCACGGGCTTCTTCATCCTGATCTGGCCGACGAGGCGCATGCCGCGCACGCGCTTGACGGCCGTGACCATGTAGACGGCGCCGAAGATCGGCCACCAGCGGTCGCCGGCGGCTTCCATGAAGCCGTAGCGGGCCAGCCACTTGTCGGTAACGAGCGGCGGCCGGTAGCAGCCGAAGCGGCCGCGTTCGAGGTCGAAGCCGAGCAGCTTGATCCAGTCCTTGAGCCGGATGAACGCGATCTGGTCGCGCGTGGCCGGCACGAACGGGCGGTTCGCCATGCGCCCGAACGACTGCCGCATGCCCCACAGGCTGAGCGAGTTGAAGCCGGTGATCACGAGCTGGCCTTCCGGCATCAGCACGCGCTCGGCCTCGCGCAGCAGGCGGTGCGGGTCGGACGTGAATTCGAGCGTGTGCGGCATCACGATCAGGTCGACGCTTTGCGACTCGAACGGCAGGTCGAGCAGGTCGCACCAGGTCGTGCTGCGCTCGGCGGGCGCGTGCTCCGGCGCGTGCGCTTCGCGCGCCCACGGATACTGGTACGGCGCGCTCGCGCCGCTTGCCGGATCGAGCACGAGGCCGCGATACGGCATGCGGTTCTCGCGCAATGCGTCGAGCTGCGGCAGGCCGAGCTGCAGCGCGTGGAACCCGAAGACGTCGGACACGATCCGGTCGAGTTGCGCCTGCTCCCAGCCGAGCACGTAGCGGCCGGGAGACGAGTCGGTCCAGGCGGGCCAGTCTATAATTTGACGATCAGACATAACGATGGTTGCGCGCCCATGAACGAGCTGGAGTACGTGCCGGTTCCGGCATTCGAGGACAACTATATCTGGCTCGTGTCGGACGGCCGCGATGCGATCGCCGTCGATCCGGGTGAAGCCGCGCCCGTACGCCGGGTTCTTGCCGAACGAGGCTGGCGGTTGACCGCTATTTTACTCACGCACCACCACGCCGACCATGTCGGCGGTGTCGAGGCGCTGAGAAACAGCCAACCGGACGATGTTCCGCTTGCCGTTTACGGCCCCGCGGCCGAGGCGATCGGCGTGGTCACGCGGCCGCTCGCGGGCGGCGATCGCGTGGCGCTCGACGCGCCGGCCGTCGCGTTCGACGTGCTGGACGTGCCGGGTCATACGCGCGGCCACATCGCCTATTTCCAGGCGGCCGGGCACGGCGCCGCGGCGCCGCACGTGTTCTGCGGCGACACGCTGTTCTCGTGCGGCTGCGGCCGCCTGTTCGAAGGCACGCCCGCGCAGATGCTCGCGTCGCTCGACGCGCTCGCGGCGCTGCCGGGCGACACGCGCGTGCATTGCGCACACGAATACACGCTGTCGAACATCCGCTTCGCACTCGCGTGCGAGCCCGGCAATGCGGCGCTCGCCGCGTGGCGCGACGACGCGCAGGCGCTGCGCGCACGCGGCGTGCCGACGCTGCCCACTACGATCGCGCACGAGCGCGCCGTTAACCCGTTCATGCGGGCGGACAGCGATGCGATCCGCGCGACGCTCGAGACCGAACTGCACGAAACGGTGCCGGATCGTCTGGCGGCGTTCACGCTGATGCGCGAATGGAAAAACCGGTTCCGATGATCATTTTCGGAGGACTCCAAAGCTCAGGCGGAGCTTGTAAAAATTGCTCCAAATGTAGGATTTCGCTGAGTTTTCGGTGTTTTTATTGACGTGAAGCACGCACTTCCGTAGTATCGCCAGCAATTTCCAGCCGTCGGAAGCCGAGATTTTCATGCGACTTATATTGAGTGCGATGGTGGTCCTGCTGCTCGCCGCTTGTGCGAGCCAGGCTCCTGTCGCCAACAACGCCGCCGATTCGCAGGCGACGTCCAGCTACCTCCGTAAATCAGCCACCGCCAAAGAAACTGTCGACGTCGACAAGCAATCCGTCGGCGACCTGACCAGTGCCGACCCCGATCTCTGGGGGCGCATCCGCCGTGGCTTCCAGATGCCCGACCTGCAGAGCGACCTCGTCGACATGCAGACGACCTGGTACACGCAGCGGCCCGATTACGTGCAGCGCATGACCGAGCGCTCGCAGAAGTACCTGTATCACATCGTCGAGGAGCTCGAGGCGCGTCACATGCCGACCGAGCTCGCGCTGCTGCCGTTCATCGAATCCGCGTACAACCCGCAGGCGCTGTCGGTCGCGAAGGCGGCCGGCATGTGGCAGTTCATGCCCGGCACGGGCCGCACGTACAACCTGAAGCGCAACATGTGGCAGGACGAGCGCCGCGACGTGCTCGCGTCGACGAGTGCCGCGCTCGACTACCTGTCGCGCCTGCATGACATGTTCGGCGACTGGTATTTGGCGCTGGCCGCGTACAACTGGGGCGAGGGCAACGTGCAGCGCGCGATCGCGCGCAACCAGGCGGCCGGGCTGCCGACCGACTACCAGAGCCTGCGGATGCCGAACGAGACGCGCAACTACGTGCCGAAGCTGCAGGCGGTGAAGAACATCATCGCGAGCCCGCAGCAGTACGGACTGACGCTGCCGGACATCCCGAACCACCCGTATTTCGTGACGGTCACGACGTCGCGCGACATCGACGTCGCGGTTGCCGCGAAGCTCGCAAACCTGTCGCTCGACGAGTTCCGCTCGCTGAACCCGTCGTTCGCGAAGCCGGTGATTCTCGGCGCGACCGATCCGCAGATCCTGCTGCCGTTCGACAACGCGTCGGCGTTCGAGAAGAGCCTGAAGGCATACAACGGCCAGCTTTCGACGTGGACCACCTATACGGTCAGCGAACGTGCGCGGCCGGCGGCGATCGCCGAGAAGATCGGCGTGGACGCCGATACGCTGATGTCGGTCAACAAGATTCCGGCCGGCATGCGCCTGAAGCCGGGTTCGACGATCGTCGTGCCGCGCGGCGACGACGATGACGAGGACATCAGCGCCGACGTCGCCGAAAACGGCGCGCTCGCGATGGAACCCGACGTGCCCGACACACGCAAGATGCTGATCCGCGTGCGCCGCAAGCAGTCGATGGCGGCGATCGCCGGCCGCTACGGCGTATCGGTCGGCCAGCTCAAGGCGTGGAACCGCACGCACCGCGATCTCGCGATGCCGGGCCAGGCGCTCGTGCTGCACGTGCCGGTCGGTCGTTCGGTGCCGGCCGAGCCGGGTCCGGAGCGGATCGCGACGTCGGCCGGCGGTGCGCGCATCGAGCGCGCGAGCCTGTCGGTGGGCGGCAAGTCGCATGGCGCGAAGCGCGGCGCCGCGAAGCCGGCGGCCAA
Source organism: Burkholderia catarinensis (assembly GCF_001883705.2). Taxonomy (GTDB): domain Bacteria; phylum Pseudomonadota; class Gammaproteobacteria; order Burkholderiales; family Burkholderiaceae; genus Burkholderia; species Burkholderia catarinensis. The sequence goes on from NZ_MDEQ02000012.1 coordinate 113,554, forward strand.
ATCGACGAAGGCGGCTCCCGCGAAAGCCGCGCCGGCCAACGCCGCCGCGCACAAGGGCAAGAAGAAATAACGCGGCTGCGAACGCATCGTGCGGCCGATCCGGTCCGCGCGATTGGGCTATGATCCGACGAAATGCGACGAAACGCCGTCACCGAGGTGACGGCGTTTTCGTTTGTGCGCGGCGCGGGGGCGCTGCTTCGGGCGTCTTCATATAACAAGGGGAAGCGATGTCGTCGGTGCAGGTGAGGGTGCTCGCGCTGTTTTCGATCGGGTATTTCGTGTCGTATGTGTTTCGTGGCGTGAATCTGGGCTTCGCGCCGTTCGTCACGCACGAGCTCGGGTTGTCGGCTGCCGATCTCGGCCTGCTCACCAGTCTCTATTTCCTCGGCTTCGCGGGCGCGCAGATCCCGGCCGGCGTGATGCTCGACCACTTCGGCCCGCGCCGCGTGACGGCCGGCATGCTGCTGTTCGCGGCGGCCGGTGCGGCCGTGTTCGGTGCCGCGCACGGCATCGGCACGATGATGGTCGGCCGGCTGCTGATCGGCGTCGGCGTGTCGGTGTGTCTCGGCGCGGCGTTCAAGGCGCTCGCGCAGCATTTCCCGGTTGGCCGGCTGCCGCTCGTCAACGGCCTCGTGATGGCCGTCGGCGGCCTCGGCGGCGTCATGGTCGGTTCGCCGCTGACCTGGCTGCTCGGCTGGACGAGCTGGCGCGCGATCTGTTTCGGCCTCGCGGTGCTGACGGTGGCCGTCGCGGCCTCGATCGGGTTGGGCGCGCCCGAAGTGAAGCAGGCGCGTCACCAGGGCGGGCTCGTCAGCCAGTTCAAGGGCACGTGGCACATCCTGAGCAGCCGCGCGTTCTGGAAGCTCTCGTCGTTCTCCGTCGTCACGCAGGGCGTGTTCTATGCGATGCAGTCGCTTTGGGTCGGGCCCTACCTGCGCGACGTCGCGGGGTTCGATGCGCCGCATGCCGCGCGCCTCGTGTCGGTGCTCGGTTTCGCGATGATGGTCGGCTGTGTCGGCTTCGGCGCCGCGGCGCGCGTGCTCGAGCGGCGCGGCGTGTCCGTCTACGCGTTCTGCGGCGTGGGCATGGCGCTGTTCGTCGCGACGCAGGTCGCGATCGTTGCGCGCGTGCCGTTGCCGCCGGCCGTGCTGTGGGCTGCATACGGGATGTTCGGCGGCGTCGGCATCCTGACCTACGCGGTGATGGCCGGGCACTTTCCCGCCCATCTGATCGGCCGCGCGAACACGACGCTCACGCTCGTGATCTTCCTGCTGATCTTTGCGTTCCAGATCGGCGTCGGCGCGGTGCTGTCGCACTGGCCGGCGATCGACGGCCGTTATCCGGCCGCTGCGCACATTACCGCGTGGGGCGTGCTGCTCGCGCTGCAGCTCGCGAGCGCGGTCTGGTACGGTTGGCCCGCGCGCGGCACTGGCCAAGCGCACTGATCCGGCGGTACGCTGGGGGTAGGGCGGCCGCGGAAACGGGGCCGCAGCCCGTTGCGCCGCGTTGCCGGGCATGGCGCACGCATGGTCGGGTGGCCATATCAATTGAAGATAGGGCCATTTTCAGGCTATAATTTGAAAGTTTGTGCTGATCAACCTCGCACCCTAGCGCCTACCTCATTCATCCCGTTCATCCGCCGCACGCCGCCTGCCGGGCGATGCCGCGAAGCCTCGTGCGCCATGCGCCGGGTTCGCGTCTCGACAACGCAGGCCGCGTCCAGCTAGCGACCGCGCGCGCTCACGCAGCGCGGCGCTTGCGCGGCAGGGTAAACAGGTCGGCAGCAGGGTGTTCCCCAAGGAGCCTCCCGTGTTGCCGTCTTTTACTCCCGCCTTGCTTGCACTCGCCGACGGCACGGTCTTTCGTGGTTATTCGATCGGGGCCGAAGGCCATACGATCGGCGAAGTCGTGTTCAATACCGCGATCACCGGTTATCAGGAAATCCTCACTGATCCGAGCTACTCGCGCCAGATCGTCACGCTCACGTACCCGCATATCGGCAACGTCGGCGTCAATGCCGAAGACGTCGAAGCCACGAAAGTCCATGCCGCCGGCCTGATCATCCGTGATCTGCCCACGCTCGCATCGAACTTCCGCATGGACCGCACGCTCGGCGATTACCTGCGCGACGAAGGCGTCGTCGCGATCGCCGGCATCGACACCCGCAAGCTGACCCGCATCCTGCGCGACAAGGGCGCGCAGAACGGCTGCATCCTGACGGGCTCGGATGACGAGGCGAAGGCGATCGAGCTCGCGCGCTCGTTCCCGGGCCTCGCGGGCATGGATCTCGCGAAGGTCGTGTCGACCGCGAAGCCGTTCGAGTGGAAGCAGACCGAATGGCGCCTCGAAGGCGGCTACGGCATGCAGGAAGCGCCGAAGTACCGCGTCGTCGCGTACGATTTCGGCGTCAAGTACAACATCCTGCGCATGCTCGCGGAGCGCGGCTGCCAAGTGACGGTGCTGCCCGCACAGGCCAGCGCAGCCGATGCGCTCGCGCTGAATCCGGACGGCATCTTCCTGTCGAACGGCCCCGGCGATCCGGAGCCGTGCGATTACGCGATCGCGGCCACCAAGGAATTCATCGAACGCGGCGTGCCGACCTTCGGCATCTGCCTCGGTCACCAGATCATGGGCCTCGCGGTCGGCGCCAAGACGCTGAAGATGAAGACGGGCCACCACGGCGCGAACCACCCGGTGAAGGATCTCGGCGACGGCCGTGTCGTGATCACGTCGCAGAACCACGGCTTCGCGGTCGACGCGGATTCGCTGCCGGCCAACGCGCGCGTGACGCACGTGTCGCTGTTCGATGGCACGCTGCAGGGCTTCGAGCTCACCGACAAGCCGGCATTCTGCTTCCAGGGCCACCCGGAAGCATCGCCGGGCCCGCACGACATCGGCTATCTGTTCGACCGTTTCACCGCGCTGATGGACGCGGCGAAGCAGCGCACCGCTTAACGTTACCGACGCAACCGAAGGACGGGAGATTCGCATCATGTTCGGCCACGCACTCGGCATCACGGATATCTGGACCTACGTGTTCGGCGTGATCTTCATCATCCTGCTGCCGGGGCCGAACTCGATGTACGTGCTGTCGCTCGCGGCGCAGCGCGGCGTGAAGGCCGGCTATCGCGCGGCCTGCGGGGTGTTCGTCGGCGACACGGTACTGATGGTGCTGTCCGCCGCGGGCGTCGCGTCGCTGCTGAAGGCGAACCCGCTGCTGTTCTCCGTCGTCAAGTACGGCGGCGCCGCGTATCTGCTCTACATCGGCACCGGCATGCTGCGCAGCGCGTGGCAGAAGCTGCGCGCGCCGGCCAATGCACCGGCCGACGCGCCGCGCGCGGTCGACGGCGAGCGGCCGTTTCGCAAGGCGCTGATCGTGAGCCTGCTGAATCCGAAGGCGATCCTGTTCTTCATCTCGTTCTTCATCCAGTTCGTCGACCCGGCATTCCCGCATCCCGCGCTGTCGTTCGTCGTGCTCGGGGCGATCGCGCAATGCGCGAGCTTCCTGTACCTGAGCACGCTGATCTTCGCGGGTGCGCGGCTCGCCGAGCACTTCCGCCGCCGCCGCAAGCTTGCGGCAGGTGCGGCGAGCAGCGTGGGCGGCCTGTTCATCGGTTTCTCGGTGAAGCTCGCGCTGGCTTCCATCAGCTGAGCGCAGCCGGCCGACCCACGACAACGATTACTTATTGAATTCACAAGCCATGCCAAAACGCACAGACATCAAGAGCATCCTCATCATCGGCGCCGGCCCGATCATCATCGGCCAGGCGTGCGAGTTCGACTATTCGGGCGCGCAGGCTTGCAAGGCGTTGCGTGAGGAGGGCTACAAGGTCGTTCTCGTCAACAGCAACCCGGCGACGATCATGACCGACCCGAACACGGCCGACGTGACCTACATCGAGCCGATCACGTGGGAAGTCGTCGCGCGCATCATCGAGAAGGAGCGCCCGGACGCGATCCTGCCGACGATGGGTGGCCAGACCGCGCTGAACTGCGCGCTCGACCTGCACCACCACGGCGTGCTCGAGAAGTTCGGCGTCGAGCTGATCGGCGCGTCGCCGGAAGCGATCGACAAGGCGGAAGACCGCCAGAAGTTCAAGGAAGCGATGACCAAGATCGGTCTCGGTTCCGCGAAGTCGGGCATCGCGCACTCGATGGAAGAAGCGACCAAGGTGCAGGCCGAGATCATGGCGCTCACCGGCGGCAGCGGCTACCCGGTCGTGATCCGCCCGTCGTTCACGCTCGGCGGCTCGGGCGGCGGCATCGCGTACAACCGCGAAGAGTTCGAAGAGATCTGCAAGCGCGGTCTGGATCTCTCGCCCACGCGCGAACTGCTGATCGAGGAATCGCTGCTCGGCTGGAAGGAGTACGAGATGGAAGTCGTGCGCGATCGCGCCGACAACTGCATCATCGTCTGCTCGATCGAGAACCTCGACCCGATGGGCGTGCACACCGGCGACTCGATCACGGTCGCGCCGGCGCAGACGCTCACCGACAAGGAATACCAGATCCTGCGTAACGCATCGCTCGCGGTGCTGCGCGAGATCGGCGTCGACACCGGCGGCTCGAACGTGCAGTTCTCGATCAACCCGAAGGACGGCCGCATGGTCGTCATCGAGATGAACCCGCGCGTGTCGCGTTCGTCGGCGCTCGCGTCGAAGGCGACGGGCTTCCCGATCGCGAAGGTCGCGGCGAAGCTGGCGGTCGGCTATACGCTCGACGAGCTGAAGAACGAAATCACCGGCGGCCAGACGCCCGCATCGTTCGAACCGACGATCGACTACGTCGTCACGAAGATCCCGCGTTTCGCGTTCGAAAAATTCCGCGAAGCCGATTCGCGCCTGACCACGCAGATGAAGTCGGTCGGCGAAGTGATGGCGATCGGCCGCACGTTCCAGGAATCGTTCCAGAAAGCGCTGCGCGGCCTCGAAGTCGGCGTCGACGGTCTCGACGAGAAGTCGACCGACCGCGACGAGATCGCGATCGAGATCCACGAGCCGGGCCCGGACCGCATCTGGTATGTCGGCGATGCGTTCCGCATCGGCATGACGGCCGAGGAAATCTTCGCGGAAACCGCGATCGATCCGTGGTTCCTCGAGCAGATCGAGCAGATCATCCTGAAGGAAAAGGCGCTCGCGGGCCGCACGCTCGCGTCGCTGACGTTCGACGAGCTGCGCTACGTGAAACAGAGCGGCTTCTCCGATCGCCGCCTCGCGAAGCTGCTCGGCGCGACGCCGGAAGACGTCCGCCGCCGCCGCGTCGAGCTCAACGTGCGCCCGGTCTACAAGCGCGTCGACACCTGCGCGGCCGAGTTCGCGACGAAAACCGCCTACATGTACTCGACCTACGAGGAAGAGTGCGAGGCGCAGCCGACCACCAACAAGAAGATCATGGTGCTGGGCGGCGGCCCGAACCGGATCGGCCAGGGTATCGAGTTCGACTACTGCTGCGTGCACGCGGCGCTCGCGATGCGCGAGGACGGCTATGAAACGATCATGGTCAACTGCAACCCGGAAACGGTGTCGACCGACTACGACACGTCCGACCGCCTGTACTTCGAGCCGCTGACGCTCGAAGACGTGCTCGAGATCGTCGACAAGGAAAAGCCGGTCGGCGTGATCGTCCAGTACGGCGGCCAGACGCCGCTGAAGCTCGCGCTCGACCTCGAGGCGCACGGCGTGCCGATCGTCGGCACGTCGCCGGACATGATCGATGCGGCCGAAGACCGCGAACGCTTCCAGAAGCTGCTGCAGGACCTCGGCCTGCGCCAGCCGCCGAACCGCACCGCGCGCGCCGAAGACGAAGCGCTCGTGCTCGCGGCCGAAATCGGCTATCCGCTCGTCGTGCGCCCGTCGTACGTGCTGGGCGGCCGCGCGATGGAAATCGTCCACGAGCCGCGCGATCTCGAGCGCTACATGCGCGAGGCCGTGAAGGTGTCGAACGATTCGCCGGTGCTGCTCGACCGCTTCCTGAACGACGCGATCGAGTGCGACGTCGACTGCATCTGCGACGGCGAAGCCGTGTTCATCGGCGGCGTGATGGAGCACATCGAGCAGGCGGGCGTCCACTCGGGCGACTCGGCATGCTCGCTGCCGCCGTACTCGCTGTCGAAGGAAACCATTGCCGAGCTGAAGCGCCAGACGGGCGCGATGGCGAAGGCGCTGAATGTGATCGGCCTGATGAACGTGCAGTTCGCGATCCAGCAGGTGCCGCAGGCGGACGGTTCGAAGCAGGACATCATCTACGTGCTGGAAGTGAACCCGCGCGCATCGCGCACGGTGCCGTACGTGTCGAAGGCGACCAGCCTGCCGCTCGCGAAGATCGCGGCGCGCGCGATGGTCGGCCAGAAGCTCGCGCAGCAGGGCGTGACGAAGGAAGTCGAGCCGCCGTACTTCAGCGTGAAGGAGGCCGTGTTCCCGTTCGTCAAGTTCCCGACCGTCGATCCGGTCCTCGGGCCTGAAATGCGTTCGACCGGCGAAGTGATGGGCGTCGGCCAGACGTTCGGCGAAGCGCTGTTCAAGTCGCAGCTCGCGGCCGGTTCGCGCCTGCCGGAGTCGGGCACGGTGCTGCTGACCGTGATGGACGCCGACAAGCCGAAGGCGGTCGAAGTCGCGCGCATGCTGCACGACCTCGGCTACCCGATCGTCGCGACGAAGGGCACGGCTGCTGCAATCGAAGCGGCCGGCGTGCCGGTGAAGGTCGTGAACAAGGTGAAGGACGGCCGTCCGCACATCGTCGACATGATCAAGAACGGCGAGATCGCACTCGTGTTCACGACGGTCGACGAGACGCGCCAGGCGATCGCCGATTCGCGTTCGATCCGGATGAGCGCGCAGGCGCACAAGGTCACGTACTACACGACGATGTCGGGCGCGCGCGCGGCCGTCGAAGGCTTGCGCTACCTGAAGGATCTGGAAGTCTATGATTTACAAGGTCTTCACGCTCGCCTAAACTAAGCAATCAGTTACCTGTCGAAGCAACACGTGCCGCGATTAGGCGGTGTTTCCAGTGCATCGGAAACGCGCTTAATCGCGGTGATTTTTTTTATAGCCGATTTTAGCGATTGAGCCGTTTATGAGCACCATTCCGTTGACAAAGCGTGGCGCAGAGCAACTGCGCGATGAATTGCAGCGCCTCAAGTCCGTCGAGCGGCCGGCCGTGATCAATGCGATCTCGGAGGCCCGCGCACAGGGTGATCTGTCCGAAAACGCCGAATACGATGCCGCGAAGGAAAAGCAGGGCTTCATCGAGGGTCGCATCGCGGAACTCGAATCGAAGCTGTCCGCCGCGCAAATCATCGATCCCACGGTGCTCGACGCCGATGGCCGCGTGGTGTTTGCCGCGACGGTTGAACTCGAGGATCTCGAGTCGGGCGACACCGTCAAGTACCAGATCGTCGGCGACGACGAAGCCGATATCGATCACGGCCTGATCTCGGTCAGCTCGCCGATCGCGCGCGCACTGATCGGCAAGTCCGAAGGCGACGTCGCGGCCGTGCAGGCGCCGAGCGGCGTGCGCGAATACGAGATCATCTCGGTCAGCTACATCTGAAGCGGAGCGACGTGATGCCGCATCGCGTGTTCCGTCTGCTGTCGGCCGTGTGGGTCGGCAGCCTGCTGACGATCGGGTATGCGGTCGCGCCCGTGCTGTTCAAGACGCTGGAGCGGATGACGGCCGGTTCGGTCGCCGCCCAGCTGTTCCGTATCGAGGCGATCCTCGGTGTCGTGTGCGGCGTGCTGCTGCTCGCGTTGTCGAACCAGCAGGTGCGGCGCGGCGGCAGCGAATATCGCCGCGTGCGCTGGATCGTCGCCGCGATGGTCGTGTGCATGCTGGTCGGGTATTTCGCGCTGCAGCCGTTCATGAACGCGCTGCGGGTGGCCGCGATGGATGCGGGCACCGATATCGCGAACTCGCCGTATGCGAGTCGCTTCGGGATGCTGCACGGCGTTTCGAGCGTGTTCTATCTTGTCGAGAGCGTGCTGGGTCTGATGCTGATCTGGCGTCTGCCGACGCGCGACGCCTGAGCGCCGCGCGGGCAGGGCGGCACGGGATGCTCCGTGCCGCGCACGCGTTTTACTTGTCCTGGAACGGCCGCTTGGTGCTTGCCTGGCGCTTTTTCGCGCGCTTCACGTTGCCGCCCGCCGTCACGCGCTCGTTGCCGCGCACGACGACCTTCGTCGGCTTCGGGCGACGCACGGGGCTCGCGTTCGGCGACACCTTGACGACCTTGACGGTGCGCGGTGCGCGGCCTTTCCTGTCGTCGGCGGCTTCGGCCGCGCTCGGCAGCGTGCCGGCACGACGGCCGCGGGCCGGGGCCGCCGCGGCGGCTTCGGGCTTCCAGATCACCAGCAGCTTGCCGATGTGCTGGATCGGCGCCGCGCTCAGGCGGTCGCAGATCTCGTCGTAGATGGCGACGCGCTCGTCGCGCTCATCACCGAACACGCGGATCTTGATCAACTGGTGCGCGCTGAGGTGCACCTTGATTTCCTTCAGCACGGCGTCGGTCAGCCCTTCGGCCCCGATCAGCACGACGGGCTTGAGCGCATGGGCCTGGGAGCGCAGCGCGGAGCGCTCGGCGGGAGAAAGCGAAAGGGCGGGCATGGAAATGTCGAATTCTAAATAAGGGCGCGCTGACTGAAAAGCGATCGCGGGAAGTTGCCGCGTCAGCCGAGCGCCGAAACCACGTAAAATCGCGGCTTGGGCCTGAAAAGGGGCCGCAGCCGCGCGAAGAAGACGCGTATTATCCGCTAAAAGCGCGGCTTCACGAAGCAAATGGCAGCAATCTCTCTCTCGAATGGCAAAAAACCGTTTTAACCAGCACTGGCTGCACGACCACATCAACGACCCGTACGTCAAAATGGCGCAGCGGGAGGGCTATCGCGCGCGTGCCGCGTACAAGCTGAAGGAAATCGACGAGCAGGACAAGCTGGTCCGTCCGGGCCAGGTCATCGTCGATCTCGGCGCGACGCCGGGCAGCTGGAGCCAGTATGCCCGCAACAAGCTCGCGCAGGGCAAGAAGCGCGACGCGGAGCGCGAAGGCGGCATCGACGGCACGATCATTGCGCTCGACCTGCTGCCGATGGAGCCGATCGCCGACGTCCACTTCATCCAGGGCGACTTCCGCGACGACGAAGTCCTCCGGCAGCTCGAGGAATTGCTCGAAGGTCGCCCGGTGGACCTTGTTATTTCAGACATGGCCCCCAACCTATCCGGCGTAGCCTCGGCGGACGCGGCGCGCATCGAGCATCTGTGCGATCTGGCGCTCGAATTCGCGCAGAACCATCTGAAGCCGGATGGTGCGCTGCTCGTGAAATGCTTTCACGGCAGCGGCTATAGCCAGATCGTCGAGAAATTCAAACAGCAGTTTAAGACCGTCGCGCCGCGCAAGCCCAAGGCGTCCCGCGACAAATCGTCCGAAACGTTCATTTTGGGTCGGCATCTGAAGCAACCGCGCTGATGCGCAGCGGGGTGCCGCAAACGGGCTCCGGCCCTTGCCAGACAAGCGAAGCGCTATCGCGGCGGTTGTCAATGCTTATGGCGAGGGTGGTCGGACTGGATTAGAATGACCGAGGGGCGCCGCAAGGAAAATGTAGGCGCTCGTCTACGAGTGAAGGAGTGGTGCTTTGAACAACAATATGTTTTCGAAGGCAGCGGTGTGGCTGGTGATCGCACTGGTGCTGTTTACGGTGTTCAAGCAGTTCGACAAGCCCCGCGTCCAGGAAGGCGTGTCCTATTCGCAGTTCATGGACGACGCCAAGACCGGCAAGGTCAAGAACGTCATCGTGCAGGGGCGCAACCTCACCGTCACTCCGGCTGATGGCCAGAAATACCAGATCGTGTCGCCCGGCGACATCTGGATGGTCGGCGATCTGATGAAGTACGGCGTGCAGGTCAGCGGCAAGGCCGACGACGAGCCGAACGCGCTGATGTCCGCGCTGTACTACCTCGGGCCGACGATCCTGATCATCGTGTTCTGGTTCTACATGATGAGGCAGATGCAGGGGGGCGGCAAAGGCGGCGCGTTCTCGTTCGGCAAATCGCGAGCGCGGCTGATCGACGAGAACAACAACGCGGTGAATTTCTCCGACGTCGCGGGCTGCGACGAAGCGAAGGAGGAAGTGTCCGAGCTCGTCGACTTCCTGCGCGATCCGCAGAAATTCCAGAAGCTGGGCGGCCGCATTCCGCGCGGCGTGCTGCTCGTCGGCCCCCCGGGTACCGGCAAGACGCTGCTGGCCCGCGCGATCGCGGGTGAAGCGAAGGTGCCGTTCTTCAGCATCTCGGGTTCGGACTTCGTCGAAATGTTCGTCGGCGTCGGTGCGGCCCGTGTGCGCGACATGTTCGAGCAGGCGAAGAAGCATGCACCGTGCATCGTGTTCATCGACGAAATCGACGCGGTCGGCCGTCATCGCGGCGCCGGCATGGGCGGCGGCAACGACGAGCGCGAACAGACGCTGAACCAGATGCTCGTCGAGATGGACGGCTTCGAGGCGAACTCGGGCGTGATCGTGATCGCCGCAACGAACCGTTCCGACGTGCTCGACAAGGCGCTGCTGCGTCCGGGCCGTTTCGACCGCCAGGTCTATGTCGGCCTGCCGGACATCCGCGGCCGCGAGCAGATCATGCGCGTGCACCTGCGCAAGGTACCGATCTCGAACGACGTCGATGCGGCAGTCATTGCGCGCGGCACGCCGGGCTTCTCGGGCGCCGATCTCGCGAACCTCGTGAACGAGGCCGCGCTGTTCGCCGCACGTCGTGGCAAGCGCATCGTCGAGATGCAGGATTTCGAGGACGCGAAGGACAAGATCTTCATGGGGCCGGAGCGCAAGTCGGCCGTGATCCGCGAGGAAGCGAAGCGTGCGACCGCGTATCACGAGTCGGGCCACGCTGTGGTCGCGAAGCTGCTGCCGAAGGCCGATCCCGTGCACAAGGTCACGATCATTCCGCGCGGCCGTGCGCTGGGTGTCACGTGGCAGTTGCCGGAGCATGACAACGAGACGTACTCGAAGGACTACCTGCTGGACCGCCTCGCGATCCTGTTCGGTGGCCGGGTGGCGGAAGAGCTGTTCATGAATCTCGTCAGCACCGGCGCATCGGACGACTTCAACAAGGCAACGCAGACGGCACGTGCGATGGTGGCCCGTTTCGGCATGACCGATGCGCTCGGGCCGATGGTCTACGTCGACGACGAGAACGAGGCGTCGCCGTTCGGCCGCGGCTTCACGCGCACGATTTCGGAAGCGACGCAGCAGAAGGTCGACTCGGAAATCCGCCGCGTGCTCGACGATCAGTACAACCTTGCGCGCCGCCTGCTCGACGAGAACCGCGACAAGGTCGAAGCGATGACGGCCGCGCTGATGGAGTGGGAGACGATCGACGCCGACCAGATCAACGACATCATGGAAGGCCGTCCGCCGCGCTCGCCGAAGAGTTCGCCGGCTGTCGGCGGCGATTCGTCGGGTGGCGGCAGCAGCGCCGAGGTCAAGCCCGGCAACGCGCCGGCGCCGGCTACGCCGGCGGCGTAACCTCCGCTTTAGCACCGTTCACGGGCTGGTGTGGCTTCACACCGGCCCGTTTTGCATTCATTCAAGCCAGTCGCTCGTGTCCGATTTCGCTGTTTCGCCGTTCATTCCCGCGCCACTCCGGTGCGGCCGCTTCGAGTTGACCTTCGAACGCCCGCTCGTGATGGGCATCCTCAATGCCACGCCTGATTCGTTCTCCGACGGCGGTCGCTTCCTCGCGCGCGACGATGCGCTGCGCCAGGCCGAGCGGATGATTGCCGACGGCGCCGATCTCCTCGATATCGGCGGCGAATCGACGCGCCCCGGCGCGCCGCCCGTGCCGCTCGACGAGGAACTCGCACGCGTGATTCCGCTTGTCGAAGCGTTGCGGCCGTTGAACGTGCCGCTATCGGTCGATACCTACAAGCCGGCTGTGATGCGCGCGGCGCTGGCCGCCGGTGCGGACCTGATCAACGACATCTGGGGGTTTCGTCAGCCGGGCGCGATCGACGCGGTGCGCGAGGGCAACAGCGGGCTGTGCGTGATGCACATGCTCGGCGAGCCGCAGACGATGCAGGTCGGCGAACCCGATTACGGCGACGTCGTGGCCGACGTGCGCGATTTTCTCGCCGCGCGCGCGCAGGCGCTGCGCGACGCGGGCATTGCGCCGGAGCGGATCTGCGTCGATCCCGGGTTCGGGTTCGGCAAGGCGGTCGTCGACGACAACTATGCGCTGCTGGCCGCGTTGCCGGACACGGCGCCCGCGCGGCCCGACGGGCGCGCTTATCCGATACTCGCGGGCATGTCGCGCAAGTCGATGCTCGGCGCGGTGATCGGCGGCAAGCCGCCGATGGAGCGCGTCGCGGCGAGCGTGGCGGCCGCATTGTGCGCGGTCGAGCGCGGCGCCGCGATCGTGCGCGTGCACGACGTCGCGCCGACGGTCGATGCGCTGAAAATCTGGAATGCCGTGCGCGACGCCGCGCGGCAACGATAATCTGGAGTGCCGTGCGTGACACCGCGCGGCAACGATAAGTCAGAAGACGAAGGAGGAAGATTCGCTATGGGACGTCGATATTTCGGCACGGACGGCATTCGCGGCACGGTTGGCGAAGCGCCCATCACGCCGGACTTCGTGTTGCGCCTCGGCTATGCGGCCGGCAAGGTACTGGCCGGCTCGGCCGACGTCACGGCAGGGTCGCGTCCGACCGTGCTGATCGGCAAGGACACGCGCGTGTCGGGCTACATGCTCGAAGCCGCGCTCGAGGCCGGGTTCTCGGCGGCCGGCGTCGACGTGATGCTGGCCGGCCCGATGCCGACGCCGGGCGTCGCGTATCTGACGCGCGCACTGCGCCTGTCGGCCGGCGTCGTGATCAGCGCATCGCACAACCCGTATCACGACAACGGGATCAAGTTCTTCTCCGCCGACGGCAACAAGCTGCCCGACGACACCGAAGCCGCGATCGAAGCGTGGCTCGACAAGCCGCTCGAATGCGCGTCGTCCGACGGCCTCGGCAAGGCGCGCCGACTCGAAGACGCGGCCGGCCGCTACATCGAGTTCTGCAAGAGCACGTTCCCGGCCGCGTTCGACCTGCGCGGGATCAAGCTCGTGATCGATTGCGCGCACGGCGCCGCGTACCAGATCGCGCCGCACGTATTCCACGAGCTCGGCGCGGACGTGATCCCGATCGGCGTCGCGCCGAACGGCTTCAACATCAACGACGGCGTCGGCGCGACCGCGCCGGACGCGCTGGTGCGCGCGGTGCGCGCGAACCACGCCGATCTCGGCATCGCGCTCGACGGCGATGCGGACCGTCTGCAGGTCGTCGACTCGACCGGTCGCCTGTACAACGGCGACGAACTCCTCTACGTGCTCGTGAAGGACCGGATCGCGACCGACGGCAAGGTCGAAGGCGCGGTCGGCACGCTGATGACGAACCTCGCCGTCGAAGTCGCGCTGCAGCGCGAGGGCGTGAAGTTCGTCCGTGCGGCGGTCGGCGACCGCTACGTGCTCGAACAGTTGCGCGAGCACGGCTGGCAACTCGGCGCGGAAGGCTCGGGGCACATCCTGTCGCTCGACCGGCATTCGACCGGCGACGGCATCGTGTCGGCGCTGCTCGTGCTGGCCGCGCTGAAGCGTAGCGGCCGTTCGCTCGCGCAGATGCTCGATGGCGTCACGCTGTTCCCGCAGAAGCTGATCAATGTGCGGATGAAGCCGGGCGCCGACTGGAAGGGCAGCGCGTCGATTCGCGCCGCGATCGACGCAGCCGAAGCGGCGCTTGCCGGCAGCGGCCGCGTGCTGATCCGCGCATCGGGCACGGAGCCCGTGCTGCGCGTGATGGTCGAGGCGCAGCAGGCGGCCGATGCGGTCCGCCATGCGGAGACGATCGCCGACGCGGTGCGCGCAGCGACGACCTGACGCGCGGGTTCGGCGCGGGGCGGTCCGGCCGCCCGCGCGCCGGCTCTCCGGTTCTCCGGCATGCGGCGCCTTCAGTGCGCCGCAATTTCGTCAGACGCAAAGGTTTGCGATACCTAATAGAGAACCGTCTCGACCAACGCGTCCGTCCGATCGAATAAATCCTCCGACCCCTGTTATCGCGCCCGCCGCAGGCGGGCTTCCCGTGCCGCCGACGCTGCGCTACGATCGTCCCGCGCACCTGCGAAACGGGTGTCCACCCGTCCTTCCCGGGCAGGCAATTCTTGCCGACATCGCCGTCCCGACACTGCCCGCGCGGCGCCCGCTACTCCCTTTCAATCAGTCATGTTACTGTCACGCCAGTTTCATTGATTGTCACATTACCGTCATGAGGAGCCCCTAATCTTCGCGGTGCCGTAGTCATCCGCTCACACACTGGAGGTCTCATGAAATTGATGCAAACCGCGATTGCCGGCCTGGCTGGCGCGCTTTTCGCCGTTGCTGCGCAAGCTGCCGACATCACGGGCGCAGGCAGCACGTTCGCGATGCCGATCTATACGAAATGGGCTGCCGACTATCAGCAGTCCGGCGGCGCGAAGGTGAACTACCAAGGTATCGGTTCGTCGGGCGGCCTGAAGCAGATCAACGCGAAGACGGTCGATTTTGCCGGTTCGGATGCTCCGCTGAAGGATGAAGATCTCGCGAAGGACGGCCTGTTCCAGTTCCCGACGGTGGTCGGCGGCGTGGTGCCGGTCATCAACGTGCCGGGCGTGAAGCCGGGCGAGCTGACGCTGTCGGGCCCGGTGCTCGGCGACATCTACCTCGGCAAGATCAAGAAGTGGAACGATCCGGAGATCGCCGCGCTGAACCCGAAGGTCAAGCTGCCGGACACGGACATCGCCGTCGTTCGCCGCGCTGACGGCTCGGGCACGAGCTTCATCTGGACGAACTACCTGTCGAAGGTCAACGACGAGTGGAAGTCGAAGATCGGCGAAGGCACGACGGTCAACTGGCCGACGGGCACGGGCGGCAAGGGCAACGACGGCGTCGCGGCCTTCGTGCAGCGTCTGCCGGGCGCAGTCGGCTACGTCGAGTGGGCGTACGCGAAGAAGAACAACATGGTCTACACGGCCCTGAAGAACTCGACGGGCACGGTGGTCGAGCCGAAGACGGAAACGTTCAAGGCCGCTGCTGCCGGCGCGAACTGGTCGAAGTCGTTCTACCAGATCCTGACGAACCAGCCGGGCAAGGAAGCATGGCCGGTCGTCGGCGCGACGTTCGTGCTGCTGCACACGAAGCAGGACAAGCCGGAACAGGGTGCGGAAACGCTGAAGTTCTTCAGCTGGGCGTTCAAGAACGGCGAGAAGGCGGCTGACAGCCTCGACTACATCTCGCTGCCGCCGGCGGTCGAGACGGAAATCCGCAAGCAGTGGAAGGTGAAGGTGACGGACGCATCGGGCAAGCCGGTCGCAGCCGAGTAAGCTTTGCAGCGGTTCGCTGTCCGGCCGTGCCGGTCGGGCAGCGTGTGCGGTAGAGCCGGGCGTTACGGCGCCCGGCAATCAAAAGCAGGCACCCATGTCTGATATTTCCTACTCGTCCTCACGGTCCGCCGACGTTGCATCGCAACGCGCGCCGAGCCGTCTCGGGGACGTTGTGTTCGGCGGCCTTGCACGGCTTGCCGCGATCGTGACTCTGCTGCTGCTCGGCGGGATCATCGTTTCCCTGATCATCGCGTCGATGCCGACCATCCAGAAGTTCGGCCTCGGCTTCCTGTGGCAATCCGAGTGGGATCCCAACTCGGACATCTACGGCGCGCTCGTGCCGATCTACGGCACGCTGGTGACGTCGATCATCGCGCTCATCATCGCCGTGCCGGTCAGCTTCGGCATCGCACTGTTCCTCACCGAGCTGTCGCCCGTGTGGCTGCGCCGCCCGCTCGGCATCGCGATCGAACTGCTCGCCGCGATTCCGTCGATCGTGTACGGCATGTGGGGCCTGCTCGTGTTCGCGCCGATCTTCGCCGAATACTTCCAGAAGCCGCTCGGCCATATCTTCAAGGACGTGTGGGTGCTCGGCCCGTTGACGGCCGGCCCGCCGATCGGTATCGGCATCCTCGCGGCCGGCGTGATCCTCGCGATCATGATCATCCCGTACATCGCATCGGTGATGCGCGACGTGTTCGAAGTCACGCCCGTGCTGCTGAAGGAATCGGCATACGGGATCGGCTGCACGACCTGGGAAGTGATGTGGAAGGTCGTGCTGCCCTATACGAAGACCGGCGTGATCGGCGGCGTGATGCTCGGTCTCGGCCGCGCGCTCGGCGAAACGATGGCCGTGACCTTCGTGATCGGCAACACGAACCTGCTCGACAGCGTGTCGCTGTTCGCACCGGGCAACAGCATCACGTCGGCGCTCGCGAACGAATTCGCCGAAGCGCAGCCGGGCCTGCATACGTCCGCGCTGATGGAGCTGGGCCTGATCCTGTTCGTGATCACGTTCATCGTGCTGTCCATCTCCAAACTGCTGCTGCTTCGTCTCGAGAAGGGAGAGGGCAAGAAATGAGCGAGCCCATCATGAATTTCCCGGGGCCGGACGGCGCCGTGCTCGACGCGATGCGCAACCGCCTGCAGCGCAAGCGCAAGGCCATCAACGCGATCGCGCTCGCCGCGTCGCTCGGCGCGATGGCCTTCGGCCTGCTGTGGCTCGTGTGGATTCTGTACACGACGGTGCATCTCGGCATCAGCGGCCTGTCGCTGCAGCTGTTCACCGAATCGACGCCGGCGCCAAACACGGAAGGCGGCGGTCTCGCGAACGCGATCGTCGGCAGCC
The DNA here is from genome assembly GCF_001883705.2 of Burkholderia catarinensis. GTDB lineage: Bacteria > Pseudomonadota > Gammaproteobacteria > Burkholderiales > Burkholderiaceae > Burkholderia > Burkholderia catarinensis. Next base: position 130,294 of record NZ_MDEQ02000012.1, read on the forward strand.
TGCTGCTGTGCGGCTTCGGCACGCTGATCGGCACGCCGATCGGCATCCTCGCGGGCGTCTATCTCGCCGAATACGGTCAGAAGAACCTGCTGGCGAGCACGATCCGCTTCATCAACGACATCCTGCTGTCCGCGCCGTCGATCGTCGTCGGCCTGTTCGTGTACGCGATCGTCGTCGCGAAGTCGGGGCGCTTCTCGGGCTGGGCCGGCGTCATCGCGCTCGCGCTGCTGCAGATCCCGATCGTGATCCGCACGACCGAGAACATGCTGAAGCTCGTGCCGAACGCGCTGCGCGAAGCGGCCGTCGCGCTCGGCACGCCGAAGTGGCGGATGGTGATGAAGATCACGCTGCGCGCATCGGTCGGCGGGATCACGACCGGCGTGCTGCTCGCGGTCGCGCGGATTGCCGGCGAAACGGCACCGTTGCTGTTCACCGCGCTGTCGAACCAGTTCTTCTCGTGGGACATGGGCCAGCCGATGGCGAACCTGCCTGTCACGATCTACAAGTTCGCGATGAGCCCGTTCGCGGAATGGCAGGCGCTCGCATGGGCGGGTGTGTTCCTGATTACGCTCGGGGTGCTCGGACTCAACATCCTGGCGCGCTCGATCTTCTCGAAAAAGTAACGGCGGAGCAATCCGATGAATATGGCAGAAAGCCACCTGAATCCGGTCGAGCGCACCGCTGCGCCCGCCGGCACGCACGATGCGGCGAACGGTCGCCCGCTCGAGCCGCTGAACGCGAAGATCGAGGTCAACAACCTCAACTTCTTCTATAACAAGTTCCATGCGCTGAAGAACATCAACATGCGCATTCCGGAAGGGAAGGTGACCGCGTTCATCGGCCCGTCGGGCTGCGGCAAGTCGACGCTGCTGCGCACGTTCAACAAGATGTTCGCGCTCTATCCGGAGCAGCGCGCCGAAGGCGAAATCCTGATGGACGGCGAGAACCTGCTGACGACGAAGCGCGACATCTCGCTGCTGCGCGCGCGGATCGGCATGGTGTTCCAGAAGCCGACCCCGTTCCCGATGTCGATCTACGACAACATCGCGTTCGGCGTGAAGATGTTCGAAAAGCTCACGCGCTCGGAAATGGACGACCGCGTCGAGTGGGCGCTCACGAAGGCCGCGCTGTGGAACGAAGTGAAGGACAAGCTGGGCCAGAGCGGCTACGGCCTGTCGGGCGGCCAGCAGCAGCGTCTGTGCATCGCGCGCGGCATCGCGATCCGTCCGGAAGTGCTGCTGCTCGACGAGCCGTGCTCGGCGCTCGACCCGATCTCGACGGGCCGCATCGAAGAGCTGATCGCGGAGCTGAAGAGCGACTACACGGTCGTGATCGTCACGCACAACATGCAGCAGGCTGCGCGCTGCTCGGACCACACGGCCTACATGTACCTGGGCGAACTGATCGAGTTCGGCGAAACCGAAAAGATCTTCATCAAGCCGGTGCGCAAGGAAACGGAAGACTACATCACCGGCCGCTTCGGCTGATGACGGAGAACAACAGCCATGTCGGATAAACATTTGTCGAGCCAGTTCGACGCCGATCTCAACGCGGTGTCGTCGAAGGTGCTGGAAATGGGCGGGCTCGTCGAGTCGCAGATCATCGGCGCGATGCACGCGCTCAACGAATTCGACCGCGATGCGGCCGAGAAGGTGATCGCGAACGAAGAGATCCTGAACGCGATGGAAGTCGACATCGACCAGGAGTGCGGCAACATTATCGCGCGGAGGCAGCCTGCCGCGCGCGACCTGCGTCTTTTGATGTCGATTTCGAAAACGATTACGAACCTCGAGCGAGCCGGCGACGAGGCCGAGAAGATCGCGAAGCGCGTGCGCCGCCTGATCGACGAGCCGGCCGCGCGCGCGGTCAACATCGCCGAGATCAAGGTGTCGGGCGAGATGGCCGTGACGATCCTGCGCCGCGCGCTCGACGCGTTTGCGCGCCTCGATACGGTGGCTGCCGCGCAGATCGTCAAGGACGACAAGGAAATCGACCTGGAATTCCGCGCGTTCGTGCGCAAGCTCGTGTCGTACATGCAGGAAGATCCGCGCACGATCTCGGTCGGCCTCGAATATCTGTTCATCGCGAAGGCGATCGAGCGGATCGGCGACCACGCGAAGAACCTCGCCGAATTCATCATCTACATCGTGAAGGGCACGGACGTACGGCACCAGCCGCGCGACACGCTCGACCGTGAAGCCAACAGTTAACGCGAACCGGAACAGGAAGAACAGAGGTGCCGATGCCCAGCAACATTCTCGTCGTTGAAGATGAGCCCGCGATTTCCGAACTGATCTCGGTGAATCTCCAGCACGCCGGTCACTGCCCGATCCGTGCGTACAACGCCGAACAGGCGCAGAACCTGATCAGCGATGTGCTGCCCGATCTCGTGCTGCTCGACTGGATGCTGCCGGGCAAGTCCGGCATCGCGTTCGCGCGCGACCTGCGCAACAACGAACGGACCAAGCACATCCCGATCATCATGCTGACCGCGCGCGGCGACGAGCAGGACAAGGTGCTCGGCCTCGAAATCGGTGCGGACGACTATGTGACGAAGCCGTTCTCGCCGAAGGAACTGATGGCGCGGATCAAGGCCGTGCTGCGCCGTCGCGCGCCGCAGCTGACCGAGGACGTCGTGTCGATCAACGGGCTGCGCCTCGACCCGGCCACGCATCGCGTCGCCGCGCATGCGGAAGGCAGCGAGATCAAGCTCGATCTCGGCCCGACCGAGTTCCGCCTGCTGCATTTCTTCATGACGCATCCGGAGCGCGTGCACAGCCGCACGCAACTGCTCGACCAGGTGTGGGGCGACCACGTGTTCGTCGAGGAGCGCACCGTCGACGTGCACATCAAACGATTGCGCGCGGCCTTGAAACCGGCCGGCTGCGATGCGATGATCGAGACCGTGCGCGGCAGCGGCTACCGGCTCGCCAAGCACGCGTAACGTATCCGGACATGCCGTGTGCCACGGCGTGCCGCTCATTCTTTCGGGCGCTGAATCATGAACATCATCTGGGCGCGCTTTCTGGTGTCGCTCGTGCTGCTCGTGCTGATCGGCGTATTGGTCGGCGTCTTCGCCGGCCCGACCGCGGGCCTCGTGTTCGTGGTCGTGATGCTGGTCGCGCAGGGCTTTTTCAGCACCTTCCATACGCAGCGCCTGTGGCGGCTGCTCGATGCGCCGGTCTACGGCGAGGTGCCGAGCGCGCCGGGCATCTGGGGCGAAATCTACTATCGCCTGCACAAGCTCGCGAAGCAGTGGCATGCGCAGGTGCGGCAGGTCGAACAGCAGCATTCGCGCTTCATCCAGGCGATCCAGGCATCGCCGAACGGCGTCGCGATGCTCGACGACCACGACCAGATCGAATGGTGCAACGAGATCGCCGAGGTCCATTTCGGCCTCGATGCGAAGCGCGACCTGCGCCAGCACATCACGAACCTGGTGCGCCATCCCGATTTCGTCCGCTACCTGAATGCGCAGCATTACGAAGAGACGCTCGTGATGCGCGGCATGGGCGACTCGCGGCAGAACGTGCTGGAAGTGCAGGTGTTTCCGTATGGCGAGAACCGCAAGCTGCTGCTCACGCAGGACATCACCGAGCTCGAGCGCACCGACGCGATGCGACGCGACTTCGTCGCGAACGTGTCGCACGAATTGAAGACGCCGCTCACCGTGCTGTCGGGCTTCCTCGAGACGATGCGCGAATTGCCGCTGAACGAGGAAGACCGCGCACGCTATCTCGAAATGATGGAGCAACAGGCTTCGCGGATGCGGCACATCGTGACCGACCTGCTGGTGCTCGCGAAGCTGGAGGGCGAGAGCAAGCCGCCGGCCGACCACGCGATCGACATGCGGGCTGTGTTCGACCATCTGAAGGAGGATGCGCAGACGCTGTCGAACGGGCATCACGACATCTCGTTCTCGATCGACGAGACGCTCGGCGTCACGGGCGCTCAGACGGAGTTGTTCAGCGCATTCGGGAATCTCGTCACGAACGCGATCCGCTATACGCCGGACGGCGGCAAGATCGCCGTGTCGTGGCGGCGCGAGGGCGCGCACGGCGTATTTTCCGTCACGGACAGCGGCTTCGGCATTCCGGCCGCCGACCTGCCGCGGCTCACCGAGCGCTTCTACCGCGTCGACCGCAGCCGCTCGCGCGACACGGGTGGCACGGGGCTCGGGCTCGCGATCGTCAAGCACGTGCTGCAGCGGCACGACGCGCACCTGTACGTGCAGAGCGAGGAAGGGCGCGGCAGCACGTTCACCGCGCGGTTTCCGGGCTCGCGCATCATCGCGATCCGGCCGGCCGCGTACGAGGCATGATCGCGTAGCGGCATCCATCGCTCGGTCGGCGAGCGGCCCATGTCAGGTCCGCCATAAAAAATGCAGCCCACGGGCTGCATTTTTTTATCGGATGTGCGGCGGCGCGCGATCGGCGCCATGCCGCACGCTCACGAGCAGAACTTCGCAAGCAGCCCGAGTTGCGCGTTGCGGATCGTCTTGCCCGAGCGCCGCCGGCGGTAGTGCCCGTCGCTGTGCATCTGCCACGCCGACTGGTTGTCGCCGAGGCATACCGACAGGCCTTCGGCGATCACGCGCCGCTTGAGCTTGCGCTCGCGGATCGGGAACGCGACCTCGACGCGGCGGAACAGGTTGCGGTCCATCCAGTCGGCGCTCGACAGATAGACGTCCTCTGCGCCGCCCGCGTGGAAATAATAGATCCGGTGATGCTCGAGGAAGCGGCCGACGATCGAGCGCACCGTGATGTTTTCCGACAGCCCCGGCACGCCCGGCTGCAGCGCGCAGACGCCGCGCACGATCAGGTCGACCTTGACGCCGGCCTGCGATGCTTCGTACAGCGCGGCAATGACCGACGGCTCCAGCAGCGCGTTCATTTTCGCAACGACGCGCGCGCGCTTGCCGGCACGCGCATTGTCGATTTCCGCGTGGATCGATTCGATGATGCGCGGATGCAGCGTGAACGGCGATTGCCACAGCTCGTGCAGCGTGAGTTCGCCGCCGATTCCGGTCAGTTGCTGGAACACGTGATGGACGTCCTCGCAGATCTTCTGGTCGGCCGTCATCAGCCCGAAGTCGGTGTAGAGGCGCGCCGTGCGCGGGTGGTAGTTGCCGGTGCCGAGGTGCACGTAGCGGCGCAGCGACGCCTTGCCGGCCTGCACGACGCGCCGCACGATCAGCATCATCTTCGCATGGCACTTGTGACCGACCACGCCGTACACGACGTGCGCGCCGACGGCTTCGAGCTGTGACGCCCAGTTGATGTTGGTTTCCTCGTCGAAGCGCGCGAGCAGCTCGACGACGACGGTCACTTCCTTGCCGTTGCGCGCGGCTTCCATCAGCGCGTCCATCAGCGGCGAATCGGTGCCGGTGCGGTAGATCGTCTGCTTGATCGCGACGACGCTCGGGTCTTTCGCGGCCTGCTGCAGCAGTTCGAGCACCGGCTGGAAGCTTTCGTACGGGTGGTGCAGCAGGATGTCGCCGTTGTCGATCGTGTCGAACATCGTCGGCGCGTTCGTGATCGCGGCCGGGATCGACGCGGTGAACGGCGTGAACTTGAGCTCGGGGCGGTCGACGAGATCGGGAATCTGCATCAGGCGCACGAGGTTCACGGACCCGGCCACGCGATAGCAGTCCTTTTCGCTGAGTTCGCTTTCCACGAGCAGGCGTCGCACGATGTGCGGCGGCGTGTCGGCCGACACTTCGAGGCGTACCGCGTTGCCGAGGTGGCGCGCGGGCAGTTCGCCCTGCAGCGCGACGCGCAGGTTCGTGATTTCGTCTTCGTCGACGAACAGCTCGCTGTTGCGCGTGATACGGAACTGGTTGCAGCTCTTCACGACGAGTTGCGGGAAGAGTTCGCCGACAAAGTACTGCAAGAACGAGCTCAGCAGCACGAAGCCGTGCTCGAAGCCCGACAGCGCGTGCGGCATGCGCACGACGCGCGGCAGCGCGCGCGGCGCCTGCACGATGCCCATCACGGCCTGGCGGCCGAATGCGTCGCGGCCTTCGAGCTCGACGACGAAGTTCAGGCTCTTGTTCAGCACGCGCGGGAACGGGTGGGCCGGATCGAGGCCGATCGGCGTCAGCACCGGCAGCAGCTCGTCGAGGAAGTAGTGCCGGGCCCATTCGAGCTGCTCGTCGTTCCACGTGTCGCTCGCGTGGAAGTAGATGCCTTCCTGTTCGAGCGCGGGCAGCACGGTTTCGTGCAGCATCGTGTACTGTCGATGGACGAGCCGTTGCGCGCGTTCGACGACGAGATCGTAAGCATGCTGTAACGACATGCCGTCGGGCGTCAGCGCGCCGGGGTTGTCTCGGATCTGCTCCTGAAGGCCGGCCATCCGCACTTCGAAGAATTCGTCGAGGTTGCTGCTGGTGATGCAGATGAAGCGCAGGCGCTCGAGCAACGGTACTTGCGGATCGGCCGCCTGGGCCAGCACGCGCTCGTTGAAACCGAGGATGCCGAGTTCACGATTGAGAAGCGGGTAACGGACGGACATCGGCAGAGTAGGGGGTGATTCAGGCGATGATTCGAAAGGACGCTCGGAAGCTCTCACGGTACGATGACGTGCTGATGACGATAATGTATTTATATCGGGAAATCCTACGCCGCAACCGTTTCGTCTCATAAATGTTTCGGCTATATGGTGTCGAGCAGTGTGCATGCCTGTGAAGCGTGGCAATGGCAAGCGTTCCACGCTTAAAATGTCGCCTTTGAGATTAATCGCCCAGGGTTGCCGGACCGGCTGCCGCGGGCGAACGCGCACGGAGCCCCATTCTGATGGTTACAACCCCCCACTTGCTGGCTGCCGTGGATCTTGGCTCGAACAGCTTCCGGCTGATCGTCGGTCGTGTCGAGGAAACGTCGGCGGGCAGCCAGATCTATCCCGTCGACGCGCTGCGCGAGCCCGTTCGGCTGGCCGCCGGCCTGTCGAGCGACAAGATGCTCGATCGCGCGTCGCAGGAACGTGGCTGGGAGGCGCTCAAGCGGTTCGGCGAGCGCCTGCGCGATTTCCATCCCGATCATGTGCGCGCGGTGGCCACCAACACGTTGCGCGTCGCGAAGAACGCGGGCGAATTTCTCGGCGAGGCCGAAGCGGCGCTCGGTTTCCCGATCGAAGTGATCGCGGGCCGCGAAGAGGCGCGGCTGATCTATGCGGGTGCCGCGCACTCGGTGCCGGCGAGCGCCGGCAAGCGGCTCGTCGTCGATATCGGCGGCGGCTCGACCGAATTCATCATCGGCTCGCACTACACGCCGATCGTGATGGAAAGTCTCTATATCGGCTGCGTGAGCCATAGCCGCGCCTTCTTTCCGGCCGGCAACGTCGACGAATACACGATGCGGCAGGCTGAGCTCGCGGCCAAGCGCGAGATCCAGATCATTTCGAGCGAGTACAAGAAGGCCGGGTGGGACCAGGCGATCGGTTCGTCCGGCACCGCGCGTGCGCTCGCGGAACTCGTCGAGGCGAACGGCTTCAACGATCCGGGCATCACGCACGGCATTTCGCGCGGCGGCCTCGAGCGTTTGAAGCGCGCGCTGATCAAGTCGGAGAACGTCAACCGGCTGAAGCTCGTCGCGCTGAAACCCGATCGCGTGCCCGTGCTCGCGGGCGGCCTCGCGATCATGCTGGCGGTGTTCGAGGAGCTCGGCGTCGACTACGTCGATACGACCGACGGCGCGCTGCGCCTCGGCGTGCTGTACGACCTGCTCGGCCGGACGCAGCATGAGGACATGCGCGCGGTGACCGTCGAGGGCTTCACGCGACGCTACGGTGTCGATCGTGCACAGGCGGAGCGGATCGGCGCGCTGGCGGCGCGTTTTTACGACGAACTCGAGGAAGCCGACGACGAAGCGCGCGAGGAAGGGCGGATGTTCCTCGGCTGGGCGGCCGCGTTGCACGAGATCGGCCTGTCGATCTCGCACAGCGCGTATCACAAGCATTCGGCCTATATCGCGAGCAATGCCGACATGCCGGGTTTCTCGCGTACCGACCAGGCGCGGCTCGCCGCGCTCGTGCTCGGTCACGCGGGCAAGCTCGGCAAGCTGTCGCAGGCGCGCGAGGTCGAGTGGCCGCTGCTGTTCTGCCTGCGGCTCGCGGCGCTGCTGTGCCGGCGCCGGACCGATGCGGGGCTGCCCGACATTTCCGTTTCGCAGATGAAGAAGGGCGGGTATGAGGTGCGGCTGCCGAGCGCATGGGTCGAGCAGAACCCGCTGACCGACTACAGCCTCAGCCAGGAGGCCGCCGAGTGGGAGAAGGTCGGCATCCCGTATCGCGTGGTGTATACCGGCGCGTAGCCGCGATGCGGCGCGCGCCTGCGGGCACGCCGCACGGGTGCGTCGTCAGGCCGTTCAGTCCGACGAGCAGACGATCGCGGTCAGGAACGGGAACGCCTGCTTGACGGTCGCGTCGCTGCCGGCCTTGCGCACGGCTTCCTCCACCGCGCTCTTCGTGCCGCGCACCACGACGCCGTAGGCCCAGTCGCCGATCGGCGTGCCGTCGCCCGGACGGAAGATCGGGTCGTTCGCCTGGTAACCGAGTACGACGTAGACACCGAAGCCGTATGCGGTCAGCGAACGGCTCGTGCGGAATGCGTTGACCGAATTCGATTCGACGTGCATCGGCTCCGGGTGGATGTCGCCGGCGGCGAGCAGCGGCGCGACGAACTTGTGGCCGTTCGAGTGGCAGTCGAGCGCGTCGTCGAGCGCCTTGGCCGATGCGGTGCCGGCAGTCGCGAGCGTGAGCAGCGATGCGCAGAGGGCGGTCTTGAGAATGTTGTTTTTCATGCGCGGAGGCGGGTTGTTCGCGAGCATTATCGCGTGTTCCCGCGCGCGGCGCGCTCCGAGCGGGAGCGGCTGCCGGGCGGCGCCGCGCCGTGCCCGAAAATCGACAAGACGGCGAGCTGAAGGATTTGACTCGTTTCGCGGTGTCGGGGCTGGAACGAAAGCAAAGATTCGAACAGTTGTTTCACCTGCTTTTCGCGACGTCCAATACGTTTCCCGGTGCCTGTAACCGGGCCGTTCGGCCGACAGTCCGTACCTCTTCGCTTGTCGTCGCGGATTCCGATCCGCAGACGATGCATCAATCGTGCAGATTGCTCAGGATCGCGATGAGGTGATCCATGACGGCGCGCACCGCCGGCGAGCGGCGCACGTCGGCATGGACCGACATCCAGAGCGGCCGGCTCGGCAACTGCGGCAGGGCGTCGATGCGAACGAGGCGCGTGCCGGCGTGCGCGACGAAGGACGGGAGCAGTGCGATTCCGACGCCCTGTTGTGCCGCTTCGGCTTGTGTCCGAACGTCGTTCGATCGCAGCGCAATCACGCGTCCGGTAGCGGCCTGCGTCAGCCAGCGTTGTTGAGGGATATCGCGTAGCGACGCTTCGAATCCGATGAAGGACCAGTTTTCCGGTGAGCGCTCGGCATGGCATGCCGTTGCGTAGAAACCGAATTTCACCGCACCGATCCGCCGCACGACCCGCCCCGGCAGGCTCGGCCTGACAAAGCCGATGGCGATGTCGGCGTCGCCTTGTTCGAGCGAGGCCAGCGAAGACGTGGCCGAAAGGGTCATGCGGATGCCGGGATGCCGGGCGATCAGTGCCGGCAGGCTCGGGGTGATGATCAACATGGCGAGTGCCGGCAAGGCGCTGACCGTGACGTTTCCCGCAGGTCCCTGATCGATCCCGCGAAGGTGGCGGACTGCGGTGTCGGCGCTTTCCTGCATGGTTGCAGCCGCTTCGGCAAGCGCGACGCCATGTTCCGTCAGCCGTGTCGAGCGGGGCAGCCGGTCGATGAGCTTCAGGCCGACCGCCTGTTCCAGTCGGGCAATGCGCCGTCCGACGGTCGCATGGTCGATGCCGAGTTCTCGCGCAGCGGCCGTCAACGAGCCGAGGCGCGCGGCGACGAGAAAATAGCGCATGTCTTGCCAGTCGAACATATGTGCATTTTTGCACGCCTGGCTTTCACGTTCACGCATTTTCGCAACGATATCGGGACGTTAATCTTGTCTCCAACCTAATTCCGGAGAACGTCGATGTTGTTGTTCTACGCTGCCGGCGCCAGTTCCCAGGCGTCGCATATTTTGCTTCGCGAGGCTGAACTTCCGTTTGGCCTCGAACGGGTCGATCTTGTCGGGCATGAATGGTCGGGAGGAGACTACCGGCACATCAATGCCAAGTCTTATGTCCCCGCGCTTCGGCTGGACGATGGCGATTTGCTGACGGAGGGGGCGGTGATTCTGCAGTACATCGCCGATCAGGTTCCGGAGCGGGGATTGCTGCCGGCAGTCGGCACGCGCGAGCGTTATCACGCGTTGTCGTGGCTGGTTTTTATCGCCACCGAGTTGCACAAGAATTTCATTACGCCGGAGCGCCACGGTGGCGTGGCCGCGAATTTTCTGTCGAAGACCGAATTCGGTCAGGGCGAGACCCGGGCTCGCGTGTCGCCGCGGCTGGCGTATGTCGACCAGATGCTTGCGGGGCGCGATTTCTTGCTGGGCGACCGGTTCTCGGCGCCCGATGCGTATCTGTTCACCATGCTGACCTGGGCGCGGCGGCTATCGCTCGATATTGCGCAATGGCCCAATCTGACGGGTTTCTTCGATCGGGTCATGGCGCGGCCGACGGTTCGCGAAGTGCTCGACGTGGAAGGCCCTCCGCATTCGCTGCTGGAGCGTTAGCGGGCGGTGTTTTCCTTTCGATCGCGAGTGGGTTTTGCTTGCAGGACGGAAGCGTGCGTGGCCGCCTTCAATCTGAACTCAGGGGAAAACGTACGTCGCTGCTTGCTCATCAGACACCTCTTCATGGCGACCATTCGCGCCTAAATCAGTGTCCGGATTCATTGGGCCACTACACTCCAGCCACGGTCCGTCGAGCCTGGCTGGATTCCGATAATATCGACGCCACTGCCTGATTGGTCACAAAATTCCGCCGCGGGTCACTTCGCCAGCGGGTTGAAGTGCGATACCAGGCCGATGATCCTGACGGCAGTGCAACGATGAACTTCTTTGCAGAAATTTGGGATTCGACGATCGCTTTTGGCATCATGGGCGCGGTCGCGATCGAGTGCGGGATCATGAATTTGCGGTCGCGGACATAACGAGAGAGAGCACAAGGTTATTTTTGTCGGGCACGACGATTGGGTGTTCCGATAAACTCAGACTGTAAAATTGGCCTACCGATAGGTGGCCGTCTGCCATGAATCGAGGCGAATACACGAATATGACGAAGTCAGCCGATACAATAAAAGCAGTGTTTTTTTGCCTGCTTGGTGTGGCCTTACTCGCAGGCATGGTCTATTCGATCGTTGATACGCGCTCCTTTCTTAAGGAAGCTGAGGTCGCGAATGGACAGGTCATTGCGTTAAATGCCGGCGGTAGTCATCCGGAAATTGCATTCGTGACGTCCACCGGCGAGCATGTGTCATACGCTCAAGGCGGTCTCGTGTTCGGCATGAAAGTCGGTGACGCGGTGCAGGTGCGCTATCTTGCGTCTTCGCCCAAGACGTCTGCAACTTTGGATCGATTTTTGGCGATCTGGACCGTACCCATCTTCCTGGGTTTCTTTGGTGTTAGTGCGGTGTTAGGTGGTTTCTTCAGTTTCCCTCGGCCCTGACCTTCTGGGATAAGTCCATGTCTTTTTTGCGACGTAGTCAATGGGAGTACCAGACCGGCTCGACCTTTGGCGCGAGCATTGAACTCGTCATGGGCTCGGGAGGTGAGATTTTGTTGAAGAATCCCTCTGGTCAGTTTCAGCGCTTCTGGTACGGTGGCCTAGGTGTAGGTTTGGGTTTCGGTGTCAAAATCCCCAAGGTCCGGCTGCCGAAATTCGCAATCAACAGCAAGGCTATCAGCGGAAGCGGTTCGGCGGAGGCATTCCCCAGTACCGGCTGGATCTACATGACGTCGGCTTTTTCGGGAACGGAGCTCGAGCGATCCGACTTGCAGGGCGGTGCCGTCTATCTGGACGGAAGCGCGGAAATCATTCTGGGTGGTGGCGGTGGATCGGTGATGTTGCTTGGCATCAATCCGGCTTTGCTTTCACTCGCTTTGAGCCAGATCGCGGTCAATCCATTTATGTTCGAATGGGTGATACGACGGGCGAAAGCGCTCCTGATCATGGTCGGCGTCAATGCCGGCCTGAATGCCAACGGCATGGGTTTCGGGGGAGGGGCGGGAATTCTTGCCGGATATGTCCATTGACCTATATCAGGGGTTGCGTCCCAGGGTGGGGAGGACTGCGTAGGAGTTCGCTGCCGGTTTCAGCTGATAGAACGACGAGTTGAATGTAGCTGTTTGACTGAGCGTACGGGCCGAAGAACTGGTCTATGACGGTGGCGAATCGATACAGGCTCACGTCTCTTGTTGCTGATTCGGTAAATGACAGCAGGATTTCAACGCCCCGGACGAATGAGGGAAATTGACTGTCGAGGGACATCCACCTGATTGCCGGCTTGTAGTCGAGGCCCACGATAGCGTCGATGCAACGTTGAGCCACTACGCTGGATCGTGGGGCATGCTGACGGAGAAAATCCTTCAAGGCCGGCAATCCGGATCGTGTCAAATCGAGCGGGTGGGGTGCCAAGGCCGACAGGACGCGCCATAGAGCCCCGTGGCCACGCGGCAGGGATGCCGGCAAGGTTGGTCGTGAAAGAAGGGTAATGGGGCATGCAAGTGCCGAGCCTTCGTACAGAAGATCGCTATCCGGCGCACCGATCGGCAAGCGCGACGGCAGTTCTCCGTTTGTCGCTAGTACGTCGACGTCGACCTGTGGATGTCGCGGATTTGCTGTATGGCCGTTTAAGTTAAGCAACGTCAGTAATGGTGTTGTAAGCGCAGCGCTTGGCGCAGCTTCCGGATCTCGGCCGACGACCCAATACACGGTGGAAGCGTCCTGCGGCTGAGTGTGACTAAACGCCCTATATGGTAATACCCGAGTTCTGGACGTCGGGCGCTCGACAGCGGGCACCTTGTCCTTCTCCGATTCCGTACGATCGCCCAGGTACACGCCCTTGATCGAATAGACGCCGAGGGGGACGCCGGTCGCCAACGGGATCGGGACGATGGGATAGGCGGCGTCGCTGCTGGTTAGCTGGATCGGGGTTGCCGCGCGCTCGAACAGATTGACGACGGGGGTACAGAATAGCCGGAGCGCGCTTGTGCCTAGCGTTGCCAGAATTTGAGCAGAGGCAGATTCGTGGGGCGTACCTCGCACAGCAACGTGGAGCGTTAGGCGCCGCGCTCCGGCGGCGCGTGCAGCGCGGCGGATTCGACCCAGGTCAACGTCGACGAAATCGAATTTTTCCGGATAGGCGAAATACTCGATCAGACTCTGGAAAGACTGTGAGCTTGTTGGCTCTTCGTCGGGCAATAGATGCTCGTCGTTGCCAAAGCCAACTGCTTCGACGGGGACTTTCGACAAGCTGATCCAGCGTCCGCAGTCGTCCACTTCTACATACGCGCTCGACGCCCGAAGCAGCAGCGCATCGGTAAGTGCGACGACCAGCGGCCTATCTCCGGCCAGGTGTAAGCGAACAGGCTCGGACGGGATCGTGCCGTCGAAGATCTGTGATGCAGCTTCGCTCGCAAAGCTAATCGAAATGATGCCGGTTACTTCTGCGGAGATGCGTGCCGCTGCAGGCGCGAGCGTCGCGGGTGAATAGCGGGCCGCATGAACGCGCAATGGCGACAACGTGACGTCGTACACGGTACGGAACCGGCAGGGCGCCGCGTTGGCGCCAAGCATCGTGCCGCGTGCGATGGTCATCGGCTCGGTCAGCTGGCCAAACATGATCGACGGATCGAACGAGGCGAGCGCACATGACGGAATGGTGCGCAGGTACTGCGGATACGCAACTTCGAGAAGGGCTTCGGTGAATTGCGGATAGTCGTCGTCGAGTTTCGCGTCAATACGTGCAGCCAGTAGTGCGAACGTCTGCATCATGCGATCGACATGCAGGTCCTCCACATGAGCGCCGGCAATGCCGAGGCGAGCCGCGATCTTGGGAAAGCGCCGAGCAAATTCCGCCAGATGGCGGACCAGTATCCCAACTTCGCGTTCGTAATGTGACAGCAGATGGTCCATTCGCTACGAATATTCAAAAATCCACAATATTCCGGCCCTGTTTTTCCAGAGTCGAGATCTGGCTCAAACGACGCACAGCCATATTAGAATGGCTTCGCCGACAAAAACTGCCCCTCCGCTGAGAGATTCCGAGGCTACATATGCAAATGTCAGAAATTGCGAGCTTCTTCCAGCTCCAGAGCAATCGTCTATTTACGATCGAAACGCCATTGAAAGGTCGATCGGATTTGGTGCTCGTCGATTTCCATTGTACCGAGGGGTTATCTCAGAATTTCGAGACCCATGTTCGACTCGCGTCTCAAGATAAGAACATCGAACTGAAAAAGCTGATTGGTCAACCGGTTACGATTACCTTGCAATTGACCGATGCGCTCGCCAGTTCCGAAGAGCGCTATTTCCACGGATATGTTGCAGCGTTCTCGCATCTCGATACTGATGGCAGTTTTGCGATGTATAGCGCAACGATTCTGCCGTGGCTCTGGATGCTCTCTCGTCGACAAGACATCCGCATCTTCCAGGAAGAGAATACCGAGGCGATCCTCTCACGCGTATTCCGGGAGTATGGCAAGCTCGCGTCGTTCGAGTTCCGTCTGTCGAAGGGAACGAAGAATCGCAGCTATTGCACGCAGTACCGAGAGACGGATCTTGCATTTGTCGAACGGCTGATGCGAGAGGATGGCCTGTTCTACTACTTCGAGCATGCGAAGGACGGGCACAAGCTGATCATCGCGGATAACTCGGTGACGGCCAAGCCGATCGACGGACGTAGTCCGTCGCTGCAGTACAACCAGGACGAGCCGCTCGATAATCTGGCCGTCGTAACGTCGTTTCAGGCGCAACGTCATCTTGCCCCTGGCACGGTTGGATTGAAGACCTTCGACTACAAGATCCCCCAGGCACGGCGATTCGCTTCGGGCGGGACAGAGGTCAACCAAGGCGAGGTGCCTTCCTACGAAATCTACGACTATCTTGGGGAACATGGCTTTGCCGATAGCGACCGGGGTGAGGAGCTCACGCGCTTCCGGACAGAGGCGCTCGCCGCGCACAGCAAGACGTTCTCCGGGGTGACAACCAGTCGGCGGATGATGCCGTGCCGTTACTTCGAGCTCGATGACCATTACGATCATGCGAGTACCAAACAGGAAGACCGGCAGTTCCTGTTGTTGACGGTCTCTCATACTGGTACGAACAACTATGAGCCCGGCGAGGGAAGTTCGGCGTACTCATGTAGCTTTACGTGCATTCGCAAGAAAATTCCGTACCGTCCGGCGTTCGAGGGCGAGCGTCCGACGATCGTCGGGCCGCAGACGGCGATCGTCGTTGGCCCGAAGGGCGAGGAGATTTATACCGATAGCCTCGGCCGCGTGAAGGTCCAGTTTCACTGGGATCGCCTCGGCAAGCGCGATCAAGGCAGTTCATGCTGGGTGCGCGTGAGTCAGCCGTGGGCGGGGAGCGGATTCGGGATGGTTCAGATTCCGCGAATCGGGGACGAAGTAGTCGTAAGTTTTCTTGACGGAAATCCAGACCGTCCCCTAGTGACATCGCGCGTCTATAACTCGCAGAACATGCCCCCTTGGGAACTGCCGGCCAACGCGACACAGAGCGGGATTCTGACGCGTTCAACCAAGACCGGTAACGTTAACACCGCCAATGCTATTCGCTTCGAGGACAAGAAGGGCGCGGAAGAGGTTTGGCTGCATGCCGAGAAGGATCAGCGCATCGAAGTCGAGCACGATGAGTCGCACTGGGTCGGCAACGATCGCAGCAAGAACATCGACCATGACGAAACGGTGCATGTCGGCCACGACCGAACCGAGACGGTCGACAACAACGAGACCATCCATATCGGCGTGGATCGGACAGAAACCGTCGGAAACAACGAGACGCTGACGGTAGGCGGCAACCGGAACGAGACGATCGAAGGAATGGAAAACCTCTTGATCGCATTGACGTCCACAGAAACGGTCGGGCTTGCAAAAGCCTTGACGGTCGGCGGTGCATATACGGTCACGGTTGCCGGAGCGATCAACACGGCAGCCGGCCTTGCGAGTGCCGAAGAGGTCGGCCTGTCGAAAACCACGATGGTGGGTAAGACCTACACGGTGACGGCTGGCGATCGCATTGAGTTGCGAACCGGCAAAGCATCGATCGTTCTCGAAAGCAGTGGGCACATTACGATCAGCGGCACGGACATCGACATTCTCGGTTCGGATGCCGTGAAAGTGGACGGCAAGACCGTCGACTTGAACTGAGCACGACGACGATGGAGTTTCGTAACCTTACGCCGCTGCACGCGATGGCGTTCAACGCCGTCGACGTGCCCGGCAACGAGATTCACGTGGTTGCGCTCAAGGCGGTGTACCGGCTGGAGCCGACGCAATCACATGACTCTGCCGGTGATACGCATCGCTGCGTGCTGCTGAGCGGCGACAACGCCGTTCCATTGGCGATGGCCGACGAATACGAAGCCGAAACAGGCACAAGCAGCGTGAAATGGGAAAGCGATCTCGCGCCGTTCAAGCCGAAGTGCGACGTTCTGGTTCGCGCGACGGCTTACGCGCCGCATGGCACTCCAGCCGCTTCGTGGCCCGTTCGCCTGAGAGTTTTTGACGACGGCAATATGGTCGTCGACAAAGGGCTTCGGGTGACGGGGCCGCGCTCATTCACCAAAGGCTGGCGTGCGTGGAAGCTCGGCGATCCTCAACCGGCGACGGCTATTCCGGTACGCTGGGAGCAGGCGTACGGCGGCACGAGTCGCGTCGCCCTTGCGCCGGGTGCAACGGGAGCGAGTGCGGAACTTGAGCTGAACGAGGTCTGTTTCACTAACCCTCTCGGACGTGGATGGGTAGAGAAGCGCTTTCTTGACCGAGCGACGCACAAATCCGTTGTGGCCTCACCTTGCGCTGCATGGGCGCTTGGATCGTTGCCGAAAATTGCCGAAATCCCCGCGCCACAGGTCGAAGCGTGGGACATTCCGGTTGCTGGCCTCGACGTCGTCGAGCACTCGGCGTCAGCGCTGGACACCAAGCAGATGAAAGAGGTCGCGGCTGGATACGCGGCGACGCCTGTTGGTTTGGGCGTTGTTGGCCGCGCCTGGACGCCGCGCCTTCAGTTCGCCGGGACTTACGATGAAACGTGGAGAGAGACGAGGTGGCCGTATCACCCCGTCGATCACGACTTCCATTACTGGAATGGCGCGCCGGCAGACCAACAGATTGCGTGGCCTGCACCCGGGCCAGCCTTCGAGCTTGCCAATCTCGCGTTGCCGGAGCATACGCGCACAGGATTTCTGCGTGCGCGGCTTCCCGGACATCGTGCGCTTGTGGCGCTTCGCTTCAAGAGCGGGGAAATCGTGCCACTCGAGATGAAGCTCGACACGCTTTTGATCGACACCGAGGAAATGCATGTATCGGTGACGTGGCGAGCGGTTTTCCCGTTGCAGCCAGCAGTACGCGTGTGTGAGGCACGTTTCGAACTCGATCGGCATGCGCCCCTGCTGCGAATGTCGGCCCTGGAAACAACGAGCGAACCGGAGGACACGTGGCAGACAACGTAATGGCCCGCAAGGATGGCCAGTGGACCATCGTGTCGATGATGCCCGACGTGTGCAAAACCCCCATGGGAAGCAGCACACCGCCCGTACCTTATCCTGTCACGGCGAGCCTTGGCGATAGCCAGATGACCTCGAAGACGGTGTTTGCAAACGGGAATCCGATCGTTCGGTTCGATTCGAGTTTCGCGCCGGATACGATTGGCGATCAGGCCGGTGTGGCGCATGGCATCGAAAGCGGAACCGTTGGTGCCAAATGCTGGCCGATCGACCATAGCAAGACCGTCCGGGTTGAAAGCAAGATGGTTGTGCGCCACAGCGACCAGTTCTGGATGAACGGTAATTACGTCGGAAAGGACGCGAAGGCTGCACGTTGGCGAGGTCGGAAGGCCCAAATTGCCGAGGCGCGGGAGAAGGCTGGTTCTTTGCCGCCGGGCGCTGAGCGTGACAAGTTGCAGGCCGCTGCGGATCGCTTCGAGAAGAACAATTCCGTGGTTGAGCAGGCCAAGTTGGCGCAAAACGTTTATAACCCCAAGCTTGATACACCGGAAGGCTGGAACAACGTCAGTGGCGATCCGGCGAAACTTGCGCAGTACAAACTGAAATCTGGCGATTTTTCTATTCCAGGAACGAACTTCCGTGCGCAGGTGTATGAACCGGACAAGGACGTGTTCGGGAGCGATTTCAAGCCCCAGGTGGTGTTTCAGGGCACGGATAAGTACAAACTGTCCGATTGGAAAAACAACCTCATGCAGGGCATGAACAAAGACTCAGCGTATTACAGCCGTGCTGTATCGATTGGCAAGGCGCTCGCGAAGAGCGGGGCTGACGTCAATATTGTCGGGCACTCGCTGGGCGGCGGGATGGCCTCGGCTGCGTCGCGAACGAGCGGGATTGCCGCGACTACGTTTAACTCGGCCGGTCTCAATCCCGCGACGGTTGCTCGTTACGGCGGGATGCCGGTCACCTCGGACATTCAGGCATATCGCGTTGAAGGAGAGGTCCTGACAGCGTCTCAGGAAAAGAGTCATGGGCTTATGCCTACAGCAGTGGGCGAGCCGCATATCTTGCCGGGCCAAGGCGGCTCGATCGCGAAGCACGGTATGGACAAGGTGATTGACGGAATTGAGCAGCAAAAGACGGAAGACCAGACAACGATCCTCAAGGAAATTGGAGGGTGAACCCAACCGTGCTTTCAGATAGTCGATCGTCAACGCGATGACGGATACAACCATTTCTCTGCAACGACTCGTGCGTTTCGGCCAAAAGTCATGGCGCCAGCTGGCCGGCGCATCTTTCGTCGTACTGGCACTCGTCACCACTGGATGCAACATGAGCGCAAATTCTCCTGGCAAGTTCTTCGAGGGGCCGTACCTGAATGCAGCAAAGGCGATCAATGATCGCGACACCGCACGGCTGAAGGAATCGCTCACCGGCCTCAACGTCAATGCGGCGGGACGCGACGATATGACGTTGCTTTGGTACGCGATCCTGCAGAAGAACTACGACGCTATTCGTGAGCTGGTCGCGCATGGTGCTGAACCGGACAAGCAGGTAGTGGAAGGTCTTGGAAGTGCGCTCCATGTCGCGTTGACGAACGATGATCCGCACGTTCTACAGGCAATGCTGGAGGGTGGGCTGTCGCCGAACTTCCAGGATGCGGACGGCACCACGTTGCTTCAACGCGCGCTGGAAGGTGAGAAGGCGCCGGAGCATGTACGTTTGCTTGTGGAGCACGGGGCAAACGTCAATCTTCGAGACTCTATCGGCAGTGCCGCTCTGGATAAGGCCATTGATGTATCGAAGCCCGATCTTGCCATCTATTTGGTTGAGCACGGGGCGGACGTGAATGCACATACGACCAACGGTGTGAGCGTGGCCTATTCGGTGCAATGGGAGATTGATCACCTTCAGCCGAATGGCAAGTCTGTGAGCACAACTGCCGTCACGCTCGATCAAGGCGGTAAGCCGGTCGTGACGACTCAGGCGCAGCCGAGCCCGGGCACTACGCCGGAAGGGCATAAATTGCTAGAAAAATTCGAGCACCTGCGCACGCTGATGATTGAAAAGGGGGCGAAATTTCCGCCAGACCCGCCGGCGAAGGTCCGAGAGCAAATGAGCCAAAAATAAGTCGGGGAGCGCATCGTGGGTGATAAGGGCAATACTGTCGGCAGACTGTACGGTCAGGCGGCCATGTCGAATACTCCTGCGTCGTCAGCCAATCCGCCCGTGAAGGCGGAAACACCGGAGGAGGAGGGTTGGCTCTCCAAATGGTGGGGCAACACAAAGCACGAGCTTAGTGAGGCTGCAGATCACCCATGGGAGGCGACGAAAGGGGCGGTCAAAGGGATCGCCAACATACCGTCAGATATTGGCGAGTTGCTGATCAAAGGTAGTACGCTCCAAACCGCAGGGCAAATGGAGCAGGCTGCGGCCATGCAAAGTGTGTTTGGGCAAACGCAGTCTGCCGAAGCATTGACGCAAGCGGCACAGGAGGTTAAGGCAAGCGCCGGCTCTATCGAGCTACCCAAGTTCAAGATGAGTAATGCAGCCCAAGCCGGCGGCGACAAAATTGTGACAGCGGTGTCGCTTGCCGCCGGGGGAGCCGGGATAGTCAAGGGCGGGATAAAAGGTGTAGCCACCTTAGGTAAGGTGGGTGCTGCTGAAGGAGCTGAATTCAGTAAGACTGCCGCAGCCACGGGGAAAGTGCTTCAGACTGAAGGGACTATCGCAGAGGGGGCCAAGGCAGCTGATGCTCCTACAGTCGTTGGCAAGGCAACGGGCGCAACTGATGGTGTCGGTGCCGGAGGTTCGGCGGGGGATGGCGCTAAAGTGCTCAAGCCTGCCAAGGCTGAGCTGAAGCCCGGTACGCCCGAACATAAAGCATCAAGGTGGGAAAGATACAAGGCAAGAGGGGGAAAGAAGGACTATGAGGCTTGGAGCAAACAATACGACACGAATATGCGCAACTATCAATTTGGTGCTGCGCGTGAGTCTGCATACCGTGACGCCATGGACGCTTCGGAAGGAACGCTCAAGACACCTCTTACAAATCGTCAGATTGATATTCTGAAGGCAGACGAAATGTATGCCGGACAACTTAAAACAGGTCCTGTAAGCTTGACCAAGGAAAACATCTTGGCAATTCAGAAGGATGGTGAACTTGTCAAGCAAGGCTGGCAGGTCGAGCACATCCTTGAGCAAGGGGCGTCGAAGCCGTATCTTGACGCTCTAGAGAAGGCCGGTGTGGACGCACATATTGGTCCAAAAATTCCATAAAAGGAATATGAGATGGCATTTGATAGAAAGGCAGCCGAAGAGGCGTTTGATGACTTCGTGATGATAATGGATGATCAGCTGGATTGGTTGTCCGATGAGGCGAAGGGGCATGGAATTAAGTTGGCTGTTGAGTTAGATGACCTGCCGAAGTTGGAGAAATTATTCAATCTTTTGTCTAGTGGGAAGGACAAGGACTATGTATCGGGACTCGTTGTTACATTCGCTCGCTTCCTTGGCGAGGTTGTCAGGGAAAGCTATGGCGGAAAATGGGTATTACCCTTGGATGACGAGAAGAATATAAATTTCAATACCCCGGTTATTGTTGGGCATACACCAATCGAGGGGCTGGAGTTTGCGCCGCTGTCAGTGATGCGAGCATACGCGCTTCGTAAAAGGCCGGGAACACTACAGCGTGCTGTGGATGCACAGGTGAATCCTAAGCCGGTAGACTTGAGTGGCTTGGCCGAAGAGGAGTGATATGCAATTCCAGCTCGGAGAATTCGACACGCCACAGCGGAGCTCTTTTAGGTGATTAACCGCATTGTCGAACTGGTACCCCGGACGTGGTAGGCAAACAGACGTCTGCCGAGCTGATACTGCCGGTGCAGTATAGATCCAGATAGATCATGTCTACGATCGGCGATCGCGGGCATGATTCACATGATCCGTGCTGAACTCTATAAGCGCTGACATCATGCCTT
Organism: Burkholderia catarinensis; assembly: GCF_001883705.2. Classification (GTDB taxonomy): domain Bacteria; phylum Pseudomonadota; class Gammaproteobacteria; order Burkholderiales; family Burkholderiaceae; genus Burkholderia; species Burkholderia catarinensis. The sequence goes on from NZ_MDEQ02000012.1 coordinate 151,916, forward strand.
GTGCCCAAGCGGATCAGGAAATGGCCGCGCCGAGTCGCGTACGGGCCTTGTATCCTACTCGCTTGACAAGCGAGCTGCCAAAGACGGCCCAGCATATAAGCTAGGACATCATCCGTCGCGTGCAGGTGCGTCAAGACTTCATGTCGCTATTTTTTCTCCTTGCCGACACCTGATAGAGGTTGTTTGATTAAGCAAGATGGCTACTTCAAACACTCAGTCAGCGCGTCGCCAAGGTTGTCGACTTGAATTGCGGCCGGGGAGCCCGACTTCATCTTCCAAACCGTGAAGCCGCCTTTGGTTACCTTGCCGCGTAGTTCACTTTGGGTTCCCTCGGTGATGAATCGGACCCGGACCTTCGTATTGCCGTCCTCCTGAATGTCGAACTACTTGCGAGCGACGGCATCGCTCAAAAGATGACCGCCCTTGGTGTCGAGGCAGTAGACCATGCCGTTTTTCCAGACGATGAAGTCCGGATAAAAGCACGCCGTGTCGAATGGGATTGAGAAGCCACCGGCGCTCGGATTGCGATGCCACAGATGGCCAGACGAGTCGATTGCGTCAGCAAACGATTTTTCAAATTTGTTGAAGCCGTGGTATCGCTCATACAGTCCGTTGGAGAAGGCCGTTGCCCCTTTGGGCACTCTCATCGTGCCGAAATGAAACGGATCCTCGCTGGCATACACCAGTTCGGCATGATGGAAGTAGCTCTTCACGACTTCGTCGGCGAACCATTCGACATATTTGTGCGCATTGCTATGCGTTTGCACGCGCACGTCAAATTTTGAGGTGGTGACGTTCGTTGCCGCCAAGGCGCGTCCGGATCGCCGGCGCAGAGCGTTGTTAAACAACCAGCGCAGGCGAACGGGATTGGTATTGCCCCGGGCAATCCAAGCAATCGGATTGAATTCGCCGCCGAGGTTCTTGAGGTCGACAAGCTGGCTCGCGCCGTGAGCTTCAGCTATCGCGTCGACACCGCCTTTGGCGAACGTCGTGAACTGCGCGACAAGCTTGGCGATGTGCTTCGTGGCGACATCGGCTTCAACGTGACATGGCAGAGCGGGGCGCTGACGTTGTCTTTCGGGCGTAGATCGATCGCGCCCGAACCGGCTCCGCCGAAGTTGCTCACGATCTCGATCGGCGCGCCTTCGCTTTGAAGCTTTTTCTTGACCAAGCCAATCTTGTCGCTGAACACACTTTGGTCGTCGACGCGCAGGAAAAAATGCGCCGAATTCAGCAGGGCATTGTCATAGCGCGTCGCGCCGTATTGGCGAAGTGCGCGCCCAATGATCTGCTCTACCTGGATCGTCGAGCCCATGCTTTTGTCGATGTAGGCGAGATAGCACGCCGGATCGCCCCGTCAGATAGCGTACCGAACGATCGCCGCAATCCGGACGAGGCGGATAGGACGCCGCTTTGGCATGGATCTGCATTGATACATGCAGATCGAATTTGGTTACATGGATGCAAAAAAGAAAAAAGGGTTACAGGGAAAAATCCCTGTAACCCCTTGATTCCTTTGGTCGGAGCGATAGGATTCGAACCTACGACCCTCTGATCCCAAATCAGATGCGCTACCAGGCTGCGCTACGCTCCGACGAGCCAAAGATTGTATCGTTGAATGACTGGTTCGGTCAATCGCGATATGCAGGTAAATGCCGCGGCGGCGAACCGGCCGCGATTTGCGACAATTCGCACGGTAATCGGCCGACCCGGACGCATGTGCGGGGGCCGCTCGCCGAAGCAAGGAGAACATCATGATGAACCTGATCCTGTGGCGCCACGCCGAAGCCGAGGACTACGCGACGAGCGATCTCGCACGCCAGTTGACCGCGCGTGGCCGCAAGGACGCACAGGCGATGGCGAAATGGCTGCGTGGCCGGCTCGAGACGAGCGCCGTGATCCTCGCGAGCCCGGCGGCCCGCACCGTGCAGACCGTCGAGGCGCTGACCGACCAGTACCGGACTGTCGACGCGCTCGCGCCGGGCGGCAGCGTCGACGACGTGCTGGAGGCGGCCGGCTGGCCGGAAGGCATCGCACCGACGGTCGTGGTCGTCGGGCACCAGCCGACACTCGGCAGCGTCGCCGCGCAACTGATCACCGGCAGCGACGACAGCTGGAGCGTCAAGAAGGGCGGAATCGTGTGGCTCGCGAGCCGCACGCGCGACGGCAGCCGGCAGGCCGTGCTGCGGGCGGTATTGACGCCCGAACTCGTGTGAGGCCGGCCTGAAGGGGTTAAAGGGGATTCATCATACGGTTTCGCAAGCTTTCTGCTAAAGTCAATTCGGCGACACGTCATTGAAAGGACACGGTCGTGCCACATAACGGTCACGGCCGATTACTACATTGGCGGGCATGTCGTCTTATTCCTTACGATCAGGAAAGCCTAATGCGAGAACTGCCGACGCCTACGCTCCCTTTTGCCTCGCTGCCCCTCGAGACGTCGCGGCGCCACCTGCCGCGCGCTGCTGAAACCGTCACATCGGAGTACCGCCTGCGCGCCGCGTGGGCGCGCACGGAAGACGAATTGCGCGAAGCCCAGCGCCTGCGTTACAGCGTGTTCGCCGAAGAGATGGGTGCGCAGGTCAGCGGCCCCTCCGGTCTCGACGTCGATCCGTTCGATGCGTACTGCGACCACCTGCTGGTTCGCGATCTCGATACGCTGAAGGTCGTCGGCACGTATCGCGTGCTGCCGCCGCACCAGGCGGCGCGGGTCGGCCGCCTGTACGCCGAAGGCGAATTCGACCTGTCGCGCCTCACGCACCTGCGCGGCAAGATGGTCGAGGTCGGCCGTTCGTGCGTGCACAGCGACTACCGCAGCGGCGCCGTCATCATGGCGCTGTGGGGCGGCCTCGGCGCGTACATGATGCAGAACGGCTACGAGACGATGCTCGGCTGCGCGAGCGTGTCGATGGCCGACGGCGGCCACTATGCGGCGAACCTGTACCAGTCGCTGTCGGCAGGCTCGCTGACGGCGCCCGAGTATCGCGCATTCCCGCACACGGCACTGCCGGTCGACGAACTGCAGACGGGCACCGTCGTGGCGCCGCCGCCACTGATCAAGGGCTACCTGCGTCTCGGCGCGAAGATCTGCGGTGCGCCGGCCTGGGATCCCGACTTCAACTGCGCCGATTTTCTGACGCTGTTCCGTCTGTCCGACATCAACGCACGCTACGCCCGCCACTTCCTGGGCTGAGCCGTCCGAACCGCGTCGCGCCCGTGCGGGGCGCGCGCAAGCGAACGCCGTCGCGCGACTGCTGTCACGCGACGGCGTTTGTGTATCCGGCCAACGTGTGCGTATGGGACCCTGTTAATTTCAGCGATGCGCAAGCGCCACCGTGCCGCGGGATGGCACGCGCGAACGGCCCGGGGGCGGGCCGGACTGCCGGGCGGCGCGTCAGTGCTTGCGCCGCCAGTCGAGCAGGTGGTGTTCGGCCATCCAGTGGTGGACCATCCCTTCGCCGCCATGGTTGCGCTTGTATTCGCGCGACTCGAAGAACGACAGCGCGGCAAGCACCATCAGACCGATGAACAGGCCGATCAGGCCCGCAATTTCCTCAGACGACATGGCAGCCTCCTTTCCTCGGCACAGCGCCATGCGTACATAGTAGGACATGTGCGGCGCGACCCTGAAACCGGATTTCCGCTAGACTCGGCGCGGTCCCGGCGCGCGATGGGCGCGCCGTTTTCCGGAGCCCTACCCGATGACCCGTTTCATGCTGGCCGTGCTGGCCGCATCCCTCCTTGCCGCCTGCACCAGCGATCCTCGCCAGGCGCGCCGCGGCCACCCGCCGGAAGATCCGGCCGACTATCGTGGCGTGCCGACCGACATGACGCCGCCGTCGATGCTCGACGCACCGGCGCCGAAGCCCACGCAGTAACGGCCGGCCCGGCCAGCCGTCAGGCGCGGGCCGCGGGTGCGGCGTGCGCGTCGGCGCCAATGCGCCGCAACAGTCCCGGCAGGTAGCGCGCAAGCGTCGCGCCGCGCGCGGCCATGAACAGCAGCAGCGCGAACCAGAGCCCGTGATTGCCGAACATGCCGACGGCGGCGAGCGTGGCCACGATGAAGATCGAGAACGATACGACCATCGCGCGCATCAGCGATTGCGTTTGCGTGGCGCCGATGAATACGCCGTCGAGCAGGAAGCCCCAGACCGACACGATCGGCGAAATGGCGGCCCACGGCAGGTAGCGCAGCGCGACTTCGCGGATCTCGGCCTGGTCGGTCAGGCGCGCAACGATCCAGCCGCCGGCCGCCCAGTAAACGAGCGTGAACAGCAGCGCGCCGAGCGCCGACCACAACAGCGTGACGCGCACGGCCTGCCGGAATGCGCGGCGATCGCGTGCGCCGGCCGCCGCGCCGACGAGCGCCTCGGCCGCGTGCGCGAAGCCGTCGAGGCCGTACGCCATGAAGGTCTGGAAATTCAGCAGCAGCGCGTTCGCCGCGAGTGTCGCATCGCCCTGTTTCGCGCCGAGGTGTGCGAACCAGCCGAATGCGCCGAGCAGGCACAGCGTGCGCAGGAAGATGTCCCGATTGAGCACGATCAGCCGCTTGAGCGCGACGCGGTCGGCGAGCGCGCGCGCGACGATCGGCGCGAGGCCGCGCGGCCTCAGCCGCCACAGCATCCACGCGCCGAGCGCGAAGCCGCATGCGTCTGCCGTGGCGGTCGCGGCGCCGATGCCGGCGATGCCCCAGCCGAAGCCATACACGTAGAGCAGCACGGCGCCGATGTTCACCGCATTGATAAACACCTGCGCGACGAGTGCAAGCCGGACGCGCTGCACGCCGAGCAGGTAGCCGAGCACGACGTAATTCGCGAGCGCGAACGGTGCGCTCCAGATCCGCGCGTGGCTGTACGCGAGCGCCGTCGCGCGGACGGCATCGCTGCCGCCGAGCGCGGCCTGCGCGAACGACAGCAGCGGCACCTGCAGCGCAAGCACCGCGGCGCCGAGCGCGAATGCGACGATCAGCGCGCGCAGCAGGTTCAGGCGGATCCCGGCGGCGTCGCCGGCGCCGTGCGCCTGCGCGACGAGGCCGGTTGTCCCCATCCGCAGGAAGCCGAAACCCCAGAACACGAAATTGAAGAACAACCCGCCGAGCGCGACGCCGCCGAGATACTGCGCGCCGTCGAGGTGGCCGGCGACGGCTGTGTCGACGGCGCCGAGGATCGGCTGGGTCAGGTTCGCAAGGACGATCGGGAAGGCGAGCGCGAGGACGCGCCGGTGCGTGATGATGGCCGAATGGGTGGCCGAGCCGGTGCCGGCCCCGTGCGGTAACGCGGATTCGGACATGGCGGACGCGTCAGGCGCGTTCCTGCACGCAGACCCACGGCGATACGACGACTGCCCACAGCTCCGGATTGCGCGCCGCGTAGTCGGCGGCGGTCTCGGCCGGCATGCGTGCGACGAGGCCGGCCGACAGCCAGCGCGTGACCTGTTCGGCATCGTCGCCGGCGACCGCTTCCGCGACGCTGACGAGATCGAGGTCGCGCGCGACGGACAGCAGCTTGCCCTGCGCAAAGAAGCGTTCGAGATCGCACCAGTCGATCTTGGCGGTCTCGCCGAGGAGTTTGGTGTAGAGCGGGCTGTGCGACGCGCCCGCGGCGGAGTGGTGTTCAGAGGACATCGGTTTCTTGGAAAGACTGCGTGGCGCCACTATAAACCATCCGGCCGGGCGGGCCGAGCGGGCGGCGTGCAGCTCACGCGTCGCGCAGCGCGCGGCGCACGATCTTGCCGGTCGCGGTCATCGGCAGGCTGTCGACGAACGCGATCGCGCGCGGATACTCGTGCGCGGCGAGCCGCGTGCGTACGTGCGCCTGCAGCGCGCGGACGAGCGACTCGTCGCCGACGTGGCCGGGGTTCAGCACGACGAACGCCTTGACGATCTCGGTGCGCGTCGCGTCGGGCACGCCGACGACGGCCGCCATCCGCACTGCCGGATGCGTGAGCAGGCAGTCCTCGATCGGGCCCGGGCCGATCCGGTAGCCGGCGCTCGTGATCACGTCGTCGTCGCGGCCGACGAAGCGCACGAAGCCGTCGGCGTCGATCGTGCCCGTATCGCCGGTGAGCAGGTAGTCGCCCGCGAACTTGTCGCGCGTCGCGTCGGGGTTGCGCCAGTATTCGATGAACATCACCGGGTCGGGGCGGCGCACCGCGATGCGTCCTTCGACGCCTGGCGGCAGCGGCGTGCCGTCCGCGTCGACGATCGCGACCGCATGACCGGGCACCGCCTTGCCGATCGCGCCCGGCTGCGCGTCGAACAGCGCCGCGCACGACGACAGCACCATGTTGCACTCGGTTTGCCCGTAGAACTCGTTGATCGTCACGCCGAGCGCGTCGCGTCCCCAGGCCGTCAGCTCGGTGCCGAGCGATTCGCCGCCGCTCGCGACCGATTGCAGCGACAGCGCGTAGCGTTCGCGCGGTGCCGGGACGGCGCGCATCAGCTTCAGCGCGGTGGGCGGCAGGAACGCGTGGGTGACGCCGTGCCGTGCCATCAGCGCGAACGCCGCGTCGCCGTCGAACTTCTCGAAGCGGCGGGCGAGCACGGGCACGCCGTGGTGCCATGACGGCAACAGCACGTCGAGCAGGCCGCCGATCCATGCCCAGTCGGCGGGCGTCCAGAACAGTCGTGCGTCGCGCGGGAAGCATTGCTGCGACATCTCGACGCCCGGCAGATGGCCCAGCAGCACGCGATGGGCGTGCAGCGCGCCTTTCGGTTTGCCTGTCGTGCCGGACGTGTAGATGATTACCGCCGGATCGTCGGCGGCCGTATCGGCCGGTACGAAGTCCGGTGTTTCGGCGGCGAGCGCCGCATCGTAGCGCAGCACGCCCGGCACGTCGGGCGCATCGTCGCCAATGCAGTAGACGGTATGCAGTGCCGGCAATTGCGCGCTCAGCGGCGCGATTTTCGCGTAGCCGGCCGCGTCCGTGACGAGCGCAGCCGCCTCGCTGTTCGCCAGCCGGAATTCGAGCGCATCGACGCCGAACAGCGTGAAGAGCGGCACCGCGATCGCGCCGAGCTTGTACGCGGCAAGGTGCGCCACGGCCGTTTCGGGGCCCTGCGCGAGAAAGATGCCGATCCGGTCGCCGCGTCGCAGGCCGGCACGCGCAAAGCTGTTCGCGAGCCGGTTAGAAGCATTCTTCAGGTCGTCGAACGTGATGCGGAAAACGTCGCCTTGCGCTGTTTCGTGGATCAGCGCGAGGCGTCCGCTGCCGTCGGCCCATTTGTCGCAAACGTCCACGCCGATGTTGTAGCGCGCCGGAACGTCCCACGCGAAGCGGGAGAGCAGGTCGTCGTAGCGGTCGGCGGCGGGCAGCATCGCGTTGTCTCCTGGGTGGCGAGCAGGTGTCGGGCGATCGGATTACATCAGGGTTTCACGTAGACGAATCCACAATGGCATCTGATGATAGGGATTATTCGGACTCGTCCAATAGCCACGGCTCAGTGCACGATTCCACAATGACGCATAAGATCACGACAAAACAGTGATGTGACCATGGATTTGCTTCTGATAGCTGCGGGGTTCAGCCTGATCGGAATCGGCGTGCTGGTAGCGTTTGCTCGTCACGTCGATCCGTTGTCCGGCCGTTTCACCGGACGTCTGCGCAAGCGCTGACTCGACTTTTCCCGATTTTCGCCGCGACGGCACGCGATGCGTGCTGGCATCGCGTGTCGACTGTCGGGCGCTCAGCGCGCCGGCAGGTAGCGTGACGGGTCGATCGACCGGCCGCCGTAGCGCAATTCGAAATGCAGCGCGATACGATCGCTGTCGCTGTTGCCCATCTCGGCGATCGACTGCCCCTGCGTGACCGACTGGCCTTCCTTCACCAGCAGTGCGCGGTTGTGCGCGTAGGCGGTCAGGTAGTCGGCGTTGTGCTTGAGGATGATCAGGTTGCCGTAGCCGCGCAACCCGTTGCCCGCATAGACCACGACGCCCGGCGCAGCCGCAACCACCGGCGTGCCCGGCGAGTTTGCGATGTCGATGCCCTTCGATTTCGAGCCGTCGAACGTACGAACCACGTTGCCGGCTGCCGGCCAGATCAGCGCGATGCTCGTGGCCGGCTTGACTGCCGATTCGACCGGTGCGGAAGGCGCGGGGCGCGCGCGGCCCGCACTGCCGGTGCCGGTGGTCGACGGCGTCGATGCGGTTGCCGTGCCGGGCGTCGGCGCGACGCGCAGCACCTGGCCGACTTCGATCGCGTCGGGGTTGGTCATCTGGTTCCAGCGCACGATGTTTTGTACCGACGTGCGGTTGTCGCGCGCGATCTTGTAGAGCGTGTCGCCACGCTCGACGCGGTAGAACCCGGGGCCGACGGGCGCGGAGCCGCACGCGACGAGCAGGGCGGCGCAGGCGGCTGCAAAGAGTCGCTTCGTTGTTGTTCCGAACATTGAACCTCGCAAACCCTGCCGCTCGTGACGCGGCAGGCAACACAAAACGTCCGATTTTAACGGGTTCGACCCGCACACCGCAGTTTGGGCCGTTGCCGGCGCCGTCGCGCGCCGGTTCGGCGTGCCGCGTATCAGCCGGCGAGCGGGAGGACGCGAATCCGCAGCGTGGCCGTTTCGGTCGCGCCCGGCGCGAGCATGCGCAGCCCGAGGCCGTTGTGGATCGCATCCGGCAGGCCGAGCCACGGCTCGACGCAATAGAAGTCCGACTCCGGCTTTTCGGTCCAGGTTGTGACCGCGTACCACGGAATCGAGCCCGGCACGTCGAGCGCGATCTCGATCGTGCGGCGGCGGCCGGGCATCACGATGCGCACCGGCGCGGACGGCCCGCCGTCGAGGCAGTGGAAGCGGTCGAGGATGTCCGGATTGTCGAGGCGGTAACGGGCTTCGCCGGGTTCGGGCGTGCTGATCGAACCGTCCGCGCGCTGCGCGCAACGATGCGTGGGCGGCAGCTCGAGCGTGGTGGCGGCGCGCTCGCCGTGCGGCAACGCGAAATAGAAGTGGTGGCCGGCGTAGTAGGGCAGCGGCGTGTCGCCGCGATTGATCGTCGTGAGCGCGACTTCGAGCGTGTGCGTGTCGACCAGCCGATAGGTCGTTTCGAACCGGAAATCGAACGGGTAGCTCGCGTGCAGCGCATCGGTCGCGTCGAGCGTCATCGACAGCGCGGCGCCATCGGCCGACGGTTGCGCGGCGAACGGCAGGTCGCGCGCGAAGCCGTGCATCGGCAGGTCGCGGACCACGCCGGCGGCGTCGCGCCAGCGGCCGAGTTCGCCGTCGACGCGGTGGCGGCCGAGGAACGGGAACAGCAGCGGGTTGCCGCCGCGCACGCGCGCGAGGTTGCTCCAGTCGGCCGTTTCCGGCCAGAAAATGACCGGTTCGCCGTCGACGTCCCATGACAGCAGGCGGCCGCCGAATTGCGGGGCGACCCGGACGAGCGACGGGCCGGCGTGAAGTTCGTGAATGTCGTGTTGCTGGAAGATCGGCATGGCGAATCGGGTTGGGCGGGTGGACGGGGCACGGCGCGCTCCATTATCGGGCCGCGGCCGGTTGGGGAAAACCCTTCTGGGGAAATTGCGAGTTTTTAAGACTGTCAACGGTCTGGATAATGCCTCTAAACCGGTGATGTTGCCGGGTCATGACACTTCGTGGAGGGGGCCATGGATCTGGCAATGGCAATGGGTCTCGCACTGTTCGGCATGTTCACCGGCAGCACGGTATTATTTTTCTATCAGCTCGGCCGCTGACGGCAATTCCTGCCGAAGTCGAAAAGCCCGCCATGCAAATGGCGGGCTTTTTGCTTTCTGCATGCTTACAAGTTGCAAGTGTTTGTGTGCATTACCGCAATATCCGGCCAAATGCCTTGGCGCGGTAATCCGGGCTCGGCATAATCAGGGCGCGTTTTTTTCGGACGCGCATCGCGTCGTCCGCTTTTCTTCCCGCTTAATTTTCACTAAAAGGACCGACGCGTGAGTCTCTGGTTTCTGGTATTCCTGAGCGTCCTGCAGGGCGTCACCGAACTCTTCCCCGTCAGCAGCCTTGGCCATACGCTGCTCGTGCCGGCGCTGTTCGGCATGCACATCGACAAGCACGCGCCGCAACTGCTGCCGTTCCTCGTCGCGCTGCACCTTGGCACCGCGCTGGCGCTGCTGTGGTACTTCCGCGCGCGCTGGGTCGCGCTGATCGGCGGCTTCTTCGCGCAGCTCGGCGGCCGCAAGAATGACGACGGGCACCTGATGTGGGCGCTCATCATCGGCACGATCCCGACCGGCATCGTCGGGCTGCTGCTCGAGAAGCGCATCGAACGCGTGTTTCATGACCTGCGGATCGTCGCGATTGCGCTGATCGTGAACGGCGTGCTGCTGTGGCTCGGCGATCGCATCCAGCGCAGCCGCGCGCATCAGCCGCCCGAGAAGATGACGTTCAAGCAGGCGTTCTTCGTGGGCCTCGCGCAGATCGGCGCGCTGATTCCGGGCTTCTCGCGCAGCGGGCTGACGATGATCGCCGGCAATGCGGCGGGGCTGACGGCGGAGAAGGCGGCGGAATTCTCGTTCCTGCTCGGCACGCCGATCATCTTCGCGGCGGGCGTGCTCGAACTGCCGAAGCTGTTCCACGCGCGCGACCAGCTCGCCGATGCGCTGCTCGGCGGCGTGCTGACGGCGATTGCCGCGTACCTGAGCGTGCGGTTCCTGATGCGCTATTTCGAAGGGCGCGGCCGGCTTGCGTCGTTCGGCGTGTATTGCGTGATCGCCGGCGTGTGCTGCCTCGGCTGGTTCATGCTGCATCCGCAACCGGTTTGAGGCCGCGGCGGCCGCTCTCGCGTGATGTGACGCGATGATCGGGTATAATTTCGGGCTCGGCTCCATGCCGGGCCCGTTTTGTTTCGGGGCCTCGAGTTCGGTGGTTTTGCTGTCGCTCGTAGCCTTGTGTCAAATGCGGTCCGTGCAGGGTCGTGTCTTTTCTCCTCGACCGCCCTTAGCTCAGTTGGATAGAGCAACGGCCTTCTAAGCCGTAGGTCACACGTTCGAATCGTGTAGGGCGGGCCAGTCAAAACACTTATGCAGCAAGGCTTTGCGCCGTTTCTGTCAGCGCCACTTTTGGTTGTCGTTCCGCCGACATTGACAGAAACTTGACGTTGCCGGCGTGCTGCGCCAGATGGCTCGGCGCGAGGTGCGCGTACTTCTGTACCATGGCGACCGTCTCCCAACCGCCCAGCTCCTTCAACACCATCAGCGGTGTCCCACGCTGCACATGCCAGCTTGCCCAGGTGTGACGCAGATCGTGCCAGTTGAAATCCACCATACCGGCCGTCTTGCACGCCCGCGCGAAATCTCGCTTGTCGATCTGCCCGATCAGCTTCGCCGGCCCATTCCCGCGCGTGTACCCGCGCGTAAAAATGAGATCCGTCGCCGCCTGGGCCCGCCGTGCGAGAACGCTCATTGCGTCCTCATTCAGCGGCACCGATCGTGCGCGCTTCGATTTCGCGCCCTCATGCGTGATCCACGCATTGCATTGCTCGAGATCAAGCTGCGAGACACGCATACCAAACAGCTCCGATTCACGCATCCCAGTCGCCACGGCCACAATCGCCGCGTCACGCATCCATGGCAAGCGCAACGCGTTGATCATCGAAATGATGACCGCCGGCGACTCCCAGCGCACCCGCACATCGGGCTCCTCGAACCGCTGGAGCTTCGGCACGCGGTCGATCCATCCCCATTCAAGGCACAGATTCAGCAAGCGCCGGATCGTGTTGACGTATCGATTGCGCGTCCCTGGCGCAAGCGCCTTCGCCGGTTTCCCGTCGACAATCCGATGCGTAGGGATCGCATTGAATATGTCGTCGGCTGTCAGCGATCGTACGGCCCTGCCGGCAAACTGATCACGCCAATACTCAGTATGTCGGATCTTTCCCGCCAAGTCCCTCTGTCCCTGGCAGAGAAGGAGAAACCGGACGATCGCTTCCTCGAACAGCTTTGGAGGCGCCTCTCCAAGTTTTTCCTGACGCCAGAGTTCCGCCTTTAGCCGGTCGTGGTATTCCTGCGCAGCCCGCCTTTCAGTTGTTTCAGTAGATCGTCTAATTCTTTCACCGCCTGGCGCGCTGACGTCGAGATGCCAGATGCCGGATTTTTTATCTTTGCGGATTGACATTTATCTTCCTCGCCGACCCGCAACGACAGCCGGGTCAGATTGTTGCGCTTTTCTGAGAGGTCGGCAAGTCGAGACGGCCACACGCGCCAGACTCGAGAGCCCGGCAACCGGAAACCGATTTGCTTCCGCATCGCAAAAATCGTGCTGTACGAGAGTTGCATGCGCTCAGCGACTTGCTGAAGGGTGAGGGCGGTTTCTCCTTGTTCGCTCACTGTTCGACCCTCCGGAATTCGATGACCCACACCCAAGGGTTTGCCTCCCACAAGCCGGGCCCTTTCAGGTTCCAGTTCTCGCCGCCATGCAGCCGGTTGATCAGGTTCGCGAAAGCGTATTTGGCCGACCCCATACACCTCTTGTGGCTCGTCGCATCGCCCATATGCCAACCGTTGCGCTGCGTGCTGCGCACGACTGGATGGAAGGTGCGGCCGCCATCGAGACTGAGCGAACCTTTCGGTGGCTCGATTCCGAAGTCCGTATAGACAGCGCCTTCAGCAATCGCATCAGCCTCGCTGATGCTCTGCATCCGCTCGACGCGCACGCCGGTGATCTCGAGCGTGATACGCGACGCTCTGCGTGGCATATGGATGCTGGGCGTCCATCGGACCGGCTGGCTATCGCCTATATGGTGCCACTGCACATTCGGCATCGGGCCGTCCGCGCAATAAACGTAACGAGATTTCCAATCGGGGCGCGCTGGCGATCCGGCCGTGCCAGTCGGCCCGGTGGGCCGACCTGAGGGAATGTCAACCTCGAAAACTTGGGCATGCGTCTCGCGCACCCATAGACGATCACCAGGTTTCCCGTGCGGGCATGGCGTCCAGTAGTGATCGCCAGCCATAGCATGCGATGGCGGGAGAATAGGCCATCTGCGCAGCTCCTTCGTCGGAGCATCATCGGATTCTGACCAGTAGAACAACCCGGTCGGCTTCGACCACTTGGTGTAGGTGGGCGAATGCCCCTCGGATGCGAATGTCGCCCATGCAGGTGGCTGCTCGCCGCGCACGGTCACGACGCGGCGCGTCTGCGTTTTACGGCCTTCTAGGATGGCACGCACCATCGTGCCGCTGAAAAGGATCGGTCGTTCTTTCATGGTCGGTTATCCGCGCCGCAATGCGGGCAGTCGAGTGAGTAACGGTCAGCGTCTCGCAGGAATCGGCCGCACCCGACGCAGTTCACCTGGTAGGCTCGCGCCTTCGATGGCTTGGCCAGCATGATTCCGGTACCGGCGAGCGCCTCGTCGCGCTTGATGTGCTGCACGTCGACGGCCGGTCGCCACTTCGCGTCGATGTATTCCTTCGGCCACGGGATGTCGGTCTCGCGCGCGTTGTGGCGCGCCTGCGCTGCCTCTTGCGTGTACACGTGTGCTTTGCGCAGATCGGTCGTGTAGCCGTTTCCGTTTTGCGCCCACCACAACACGTCGTTGCCGACGAATGAGCGGCTGTCCTGCAGATAGAATTCGTCGTTCACGATAGTTCCCCTACAGCCGGCTTCGCCGCCTCGCGCGCAGCATGTCGGTCTGCAACGAATCGCTCGAGCCATTCGACCGCATCGGACGGCGAGCCGAGAGAGCCAGTGACCTTCCGCCGCTTGTTCATCGCGCCGCACTCGCGAAAAGTGATCGGAATCGCGCCGGCGGCGATCGCTGCGGCGCGCTTGCTCTTCGCGATGTCAAAATGCTCGTCGCGCGTTCCTCGGTGCTGGATGTCATTCGGGTTCACGCCGATCGTTCGGACCATCGCGAGCAGCTCGTCGGAGGTATCCGCGATCAAATGCGACATCTTGTAGACGCGTCCGCTCTTCGTTTTGAACTCACCGATCGCGTACAGATACATGTCGTCGACGTAGACGGTCATGGCGCGTCTCCTGCCAGGCGCAACGCAATTTCTCGCCCGCTATTCTCATGAACACTGGCCGCCGGCTTCCCGGTGAGAACGTTGTGCCAGTTCTTGATGAGTGCAGCGGACGTAATCAGATGATGCTTGGCTTTTTCGCCGTCACCTTCGCCAGTCTTGCAAGCTGCGAGAGCCTTGTTGAGCAGATAGCCGGTCACCCAGAGGTATTGCGCCCAGTCAAAGCGCGCATCGGTTGCGTCGACGCCGTGAAGCTGACGCTGGTATTCCTCTTCAATCGATACGCCCTTGTAGAAGTCGTCGTTGTGCGGCGTGTTGATAATTGCGTTGAGACGGAATACTTCGGCCTCGGCCTGCTTACCCCGCTCAATGAGCACATCGTAAGCACTCTGATCAGGCTGCGGTGCTGTCCAATACTCCGCACCGTCCACGTACGTGTAGCCCTTCGCTTCAAGGGTGCGCACTGCTGCGTTACGCGCACGCAAGGCGGCTTCGCGGGCTTCGTCTCGTGCCTTCTTCATCTTGAAGTATCCGCACGGCTCGCCGAGCGTGCGAGCAAGCAGCGGCGTGTCAGTGGTGCCGGGCGAGACGGTGTTGACGCGGCGAGGCGCAAGTTCCAGCACCAAACCCCTGGCCAGGGCTTCCATCGCGGCGGACGCCGACGCAAGAATGGCGGTGCCGTAGGCATTGGGTCGGTCGGCCAGCACGCCGGAAATGAAGGTGACGGAGCCATCGGCGGCCAGGCGGTCGCCCAGCGCGCGCAACGTGTGGACGGCTGCCCAGACGCGCTCCTCGAACGCCCGACGTAGATAGTCGACATCCGCTTCCAGCACCTTGCCTGCCACGAAGGTCCCTGCGAGGAGAACGAGATGGTCGACGTGCGCGATGTCGGCCAGCGCCGAGGTGATGGTTTCCGGCTTGGTCACGTCGGCGCCCCGCCAACCGGCAAAGCCATTCTCGGTGGCGACTCGCTCAGCGCCCTCCGCGTTGAAGCCGATCACGGTGACGTTAGCCCCGGCAGCCTTGGCTTGCTTGGCGGCCGCAAGGCCAATGCCGGAGGTTCCGCCGATGATGAGGACGGACTGATTCTCGAGTGAATGGGCGGCGAAATCGGTGGTCATGAAAGTAAGTCCTGTCGGCTGACGCAACCCAATGCGGCGTCGTGGACAGCACTCTATACTTGCAAATAGATATTGATAATCAGCGCCCAACTCTCTTTAGTCTTTCCACCATGGAACAAATTAGCCTGGACCGCCTTACCGGTCTTATTGCATTCAGCCGTGCGGCCTCGTTGGGGAGCTATTCGGCCGCCGCGCGAGCGCTGGGCGTAACACCTTCCGCCGTGAGCAAGAGTATCCAGCGTCTGGAGCAGCACTTCGAGCTCAAACTGTTCAACCGGACCACTCGATCATTGACCCTGACCCAGGAGGGTCGCGACTTGCATGAACGCACGTTGCGCCTGCTTTCGGAAATGGAGGCGATCGAACAGGCGGCGGTCTCGGCACGATCTGAGCCCGCCGGCGTCCTGAAAGTGACTGCGCCGCTCCCGATTGGGATCCATCTGATCGCTCCTGCGCTACCGGCGTTTCGAGAGCGCTTTCCAAAGGTGTCCATAGACCTCCGCCTGGGCGACCATTTCGTCGATCTCGTCGGTGAAGGGGTTGATGTGGCCGTTCGCGTAGGAGATCTCACCGGTTCTCGTTTGATCTCGCGCGAGCTTTCCCCTCACCGTATCGGAGCCTATGCGTCCCCGGACTATCTGGCCAAGCGCGGTGTCCCCAAACACCCCGAAGACCTCGTG
Source organism: Burkholderia catarinensis (assembly GCF_001883705.2). Taxonomy (GTDB): domain Bacteria; phylum Pseudomonadota; class Gammaproteobacteria; order Burkholderiales; family Burkholderiaceae; genus Burkholderia; species Burkholderia catarinensis. Next base: position 167,658 of record NZ_MDEQ02000012.1, read on the forward strand.
GATCACGATTGTGTAAATTTCCGCTTTCAGAGTTCAGGACAGCTCTTCCGCTGGACTTTTGTCACCGGTGAAAGATCGCTCAACCTGATACCGGACGCCGGCATCGTTGTCGATACCAGCGATGCCGTCACCGCAGTGATGGTCGCCGGTGGAGGCGTTGGAATTACACCCACCTATGTCGCCGCGTCCTACGTCAAGCGCGGGGAGCTCGTGCCGCTCCTCACCGAGTTCATTGAACCGCGCTCCACTATCACTGCTCTGTGGCCGGAGAGCCGTCGGGGCAGCCCGAACGTCAAAGCATTCGTTGCACACCTAAAGAAGGTTTTTGCTTCGTATGCGGCCGATAAGTGACACCCTTTCGATGATGCTCGCTTCAGCGCGACGCTTCGACACATGAGTCGAAGGGGTCGCAGCGGATCAGAACCGGTGCCGAATGGCGACGCGAATCGCGGTTTGGTGATTGGATGTCGACGGCGTCAACTGATTGATGGACGCGACGGCGAACCGGCCGGTCGAATCGGTCCCGCTGGTATTTCCCGATTTCATCAGCTCGGTCACCGACGAGGTGATGGCCGCGGCGCTACAGGACTTCGCTGATGGTCCGTGGGGCAAGAAATATCCGACCATCGTGCAATCGTGGCAACGCGCAAGGGAGCACGTCATGCCGTTCTTCGTGTTTCCGCCGGAGATTCGACGGGTTGGGTACACGACGAACGCCATTGACAGTCCGAACATGCAACTGCGCAAGATCATCACGACCCGTGGTCACTTCCCGAACGACGAGGCAGCGATCAAGTTGCTCTGGCGGGCGCTGCGCAATGTGCTCGCCAATACCGTGCGGGCCGCTTTCGACTGGAAATCAGCGATGAAACAGTTTGCTATCCTGTTCGGTGAGCGATTCACGCAGGCGCGCGGATAACGTGCTGTTCAACCGCGTCGCCCACAAAAATGCGGACAGGTTCTTGCTGCCTCGCGTCCCTTGTCGTCTGCGGGTCGAAACTCAGGGTCTCGATCGCGTACGATCACTCCCTCAGCGCAACACATCTGATCGATCCACACAACCCCATCACTCGACCGTCACCGATTTCGCCAGATTCCTCGGCTTGTCGATATCCGTGCCGCGTAAACACGCTGCGTGATACGCGAGCAGCTGCAACGGCACGACGTGCAGAATCGGCGACAACAGCCCGTAGTAATCCGGCATCCGCAGCACCGACACGCCTTCGCTGTTGCCGATTCGCGTATCGGCGTCGGCGAACACGTAAAGCTGCCCGCCACGGGCCCGCACCTCCTGCATGTTCGACTTGAGCTTTTCGAGCAGCGCGTCGTTCGGCGCGATCGTCGCGACGGGCATGGTATCGGTCACGAGCGCCAGCGGCCCGTGCTTCAGCTCGCCCGCGGGATACGCTTCCGCGTGGATATACGAAATCTCCTTCAGCTTCAGCGCGCCCTCGAGCGCGATCGGGTAGTGCAGCCCGCGCCCGAGAAACAGCGCATTCTCGCGCCGCGAGAATTCCGCCGCCCAGCGCTCGATCTGCGGTTCCAGCCCGAGCACGTCGTCGAGCGCGTCGGGCAGCCGCCGCAGTTGCATTGTGTAGCGCGCGAGTTGCGCGTCGTCGACATAGCCGCGCAGCCGCCCGAGCGTGACGGCGAGAATGAACAGCGCGACGAGCTGCGTCGTGAACGCCTTGGTCGACGCGACACCGATTTCCGGGCCGGCCCGCGTCAGGAAGCGCAGGCCGGTCTGGCGCATCATCGCGCTGGTCGGCACGTTGCAGATCGCGAGCGTGTCGATATGACCGAGTGCCTGCGCATACTTGAGCGCGGCGAGCGTGTCGGCGGTCTCGCCGGATTGCGACACGCTCACCACCAGCGTGTTCGGCAGCGCGAGCGCGTCGCTGTAACGGTATTCGCTTGCGATCTCGACCTGCGCGGGCACGCGCGCGATCGTTTCGAGCCAGCGGCGCGCGGTCAGGCCGGAATAATGACTCGTGCCGCACGCGAGAATCAGCACGTTGTCGATCTGCTCGAACGCCCGCGCGGCGTCCGGGCCGAATACGGCCGGATCGAACAGCCCCGCGTCCGGGATGGTCGCGGCCACGGCCCGCGGTTGCTCGAAAATTTCCTTCTGCATGAAATGCCGGTACGGCCCGAGTTCGACCACGTCCTGCGCGGAGGAAATGGTTTGCACCGCGCGCTCGACCGGTGCGCCGCTGCGATCGAGCACCCGCACGCCGCCTGGCGTCAACTCGACGATGTCGCCTTCCTCGAGAAAGATGAAACGGTCGGTGATGCCGGCGAGCGCAAGCGCGTCGGACGCGAGAAAGCATTCGCCGTCCTTCACGCCGACGATGAGCGGCGAGCCGACCCGCGCGCCGATCAGCCGCTGCGGCTCGTGCGTGCTGAACACCGCGATCGCGTACGCGCCGTGAAGCTGCGAGGTCGCGGCGCGCACGGCGGCGAGCAGGTCGCCGTGATACTTGCTGTGGATCAGGTGCGCGACGACTTCGGTGTCGGTCTGGCCGTCGAATTCGTAGTGCGCGTCTGAAAGTTGCTTGCGCAACGTTTCGTGGTTCTCGATGATGCCGTTGTGCACGAGCGCGATTTCGTCGCGCGAGAAGATCGGATGCGCGTTGCAGGTTGCCGGCGCACCGTGCGTTGCCCAGCGCGTGTGTGCGATGCCGGTGCTGCCGGTCAGGCCGACGGTGCGCACATGCGCGTCGAGGTCGGCGACGCGCAACATGCTGCGCTCGCGGCGCGCGTGGCCGTCGACGACCGTCGCCACCCCGCATGAATCGTAGCCGCGATACTCGAGGCGGCGCAAACCTTCAATCAGAATCGGGACGATGTCCCGTTGCGCGACTGCGCCGACGATGCCACACATGGCAGGTCTCCTTTCCTTGTGACGATCATGGACCGCGCGCCGTTGGGTCAGCGCGATGCGGTTGCCGTTGCTGTTGCCGCCGCCGTCTTGAATCCGCATCGAGCGGGCGCGACGGGGGCGCCCATCCGGCTTTCGAATGCCAGATAAAGCGACTCCTCCAATACGTTCCAGTGTGCGCGGTGCCGGTACGGACCGGATCGCACCTGCCAGCAGGCGAGCGTGGTCCAGTCGTTCATCCTGGACGCAACCAGCGCAATCAGGCTCCACGGATAATCACTGTCGGCGAGTTGCCGCCAGGTCTTGCCGTATTTCTGCATCCACTGCGCATAGATCGTCTCGCCGGATTGTTCGGGTACCTGAATGCCGGACAGGAGCGGGACGATCTGGGCGATCTTCGCCGGATAAAAACTCGTATCGCTGACCTGCTGCGTGCTGGCGCGAAACCCGGATTGCGTGCCGCGCCAGAACACCTTCAGGATTGCCGACGCGAGCCGGTCGGCGCGCTCGCTCCAAGGGCCCGCGTGCGTGTAGTCGGCGCGCCGGACGTAGTACGCCGCGAGCGCCTGGAACGCGCTGTGTACGTCGACGTTGTCCATCAGCAACGCGACGTGCTGGGACGACGAGATCTGATAGACGCCGGCGGGCTTGTCGAGCAGCGTGTCCAGATGCACGCCCGCGCGGTTCAGGCTGAGTTTCCATGCGGCGGGCAAGCCGTCGGGTGGCGCGAAGCGGGCGAGCAGTTCGATCCAGGTCGCCGTCATCGCGTCGTCGGAGTCCGCTTCGGCACATGCGCTGTACCGGCCGTTCTTCACGCAGTAGCGATCGAAGCCGCCATCCTGGCGCTGACGCGGCAACAACCATGCGATCCACGCGAGTGCCGCCCGATGGGCGTCGAGTTGCGCGTCGGCGGCGGCAAGCAGCGCCTTCGCCGCGAGATAAGGATCGATGCCGGCGCCGTGCAGGCGTACGGTGATCGCCCCGTCGGGGCGTTGGTACATCCCGTTGAGCCGGAGTTCGGCCGCGCTCGCGTGCAGCGTGAAGCCGCACGCGGCGACGCAGCAGGCAACGTGCCACAGGCGGCACAGCGCGAAGATGGCCGCCACGCGCGAGCGTGCGACCGGGAAAAGCGCGGGCCGGGTCATGATCGTGGGCTCCTGCGCGGTCGTCCTGTGCAATCGTCGCCGGTCGCGGCGTTGGCCGCGTCGCGCCCGGCGAGCGTGTCGACGTTGTGGCTCGGTTCACGTTGGCGCCGGTGAACGCGAGGCTGGTGCCGATATTCGCGCACACGAGCCGGTTCTTCACATGAGAGCCTGAAGGCGGTTCGCGGATCGCGCGGATGTCAACGGGAAGCGGCGACGCATTCGTCGCGCTGGGGCGGTTGTCTTTCGCCCCAGGCGGATGTATCGCGTCGCCTCCCGGCTTCGTTGCTTTGACGTCCCCGTCTGTCCGCTGTCGTGCGAGTACTTCGGGGCGCACCTGTCTGTTATCTAGCAAGGCGCGAGCCATCGGCCGCGATGCCTCGCGCAGCAAGGAGCGGGGCGCTGGCCGCGTGTGTGGCCCAAGTGGCGGCGGCGCTTTTTGATTCACCGAAGAATCAGCCTGGATACAAGCGACGCGACCGCGCGACCGGCGTCGCGGCCCGCACGTGTCATGCGGCGAGCGATTTGTCTGCCGAACCGGTGCCGCCTTTCCCGGCGCGGCTTTGCGTGGCTGGAGAGTCTCGCGCCATTCGTTGCGTGTACATCTTCCGGGAAGCCGGCGCGGTGCCTGCTGCCGGACGCACGAGATGGGCCGGGACTCCGATGTAACCGCCCCGTTCAGGATTTGCGTTGCACATTCGAAACATTTCCCGCCCGTCGATTCGTGCGACGTGAGCGACGCTGCGTGTCGGGTCAATCCTCAGCGGATGACAGGGCCGGTGGTCGATTACGCGCGGCACGCTGCACAGACAAAAGTTGCGAATCGAGGCGACGCAACGCGCTTCGAAAGATGCGTAAGGTTCGATGCGCAATAGGCGATCGACGTGAATGCGCCATTCATCGGACGACGTCGCCGGATGGATCGCGCGGCCAACTGATATTTGGCCATATCGCGCTCGCACGGCGATGCGACGCTCGTAGCAGTTATGAAACATTCCGTCACGCGCTGCATGCGTGCCGTGTATGCAGCGTGAACCGGACCCGGCCGCAGGGCGGCTGGTTTGAATATTGCTGTAAGGGAAGAGACGTGACGAACCGACGTGACGCTCGACGCAGCGAGGAACGACTCATGACGTAACTGATCAAGTGCAACAGTACGCCGGTAGGACGACGATTCGCGTGGCGAGGACCGCGCGGACAGGGCACCGCGCTCGCTTCGCGACACTATAGCGTGTCGACCGCGAGCGAGTACGGGAGGCGCCGCCAGAAATAGATGCTTCGCGCCGCGAGCAGGGTCATTCGGCGCGAAGCGGCTAAACGGGGACAACGATGAAAAAGATTTTGCTTGTGTTCGGGACTCGGCCGGAGGCCATCAAGATGGCACCGCTGGTGCGCGCGTTGAAGGCGCAAGCGAATGTCGACGCCAGGGTATGCGTGACCGCGCAGCACCGGGAAATGCTCGATCAGGTGCTGACGTTATTCGACATCAAGCCCGACTACGATCTCAACCTGATGCGGCAAAGCCAGACACTGACCGACGTGACGACCGGCATTCTTCAGGCGATCGGCGTGGTCTTCGACGAATTGCGTCCGGACATCGTGCTGGTGCACGGCGATACGACTACGACGCTCGCGGTCAGTCTCGCGGCGTTCTACCGCTATCTGCCGGTCGGGCACGTGGAGGCCGGTTTGCGCAGCGGCGACATCTGGTCGCCGTGGCCGGAAGAATTGAATCGCCGGGTGACCGATGCGGTGTCGTCATGGCATTTCGCGCCGACCGGGCAGGCACGCGACAACCTGCTCAGCGAGGGCGTGCCGAGCGGGGCGGTCGTGCTGACCGGCAATACCGTGATCGACGCGTTGCACGAGGTCAAGCGCATGCTGGACCGCACCCCCGCACTCGCGGACAAGGTCGCCGGACAGTTTCCGTTTCTCGACCCGTCGCGGCGCGTCGTGCTGATCACCGGCCATCGCCGCGAGAGTTTCGGCGAGCCGTTCCAGCATTTCTGCGAGGCGCTGTGCACGCTCGCGAATCGTTATCACGACGCGCAGTTCGTCTATCCGCTGCACATGAATCCGAACGTGCGGGAGCCGGCGCGCGCACGGCTCGGCGGCGTGCCGAACATCTACCTGATCGAGCCGCAGGAATATCTGTCGTTCGTATTCCTGATGTCGCGCGCGCATTTCATCATCACCGACTCGGGCGGCATTCAGGAAGAAGGGCCGGCGCTGGGCAAGCCGGTGCTCGTCACGCGCGACACGACCGAGCGGCCCGAAGCGATCCAGGCCGGCACCGCGCGGCTCGTCGGCACCGATCAGGAGCGGATCGTGTGCGAGGCGTCGCGGCTGTTCGACAGCGAGAGCGCGTACGAGGAAATGGCGCGCGCGAGCAATCCGTATGGCGACGGTCATGCGAGCGAGCGGATCGTCCGCGCGCTGATGCGTACGCCGGGGGCGACCACGAAGACGACGAGTTTCTCGATGGGTGCCGCGGAGATGCCGTATAACGCGTTGACGCTGGGGTTGCAGGCGTTGCGGTCGCCGTGAGCGCGATTGCGCGGCCGCATGCCGATTGAGCCGGTTGTCCGGAGATCGCTTGAGCGGGGATCGAGGCGACGGAGGTCGGGCGTCAAGCCGGGCAACCCGCCGATTCTCGAGGAAGGCCCGTGTGCGCATAGTTTCGTTCACGCGACGAGGTGACGGGCGTGACTTCGCGCACGGGAAACGACACGCGCCGTCCGCGGATTCGATCGATCGCGGAAATCGCAGACGGAAACGCGCGGAATGCACACGCGCAAGGGTGGGCAGCGTGAGCTGCTCACCGGATTTTGCCCCGGGCTGAGAGGCAATTTACGAGCGCGGTTCGACAACGCGGCCGACGAGGGTCCCTTCTTCCGAGGGCGCTGAAATACACGTGAACGCGCCACCCGATCGAATGATGAAATCGGCTTCCCGATGCGCGCGTCATTGCCACCCCCCATCAGATTGACGGGATCGGACCGATCTCCCGTTACGCTGATTTTTGCGATCTTGCCTGCGCTGCCAATGAAATGATTCACCGCAAGCTTGCTCTTGAATCCCCGCACGCGGCCAGGGCAACCACTGCCGAACAAGTCACTATTTCACCGGTCAGGGCGGCTCGTATGTCGACCGGACTACAGCGGCCACACGACATATTTTTGCGTCAACTCGGCCGAAACGAACGCATGGTTCGTTGAAATCGTCGGTATCCCGTCTGCGCGCCGCACGGTTTGCGCATTGCTGAATGCTCTTCGGACAGGCTCCGATTCGCGAAATCCTCACGATATGCGCCGCCGGCGCAAAACCACCGCACATCGGTTAAAGTTGGAGCGCCGTTGATTCTCCATACGATTCCGGCGCGCCGATGCCGATATCCGGGGCGGTTTCCTGACAGCCCCAACCGGTACGCGTTGCCTGCGCGACGGATTCCGTGTGCCAGACTCCGGGCGAGCAGGTATCCGCTCTCAACATCTTGACCGCCGTTCCCCCGGCGGAGCAGTTCACACAGCGGCGCTGGGCCGGTGCAGTCGAACGCACCCGGCGCCGCTCGAATCCCCATCCGGCACTCGTGGTGCGACGCGGGCGCCTCGACCAGGAGGTGAACGATGATCACGCTGACCGTCAACGGTAGCGAGCAGCACTTCGACGGCAATCCCGACATGCCGTTGCTCTGGTATCTGCGCGATGTCCTCGGCCACACCGGCACCAAGTTCGGCTGCGGCATGGCGTTGTGCGGCGCGTGCACCGTGCATCTCGACGGCGTCGCGATCCGGTCGTGCATCACGCCCGTCGCGGCCGCTACCGGCAAGCGCGTGACGACGATCGAGGGGCTGTCGACGGACCTTACCCATCCGCTGCAGCAAGCCTGGCAGGAACTGAACGTCGCGCAATGCGGCTACTGCCAGTCCGGGCAGATCATGCAGGCCGCGTCGCTGCTGAAGACGAATTCCCATCCGACCGATGCCGACATCGACGATGCGATGTCCGGCAACATCTGCCGCTGCGGCACCTACACGCGCATTCGCGCGGCGATCCGGCTGGCCGTGCGCCGCGGAGGTGCCGCATGAGCGCGCCCGAACTCTCCGTCCACAACGAAAGCCGTCGCGCGCTGCTGCTCGGTTTCGCATCCGGCGGGCTGCTGCTCGCCTTCGGCGTGCCGTCGCTCGCGCGCGCGGCCGCGCCGGTGCAGCCGCCCGTCAGCGCGAATCCGCAGTATGGCGGCGCGGGGATGCCGCACGGGTTACGCGACGATCCGCACCTGTTCGTTGCGATCGCACCGGACGGCACCGTCACCGTGACCTGCATCCGCTCGGAGATGGGGCAGGGCGTGCGCACGAGCGTCGCGCTCGTGGTGGCGGACGAACTGGGCGCGGACTGGGCGCGCGTGAAGGTCGCACAGGCCGTCGGCGACGAGCCGCGCTACGGCAACCAGAACACCGACGGGTCGCGCAGCCTGCGCCAGAGCTTCGCCGCGCTGCGCCGCGCGGGCGCGGCCGCGCGCACGATGCTCGAGCAGGCCGCTGCCGCGGCGTGGGGCGTCGATGTGCGCCAGGTCAAGGTGACGGTGCACGAGGTCGTCGACACGAAGAGCGGGCGCAAGCTCGGCTTCGGCGAGCTTGCGGCGAAAGCGGCCGCGCTGCCGGCGCCGGATCCGGCCGCCGTGGTGCTGAAAGCGCCGGCCGAATTCCGCTACATCGGCAAGGGCGAAACGGCACTGATCGACGGACGCGACATCGTCGGCGGCCGCGCGCGCTACGGGATCGACACGCGGCTCGACGGCATGCTGTATGCGGTCGTCGCGCGCCCGCCCGCCTACGGCGACACGGTGGCGTCGTTCGATGCATCGGCCGCCGGGAAGCTGTCGGGCGTCGTCAAGGTCGTGCAGCTCGCGTCGACACCGCTGCCGTCCGGATTCCAGCCGCTCGGCGGCGTGGCCGTCGTCGCGCGCGACACGTGGACGGCCATCCAGGCGCGCGCGCAGTTGAAGATCGACTGGAAGCGCGGGCCCAACGCGGACTACGACTCGGTCGCGTATCGCAAGACGCTCGAAGCGGCCGCCGTGCAGCCGGGCGACGTGATCCGCAACGACGGCGACGCGGCGGCGGCGCTGGCCGGCGCCGCGAAACGCGTGCGCGCGACGTACTACATTCCGCATCTCGCACACGCGACGATGGAGCCGCCCGCGGCCGTCGCGCGCGTGGCCGACGGCCGCTGTGAAGTGTGGACCTGCACGCAGGCGCCGCAGACCACGCGCGACGAGATCGCGAAGGCGCTCGGGCTGCCGACGGAGCGCGTGACGGTCAACGTGACGCTGCTCGGCGGCGGTTTCGGCCGCAAGTCGAAGCCCGACTACGTGGTGGAGGCGGCGCTGCTGTCGAAGGCGATGGGCGCGCCCGTCAAGCTGACGTTCACGCGCGAGGACGACCTCGCGCACGACTACTTCCACGCGGTATCGCTCGAAGCGTTCGACGGCGGGATCGATGCGGCGGGGAAAGTGGTCGCGTGGCAGCATCGCACGGTCGCGCCGTCGATCCAGTCGACCTTCAAGGCTGGCGTCGTGCACGAGCAGCCGGGCGAGCTCGCGCAAGGAATCGCGGATCTGCCGTTCGCGATTCCGAACGTGCGGATCGAGAATCCAGCGGCGCAAGCGCACACGCGGATCGGCTGGTTCCGCTCGGTCTACAACATCCCGCATGCGTTCGGCATCCAGAGCTTCGTGTCGGAGCTGGCGCACGCGGCCGGCCGCGACCCGAAGGATTTCCTGCTCGAGCTGATCGGGCCCGCGCGGCGTTTCGAGCCGCACATCACGGTGAAGAACGTGAACTACGGCGAGGATCCCGCGCTGTATCCGATCGACACCGGGCGGCTGCGACGCGTGATCGAGACGGTCGCGCGCGAAGCCGGCTGGGGGCGCAAGCTGTCGAAGGGGCACGGGCTCGGGATCGCCGCGCATCGCAGCTTCGTGTCGTACACGGCGGCGGTGTGCGAGGTGCAGGTCGACGCGGACGGCAGGATTTCGGTGCCGCGCGTCGACATCGCGATCGACTGCGGGCCGCAGGTCAATCCGGAGCGCGTGCGCTCGCAACTCGAGGGCGCGGTGGTGATGGGGCTCGGCATCGCGTTGCACGGCGAGATCACGTTCAAGGACGGCCATCCGGAACAGGGCAACTTCAACGGTTTCCAGGTACTGAGAATGAACGAGGCGCCGCGCGAAATCCGCGTGCATCTCGTCGCGCCGGACGATTTTGCGACGCCGCTCGGCGGCGTCGGCGAGCCGGGCCTGCCGCCCGTCGCGCCGGCGTTGACCAACGCGATCTTCGCGGCGACCGGCACGCGCATCCGCAGCCTGCCGGTCGCCGATCAGCTCGCGAAGCCGCGGGCGGGTTGACGCAAAACACCCCACGCCGGTCCGCATCGTGCGGCCCGGTACGCATCAATCCCTGAACAAGGAGTGTCGACGTGGCCTCATCCGATGTCAGTGTGAAGCAGGCGGTGTCCCCCGCCGAATGGGATGCGCGAGTCAACCTGGCGGCGGCCTATCGCCTCACCGCGCTGTTCGGCTGGGACGATCTCGTGTTCACCCACATTTCCGCGCGCGTGCCCGGCCCGGAGCACCATTTCCTGATCAACCCGTATGGAATGATGTTCGACGAGATCACGGCGTCGTCGCTGGTCAAGGTGAATCTCGACGGACGCAAGGTGTCCGAATCACCGTACGAGATCAATCCGGCCGGCTTCACCATTCACGGCGCGGTGCACGCGGCCCGCGACGACGCGCTGTGCGTGATGCATACGCATTCGGTCAACGGCGTTGCCGTGTCGGCGCAGGAAGCGGGCCTGCTGCCGCTGTCGCAGCAGTCGCTCGGCGTGCTGGCATCGCTCGGCTATCACGACTACGAGGGCATTGCGCTCAACGAGGGCGAGAAAGCCCGCCTCGTGCGCGATCTCGGCAGCAACACGAACCTGATGCTGCGCAACCACGGGCTGTTGACCGTCGGCGCCACGCCGGCCGATGCATTCGTCGCGATGTACTTCTTCGAAGCGGCCTGCATGATCCAGGTCCGCGCGCAGGCCGGCGGCTCGGCGCTGTTGCCGATCGCGCAACCGATCCTCGACGGCATCGGGCAGCAGATCGCCGCGGTGACGCGCGGAATGGGCGCCGGGGCGCTCGTCTGGCCCGGATTGCTGCGCCGGCTCGATCGACGCAATCCCGGTTATGCGGAGTAGCGCATTCGTCGTTGTTGTTTGCGAACGACCGTGCTAAATTCGTGCCGGCACTTGCAATCACGGAACCCTTCATTCGGCTGACAAGGCCGGCACCCCGGGAGGCAGCACGATGAGCCTGTTGATGTCTCGGCGCGATCTCGCGTTCCTGCTGTACGACTGGCTCGACGCCGAAGCGCTGGCCGCGCTGCCGCGCTACGCGGAGCACAGCCGCGAGACCTTCGATGCGGTGCTCGACACCAGCGAGCGGATTGCCGAAGACCTGTTCGCGCCGCATGCGGCACGCGGCGATCGCGAGGAACCGCATTTCGACGGTGAGCGCGTGACGCTGATCCCGGAAGTCGGGCCGGCCGTGCGAGCGTTCGCGGACGCCGGGCTGATCGCAGCGGGGCATGACGAAGCGCTCGGCGGCATGCGGTTGCCGAAGCTGGTCGAAGCCGCATCGTTCCTGTTCTTCCAGGCCGCGAACATCGCGACCGCCGCGTATCCGTTCCTGACTGTCGCCAATGCGAACCTGCTCGTCGCGCACGGCAGCCCCGCGCAGATCGACGCGTTCGCGCGTCCGGAACTGGAAGGGCGTTTCCTCGGCACGATGTGCCTGTCCGAACCGCAAGCCGGGTCGTCGCTGTCCGACATCGCGACGCGCGCGGATTTCGAAGGCGACTCGTCGCTCGGCCCGCGCTACCGGCTGACCGGCAACAAGATGTGGATCTCCGGCGGCGAACACGAGCTGACGGAGAACATCGTCCACCTCGTCCTCGCGAAGATTCCCGACGAACACGGCCGGCTGCTGCCCGGCACGCGCGGCATCTCGCTGTTCATCGTGCCCAAATACCTGCCGGGGACCGGCGGCGGTGCGCAGGGCGAGCACAACGACGTGGTGCTCGCGGGGCTGAACCACAAGATGGGCTATCGCGGCACGACCAACTGCCTGCTGAACTTCGGCGAAGGCACGCGCCATCGTCCGGAAGGGCGTGCGGGTGCGATCGGCTATCTGGTCGGTCAGCCGAACCACGGCATTGCCTACATGTTCCACATGATGAACGAGGCGCGCATCGGTGTCGGCGCGGGCGCGGTGGCGCTCGGCTACACGGGTTATCTGCACGCGCTCGACTACGCGCGCAACCGGCCGCAGGGACGTGCGCTCGGGCCGGCCGGCAAGGATGCGGCCGCGCCGCAGGCGCCGATCGTCGAACATCCGGACGTGCGGCGCATGCTGCTCGCACAGAAGGCCTATGTCGAAGGCGGCCTCGCGCTGATCCTGTACTGCGCGAAGCTGGTCGACGAAGCACGCGCGCACGACGACGCGCAGGTGCGCGCCGATGCCGCGCACCTGCTCGACATCCTGACGCCGATCGCGAAAAGCTGGCCGTCGCAGTGGTGTCTCGCCGCGAACGACCTTGCGATCCAGGTGCACGGCGGCTATGGCTACACGCGCGATTACGCGGTCGAGCGGCTCTATCGCGACAATCGCCTGAATCCGATTCACGAAGGCACGCACGGGATCCAGGCGCTCGACCTGCTGGGCCGCAAGGTTGTACAGGGCGACGGCGCGTCGCTGCGCGCACTCGACGCGCGGATCGGCGCGACCGTCGAACGCGCGCGGGCGCCGGATGCCGGCATGCACGAGCAGGCCGATGCGCTGGCGCAGCGCTGGGCGCAGCTGTGCGACGTCACGCAACAGCTGGGCGCGATCGGCGATCCGCAGACGCGGCTTGCGAACGCGAGCGTCTATCTGGAAGCGTTCGGCCATCTCGTCGTCGCATGGCTGTGGCTCGACGTGACGCTCGCCGCGCATGGATACGGCGGCGATTTCCACGACGGCAAGCGCGCGGCGGCCCGTTATTTTTTCCGCTGGGAATTGCCGAAAGTGGATGCGCAGCTCGATCTGCTGTCGAGCGTCGACACGACGACGCTCGACATGCGCGACGCGTGGTTCTGAACGGTGGCTCGCTGACATTCCGGAATGCTGACGATGTCGCGGATGCCGATCCTGCCGGCGCTCGCGTGCTCGTCGTAAACCGTCCGTGTGGGCATGTCCCGCAGGCTGACCCGATGCGCGGCCGCGCCGCGCCAGGAGAGAGAAGAGCATGAAAGCCCTGTTGTGTACCGCATTCGGCCCGATCGAGGGCTTGCGCATCGAGGACGTGGCGATTCCCGAACCGGGCGCGGGCCAGGTCCGGATTCAGGTGAAGGCGGCGTCGCTCAATTTCCCCGACGCGCTGATCGTCCAGGGGTTGTATCAGGTGAAGCCGGCGCTGCCGTTCTCGCCGGGCGCCGAGTTTGCCGGGGTGATCGACGCGGTCGGCGAAGGCGTGACCGCGTGGCGGCCCGGCGATTCGGTGGTCGCGTTCACCGGGCACGGCGGGTTCGCGCAACAGTGCGTGGCCGATGTGCACCAGATCGCCGCGCTGCCGCCGGGCATGACGTTCGAGCAGGGCGCGGCGCTCGTGCTCGCCTATGGCACGTCGCTGCACGCATTGCAGCAGCGCGCGCGCCTGCAACAGGGCGAGACGCTGCTCGTGCTGGGCGCGGCGGGCGGCGTCGGGCTCGCCGCGATCGAGATCGCGAAGGCGCTCGGCGCGCGCGTGATCGCGGCCGCGTCGAGTGCGGACAAGCTGGCGCTGTGCCGCGCAGCGGGCGCGGACGAGACGATCGACTATGCGACGGAAGACCTGCGCCGCCGCGTGGACGAGCTGACCGGCGGGCGCGGCGCCGACGTCGTCTACGATCCGGTGGGTGGCGCATACAGCGAAGCGGCGTTGCGCGCGACTGCGTGGCGTGGCCGGTTCCTCGTGGTCGGCTTCGCGGCCGGCGAGATTCCGAAGATCGCGCTGAACCTGGCGCTGCTCAAGGAGCGCGACATTCTCGGCGTGTTCTGGGGCGATGCGGTGCGCCGCGATCCGGCGCAGCATGTCGCGAACATGCGGCTGCTCGCCGATTGGTTCGCGGCCGGCAAGGTGCGGCCGGCGATCACCGAGCGCGTGTCGCTCACGGATGCGGCCGACGCGATCGCGCGGATGGCGAACCGGCAGGTGAAGGGCAAGGTGGTAATTTTGCCGGACGCTTGATCCGGCTGTTCCGCGCGGTGCTTCGGCGCAGGCCGAGCGGTTGCGGTTCGACGGGGGTTGCCGTTACGCGACCTGCTGCAGGAAGGCCGCGACTCGCTGGCCGAGCGCGCGATGCTGATCGGCCGCGAAATGAACGCCGTCCACCGGGCTGACCTCGACGATCGCGCCGGCGTCCAGGATCTCCGTCAGTGGTTCAATCCTTCGGCAATCGCAGCGTGTCGAGCGCATCCTGCGAAAACTCGACCCAGAACCGCTCGTTCGCGATGCCGGCCTGCAAGACCAGATGCTGAAGGCGCTTCGTGCGCGAATCGGTGTCTTCCGGGAAATCGCGCGCCTCGATCTGAAGATACAGGTCGAGCTTCTCCTGGTGGAGCGCGATGCGCCGCCTGATTTCGTCCTCGAGGCCGGCCGGGCCGAGTACCGCTTCCGCCCGCAGGCGCACCATCAACGCTTCGCGCAACGGCGTCGGATCTTCCTGCTCGGCGATCCAGCGCCGCAGCTCCTTCTTGCCGGCCGGCAGGATCCGGTACGCGCGCTTGCGCCCGCGCCCCGATTCGGCGGGCAGCGATTCGATCCAGCCCGTTTCCTCGAGACGGCCCAGCTCGCGATAGATCTGCTGGTGCGTCGCCTGCCAGAAATAGCCGATCGAGCGATCGAAACGGTCGGCAAGCTCGGAGCCGGAACCGGGGCGTTCGGCGAGAGCGGTGAGGAGCGCGTGAGGCAAGGACATGTCGGATCGGAGGAGGCCGCGGAATGAACCGCATCTTGCCATATCGGGGCCACAGTACAAGCGGGTGGCTTCTTTTATGCAACATGTTGCATGAACGGAGTCGGCGAGCTAGTATCTATGCAACTTGTTGCATTAAAACGGAGCCGACCGATGACCCGCTATCCGCATTTGACGACCCCGCTCGAGCTCGGCTTTACGTCGCTCAGGAACCGCGTGCTGATGGGGTCGATGCACGTCGGCCTCGAGGAAGCGCCGAACGGTTTCGAGCGGATGGCGGCGTTCTACGCGGAGCGCGCGCGCGGCGAGGCCGGCCTGATCGTCACGGGCGGGTTCGCGCCGAACGAGCGGGGCCGTCCGGCGCCGGGCGGCGCGATGCTGACGACCGAAGCGCAAGCCGAGCAACATCGCGTCGTGACCCGCGCGGTGCAGGCCGAGGGCGGCAGGATCGCGCTGCAGATCCTGCATTTCGGGCGCTATGCGTATCACCCGGCGCTCGCCGCGCCGAGCGCGCTGAAGGCGCCGATCAATCCGTTCACGCCGCATGCGTTGAGCAGCGACGAGGTTGAGGCGACCATCGCCGATTTCGTGCAATGCGCGGCCCTCGCGCAATATGCGGGCTACGACGGCGTCGAGATCATGGGGTCCGAGGGCTACCTGATCAACGAATTCATCGCCGCGCGCACGAACCATCGCGACGACGCGTGGGGCGGCGCATACGAGAACCGCATCCGCTTCGCGGTCGAGATCGTGCGGTGCGTGCGCGAGCGGGTCGGGGCGAATTTCATCGTCATCTATCGGCTGTCGATGCTCGATCTCGTCGAAGGCGGCTCGACGCTCGACGAGGTGATCCGGCTCGCGCAGGCGATCGAGGCGGCCGGCGCGACGATCCTCAATACCGGCATCGGCTGGCACGAGGCGCGCATTCCGACCATCGCGACCAAGGTGCCGCGTGCCGCATACGCATGGGTAACGCGGCAACTGATGGGCCAGGTCGGCATTCCGCTCGTTGCGACCAACCGGATCAATACGCCGGAAGTCGCCGAGCAACTGCTCGCCGACGGCTATTGCGACATGGTGTCGATGGCGCGGCCGTTCCTCGCCGATGCGGCGTTCGTCCGCAAGGCGCGGGAAGGGCGCGCGGACGAAATCAACACGTGCATCGGCTGCAATCAGGCGTGTCTCGACCATACGTTCAGCGGCAGGATCACGTCCTGTCTCGTGAATCCGCGCGCGTGCCATGAAACCGAGCTCGTGATTCGCCCCGCGCAGCAGCGCAAGCGGATCGCCGTGGTCGGCGCCGGGCCGGCGGGCCTCGGTTTCGCGGTCACGGCGGCCGAGCGCGGTCATGCGGTGACGTTGTACGAAGCCGGCGCCGAGATCGGCGGCCAGTTCAACATCGCGAAGAAGGTGCCCGGCAAGGAGGAGTTCAACGAAACGCTGCGCTATTTCCGCCGGCAGATCGAACTGCGCGGCGTGACGCTTCACGTCAATACGCGTGCGACGGCCGAGATGCTGCTGCAAGGCGAATTCGACGAAGTGGTGATCGCGACGGGCATCGTGCCGCGCGTGCCGCCGATCGACGGCGTCGGGCATGCGAAGACGCTCGGCTATCTCGACGTGCTGCGCGACGACAAGGCCGTGGGCCGCAGCGTCGCGATCGTCGGCGCGGGCGGCATCGGCTTCGACGTCGCGGAATATCTGGTCCATCGCGACGGCGCCGAGCGTGCCGACGCCGATCGGTTCTTCGCCGAATGGGGCATCGATCGGTCGTATGCGAATGCCGGCGGCCTGAGCCACGCGCGGCCCGAGCCGGCGGCGCGGCAGGTCCACCTGCTGCAGCGCAAGGCGTCGAAGGTCGGCGACGGGCTCGGCAAGACGACCGGATGGATCCATCGCACGGCGCTGAAGGCGCGCGGCGTCGGGATGTCGTCGGCGGTGACGTACCGGCGCATCGACGACGACGGTTTCCATGTGACGATCGACGGCGTCGAACAGACGCTGCCGGTGGACAACGTGGTGATCTGCGCCGGGCAGGAGCCGTCGCGCGAGCTGGCGGAGCAACTGCAGGCCGCCGGGTGCAACGTGCATCTGATCGGCGGCGCGCACGAAGCCGCCGAACTCGATGCGAAGCGCGCGATTCACCAGGGCACGACTCTCGCTGCCACCCTTTGAGACCGGTTCGTTCCTTTTCCGTCCGACGATACAGGAGACTTCGATGACGCATTCACCGTTGCATGTTCATCCCGCTGTCGCGAAATCGCTCGACACGTGGCATGCGCTGATCGAACGCAAGGACCTCGGCGCGCTGGAAACGATTGTCCATCCGGACGCCGTGTTCCGTTCGCCGATGGCGTTCAAGCCGTACGGGCCGGCGCCCGCGCTGTTGATGGCGCTGCGCACGGTGATCACGATCCTCGAGAATTTCACGTATCACCGGCAGTTCGTCGCCGACGACGGCAAGAACGTGGTGCTGGAGTTCAGCGCGACCGTCGGCGACAAGGCGCTGAAGGGGATCGACATGATCCGCTTCGACGATGACGGGCGGATCGTCGAATTCGAGGTGATGATCCGGCCGTTCAATGCGCTGCAGGCGCTCGGCGCGGAAATGGGCGCGCGGCTCGGGCAGCAGCTCCCGGCGTTCAAGGTGGGCGGCTGAGTCGGGTCAGCCACCGCGACGCCCGACGTACCGTCGCGCACGCGCCGGCCGCGCCCGGGTTCAGCGCACGGTCGTGCCCGGTAGGTTGCCGTCGAACGCATCCTGCAGCAGCGCGCGCAGGCCGTCGCGTTCGATCGGGCGCGGGTTCCAGTACGGATTGGCCGCCGCGAGATCGGCCGCGCGCTCGAGGTCGGCTTCCTGCATGCCGATCGCCTTCAACGAGACCGGTGCACCGTTGTCGAGCGCCAGCGCGTAGAGGCCGCGCGCCGCATCGTTCGTGCCGAGCGCGCGGGCGATCCGCCGCATCGCGTCCGGCGCGTGCGCCGCGTTGTATGCGAGCGTATGCGGCAGCACGACCGTGTGGGTCGGCGCGTGCGGAAGATTGAAGCTGCCGCCGAGCGTGTGGCAGAGCTTGTGGTGCAGCGCCATGCCGACGTTGCCGAGCACCATGCCGCACAGCCACGCGCCGTGGAGCGCGTCGCCGCGCGCGTCGATATCGGCGGGGTTTCTGCGCACGCCGGGCAGGCCGCGCGCCAGTGCGCGGATGCCTTCTTCGGCGACGAGGCTCATGACCGGGTTCGCGTTGTTTGCGTAGAGGCCCTCCGCCGCGTGCGCGATCGCATTGATGCCGCTCGTCACGGACAGTTCGACCGGCAGCGTGACGGTGAGCTCGGGATCGTAGATCACCGTTTTCGGCAACACGCGTGCATCGGTGCCGGTGCGCTTGAGGCCGCCGTCGGTCAAGCCGTAGATCGGCGTCATTTCGCTGCCGGCGTACGTCGTCGGTATCGCGAGGATCGGCAGGCTGCTTTCGAGCGCGATCGCCTTGCCGAGGCCGATCGTCGAGCCGCCGCCGATCGCGATCGCGCAATCCGCGTCGCATGACCGGGCGACCGCCCGCGCATCGCGGGCGATTTCGATCGGCACGTGCATCGTCGCGCGATCGTACAACCCGGCGGCATGCGCACCGAGCCGCTCGACGATGCGTTGCGCCAGGTCGCGCTGTTCCGGCGTGCAGAGCACGAGCGCACGTTGTGCGCCAAGTTCCAGCACTTCGCGTTCGAGATGCTGCAGGCTGCCTGCACCGAAGACGACGCGTGCCGGACGCGCCTGGTAAATGAAGTTCATGTCGTCGTCACTCCGTTGCGTAATCGACCTGATGGCGCGCGATGCGCAGGCCCGTCAGCGCGTCTCTTACGCGTTCGTGTTCCGGATGCGCCGCATAGGCGTCGAGTGCCGCGCGCGACTCGAATTCGGCGACGAGAATCAGGTCGCACGCGTGATCGGCCGCGCTGAAATCCGTGCCGACCTCGAGGTGCGTCATGCCGGGAATCCGGCCGCGCAGGCCTTCGAATGCGTTCTTCACGGTGGTGCGTGCCGCGGTGCGTTCGGGTTCGGTCGAGCCGGCGACGTTCCACATCACGACGTGCCGGATCATGCGGCACGCTCCGCGCGATTCAGCACGAAGTCGTAATCGAGCGTGTAGAACGGCGTGTCCATGCGCGATCCGTCGGGCGCGGCGCCGGGCGCGTGCCGGACCCAGTCGGCGACGAGGGTCGAACGCACGCCGAATACCGCATCGGAGTCGAGATAGCGGTCGCCGTTGCGGAACACGTGCGTGATCAGCGTTTCGTAGCCGTGCGCGTCGATCATGAAGTGCAGGTGCGCGGGGCGCCACGGGTGACGGCCGAGCGCATCGAGCATCGCGCCGACGGGGCCGTCGTGCGGAATCGGATACGGCTCGGCGAGGATCGAGCGGAACGCGTAGCGGCCGTCGGCGCCGGTGTGCAGCCGGCCGCGCGCGCGGTGCGTGATCGACCCGTCTTCGGCCGGAAGCTGCACGTCGTAGTGCCCGTCCTCGTCGGCCTGCCAGACTTCCAGCGAGGCATGCGCGACCGGCGTACCGTCGATGTCGCGCACGTGGCCCGATACGAAGCACGGTTCGCCGCATGCGCCGTTCGCGATGTCGTCGAACATCCCGAACTCGCGGCTGCCTTCGACGTAGAACGGCCCGAACACGGTCGCTTCCGTGCAGCCGGCCGGCTTTGCATGATTCTGCGCGGTGACGAGCGTCGACAGCCCGAGCACGTCGGACAGCAGGATGAACTCCTGACGCTTGTCGTCGGTGATGTGGCCGACGGCCGTCAGGAAGCCGATCGCGGTTTGCCATTCGGCTTCGGTGAGTTTCGTTTCCCGCGCAAACGAATGCAGGTGCTGGACCAGGCTGGTCATGACCGTGCGCAGCCGCTCGTCGCGACAGCCGCCCAGCGACGCGATCACGGCTTGCGTGATGGTGTCTTCGTCGAGATTGCGCATTGGGGTTGTCTCCTGATGTCGTTCGATGGCGCGTTGACGTAACATTAATTCTTCCTTGAATCGTAAAAAAGAGGGTTTGGAGGAGTTTTGTTCTCCGCCAGGTGGAAGAATCGAACGCATGGACAAGTGGACGCAGATCGAATTTTTCGTGCAGGTGGCCGAGTTGGGCAGCCTGTCGAAGGCAGCCGAGCGGCTCGGCATGTCGAGCGCGGCGGCGAGCCGCTGCCTGAACGCGCTTGAAGAACGGCTGGCCGCGCGGCTCGTCGAGCGGACCACGCGCCGCCTGTGGCTGACCGACGCGGGGCACGAGTACCACCGGCGCTGCGTCGCGATCCTGATGGAACTGTCGGAGGCCGATGCGGCGGTCAACGAGGCGAGCGTCAATCCGGCCGGCACGCTGCGCGTGACCGCGTCGGTGTCGTTCGCGTCGATCTATATCGCGCCGGCGTTGCCCGAGTTTCACCGGCGCTATCCGAACCTGAACGTGCAGATCGTCGCGGCGAACCGCTACCCGGATTTCATCGAGGCCGGCATCGACGTGGCGATCCGCACGCGCGAGCACGAGGCCGATTCGGGCATCACCGTGCGCAAGCTCGCCGAGACGCGGCGCGTGCTGGCTGCGTCGCCCGGGTATCTGGCGAAGCACGGCGCGCCGGCGACGCCCGATGCGCTGGGCGAGCACCGGCTGCTGGTCTACAACCTCGCGAACGATCCGTACGTGCTGCATTTCCGCCGCGGCGCGAAGCAGCAGTCGGTCACGATCAAGAGCGTGCTCGACGCGAACGAAGGGCAGGTGATCCGCGCCGCGGCACTCGCCGGGCTCGGCATCCTGATCCAGCCGCTCTACATCATCCACGACGATATCGTTGCCGGGAAGCTGGTGCCGGTGCTCACCGACTAGCAACTGCCGGCGCTCACCGTCAACATCGCGTACCAGAGCCGCCGTCACCAGCCGGCGAAGATCCGCGTATTCACCGAGTTCCTGATCGAACGCTTCGAGCGCCTCGGACTCGCGCGCAAGTGGAAGGAAGTCGGCCGCTGAGCGCGGCCGGGCGCGCAATGGGGATCGTGGTTCGGCGCGGGGGGTGTCGCGCGTGGTGGGGTAATGCGACGTGATGCTGGCCGCCGACGCGGCAGGTATCCGCGCGTCGCGCATCGATGTATGTGATGGAATGCTGAATAATTTTGCCGGATGTGGGGCGGGAGGTTATTCGCCGGATCCCTGTGGACGTGCCGGACGTGCCGGGCTGTCGAATCTGACAAAATGCTGACGAGATGAATTGATATATTGTATCATCTGACGTTTTCGTCGCCTGCCATCCGGGCTGCCCGGCATGGTCGCGTGCGACGACACCACACGAAGATCGATACGACGTGACGAAAGCCAGAAACAACCCGGCGCGCGGGGCGGGGCACCATGCCACGCCGCGCCGGAACACCGGCGCCTGGCGTGTACGTGCCGCACGCGGCTGCACGACCCTGCTGGGCTGCGCGATGGCGACCTCCGGCGCGTTGGCCGCCGAAGCGGCCGCACCCACGCTGATACCGGACGATCGGCACGCGCTGCCGGCGATCAACGTGACGGCACGATCCGCGCCGGTCGACCCGCTGACGCAACCGCTCGAAACGGGCTCGCGGCTCGGGCTCGCGAGCCTCGACACGCCCGCGAGCGTCGAGACCGTCACGGCCGGCACGATCGAAGCGCGCGGCGACCGCACGGTGCTCGATGCGGTGACGCGCACCGCGGGCTTTTCGAGCGCGATGGCACCCGGCAACGGCGGCACCGCGTTGAGCGTGCGCGGCTTCGGCGGGCAGGAATCGGTGATGACGCTGCTCGACGGCGTGCGGTTGATGCCGGCCGCGGGCACGATCACGTTTCCGTTTGATACGTGGTCGGTCGAGCGCATCGAGGTGCTGCGCGGCCCGGCGTCGGTGCTGTACGGCGAAGGGGCAATCGGCGGCGTCGTGAACGTGGTGCCGAAGCGGCCGCAGCGTACGCGCGAGACGACGCTGCAGGTCGGCGTCGGCCCCGACGGCGCGAAGCGCGCCGCGTTCGATACGACGGGCGCGCTCGGCCCGCGGCTGTCATACCGCTTCTACGCGAGCGATGCGCGTGCCAACGGGCTCGCCGAGCGGGCCGACACGCATGCGACGGCAATCGGCGGCGCACTGAAATTCGACGTGAGCCCGCGACTCACGCTGACGCTCGACTACGACTACGGCCGCCAGATGCCGGCGACGTACTACGGCGTGCCGGCGCCGAACGGCGTGCTCGATCCGTCGTTGCGCAAGCTCAACTACAACGTCGGCGATGCGACGATTGCCTACTACGACCAGTGGACGCGCCTGTCGGCCCGCTACCGGCCTACGGCCGGCGTGACGATCGACAACCAGTTCTACTACCTGACGTCGAACCGCCACTGGCGCAACGCCGAAGCGTATGCGCTCGATGCCGCGACGGGGCGGGTCACGCGCGGGGACTATCTCGACATCGGCCACCACCAGCGGCAGATCGGCGACCGGCTGAGCGCGCGCTTCGACGGCACGCTGTTCGGCCGTGCGAACCGTTTCGTCGTCGGCACGGAATTCAACCGGATCACGTTCGACGGCACCAACAATTCGCCGTACGGCGGCGAATCGACGGTGGCCGCGCACGGCTTCGACCCGGGCGTGTTCACGAGTCCCGACCCGACGGTGCCGCAGTTTGGCACGCAGGCGCGGCAGGTCGCGGTATTCGCCGAGAACCGGCTCGACGTGTTGCCGCGGCTCGCGTGGGTGAGCGGCCTGCGCTACGACCACATCGCGTTCAGCCGCGAGCAGGCGGCGACCGGCGCGGGCTTCGACAAGCGTTTCGCGAACGTCGGCTGGCGCACGGGTTTCGTATTCGAAGTCGCGCCGACGCTCAGCGCGTATGTGCAGTACACGACGGGTGCGGAAGGCCTCGGCTCGCTCGTGACGCTGTCCGCGTCGCAGGCGGACTACCGGCTCGCGACCGGCGAACAGTGGGAGGCCGGCCTCAAGCAGACGCTGCTCGACGGCCGCGCGTACTGGACGTTCGCCGTGTACGACATCACGAAGCGCAACCTGCTCAGCGCCGACCCGTTCAATCCCGCGCTGCGCCGGCAGGTCGGCCGGCAATCGTCGCGCGGCATCGAGTTGACGGGCGGCGCGCGGCTGCCGCACGGCTGGACGATCGACGCGAACGTCGCGCTGCTGCGTGCGCGCTACGACGAGTTCAACCAGACGGCCGGCGGCGCGACGGTGTCGCGGGCCGGCAACGTGCCGTCCAACGTGCCGCAGCAGACGGCGAACCTGTGGCTCGGCTGGGCGTTCGCCGAGCGCTGGCAGGCGAATGCGGGCGTGCGCTACGTCGGCGCGACCTACGGCGACGACGCGAATCGCGTGCAGGTGCCGTCGTACACGGTGTTCGATGCATCGCTGCGCTGGCAGCCGACGTCGCGCACCGAGCTGGCGCTATACCTGCGCAATCTCGCGAACCGCACGTACGCGGTGACGACGTCGAACGGCGGCGAGCAATGGCTGCTCGGTTCGTCGCGCTCGGCGGAGCTCGTCGCGACGATGCGCTTCTAGTGCGGCGCGACGTGCCTCCCGTCACACACATGCTCGACATCGAACGCGTGAGCTGGTCTCCAGGCGGCGCGATCGCCGTGCTCGATTCGGTGACGCTGACGGTTGCCGAAGGCGAGTTCGTCGGGCTGGTCGGCCCGAACGGCAGCGGCAAGACGAGCCTGCTGCGCTGCGTGTTCCGTTACGCGCGGCCCGATGCGGGCCGTGTCGCGCTCGATGCGCAGGACGTGTGGCGCATGCGGCCGCGCGCGGTCGCGCAGCGCGTCGCGGTGCTGCAGCAGGAGACGCCGGACGATTTCGGGCTGACGGTCGACGAACTCGTCGGCATGGGCCGCACGCCGCACCAGCGGCCGTTCGATGCGGAGTCGGCGGACGATCGCCGGATCGTCGAATCCGCGCTGCACGACGTCGGCCTCGTCGAGCGCCGCGCGCAGCGCTTCGCGTCGCTGTCGGGCGGCGAGAAGCAGCGCGCGCTGCTGGCCCGCGCGCTCGCGCAACGGCCCGAACTGCTGCTGCTCGACGAACCGACCAACCATCTCGACCTGCGTCACCAGCTCGAACTGCTCGCGCGCGTGCGCCGCCTCGGCATCGCGACGCTCGCGACGATTCATGACCTCAATCTCGCGGCCGCGTATTGCGACCGGCTCCACGTGCTTGCGCACGGCCGGGTCGTCGCATCCGGCGCGCCGGACGACGTGCTGACCGAAGCGCTGCTGCGCGACGTGTTCGGCGTCGCCGCGCTCGTCGATCGCCATCCCGTCACGGGCCGGCCGCGCATCACGCCGCTTCATCCGGAATGACCGCCATGCCGTTTCCTGTCTTGTCCTCCGCTGTGTCCTCCGCAGTGTCCTCGATAGCCCGCCGGCTGGTTGCCGCTGCCGTGCTCGGCTGCGCCGCCGTTCACGCGGGCGCCTACCCCGTCACCGTGCGCAGCTGCGATCGCGACGTGACGTTCGAGCGCGCGCCGACGCGCGCGGTGAGCAACGACGTGAACCTGACCGAGATGATGCTCGTGCTCGGCCTGAAGGACCGGCTCGTCGGCTATACGGGCATCGGCGGCTGGAAGACCGGCACCGCGCGCGTGCGCGACGCATTGCGCGGCGTGCCGGAACTGGCGAGCCAGTATCCGTCGCTCGAGGTGCTGGCCGCCGCGCGCGCCGACTTCTATCTCGCGGGCTGGAACTACGGGATGCATGTCGGCGGCCCGGTGACGCCCGCGACGCTCGCGCCGTTCGGCATCCGCGCGTATGAGCTGACCGAATCGTGCTCGCACGTGATGAAGCAATCGGCCGCCTCGTTCGACGACGTGTTCCGCGACTTGAACAATCTCGGCCGGATCTTCGGCGTCGATGCGCGCGCCGCGCAGGTCGTCGCCGCGATGCGTGCGCGTCTCGCGGCGGTGTCGCGCGCGATCGGGCGCCCGGCGCCGCTGCGCGTGTTCGTCTACGACAGCGGCGCCGACAAGCCGATGACGGCCGGCGGGCTCGCGATGCCGACCGCGCTGCTGGCGGCGGCAGGGGCGCGCAACGTGATGGACGACGTGCCGCGCAGCTGGACCCAGGTGAGCTGGGAGAGCGTGGTCGCGCGCGATCCGGAGGCGATCGTGATCGTCGACTATTCGGCGGTGACGGCCGCGCAGAAGCAGCAGTTCCTGCTGAGCCAGCCGGCGCTCGCACACGTGGCTGCGATTCGCGACCGGCGCTTCGTCGTGATTCCGTACGATGCGGCGACGCCGGGCCCCGAGAACGTCGCGGCCGTCGAGACGCTCGCGCGCGCGCTGTACCCGGCCGCGTTCGCCGGGCCGGCGCGATGAGCGCGCACGGGCAGGCGACGTCACGGCCCGCCATGCGCGTGGTGCTGCCGGCGCTGGCCATGCTGCTGCTCGTGTCGATCGTCGTGTCGGCCGCGTTCGGCCCGGCGCCGATCGCGATGCCGGTCGCGGTGCGGATCGTCGCCACGCACGTCGCGTCGGCGTTCGGCGAGGCCGGCGCGTTCGCGGCGGGTGCGGGCGACGACAGCATCGTGTGGCTGATCCGGATGCCGCGCGCGCTGCTGGCCGCGATCGTCGGCGCGACGCTGGCGGCGGTCGGCGTCGCATTGCAGGCAGCGACCGCGAACCGCCTCGCCGATCCGCACCTGCTCGGCGTGAGCGCGGGCGCGATGCTCGGCGCCGTCGCGGTCACGGTGGTGGTCGGCGCGGCGTTCGGCCCGTTCACGCTGTCGGCCGCCGCCTTCGCGGGTGCGCTCGCGGCAACCGCGTGCGTCATCGCGCTCGCTTACCGGCGCGGCCGGCTCGAATCGGATCGCTTGCTGCTCGCGGGCGTGTCGGTGTCGTTCATGATGGCCGCGTTCGGCAACCTGCTGCTGTATCTCGGCGACCAGCGCGCCGCGTCGTCGGTGCTGTTCTGGATGCTCGGCGGCGTCGGGCTTGCGCGCTGGGATCTACTGCCGGTGCCGGCCGTGTGCGCGGCGCTCGCGGGCGGTGCGCTATACGCGCGCCGGCGCGAACTGAATGCGCTGATGTCGGGCGATGTCGCCGCGGCCGCGCTCGGCGTGCCGAGCGCGCGGATGCGGCGCGAGGTGTTCGTCGTCGCGTCGTTCGCGACGGGCGCGATGGTCGCGGTGAGCGGCGCGATCGGCTTCGTCGGGCTCGTGACGCCGCATCTGTGCCGTCGTGTCGTCGGCGCCGAACACGGCAGGCTGCTTCCGGTTGCCGCGCTGACGGGGGCGATCCTGCTCGTCTGGGCCGACGTCGCGGCCCGCACGCTCGCGGCGCCGGAGGATCTGCCGATCGGCATCGTGACCGCGATGTTCGGCAGCCTGTTCTTCGTCGCGCTGCTGCGGCGCCGCTGAGTGTCGTCGCCGTCAGGCGAGGGCGGGACGGGCACCCGCCGCATGCTTCATCGGAGCGGCATGACCGTACGCGTGTTGCTGGCGAGCGCGTCGGCGTGCGTGTCCGCGAGATTTTCCGGCCCGTCGTAGAGACTGTCCGGCAGCGCCCGCACGGGCAGCGTGATCACGAAGCGTGCGCCGCCGAGCGGCGAATCCTCGAGCCGTACGTCGCCGCCGTGCACCTGCGCGACGCGCCGCACGATCGCGAGCCCGAGCCCGAAGCCGCCGGTCTGCCGGTCGCGGCTGGAGTCGAGCCGCTGGAACGGCTCGAACACGCGGGCGCGCTCGGCGGCCGGAATGCCGGGGCCGTCGTCGTCGACGCTCAGCACGAGCGCGCCGGACCTGTCGCCGACAGCGGTCAGCAGGACCTTGCGCGATGCGTAGCGCGCGCCGTTGCGGATCAGGTTCAGCAACGCGCGGGCGACGAGCTTCGGATCGCACACGTGGGTCGCGGGCGCACCGAGCATCGACACCTCGAGCGTGATCCCGCGATCGGTGATGTCGTTCGCGACGTTGCCGGCGACGCTGTCGATCAGCGCATCGACGACGACTTCCATCGGCGCGAGCTGGCTCGCGCCCTGTTCGAGGCGGCCGATCGTCAGCAGCTCGGTGACGAGCTCGTCGAGTTCGCGCACGTCGCGCCGCAGCGCGTCGCGGCGTTCGCGCATCCGCTCCGTTTCGTCGGGTTCGGCGAGCAGCGCGAGCCCGAATTCGAGCCGCGCGAGCGGCGTTTTCAATTCATGCGAGATGCCGTGCATCATTTCGCGCTGCTGCTTGATCGACGCCTCGATGCGCCCGGCCATGTCGTTGAACTGCTGCGACAGTTCGTAGATGTTCGACTTGCCCGACAGCTTCACGCGCGTCGACAGCATGCCGGCGCCGAATGCGCGTGCGGCGTCGTGCAGCTTGCGCAGGTCGCGCCAGTGATAGTGAATCCACAGCGCCACCGCGAACAGCGTCGCGATCGCGAGCAGCAGGTACGCATAGATCCTGATGTCGAGGTCCGGCGCCTCGGTCGGTCGCGCGTGTAGCACCGAGCCGTCCGCGAGCGGCATGTAGTAATCCTTGCCGTTGTAGCTGATCGCGATCCTGCCGGCATCGAGATCGCGCAGCGGCGCGCCGCTCAGTTGCGCGCGCGCGTCGGCCGTCGACATGAAGCCGAATCCTTCGCGGCCGTGCAGCGCGAGCTCGCGCAGTGCGAGCTCGCGCTGCCCGCCCGGATGGCGTTCGAGGTAATCGTTCAGCACGAATGCGTAGGTCGTCAACGAGTCGCGCTGCGCCTGCGCGACGCGCTCGTAGAAGATCCGGTCGAACGACAGCTGGATGAAGACGATCGACACGGCAACGAACAGGATCACGACGAGGTACAGCCTGATCAATGGGCGGAGCATTTATTCGTCCCACGCGGAAGGGCTGAACAGGTAGCCGCGGCCCCAGATCGTCTTGATCTTGTGCGGCTCCGACGACGCATCCTCGAAGCGGCGGCGCAGCTTCGAGATGCCGGAATCGACCGAGCGGTCGAGCCCGTCGAATTCGATCCCGCGCAATTGCTTCAGGATGTCGTCGCGGCTCAGCACGGTGCCGGCCGCGCGCGCGAGGATCAGCAGCAGGTTGAATTCGGCGGTCTTCAGGTCGACCGGCTCGCCTTGCCAGGTGACGGTTCGGTTCGGCGGCGAGATCGTCAGTTCGCCGAACACGAGCGCGTCGGGCACGGCAACGGGCGCTACCACCGCGGCCGGTTGCGCGCGGCGCAACAGCGCGCGGGCGCGCGCGACGAGCACGCGCGGCTCGATCGGCTTCGTCACGTAGTCGTCGGCGCCCGTCTCGAGGCCCGCGACCTGGTCGTACACGTCAGCGCGCGCGGTCATGATCAGCACGGGGATATTGGTGAACCCGCGGATGCGCCGGCAGACTTCCATCCCGTCGAGATTCGGCAGCATCAGGTCGAGTATCACGAGGGCCGGCTGGTGCTCGCGCACCGCCGCGACGGCGAGGTCGCCGCGCCGCACGACCGTCACCGCGAATTCATAGCCGTCGAGGTATTCGCGGACGAGCTGCGCGAGGCGATCGTCGTCCTCGATCAGCAGCACACGGTATTTGAGCGGATCTTCGTTCATGAGCTCCTCGAAATGCGCGCGCCATCTCACCCCCCCCGGCAGGCCGGAGTGCGGCGCGGCACGCGAATTCTATCCGGCGTACCGAAGGCCGGGGGACCGGTACGACAATCTCGAACAATCGAACACAATTGAGCACAGATTCTGCGCAGATTCGGGACAGTCTCGGCGCAAGGCGGCACCTAGACTGCGGGCTCCGTCACTCTTATCTCAATATTGTGCGCCCAATACTCCGCCGCTATCGCTATTGCATGCCGCTCGCCGGCCTGACCCTCGCCGCTGCCGCCCACGCGGAAAACCAGTATTCGCTGTCGCTCGGCGGCGGTTTTGCCCCGCGCTACCAGGGCAGCAACCAGTATCGCGCCGTCGTCGCGCCGTCGTTTTCGGCGACGTTCGGCAACGGCTTCTTCATCGACGGCACGCAGGGTGCGGGCTACAAGCTGAACCTGCCGCACGGTGCGTTCGTGTCGGCGGCCGTGAGCTACGACGCGGGCCGCGCGGACGAGAACCGTTTCGACCTGCCGGGCTCCGACTACCTGAAGGGGATGGGCCGGATTCCGGGCTCGGTGCTCGTCGGCGTGCGTGCGGGCGTGCAGTTGCTCGATGGCGGCGAACTGAGCGTCGCCATCGATGCGCCGGTCACGCATACGTCGCGCGGCTTGTCCGGCCATGTCGATCTCGCGGTGCCGGTATTCAAGGCCGGCCACCACGATATTGTCGTGACCGGCAGCGTGCATGCCGGCACGGGACGCTACATGCAGACGTTCTACGGCGTGACCGATGCGCAGTCGGCGGCGAGCGGATTCAGGCCGTATTCGACGAGCGGCGGGGTCGACAGCGCAACGCTGTCGCTCGCGTGGAACTGGGGCGTGTCGAGGCACTGGTCGGTGCATGCGAACAGCGGCTTCACGCGGCTGCTCGGACGCTACGGCGACAGCCCGATCGTCCAGACGCGCAGCAACTACTACGCAATGGCCGGCGTGACCTACAAGTTCTGAACGGATCGCCGATGTGGGCCGGGGCGCGCACGATGCGTCGGCGTCGGCGTCGCGCCGTCGCTGCGAACCGCGTGCGGTAACATGCGGGCGGGTTCGGCATCAGGCCGGGCCTGCGACACCGTGCGCCGAGGCGGCTCGGTCGGGTCGCGAAAGGCCGCGATTCGCTGGCCGGCTTCATCAGGAAACGGCCGGCGGTGTGCGGAACCGATCACGCATGCGACGCCCGGTCGTGCACGAATGCCGCACATGGAGCGCCGGGCCGCGACAGGGAGAAACCGATGAAGAACACGATCGCGATGCTCGTTGCACTCGTTGCGAGCGCAACATTTGCAGGATGTGTCGACATGAACACGAAGCACCCCAACGCCACCGCGGGCGGCGCGACGACGATCCCCGCGCAGCCGGGCGCCGTGCAGGCGTGCAAGGCGGACGCCGCGCCGGACGACGCGCTGATCGGCAATACCGAGGCCGATGCGGCCGCGCTGCTCGACGGCTGCCTGTGGCGCGTGCTCGAGCGCGACGGCAAGTCGTTGCCGGGCACGATGGACTATCGCCAGGAGCGCCGCGACCTCGGCATTCGCGACGGCAAGGTGATCTGGGTGCGGCGCGGGTGAGGGCGTGTGCCGGTGTGACGCGCCGGCGCGTTACTTCGAGATGTACCACAGCGCGTCGGTGCTGACGCGCGAAGGCCGGGCGGCCGCAGCCGGCGCTTGAGCCGGCGCGGGCGGCGGCGTGTTCGACGTGACGGCCGTCGGCAGCGTGGCGGGAATATTCGCCGTCGATGGCGAGGCCGCCGCCGTTCCCGACGTCGACGGCGTATTCAGGTACCACAGCGCATCGGCCGATGCCGTGTTTTTTGCCGTTGTATTGGTTGCCGCATTGGCCGACTTCTTTGATGCCGCAGCCGCAGCCGTCGCGGTGCCCGCCGTACCGGCCTGCGCGGTCATGCCCGCGCTGCCGGCCGCGCC
This sequence comes from Burkholderia catarinensis, assembly GCF_001883705.2. Lineage (GTDB taxonomy): Bacteria > Pseudomonadota > Gammaproteobacteria > Burkholderiales > Burkholderiaceae > Burkholderia > Burkholderia catarinensis. Next base: position 198,259 of record NZ_MDEQ02000012.1, read on the forward strand.
GCGCTGCGCGCGCGCCTCGAACGGCCCGAGCTGGAAGATTAACGTTTGCGCGGGACGCGTCAGCACGGCATACGGAAACTGCAGCTCCCACGACATCAGCACGCGCCCGGCCGACGTCTCGGTGAAGATCGCCGGCATGTGCTTCATGTCGCTGAACTGCACGTAAATCCGCGCACCGTCGTCGAACACCTGGGTCGGCTTCGCCTGGTCGGCACCCGTGACCGTCCATCCGAAGTTGTACGTGCCGGCCGGGCCGGCAGGGCCGCCCTGCGGTGGTGGCGGGGGCGGGGCCGGCGATACCGTGCGCGGGCGCGTGACCGGCGGCGCCGAGACGCTCAGGCTCGAGAACGGGTTGTACGTCTGTGCCTGTTGCGGCGGCGTAAAGGAGGGTGGAAGGATAGGCATGGGAGTATCCGGCGAATCCGGCATGGTCCGGATTGCATCATAGACCTTGCGCGCATACGCGAGGCGCTTGTCGGGCGACGCGGAGTTGTACGCGCCGATCGCGTTCCAGTTGGCGCCGAGCTGGCGGATGTTCTGCGACAGGATCCACGCGCCGACATACGCGTTCGTGCACGGGTCGAACAGGCTTTCCCGCGTGATGCCCTCGCGCGCGAGCGTCGGCAGCCACGTGCTGTTGATCTGCATCAGGCCGATGTCGACCGTGCCGTTGGTATTCGTGTTGATCGCGTTCGGATTCATCCCCGATTCGACTTGCGCGATGCCGCGCATCAGGCTGACGCTCACATGCTGGAACGTGGCCGCGTCGTCGAGGCAATCGGCCTGCGCGACGCCGTGCAGCACGCACGACAGCGCCATCGTCGAGGCGATTTTCAGCGTTTCGCGGCTGATCGAACGGGTTGTATGACGCGGCATGGCAGGATGGGGCGGAATCCGGCCGCCCGGTGCAAGGAAATGACGAGAGACGCGAAGTGTGCCATAGCAAGCAGACAAATGGCTCGCGTCAAACTTTCCTTTGCATTTGCCCATGCGTTCGCCACGCATTTTTATCGCGTCGGTTCCCGGCTCGCAACGATGCCTGATCGGTAAAAATGGCCGGCATTTTGGGTGAATGCCAATAGGAGGGCGGCGGCCTGAACCTGACGTATTACGTCAGTCGCGCGGTGAAATCGGCGATCAATGAAGCGAAACGGACATCGCCAGGCGGCCATTGGCCGGGCGAAAGCGAGCGACAAAAAGCAACGGCGGCCGAAGCCGCCGTGTGCGCCATGCGGATTCGACCGGCCGCGTGCCGCGCAGCCGGCCGTATCGCATCAGAAGCGGTGACGCAGGCCGAGGTTGACCATCGTCTGCGAGCTCGTGCCCGCATAGCCGTACGAACCGATCGACGCCTGCGCGGCCATCGAGCCGCCGTTGCCGTCGCCGGTCTGGCCGCTCGCGTGCTGGTACGCGGCGGTCAGGTAGACGTCGGTGCGCTTCGACAGGTTGTAGTCGGCGCCGGCCGATACCTGGTGATAGGTCGCCGACGTGTCGCCGCCCGAGCGCGTGTAGCTGTAGCCGACGCCGACCAGCAGCCCATTCGTCGCCTGGTAGTTCACGAAGCCTTGCCCCGTGTTGTAGTGCTCGTTCGAACCGAACGCCGAGCTTGCGTCGCGGCGGTACTGCGCGTTGCTGTAGCCGAGGCCGAACGTGAACGGGCCGGCCACATACTGGCCCGCGATGCGTGCGATGCCGATCGAGTGCGCGCTCGCATAGCCGTTGTTGATCGGGCCGTCGAACGTGCCGTCCGATGAGCTGGTCCAGCCGCTGCGCAGGCCGTTCGACGCGGGGCTGTTGGTCGCGTGGAAGTAGCCGCCCGCGACGCTGAACGGCCCGTTGTTGTACGACACGGCGGCCGAGTACGACTGCGCGGCGCCGGTGCTGCCGGCAATGCCGCCGAACGAATACATCGTCGAGAACTGCAGGCCCGAATAGACGGCCGACGTGTACTTCACCGCGTTGTCGACGCGGAAGCTGTTGTCGTAGTTGTCGACGTCGCCCGGCGTCGCGAATGCGCTGCCAAGATAGTTGTCGGCCGTGATGCCCTGGACGAGATCGACGAGCGGATCGTACTGGCGGCCGAACGTGAGCGTGCCGTAGCGGTCGCTCGTCAGGCCGACGAAGGCCTGCCGGCCGAACATGCGGCCGCCCTGGCCCTGGCGGCCGTTGCTCGGGTCGAAGCCGTTCTCGAGCTGGAACAACGCCTTCAGCCCGCCACCGAGATCCTCGGTGCCTTTCACGCCCCAGCGGCTGCCGGCCAGGTTGCCCGCGCTGCTGTTGCCGAGCATCCACGCGTTGTCCTTGCCCTGCGCATGGTTCACGTAAGTGATCGACGTGTCGATCACGCCGTACAGCGTGACGCTCGACTGCGCATGCGCGGCGGGTATCGCCGCGATCGACGCGACGGAAATCAGCGAGAGGGTCGTGCGTTTCATTTTCATCTCCTGCGCGTGGGCTGGTGTTCGTGATCCGGAATGGCAGGAGACTACACAGCCGGAATAAAACGGCAAAAACGAAATTCTCCTTTGTGGCCTGACGCAGACAGGGATGTCCTTCGAAATTCATCTTTGAGGGATTTGAATTATTGTGAATTGCGTATCAATGGGTTGTCGTTTCGCGATTTCGCCATTACGTTTTACATATCCCGTGACAATTTCGGGTGATTTTCGGGGGAATGACGGTCATCCGGATATTGTTATTGATTCGTCAATTAATTATTGAATGAATTGAATTGGCCGGGCTGCAATGAATGTGTTAACGACGCGCTGCTCGCATTCGGCGCAGGCATGGAGGCTTGCGCCATCCGTCTCCGTCTCGCTGCCGCCGCGTGCGACGCCGCACCGAAACCCCGGCCGGTCGCCCGCTTTTGTATATAATAATCATTCTCATTTACAAAATTGCCGACGCGCGCGCACCCCGGAACCCGGCCATGTCCGCTGACAAGCTGTCTCTCCATCGAGAAATCGACGCCCTCTATGCCGGCCACCATGCGTGGCTGCGCGGCTGGCTGAGCCGGAAGCTCGGTTGCGCGCACCGCGCGGCCGACCTCACGCACGACACGTTCATGCGCCTGCTCGCGCGCGACGAGCCGATCGGCGCCGATGAGCCGCGCGCGTTCCTGACGACGGTCGCGCAGCGCGTGCTGAGCAACCACTGGCGGCGCGAGCAGATCGAGCGCGCGTATCTCGACGTGCTGGCACAGCGCCCCGAAGCGTATGCGCCGTCGCCGGAGGAGCGGGCCGCCGTGCTCGAGACGCTGCTCGAAATCGACCGGCTGCTCGACGGCCTGCCGCTCGCGGCGAAGCGTGCGTTCCTGCTCGCGCAGCTCGACGGGCTCACGCAGGCCGAGATCGCGCGCGAACTCGGCGTGTCGCTCGCGACGGTGAAGCGCTATCTCGTGAAGGCCGGCACGCAGTGCTTCTTCGCGATGGCGGCCTGACCGATGGCCGCCCCGGGAGCACCGGCAGTGCCGCCGCACGTCGCACGTCGCGCGGTCGAATGGTGGGTCGACCGGCAGTCCGGCCGCACGGACGACGCGTTCGCCGCCGCGCTCGCGCGCTGGCGTGCGGAGGATCCGGCGCACGACGCCGCGTGGCGTCATATCGAAATGGTGCAGGGCCGGTTCGGCCGGCTGGCGGCCGGGCTCGACACGCAGGCCGCGCACGCGGCGCTGTTGCCGGCGCGGGCGGGCCGCCGCCGCGCGGCCGTGAAGACGCTGGCCGTGCTGCTGTTCGCGGGCGGCGCCGCATGGATGGCCGAACCCGCGCGGCGCGCGGCGATCTGGCCGGCCGACCTGCGAACGGCGGTCGGCGAGCGGCGCACGGTGATGCTCGCGGATCGCACGGTCGTCGTGCTCGATACCGATACCGCGCTCGACGTGCGCTTCGACGGTACGGCGCGCCGCCTGCGCCTGCTGCGCGGCACGATCATGGTGACGAGCGGCCATGACGATCGCGTGCCCGTGCGGCCGCTCGTCGTCGCGACCGCGCAAGGCGAACTGCAGCCGCTCGGTACGCGCTTCGCGGTACGGCAGCGCGACGGCGCGACGCGCGTCGAGGTGTTCGCCGGCGCGGTGCGCGTGCAGCCGGTCGACGCGACGGCAGGCACGCGCGTGATCGCGGCCGGAGAGGGCGCGGATTTCACACGCGACGCGCTCGGCGCGCCGGCCCCGCTCGATGCGTATGCGGCCGCGTGGACGGGCGGCATGCTCGTCGCGTCGCGCATGCGGCTGGCCGACCTCGTCGCCGAGCTCGACCGTTATCGCCGCGGCAACCTGCGCTGCGATGCGGCCGTGGCCGACCTGCGCGTGTCGGGCACCTATCCGCTCGACGATCCCGCGCGCGTGCTCGATACGCTGAAGGCGACGCTGCCGATCGACGTCGACTACCTGACGCGCTACTGGGCGACGGTCGTGCCGGCCCGTTTGTGAGCATGTCGAAAAAATTTTCCGCCGACCTGAGCTGTTTCTCGAGGTTCGCGTGACATGGGTAATGAAAGCAGCACTGGCCCATCGTCCACCGACTTCCCGCTCATGGCTTCCATCCGTCTCACGTATCGGCGCCGTCCGGCGCCCGCCCGTCATCTGCTGCGTGCGTCGCGCCCGGCCGTGCCCGTCACGCCCGGCGCGACGGGCCGCCTCGCGCGCCGGCTGGCCGGTGCCGTCCTGCTGTCGGCACTGCTGCCGCTGCCCGCGCTGGCCGACACCGACGCCGATGCGGCGCCCGCCGCGCAGCGCGCGTCGCGCCGCGCGTTCGACATTCCGGCCGGCCCGCTCGAAACGGCGCTGAACCGGTTCGGGCGCGACGCGGGCATTCTGCTCGCGTTTCCGGCCGAGCTGGCGGCCGGCCTGACGAGCGGCGGCGTGCACGGCCGGTTCGACGTCGACGGCGCGTTCGACCGCCTGCTGGCCGGCACGGGGCTCGTCGCGCTGCGCCAGCCGGGCGGCGGCTACACGCTGATGCGCGCCGACGGTTCGGCCGCGCGACCCGCGGAGGCCGGCGCCGCGCCGGCCGCCGAGCTTCCGGCGATCAACGTGCGGTCCAGCGCGTTGCGCGCCGAAAGCTATCGCGCACCGAAGGAAGCGGGCGTGCTGCGCTCCGACATTCCGCTGCTCGACACCGCACAGGCCGTCAACATCATGCCCGCGCAGGTGCTGCGCGACCAGCGCCCGCGCAATCTCGACGACGCGCTCGGCAACGTGAGCGGCATCACGCAGGGCAACACACTCGCGGGCACGCAGGACACGATCATGAAGCGCGGCTTCGGCGGCAACCGCGACGGCTCGGTCATGCAGAACGGCATGCCGCTCGTGCAGGGCCGTGCGTTCAACGCGGCGGTCGACAGCGTCGAGGTGCTGAAGGGGCCGACGTCGCTGCTGTACGGGCTGATGGATCCGGGCGGCGTCGTCAACGTCGTCAGCAAGCAGCCGCAACTCACGCGCTACAACGCGATTTCGCTCGGCGCGTCGACGTTCGGGCACGGCAAGAACGGCGGCAGCGCGACCTTCGATTCGACCGGGCCGGTCGGCGATTCGCGGCTCGCGTACCGGCTGATCGTCGACCAGTCGAACGAGCAGTACTGGCGCAACTTCGGCGAGTACCGGCAGACCTTCGTCGCGCCGTCGCTTGCGTGGTACGGCCGCGATACGCAGGTTGCGGTGTCCTACCAGTACCGCAAGTTCCATTCGCCGTTCGATCGCGGCACCGCACTCGACCCGCGCACCAACGCGCCGCTCGACATTCCCGCGCGGCGGCGGATCGACGAGCCGTTCAACAACATGGACGGTGAATCGCATCTCGCGCAACTGAGCGTCGATCACCAGTTCGACGCGGACTGGAGCGCGCATTTCGGCTACAGCTACAACCGCGAGACCTACGACGCGAACCAGTTGCGCACGACCGGCGTCGATCCGGTGACGGGCACGATGACGCGCAGCAACGATGCGACGCACGGTGCGCTCAGCACCGACAGCTACGGGATCGGCTATGTAACCGGCAAGCTGACGCTCGCGGGGATGCGGCACGACGTGCAGGTCGGCTTCGATACCGAATACCGCCGCATCTATCGCAAGGACATGCTGCGCCAGGCCGTGAAGACGCCGTTCAGCTATGTCGATCCGGTGTACGGGCTGCTGCCGCCGTCGAGCACGGTGTCCGCGAGCGACAGCGACCAGACCGACACGCTGCACGATGCGTCCGCGTTCTTCCAGGACACGATCCACCTGACCGACCGGTGGATCGTGTCGGGCGGGGTGCGCTACATCACGTACAACCAGGTGGCCGGGCGCGGCCGGCCGTTCAAGGCGAACACCGATCTCAGCGGCTCGAAGTGGCTGCCGCGCGCGGGCGTCGTCTACAAGTGGACCGACACGTTCTCGCTGTACGGCAGCTATTCGCAGTCGCTGAAGCCGTCGTCGTCGATCGCGCCGATGACGGGCTATGTGATCGACGGCGCGACGCCGCCCGAGGAAGCGACCGCGTGGGAAGTGGGCGGCAAGCTCGACCTGCCGGGCGGGATGACGGGCACGCTGGCGCTCTTCAACATCGACAAGAAGAACGTGCTCGTGTCGCAGTACAACGACGCGACGAAGCTGACCGACTGGCGCACGTCGGGCAAGGCGCGCTCGCGCGGCGTCGAGCTCGACGTGTCGGGCAGGATCGGCGAACGCGTGAACGTGATCGCGAGCTACGCGTACATCGACGCGAAGACGACCGAGGATCCGCTGTACACGGGCAACCAGCTGTGGAACGTCGCGCGCCACACGGCGTCGCTCGCGGCCGTCTACGACTTCGGCACGGTGGCGGGCGGCGACGACCTGCGCATCGGCGCGACCGTGCGCTACGTCGGCGCGCGGCCCGGCGATTCGGCGAACAGCTTCACGCTGCCGTCGTACGTGCTGGCCGACGCGTTCGCGACCTACGACACGCGGATCGGCAAGCAGAAGCTGTCGTTCCAGTTGAACGTGAAGAACCTCTTCAACCGTACGTATTACCCGTCGAGCGCGAACCGCTACTTCGTCGCGATCGGCGACGCGCGACAGGTATCGCTGCTGACCACGCTGCAGTTCTGACCACGCAATCGCCGCGCGGCCGCTACGCCGGCGCGCGGCTTCGGAGAAGATCCAGATGAACCGGAAGATGAAGACCGGCGCCGTGCGCGCCGTTGCCGCCGGCGCGCGGCGTCGCGCATTGCGCGCGATCGCGGGCTCGGTGCTCGCGCTGGGCGCGGGTTGGGGTGCAGGCGCACCTTCGCTCGCGTTTGCGGCCGATGCACCGCAGGCCGTCACGCGCGTCGCGATGCTCGTGCAGTTGCGCGGCCCGAACCTGAAGGTCGACGAACGCATCGGCCAGCATCTCGGCGAACGCGGCTACGCGGTGCGCCTGATCGACGAGTCGGCCACGCCCGATGCGGCGCGCGACGCCGACCTGGTCGTGATCTCGTCGACGGTGTCGTCGAAGAACGTGCGGCCCGGCTGGCGCACGCTCGACAAGCCGCTCGTGACGTGGGAAAACGACCTGCTCGACGATCTCGCGATGACGGGCAAGCGGCACGACGTCGACTTCGGCGAAACGGGCAAGGAGCGCTACCTGTGGCTCGTCAACGCGCCGCATCCGGTCGCCGCCGGCTTGCCGGCCGGCGCGACGAACGTGTACGGCAAGCAGGCGCCGATGAGCTGGGGCAAGCCGGGGCTCGGCGCGATCACGATCGCGACCGTGTACGGTCAACCCGACAAGGCCGCGATCTTCGCGTACGAGAAGGGCGCGACGATGGACTACGAAGCGCTCGCGCCGGCGCGCCGCGTGATGTTCTTCCTCGACAACGACACGTTCGTGAACCTGTCGCCGGCCGGTGTCGCGCTGTTCGACGCGGCTATCGACTGGGCGGCCGGGCGGCGCTGATCCGCGACACGCGAATCAGGCGGCCTGCGGCGGCGAGCGACGCCGCGACGCCGCTTCAATCAGTTGCGCCAGCATCTGCGCCGGCTCCGACATCGTGCGCCGCGCGCGATGCACGAGCCCGATGTCGCGATGGAACGTGTGATGCCCGAGGTCGAGCGCGCGCACGCCGGCCGGCCAGCGGCGATACGCGGCGGTTTGCGGCACGATCGCGACGCCGACGCCGTTCTCGACGAGCTTGACGATCGCGTCGAGCTCGTCGAGTTCGCAGGTGTCGCGCACCGTGATGTGCATCTTGCGCAGAAAGCGATCGACCTGGCGGCCACCGAACGACGCGCGGTCGTAGCGGACGAACGGTTCGCTCGCGAGCAGCCCGGCCCAATCCTGGCCCTTCACGCCGCGCGGCACGATCAGCCGGAACGGTTCCTGCACGAGCGTCGTCCAGTGCAGGTCGCTCTGCAGCGCAAACGGCGGCCGGATGATCGCGGCCATGTCGATCTCGCCCGCGTCGACCAGGTTGACCAGCTCGATCGACAGCCCCGGTATCACGCGTGTCCGGCACGAGGGATGCCGGCGATGGAAATCGGCCAGCGCGGCCGGCAGCAGCGCGCTCTGCACCGATGCGATCGCGCCGATCGTCACGCGCACGGCGGCCGGCGAGCCGGGCGCCGTCGAGCTCAGGTTCTCGTACAGGCCGATCAGCGCCTGCGCCTGGTCGAGCACGTGACGGCCCATCTCGTTGAGCCGGGCCGACCGGCCTTGCCGGTCGAACAGCGCGAAGCCGAGCTCGGCTTCGAGACGCTGCATCTGCGCGCTGACGGCAGCCTGCGTCAGCCCGATACGGTTGCCGGCGGCGGCGAACGTGCCTTCCCGGGCGACGGCGACGAGGGTCTTCAGCTCGCGGATCATTCATCAATTCCGTTTGTGAATCGCGAAATTATATATTGATTTAATTTTTGCTTGACGTTGTCTACCATGGGGCCATCCTCGCGCCACGCGAGCGTTCCTTCACGAGGCAACCATGAGTCTTTCCCCGTTTCACCTGGCGATTCCGGTCTACGACCTGCCGGCCGCGCGCGATTTCTACGGCCGCGTGTTCGGGCTGGCAGAAGGGCGCTCGAGCGCGCAATGGGTCGACTTCGACTTCTACGGGCACCAGCTCGTGATCCACGCGCATCCGAAGACCGCGTCGCAGGAAGGCGCGCATACGAATGCCGTCGACGGTCACGACGTGCCGGTGCCGCATTTCGGGATCGTGCTCGACTGGGCGAGCTGGGAAGCGCTGGCCGAGCGGCTGAGATCGTTCGGCGTGACGTTCGTGATCGAGCCGTATGTGCGGTTCCAGGGGCAGGTCGGCGAACAGGCGACGATGTTCCTGTTCGATCCGTGCGGCAATGCGCTCGAATTCAAGGCGTTCCGCGACATCGGCCAGCTGTTCGCGAAGTGACGGAGCGGGCCGTCTGCGCCGATTGAAATTGAGTGCGAGAATGCGGCCTCCGGCCCGGTCGCACGCACGCGCGCACGCGCGCGCCGGCCGACGCCGTGCCGCACGGCATCCGTCCGTGCGCGCCGTTCTCCAAGGAACCCGTATGGACAGTCACATCGCGCCGGTGGCGCTGAACAAAGCGTACCGTCTCCTCAATCACGGCCCGACCGTGCTCGTGTCGGCCCGCCACGACGGCGTCGACAACGTGATGGCCGCCGCATGGGCGTGCGCGCTCGACTTCCTGCCGCCGAAGCTGACGGTCGTGCTCGACAAATCCGCGAAGACGCGCGAGCTCGTCGAGCGCAGCGGCACGTTCGTGATCCAGGTGCCGACGGCCGCGCAGCTGCAGCTCACGCATGCGGTCGGCAGCCACAGTCTCGCGGAGCGGCCCGACAAGCTGCGCGAAGCGGGCGTCACGCTGTTCGACGTCGACTGCCACGACCTGCCGTTCGTCGCCGGCTGCTCGGGCTGGCTCGCCTGCAAGCTGATTCCGGAGCCGCACAACCAGCAGACCTATGACCTGTTCATCGGCGAGGTGGTCGGCGCGTGGTCCGACACGCGCGTGTTCCGCGACGGCCACTGGTATTTCGAATCGGCCGATCCCGCGCTGCGCAGCCTGCACTACATCGCGGGCGGCAATTTCTATGCGATCGGCGAATCGCTGCACGTCGATCCGGACGCACGGTAAGCGCCGGGGAAGCATCCGTTCCCGATCCGGGCGCGCGGCTCACGCGCGCTGTTTCAATGCCGCCAGCATCGCTGCGGCGAACGCCTGCGCGACGCGCGGCAACGTACGCCCGCGCTTCGCGACGAGCGCGATCGGCCGCACGAATGCGGGGTCGTCGATCGGTTTCGCGACGAGGTCGGGCTCGGCACGCACCTCGCGCGCGCTTGCCGGCAGGATCGTCACGCCGAGGCCGCCGCGCACCATCGCGACGGCCGTCATCATGTAGGTCGGCTCGCACGCGATGTCGGGCGTGCAGCCGGCCGCGTCCAGCGCGGCATCGACGACGCTGCGCACGCTCGTGCCCCGCGCGGTGAGCACGAGCGGCACGCTTGCGACGTCGGCGGTGCTCACGCGCCGCTTGCGCGCGAGCGGATGATCCTTCGGGCATACGGCGACGAGCCGGTCGGCGCCCGCATACAGCACTTCCAGCGACGCATCGAACGTGTCGCCGCCGGTCAGCCCGAGATCGGCTTCCTCGTTGCGCACGAGCGCGGTGACGAGGCTCGCGACGCCGTCGCGGATCTCGAAGCCCGCGCGCGGCACGTCGCGCCGGAACGACTGGATCAGCTCCGGCAGCACGCTGGACGCGAAGGTCGGCAGGCACGCGAGCCGCACCGTGCCGCTCGCGCCTTCGCCGAGCGCGCGCGCATCGCGCAGCACGCGCTCCATGTCGTCGAGCGAGCGCTGCAAGAGCGGCAGCAGCTCGCGCCCGGTCTGCGTGAGCGCGACGCTGCGGCTGTTGCGGTCGAACAGGCGCGCGCCGACGATTTCCTCGAGCCGGCGGATCTGCACGGTCAGCGCCGGCTGCGACAGGTGCAGGTGCGCGGCCGCGCGCGTGAAGTTGCCGGCGTGCGCGACGGTGACGAACGCGCGGATGTCGCGAAGATTCAGATCCATAACGATTCGTGATTGCTGCGATCAAATCATTTCAATTGTGCTATCGCTGCGCCGACCTTACGCTCGTCTCCAATAAAAGACAAGGTAGGAGACACGGATGCTGCCGTTACTCGGGCTTGGCACGATCGTCGTGCTGCTGGCCGCGATTCTGTCGAAGCGGATGTCGCCGCTCGTCGCGCTGATCATCGTGCCGATCGCCGCGTCGCTGATCGGCGGCTTCGGGCTGCATACCAGCAAGTTCGTCGTCGACGGGCTGAAGGGCCTCGCGCCCGTCGTCGGGATGTTCGTGTTCGCGATCCTGTATTTCGGGACGATCACCGATGCCGGCACGCTCGACCCGATCATCGACCGCATCCTGCGCGCGGTCGGCACGCGGCCGACGCGCATCGTGATGGGCACGACGCTGCTCGCACTGCTGATCCACCTCGATGGCTCGGGCGCCGTCTGCTTTCTCGTGACGATTCCGGCCGTGCTGCCGCTGTACGACCGGCTGAAGATGGACCGGCGCGTGCTGGCCGCTGCCGTGTCGATGGCCGCGGGCATCAACTTCCTGCCGTGGACGGGGCCGATGATCCGCGCGTCCGCGTCGCTGCACCTGCCGGTGTCGGCGCTGTTCAATCCGCTGATCCCGGTCCAGGCGATCGGGCTCGTGTTCGTGTTCGGCGTCGCGTACTGGCTCGGGCGGCGCGAGGAGAAGCGGCTCGGCCTGTCGCGCGACGATGCGTCCATTCCGCTGCCGAAGCGCGAGCTGACGCCCGACGAGCAGGCGCTGCGCCGGCCGCACCTGTTCTGGTTCAACCTCGCGCTGACCCTCGTCGTGCTCGGCACCATGGTCGTGATGGGCGAGAAGATCCCGCCCGCGATCATGTTCATGGTCGGGCTGTGCATCGCGCTGATGGTGAATTACCCGGACGTCGACATGCAGCGGAAGCGGATCGACGCGCATGCGCGCGCCGCGCTGATGATGGCCGGCATCCTGCTCGCGGCCGGCGTGTTCACCGGGATCATGCAGGGCAGCGGGATGCTGAAGGCGATGGCGCAGGCGGCGGTCGGCTTCGTGCCGCCGTCGATGGCCGGCCACATTCCGGTAGTGCTCGGCCTCGCGTCGATGCCGCTCAGCATGCTGTTCGATCCCGATTCGTTCTACTTCGGCGTGCTGCCCGTGATCGCGGAGGTGGCCGGCCAGCTCGGCGTGCCGGCCGTGCAGGTCGGGCAGGCCGCGTTGCTCGGCCAGATGACGACGGGGTTCCCGGTCAGCCCGCTGACGCCCGCGACGTTCCTCGTCGTCGGCCTGTGCGGCATCGAGCTGGCCGAGCACCAGAAATTCACGTTCCCGCTGCTGTTCGGCGCCTCGATCGTGATGACGATCGCGTGCGTCGTGCTGGGCATTTTTTGATCTTTCCCGGCGGCGTGCCGCCGGACGACGGTACGGACATGACAGCAAAGCAACCTGAACGGCGCGTGCGCATCGGCGCGGGCGCCGGCTACTCGGGCGACCGGATCGAGCCCGCGGTCGAATTGGCCGAACACGGGCAGCTCGACTATCTCGTCTTCGAATGCCTGGCCGAGCGCACGATCGCGATCGCGCAGCAGGCGCGGCGCAAGGACCCGGCGCTCGGCTACGATCCGCTGCTCGACGCGCGCATGCACGCGGTGCTGCCGGTCGCCGCGCTGAAGGGCGTGCGTATCGTGTCGAACATGGGCGCGGCGAATCCGCGCGCGGCCGCGCGGCGCACCGCGCAGATCGCGCAATCGCTCGGCATCGCGGCGCTGAAGGTCGCGGCGGTCGAAGGCGACGACGTGTTCGACGTCGTGCTGCGCGGCGCGTTCCGGTTCGAGGAGTCGGGCGACGACGTCGCCGCGTATCGCGACCGCATCGTGTCCGCGAACGCGTATCTCGGCGCCGCGCCGATCGTCGACGCGCTCGCGGCCGGCGCGGATGTCGTGCTGACCGGGCGCGTGGCCGATCCGTCGCTGTTCGCCGCACCGCTGATCCACGCGTTCGGCTGGCGGATGGACGACTGGGACACGCTTGGGGCTGCGACGGTCGTCGGCCACCTGCTCGAATGCGCGGGGCAGGTGACGGGCGGCTATTTCGCCGATCCCGGCTACAAGGACGTGCCGAATCTCGCGCGGCTCGGGTTCCCGATCGGCGAAGTCGCGGCCGACGGCTCGGTCGTGATCACCAAGGTGCCGCACGCGGGCGGCCGCGTGAGCGAGGCGACCTGCAAGGAGCAGTTGCTCTACGAGATTCACGATCCGGCGCGGTATCTGCAGCCCGATGTCGTCGCCGATTTCACGCGCGTTGCGGTCGCGGAGGAGGCGACCGATCGCGTGCGCGTGACGGGCGGGCGCGGCACCGCGCGGCCCGATACGCTGAAGGTGTCGGTGGCTTATGTCGACGGCTGGATCGGCGAAGGCCAGATCTCGTACGGCGGCCCGGGCGCGCGCGAGCGCGCGCGTCTCGCGCTCGACATCGTGCGCGAGCGGCTGGCGCTGACCGGCGTCGCCGCGACCGAGTGGCGCTTCGACCTGATCGGCGTCGATTCGCTGTATGGCGACGCGACGCCGGCCGTGCGCGGGGAGCCGGCCGAGGTGCGCGTGCGGGTGGCCGGCCGCGCGGCGAGCGCCGCCGAAGCGGCGCGGATCGGCAATGAAGTCGAGACGCTCTATACGAACGGGCCGGCCGGCGGCGGCGGCGCGTTCAAGTCGACGCGCGAGGTGATCGCCGTGCAGTCGGTGCTGCTGCCGCGCGCGGCCGTGACGCCGTCGTTTTCATTCGTGGAGGCATGATGCAACTGCGTGAACTCGCGCATGCGCGCACCGGCGACAAGGGCAATACGCTGAACGTATCGGTCATCTGCCGCGATCCGCGTCATTACGACCATCTGCGCACGCATCTGGATGCGGAAGCGGTGAAGGCCTGGCTCGCGGGCATCGTGCACGGCGACGTCGTGCGTTACGAATTGCCGGCGCTCGGTGCGTTCAATTTCGTGCTGCGCGATGCGCTCGGCGGCGGCGTGACGCGTTCGCTCGCGCTCGACGCGCATGGCAAGTCGGTCAGCTCGGCGCTGCTGGCGATCGACGTGCCCGACCCGGCGTGACGGGAGGCGCCGCCGCCGCGGTGCGGGCAGGCGCTCACGGAATCAGCAGCTCGCGACGCCCGTCCGCGTGCTCGATGCGTTCGCCGGCAATGTGCAGGCGCTGATCCTTGCGATAGTCGTAGACCGCGCGCGACGCGGCGAGCTGGCCGAAATCGAGTTCGACCGCGTGACGCGATTCGGTGTTGCCGGCTTCGAAGATCATGTTGCCGAACGGATCGACCGCGAGGCTGCCGCCCGCGTACACGACGTCGTGCGAGCTGCCGCCGACGCGGTTGGCCACCACCGCGAACACCTGGTTCTCCATCGCGCGCGCCGATGCCGACGTGCGGTGCACGTAGCGGTACGGCTCCATGTTGCCGTCGGTGATGAGGATCAGTTGCGCGCCGAGCGCGGCGAGCGCGCGGCCGGTTTCCGGGAATTCGTTGTCGTAGCAGATCAGGAGGCCGATCCGCACGCCGCGCCATTCGACCGTCGCGTAGCGGTCGCCGGGCAGCACGACGCCGTGCTCGCTGACCCACAGGTGCGTCTTCCGATAGCGCAGCGCGATGCCGTCCGGCGTGACGAACACGGTCGTGTTGTAGAAGCGTCCGCCATCGTTCTCGATCAGCCCGACCACGACGGCGACGTCGCGTGCGCGGGCGGCCGCGATGACCGCGCGGATGCTCGGGCCGTCGAGCGGCTCGGCGACGTCGGCGAGATTCGACCGATCGAGGAAGCCGGTAAGCTGCGCTTCCGGAAACATCACGATGTCGGTGCCGGGTGCGCAGGTCTCGATCGCTTCGAGCGTGCGCTGCAGGTTGTACTTCGTGTCGCCGTCGCGGCCGGCGAGCTGGACGATGTCGAGCTTCAGTTTCATGGGCGATTTCGGTGGCAGGGGCCCGTCGCCGGTGGCGCCGGAAGGGTGGTGAAGAGGCCCCAGTATGCGCTGATCCGGCGGGTTGCCCATCCCGCCGACGCGTTAACCCTTCGGGGGTATTGATCTGCGCGGCCGCTGTCGGGACGTCCCGGTTTTTTTGAGTGGTCTGACCAGTCGAACCTCAAGTTGCATCGCGGCAGGTCGTTAAAACCGGTTGCGTACTCGTTTGACCATTCAATAACAACGCGCAACCGGAGATCGCCGTCATCATGCTGTCATCAATTCGCGCTCGGATCCTGGCGACTTGCGTCGCCATCGTCGTCACGGCGCTGGCTGTAACCGGCGGCCTCGTATACGAGGTCGTCAAGCGACACAACGACGAAACCATCGATCAGAACCTGCAGTCGGTTCTGGCCGGCCACGCGCTGGCGCTCGACGAGTGGGTCGCGAGCCGCGCCCAGCAGACCCAGGCGCTCGCGGATACGCTGCCGGTCGGCGAAGGCGATCCGCTGCCGGCGCTGACGCTGCTCGGCAAGTCGGGCGGCTTCCAGGTGCTGACGCTCGGCCTGCCGGATCGCACGGCGTTCTCGAATGTCCCGCTCGCGCCCGGCTACGACCCGACCGCGCGCCCGTGGTACAAGCAGGCGGTCGAGGCCGGCCGGCTCGTCGTCACTGCGTTGTACCGGGATGCCACGACCGGCAAGCCCGCCTTCGCCTTCGCCGCGCCGATCGTCCGCGGCGGCACGCTGAAGGGCGTGCTGGCGGCGAGCCTCTACATGGAGCGCGCGAGCGCGATCGTCGCGTCGATGCACCCGAGCCCGGCGAGTTTCGCGTTTCTGGTCGACCGGAGCGGGCGCCTCATCGCGGGCGCGAAGACCGACCTGATCATGAAGCCGGCCGCGGAGCTGTCGCCCGAACTGACGCCCGACCGTCTCGCCGGCCTGCAGACCGCGACCGAGCCGGTGGCGATCGCGGTGGACGGCGTGACCAAGCTGCTTCGTGCGCGCGCGATTGCCGGGACGGACTGGTCGCTCGTGATGGCGCTCGACCAGTCGGACGTGACGTCCGGCATGCGGGCCGTCGCGACGACGACGCTCGCGGCCATCGTCATCGTGGCCTGTATCGCGGCCGCGCTCGTCGGCGCGCTGACGAACGCGGCGTTCAGGCGTGTGCTGCTGGTGCGCGACGCGCTGACCGACGTCGCGAGCGGCAGCGGCGACCTGACGAAGCGGTTGCAGGCGGACGGCAACGACGAGGCCGCGCAGATCGCGCGCGCGTTCAACGTGTTTGCGGAGAAGATCAGCGCGATCCTGCTGGAGATCCGCGGGTTCAGCGAATCCGTGAGCGTGGCGAGCGCGGAGATCGCGCAGGGCAACCAGGATCTGTCGAGCCGCACCGAGCATGCGGCATCGAGCCTGCAGGAGACCGCGGCAGCGCTCGAGGAGATCGCCGGCACGGCACGCAACTCGGCCGATGCGGCGACGCAGGTGAACCGGCTCGCGGAATCGGCGTCGGGCGTCGCCATGCGCGGCGGCGAGGTGGTGAGCCAGGTGGTCGCGACGATGGGCGAGATCACGGCGGCCTCGACCGAAATCTCGAACATCATCGGCGTGATCGACGGCATTGCGTTCCAGACCAACATCCTCGCGTTGAACGCGGCCGTCGAGGCGGCGCGCGCGAACGAGCACGGGCGCGGCTTCGCGGTCGTCGCGGGCGAGGTGCGCACGCTCGCGCAACGCAGCGCGCAGGCCGCCAAGGAAATCAAGCAGCTGATCCAGGCGTCCGTCGACAAGATCGAGGGCGGTTCGGGGCTCGTGCACACGGCCGGCGCGACGATGGACGAGATCGTCGAGGGCGTGCGCGGCATCACGAGCGTGATCGCGGAAATGACGGTCGCGGCGAACGAGCAGAGCACCGGGCTGGCGCAGGTGAACCAGGCGGTGTCGCAGCTGGATCACTCGACGCAGCAGAACGCGGCGCTCGTCGAGGAGTCCGCCGCGGCCGCGGCGCAGCTGCGCGAGCAGGCGGCGCGGCTCGCGCGAACGGTCGGCGAATTCAAGCTCGCGCGTCCGCACGCGGCCGATACGATGCCGGCGTGATGCGGCTCGCGCCGGGCCGCGACGGCGCGGGAGCGGCGCGGTGGCGCGGACCGCGCGTTATCGGCCGGTCTGTGCGTTCAGGAACAGCGAGAACAGCTCCGACTGCGAATTGATGTCGAGCTTCGCGTAGATGTTGCGCCGGTGCACCTTGACCGTTTCGGCCGAAATCGCCAGCTTGTTCGCGACTTCCTTGTTCGAGCGGCCGCTCAGGATCAGCCGGATCACATCGAGTTCGCGCGCGGTCAGCGGCGTGCCGAGCCGCTCCATCGCCTGCTCGAAGCCGTCCGCGCCGCCGGACCGGCGCGGCGGCGCATGCTCCGCCGGCGTGGGCTCGAACGCGAGCCGCTGGCGCATCAGCCCGGCCACCCACGGCCGGATCAGGTCGAGCAGCGCGACCTGTTCGGGGCTGAAGCGCCGCTTGCTGCCGAGCGACAGGCACAGCGTGCGCGCGTCGTCGAGCACGACGTTGAATTGCACCTCGTCCTCGACGACGTTGTGCGTGAAATAGAGCGTGTAGTACTCGGTGTCGCGAAAGCATTCCGGTGCGACGTCGGACAGCCGGAACAGGCCGCTCCTCGGCGCGTCGCGGTTCGCGATGTAGAACGGGTCGAGCTGGTACAGGCCCTGCACGTAGTCGCGGAACAGCGGATCGGGGCCGTCGCCTTCGTACGGGCATTCGGCGAACACCTGCGGACGGCCGTCGCCGAACGTCAGCGCGACCCAGCTGTCGACCGCGACGTATTCCTCGATCAGCCGGATCAGCGCCAGCCAGAAGCCCGGCTGGTCGAGCGACTCGATGAGCCGCCCGACCGACCGGTGCCATGCGACATCCTGCAAGGTCAGGTTCATGCGAGTATCCGTGTCTCCGTGTCGGGCCGGGCGATGCGCGCTTGCGATGCCGTGCCGTGCGTGTGTACGCTACGGGCTCGCGCGTGCGGCACGGGTCGCGCGCATCGACCGGACTCTGGAATGAAGAACGAGATCGTAACGCCGGGCGGCGCGCATGGCGAGGCCGGGTGCCGTCGGCGGCTCCCGGCGATCGCCGTGCGTGCCGCGCTGGCCGGGCTGTGCTGCGCGGGCGCGGTGGCGCCGAAGGGTGGGTGCCCACCGCGCGGCTGAAGCCGGACGGCACCGGCATTGCGCCACGGCAACCGTGATCGCGCGCGCTCGCAATCATCCGTTACACGCTTTTTCACTCCGACCGAACCTCGTCATGACTGTCTCGCACCGGAAAAAACGTCTCAAGCCGTGCGCGGCTTCGCTCGCCTCGCTCGCGGTGCTCACGGCGCTCTCTGCGTTGTCGCCCGTCCACGCCGCCGATCCGGTTCAACCCGACCGTCAGCTGAAGACGTTCATCCACGACAGTTACGGCGATTGGCGTGCGGACCGCAAGGGCTGGCAGGCGGACGGGGACGACGTCATCTATGCGCCATGCAGCGCGCTGCGCGTCGCGACCGCGGACGGCCCGCGCATGCTGCTCGCGATGTGCGGCGAGACCGAAGCGGCCGTGCAGAACGGGATGCCGGGCATGGATTCCGATGCGACGCCGGGCACGATCGACTTGTACGTGCTGCAGCCTGCGCCGGACGGAAAGACGCTCGAACCGGTGCTGAAGAAGACGGGTATTACATCGGGCCAGCGTGGCGAGCCGGGCACGGTGAGCATCCAGCGGCTCGGGCCGCACCTGTTCGGTTTCGTGATCGGCGAGCGCGATTCGCGGCAAGGCTATACGCAAAGCCTCCGCTCGATCTGGCTGCCGTACGGCAATGCGCTGGTGCTGGCGGCGGCGCGCATCGACGAGGCGCTCGACAATGCGGAGTCGGCCGAATGTGCGAACGCGCAGGCACGCTGCGAGGAACGTCGCTTCGAGATCGCGCCGGACATGACCGGCGCCGGCGACGTCTATCCGCTGACTGTCACGGAAACGGGCACGCGCGGCGACAAGCGCATTCACGTGCGCCATACGGTGAAATTCGACGCGGCGCGCGGCCGCTACATCGTGCCGAAGGCGCTGCGCGAAGGGTACTGATCCTTCGCGCGCAGGAACGGGCGGCGATGCGCCGCCCGCGCATCACACGTACAGGTAGCGCACGAGGTGGAAGAACACCGGCGCGGCGAAGCAGATCGAGTCGACGCGATCGAGCATCCCGCCGTGGCCCGCGATCATCGAGCCCCAGTCCTTGGTGCCGAGCGAGCGCTTGACGGCCGACAGCACGAGGCCGCCGACGAAGCCCGCGATCACGATCGCGAGCGAGATCCCGAACGCCGCGCCGAAGCTGAACGGCGTCACGCGATACAGCGACGCGCCGCACAGCGTCGCGAGCAGGCCGCCGCCGATGAAGCCCTCGATCGTCTTCGACGGCGACAGCTGCGGGGCGATCTTGCGGCGCCCGAACAGCTTGCCGACGACGTACTGCAGCACGTCGCTGATCTGCACGACGAACAGGAAGAAGAACAGCAGCAGCGCGTTTTGCCCCGCGTAGCGCGGAATGTCGAGGATCAGCACGGCCGGTGCATGGCTCAGCCCGTACACGCACACCATCAGCGCCCAGTTGATCTTCGCGTTGCGGCTCAGGAATTCGCGCGTGTCCTGCGTGAGCGCCGACACGAGCGACATCGCGAAGAACAGGTGCACCGGCACGAAGATCGAATACATCCCGTACCAGTTGATCCCGAGCAGCAGGTACTGCACGGGGATCGCGATGAAGAACGCGATGAACAGCGTCGTATGGTCGCTCGCGGTGGTCGGCGTGAGCGTGATGAATTCGCGCAGCGTCAGGTACGACAGCAGCGCGAACACCAGGTACGTGACGTTGTTGCCGAGGCCGATCGCGATGGCCATGATCGCGATCATCGCCCACCACGCGCGGATGCGCTGGTTCAGGTTGACGATGGTCGAGCTCTGGCCGCCGCTGCGTGCGCCGAGGATCGCGCCGATCACGGTGGCGACGACGAGCACGCCCGTGACGCCCGCGACCAGTTCCCAGAAGAGAGTTCGCATGGGGATATCCGGAAAAAGGGAGAAGAGGGCGCCGCGTTCAGCCTGCCGGCCGCTGTGGCGGCGCGAGCGCGACGACCGCGTCGCGCATGCGGGCGAGGAAGGTCGGCTTCTCTTCCTGGCCGCCGAGCGCGTCGTTCGAGCCGAAGTGCACCTTGCAGATCAGCGGCACGGGCCAGATCGCGCCCTTCGGCATGATGCGCTGCAGGTTCTCGAGGTAGACGGGCGCGAGCGCGACGTTCGGGAATTCGGTCGCGAGATGGAACAGCCCGCTCTTGAACGGTTGCGGCAGCACCTCGGCGCCGCGCGTGCCTTCCGGGAAGATGATGATCGAATGGCCTTGCCGCAGCGCGTCGCGCACGGGGTCCAGAGGATCGCCACCGGATTCGCGGTGGCGGTCGATCAGCACGACGTTCAGCAGCTTCTGCGCGATGTGGCGCTTCATGTTGCTGCTGTCCCAGTAGTCGCGCGCGGCGACCGGCCGCACGACCGCGCGCACGTTGCGCGGCAGCGCGGCGAGGATCGCGAGCGTGTCGATGTGGCTCGTATGGTTCGAGAAATAGATCTTCTGCGTCGGGGACGGCGGCGCCTGATGCCAGACCGGATACGCGCCGGCGACGAGCCGCACGATGGACAGCAGGAAATCGCGCTGCCAGACGTTGAGGATGTTCATCGGTGCGGCGCCTCCTGCCTGCATGCCCGGCCGGCCGCGCAAGCGCGGCCGGCGGGACCCCGGAATGCCGGCGCGACAGGACGCGCGCCGGACGGCTCTTGTTTAAATTTTTTCAAATTCGTGGCTGCCTGTCGCAGGTCCGCGAGAATCGGACGATTCGCCGTCACGCGCTGTTGCGTCGCGGCGAATGCGCCGGTCGGCGGCGTGATAAACGGCTGTTGCACGAGTGCCCGTTTGCAGTTCGAATAGATCTTGCTGCGATCGGGCCAGCGGATTATCGCGAGTTTCCGTCAAAAACACCAGATTGGCGCCGCGCGGCGGGCCGGGCCGCATGCTTGACGCATCGGGGCCGCTCGGCGACGATGAGGGCCGTCCATTGAAAGCCTGCAAAGGTCGTTTCGCCGCCCGGGGCATGGCGGCAGGAAACGTGTCCGATTGTGCCGCGCAAATAAAACGATGAGCCTCTACGCACTCAAACCCAAATTCCAGAACCGTCTGCGGCCATTCGCGGACTCGCTCGCCGCACGCGGCGTCACCGCCAACCAGGTCACGCTGTTCGCGGCCGGCGGCTCGATCGTCGTCGGCGCGCTGGCCGGGCTCGGCGTGTTCGCCCGCGCGCTGTTCCTGCTGATCCCGCTGTGGCTGTTCGCGCGGATGGCGCTCAACGCGATCGACGGGATGCTCGCGCGAGAGCACGGCCAGAAGAGCACGCTCGGCGCATACCTGAACGAACTCGGCGACGTCGTGTCCGACATCGCGCTGGTGCTGCCGTTTCTCGCGATTCCGGCGTTCGCGCCGGCAGACGTCTGGCTGTTCGCGCTGACGGCGGTGATCGTCGAATGCGCGGGGCTGATCGGCCCGCTGGTCGGCGTGAGCCGCCGCTACGACGGCCCGTTCGGCAAGAGCGACCGCGCGCTGGCGCTCGGCGCGTTCGCGCTGTGGATCGGCTTCGGCCTGCCGGTCGGCAGCGTCGCCGCGTGGCTGTGGCGGCTGCTGATCGTGCTGTCGATCGTGACCGTCGTGCGGCGCGTGCAGGCCGGCATCGCGGAAAAGGGCGGTTAAGTAGGCGGTTAAGCGGGCGGTTGCCGGAGGTTGCAGTACCGGGCGCCGGAGGGCGGCGCCGAATGATTCGAATAACGAAACGAGAGAGATCACATGAGCACACGCATGGCCCGCGAGGCTGACTTCATCACGCACGACGGCGAAACGCTGTTCTATCGTCACTGGCCCGCGACGGGCCCACGCTGCCGCGGCGCGATCGTGCTGCTGCATCGCGGCCACGAACATTCGGCGCGCGTCGCCCACCTCGTCGACGAGCTCGACCTGCCCGATTTCGCGTTTTTCGCATGGGACGCGCGCGGCCACGGCCGTTCGCCCGGCGCGCGCGGCTATAGCCCGAGCGCGGCCGCGTCGGTGCGCGACCTGCAGACCTTCGTCGAACATATCCGCGACACGCACGGCGTCGCGATCGAGGACATGGCCGTGGTCGGCCAGAGCGTCGGCGCGGTGCTCGCGGCCACCTGGGCGCACGATTACGCGCCGCCGATCCGCTGCCTCGTCGTCGCGTCGCCGGCGTTCCACATCAAGCTCTACGTACCGTTCGCGCGGCCGGGGCTGCGGCTGATGCACAAGCTGCGCGGGCTGTTCTACGTGAACAGCTACGTGAAGCCGAAATTCCTCACGCACGATCCCGAACGGATCGCGAGCTACGCGTCCGATCCGTTGATCACGCGGCCGATCGCGGTGAACATGCTGCTCGACCTGCACGACACCGCGCAGCGGATCGTCGCCGACGCGGCCGCGATCACCGTGCCGACCCAACTGCTGATCTCGGGCGCCGACTGGGTCGTGCATCGCGGCCCGCAGGACCGCTTCTTCGAACGGCTCGGCTCCGCGCGCAAGGAGCGCATCGTGCTGCCGGGCTTCTATCACGACACGCTCGGCGAACGCGACCGCGCGCAGGCGCTCGCGCCGCTGCGCACGTTCGTGCTGCGCGAATTCGATGCGCCGAGCCCGCGCGTGTCGCTCGCCGATGCCGACCGGCGCGGTGCGTTCCACGACGAATACGCGGCGCTCGGCCGTCCGCCCGCGAATGCGTTCGCGCGTGCGTACTGGGCGCTCACGCGGGCCGGCCTGAAAGCCGGCGGCGCGCTGTCGGACGGCATCGCGCTCGGGCTGCGGCTCGGCTTCGATTCGGGCTCGACGCTCGACTACGTGTACCGCAACCGTGCGCAGGGGCGGCTCGGCGTCGGTGCGCTGATCGATCGCACCTATCTCGATTCGCCGGGCTGGATCGGCATCCGCCAGCGCAAGGTGCACCTGCAGGAACTGATCGGCACGGCGATCGGCCGCCTGCGCGGCCACGGCACGCCGGTGCGGATCGTCGACATCGCGGCCGGGCACGGGCGCTACGTGCTCGACGCGATCGCGACGGCCGCCGAGCGCGACGGCGCGGCACCCGACGACATCACGCTGCGCGACTACAGCCCGCCGAACGTCGAGGCCGGGCGCGTGCTGATCGCGCAGCGCGGCCTCGAGCCGATCGCGCGCTTCGAGCGCGGCGACGCGTTCGACGAGGCATCGCTCTCGACACTCGAGCCGCGTCCGACGCTTGCGATCGTGTCGGGCCTCTACGAGCTGTTCGGCGAGAACGCGCTGATCGAACGTTCGCTGCGCGGGCTCGCGCACGCCGTGCCGCCGGGCGGCTATCTCGTCTATACGGGGCAGCCGTGGCACCCGCAGCTCGAATTCATCGCGCGCGCGCTGAACAATCACCGCGGCGAGGCGACCTGGGTGATGCGCCGCCGCTCGCAGGCCGAGATGGACGAACTCGTCGCGCGCGCGGGCTTCCGCAAGCTCGACCAGCGGATCGACGAAATGGGCATCTTCACGGTCAGTCTCGCGCAGCGGGTCGACGCGTCATGAGCGCGCTCGGCGGCGGCGCGAGCGGCCTCGCCGAGCCGGCGGCCGGCGCGCGCGACGCGTCGTTCGCGCTGCGCTTCGGCTGGCTCGCGGCGATGGGCGCCGTGTTCTTCTCGACGTACGGCTTCGCGAACTGGCTCGCCGCGCGCCGCGCGGCGGTGCCGACGTTCGCGTTCGGCTGGGAGCATGCGATCCCGTTCGTGCCGTGGACGATCGTGCCGTACTGGTCGATCGACCTGCTGTATGCGCTGTCGTTCTTCTTCTGGACGCGCCGCGCGGATCTGCTCGATCACGTGAAGCGGCTGTTGACCGTGCAACTGGTGTCGGTCGCGTGCTTCCTCGCGTGGCCGCTGCGCTTCGGTTTCGAGCGGCCCGACGCGGGCGGCGCGGCCGGCGCGCTGTTCACGCTGCTGATGGGGTTCGACAAGCCGTTCAACCAGGCGCCGTCGCTGCACATCGGATTGCTCGTGGTCCTGTGGGCCGTCTATGCGAAGCACCTGCGCGGCACGCTCGCGCGCGTCGTGCTGCACCTGTGGTTCGCGGCGATCGGCGTGTCGGTGCTGACGACCTACCAGCATCACGTGATCGACGTGCCGACCGGCGCGGCCGTCGGCTGTCTCGCGCTGTTCCTGTTTCCGCTGCGCGATGCCGCGGGCCGGCTGCCGGGGGCCGGCGTGTCGCCGGGCGCGGCCGGCCGCGCGCTCGCGCGCCGCTATGCGCTCGGCGCGGCGCTGGTCGCACTCGCGGCGCTCTGGTGCGTGCCGCGCGCGCCGGGCTGGGCGCTGGCGGCGGGGTGGGTCGCGCTGGCGCTCGCGTGCGTCGCGTGGATCTACCGGCGCGGCGCACCCGGTGCGTTCCAGAAGGACGCGCACGGGCGTTTCCCGGTCTTCATCCGCTGGCTGCTCGCGCCGACGATCGCCGGCGCGTTCGTCAATTCGCGGCTGTGGACGTTCCGGCAGCCGGCGCCCGTGCGGATCGACGAACGGGTGTCGATCGGCCGCACGCCGACGACGCGCGACGTGCGGCGTCACGGTTTCACGGCGCTGGTCGACCTGACGGCCGAAATGCCGCGCTGGACCGCGGCCGACGCGTCGCTCGCGTATGCGGCCGTGCCGCAGCTCGACCTGATCGCGCCGACGGCCGCGCAGCTCGCGCAGGCTGTCGCGGCGCTCGAACGCCTGCACGGCGAAGGGCGCGACGTGCTGGTCTGCTGCGCGCTCGGCTACGGGCGCAGCGTACTGTGCGCGGCCGCGTGGCTGGCGGCACGGCGCGGGTTCGGCGATGCGCGCGACGCGCTGGCCGCGGTGCGCGCGGTGCGGCCGCACGCGGTGTGGTCGGACGACGGCGTGGCCGTGCTGCAGCACTGGATCGATCGCCATCGCGGCGCGGGAGGCCGGTGATGCGCGATCCGTCCGCTCCATTCCGGATTGCCGCCGCGCGCGGCGCGCTCGATGCGGGGGCGTGGGCGATCGCGGCCGCGCTGGCCGCGGCCGGCGCGGGCTGGTGGATCGCGTCGGGCTGGGCGCCGGCGACGCTCGCCCGCGTGCTGCTGGCCGTCGTCAGCACGGGGTCGGGGGTCGCGGCGCTGTGGTACGCGGTGCGTATCGAGATCGACCGCCGGCTGTTCGCCGCGCTGGCGCGAGCGGCCTCCGGCGATGCGTCGATCGACGACGGGCTCGCGGCGCTCGATCGTGCGCTCGCCGATCTCGGCTGGATCGACGCGGGGAAGGCGGGACGCGCGCTCGACGCGCGCGTGCGCGGCGCGGTCGGGCTGTGCCGGGCCGGCGTGCTCGTCGCGATCGTGCAGTGGGTCGTGGTCGGGATCGCGATCGCGGTGCCGCAGATCGGCTAGCGGCCCATTTCAGGCGTTACGCGTGCATCGAACGATGCGGTCGCGTCCGCTTCGCTTCATACATCGCCTGATCCGCATGCTCGATCAGCGCGGTCATGTCGGTGCCGTCGTCCGGCAGCAGTGCGACGCCGACGCTGACGCCGAGCTGCAGCGGGCGCCCCTCGAATTCGAACGGTTCGCTGACCTGCCGCGCGAGTCGCACGCGTTGCGCGTCCACGTCGTCGCGGCTGCCGACATTCGGCAGGATCACGGCGAATTCGTCGCCGCCGACGCGCGCGACGGTGTCCGAGCGCCGCACCGCACCCTGCATCCGCGTGGCGATCTCGCGTAGCGCGGCGTCGCCCGCGCGGTGGCCGAAACCGTCGTTGATCGGCTTCAGCCCGTCCATGTCGATGTTGAGGATGCCGAGCCGGCCGTTCGCGCGCAGCGCCGTGTGCATCGACTGCCGCAGGCGGTCGTAGAACAGCGCGCGGTTGGGCAGGCCGGTGAGCGCGTCGTGCGTCGCGCGCAGGTATAACTCGTTCGCCTCGTTGCGCGCCGCGTGGAACATCGCGGCGGCGATCAGTTCGGCCGTCAGCCGCAGCGTGCCGGCGTCGGCCTGCGAGAAGCCGTCGACGTCCGGTGACATCACCTTCAGCACGCCGACCGTCGTGTCGGCATGCGTGAGCGGCATCACGAGCATCGAGCGCAGGCCGACCCGGCGGCATGCGTCGCGATCGACGCGCGGGTCGGTTTCCGAATCGACGCAGTGCAGCAACTCGCGTTGCTGCACGCACAGGCCCGACAGGCTGCCCGAGCGGCGCAGCCGCAGCCCGAGCATCCCGGCGGCCGTGCCCGATGCGGCGCGGTACACCATGTCGTCACCTTCGGCGAATTCGACCGCGGCGGCGCTCGCGCCGGTGAGCAGCGGCACCTGCTCGGCCACGTAAGCCATCACGCTGCCGAGGTCGAGACCGAGTTTCGCGATTTCGGTCTGCGCCGCGATGATGCGCAGCAGCGTGGCGGGCGAAGGCGTGGCGGTGTCGACGATTTGATCCAAGTCAGTTTTCCAGGAAAGAAAGCGCGTCCGGTGTCGCGGGTTTGCGGTAGCATACGGCGCCGCTCCGCGGGCGGTCTGCAACGGACCGCCCCGGCCAGCCGCAGCGCCGGTAGTATGCCGTCCGGCCCTTTCGACGACAACGGCGCAATTCTTGCCACTCGTTCATCTCGCGCAGCATTTCCGACCGGATTGAGGTTTTTTCGCTTCACCGTTGCGAATCGGGGTGAGTTTTGTTCTGTTTTTGAGATAGTGTGACGAATGGGCGCGTGCCTGTGCCAGGCGCGCGCGTGCCATACGATGTCGGACGATTAAAGAAAGTGCCACATCGTTTCGATAAATGAATCAGGTAAGTCAGTTAATTGAGGGGAAGCTGTGGGGATGTTCACTCACGGGCATGGCTGCTTTGCGCGCGTCGGGTTCGACGCGCTTGATGACCGGGCGATCGTGACGACGCGGAGTCGCGCATGAAGCCGGCCGCGTCGCTGTTCGTCCTGTCGGTTGCCATGGTCGGCGCTTTCCACGTGGCCGCGCTGTCGGCCGCTCCGGTGCCGGCGGTACCGGTAGCCGGTGCGTCGTCCGCCGCTGGGTCGGCGCCGGTGCTCGCGGCCGCGCCGACGGCGGCCAGCGCGCCGTCCGGCGGCCTGCCGGCGGCGACGGTGCGCCTGCCGTTCGCGTCGCTCGGCGCGTTCGATCCGCTGCGCCTGCGCGGCGCCGACGACGCGCGCACGATCAACGCGGGCGTGCGGCTCGACCGCGTGGTCACGGGCGCGCGGCTGCGCCTGACCTATGCGTATTCGCCGTCGCTCGTGTTCCCGATGTCGCACCTGAAGGTGTCGGTGAACGGCGAGGTCATCGCGACCGTCCCGTTTGACGCCGCGCACGCGGGTAGCACGGTCACGCAGGACATCCCGATCGATCCGCGCTACTTCTCCGATTTCAACCAGATCGGCTTGCGCCTGATCGCGCACTACACGCTCGACCATTGCGAGGATCCGTCGAACTCGGCGCTGTGGGCCGACGTGAGCCCGACGAGCGAGCTGATCCTCGATGAATCGCCGGTGCGCCTGCCGAACGATCTCGCGCTGCTGCCCGCGCCGTTCTTCGACCGGCGCGACAACGGCCGCGTGCGGCTGCCGTTCGTGCTGCCCGCGTCGCCCGATTCGGCGACGCTGCGCAGCGCGGGCGTGCTCGCGTCGTGGTTCGGCGCGCTCGCCGATTACCGGCATGCGCGCTTCCCGGTGTCGTCCGGGCTGCCGGCCGACGACCAGGCGGTGGTGGTGGGTACGGCCGCGACGCTGCCGGCCGGCCTCGTGCTGCCGTCGGTCAACGGCCCGCTGCTCGCGGTCGCCGACAACCCGGCCGCGCCGGGGCGCAAGCTGCTCGTCGTCACGGGCCGCACGGCGGCCGAGGTCGACGATGCGGTCGCGACACTCGTGCTCGGCCGCGCGGCGCTGTCGGGGCCGGCGGCGACCGTCGCGCACGTCGATCTCGGCGCGCCGCGCAAGCCGTACGACGCGCCGCGCTGGCTGCCCGTGAACCGGCCGATCGCATTCCGCGAGCTCGTGGCCGATCCGCGCGAGCTGGAAGTGCGCGGTACGACGCCCGACGCGATCCGCCTGAGGCTGCGCGTGCCGGCCGATCTCCATTCGTGGAACGGCGCGGGCGTGCCGATCACGCTGCGCTACCGCTATACGGCGCCGACCGTGCAGGACAACTCGACGCTCGCCGTCGAGATCAACGACCAGCTCGTGAAGTCGTACCGGCTCGGGCCGGCCCATGCCGAGGACGCGCACGGCCGCATGCAGCTGCCGCTGCTGTCGGTGCCGGAAGGGCGCGTGACGAGCGACGTCGACATTCCGGCATTCCGGGTCGGCAGCGGCAACCAGCTGCAGTTCCGCTTCACGCTCGACTCGCAGAAGACGGGCCTGTGCTCGAGCACGGCCAGCGAGCCGCAGCGCGCGGCGATCGATCCCGATTCGACGATCGACTTCTCGCACTTCGTCCATTACGCGCAATTGCCGAACCTCGCATTTTTCGCGAACAGCGGCTTCCCGTTCACGCGCTTCGCCGACCTGTCGCAGACGGCCGTCGTGATGCCCGACCGGCCGTCGCCGCAGGAGCTCGAGGCCTACCTGACGATGCTCGGCCACATGGGCGAATGGACCGGTTTCCCGGCACTGCGCGTGCAGGTCGCGCGGCCCGGCGACGTCGCCGCGCTGTCGGGCAGCAAGGATCTGCTGGTGATCGACGGCTCGCCCGCGTCGCCGCTGCTCGCGCACTGGCGCTCGGCGCTGCCGCTCGCGATCGGCGAGCAGGGCGGTGCCGGAGGCGGCGGCGCGACGCGTGTCGCGTTCACGGTGAAGGAGCGCTGGCGCAACGGCGTCGGCCTGGCCGACGGCGGGGCGCATATCGAGCAGACAGGCCCGCTCGCGGCGCTCGCCGGGTTCGAGCTGCCGGGCAGCCGGGGGCGCAGCGTCGTCGCGCTGACGGCGACCGACCAGCCGCGCCTCGGCGATCTGCTCAACGTGTTCGAGAATCCCGGCCTCGTGTCGCAGCTGCAAGGCGATCTCGCGCTGGTGCGGCCGGGGCAGGTCGACAGCCTGCGCGTCGGCGAGCCGTACGTGGTGGGCTTCGTGCCGTGGTATGCGCGCGTGTGGACGCATGCGGCGCAGCATCCGGTCGTGCTCGGCGCGGTCGGCGTCGTCGCGGGGCTGCTGCTCGCGCTCGGCGTGTTCAGCGTGCTGCAGAAAATCGCCGCGCGTCGACGGGGGATGTAACGGATGGCGCGGTCAATGGCGAAGCGACGGACAGCGCGGCCGGCGCGGCGCGTCGGCGCGGCATTCGCGCTGACGGTCGCGCTGGCGTGCGCGGCGGCCGGCATGGCCGCTCGCGCGCAGGCCGCGGGGGCCGACGCGGCGGGCGCGGGATGCAGCGCGGCGTGGCCGCGCTGGGACGCGTTCAAGCGCGATTTCATCTCGGCCGACGGCCGCGTGATCGACGTCGGCTCGGCCGATTCGCGCACGGTGTCGGAGGGGCAGGCGTATGGGCTTTTCTTTGCGCTGGTCGCGAACGACCGGCGCATGTTCGACACGATCCTCGCATGGACCGAGAACAACCTCGCGCAGGGCGACCTGAGCGCGCATCTGCCGGCGTGGCTGTGGGGCCGTGCGCCCGACGGCGCGTGGCGCGTGCTCGACGCGAACGCGGCGTCGGATGCCGACCTGTGGATCGCGTATGCGCTCGTCGAAGCCGGGCGGCTGTGGCACGAGCGCAGCTACACGGCGCGCGGCGCGCTGCTCGCGAAGCGCGTGCTCGACGACGAGACGGCGACCGTGCCGGGCCTCGGTCTCACGTTGTTGCCGGGGCCGACGGGGTTCAAGCTGGCCAACGGCCAGTGGCGCGTGAATCCGAGCTATTCGCCGCCGCAGGTGATCCGCGCGCTCGGCGCGCGCCTGCCCGACGACCGGCGCTGGGCCGCGCTGGCATCCAGCACCGGGCGCGTGCTGCTCGACACGGCGCCGAAGGGCTTCTCGCCCGACTGGGCGCTGTATCGCGCGGGCACGGGTTTCGGGCCCGATTCGGAGACCCGTGCGGAGAGCGCGTACAACGCGATTCGCGTGTACCTGTGGGCCGGCATGCTCGACCGCGCCGATCCGCTCGCCGCCCCGTTGCTCGCGCGGTTCGCGCCGTTTGCCGACACTATCGCCGCGCATGGCGCGCCGCCGGAGAAGGTCGATACGACGACGGGCGTCGCGGGGCCGAACGACGGCAACGGCGGATTCTCGGCGGCGGCCGTGCCGTTCCTCGACGCGCGCGGCCAGCGCGAACTCGCGGACGCGCAGGCGGCCCGCGTCGAGTCGCTCGCGCGCCAGTCGGCGCCCGGCTACTACACGAGCGTGCTGACGCTGTTCGGCCTCGGCTGGCGCGACGGACGCTACCGGTTCGGCGCGGACGGCACGCTCGACGCACGCTGGGGAGGCCGTTCGTGCGCCGCCCGCTGAAGCGCGCCGTGCCGCACGTCGCGGGATTCGCGTGGCTCGCGTCGTCGGTGTGCGCGGCAGCGCCGGGCGCCGCATCCGGCGCGACGATGCCGAATACCGCGACGCCGGCGGCATCCGCTTCCGCCGATGCGCAGCGCCAGCTCGAGACCGCGCGGTTGTGGGGCGTCAAGCATCGCGATGACCTCGCGCGCGATGCGCTGCGCAAGGGGCTGCTGATCGCGCCGGGCGACGCCGAACTGCTGGCCGAACAGGTCCGCGTGCTGCTGCGGCTCGGCGACGCGAAAGGCGCACAGGCCGCGCTCGCGCGCCTGCAGGCGCAGTCGCCGAATGCGCCCGCCACGCGGCGGGTGGCCGACGAATACCGCGTCGCGACGAGCGGGCGCGGCGAGATGGCGCAGATCCGCCTGCTCGCGCGCAGCGGCCGCGCCGACGAGGCGGCCCGGCGGATCGTCGCGCTGTTTCCGAACGGCGCGCCGTCGGGCGCGCTCGGCGCCGAGTATTACCAGATCGTGTCGAATGCGCCGGGCGGGCGCGAGCCGGCGATCGCCGCGCTGCGCCGCGCGGTCGCGGCCGATCCGCAGGACACGAGCGCGTCGATCGCGCTGGCGCGGCTGCTGAACCAGCGCGCCGACACGCGGCCGGAGGCGAGCCGGATCGCAGGGGCGCTCGCGAAGCGCGCCGATGCCGACCATACGGAGGCGATGGCGCTGTGGCGGCGCGTGCTGCAGTCGGCCGGCAACGATCCCGCGTATCTCGATGCGCTGCATGCGTATCTCGCGCTCGTGCCGGACGACACCGAATTCCTCGACCGCGTCGCGGCACTGGACCGTCAGCGCGACGCGCAGCGCCGGCTCGAACGCGATCCCGACTACATCGCGCAGCAGCGCGGCCTGCGTGCGCTCGCGCGCGGCGACCTGGCCGGCGCCGATCCGCTGCTCGCGCGCGCCGCGCGTGCGCGTGCGGACGACGCCGACGCGATCGGCGGGCTTGGCCTGCTGCGCCTGCGCGAAGGGCGGCACGACGAAGCGCGCGCGCTGTTCGCGCGGGCCGCGACGCTCGCGACCGACCAGCGCGGCAAATGGCAGGGCCTCGCGCGCACCGCGCAGTTCTGGGGGCTGCTCGCGCAAGGCCGCACGGCGGCTGCCGCGGGACGCCCGCAGGACGCCGAGCGCGCGGCGCGTGCGGCGCTCGCGATGCAGCCGGACAGCCCGGACGCGAAGCTGCAACTCGCCGATGCGTTGCTCGCGCAGCGCGACTGGGCGCGCGCGGAGCCGTTGCTGCGCGAGTTGCTGGCCGCGCGTTCGCCGAACCTGTCGGCCGTGCGCGGCACGGCCACGCTGTATGAAAACACCGCCCGCGCGGACCGGATCGGCCCGCTGCTCGACGCGCTGCAAGAGCGCGTGACGGGCCGCGACGATCGCCGCGCGCTCGACGGCCTGCGTGCCGACCTGCTCGCGAACCAGGCGCGCGCGCTCGCGGACAAGGGCGAACGCGGGCCCGCCGCGCAACGCTACGAGGCGGCCGTGCGCGCGGCGCCCGATGCGCCGTGGACGCGCTTCGCGCTCGCGCGCCTCTATCGCGACATGGGGCTGCCGCAGCTCGGCCGCACGGTGATGGACGACGGGCTCGCGCAGAGCGATACGCCCGAGATGCGCTACGCGACCGCGCTGTACCGCAATTCGCTCGACGATGTCGCGGGCGCGCGGGACGCGCTCGCGAGCGTCGACGATGCGCACCGTTCGGACGGGATGCGCGCGCTCGCGCGCAAGCTCGACGCCGAAGGCGCGCTGGCCGACGCACGCGGCTCGCTCGGGCGCGGCGACCACGCGGCATTCGACGCATCGCTCGCGCATGCGCAGGCGAGCGCGCCGGACGATCCCGACATGCTCGCCGCGATCGGCGCGCAGTGGATCGACGCGGGCGAACCCGATCGCGGTCTCGCGCCGTTGCACGACTGGATCGCCGCGCATCCGGGCGAAGCCGATGCGGATGTGCGGCTGCGCTACGGCGACCTGCTCGGCAGCGCGGGGCGCGACGACGCGCTCGCCGCGTGGCTCGACGCGCTGCGCCGCGAACCGTCGCTGACGCCCGCGCAGACGGCGAGGATCGAGGACCAGTCGCTGCGGCTCGTGCTGCGGCAGACGGACGATGCGATCGCGCGGCAGGACTATGCGCAGGCGCGCACGCTGCTCGATCGCGTGAGCCCGGCCGGCCGCGCGGACAAGCGCCATGCGCTCGAACTGGCCGATCTCGAGCGCGCGCAAGGCCATTACGGCGCGGCGCGCGACGCACTTGCGCCGGTCGTCGCGCGCACGCCTGATGATGCGGATACGCAGCTCGCGCTCGCGCGGATCGACGAGGACAGCGGCAACCGGGCCGCCGCGCTCGCGCGGGTGCAGGCCGTACTCGCGCGCACGCCGGACGACGACGTCGACACGCAACTGTCGGCCGTGCGCCGCCTGAACGCGCTGCGCCGCCCGGACGAGGCCGCGCAGGTGACCGACCGGCTGCACGCCGCGTACCCGGCGCGTCCGGACGTGACGGTCGCGGCCGGGCGCGTGGCCGAGGCACAGGGCCGCTATGGCGATGCGGCGTCGTTGTACCGGCTGTCGCAGTCGCAGGAACGCACGACAGGCGTGAGCCCGGGCCGCGACGGCCTGACGCCCGCGCAGGCCGCGTTCGCGGATCTCCAGCAGCGGCGTAATCCCGAGATCGAGACCGGCTGGACGCCTGCCTACAAGTCGGGCGACGAAGGCATCTCGTCGTATCGCGCGCAGCAGGTGCCGGTCTACATGCAGATGCCGATCCGCTACGACGGGCACGTGTTCGCGCAGATCGACACCGTGCATCTCGACCCGGGCACGCTCGACACGAGCGACCCGAACGCGTATTCGCTCAAGACGTTCGGCACCTACGCGGCGCTCAGGGCGCAGAACGCGCTGACGCCTGCATCGATCGCGAATCCGCCGGGTTCGCTGCACCAGACGGCCACGGGCGTCGCGCTCGGCGCCGGCTATCTGTCGGACGCCTGGCGCTTCGATTTCGGCACGTCGCCGCTCGGTTTTCCGGTGCATTACCTCGTCGGCGGCGTGCGCTATCGCTTCGACGCGGGGCCGGCCAGTTTCTCGGTGAACGCGTCGCGGCGGCCGGAAACGAGCAGCGTGCTGTCTTACTCGGGGATGCGCGACCCGTGGACGGGCGCGGTCTGGGGCGGCGTGCGCCGCGACGGCGTGAACCTGCGCGCGTCGGTCGACGTCGGCCGCACGAACCTGTTCGCGGAACTCGGTGCGGGCGTGCTGTCCGGCCGCAACGTCGAACGCAACGCGGAAGTCACGCTGCGCACGGGCTTCACGGTGCCCGTGTACGAGCGCGCGACGATGAAGGTCAGCACCGGGCTCGTCGGCAATGCGTGGCACTACGCGCAGAACCTGCGCTACTACACGTACGGGCAGGGCGGTTACTACAGCCCGCAGCGCTACCTGTCGCTCGGCGTGCCGATCGAATGGGCGGGGCGGCACGATGCGCTGTCGTGGGACCTGACCGTCACGGGCGGGATCTCGAACAGCTACGAGAAGGATTCGCTGTTTTACCCGACGTTCTCGGACCAGCGGGCCGCGCAGGTGGCGGCCGGGTTCGTGTACGCGGGCAGCTCGACGCGCGGCGTGTCGTTCTCGTATGGCATCAACGGGATCGTCGAGTACCGCGTGAACCCGCACCTGAGCGTCGGCGCGCAGCTGCACGTCGACCGGTCGCACGACTACGCGCCGAGTTCGGCGCTCGTGTACCTGCGCTATGCGTTCGACGCGCGTGCGCAACGCAGCTGGCTCGTCACGCCGACGCCGGTTCGGCTTTATTCGGATTACTAGGGTCTGTTTCCATATGGAACACACATGCGAATGCCCGAAATCGCTCGTAGGGCAAGAAGTGAGGAGCGCCGTTTGGCCGCGCCAAACAAGCGACGAGCGACGCCGCCATACGGGCGATTTCGGGCATTCCCGTGGAATGAATTTTTTAATTAGGGGTTGCCACGAGAACGGCCGCTCGCCGCGTTGCGCTCCTTGCGAATACGTCAGTATTCGCGGCGTCACGCGCCTCGCGAGCGGCTGTTCTCGTGGCAACGCATGTGCGTTCCATATGGAAACAGACCCTAGGGGAACGTCGTGAATACGGAAATCGATGCCACCCGTCCCGTGCTCGGCGCCGCCGGCCTGCTGGGCCGCCTGCGTGCGTTGCTGCGCTCGGGGCCGGCCGGCGGCCGTGTTGGCACGGTGAGCCGGCTCGCGATCGACGGCTTGCCCGATACCTGGACGCAGCTGCAAGCCGGCGGCCTGTACGCGATCTACGCGGCAGGCGGTACGCCGGCCTGCGATGCGCTCGTGTGGGAGAGCGCGCGACAGGCGCGCACGCGCGACGTGACGGTCGTGCTCGCGCGCGACGCGGTGCACGTCGCCGAGCAGATGCAGGCGCGCGGCTTCGCGGGCGGTGCGCAGCCGGCCGGCTGGCCGCGCAACCTGAACGTGCTGGCGATGCCGGCGGCGGCCGAACCGGCCGGCGGCGACGGCGGCGCGACCGACGACGCATCGCGTCGCGCGGCGCCGGGCCCGTTCGCACGGCTGACCGGCGGCTTGCGCGCGCTGAAGCGCTACGGTTTTCGCGCACGTTCGCTGTATTTCGTCGAAGGCGCGCAGCGCTGGCTCAGCTGGGACGACACGACCGCGCTCGCCGATGAGGCACACGCACTCGCCGACTGGTGCCGTACGCACCGGATCGCACTCGTGCTGCTGCTCGACCCCGAAGCGGCCCGTGCGGGCGCCGACCCGCGCACCGACGATGCGCCGCTCGTGCGCGATGCGAATCGCGCGCCGCGCAGCGGTTTCCACGGCGTCTGCTCGGGCGTCGCGCAGTTGCAGCGCACGCACGGCGAGCTGCTGTGGGTCGTCGATTTCTGGCGCGCGGGCGATACGCTCGCGGCCGGCGAGGTGCGGCCGCTGCGTTTTGCGCCGGGCGGCCGTCTGTCGGCGAGCGTCGATGACGGCGCGACCGAGCCCGCGCGGCGGATGAAGCTCGCGAGCGACGAGGATCGCGTCGTCGTCAGCCGCGCGGTGCTCGACGGCGCGAACCGCGTGCCCGGCGACTGGGAAATCGTCGACGACAACGCGGCCGTCGTCGCGGCCTGCGCGCGTGCCCAGGCCGCGACCGCGGTGCTGGTGTTCCGCTCGCATGCGCAGCTCGAAGCGTTGTGCGCGGATGTGCACGCGCTGCGCCGGCAATGCGGCGGCGCGCTGAAGATCGCGGTCGTCGAGCGCGGCGAAGTGCTGCGCCAGCAGTTCGAGATGCTCGTGCTGAGCGTCGGCGCGAACCGCGTCGTCGCGCGCGACCTGCCGGTGTCGCGGATGCAGGCCGCCGTGCACGCGCTGCGCGGCCAGCTCTATGCGCGGCCCGTCGCGGCCGACTATCGCGCGGCGCTCGCGGCCGCGCTCGGCGATTCGGTGCTCGGCTATCTGCCGGTCGGCGCATTCTGCCTGCGGATTCGCGCGGTGCTCGATCGCGGCGCCGTGCTCGCGCTGCCGCACACGCTCGCGAAGATCGCGCTGCTGCCGGGCGTGTCGCACGTCGACGCGCTGCGGCATTGCCGGCCGCGCCGCGCGGGCGACGTCGTGACGGCCGATGCCGGGCACCTGTACGTGTTCCTGTTCGCGTGCGAACCGGTCGACGCGGAGGACGCGCTCGCGCGCATCTTCGACGTGCCGGTCGACACGCTGTCCGACCGTGTCGTGTGCCTCGGACACGGCAGCATCGACACCGAGCTCGATGCGCTGAAGGCCGAGAACCGGCGCGCGCCGATCGCCGACTACAGCGATTTGTTTGCGGCCACGCAGCCGGCGGGCGCCATGCGCACACCGCCCGCGCGCGCCGGTCTCGGCGAGGCGTTGCCCGACGCGAGCGAAGTGAGCGGGGCGATCGATGCGATCGATACGATCGTCGCGCTCGATGCGATCGGTGCGGCGCCGTCGGCCGAGGCCGTCGACGCATCGGCGCCGGAACCCGTCGTTCCTGCCGCGCGCAAGCGCGGCGCCGTCCGCAGCGCGATGCCGCTGCGCAAGGAGGGGGTCACATGATCGCCGAACTCGTCATCGGTTTCATCGTCGGCATCGCGATCGCGGTGCCCGTGTGGATCGTCGCGCAGCACCTCGGCATCGGCCGCGGTTTTCATGCGCCGCGCGGGATCGACCGGCGCGACGCGGTGCCGTGCGAGCTCGTGCCGGTCGCGCTGCGCGGCCGGCTGCTGCCCGATGCGGAGCGCAGCGAGCGTGGTGGCGAGGCGACCCGATGAAGACGATCGCCATTACGTCGACGACCGGCGGCGCGGGCCGCACGACACTCACGGCCGCGCTCGCGGTGCTGCTCGCGCGCCGCGGCCGGCCGGCCGTCGCCGTCGAATTCGATGCGCAGAACCTGATGGGCGCGACGCTCGGCCTCGACACGCTGGCCGAACACGGCCTCGCGCAGAGCATGCTCGGCGGCGCCGAGCCGTGGCACGCGCATACGTGGCGCAGTGCCGACGGCGTGCTGTTCGTGCCGTACGGGCAGGTCGATGCGGCCGGCGCCGCCGCGTGCGATGCGCGGCTCGCGGCCGATCCCGCATGGCTGTCGCGCGCGCTCGACGAGATCGCGCTGCCCGCCGACGGCGTCGTGCTGGTCGACACCGCGCGCTATCCGTCGCCGCAGGCCGAGCAGGCGATTCGCCGCGCGGACCTGACGCTCGTCGTCGTCCCGCCCGAGCCGACCGCGTGCGCGACGACGGCCGCGCGGCTCGACGCGCTCCGGGCCGGCGGCGGCGAACTGCAGATCGTCGTGAACCGGCTGAATCCGGCGCGCGACATGCAGCGCGACGCGCTCGCGATGCTGCGCGCGGTCGCGGGGCCGGCGTCGATGCTCGAACAACGGATCCACGTCGACGCGGCCGTGCCCGAAGCGCTCGCGCGCGGCAGCTGGATCTTCGACGACGCGCCGTATTCGCAGGCGTCGCACGACCTGAACGGCGTCGCGAACTGGGTCGATGCGTGGCTGGCGGCGGCCGCGGCCGGCCGCACCGGAGCCACGCGATGAAGGCGGCCCTCGCGCCGCGACTGTGCGCACTCGGCCGCCGCGCGGCCGACTGGTTCGCGCGCGGCATCGGGCTGCCGGCGCAACGCACGCGGGTCGACTGGTTCGTGCGGCTGTTCTTCCACGTGCCGCCGCCGGGCCGGCCCGATCACGTGCGCCGCTGGGTGCGCGTCGTGTTCCTGCGGCTCGCGCACGAGTGGGGCGTGCTGCAGCCGCTCAGCCCGCGCGAATGGCTGTGGCGCTCGATCGTGCGCGCGCCGCGCGCGGCCGACGGCCGGCCCGCGCGCGATCCGCTCGCGTGGTTCGACACGTTCGTCGTGCCCGTCTACGTGGCCGGGCGCGCGGTCGGACGGCGCATCGACGCGCTGCTCGAGCGCCTGCCGTGGGTGCGCTGGGGCGGCTGGCTCGATGCGCGCGCGAACGGCGTCGGCCGGCGCCGCTGGCTCGCGCCGCTGCTGCTCGTGGTCGGCGCGCTGCTGTGGGCCGCGGCCGGGATGTCGCCGCTGATGCCCGGCGCGCAGTTCGCGTTCTTCGCGATCGTCGCGGTGCTGGCGCTCGCGCTGCGCCGCCTGCCGGGCCACCTGCCGACGCTCGCGCTCGCGTCGCTCGCGCTGCTCGCGACGGTGCGCTACGTGTGGTGGCGCACGACGCAGACGCTCGACTTCCGCGGCCCGGTCGAGGCGGCCGCCGGCTACCTGCTGTACGGCGCGGAAGCCTATACGTGGATGATCCTGCTGCTCGGCTTCGTGCAGACCGCGTGGCCGCTCGACCGGCCGATCGTGCCGCTGCCCGACGATCCCGACACCTGGCCGACGGTCGACATCTACATCCCGACCTACAACGAACCGCTGTCGGTCGTGAAGCCGACGGTATTCGCCGCGCAGAGCATCGACTGGCCGACGGCAAAGCTGCGCGTCTACCTGCTCGACGACGGCCGGCGCCCCGAGTTCGCGGCGTTCGCGGCCGAGGCCGGCATCGACTACCTGACGCGCGACGACAACCGCCACGCGAAGGCCGGCAACATCAACCGTGCGCTGCCGAAAACGCACGGCGAATACATCGCGATCTTCGACTGCGATCACGTGCCGACGCGCTCGTTCCTGCAGACGACGATGGGCGTGTTCCTGCGCGACCCGAAGTGCGCGCTCGTGCAGACGCCGCACCATTTCTTCTCGCCCGATCCGTTCGAGCGCAACCTCGGCACGTTCCGCGAGATCCCGAACGAGGGCAACCTGTTCTACGGCCTCGTGCAGTCGGGCAACGACCTGTGGAACGCGACGTTCTTCTGCGGCTCGTGCGCGGTGCTCAAGCGCAGCGCGCTGGAGGAGGTGGGCGGCGTCGCGGTCGAGACCGTGACCGAGGACGCGCACACGGCGCTCAAGCTGCACCGGCGCGGCTATACGTCGGCGTACCTGCCGACCGTGCAGGCGGCCGGCCTCGCGACCGAGAGCCTCGCGGGCCACGTGAAGCAGCGCACGCGCTGGGCGCGCGGGATGGCGCAGATCTTCCGCATCGACAACCCGTTCCTCGGGCGCGGGCTCGGCTTCATCCAGCGGATCTGCTACGGCAACGCGATGCTGCACTTCTTCTACGGGATTCCGCGGCTGGTGTTCCTGACGATTCCGCTCGCGTACCTGTTCTTCCACCTGTACTTCATCAACGCGTCGGCGCTCGCGCTCGCGAGCTACGTGATCCCGTATCTCGTGCTCGCGAACGTCGCGAACTCGCGGATGCAGGGGCGCTACCGCCATTCGTTCTGGGCCGAGGTCTATGAATCGGTGCTCGCGTGGTACATCGCGCTGCCGACCACCGTCGCGTTCTTCAGCCCGAAGCATGGCAAGTTCAACGTGACCGACAAGGGCGGCAAGATCGACGAAGGCTACGTCGACTGGTCGACGTCGAAGCCGTATCTCGTGCTGTTCGCGCTGAACGTGCTCGCGATCGCCGCCGGGCTGTGGCGGCTCGTGGCCGATCAGGGCGACGAGGCGTCGACGATCCTGATCACGCTCGGCTGGACCGTGTACAACCTCGCGATGCTCGGCGCGGCGCTGGCCGTTGCGCGCGAGACCAAGCAGGTGCGGGTCACGCACCGGATCGCGATGCGCGTGCCGGCCATGCTGCTGCTCGCCGACGGGTCGACGGCCGCGTGCTTCACCAGCGACTACTCGACCGGCGGCCTCGGCCTCGAAGCGGTGCCGGGGCTGCCGCTCGCCGTCGGCGACACGCTCACTGTGTGCGTGACGCGCGGCGACCGGCCGTTCCCGTTCCCGGTGCGCGTGAGCCGCGTGACGCCGACCCATGTCGGCGTGAGCTTCGAGGAACTGACGCTCGAACAGGAGCGCCAGCTCGTGCAATGCACGTTCGGCCGCGCGGATGCGTGGCTCGACTGGCACGAAGGCGTGCGCGTCGACACGCCGCTCGGCGGGCTGAAGGAAGTGCTGCGCATCGGCGTGAACGGCTATGTACGGATGTGGAAGGGTGCGGCGCGCGGCTTGCAGACGATGCTGGCGCCGAAACTCGATCGGGCGCGCGACTGACGCGGCGCTCATCATGGAGTGGATTAGATGACGTTCTGGAATCTGTATTTCATCCTAAAGTTCGCGCTGTTCGCGACCGGGCACCTGCAGCCGATGTGGCTGGCGAACCTCGCGTTCGCGGTGGCGCTCGCGGCGAGCGCGCCGATCCGGCGGCGCACCTGGCGCATCGTCCGGCAGGTCGCGGCGATCGCGATCGCGGTGCCGCTGCTCGCACACGAGATGCATGCGCCGCCGCTCGCCCGTCTCGTCGAGGCCGCGCGCGAAGTGAGCACGTTCCGTCTCGACTACTGGATGGAACTGCTGCCGCGCCTGCTGCCGCCCGTGCTGGTGCTGACGGTGGCCGGCGCGCTGATCGTCTATTTCATCGTCAACCGCTGGCTGCGCGTCGCGACGTTCGTGCTGGCCGCGCTGGTCGTGATGCCGCTGTGGCAGGCCGGCAGCGGCCTGATGGCGCGCGTCGTCGCGCCGGCCGCGCAGCAGCAGGCGAACACGACGGGCGCCGCGCGCGCCGACCAGCCCGAGGACCACAACGCCGCGCTCGCGACGTTCCGCGCGCAGGAGTCGCAGCGGCAGGTCGCGTTCGGCCATCTCGGCAACGATCCGGCCGCGCAGTTCGACGTGATCGTGCTGCACATCTGCTCGCTGTCGTGGGACGATCTCGA
Organism: Burkholderia catarinensis; assembly: GCF_001883705.2. Classification (GTDB taxonomy): domain Bacteria; phylum Pseudomonadota; class Gammaproteobacteria; order Burkholderiales; family Burkholderiaceae; genus Burkholderia; species Burkholderia catarinensis. The sequence goes on from NZ_MDEQ02000012.1 coordinate 239,114, forward strand.
TGCCGCGAAGGTGCGCAACCATCCGATGCTGAACCACTTCGACTACCTGTTCACGAACTTCAGCACGGCTGCGAGCTACAGCGGCCCGGCGGCGATCCGCGTGCTGCGCGCGAGCTGCGGGCAGGAAGCGCACGCCGACCTGTACAAGCCCGCGCCGCAGCAGTGCTACCTGTTCTCGCAACTGGCGAGCGCGGGCTACTCGGTGCAGTCGCTGCTGAACCACGACGGCCACTTCGACAACTTCCTGCAGGTGATTCACGACAACATCGGCGTGGCCGACGCGCCGATGATCTCGAACGCGGCCGCGCCGGTGGCGATGCATGCATTCGACGGCTCGGGGATCAAGGACGACTACGCGACGCTCTCGAACTGGTACGCGCAGCGCGCGTCGGTGCCGGGCCCCGTCGCGCTGTACTACAACACGATCAGCCTGCATGACGGCAACCGCGTCGTCGGCAGTTCGCTGACGAGCATCGACTCGTATCCGCAGCGCGCGACGAAGCTGATGAGCGATTTCGACCGTCTCGCCGACCTGATCGCGCAATCGGGCCGCCGCGCTGTGATCGTGTTCGTGCCCGAGCACGGTGCCGCGCTGCGCGGCGACAAGAACCAGGTCGCGGGGCTGCGCGAGATTCCGGCGCCGCGCATCGTGCACGGGCCGGTCGGCGTGCGGCTCGTCGGCTTTGCCGGCAACCATGGCGCGGCGACCGTGATCGAGCAGCCGGCCAGCTTCCTCGCGCTCGCGCAGTTGTTGTCGAACCTCGTGTCGAACAGCCCGTTCAAGCCGGGCGCGACGCTCGCGCAATACGCGGCCGACCTGCCGCGCACGCGGATGGTCGGCGAGAACGAGGGCACGGTGACGATGCAGACGGCCGCGGGCTACGCAGTGAAAACTCCGGATGGCGTATGGATCGACGAACAGTAATCCTTCCCGGCGAAGGCGATGACGATCGCCTGTCGCAGCCGAACGACGTGCTCGGCCTCGCGCGGCACCTGCCCGCGCTCGATCCCGAACGTTACGTCGACGAACAGGCGCGCCGCGCGTTCATCGAGTCGCTCGATCGCTGGCCGACGCTTGCGAAGCTGATGGGATTGAAGCGGTAAACGAACCACGGCCGGCGCGGGCGCCGGCCGTCGTCGGTGTGCCGGGCGAACTCGCTTAGTGCGCCTTGCGTTCCGGCTGGCGCGTCCAAGTCTCCTCTTCGCCCGGCACCTTGCCGAAAGTTTGATCGGCCCACGCCGCGCGGGCCGCGTCGATCTTCGCGCGTTCGCTCGATACGAAATTCCATTCGATGAAACGCTCGCCCGGCAGGTGTGCACCGCCGAGCAGCATCACGCGAGCGCCGTTCGCACTCGCGAGCGCCACGGTCGCGCCGGGTTCGAGCACGGCCATCGTCGCGGGGGCGAGCGGCGTGCCGTCGATGGCGAGATCGCCGTCGACGAGATACACGCCGCGTTCGTCGTGCTCCGCATCGAGCGCGAGCTGCCCGCCCGGCGCGAATTCCGCATAGGCATAAAGCGTCGGCGAGAACACGGCGACCGGCGACGCGAGCCCGAACGCGGTGCCCGCGATCACGCGCACGCTCGCGCCGTTGCGCGTGAACGACGGCAGCGTGTCGGCCGGATGGTGAACGAACTCGGGCTCGGCATCTTCATGCTCGACCGGCAGTGCGACCCAGGTCTGGATTCCGTGGACCGGCTGCTCGCGCGGCCGGTCCTCGTCGGGCGAGCGCTCCGAATGCACGATGCCGCGCCCGGCCGTCATCCAGTTCACGTCGCCCGGCACGATCTTCTGCCGGAAGCCGAGGCTGTCGTGATGCATCAGCGAGCCGTCGAACAGGTAGGTGACGGTCGCGAGCCCGATGTGCGGGTGCGGCAGCACGTCGATGCCGCGGCCGGCCGGCAACACGGCGGGCCCCATCTCGTCGAAGAAGATGAACGGGCCGACGAGGCGCGCGGCGCGCGCGGGCAGCACGCGGCGCACGACGAGGTTGCCGATGTCGCTTTCGCGCGGCGTGAGCAGGGTCTTGATCGAGGCGGACATGGTGGGGATCTCGTGGTCGGGGGCGTGCGTATCAGGCGATCGCCGTGTCGATCGTGATCGGATGCGTGAGGATCTTGTGCACCGGGCATGCGTTCGCGATCTGCAGCAACCGCTCGCGCTGCTCGCCGGACAGGTCGCCTTCGAGCGTGATGCGGCGCACGATCGTGCTGCCCGCATTGCCCGATTCGTGCGCGAGCTTCACGTGCACTTCGGCGAGCGGCCAGCCCTTGCGCTGCGCATACATCTTCAGCGTGATCGCGGTGCACGCGCCGAGGCTCGAAAGCAGCAGCGCGACGGGCGTCGGCGCAGCATCGCCGCCGCCGAGCGACGCCGGTTCGTCGGCGCGCCACTGGTGGACGCCATCGCTGAAGTGGACGAGATAATCGACGGAGCCGATGCTCGCTTCGACAGACAGTTCGCTCATTGCAGTTCCAGGTGGGGAAGGGGGCGGGCCGGCGGCCGGGCCGGACGTTACGGTTCGAGCAGGCGCTGCAGCCGCAGCTCTTCGAAGTCGAGTTCGGATTCTATGCGGTGCAGCACCGCGTCGTCGACCTTGCCGTCGCGATGCAGGTCGAGCAGCGTGCTGCGCGATATGCCGACGAGTTCGAGTTCGACGCGCAGCATGCGTGCGCGTACGTTGGCCGGTTCGGCGCCGTGGCGATGCGCACTTTCGTTGAAAGCGACACGGTTCCGGTATTCGGCGAGCAGGCGATCGAGCGACGGGCGCTCGAGGCTCGACCCGCGCTGCTCGAGCGCGTCGAGTTCGGCGAGCGCCGCGCCGAACGTCCGCGCGCGCACCGCATGTTCGGACATCGTGTGCCGCGCGGCCGGCCGCAGCTTCAGCACGCGGATCAGCGGCGCGAGCGTGCCGCCCTGCACGACCAGTGTCGCGATGATCAGCAGGAACGTGCTGAACAGGATCAGGTCGCGGCCCGGGAAGTCGCTCGGCAGCGCGATCGCCGCCGCGAGGCTCACGACGCCGCGCATGCCCGACCACCCGAGCACGACGGCCTCGCGCCACGACCACGGCGCGTGGCCCGCGCGTGGCGCGCGCAGGCGGCCCGGCAGCCACATCGCGACGAACACCCATACGACGCGCGCGGCGATCGCGGCGGCGGTGGCGGGCAGCGCGACCCGCAGGCCGGCCATCAGCACCGCGCCTTCGTGGTTCACGCGCGCGAGGATCGCGTGCAGCGCGAGACCGATCAGGATGAACACGAGCGCGTCGAGCACGAATACGATCGCTTCCCACGTCGCCTTCGCCTTGATCCGCAGGTCGGCGTCGAACACGCGGTGCTGGCGCACGCCGAGCACGAGGCCGCAGGTCACGACCGACAGCACGCCCGAGCCGCCGACGGCTTCCGCGATTCCGTAGCTGCCCCACGCCATCGCGAAGGTCACGACGATGCCGAGCATCGGATCGCGCAGGCGCGGCAGCACCCAGCACATCGCATGGCCGCACGCGAGGCCGACCGCGATGCCGATCAGCGTGAGCGAGAAGAACAGGCCGGTGGCGCCCGTCGCCGTGATCGACACGGCGAGCGCGGCCGATACGGCCATCTGGTACAGCAGCAGGCCCGACGCATCGTTGACGAGGCTTTCGCCTTCGAGCACCGCGACGAGCCGCGCGGGCAGCGGGTGGCGCTGCAGGATCGCCTTCGCGGCGACCGCGTCGGGCGGCGACACGATCGCGCCGAGCGTGAAGCACGCGGCCCACGGCAGCGCCGGGTTCGCCGCATGCACGGCGACGGCGACCGCGACGGTCGTGAACGCCACCGCGCCGAGCGCGAGCGACGCGATCGACGCGAGTTCCTGCCGGAATTGCTTCCACGCGGTGTAGAACCCGCTCGACATCAGCAGCGGCGGCAGCACGGCCGCGAGCAGCAGCGCCGGGTCCATGTCGGGCACGCGCTTGCCGGCGACCGCGACCACGCAGCCGCCGAGCAGCAGCACGACGGCCGGCGGAATCGAGATCCGTTCGGCGAGCCACGTCAGCGCGCCCGCGCCGCAGATCAACAGCAGCAGGTAATGGAACAGCTCGACGTTGGTCATGCGCGGCCGGTGGTGACGTGTTGCATCACGACGGCTTGCGGTCGTTTGCCGCACCGCCCGGCAGCGCGCCGAACATGTGCTGGCTGCACTGCGCGTCGCGCCATGCCGTGTTCAGCCGATGGCCCGACAGCATCCGGCGCGCGACGGGCAGGATCTGTTCGCCGGCCAGCATGCCGAGCAGGCCGGTGAGCGCGATGATCGGCGGCGCCGGCGAATTCACGCCGAGCGTGCCGTAGATGACGCCGGCAAGGATGCCGGCGAGCAGCGACAGGAGATACGGTTTCATGGTGAGGTCCCGTGATGGCTGACGAGCGGCGCGGGGCGCGCCGTCAAGGTCTTGAGAGCGTATCGGGTTTACATGAAGAAAAAAAGAGCGGGCAGCCCGGAACAGGCGCCGATTCCGGAATCGGATCGATTCCGTTTCTTGGGTGTTCGCGCCGCGCGTTTGCGGTTTAAATATTTCGAGCCGGATGACGATCCGGCGTCGATGCACCCGAGGCTCCTCCCGTTTTCACGGTCGAGGCAGGCACCCCTTTTTTCGTTCACAGGACCCCTTGCGCCATGAGCAATCCGAAACTTGAAGTACTGACGCCGCAGAACAGCCAGCTGATCTTCATCGACCAGCAGCCGCAGATGGCTTTCGGCGTGCAGTCGATCGATCGCCAGACGCTGAAGAACAACGTCGTCGGGCTCGCGAAGGCCGCGAAGGCGTTCAACGTGCCCACCACGATCACGACGGTCGAGACCGAAAGCTTTTCCGGCCACACGTTCCCCGAACTGCTCGACGTGTTCCCGAACCAGCCGCTGCTCGAACGCACGTCGATGAATTCGTGGGACGACCAGAAGGTGCGCGACGCGCTCGCCGCGAACGGTCGCAAGAAGGTGGTCGTCGCGGGCCTGTGGACCGAGGTCTGCAACACGACGTTCGCGTTGTGCGCGATGCTCGAAGGCGACTACGAGATCTACATGGTGGCCGACGCATCGGGCGGCACGTCGAAGGACGCGCACGACTTCGCGATGCAGCGGATGGTGCAGGCCGGCGTGGTGCCCGTCACGTGGCAGCAGGTCGTGCTCGAGTGGCAGCGCGACTGGGCGCGCCGCGATACGTACGACGCGGTGATGGCGATCGCGAAGGAGCACTCGGGCGCGTACGGGATGGGTGTCGACTACGCGTACACGATGGTCCACAAGGCCGCGCAGCGTACCGCGACGCCGCACGAATCGCTCGCGCCGGTGCCGGCGAAGTAACGGGCCGCCGGCCGCGATCGTCGCGATGGATGCGGCGATCGCCTGCCATCGGCCGTGTCGGTTTCAGGCTGCGGGCAATGCCCACGGCGCGTGCGCGAAGTGCTCCGCGAGGAAGTCGAGCAGCACCGTCACGCGCGCTGCGCGCAGCATGCCGGGCGGCGTGACGAGGTTCACGTTGACGTCCGCGATCTTCCAGTCGCTCATCACTTCCTCGAGCTCGCCGCGCTGCAGCGCGTCCCACACGAGGAACTCGGGCTGCAGCGCAAGACCGTGACCGGCGACGAGCGCGGGGAGGATCACGTCCGCGTTGTTGGTGCGGATGCGCCCGTGTACGGATACGCCGACTTCTTCGCCCGAGGCCGTGTGGCGGAAGCGCCAGTGCTCGGGCGTCGGCAGGTTCGTGTAGGTGAGGCACACGTGCTGCTCGATGTCGCGCGGATGCGTGGGGCGGCCGCGCCGGTCGAGGTATGCGGGCGCCGCGACGAGCGGCCGGCGCACCGCGCACAGCCGGCGCGAGCGCAGCGACGAATCGCTCAGCTCGGCGATGCGGATCGCGACGTCGAAGCCGCCGGACACGATGTCGACAATGTGATCCGTGAGCACGAGGTCGATATCGACGCGCGGATAGCGCTCGAGAAACGTGGGCAGCACCGGCGACAGATGGTGCAGCCCGAACGACATCGGCGCATTCACGCGCACGAGACCGTGCGGTTCGAGCGCTTGCGCGGATGCTTCGCTCTCGATCAGTTCGGCGTCGGCGAGCAGGCGGATCGCGCGGTCGCGCAGCAGTTCGCCGGTCGGCGTGAGCGACAGCTTGCGCGACGTGCGGTACAGCAGCATCGCGCCGAGGCGCTTTTCGAGGCGCGCGATCGCTTTCGACACGGTCGGCTGCGACACGCCGAGCAGGTCGGCGGCTTTCGCGAACGAACCGGTCTCCGCGACGCGCGCAAAGATGGCCCAGGCTTCGAGATCAGGAAGGTGTTGCATGGTCGGAAGGAATGGCAGGGAAGTGAAGCGGATACGACGCACCGCGAAGGCGGGCGCGATGCAGTTGATTCTAATCCGGCCGGAGAGAAAAATCGTTATGGAATCTTACTTAATTTCGTTGGGCGCCGGCGTGTTGATCGGCGTCGTGTACAGCGTGATCAAGGTGCGCTCGCCTGCACCGCCGCTGATCGCGCTGGTTGGCCTGGCCGGCATGCTGATCGGCGCACAGGCCATCGCGCCGGTCCGTCACTGGCTCGGCTTCTGACCACATCGAGGACACTTCATGAGCGCAACCGATACTCAACCCGATCTCATCCTGCACAACGGGCGCATCACGACGCTCGATCGTGCGAACCCCGTCGCGACGGCCGTCGCGATCAAGGACGGCCGCTTCGTGGCGGTCGGCGCCAATGCGGACATCGTGCCGCTCGCGGGCCGCGCGACGAAGGTCGTCGATCTCGACGGCCGCACCGTGCTGCCGGGCCTGATCGACAACCATACGCACGTGATTCGCGGCGGCCTGAACTACAACATGGAGCTGCGCTGGGACGGCGTGCGTTCGCTCGCCGTCGCGATGGAGATGCTCAGGCAGCAGGTCGCGATCACGCCCGCGCCGCAGTGGGTGCGCGTGGTCGGCGGCTTCACCGAACACCAGTTCGCCGAGAAGCGCTTGCCGACGATCGACGAGCTCAACGCGGTGGCGCCCGATACGCCCGTGTTCATCCTGCACCTGTACGATCGCGCGTTGCTGAACGCGGCCGCGCTGCGGGTGGTCGGCTACACGAAGGACACGCCCGAGCCGCCGGGCGGCACCATCCTGCGCGACGCCGCGGGCAACCCGACCGGCCTGCTGCTCGCGAACCCGAACGCGACGATTCTTTACGCGACGCTCGCGAAGGGCCCGAAGCTGCCGTTCGACTACCAGTACAACTCGACGCGCCACTTCATGCGCGAGCTGAACCGGCTCGGCGTGACGGGCGTGATCGATGCGGGCGGCGGTTCGCAGAATTATCCCGACGATTACGAAGTGATCCGCAAGCTGCACGACGCGGGCGAGATGACGATCCGCATCGCGTACAACCTGTTCACGCAGAAGCCGAATGCCGAGAAGGAAGACTTCGTGAACTGGACGAAGAGCGTCAAGTACCACGATGGCACCGACTACTTCCGCAACAACGGCGCGGGAGAAATGCTGGTGTTCTCGGCGGCCGATTTCGAGGATTTCCGCGTCGCGCGTCCCGATCTGCCGGCGCAGATGGAGGACGATCTCGAAGGCGTCGTGCGCGTGCTCGCGCAGAACCGCTGGCCGTGGCGCATGCACGCGACCTATGACGAAACGATCAGCCGCGCGCTCGACGTGTTCGAGAAGGTGAACCAGGACATTCCGCTTGAAGGGCTGAACTGGTTCTTCGACCATGCGGAAACGATTTCCGAGCAATCGATGGACCGCATCGCCGCACTGGGCGGCGGCATCGCGGTGCAGCACCGGATGGCGTACCAGGGCGAATACTTCGTCGAGCGCTACGGCGCGCAGGCGGCCGAGGCGACGCCGCCGGTGGCGAAGATGCTCGACAAGGGGCTCAAGGTGTCGGCCGGCACCGACGCGACGCGCGTCGCGTCGTACAACCCGTGGGTGTCGCTCGCGTGGCTCGTGACGGGCAAGACGGTCGGCGGCCTGCGGATGTATCCGCAACGCAACCTGCTCGATCGCGAGACCGCGCTGCGCATGTGGACCGAGTACGTGACGTGGTTCTCGAACGAGGAGGGGAAGAAAGGGCGTATCGCGGTCGGGCAGCTCGCCGACCTGATGGTCCCGGATCGCGATTTCTTCTCCTGCGCGGAGGACGATATCGTCGACACGTCCGCGTTGCTGACGGTAGTCGGCGGCCGGATCGTGTGGGGCGCGGGGCCGTTCGCGTCGCACGACGCGCCGATCCCGCCGGCGATGCCGGACTGGTCGCCCGTGCGGGCATACGGCGGTTACGGCGGCTGGGGCGCGACGCAGCGCGACGGTGCACCGCTGCAGCGTGCAGCAGCGGCCGCCGCCGCGTGCGGCTGTTCGAACGCGTGCAACATGCACGGCCATGCCCATGCGAGTGCCTGGGGCCGTGCGTTGCCGACGTCGGACGCGAAGGGCTTCTGGGGTGCGTTCGGCTGTTCGTGCTGGGCGGTCTGACATGGCGGCCCCGACCAACTCCGGCGGCGTCGGCAACCCGGCATGGGTCCGCGCGCTGCTGGCGCAGCCGTGGGTCCTGCCGCTCGTGCGTCTGGCGCTGGTGTCCGCGTACCTGATCGGCGGCGTCGCAAAGGCGCTGGACTTCGATGGCGCGGTCGCGGAGCAGGTGCATTTCGGCCTGCATCCGGCCGCACTGTGGGCGGCGCTGGCGATCGCGGTCGAGATCGCCGGCTCGCTGTGCGTGGTGTTCAACCGATTCACGTGGCTCGGCGCCGGCAGCCTCGGTATGCTGACGCTGGTCGCGATGGCGGTGGCCAACGATTTCTGGAACCTCACGGGTGCCGAACATTTCATGGCGCTCAACAGCTTTTTCGAGCATCTCGGGCTGATCGCGGCACTCGCGCTCGCGACCGTGCTCGCCGATGCGAAGCGCGCGGACGGCGACGGCCGCGCGTGACCGGTTACCCCCTTCGATGACACAACAAGGACACCTGATCATGAAAACCATTCGTTCCGCACTGCTTGCGCTGACGATCGCGGCCGGCTGCGTCGCGGCGCCCGCGTCGTTCGCGAAACCGCCGGTCCCGGCGACGCCGGTGCCGGTGCTGGCCGTCGGGCCGCAATACGACACGACGCACGTGTGCGTGGCGCCGGAGGATTTCGACCGCTTCACCGACAGCTTCGTCGCGACGTTCGGCGGCAAGAAGTCGAAGCAGGGCGTGTTCCAGGTCACGCCGACGCCGAGCCAGACGATGTCGCAACTCGTGCTCACGCCGGTCGGCACGGTCTCGGTGTTCGGCTTCAAGACGCCGGTTCCGTATCCGTTCTGCACGGAGCGCACCGGCTATCTCGTCACCGACATGGACGCGGCGGTCAAGACGGCGCGCGAGCACGGCGCCGACGTGATCGTCGACACGTTCCCCGATCCGATCGGCCGCGACGTGGTGATCGCATGGACGGGCGGCGTGAGGATGCAGCTCTACTGGCACACCGAGGCGCCGCATTACGACGCGCTGCAGACGGTTCCGGAAAACCGCGTGTACGTGTCGCCGCAAAGCGTGCGCAAGATGGTGCACGACTTCGTGAAGTTCTCGAACGGCAAGGTGGTGTCTGATGATGCGAAGGCGCCCGGCGTCGAGATCGGCCGGCCGAACGACACCTATCGCCGCATCCGCATCGTGTCGGGCTTCGGCAAGATGACCGTGTTGGTGACGGATGGCCACTTGCCGTATCCGTACGGGCACGAGATGACGGGCTATGAAGTCGCCGACCTCGCCGCGACGCTCGAGAAGGCGAAGGCGGCAGGCGTGAGCGTGCTGGTGCCGCCGTACACGGCGGACGGCCGCGACGCGGCGCTCGTGCAGTTCCCGGGCGGCTACGTTGCCGAGATCCACGCGAGCGCGGCGCGATGAAGCACGAGGACACGATCCTTGCCGCGGTGGCCGGCTTCGTCGACACGCTGAGCTTCGTCGCGCTGTTCGGGTTGTTCACCGCGCACGTGACGGGCAACTTCGTGCTGATCGGCGCGGGCATCGCGGGCTTCGGCCAGGGTGTCGTGCTGAAGCTCAGCGTGTTTCCGGCGTTCGTATGCGGCGTGATCGTGAGCAGCCTGATCGCGCGGTCGATGTCCGCGCGGCCCGCATGGCAGGGCACGCGCGCGCTGCATGCGGTGCAGGCCGTGCTGCTGCTCGGCTTTTGCGCGGCCGGCGTGTGGGCGACGCCCGTCACGCAGCCCGACAGCCTGCCGGCGCTCGTGGCCGGCATCGTCGGCACGTTCGCGATGGGCGTGCAGAACGCGCATCCGCGCGTGATCCCGCGCGCCGGCGTGCCGAACACGGTGATGACCGGCAACGTCACGCAGGCGATCCTCGATGTCGTCGACATGCTGTCCGCCGGCACGGCCGAAAGCGCGCGTACGGCGGCGCGGGCCCGCTTCGGCAAGATGCTGCCGGCGATCGTCGCGTTCGCGCTCGGTGCGGCGTGCGGTGCGCTCGGGTTCCGTTACGTCGGATTCCTGGCGCTGCTCGTGCCGGTTGGCGCGCTCGCCACGCTTGCGCTGTGTGCGGCGCAACCGGCCGGCACCACCACGCAGGAGCATGCATGATCGTGCGGGAAGGCAGGGTGGGTCGCGGCTGCGCGGGACGCGCGGGCCGCGTTGACGAACGCAGCCGTGAATGGATGGCTGCCATGAGAAAACGGGGTATCGCAGCCATGCGGGGCTACCGGCTCGACCGCGCGGCCCGTGCGTCGGTCGTCGCGGGGCTGCTGTTCGCGGGCGCCGATGCGGCGTTCGCGGAAGCGGCGACCACGACCACGGCACCCGCACCGGCTGCGGACGGCACTGCATCGACGTGCACGGCCAAGCGGCCGACCGTGCTGTTCAATCGCTGGCAGGAGGACTGGTCGGTGCTCGCGAATCCGTGCGTGCCGCGCGCGCCGCTCGACGGGTTGAAATACATTCCGCTCGGCAACGATCCGGCATCCTATCTGTCGCTCGGCGTGAACCTGCGCGAGCGCCTCGAGACCAACGACGCGCCGCTGTTCGGCATCGGTTCCGCGCAATCGGATACGTACCTGATTCAGCGAGTCGAAGTGCATGCCGATGCGCATCTCGGCCAGCACTGGCAGTTCTTCGCGCAATTGCAGGACGCACGCGCGTTCGGCAAGAACACGATCTCGCCGGTCGACAGGAACCCGCTTGATCTCGAGCAGGCGTTCGCAACCTACACGGGTGCGCTTGGCGGTGGCACGTTCAAGTTCCGTGTCGGCCGGCAGGAGATGGCATTCGATCTGCAGCGCTTCATCGCCGCGCGCGACGGCCCGAACGTGCGGCAGGCGTTCGATGGGGTGTGGGCCGATTACGAATACGGGAAGTGGCGCTTCATCGGCTATGCGACCCAGCCCGTGCAGAACCGCACCGTGTCCGCGTTCGACGATGTGTCGAACCGCGACCTCACGTTCAGCGGCGTGCGCTTCGAGCGGCAGTCGGTCGGGCCGGGCGACCTGTCCGGCTACTGGTCGCGCTACAACCGCACCAACGCGCGCTTTCTCGATGCGAGCGGTCCCGAGCATCGGGACGTGTGGGACTTGCGCTACTCGGGCACGCAGGGTCGTTTCGACTGGGATCTCGAGACGATGCTGCAGACCGGGACGGTGGGCAACAACACGATCGGCGCGTGGGCCGTCGGCTCGATCGCGGGCTACAAGCTCGACATGCCGTGGTCGCCACGCGTTGCGCTGCAGGTCGATGCGGCGTCGGGCGACCGGCATCCGCACGACGGCCGTGTCGGCACCTTTAATCCGCTGTTTCCGAACGGCTATTACTTCACGCTCGCGGGCTACACAGGGTATTCGAACCTGATCCATGTGAAGCCTTCGGTGACGCTGAAGCCGTCGGCGAACCTGTCGCTGCTCGGCGCGCTGGGTTTCCAATGGCGGGAGACGACCGGCGATGCGGTCTACCAGCAGGGCAACGCGGTCGTGCCGGGCACGGCCGGCAAGGGCGGGTTGTGGACGGGGATGTACGTGCAGCTGCGTGCGGACTGGACGATCGCCGCGAACCTGATCGGCGCGGTCGAGGCCGTGCACTTCCAGGTCGGCGACGCGATCCGGCAGGCGGGCGGGCACAACGCCGACTATGTCGGCGTCGAGCTCAAGTACGGCTGGTGACGAAAGGGCGCGGCGACGCGCATCCATGAAAAAGGGCGGCCTCGGCCGCCCTTCGTTCGTCGGGGCCGGCAGCGCCGCCGGCCCGATGCCGTTACAGGTTCGGCGACAGCGCGAGCGCGTTCGTCAGGTCGCCCATCGGCTGCGCGCCGTTCGCCTTCAGTGCGTCGTCGCGCTGCTGCAGGCCCGCGAGGCGCGGCAGCGAGAAGCGGCGCGTGATGAAGCGCAGGATCGAACCCGTGTCGTACTGGGTGTGGTCCACGAAGCCCTTCTTCGCATACGGCGACACGATCAGCGCCGGAATGCGGGTGCCCGGGCCCCAGCGATCGGCGTTCGGCGGCACGGCATGATCCCAGAAGCCGCCGTTTTCGTCGTACGTGACGACGACGACCATGTTCTTCCACTGCGGGCTTGCCTGCAGGTGCGCGATCACGTCGGCGATGTGCTGATCGCCGGAGGTGACGTCCGTGTAGCCCGGGTGCTCGTTCAGGTTGCCCTGCGGCTTGTAGAACGCGACCTGCGGCAGCGTGCCCGCGTCGATCGCCTTGATGAACTCGGCTCCGTTCGCGCCGCCGTCGAGCAGATGCTGCGCACGGTTCGCGGTGCCCGGTGCCTGGTTCGCGAAGTAGTTGAACGGCTGGTGGTGCGGCTGGAAGTTCGGCGTCGAGAGATCGGCTCCGTAGATCACGTTCGACGTACCGTTCTGACTCGCCTGCAGCGCCTGGCCCCATGCGCCGCCATACCATGCCCACGAGACGCCCGCGTTGGTCATCAGGTCGCCGATGTTGGTCGCCGTCTGCGGTGGCATCGTCGACGGATTGGCCGGGTCGGCGAGCAGCGGGTCGCCGCCCGTGGCTGCCTTGTTGCCGCTCGGCTGGTACGCCGGCTGCATCGTATTGACGCCGTAGAAGTCAGGCGTCAGCGCGCCGTCGTTGACGAACTTCGGCGGCCCGCTCAGCGCGGAGGCCGGCGAGTTCGTGGCGACCTTCAGCGACTTGCCGTCGGCGTTCAGGGCTGCGATCTTGCCGGCCGCCGGGCTCTTGTCGGCGTTCGCGTAGAACGGCGCGCACGCGCAGATCAGGTACTGGTGGTTCAGGAACGAGCCGCCGAACGCGCCCATGAAGAAGTTGTCGGCCAGCACGTACTGCTGCGCCATCTTCCACAGCGGCAGCTTCGACGGATCCGCCGTGTAGTGACCCATCGTCAGGCCGCCTGCATCGGTCCATGCGGCATACATGTCGTTCTTGCCGCCGTTGATCTGCATCTGGTCCTGGTAGAAGCGGTGCACGATGTCGCGCGTCGCGATGCTCATCGACTGGTTGAAGCCCTTCGGATCGTCGATCGCGAACGGCGCGTTCGGCAGGTTCGCCGTCATTGCCTCGGTAACCGCCGGCGTGATGCCGGTCGCGGTCAGGCCGCCCCAGATCTTCGGCAACGTCGCCATCGTCGAGCCGTCGCGATCCTTCTGCACCGAGTTCGCCGCCGTCGCGTTCTGCAGACCGTTCGCGCCCGGGAAGTTGCCGTACAGGTTGTCGAAGCTGCGGTTTTCCGCATAGATCACGACGACGTTCTTGACGGCCGACAGGCCTTGCTGCGTGACGTCGTCGCCGCCGCAGGCGGTCAGGCTGAGCGCGGCCGCGAGGGCGATCGGCGTGTAGCGAATCCAGGCGTGCTTCTTCATGCGATTTTCTCTCTTTCGTCGTTTGTCGCGTGTGGGAACCGGGGTGGCGTAGGGCCGGTGCACGAACCTCGGGACACCGACCGGCTGCGCGCATTATCTGGAACCGATTTGACAGGCAGGTGTAGGGGTGCTTTCAATTAACTGTCGGTCGAACGTCATGCAACGGTCACGGAATTGACATAAGCTCCGGCCGATTGTCCACCGCTACAAGAAGAACGACGATGCTCAGCCTTCTGAAATCCTTTGCATTCACGCGATCGCTGATCCCTGCCGCGGCGACGCTGGCACTGGTTGGCGGACTCGCGGCGCTTGCCGGTTGCGATGCGCGGCCCGGCTCGAATGCGCCGGCCGCGTCCGTCGTGCCGGCGGCACAGGCCGCTCCGGCCGCTCCGGCGGTCGCGCCGGCCAGCCAGCCGCAGACGCGCGCGCAGGTATTCGAGGGCGTGAAGCAGATGACGGCGCTCGGCAAGCAGTTGTTCTTCGATCCGTCGCTGTCGGGGTCCGGCAAGCTCGCATGCGCGTCGTGCCATAGCGCCGAGCATGCGTTCGGGCCGCCGAACGCGCTGTCGGTGCAGCTCGGCGGCGACGACATGCACCGCACGGGCTTTCGCGCGGTGCCTTCGCTGAAGTACCTGCGCGGTATCCCTCCGTTCAGCGAGCACTTCCACGATTCGCCGGACGAAGGTGACGAAAGCATCGACGCGGGTCCGACCGGCGGGCTGACCTGGGATGGTCGCGTTGACACGCGCGATGCGCAGGCGCGCATTCCCCTCACGTCGCCATTCGAGATGAGCAGCTCGCCGGCGCGGGTTGCGAAGGCGGTTCGCGCCGCACCCTATGCCGACGCGTTCCGCAAGGCGTTCGGCGATCAGGTCCTGGGCGACGACCAGGCGACTTTCGGCGCGGTGCTGCGCGCGCTCGACGCATTCCAGCAGCAGCCGGCGCTGTTCGATCCGTACACGAGCAAGTACGACGCCTATCTGGCCGGCCATGCGCAGCTCACGCCTGCGGAGCTGCGCGGGCTGCAGCTGTTCAACGACGAGAAGAAGGGCAACTGCGCGAGCTGCCACGTGAGCCAGCGCACGCTCGAAGGCGGCCCGCCGCAGTTCAGCGATTTCGGGCTGATCGCGATCGCGGTGCCGCGCAACCGCGCGCTGCCCGTCAATCGCGATCCGCGCTTCCACGATCTCGGCGCGTGCGGCCCCGAGCGCACCGACCTGAAGGGCCGCGACGAATTCTGCGGGCTGTTCCGCACGCCGTCGCTGCGCAACGTCGCGCTGCGCAAGACGTTCTTCCACAACGGCGTGTATCACACGCTCGAGGACGTGATGCGCTTCTACGTCGAGCGCGACATCCATCCGGAGAAGTTCTATCCGGTCGTGCACGGCAACGTGCAGATCTACGACGATCTGCCGAAGCGCTACTGGCCGAACATCAACCGCGAGCCGCCGTTCGACCGCAAGCGCGGCGAGCAGCCGGCGCTGAACGCGGCCGAGATCAAGGACGTGATCGCGTTCCTCGGCACGCTGACTGACGGATATCAGCAAACGGCTGCGCCGGCCGCGCACTAGGGCCTGTTCACGCTAATAACGGGCTTGCGCTGGCCCCCAGAAGGGCCGAGCGCAAGGAATGCGACGAAGCGAATACTCGACGTATTCGCGAGGAGTATGACGCGGCGATCGGCCCTTCTGGGGGCCAGCCCCACGAATGATTTTTTCCAAACAGGGGAACGTGCCTTGCCGGCCGCATTGCGGCGTCGCGCGTCGCTTGTTTGGCTCGGCCAAACGGCGCTCCTTACTCCTTGCACGCGCCCCGAAGGAAGTCCCCTTGGGGGACGGCCGGCAAGGCACGTTCGCAAGCCCGTTATTGGCGGGAACAGGCCCTGGAAGTCATTCGTTGCGGCACGCATGCTATGCTCGCTCGCTGACGGGCGCGGTGCGTGCCGGATGGCCGGCCCCCGGTTCGCCGGCATGCACCGCGCCGTTCGATCGAACATCCAAGGAGAACAACATGTCGATGCGTGCATCCCTTTTCGTCGTCACGCGTGTACTGGCCGGCGCTGCGTGCGCAGCCGCGATGCTGCCCGCCCATGCGCAGAACAACCTGAACTTCCTGAACGACACGCCGCTCAGCTATTTCAGCAGGGCCGACACGGCGTCGCTGTCGAAGGCCGTCGCGAAGGTGCGCGACGAAGGCAAGGACGGCGAGGCCACGACGTGGCAGAACAGCAGCCGCCGCACGCAGATCGAAGCGAAGCTCACGCCGAACACGACCGAGACGGACGGCAAGACCTGCCGCGAAATCACGACCGAAATCACCGCGAAGGGCCAGACGATGACGCTCAAGCCCGTCTACTGCAAGACGGCCGCGGGCAAGTGGCAGCTGCAGAAGCGCTGAGCACGCGTGTGATGAAGCGGGGCGGCGCGCCGCGCACGGTGTCGTGCGGCGTCGTGATCCTCGATGCGGCTGGCCGCGTGTTCCTCGCGCACGCGACGGACACCACGCACTGGGATATCCCGAAAGGGCAGGGCGAACCGGGCGAGACGCCGGCCGATGCCGCGCTGCGCGAACTGCTCGAGGAAACCGGCATCGAATTCGCGCCGGCGCGGCTGCTCGATCTCGGCCGCTTCGCATACCGGCACGACAAGGATCTGCACCTGTTCGCGGTGCAGGTGGGCGAAGGCGAGATCGATCCCGCGCGCTGCACGTGCACGTCGCTGTTCCCGAGCCGTCGCGACGGCTCGATGATTCCCGAGATGGATGCGTATCGCTGGACCGTGCCGGGCGATATCGACACGTATGCGAGCCGCAGCCTCGCGCGGCTGTTTCGCACGAAGCTGTCGCTGGCGGACCTGCATCGGCGGCTGTCCGGTGCGTGAATGAACGCGGCGGCGTTCGCTGCCGCGGTGCGTGGCTTCGTTTCGATGCATGCAATAAAAAAACGGCCCTCGGGCCGTTTTTTTTATCATCGCACGACGGCGGCCCGAGGCCGCGCGCCGCGCGCGGGGCAGGCGGTCAGGCCGGCTTGCCCCAGCTGTCGCGCAGCCCGACGATCCGGTTGAACACCGGCTTGCCCGGCTTCGAATCGACCCGGTCGGCAACGAAGTAGCCGTGGCGCTCGAACTGCAGGCGCGTTTCCGGCGCGATGTCGCCGTTGCCCGGCTCGAGGTACGCGTGCACGATCTTCTTCGAATCGGGATTCAGCGCCTCGAGGAAGTTCGCGCCGCCCGCGTCCGGGTGCGGCTCCTTGAACAGGCGGTCGTAGATCCGCACTTCGGCCGGCTGCGCATGCTTCGCGCTGACCCAGTGGATGTTGCCCTTGACCTTGTACGTGTTCGCGCCTTCGGTGCCCGACTTGCTGTCCGGGAAGTAGTTGCAGTGCACGGCCGTCACGTTGCCGTCGGCGTCCTTGTCGAAGCCCGTGCATTCGATCACGTAGCCGTAGCGCAGGCGCACCTTGTTGCCCGGGAACAGGCGGAAATAGCCCTTCGGCGGGGTCTCGATGAAATCCTCGCGCTCGATCCACAGTTCGCGCGAGATCGGGAACGTGCGCACGCCGCGGTCCGGGTGGTGCGGATGCACGGGCGCCGTGCACGCTTCCTCGAGGTCTTCCGGATAGTTGTCGATCACGAGCTTCAGCGGATCGAGCACCGCGGCCGTGCGGGCCGCCTTGTCGTCGAGGTCGTCGCGCAGCGCGCCTTCGAAGATGCTCATGTCGATCCACGAATCGATCTTCGTCACGCCGATCCGCTCGCAGAACAGGTGGATGCTTTCCGGCGTGAAGCCGCGGCGGCGCACGCCGACGATCGTCGGCATCCGCGGGTCGTCCCAGCCGTCGACGTGGCCTTCGGTGACGAGCTGCAGCAGCTTGCGCTTGCTGGTGATCGCGTACGTGAGGTTCAGCCGCGAGAATTCGATCTGCTGCGGCAGCGGGCGCGTGAACATGCCGGCTTCCGCGAGTTCGTTCAGCACCCAGTCGTACAGCGGGCGGTGATCCTCGAATTCGAGCGTGCACAGCGAATGCGTGATGCCTTCGAGCGCATCCGAGATGCAGTGCGTGTAGTCGTACATCGGATACACGCACCATGCGTCGCCGGTGCGGTAGTGGTGCGCGTAGCGGATCCGGTAGATCACCGGGTCGCGCATGTTCATGTTCGGCGACGCCATGTCGATCTTCGCGCGCAGCACGTGATCGCCTTCCTTGAACTCGCCGGCCTTCATGCGGCGGAACAGGTCGAGGTTTTCTTCCGGCGTGCGCTCGCGGAACGGCGACGGCTTGCCGCCTTCCGTCAGCGAGCCGCGGCCCGCGCGCATTTCATCGGCGCTCTGGCTGTCGACATAGGCACGGCCGCGCTTGATCAGCAGCTCGGCGAACTCGTACAGCTTGTCGTAGTAGTCGCTCGCGAAATACTGGTGATCGACCGCGTCCTTGCGCCAGTCGAAACCGAGCCAGCGCACCGCGTCGACGATCGAGTCGACGTACTCGACGCTTTCCTTTTCCGGGTTCGTGTCGTCGAAGCGCAGGTGGCACACGCCGCCGTAGTCGCGCGCGACGCTGAAGTTCAGGCAGATGCTCTTCGCGTGGCCGATGTGCAGATAGCCGTTCGGCTCGGGCGGGAAGCGCGTCTCGACGCGGCCGCCCCATTTGCCGGTGCGGTTGTCGTCGTCGATGATGTTGCGGATGAAATTGGAAGCCGCGGGGGCGTCGTTGCGTTCGGTGCTCATGCGGTTGGCGTCAGGTTGTGTCGGCGCGTCGCGCCGGTTTAATCCCATGATTCTACCTGACCGGGCTCCCTCCCGCGCGGCTTGCGGCATGGCGGGGGCGGGTTCGCCGGTTTATCTCGATATTGTGTCGGCTGTAACACGAGGTAAATCGGTTTGCCCGGGCCGTTTGGCGTTCCCTATGATGGCTTCACCGATTCAATGCCGCCGTTCGCGTTGCCGCGCGGCGGGAGGAAACCAATAATCATGATGAAGAAGACCACTTTTCTCGTTCGTACCGCGGTGATCGTCGCGGCCCTGTCGCAACTCGGCGCCTGCGCGATGACGCATACGCAACGCAATGCCGGTATCGGCGCGGCCGCGGGCGGCGCGCTCGGCTATCTGGTGACGGGCGGCCCGCTCGGCACGGTTGCCGGCGCGGCGGCAGGCGGCCTGGTCGGCGCCGGCGTACGTTGATCGAAGCCGGCGCCGCCGAGCGCCGGCCGGTCGTGACACCGTCCTGAACGTGTCGCGACCTTCTCTTGCGTCGCGCATACCCTTCCGGTTTTTGACAGGCAGCATCAGGGAGAGGAGGGTGTGCGACACTTCGTCGACGCCACATCACGACGCGCCGCGTCGACGAATCCTTCCATGAGCGACCCCCTCGTTTTCGTCCTGCCGGGCTACGCCAATTCGGGCCCGCTTCACTGGCAGAGCCGCTGGGAGCGCGCCGATGCGCGCTTCTCGCGCGTCGCGATGCCCGACTGGGACCGTGCGTTTCGCAACGGCTGGTGCCTCGCGCTCGACCGTGCGGTCGAAGCCGCGCGCGGGCCGGTGCTGATCGCCGGCCACAGCCTCGGCACGCTGACCACCGCGTGGTGGGCGACGCGCTATGCGCGCCCGGCCGCGCTCGCGAAAGTACGCGGCGCGCTGCTCGTCGCGCTGCCCGATCCCGCCGGGCCGGCGTTTCCGGCCGACGCGCACGGCTTCGGGCCCGTGCCGCGCGAGCGGCTGCCGTTTCCGACCTGTGTCGTTGCCAGCAGCGACGATCCGTATGGGTCGCTCGCGTTTGCACGCTCCTGTGCGAACGCATGGGGCAGCGCATTCCACGATATCGGCCCGCGCGGCCACATCAACGCGGACAGCGGGCTTGGCGACTGGCCGGCTGCGCGCGGCTGGCTGGACGCGCTCGCGCGCTAGCCAGTCAACCGCCGTCACGCGAGCCGCCGCGGCGGCCGATCGTCAGATCGTCAGATCGCCTGCTTCGCCTTCAGCGCCGCAATCCGCGCATCGTCGTAGCCGAGCATGTCGCGCAGCACGTCGTCGGTCTGCGCGCCGAGCAGCGGCGGTGCCGTGCGCGCGTCGGGCGGCGTCGCGCTCATCCGGATCGGGTTGCGCACGAGCTTCACGTCCGCGCCGCACGGATGCGGCAGTTCGACCTGCATCCCGCGCGCGACCACCTGCTCGTTGGCGAACACCTCGTCGAGATCGTTGATCGGCCCGCACGGCACGCCGGCCGCCTCGAGCGTATCGATCCAGTCGGCCTTGCCGCGCGCCTTCACCATCTCCGCGAGGATCGGCACCAGCGTGTCGCGGTGGCGCACGCGCGACGGGTTTGCCGCGAAGCGCTCGTCGTCGGCCAGTTCGGGCCGGCCGCCGGCCTCGACGAACTTGCGGAACTGCCCGTCGTTGCCCACCGCGACGATGATCCACCCGTCGCTCGTCTGGAACGTCTGGTACGGCACGATGTTCGGATGCGCGTTGCCCCAGCGCACCGGCGGCTTGCCGCTCGCGAGGAAGTTGGTGTTCATGTTCGCGAGCAGCGCGACCTGCACGTCGAGCAGCGCCATGTCGATGTACTGGCCTTCGCCGGTGCGGTCGCGGTGCGCGAGCGCGGCGAGCACGGCGATGGTCGAGTAGAGGCCTGTCGCGAGATCGGCGATCGCGACGCCGGCCTTCTGCGGGCCGCCGCCCGGCTCGCCGTCGCGCTCGCCCGTGATGCTCATGAAGCCGCCGATCCCCTGGACGATGAAGTCGTAGCCCGCGCGGTGCGCGTACGGGCCCGTCTGGCCGAAGCCGGTGACCGAGCAGTAGACGAGATCGGGCTTCACCGCGCGCAGCGAGTCGTAATCGAGCCCGTATTTCTTCAGCTGCCCGACCTTGTAGTTCTCGAGCACGACGTCGCTTTGCGCGGCGAGCTCGCGCACGATCTGCTGGCCCTCGGGCGTCGCGATGTCGATCGTCACCGAGCGCTTGTTGCGGTTCGCCGCGAGGTAGTACGCGGCTTCGGCGGTATCCGCACCGTTCGCGTCCTTCAGGTACGGCGGCCCCCAGTGGCGCGTGTCGTCGCCGGCGCCCGGGCGCTCGACCTTGATCACGTCCGCGCCGAAATCGGCAAGCGTCTGCGCGCACCACGGGCCCGCGAGCACGCGGGTGAGGTCCAGTACGCGGATATGGCTCAGGGCACCCATCGTCGAATCGTCTCCTTTCATGGCTGGCCTTGCCGGAGCCTGTCATCGGCGTGAGCAGGCCCCGGAGGCAAAATGGCATG
Organism: Burkholderia catarinensis; assembly: GCF_001883705.2. Taxonomy (GTDB): domain Bacteria; phylum Pseudomonadota; class Gammaproteobacteria; order Burkholderiales; family Burkholderiaceae; genus Burkholderia; species Burkholderia catarinensis. Next base: position 260,220 of record NZ_MDEQ02000012.1, read on the forward strand.
CCGAGCATCTTAAGTCGAATCGGCCGCGCGGGTGGCCCGGCGAGGTCGTCCGGCGAGCCGGGCCGCCCGGGCGACGCCGTCGTCTGGGGCGGCGGCCTGTATCGTATAATCGACGGTCCACGATACATTTGCCGCCGTGCGTCCGCAAGGTTCGCCGGCGTTTGAAGCCGTCTTTGCCAGACCTCCCCGCACGCCATGAAAGCTGCCGAAATCCGCGAGAAATTCCTCAAATTCTTCGAATCGAAGGGCCATACGATCGTCCGCTCGTCGAGCCTCGTGCCCGGTAACGACCCGACGCTGATGTTCACGAACTCGGGCATGGTCCAGTTCAAGGACGTCTTCCTCGGCACGGACCCTCGGCCGTATTCGCGCGCCACGACCGCGCAGCGCAGCGTGCGCGCGGGCGGCAAGCACAACGACCTCGAGAACGTCGGCTACACGGCGCGCCACCACACGTTCTTCGAGATGCTCGGCAACTTCTCGTTCGGCGACTACTTCAAGCACGACGCGATCCGGTTCGCGTGGGAACTGCTGACCACGGTCTACCAGTTGCCGAAGGACAAGCTGTGGCTCACCGTCTACCAGGAAGATGACGAGGCATACGACATCTGGGCGAAGGAAGTCGGCGTGCCGGCCGAGCGCATCATCCGGATCGGCGACAACAAGGGCGCGCGCTACGCGTCGGACAACTTCTGGACGATGGGTGATACGGGCCCGTGCGGCCCGTGCACCGAGATCTTCTACGATCACGGCCCGGACGTGTGGGGTGGCCCGCCGGGGTCGGCCGAGGAAGACGGCGACCGCTACATCGAGATCTGGAACCTCGTGTTCATGCAGTTCAACCGCGACGCGCAGGGCAACATGACGCGTCTGCCGAAGCAGTCGGTCGACACCGGCATGGGCCTCGAGCGCCTCGCCGCGGTGCTGCAGCACGTGCACAGCAACTACGAGATCGACCTGTTCCAGAACCTGATCAAGGCCGCCGCGCGCGTCACCGAGATCAGCGACCTCACCAACAACTCGCTGAAGGTGATCGCCGATCACATCCGCGCGTGCTCGTTCCTGATCGTCGACGGCGTGATTCCCGGCAACGAAGGCCGCGGCTACGTGCTGCGCCGGATCGTGCGCCGCGCGATCCGCCACGGCTACAAGCTCGGCCGCAAGGGTTCGTTCTTCCACAAGCTGGTGGCCGACCTCGTCGCCGAGATGGGCGCCGCGTATCCGGAGCTGAAGGAAGCCGAACAGCGCGTGACCGACGTGCTGCGCCAGGAAGAAGAGCGCTTCTTCGAGACGATCGAGCACGGGATGTCGATCCTCGAGGCCGCGCTGGCCGACGTCGAGGCGAAGGGCGGCAAGGTGCTCGACGGCGAACTCGCGTTCAAGCTGCACGACACCTACGGTTTCCCGCTCGACCTCACGGCCGACGTGTGCCGCGAGCGCGGGATGACGGTCGACGAGCCGGCGTTCGACGACGCGATGGCGCGCCAGCGCGAGCAGGCGCGTGCGGCCGGCAAGTTCAAGGCCACGCAGGGCCTCGAATACACCGGCGCGAAAACCACCTTCCACGGCTATGAGGAAATCGCGTTCGACGACGCGAAGGTCGTCGCGCTGTACGTCGACGGCTCGTCGGTCAACGAAGTGAAGACCGGCCAGGATGCGGTCGTCGTGCTCGACCACACGCCGTTCTACGCGGAATCGGGCGGCCAGGTCGGCGACCAGGGCGTGCTCGCGAATGCCGCGACGCGCTTCGCGGTGGCCGACACGCTGAAGGTGCAGGCCGACGTGGTCGGCCATCACGGCACGCTCGAGCAGGGCTCGCTGAAGGTCGGCGACGTGCTGCGCGCGGAGATCGACGCGCATCGCCGCGCTCGCACGCAGCGCAATCACTCGGCCACCCACCTGATGCACAAGGCGCTGCGCGAGGTGCTCGGTGCGCACGTGCAGCAGAAGGGTTCGCTGGTCGACGCGGAAAAAACCCGCTTCGACTTCGCGCACAACGCGCCGATGACCGACGACGAAATCCGTCGCGTCGAGCAGATCGTCAACAACGAAATCCTCGCGAACGCGCCGGGCATCGTGCGCGTGATGCCGTACGACGAAGCGGTGAAGGGCGGCGCGATGGCGCTGTTCGGCGAGAAGTACGGCGATGAAGTGCGCGTGCTCGACCTCGGCTTCTCGCGCGAACTGTGCGGCGGCACGCACGTGAGCCGCAGCGGCGACATCGGCTTCTTCAAGATCGTCGTCGAAGGCGGCGTCGCGGCCGGCATCCGCCGCGTCGAGGCGATCACCGGCGACAACGCGGTGCGCTACGTGCAGGAACTCGACGCGCGCGTGAACGAAGCCGCGGCCGCGCTGAAGGTGCAGCCGTCGGAGCTCACGCAGCGCATCGCGCAGGTGCAGGACCAGGTGAAGTCGCTCGAGAAGGAGCTGGGCGCGCTGAAGTCGAAGCTCGCCTCGAGCCAGGGCGACGAGCTCGTGCAGCAGGCCGTCGAAATCGGCGGCGTGTACGTGCTGGCCGCGACGCTCGACGGCGCGGATGCGAAGACGCTGCGCGAGACGGTCGACAAGCTGAAGGACAAGCTGAAGAGCGCGGCGATCGTGCTGGCGGCCGTCGAAGGCGGCAAGGTCAGCCTGATCGCGGGCGTCACGCCCGACGCGAGCAAGAAGGTCAAGGCCGGCGAGCTCGTGAATTTCGTCGCGCAGCAGGTCGGTGGCAAGGGCGGCGGCCGCCCCGATATGGCGCAGGCGGGCGGCACCGAACCGGCGAACCTGCCGGGCGCGCTGGCCGGCGTGAAGGGCTGGGTCGAAGAGCGGCTGTAATCGGAACGACGACGGCGCCGTGCAACGCGGCGCCGTCGCCCGATGCCGGCGACGTTCGGGCCTCCCCCGGCATCGCGGCGGTTTTGCTGACATTCGGCGGTTCGTGCGCCGCAGGCGCGGTCCGTGCGGATGCCGGTCGCGGCCGGACGGTGAGCCGCCACCTCACACATCCTCCTCCCTCCAATTCGCGATTCGCTGCCGTCGCCGCGCTCAATTCGCGAAATGCGTGACGAAATACCTCGAAACATCCCGATCAATCGCACCTGGATCCTGATTCCATTTGCGTGCATGTCGTTTCGGTCAATCTTGTCTTGACCGATTTTTTATTTCGACTCGACGAATTGGATTTCCGTGCGCTTTTCCGGTGCGCTGAATGCCGTCGGCCATCCATCGGCAGGCGCGCGAGAGCCGGTTGTGGCGGTGTTTGCCGCTGAGTCGGCAATCGCGATTGTTTTGTCGTGGCCGAATTTCATTCGAATGGAAATTAAATTCGAACGAGACTTATTAATAGAAGAAAGTTAACTAATTTTGATACGCGTACTACAGATAGAAAGGATTGCGTTAGGTAACATTTGCCGCTGACGAATCGGTCCCGATCGTCCTGTCAATCTCGAGTGGTGCGTTTCATGTGTGTCGTTCGGAAGCTGGCTCATGTCCGGTGCTGGAACCGTTGCCGATCGTGTGCCGATCGGTGTCCTTGTCACGGCACCCACGGCGCCCACGGCGCGGCACCGCTGCGGCGCCGCGCACCGTTCGGCGTCGCGCTGGCGGTGAGTGTCGGCGCCGTGCTGTTCGCCGCGCACGCGCAAGCACAAGTGCCGAACGCCGGGCAGGCGATGCGCGATATCGAAACGCCGCGCCCGACCCTTCCTTCCACCACCGCACCCGCCCTCGACATCCCGAAGTCCGATGACGCGCAGGCACCGCTCCCCGATACCGGGCCGCGCGTGCAGGTGCGGGCGTTCACGCTCGACGGCAACCGCGTGTTCGACAGCGGCACGCTGCTGCCGCTCGTCGCCGATCTCGCCGGGCGCGACCTGAGCTTCGCCGAGCTGCAGCAGGCGGCCGCCCGAATCACGACCTACTACCGCGAGCGTGGCTATGTGCTCGCGCGTGCCTATCTGCCGCACCAGGAAATCGACGACGGCGTCGTGCGCATCGACGTGGTCGAAGGCCGCTACGGGAAGATCGAACTGAACAACCGCTCGCGCGTGCTC
>NZ_MDEQ02000013.1 GCF_001883705.2 Burkholderia catarinensis
TTTCGCAGCTCGTCAACAACTTTTTACACGACATCGTTGCGACTGCGGGGCCCATCTTCCTTTGCCAGTAGCGTGCTCCAGACCGCAGCACACCGCCAGCTCCGCTTCCCCTTCCGCGCCGCGTTTCCGTTAGCGCGAAAGAGGCGTGATTCTATGCAGCCCCCGCCGTTCGCGCAAGCCTCTTTGTGAAAATATTTTGAAAAAGCCTCCGTGCGCTGGCGCGCACGGAGGCTTTGGGCTCGACAGGCCGAGTGTCGCCGTTGAGCCCCAGGCCGGCGGCAGCCTTCCCCTCTATATATAGAGGGGCGTCACTTGCCGCCCATGGCGGCCTGTAGCTGCTCGACTGGCACCGCGTCGGCCATCGCCGTGTAGCCTGCGTCGCTCGGATGGATACCGTCGCCGCTGTCGTATCGGCGCTGCAGCATGCTCGGGCGCGCCGGATCGCGCAGCACCGCATCGAAGTCCACCACGCCGTCGAACCCGCCGCCGCTCCGGATCCACCGGTTCACCTCGAGCCGGATCGCCTCGCGCCCGGCCGGCAGCCCGGCCGGCGTGAGCGTTGCGCCAAAGACCTTCACGCCCTGATGGTGCGCCGCCTCGACCAGCCGGCGATAGCCATCGATCAGCGATGCGGCCGTAACCTGCGTATGCGGGTGGTCGCAATCGAGCCCCGCGTGCGGCGGCATCGCCGCAAAGTTGATGTCGTTGATCCCGATCAGCACGATCGCCGCCTTCACGCTCGCGCGCGACAGCGCATCGCGCTCGAACCGCGACGCCAGTGACGTGCCATAGCACGCGGAGTCGCTGAGCAACCGGTTCCCGCTGATGCCCAGATTCACGACGCCGATCGAATCGGCACCCGACACCGTCAGCCGACGCGCCAGCGCGTCCGGCCAGCGGCGGTTCCGGTTCATGCTCGAACGCAGCCCGTCGGTGATCGAATCGCCGATCGCGGCTACGCTGGCTCGCGCGGAACCGGCCTCGACGGCCAGTTCCGTCGTCCATGCATATTGAGTAAAACGGGTGCGGAACGCAGCGGCGCCCGGATCGTTCACGTGATCGCCCGGCGCAGAGACATAGTTGAACTGGTTCGACACGCGGTGCCACACGGTCATCCGCTGGTTCGGTCCCATCTGGAGACTGATTGCGTACGATTGCCCGGCCGTCACGTCGAGCACCACCGGATCGCTTTCGAATTCCTGGCCCGGCGCGAGCGTTATCGACGCCTTGCCGCCGAACCGGACCGGCACGGCCGCGCCGCCGGCGAGCGCCGCACCGTCGCCGGCGCGCGCGAGGCTCGCCGCCTCGACGACCAGCGGCGCACGACCGTATGCATTGCTGACGCGAATCCGCGCGGCGCGCCCCGACACCGTCGGATAGACGATCTGGCGTACGGTCCGCCCGGCTACGTCGGGTGCGCGATAAAGCGGCGGCGGCGCGGCCAGGTCGGGAATCGGCTGCAGCGCGGTGGCCCACGCGCTAACCCATCCGGCCGGTGCGGCCGACGCCGCGAGCGGCGACACGAAAACGGCCGCACCCAACACGGCCGCGGCGAAACTGCTTCGGAATGACATCGGCAAAATCCTCATCGGAAAGCGGGCATTGTGCCGCAGAAGACGCGGGACCCATGCGCCGGACCGCTGCGATGCCGCTCGATCGCGCCCCGACGCCCCTCGTTTACCCGAGTCTCGCCGTAAATCCGCAAGAAATTTATTAACCGACCGGTCGGTTGGTTTATACTTCGCACACATTCAACCGGACGAGAGCCTCGCCATGTACACGCAATCCCTCGACATCCCCGGCAACGTCGCGCCGCTCGACGCCGCAGCCGAGTCGCCCGAGCTGGCGCGGTTCGATGCAGTCATGGCCGCGGACGGCAAGATCGAACCGCAGGACTGGATGCCCGACGCGTATCGCAAGACGCTGGTTCGCCAGATCTCGCAGCACGCGCATTCGGAAGTCGTCGGCATGCTGCCCGAAGGCAACTGGATCTCGCGCGCGCCGAGCCTGAAGCGCAAGGCGATCCTGCTCGCGAAGGTCCAGGACGAAGCCGGCCACGGCCTCTATCTTTACAGCGCGGCTGAAACGCTCGGCGTGTCGCGCGATTCGCTGATCGACGCACTGCACGCGGGCAAGGCGAAATACTCGAGCATCTTCAACTACCCGACGCCGACCTGGGCCGACGTCGGCGTGATCGGCTGGCTCGTCGACGGCGCCGCGATCATGAACCAGATCCCGCTGTGTCGCTGCACGTACGGCCCGTATGCGCGCGCGATGATCCGCGTGTGCAAGGAAGAGTCGTTCCACCAGCGCCAGGGTTTCGACGCGCTGCTGTCGATGATGAAGGGCAGCGACGCGCAGCGCGCGATGGTCCAGCAGGCCGTGAACCGCTGGTGGTGGCCGGTGCTGATGATGTTCGGCCCGGGCGACGCCGATTCGGTCCACAGCAGCCAGTCCGCGAAATGGGGCATCAAGCGGATCTCGAACGACGACCTGCGACAGAAATTCGTCGACGCGACGGTCGACCAGGCGAAGGTGCTCGGCGTGACGCTGCCCGACCCGGACCTGAAATGGAACGACGCGCGCGGCCACCACGACTACGGCACGATCGACTGGGACGAATTCTGGCGCGTCGTCAACGGCGACGGCCCGTGCAACAAGGAACGCCTCGCGACCCGCGTGAAAGCGCACGCCGACGGCGCATGGGTGCGTGAAGCCGCGCTCGCGCACGAAGCGAAGCGCCGCGCCCGCGCCGAACAGCACGCCGCCTGAGAGCGGCAATCATCGAATTCAGGAATCAGGAGAAAGTGATGAACAAGGAATGGCCGATCTGGGAAGTGTTCGTGCGCAGCAAGCAGGGGCTCGACCACAAGCATTGCGGCAGCCTGCACGCCGCCGATGCGTCGATGGCGCTGCGCATGGCGCGCGACGTCTACACGCGCCGCCAGGAAGGCGTGAGCATCTGGGTGGTGCCGTCGTCGGCGATCACCGCGTCGGATCCGAACGAGAAGGCCGAACTGTTCGAGCCGGCGGCCGACAAGATCTACCGTCACCCGACGTTCTACACGCTGCCCGACGAAATCAACCACATGTAACGCCCGCGCCATGACGATCACGCCCGAACACCTCTCCTATGTGCTGCGCCTCGCGGACAACGCGCTGATCCTCGGTCAGCGCAACGCCGAATGGTGCGGCCACGGCCCGATCCTCGAGGAAGACATCGCGCTCACCAACATGAGCCTCGACCTCATCGGCCAGGCGCGCATGCTGTATACGCACGCGGCCGAACTCGAACGCCAGCTCACCGGCGCGACGAAGACCGAGGACGACTACGCGTACTTCCGTACCGAGCGCGAGTTCGCGAACTTCACGCTCGCCGAGCTGCCGCACTACGGCCCGGTCTCCGGCACCGCGCACGCCGACAAGGACTACGCGGTGACGATCGTGCGCAACTTCCTGTACGCGGCGCTGATGCTGCACGTATGGAGCGCGCTGGAAACGTCGACCGATACGCAGCTTGCCGCGATCGCCGCGAAATCGGTGAAGGAAACCCGCTATCACGTGCAGCACGCACGCGAGTGGCTCGTTCGCCTCGGTGACGGCACCGACGAATCGCACCGTCGTGCGCAGGACGCGCTCGACTACCTGACCCCGTACACGCGCGAATTCTTCGCCGCCGATGCGATCGACGACGCGATCGCCGCACCGGGCATCGGCCCGGCACCGGCCGCCATCGAAGCCGCCTGGCGCGCGGACGTGGACGATGCGCTTGCCGAGGCAACGCTCGTGCTGCCGGCACCGGTCAAGCATGTGACGACCGGCAAGCAGGGCGAGCACTCGGAGCACATGGGCTACCTGCTCGCGGAAATGCAGAGCCTCGCGCGCCAGCACCCCGGCGCGACCTGGTAACCGGCCCACACACCACGGAGCCCGACGATGTCCGTCCAGACCGCCGCCCCCGCCGACGCCGCGCCAGCCGCGCGTCATGACGATCCATTGCTCGCCCGCGCGTGGGACGTGCTGGAAGCCGTGCCCGACCCCGAGATCCCGGTCGTGTCGATCCGCGAACTCGGCATCCTGCGCGACGTCCGCCGCGCGGACGACGGTCAGCTCGAAGTCGTGATCACGCCGACCTACTCGGGCTGCCCAGCCATGTCGCAGATCGCCGAGGACATCGCCGCCGCATTGCAAGCCGCCAACCTTCCGCCGCACCGGATCGAGACGGTGCTCGCGCCCGCGTGGACGACCGACTGGATCACGCAGGAAGCGCGCGACAAGCTGCGCGCGTACGGCATCGCGCCGCCGGTCGGCCAGTGCGGCAGCGCCGCGCCGCGGGAGAACGTCGTGCGCTTCGTGCCGCGGCCGGTCGCGGCGCCCGCGTGCCCGCGCTGCGGTTCCGTTCGCACCGAGCGTCTCGCGCAATTCGCGTCCACGGCTTGCAAGGCGCTGTATCGCTGCGTCGACTGCCGCGAACCCTTCGACTACTTCAAACCCTACTGAATATGGCGACCCCGCAATTTCATCCGCTGCGTATCCGCGACGTGCGGCCCGAGACCGCCGACGCCGTTACCGTCTCCTTCGACGTGCCGCCCGAACTGCGCGACGCTTACCGCTTCACGCAGGGCCAGTTCGTCACGCTGAAGACCCACATCGACGGCGAGGAGACGCGCCGCTCGTATTCGATCTGCGTCGGCACGACGGACTACGACCGTGACGGCGAACTGCGCATCGGCATCAAGCGCGTACGCGGCGGCCGCTTCTCGAACTTCGCGTTCGATTCACTGAAACCGGGCCACACGATCGACGTGATGACGCCTGACGGACGCTTCTTCACGCACCTGAACGCCGACCACGGCAAGCAGTACGTCGCGTTTTCCGGCGGCTCGGGGATCACGCCCGTGCTCGCGATCGTGAAGACGACGCTCGAACTCGAGCCACGCAGCGCATTCACGCTGATCTACGGCAACCGCAGCGTAGACGCGATCATGTTCGCGGAGGAGCTCGAGGACCTGAAGAACCGCTACATGAACCGCTTCGTCCTCTATCACGTGTTGTCGGACGACCAGCAGGACGTCGAGCTGTTCAACGGCGTGCTCGACCAGGCGAAATGCGCGGAATTCCTCGGCACGCTGACACCGGCCGACGCGATCGACGAGGCGTTCATCTGCGGCCCGGCGCCGATGATGGACGCGGCCGAGGCAGCGCTGAAGGCGGCCGGCGTGCCGCAGGCGAAGGTGCATGTCGAGCGCTTCGGCACACCGCTGCCGCAGGCCGGCGCGCCGGTCGTCGAGATCACCGACCAGACCCCGGCCGCCGACCTGGAAATCGTGCTCGACGGCAAGAAGCGCAAGCTGCGCCTGCCGTATGAAGGCGTGAGCCTGCTCGATGTCGGCCTGCGCGCGGGCCTCGCGCTGCCGTACGCGTGCAAGGGCGGCGTGTGCTGCACGTGCCGCGCGAAGGTGATCGAGGGCGAAGTGCGGATGGATAAGAACTACACGCTCGAGGCGCACGAAGTGAAGGACGGTTTCGTACTCACGTGCCAGTGCCACCCGATCAGCGACAAGGTCGTCGTGAGCTTCGACGATCGATGAGCGACGGCGCGTCGCGGCGCCGGACGGTTTCTCGCCGTCACACATCTCGCTTACACTAGGGGCCGCCGGCCGGCTGGACATCGCAATGTCCGCCCGGCCGGCGGCTTTCTTTTGTTGACGACAGGCCGATGAGTACCATTCATGTGATTCAGGGCGGCACCGCCGCCGCGTCGCTGCGCGAGGCACTCGCGCAAGCCGGACGCGACGAGTGCGTCGTCGGATTGCTCGACGATCTCGGCGTCGGGCCGCTCAAGGGCGCCGACGAGACGCCCGACACGCGCGCCGCCTTCTGGCAGCACGTGCTCGGCGACCGGATTCCCGACTGGAACGCGGAGATCAAGGACGAGTTCGCGCGCCTCGACCAGCTCGCGATGGATACAGGCCAGGTGGTCGTGTGGCACGCGCCGAGCGTCGGCGACAAGCTGCTGCTGCGCCGCGTCGCCTATCACCTGCGCAACGTGCCGCAGCGCCTGAACGAGGTGCGGCTGTCGGCCACCGACCTCGATTCGGCGCAGCGCGCATCGTTGTCGCGCACCGACCAGGCATGCGCGACCGGGATGTTCTCGCCCGCGGAACTGGCGCGGAAGCGGCCGATGGCCGCGCCGATCTCGGTGCTGCGCATCGGTCGCCTCGCGCTCGAATGGCAGGAGGCGAAACACCTGAACGCCGAACTTCGCTACTGGGTCAGCAACACGATCAAGAGCGGCCACTACGCCGATCTCGACGCGCTGATCGTCGCGCGCGCGGAAACCGACTGGTTGCCCGCGCGGCGCCTCGTCGGCAGCATCATGGCCGACGCCGATCGCGGCGGGCTGTTCGTCAGCGACTCGATCGCCTGGTGGCGCTGCCGCGAACTCGCGGCATCCGGCCGGCTCGAGCTGCAGGACAACGCGCCCGACGCCCTCTCTTCCACGCAGGTGCGCGCGGCAACCGCGCACCGCTAATCTTTCCGCATTCGATCATGGCCCGTACCCGAGCGCCCGACCACGAATCCCAGCGCGAGCAGATCCTCGATCTGGCCGCCGAGAAATTCGCGCAGACGAGCTACCCGAGCACGTCGATGTCCGATCTCGCGAGCGCAAGCGGCACGTCGAAGGCACGCCTCTACCACTATTACGAGAGCAAGGAAGCGATCCTGTTCGACCTGCTCGACCGCTACACGAAACGGCTGATGCTGATCATCGCCGAGGTCGAAGGCGCGAGCCAGCGGCGCGGCCTCGGTGAGCGCGACGCGTTCGCCGAACTCGTGCGCGCGTTCCTGTCCGAATACGAGACGTCGCACAGCCGCCACGTCGCGCTGCTCAACGACGTGAAGTATCTCGAGGACGCGCAGCGCGAAATCGTCCTCGACCGCCAGCGCGACATCGTCGCGGCGTTCACGCGACAACTCGCGCGCGCCTACCCGGACCGCATCTCGAAGGAAAACCAGACATCCGTGACGATGATGGTGTTCGGGATGATCAACTGGACCTTCACATGGCTGAAGCCGGGCGGCCGCCTCGGCTATCGAGACTTCGCCGAGCAGGTGATCGACCTGATCGAACGCGGGCTGTCGACGGCGACCTGATTGCCGCACAGCAGCAAGCGTTGCGCGACGGGCACACTGCGACCGCTCGCCGCGCATTTCATATGATGAATTTTAAATTCGTTAAAAATCAAATAGATAGAGAATGAACTAAGCGGATTTAGAATTCCCCCTCAGCACAAATAACGTCAAATGCGGGTTTTCCCCAATCTCGGTCGGGTAAAATGCTGTTGCATCGCACAAGACGCTTGTGCAGCTACACACTGAGGAACCCACGATGAACACGCAATTCAACGGCACTGCCGACGTCGTCGGCAATGCCGGTAGTGCGCCGGTTCTCGTCAGGGAACTGGCTTCCAAAGACCGTGAGCAAATGCTCACCCACTTTCTCTCGCTCGGCGAAGAGGACCGTCTGCTGCGCTTCGGCCAGATGGTGCCCGACCACGTGATCGAGAACTATGTCCGCACGATCGACTTCGGTCGCGATACCGTGTTCGGCGTGTTCGACCACGACCTCGAACTGATCGGCGTCGGCCACCTGGCCTACCTGCCGGCCGAGGGCGACAAGCGCACGGCCGAATTCGGCGTGTCGGTGCTCGAAAGCGCGCGCGGCCGCGGCGTCGGCTCGAAGCTGTTCGAGCGCGCGGCGATCCGCAGCCGCAACACGCGCGTGACGATGCTGTACATGCACTGCCTGTCGCGCAACGCGACGATGATGCACATCGCGAAGAAGTCCGGGATGCGGATCGAGTACGCGTACGGCGAAGCCGATGCGTACCTGTCGCTGCCGCCCGCGGACCATTCGACGATCATCGCCGAGATGCTGCAGGAACAGGCTGCGGTGTTCGACTACGCGATGAAGCGCCAGGCGCGCCGCACGACGAAGTTCATCGAATCGCTGATGCCCGCCGCGCTGACGGCGTAACGTCGGCTGACCGGGTGCGCCGCTGCGGCGCGCCCGGCACTCTTTCCTCTCCCCTCGCCGCCGGGCGCGTCAGCGCACCGAACGAATCGGCAACGCCGTCGTCTCCTTGAAGCATTCGAGCGAGAAGCTCGTCTTCACGTCGATGACCGACGGGTGGTGCAGCAAATGTTCCTGCACGAAGCGGGAGAAATGCGCCATGTCCTCGACCTGCACGCGCAGCAGGTAATCCATGTCTCCCGTCATCGCGTGGCACGCGACTACTTCCGGCCAGGTCTGCACGGCCGCGCGAAACAGCTCCGCATGGGTCGCGCCCGCACGCGCCGACGTTTCGTCGACCCGCACCGGCGCCAGGCCGCCGCGCTTCTCGAGCCGCACGCTCACGTACGCGAGCAGGTCGAGCCCGAGCTTCTGCGGGTTCAGCAGCGCGACATAGCCGGTGATCACGCCGATCTCCTCGAGCCGCCGGATCCGCCGCAGGCATGGGCTCGGCGACAGGTTCACGCGCTCGGCGATCTCCTGGTTCGACAGGCGGCCGTTCTCCTGAAGAATCGCGAGAATCCGCCGGTCGATGGCATCCAACTCGGCTTGCGCCATTTTCTGCCCTCCAATGATTATTCAGAGACTGGAAATTGCGCCATCGTATGGGCGGGCGATTAAGTTCGCAAGTTTCCGCTCGCCGCCGCCCGCTACACTCTGTCGCACGTACCGATTCGTTGCGCACGCCGACGCGTGCGTCGCCTTCGACATCGAACCGGGCCGGACACGCACCTCGCCCCGGCCGATCGCCAAGCACAGGAGACACGCCATGCAGATCCCCAACTGGGACAACCCCGTCGGCACCGACGGCTTCGAATTCATCGAATACACGGCACCGGACCCGAAAGCACTCGGACAACTGTTCGAACGGATGGGTTTCACCGCGATCGCGCGTCATCGCCACAAGGACGTGACGGTGTACCGCCAGGGCGACATCAACTTCATCATCAACGCCGAACCCGATTCGTTCGCGCAACGCTTCGCGCGCCTGCACGGCCCGTCGATCTGCGCGATCGCGTTCCGCGTGCAGGACGCCGCGAAGGCGTACCGGCACGCACTGGAACTCGGCGCATGGGGCTTCGACAACAAGACGGGCCCGATGGAGCTGAACATCCCGGCGATCAAGGGCATCGGCGATTCGCTGATCTACTTCGTCGACCGCTGGCGCGGCAAGAACGGCGCGCAGCCGGGCGCGATCGGCGACATCAGCATCTACGACGTCGACTTCGAGCCGATCGCCGGCGCGAACCCGAACCCGGTCGGTCACGGCCTCACCTACATCGACCACCTGACGCACAACGTGCATCGCGGCCGCATGCAGGAATGGGCCGAGTTCTACGAGCGCCTGTTCAATTTCCGCGAAGTGCGCTACTTCGACATCGAAGGCAAGGTGACGGGCGTGAAGTCGAAGGCGATGACGTCGCCGTGCGGCAAGATCCGCATCCCGATCAACGAGGAAGGCTCGGACACGGCCGGCCAGATCCAGGAATACCTCGACGCGTATCACGGCGAAGGCATCCAGCACATCGCGCTTGGCGCCAGCGACATCTACGGTGCAGTTGACGGCCTGCGCAGCAAGGAAGTGAAGCTGCTCGACACGATCGACACGTATTACGAGCTGGTCGACCGCCGCGTGCCGGACCACGGTGAATCGCTGGATGAACTGAAGAAGCGCAAGATCCTGATCGACGGCGCGCGCGACGACCTGCTGCTGCAGATCTTCACCGAAAACCAGATCGGGCCGATCTTCTTCGAGATCATCCAGCGCAAGGGCAACCAGGGCTTCGGCGAAGGCAACTTCAAGGCGCTGTTCGAATCGATCGAGCTCGACCAGATCCGCCGCGGCGTCGTGCAGGACAAGGCCTGACGCATCCGGCGCGCGGCGGCCCGGGGCCACCCGGCCGGCCGCGCGATCCGGCGGCACAAAGAAAAAGGGCGGGAATCCCGGGATTCCCGCCCTTTTTGCATTCCGGCGCGGCCCGCTGGCCGCGCGACCGGATCAACGCGCGTTCGCCTTCGACTCGACGGCGCGCTCGGCCGACGGCTGCGCGGCGGCATCCTGTGCCGGCACGATCTGACGCATCTGCGCGCCGGCTGCCGCCAGCGCGCTCGCGCCCTGCGCACGCACCGGGCCGGTCATCGCGAAAAACGCGGCGGACACGATCAGGAAACTCTGGATATGACGTGTGTTCATTGCACCTCCTGTAAAACTGCCGGCGCCTCCCCGATTGCGTCGAAACGAGCCAACGCGGCCGGGCACCTCCGGCAGGCCGACAAGATTAACGGCATTTGCCCGCAGATCGCGCCGGCTTTACATGCTTTTACATGATGTAACGCATCATCCCGCCCTGCTTTTCCGATGCGCCGCCGCAATTTGGCCGATGGGCGGCGGGTTTGCCCCAGTGCTACCATCCCTTAAAACCGGCGAATATGCCGGCCACTGCCGACGCGTTCACAAGACGCCGGAGCAGTCGAGTTTTGGTGATCCCAAACTGGGTGGAGGAGACTGTTAATGAATGCCCCGCTAGACGCAGACCAACGCGCATCGCTAGAAGCCGCGCTGAAGTCCGTCACGCTTGATGACAAATACACACTGGAACGCGGTCGCGCGTACATGAGCGGCATCCAGGCCCTCGTGCGCCTGCCGATGCTCCAGCAGGAACGCGACCGCGCCGCCGGTCTCAATACGGCCGGCTTCATCTCCGGCTACCGCGGCTCGCCGCTCGGCGGCCTCGATCTGTCGCTCTGGAAGGCCAAGCAGCACCTGGCGGCCCACCAGATCGTCTTCCAGCCCGGCCTCAACGAAGATCTCGCCGCCACCGCCGTGTGGGGCTCGCAGCAGGTGAACCTGTACCCCGGCGCGAAGCACGACGGCGTGTTCGGCATGTGGTACGGCAAGGGCCCGGGTGTGGACCGCACCGGCGACGTGTTCAAGCACGCGAACTCCGCCGGCTCGTCGCAGCACGGCGGCGTGCTGGTGCTCGCCGGCGACGACCACGCGGCGAAATCGTCGACGCTCGCGCACCAGTCCGAGCACATCTTCAAGGCCTGCGGGCTGCCCGTGCTGTTCCCGTCGAACGTGCAGGAATATCTCGATTTCGGCCTGCACGGCTGGGCGATGAGCCGCTACTCGGGCCTGTGGGTCGCGCTCAAGTGCGTGACGGACGTCGTCGAATCGTCGGCGTCGGTCGACATCGACCCGCATCGCACCGAGATCGTGCTGCCGACCGACTTCATCGTGCCGGACGGCGGCCTGAACATCCGCTGGCCCGATCCGCCGCTGGTGCAGGAAGCGCGGCTGCTCGACTACAAGTGGTACGCGGCGCTCGCCTATGTGCGCGCGAACAAGCTCGACCGGATCGAGATCGATTCGCCGACCGCGCGCTTCGGGATCATGACCGGCGGCAAGGCGTACCTCGACGTGCGCCAGGCGCTGACGGACCTCGGTCTCGACGACGAAACCTGCGCGCGGATCGGCATCCGGCTCTACAAGGTCGGCTGCGTGTGGCCGCTCGAAGCGCAGGGCGCGCAGGCGTTCGCGCGCGGCCTCGATGAAATCCTCGTCGTCGAGGAAAAGCGCCAGATCCTCGAATACGCGATCAAGGAAGAGCTGTACAACTGGCCCGACGGACAACGGCCGCGCGTGTTCGGCAAGTTCGACGAGAAGGACGGCGCCGGCGGCGAATGGTCGGTGCCGATGGGCAACTGGCTGTTGCCCGCGCACTACGAACTGTCGCCCGCGATCATCGCGAAGGCGATCGCGACGCGCCTCGACAAGTTCGAGCTGCCGTCCGACGTGCGCGCGCGCATCGCCGCGCGGCTCGCCGTGATCAACGCGAAGGAAATGGCGCTCGCGAAGCCGCACGTGCAGACCGAGCGCAAGCCGTGGTTCTGCTCGGGCTGCCCGCACAACACGTCGACCAACGTGCCGGAAGGCTCGCGCGCGATCGCGGGGATCGGCTGCCACTACATGACCGTGTGGATGGACCGCAGCACGAGCACCTTCAGCCAGATGGGCGGCGAAGGCGTGCCGTGGATCGGCCAGGCGCCGTTCACGGACGAGAAGCACGTATTCGCGAACCTCGGCGACGGCACCTATTTCCACTCGGGCCTGCTGGCCGTGCGCGCGGCGATCTCGTCGAAGGCGAACATCACCTACAAGATCCTGTACAACGACGCGGTCGCGATGACGGGCGGCCAGCCGGTCGACGGCGTGCTGACGGTGCCGCAGATCACGCACCAGCTTGCGTCGGAAGGCGCGAAGAAGATCGTGATCGTCACCGACGAGCCGGAGAAGTACGACAGCCAGAAGACGCTGCTCGCGCCGGGCGTGACGATCCATCACCGCGACCAGCTCGACGACGTGCAGCGCGAGCTGCGCGAGATCGCCGGCACGACGATCCTGATCTACGACCAGACCTGCGCGACCGAGAAGCGCCGCCGCCGCAAGCGCGGCACGTATCCGGACCCGGCCAAGCGCGTCGTGATCAACGATGCGGTGTGCGAAGGCTGCGGCGACTGCTCGGTGCAGTCGAACTGCCTGTCGGTCGAGCCGCTGGAAACCGAATTCGGCACGAAGCGCCAGATCAACCAGTCGAGCTGCAACAAGGACTTCTCGTGCGTGAAGGGCTTCTGCCCGAGCTTCGTCACGGTCGAGGGCGGCCAGTTGAAGAAGCCGAAGGCGGTGTCGGTCGACGGCGGCGCGCTGCCGCCGATCCCTGAGCCGACGCTGCCGGACATCGACCGCGCGTACGGCGTGCTCGTCACCGGCGTCGGCGGCACGGGCGTCGTCACGATCGGCGCGCTGCTCGGGATGGCCGCGCACCTCGAAAACAAGGGCGTGACCGTGCTCGACGTCACGGGCCTCGCGCAGAAGGGCGGCGCCGTGATGAGTCACGTGCAGATCTCGCACACGCCGACCGACATCCACGCGACGCGGATCGCGATGGGCGAAGCCGACCTCGTGATCGGTTGCGACGCGATCGTCACGGCCGGCGACGAGTGCACGTCGCGGATGCGGCACGACACGACGCGCGTGGTCGTCAACAGCGCGCAGACGCCGACCGCCGAGTTCATCAAGAACCCGAACTGGGCGTTCCCCGGCCTGTCCGCCGAGAACGACATCCGCGCGGCGGCAGGCGAGGCCGTCGACTTCATCGACGCGAACCGCTTCGCGGTCGCGCTGCTCGGCGACGCGATCTACACGAACCCGTTCGTGCTCGGCTATGCGTGGCAGAAAGGCTGGCTGCCGCTCACGCTCGCGTCGCTCGAACGTGCGATCGAGCTGAATGCGGTATCGGTCGAGAAGAACCGCGCGGCATTCGACTGGGGCCGCCGCGCCGCGTACGACCTGGCCGGCGTGAAGCAGGCCGCGGCCGGCGATGCCCGCCCCGCGCAAGGCGCCACGGTGATCGCGCTGCACACGAAGAAGGCGGTCGACGCACTGATCGCGAAGCGCGTGGAATTCCTCACCGCGTACCAGAACGCCGCGTATGCATCGCGCTATGCGGCGTTCGTCGACAAGGTACGCGCGGCCGAGCGCGCGCTGGCCGACAGCGACTCGATGCAGGAGCCGCTGACCGAAGCGGTCGCGCGCAACCTGTTCAAGCTGATGGCGTACAAGGACGAATACGAGGTCGCACGGCTGCAGTCCGATCCCGCGTTCCTCGCGCGCCTGTCCGCGCAGTTCGAAGGCGACTGGAAGCTGAAGTTCCACCTCGCGCCGCCGCTGTTCGCGAAGACTGACGCACACGGCCATCTCGTGAAGAAGGCGTACGGCCCGTGGATGATGTCGGCGTTCCGGCTGCTCGCGAAGGCGAAGTTCGTGCGCGGCACGGGGCTCGACCCGTTCGGCCGCACCGAGGAGCGCCGCACCGAGCGCGCGCTGATCGGCGAGTACGAAGCGCTGATCGGCGAGGTGCTCGGCCAGCTGAACGCGGCCAACCGCCCGCTCGCGCTCGAGCTCGCGGCGCTGCCGGACGGCATTCGCGGCTACGGCCACGTGAAGGAGAACAACCTGCGCGCGGTACGCCAGAAGTGGAACACGCTGCTCGCGAAGTGGCGTTCGCCGGCGGGCGGCCAGTCGCAGCAGCAGGTCGCGTAACGGCGCGCGGCGGGCGTTCGCGGTCCGGACGCCCGCCCGCGCCGCCGGCGGTTCACGATAAAAAAACGCCACGGAACGCAGGTTCCGTGGCGTTTTTCATTGCGCCGCGCCCGAAGCGCGGCACACGCGGGCGCGAACTTACTTCGTGTTCACGTTCGCGGCGGCAACCGCCGTCATGTTGATGATCCGGCGCACGGTCGCGGCCGGCGTCAGGATGTGGGCCGGCTTCGCCGCGCCGAGCAGGAACGGGCCGACCGTCACGCCTTCGCCGCCGACCATCTTCAGCAGGTTGTACGCGATGTTCGCGGCTTCGACGTTCGGCATGATCAGCAGGTTCGCTTCGCCCGACAGCGTCGTGCCCGGGAAAGCCTGCTTGCGGATCACTTCCGACAGCGCCGCGTCGCCGTGCATTTCGCCGTCGACTTCCAGGTTCGGCGCACGTTCGACGATCAGCTTGCGAGCCTCGGCCATCCGGCGCGACGACGCCGACGGCGCGCTGCCGAAGTTCGAGTTCGACAGCAGCGCGGCCTTCGGCGCAATGCCGAAGCGCTCGATCTCGGCCGCGGCCTGGATCGTCATGTCGGCGAGCTGTTCGGCGCTCGGCAGCTCGTTCACGTACGTATCGCACACGAACAGGTTACGGCCCGGCAGCATCAGCAGGTTCATCGCCGCGAAGTGCTCGGCGCCCTTCGCGCGGCCCAGCACCTGCTCGATGAACTTCAGGTGGCTGTGGAACGTGTCGATCATCCCGCAGATCATCCCGTCCGCGTCGCCCAGGTGCACGAGCATCGCGCCGATCAGCGTGTTGAACTTGCGCAGCGCGGCCTTCGCGACTTCCGGCGTCACGCCGTCGCGCGCAGCGATGTCGTGGTACGCCTGCCAGTAGCGGTGGTAACGCGTGTCGTCTTCCGGATTGACGATTTCGAAATCGACGCCGGCCTTCAGCTTCGAGCCGATCTTCTGCAGGCGCATCTCGACGACCGACGGACGGCCGACGATGATCGGCTGCGCGATCTTTTCCTGCAGCACGAACTGCGCGGCGCGCAGCACGCGCTCGTCCTCGCCCTCGGCGAACACGATGCGGGCCTGCTTCTTCTTCGCGGTCGCGAACACCGGGCGCATCACCATGCCGGTGCGGTAGACGGTCGTGCCGAGCTGCTCGCGGTACGCGTCCATGTCTTCGATCGGGCGCGTGGCGACGCCCGAATCCATCGCGGCCTGCGCGACGGCCGGCGCGATCTTGATGATCAGGCGCGGGTCGAACGGCTTCGGAATCAGGTAGTCCGGCCCGAATTCGAGCGAGTGGCCTTCATACGCCTTCGCGACTTCCTCGCTCTGGTCGGTTTCCTGCGCCAGCTCGGCGATCGCGCGCACGCACGCGAGCTTCATTTCTTCCGTGATCGTCGTCGCGCCGACGTCGAGCGCGCCGCGGAAGATGAACGGGAAGCACAGCACGTTGTTGACCTGGTTCGGGTAGTCCGAACGGCCGGTCGCGACGATCGCGTCCGGGCGCACGGCCTTCGCGTCTTCCGGGCGGATTTCCGGTTCCGGGTTCGCGAGCGCCAGGATCAGCGGCCTGTCGCCCATCGTCTTGACCATGTCCTGCTTCAGCACGCCCGCGCTCGAGCAGCCGAGGAACACGTCCGCGCCGACGATCGCGTCGGCGAGCGTGCGCGCGTCGGTGGTCGCCGCGTAGCGCTGCTTCGACGGATCGAGATTGCCGCGCCCTTCGTAGATCACGCCTTTCGAGTCGGCGACGAGGATGTTCGACTTCGTCAGGCCGAGGTTCACCAGCAGGTCCAGACACGCGATGGCCGCGGCGCCGGCGCCCGAGCACACGAGCTTCACTTCGGCGAGCTTCTTGCCGACGACCTTCAGGCCGTTCAGGATCGCGGCCGACGCGATGATCGCGGTGCCGTGCTGGTCATCGTGGAAGACGGGGATCTTCATGCGCTCGCGCAGCTTCTGCTCGATGTAGAAGCATTCCGGCGCCTTGATGTCCTCGAGGTTGATGCCGCCGAGCGTCGGCTCGAGCATCGCGATCGCCTCGACGAGCTTGTCGGGGTCGGACTCAGCCAGTTCGATGTCGAACACGTCGATGCCCGCGAATTTCTTGAAGAGGCAGCCCTTGCCTTCCATCACCGGCTTCGCGGCGAGCGGGCCGATGTTGCCGAGACCGAGCACGGCCGTGCCGTTCGTCACGACGCCGACAAGGTTGCCGCGCGACGTGTACTTCTGCGCGTCGAGCGGATCGGCGTGGATCGCCTCGCACGCGGCGGCGACGCCCGGCGAATACGCGAGCGACAGATCGAGCTGGTTCGACAGCGGCTTGGTCGGGGTGACCGAAATCTTGCCGGGTTTCGGGTTCTGGTGATAAGCGAGAGCGGCCTGCTTCAGTTGTTCGTCCATGATTGACCTGCGAGAGACATGCGAAATATTGACGGTTCAGTACACAGCATCTTCAGCCGCGTCTGCTGGAATCGAGGGGATGGTCGACTGCGGAGACGGCACGCGACGCGCCGGGTCGGCACGCCATCGAACCTTGGCGGGTGGCAAGAGGAAAGTACAAAGTACTGAACGATTTCTAAGGGTCGCCTAGTGTACACCCCGCGCATGACACATGTTGGTGCAGCGCCGCATCCCCGGCATCGACGCACGAGCGCTCCGTCCCCGTTTGTTTCGCCGGTGGTGAGCGACGCGGCGAACCCGCGCGAATTCCGCCGAAAACCGGCCTGAATCGGGTAAAATATCGGGCTACGCGCGCAGCGATGCGATTGGCCCGCCGATCGCGCCCCGGCCCCCTGGGCAGGTTCCCCTTGCTGCGCCACCGGGCCCGCGCCCGCTCCTCGCTCAACACCCAAGGAATGCCCATGACAGGCTACGATCGTCAGTCGATCTCGGATACGACCGCCAAAATCCTGCTCGAAGTGCAGGCGGTGCACTTCAACGCCGAAAAACCGTTCATCTTCACGTCCGGCTGGGCGAGCCCCGTCTATATCGACTGCCGCAAGCTGATTTCGTATCCGCGCGTGCGCCGCGCGCTGATGGAAATGGCGGAAACGACGATCACGCGCGACATCGGCTTCGAACAGATCGACGCGGTGGCGGGCGGCGAGACGGCCGGCATCCCGTTCGCGGCATGGATCGCGGACCGGATGATGGTGCCGATGCAGTACGTGCGCAAGAAGCCGAAGGGTTTCGGCCGCAACGCGCAGATCGAAGGCCATCTGGAAGAAGGCTCGCGCGTACTGCTGGTGGAAGACCTGACGACCGACAGCCGCAGCAAGATCAACTTCGTCAACGCGCTGCGCACCGCGGGCGCGACGGTGAACCACTGCTTCGTGCTGTTCCATTACGATATCTTCAAGGAAAGCGTGTCGGTCCTGAAGGACATCGACGTCGACCTGCACGCGCTGGCGACGTGGTGGGACGTGCTGCGCGTCGCGAAGGCATCGGGCTACTTCGAGACGAAGACGCTCGACGAAGTCGAGAAATTCCTGCACGCGCCGGCCGAGTGGTCGGCTGCGCACGGCGGCGCGACGGCCCCGAAGGAATGACGCCGCGCCGGCACGCACGCCGGCGCCCTGGCTGAAAAAGCCGCCTGCTTCATCGCAGGCGGTTTTTTTTCGTCCGTCGATCCGCACCATGACCGATCGCAATCGCGGGTTGCGGTGTGCATCGCTCATCGAACCCTAATGCTAGACTTGATCCATCGTCGCCATCAGCTGCGCGGGCAACGCACAACGCCAACAATGCCGGGAGCATCGGCCCGGCCCATGTGACGGGAGAAGCGCCATATGCGTGTGGATCGCCGGATCGCTTCGCCTGCGCCGTCGGGTCGCCCGTCTCCGTTCATCCTCTCCGTCCTCCTCTGCGCCGCCGTCTTCGCGGCACCGCACGCGCATGCGGAAGGCCCGTTCACCGTGTCGAGCGACGACCTGACGCCCGGCGGGCGCGTCCGCGCCGCGAACGTGTTCGACCGCGGCGACTGCAAGGGCGCGAACCGTTCGCCGCAGCTCACCTGGCACAACCCGCCGCCCGGCACGCGCGGCTACGCGGTCACGATCTTCGATCCCGACGCGCCCGGGCACGGCTGGTGGCACTGGGCCGTGGCGGGCATTCCGGCGACGGTCACGGGCCTGCCGGCCGACGCGAGCGCGTCCGGCTTCCTGCGCCGCATCGGCGCAAGCGAGGCGCGCAACGACTTCGGAATCGACGGCTACGGCGGCCCGTGCCCGCCGCCCGGCAAGCCGCACCGCTACGTGATCACCGTCTACGCACTGAAGGGCACCGACCTGCGCGTCTCGCAGGGCCGCCCCGCGCCGATGTTCGAGCACGAGATCGGCACGCTCGCGATCGGCACCGCGCAACTCACGGTCAACTACGGGCAGTGACGGCCGCCGCGCATCACGCGCCGCCACGCGGCGATTGCCTGCTACCGCGAATCTCCGTACGCCGCACGCGCGTGTTTTCCCGTCATTTCGGCTTGCTAGACTCGTCGTCACCGGTCGCGGCGCCATGCCGCGCATCCGTGTCGCGCCGCCCGTCGGCGACTCGCGACGCGGCAGGCCGCTGCGACCGCCATTCCCGTCCCTTTCCGGAGAACGCTTCATGTCGAACATCGTCATCGTCTATCACAGCGGCTACGGTCACACGCAGAAACTGGCCGAGGCCGTTCACGCAGGCGCGCAGGATGCCGGCGCGACCGTGCGCCTGATCGCAGTCGGCGACCTCGACGACGCGGGCTGGGCCGCGCTCGACGCGGCCGACGCGATCGTCTTCGGCGCGCCGACCTACATGGGCGGCCCGTCGGCGCAGTTCAAGCAGTTTGCCGACGCAACGTCGAAAGCGTGGTTCACGCAGAAGTGGAAGGACAAGATCGCCGCGGGCTTCACGAACTCCGCGACGATGAACGGCGACAAGTTCTCGACGATTCAATATTTCGTCACGCTGTCGATGCAGCATGGGATGGTGTGGGTCGGCACGAGCCTGATGCCGGCCAACTCGAAGGCGGCCACGCGCAACGACATCAACTACCTGGGCGGTTCCACGGGCCTGCTCGCGCAGTCGCCGGCGGATGCGTCGCCGGACGAAGGCCCGCTGCCGGGCGACCTCGAGACCGGGAAGGCATTCGGCCGGCGCGTCGCCGAAGCGACGGCCCGCTGGGTGGCCGGCAGCCGCTGAGCACGCCCCGGCGCCCGCGCCGGCGGGCGTCAAAGGGACACAAGACGGCCCGCCGGCCGTCTTTTTTTCGCGCCGCGCGGTACAGGCCCGCCGGATGACGTCTTAAAATGGCGGTTTCCGGGCGCGGCCCCCCGTTTCATTCAGTGAGAGCGAAATGAGCACCAAAGTTTTTGTCGACGGCCAGGAAGGCACGACCGGCCTCAAGATCTTCGAATACCTGTCGGCGCGCAACGACATCGAGATCCTGCGCATCGATGAAGCGAAGCGCAAGGACGTCGACGAGCGCCGCCGCCTGATCAACGCGTCGGACGTCACGTTCCTGTGCCTGCCGGACGTCGCATCGCGCGAATCGGCTTCGCTCGTCGAGAATCCGAACACCACGCTGATCGACGCGAGCACCGCGTTCCGCACCAGCGCCGACTGGGCCTACGGCCTGCCGGAGCTGACCCGCGCGCAGCGCGAGAAGATTCGCACGTCGAAGCGCATCGCGGTGCCGGGCTGCCACGCGTCGGCATTCGTGCTGGCAATGCGTCCGCTCGTCGACGCGGGCCTCGTCGCGCCGTCGTTCGCCGCGCACAGCTACTCGATCACCGGCTACAGCGGCGGCGGCAAGTCGATGATCGCCGATTACGAGAACGCGGCGCCGGGCGGCAAGCTCGCGAGCCCGCGCCCGTATGCGCTCGGCCTCGCGCACAAGCACCTGCCGGAAATGGCCGCGCACACGGGTCTCGCGAACCCGCCGATCTTCACGCCGATCGTCGGCCCGTTCCTGAAAGGCCTCGCGGTGACGACCTACTTCACGCCCGACCAGCTCGCGAAGCGCGCGACGCCGCAGGACGTGCAGCGCGTGTTCGCCGAGTACTACGCGGGCGAAGCGTTCGTGCGCGTCGCACCGTTCGACGCTGACGCGAACCTCGACGGCGGCTTCTTCGACGTGCAGGCGAACAACGACACGAACCGCGTCGACCTGTTCGTGTTCGGCAACGAAGAGCGCTTCGTCACGGTCGCGCGCCTCGACAACCTCGGCAAGGGCGCATCGGGCGCCGCGATCCAGTGCATGAACCTCAGCATCGGCGCGGCCGAGGACGCGGGCCTCACGCGCTGATTCAACATCGCATGCGATGCAAAGCCGGCCGCTGGCCGGCTTTTTATTTACCCGTATCAGGCAATAAATAAAATCCGGGCCGCGCATTTACAAATATTTACAAGCTTTCAATTGCGCGATTACCCGTGAATTAATCCCGCCCCTGCTTTATCCAGTCAATCCCGAATAGGGATAAACCGGATACCGTCGCGTTAAACGCTGCCGTTATACGCGGGAAGGCTCTTCGACAGCCGGCCGAGCGTGGCGCATCCCCCACTCCGGCAGCTTTGGGCGACCTGCTACTCGTTTTAATTCTTACCGAATTCCATGTCAGGCAAGGATTCAAAACGCGAACTCCGTTTCAATCGCCTTTTTTAGACGGGTTCATCAATTGACAGCAAAAATCAAGGCAGCGACATTAGCTCGCACAATTAAACGATTGGAGACAGCGGCATGTCGCACGCCTTATCGAAGGGGGTGGCAACGGCCTTTGCCATTGCCCCTTTCCTGGTTGCATGTGGTGGAGGGGATGGTGGCGCACCCGCGCCGATCAATGCGCCCCAATGTTCCGGATCGAGCTGCGGCACGCAAGGGCCGCCGCCGTCACAACCCGTCAACGGTTCGCTGTGCCCGGCCAACGCCGACATCGTGAAGAGCTCGTATCTCGGCGGCGCCGGTAGCGGCGAGATCGTCAGCGTCAACATCGACGCGGTCGCGATGACGTACACGCTCAAGTGGCTCGAATCGCCGATTCCGCTGAAGACGGGCACCGTCACGCCCAGTCGCGCCGGCACGACGATCGCCGGCAAGGTCATCCACCCGCCGACCGGCGCGCTGCCGACCGCCGAGCAGACCCGCTGCGCGTTCGTCCTCACGCCGGGCACGGGTACCGCGCCGAACGGCTCGACCTATTCGACGGCCGGCGACTTCAACCAGGCGAACCCGCCGATGCTGCTCGTCGGCATGGGCGTCGCGGGCGGCGGCATTCCGGGCGCGACGGTCCAGTACGACGGGCTGACGATCATCCCCGGCGTGATCCAGAACGTCGGCCAGGTGCCGAACCGTCACTTCGATTTCTATCCGTTCCTCGGCTTCGCGAACACGACGACGGATCTCACGAAGCTGCCGGGAACGTACAACGCGCTGATCTACCACCTCGTCCCGTCGGGCAACTACGCGACGAAGGGCTCGAACTCGAGCGAGACGTTCGACGCGAACGGCGCATGCACGTCGACGAGCTCGGGCGGCTGCCAGACGACCGGCAATCCGTGGACCGCGAACACCGCGAACGGCGGCTACTTCGACAGCACGAAGGCGCCGCAGACGCTGCCGCAAACGCAGTTGCCGATCGTCGGCGCGACCGGCAAGTCGGCGACCGCGCACATGGTGATCGGCCAGCTCAACGGCGCGACGGTGCCGGTGATCGTGCGCACGGGCAACGTGAACCTCGGCACGCCGCCGCTGCACACCGACGCGCAAGTCGACGACGAATCGGGCATCGCGGTGCTCGCCGGGGCGACGGCGATCACGTCGGGTGCGATCGACGGCGGCTACGCGGGCGCGGACTCGAACTTCAAGTACACGGCTGCGCTGATCCGCGGCGGCAACGCATCGTTCATCAACCCGACCACGCAGGCCGAGGAAGACGGCTTCACGCTCGACTACGGCCAGGCGACGCCGGGCCTGCTGAACGCAACGACGAAACCGCCGAGCGGCGCGACCTACCCGTCCGCCTCGGGCGTGGTGATCGCGACGGGCGGGCTCTACGCGGCGCTGATCCAGGGCACGGTGAACGGCGGCGTCACGTCGACGTCGGCGAACTCGAGCACGTCGTCGACACCGTACTTCGGCGTGGGCGCGCAGATCAGCAAATAGCGATCGAGGACGCGGCGGCGGCGAGCCCGCCGCCGCGTGACGCATGAACGCGCGTGGCACGGCGCAGGCAGGACGAGCACAAGCAACAGAAGCGGCCGACAGGGAGCTGGCCGCCGTACAAGACAAATCTGGAGGAGCAACATGAAGCGCAACCTCATTCTGGCGGCGGCCCTTGCCGCCCCCCTTCTTTCCGCTTGCGGCGGCGGCAGCGACAATCCGCCCCCGCTCGTCGAGGACCGGCTCTGCCCTGCCTCGCTCGACTACAGCACCGTGTTTACGGGTGGCGCGGGCAGCGGCGAACTCGCCAAGGTCCAGCTCGACACGACCAAGATGACCTGGCAGGTGACGTATGTCGAATCGGCGGTTCCGCGAACGACCGGCACCGTCACGCCGACTCGCGCGGGCACTGTCGACAGCGGCACGCTCACGCAGGAAACGATGCTGCCGACCAACAAGCTGAACCAGTGCGCGTTCCGCCTGAACGGCGCGAGCCTCGATGCGTCGCGTCCGGCACGCATCTTCGTCGGCATGGGCGTCGCGGGCGGCACGATTCCCGGCAAGGAAATCCAGTTCGGCGGCGTGCTCGGCCAGGCCGCGGTGCCCGACACGAAATTCCCGTACTACCCGTTCATCGGCTTCTCGTCGATCGAGACCGACATCACGAAGGTCGCGGGCACGTACAGCCATACGGGCTTCGGCGAAGTGCCGTCGCAGAACTTCGCGCCGGCGTCGATCGACGCGAAGGTGACGATCAACGCGGACGGCTCGTGGACCAAGTGCGACACGACCGGCCAGTTCGCCGGCGGCGCATGCACGCAGCAGGGCACGAACTTCGCGCAGTCCGCGGACGGCAGCGGCGCGTTCCAGTCCAACAACTACCAGAGCCAGCTGAAGCCGACGCTGTCGGCGACGCCGCAGGGCAAGGGCTTCATGATCGTCGGCAAGCTGCGCAACCAGCTGGTGCCGATCCTCGTGCGCACGGGTGTCGCGAACCCGAACCCGACGCCCGACAGCAACGGCGTGCCGGGCCTCACCGCCGACGACGAATCGAGCATCTCGATCCTCGCGCCGCAGACGGCCATCGCGGCCGGTTCGCAGAACGGCGAGTACGTCGGCGTCGACAGCCAGTTCAATTACCGGACCACCGCGCTGATCAACAACCAGGCCACGCTGCTCGATCCGTTCCAGCCGTCGCAGGCGTCGCTCGCGACCGCGCTCGACCTCGACTACACGCAGAAGGTGCCGGGCACGGTCACGACGATCCACACGGGTTCGGGCAGCACGTCGCCGACCGGCAAGTTCATCTTCACGGGTGGCGTGTTCGGTTTCCTCGACAACGCGGGATCGACGCCGTATTTCACGATCGGCGCGTTTGTCCAGTAAGCGGAGGAAAGCCGTGATGAAGAAGACCCTTCTCTGCGCGGCGGCAGGCGCCGCCGCACTGGCGCCGCTCGCGGCGCACGCGCAGAGCGCCGGCAGCAACGTCGTCACGCTGGGCTGGTTCCACGTGATGCCGCAGCAAAGCAGCACGCCGATGACAACCAACGTCGCGCCGACGCCGATCAACACGCCGCTGCGGCTGCCGCCGTCGTTCACGTCGCCGGGCACGGGGCTGCGCACGAGCGGCGCCGACACCGTCGGCCTGACGGTCAGCCACTTCCTGACCGACCACATCGCGGTCACGTCGGTGGCGGGCGTGCCGCCGGTGTTCAAGGTGTCGGGCCAGGGGACGATCCGGCCGCCCGGCCCTGCCGGCGCGCTCGGCACGCAGAACATCGGGCTCGGGTCGGTGAACCCGATCGTGAAGAGCGTGCGGCAGTGGAGCCCGGCAGTGATCCTGCAGTACTACTTCGCACAGGCGAACGCGAAGTTCCGGCCGTTCCTCGGCCTCGGCGTGTCGTACAACTGGTTCAGCGACCTGCAGCTCAACACGAACTTCATCAAGCAGACGCAGGACAACCTCGGCGCGATTCTCGCGGCGGGCGCGGGCAAGCCGGGTACGACATCGGTAGAAGCGAAGGCGTCGTCGTCATGGCAGCCGGTGTTCAACGCAGGCATGCAGTACAACATCACCGAGCATTTCGGGCTGGTCGCGTCGGTGACGTACATCCCGCTGAAGACGACGTCAACGGTGACGATCAAGGCAGCCGACGGCGCGGTGCTCTCCGAGTCGAAATCGGACCTGAAGGCGGACCCGATCATCAGCTACGTCGGGATGACGTACAAGTTCTGACGCCGGCAACAGCCGGCGAATGGATCGCCGCGGCAAAATCGCAGGCAAAAAAAAGCCCGCCTAAGAGGCGGGCTGAATCCATATCAGAGGAGACATGGAGGAGACAGGTACAACTATAGCGAATCGGTTTCCGCAATGCAACATTTCCGTAGAGAAAATAAGGATTTTCCCTCGAATGCCGGCTCTAAACCGCTTCGGTTGCTTCTGACCCCTTCCTGATCTCGCCTTCCAGCACCTCGGACAGCGCGTCGCGCAGCAGCGCGACGGGCCGCACCAGGCGGCCCGGCAGCGCCGCGTGGACGATCCATACGCTGATCCGCGTCTCCAGCCCCGCCGTTTCCACCACCCGCAGCGCGTCGCGATGCGCGCTGCGCGCGAGCGCATTCGGCGACGCGATGCCGATACCCGCGCCGCGCGCGACCAGCGACAGCTGCAACTCCGAGCCGAAGGCCTCGACCGCGACGTCGAACGGCAGGCCGGCCGCGCCGAGCATGCGGCTCAGCGCCGAGCGCATTCCGCAGCCGTCCTGGCTCAGTACCCACGGAAAACCCGACAATGCGTCGAGCGTCAGCGGCCCGTCCGGCAACGGGAAGTCGCGTGCGGCGACGAGCACCGTCGGCTGCGTGCCGAGCAGGGTCGCCGTGAGCGTGTCCGGCAGCGGCGCGCTCGCCGGCACCATCACGGTCGCCACGTCGAGCGAGCCGCGCTCGACGCTCTGCACGAGCGCCGGCGACCAGCCGGCCGTCACGCGCAGCGTGAGACGCGGAAACGCCTCGCGCAGCCGGTCGATCGGCCGCTCGAGCGCCAGCTCGGACAGGAACGGCGGGACGCCGATACGCAGCTCGCCCGACGGCTCGCTGTCCGGCGCGCCCGCCGCCATCAGCGCGTCGACCGCGCCCAGCACGTCGCGCGCGAGCGCGTAGACGTCGCGCCCGGCAGCGGTCGGCTTCAGCGGCTTGCTTTGCCGTTCGAGCAGCGGCACGCCGAGCAGCGTTTCGAGGTTCTGCACGCGCCGCGTCAGGCCCGGCTGCGTCAGGTGGAGCTTCGCGGCCGCGGCGACCATCGACCCGCTGTCGACCACCGCGACGAACGCCAGGAGATCACGCGTATTCAAAACAAACTCGCATAATCATGTTAGACATATTTCAATTGTCGCATAACCACCAGCCACCTACGATGGGAATTCCTTCGACCCGTCCCCCTGGCTTCCGATGAACTGCCCTGCCGAATCCTGTCCCGCCGCCATTCGTACGCCCACCGGCGCGCCGCCTGTGCTGAGCGCGGGCATGACGCTTTTCTTTGCGGCGACGGTCGGCGTGATCGTGATGGACCTGTTCGCCGCGCAACCGCTGACGGGCCCGATCAGCGCCGACCTGCACCTGCCGCCCGGGCTCGCCGGCCTCGTCGCGATGCTGCCGCAGCTCGGCTATGCGGCCGGGCTCGTGCTGCTCGTCCCGCTGGTCGACCTGCTCGAGAACCGCCGCCTGATCGTCGCGACGCTCGTCGCGTGCGCGGCCGCGCTCGCCCTGCCCGCGTTCACGCGGTCGGGCACCGTGTTCCTGCTGGCGACGCTCGCGGCCGGCGCCGCGTCGAGCGTGATCCAGATGCTCGTGCCGATGGCCGCGTCGATGGCGCCCGAAGCGCGCCGCGGCCGCGCGGTCGGCAACGTGATGAGCGGGCTGATGCTCGGCATCCTGCTGTCGCGGCCGCTTGCAAGCCTGATCGCGGGCTCGGCCGGCTGGCGCGCGTTCTACGCGCTGGCCGCGCTCGCGAACGCCGCGATCGCCATCGTGCTCGCGCGGCGCCTGCCGGCGCGCACGCCGTCGATCACGGCCGGCTACCGCGCGCTGCTCGCGTCGATGGGCCGCCTGCTTGCCGACGAGCCGGTGCTGCGCCGGCATGCGCTGTCGGCCGCGCTCGCGATGGCCGCGTTCAGCGCGTTCTGGACCGCCGTCGGGCTGCGGCTCGCGCAGCCGCCGTTCGGCCTCGGCCTGCACGGGATCGCGCTGTTCGCGTTCGCCGGCGCCAGCGGCGCGATCGTCACGCCGCTCGCCGGCCGCGCCGGTGATCGCGGCCACGGCCCGGCCGCGCAGCGGATCGCACACGTCACGATGCTCGCGGCGCTCGTCGTGCTCGGGATCGGCGGCGCCGGCTGGTTCGGCTTCGATGCGCACGCGCATCGCGGCCTCGCGCTCGCGCTGCTGGCCGGCGGCGCGGCGCTGCTCGACGCAGGCGTCATCGTCGACCAGACGATCGGCCGCCGCGAGATCAACCTGCTGAACCCGGCCGCGCGCGGACGCCTGAACGGGCTGTTCGTCGGGCTGTTCTTCGTCGGCGGCGCGCTCGGTGCGGCGCTCGCGGGCAGCGCATGGGCCTGGGGCGGGTGGAGCGCGGTGTGCGGCGTCGGGTTCGCGTTCGCCGGCGCGGCTACCGTATTCGGGTTCTCGACCGGGCGCGGGGCCCGCGCGGCGGCATGGCCGCGCGCCTGAAACGAATACGAAAAGCCGAACGCCCCGCCCTCTTGCGAGGGACGGGGCGTTCGGCGCGCCGGAATCAGCAGGAAATCAGTGACGGACCAGCGCCATCATCGCGCCGAAGCCGACGAACAGCCCGCCCGTCAGCCGGTTGAAGATCTTCGCGACGCTCTGGCTCTTCAGCGTCGCGCCGATGCGCGTGCCGAACGACGCGTAGACGAGATACCAGCTCACCTCGATCACCGCGAACGTGACGACGAGGACGCCGAACTGCGGCAGCGTCGGC
This sequence comes from Burkholderia catarinensis, assembly GCF_001883705.2. Lineage (GTDB taxonomy): Bacteria > Pseudomonadota > Gammaproteobacteria > Burkholderiales > Burkholderiaceae > Burkholderia > Burkholderia catarinensis. The sequence goes on from NZ_MDEQ02000013.1 coordinate 27,317, forward strand.
TCGGCCGCGTTGATGAACTGCGGCAGCAGCGCGGCTGCGAACAGGATCGCCTTCGGGTTGCTGCCCGCGACCAGGAAACCGTTGCGGAACAGCGTCCAGCGCGATGCCGACGCGGCCTGGCGCGAGACGGTTTCGACGTCGGCGGCCGGTACATCGTCGTCGACGCGCGCGCGCCAGGCCTTCACGCCGAGGTAGACCAGATAGGCCGCGCCCGCGAAGCGCAAGGTGTTGAACATCGCCGGCCATGCCTCGAGGACCGCGCCCAGGCCCGCCGCCGACACCGACAGCATCAGCACCAGCGCGCTCAGGCAGCCGGCCATCGTCGACGCCGAGCGCCGCAGCCCGTGCCGCGCGCCGTGCGTCATCACGAGCAGCATGTTCGGGCCCGGAATCGCCGACACGACGAACACCGTCGCCACGAAAAGCCACCACGTATGCAAGTTCATGACCGCCTCTGCCTGAATGTATGTACGGAAAACGAAACGCCGATTATGCCGTTGCGCCGGACTTCTGTCGCGCGCCGGGTCAGCGGCCCGCGCGGCGCAGCGCGACTTCGCCGAGCACCGCGAAATCCTGGTCGCCGCCACCGTGCGCGAGCGCGTCGAGCAGGTTGTCGCGCACGACGCTCGCCACCGGCAGCGGCACCGACACGGCGTCGCCGGCTTCCAGCGCCAGGCGAACGTCCTTCAGCCCGAGGCGTGCCTTGAAGCGCGCAGGCTCATAGCGCCGCTCGGCGATCATCCCGCCGTAGCCTTCGTAGACGGGCCCCGGAAACACGCTGCTGGTGATCACGTCGAGGAAATCGCGCATCGCGACGCCGTGCGCGCCCAGCAGCGCGGACGCCTCGCCGAGCGTCTCGATCGCCGACGCGAGCGTGAAGTTCGCCGCGATCTTCGCGACGTTCGCATGCTGCGGCAGCGAACCGAACCGCCAGGTCTTCTGGCCGATCGCGTCGAACAGCGGCTGCACGCGGTCGATCGCCTCGGCCGGTCCGCCCGCCATGATCGTCAGGCGCGCGGCGGCCGCGACGTCGGGGCGCCCCATCACCGGCGCGGCGACGTAGTGGATGCCGCGCGACGCGTGCGCGTGCGCGAGCGATTCGGCGAGCGCAACCGACACCGTCGCCATGTTCACGTGGATCAGGCCGCGCGGCGCCTGCGCGAGCAGCGCGTCATCGAAGATCGCGCGCGCGGCCGCGTCGTCGGCCAGCATCGAGAACACCGCGTCGCCGCGAAACGCGTCGGCCGGCGTGTCGACGATCTGCGCGCCGAGCGCGGCGAGCGGCTCGGCGCGCTCGCGCGACCGATTCCAGACCCGCACGGTGTGCCCCGCCTTCAGCAGGTTCGTCGCGATTGCCTGCCCCATTTCGCCCAGCCCGATAAATCCGAGATCCATTGCCCGCTCCTTCGCTCCGTGAAGCGGGGAGTTAAACACAGATGCGTGGCGCCTGCAGGGTACGCGGCCGGCCGTGCGCGATGCGATACTGCAAGAATGGCGACCGCGACCTTCCGCTTCCACGACGAACTGAACGCCTTTCTCCCGCGCACGCAGCGCGACCGCGCGTTCGGGTGCGCGTGTGCGCGCGATGCGACGGTGAAGCATGCGATCGAGGCACTCGGCGTCCCGCATACCGAAATCGGCCGGCTCTGCGTGAACGACGCGCCGGCCGCGCTCGACCGGCCGCTCGACGACGGCGACCGCGTCGAAGCCTTTCCGGAACGCGCGCAGCCGGCGGCGAACGGAGCAGCCGCGCCGCGACCGACGCCATGGCGCTTCGTCGCCGACGCGCATCTCGGCGGCCTCGCGCAACTGTTGCGCCTCGCGGGCTTCGACACCTGCTACGACAACCACTACCGCGACGACGAGCTCGCGGCGCTCGCCGCGCGAGAGGGCCGGATCGTGCTGACCCGCGACCGCGAGCTGCTCAAGCGGCGCGCGGTCGAGCGCGGCTGCTACGTGCACGCGCTGCAGCCGGCCGACCAGCTGCACGAACTGTTCGCGCGGCTCGATCTCGCGCCGCACATGCGGCCGTTCCGGCTGTGCCTGCGCTGCAATGCACCGCTGCATCCGCTCGACGCGGCCGCCGCCGCGCCGCGCGTGCCGCCCGGCGTCCGCCTGCGGCACCGGCGCTTCGCCGCGTGCGACGTGTGCCGGCGCGTGTTCTGGGAAGGGTCGCACTGGCGGCGCATGCGCACGGTAGTCGACGCGATGCGCGCGCCGCCGCCGTCCGACGCTCGCGACGCCTGAAAAAACAAAACCCCGCATGCCGAAGCGTGCGGGGTTTCTCGACTGGCGGCCGGCTATGCCGGCCCCGACGAAGCGTGCTTAGTTTGCTGCGCCTGCGTCGTTCGTGCCGGCTGCCGAAGCGGCTGCGGCCTTCGCCTTGCCTTTTGCCGAACCGTGCTGCTTCAGCGCGTGCTTCGGCTTGCTGTGATCCTTCTTCATCGGTGCCGGTGCGGAAGCCGACATGTCGGCTTCCGGCGCGGACGCCTGCGCGAATGCCGAAACCGATGCGAGAGCGAATGCTGCGGTCATGATCGAAGCGAGCGTCTTCTTCATTGTTCTTCCTTTAGCGGAGAAAAAGTCAAACGTACCGGTAGTAAAGATGCGAGGCATTCGCATCGGAGCGCCAGGCCGGGGGCCGGCTTGCGCCGTTCCGCCGCGACAAAACCTGATGCACCGGTTCCATAACGCACTGCCTTCGCGGCAAGTTGACACGTTGCTTGCGCCCCTCGGGTTTCCTCGGGGGCAGACGCGTCTTCCCGCGCCGGCGAGCCGGCCCGGCGGCCTCCGCCGTGGCCCCGCGAACCCGCTCGCGCGCCATCGGGACGACGCTTATACTGGCGTCCATCCGTCCCTTTCCCCGGAAACCGGATCGCGGCCGGTCGCCAGACCGCCGCCGTCTCGAGGCGCTCAAATTGCCCGATCACAATCTGGACAAACTGAAAATCGACCGGCGTCCGATCGCACCGGTGCCACGCCGGCGCAGGTGGGTCCGCTATGCGGCCGCCGCCGCGATCATCATCGTCGCGATCGCCGCCGGCCTCGCGCTCACCGGCCGGCCGACGGTCGAAACCACGTCCGTCACGTCCGCCTACCCGTACCAGAACGACACACAACTCAATGCGACCGGCTATGTCGTGCCGCAGCGCAAGGCCGCGGTCGCGTCGAAGGGCCAGGGGCGCGTCGAATGGCTCGGCGTGCTCGAAGGCACGCGCGTGAAGAAGGGCGAGATCATCGCGCGACTCGAAAGCCGCGACGTGGAAGCCTCGCTGGCGCAGGCGCGCGCGCAGGTGCTGGTCTCCCGCGCGAACCTCGGCGTCGCGCAGGCGGAACTGAAGGACGCGCAGATCGCGCTGCGCCGCACCGCCGTGCTCGCACCGAAGGGCGCGGTGCCGGCCGCCCAGCTCGACACCGACACGGCCCGCACGAACAAGGCGCGCGCGACGCTCGGCAGCGACCAGGCCGCGATCGCGTCCGCCGAAGCGAATGCGCAGGCCGCGCAGGTCGCGGTCGACCAGACGGTGATCCGCGCGCCGTTCGACGGCATCGTGCTCGCGAAACATGCGAACGTCGGCGACAACATCACGCCGTTCTCGTCCGCGTCGGACAGCAAGGGCGCGGTCGTGACGATCGCCGACATGGACACGCTCGAGGTCGAGGCCGACGTCGCCGAATCGAACATCGCGAAGATCCGCGCCGAGCAGCCGTGCGAGATCCAGCTCGACGCGCTGCCCGACATGCGCTTCGCGGGCCGCGTGTCGCGCATCGTGCCGACCGTCGACCGCTCGAAGGCCACCGTGCTCGTGAAAGTGCGCTTCGTCGACCGCGACGAACGCGTGCTGCCCGACATGAGCGCGAAGATCGCATTCCTGTCGAAGCCCGTGTCGGCGCAGGACCGGCAGCCCGTGACGGCCGTGCAGGCAAGCGCGATCGTGGAACGCGACGGCCGGCCGGTCGTGTTCGCCGTAAAGGACGACACCGTGCGCGCGACGCCCGTGACGGCGGGCATGCGGATCGGCGAATTGGTTGCAATCCGCGGCGTGAAGCCCGGCGATACGGTCGTGCTCGCACCGGGCGCAAAGCTGAAGGACGGCGCGAAAGTGACCGTCGCGAAGAAGTAGCGCGAGCGTGAACGACGCACCTCCGCCCCTCGTCGAGATCAGCCACGTCGCGAAGTCGTACCGGCGCGGCAACCAGATCGTGCCCGTGCTGACCGACATCACGCTCGACATCGGCGAAGGCGACTTCGTCGCGCTGATGGGGCCGTCCGGCTCGGGCAAGAGCACGCTGCTGAACCTGGTGGCCGGCATCGACCGGCCCGACAGCGGCGAGCTGCGCGTGGGCGGCCTCGACATCTCGCAGCTCGCGGAAGCGCAACTGGCCGAATGGCGCGCGGCGAACGTCGGCTTCATCTTCCAGTTCTACAACCTGATGCCCGTGCTCACCGCGTTCGAGAACGTCGAGCTGCCGCTGATGCTCACGCACCTGTCGCGCCGCGAACGGCGCGAGCGCGTCGAGCTCGTGCTCGACATGGTGAACCTCGGCGACCGGACGAGCCATTACCCGTCCGAGCTGTCGGGCGGCCAGCAGCAGCGGGTCGCGATCGCGCGCGCGCTGATCACCGATCCCGTGCTGATCGTCGCCGACGAGCCGACCGGCGACCTCGACCGCGCGTCGGCCTCCGACGTGCTCGCGATGCTGCAGCGGATGAACGCCGAACTCGGCAAGACGATCATCATGGTGACCCACGACGCGCACGCGGCCGGCGCCGCGCAGTCGCTCGTGCATCTGGAAAAAGGGGAGCTGATCGATGGGCACGCCGGCTGACCGGCTGCGGGAGCACGCACGATGTATGTGCTGAAGCTGATCGCGCGCAACGCGCTGCGGCACCGGCTGCGCACGCTGCTGACCGTGCTCGGGCTGACCATCGCGGTACTGGCGTTCGGGCTGCTGCACACCGTCGTCGATGCGTGGTACGCGGGCGCGGCCGCCGCGTCCAGCGGACGGCTCGTCACGCGCAATGCAATCTCGCTCGTGTTTCCGCTGCCCGTCAGCTACGAGAACCGGATTCGCGGCGTCGACGGCGTGACGGCCGTAGTGCGCTCGAACTGGTTCGGCGGCATCTACCGCGACCCGAAGAACTTCTTCGCGAGCTTCGCGGTGTCGGACAACTATCTCGACCTGTATCCGGAATTCATCATCCCCGCGCAGCAGCGCGCCGACTACAACCGCGACCGCCGCGGCTGCCTCGTCGGCCGCCAGCTCGCGACGCAGTTCGGCTTCAAGATCGGCGACGTGATCCCGCTCAAGGGCACGATCTATCCGGGCACGTGGGATTTCGTCGTGCACGGGATCCTCGACGGCCGCGACGACTCGACGATCACGCGCCAACTGGTGTTCCACTGGGACTACCTGAACGAGACGGTGCGCCAGCGCACGCCGAAACAGGCCGACCAGGTCGGCGTATTCGTGCTCGGCGTCGCGAACCCCGACGACGGCGCGGCGATCGCGCGCAACGTCGACGCGGTGTTCAAGAACTCGCTGGCCGAAACGCTGACCGAGACCGAGCAGGCGTTCCAGCTCGGCTTCGTCGCGATGTCGAACCAGATCATCGCGGCGATCCGCCTCGTCTCGTACGTGGTGATCCTGATCATCATGGCCGTGATGGCCAACGCGATGGCGATGAGCGCGCGCGAACGGACGGCCGAATACGCGACGCTGAAGGCGCTCGGCTTCGGCCCCGGGTTCCTCGCGCTGATCGTGTTCGGCGAATCGGTGGTGATCGCGGTGGCCGGCGGCGGGCTCGCGATCCTCGCGACGCCGCCCGCCGCGAGCCTGTTCAAGCAGGCGGCCGGCGGCATTTTCCCGGTGTTCAGGGTGTCGACCGAGACCGTCGCGCTGCAGGCCGCGTGCTCGATCGCGGTCGGCATCGCGGCCGCGATCGTGCCGGCGTGGCAAGCGGCGCGCGTGCGCGTCGTCGAAGGCCTGCGGGCTATCGGGTAGTAGGGTCTGTTTACATATGGAACGTACATGCGAATGCCCGAAATCGCTCGGAGGGCAAGAAGTGAGGAGCGCCGTTTGGCCGTGCCAAACAAGCGACGAGCGACGCCGCCATACGGGCGATTTCGGGCATTCCCGTGACTTGAATTTTTTAATTTGGGGTTGCCACGAGAACGGCCGCTCGCCGCGTTGCGCTCCTTGCGAATACGTCAGTATTCGCGGCGTCACGCGCCTCGCGAGCGGCCGTTCTCGTGGCAACGCATGCACGTTCCATATGTAAACAGACCCTAGCATGGCGATCCTGCTCACCTACATCGCGCGCAACCTGTGGACCCGGCGGCTCACCACCGCGCTCACCGCGGGCGGGATGGCGCTCGTGATCTTCGTGTTCGCGACGGTGCAGATGCTCGACGCGGGGCTCACGAAGACGCTCGTATCGACCGGCGAACCCGACAACGCCGTGGTGATCCGCAAGGGCGCCGAAACCGAGATCCAGAGTTCGATCGACCACCAGCAGGCCAACGCGCTCGAGATGCACCCGGCTGTCGCGCTCGGCCCCGACGGCCGGCCGCTCGTGTCGAAGGAGGCCGTCGTGCTGATCTCGCTGGTGAAGACGTCGACCGGCAAGCCGTCGAACGTCGTGATCCGCGGCGTATCGCCGGCCGGCCTCGTGCTGCGCCCGCACGTGAAACTCGCGGCCGGCCGCCCGTTCGTGCCCGGCTCGTCGGAAATCATCGTCGGCAGCGCGATCGCGAAAGGCTTCAGCGGCACGCAGCTCGGCGACAGCCTGCATTTCGCGCAGCGCGACTGGACCATCGTCGGCATCTTCGACGCGGGCGGCAGCGGCTTCGATTCGGAAATCTGGGGCGACGTCGACCAGTTGATGCAGTCGTTCCGGCGCACCAGCTATTCGTCGATGGTGCTGCGCATCCCGAGCGCCGACGGCTTCGCGCGCTTCAAGGCCGACATCGACGTCGACCCGCGGCTGACCGACGAGGCGAAACGCGAACAGACTTTCTACGGCGACCAGTCGAAGGCGCTGTCGAGGTTCATCAACATCCTCGGCATCACGCTGTCGACGATCTTCTCGATCGCCGCGATGATCGGCGCGATGATCACGATGTATGCCTCGGTCGCGAACCGCGTCGCCGAGATCGGCACGCTGCGCGCGCTCGGCTTCAAGCGCATGAACGTGCTCGCCGCATTCCTGCTGGAAGCGCTGCTGCTCGGCTTCGTCGGCGGCGTCGCGGGGCTCGCGTGCGCGTCGCTGATGCAGTTCGCGTCGTTCTCGACGACCAACTTCCAGACCTTCGCGGACCTGTCGTTCCGCTTCGTGCTGACACCCGCGATCGTCGTGAAGACGCTGCTGTTCTCGCTCGTGATGGGGCTCGTCGGCGGGTTCCTGCCGGCGATGCGCGCCGCGCGGCTGAAGATCGTCGACGCGCTGCGCGCGCAGTGACGCGCCCGGCTGCTCACCGCTCGCGCGGCACCCACGCGCCGTGGAACCCGGCCGGCACGCGGCGCGGCAGATGCACGGTCGCGACCGGCTCCCCATCGATCGCGCGGGCATCGAGAATCACGACGTCGCTCGTATCGGTCGCCGCGCGATAGACCATCACCAGCAGCCAGCCGTCGTCCTCGTCGACGCCGCCGGGGCGCGGCACGAACACGGGCTCGCCGTTCTGGTCGCCGGCCGGCACCGCGTAATGCGTCGTCGTGCCGCGCGCGTGGTCGAAGCGCATCACGCCGCGCATTTCCGCGTTGTTCGGCTGCTCGACCGCATACAGATAGCGGTACTGGCGCCCGGTCCGGCTTTCGTTGATACGCGGCAACTCGATGCCGCCGTCGGCGAGCGGCCCTTCGTCGATCAGCCCGTTCGCCGTGTCGATCACGTAGCGCCACAGCTCGCCGACCGGGTTGTCGGCGAAACGGCCCGTACGCGTGTCGAGCCGCAGGAACGACGGATAGCGCACCGCATCGAGCACGATGCACGACGCGTCGCAGTCGTATGCGTTCACGACGTGCTGGATGAAGCACGGCTCGACGCCGAACCAGCACACGTCGCCGCCGTGGCGCGGGATCACGCCGATGCGCGCGGGCCGGTCGTCGTGCCAGCGCAGCGGCATCCGGTGGCCCTGCGCCAGCAGCGAGAAGTCGTAGCCGACATTCAGGTCGAGCAGCAGGCTGCGGGTCTCGGTAATCGCGAGGTCGTGCATCATCGACGGCGCGGGCAGGTCGACGGCGATGTCGACACGCTGCACGCCGTGCGCGTCGACGACGCCGTAGCGCAGCCACGGCGCGCGCCAGTCCGCGCGAAACGCGATCAGCTCGCCGGTCACCGGATCGACCTTCGGATGCGCGGTCATGCCGCCGCCGAAACCCGCGCGCCGAGCCGGCACGCCGAGCGAATCGAGCGTGGCCGTGATCGCGAACGGCGCGCCGCCCTCCGCCAGCGCGAGCAATTCGCCGGCATGCTGCAGCACGTTCACGTTCGGATTGGTGTCGGGCAGGTGCGGCGCCCGCGCGGGCGCATGCACGGCGGCCCAGCGCTGCGTGCGCGCCCAGCGGTTCCGGTAGCCGGTCGCGCGGCCGTTGTCGAACGCGATTGCGTGCAGCATCGCAGCTTCCGGCCACCACGACAGCATGTCGTTCCCTTCGAAGCGGCCACCCGGCGGATTCGGGCCGTTGCGCAGCAGCGTGCCGTCGAGTTCGCGCGGGACGGCGCCCGTCACGCGCAGGTCGACTAAATCGACTTCGTCGGCGACCGGCGCGATCGCGCCGCGGTTCAGGTCGAATACGGTCATCGCATCGGTGCTCCGTCAGCAGTCTTCGGCGGACGGCGGCAGGTCGCCGCGCGCCAGCGCAAGCGCATGGTCGCGCACGTCGTCCGGCCAGCCGGCGATCAATTCGACCAGCCGCGCCGGATCGTTCGCATACAGCGCCCGCGCGGCCTCCTCGAAGCCGGGCAGGTCACCCGCCATCGCCGACATGAAGTGGTACGCGCGCGCTTGCGCGTCGCGGCGCCGGTCGGCCGCCGCATGCGTGCGCCGCGCGTCCTCGACGAGCTTGCGCAACGCGACGGACGCGCCGCCCGGCTGCGCGGCGAGCCATTCCCAGTGACGCGGCAGCAGCGTGACCTCGCGCGACACGACGCCGAGCTTCGGCCGGCCGCGGCCGCGCTGTTCGCCCGCGCCGACCGCGTCGACCGGCTCGCCGGCGGCCCCGGATGCGTCGCCCGGCGGCGGCGCATAGCGCGCGCGGATATCGTCCGCCGTGCCGCGCAGGTCAAGGTCGATCGAGCGGCCGGTCGCATCGTCGAAGATCAGGATCGTGCCGGGCGTTGCGTCGCCGGCAGCCTGCCGGACCGCGAGCGCGACCGTCGCGAGCGGGCCCGACGCGAGCCGCCGATGGCCGTCGAAGGCCGTATACGAAGGAAGGAGCGTGGAGAGTGTCATCGTGGTCGCCCGCAGGCAGGAATCAGAATGACGCTATTTTTATCCGGGTATAAATGAATGTCAATATTATCCGGGTAAAAATATGACGGACACGCCCGCGCGGGCCAGGCCCGGCGCATCGATTCAAATGCTGAATCGATCAAGTCAGCAATTGGCATGAAGGTACAAATTCCGACATGACAGAATGGCCCGGACGCCACGCATGCATCGGCGTCCGGTGCCCGGCCTCCAGCCGGCGGCATCGACATACATAACGCGCGCACCGACGCGCCTGCCGCACGACGGCACCTTCCGCCCTTCGGAGGAGACAGTCATGAATCCGCTTCACGCGCTGCCGGCGTCCGCGTCGGCAACGGCCCGGCGCACGCGCGTGCGCTGGCTCGTGCTGGCCGTCCTGTTCGCGGTCACGACGATCAACTACGCGGATCGCGCGGCGATCGCGATCGCGGGCCCGAGCCTCGCCAGCTCGATGCACCTGAGCCATGTGCAAATGGGCTTCATCTTCTCCGCATTCGGCTGGTCGTACGTGGTCGCGCAACTGCCGGGCGGCTGGCTGCTCGATCGCTTCGGATCGCGCATCGTCTATGCGTTCAGCATCTTCTTCTGGTCGCTGTTTACGCTGCTGCAGGGTGGGATCGGCTTCTTCGGCGGCGCGGCCGCGTTCGCGCTGCTGTTCGGGTTACGCTTCCTGGTCGGCGCGGCCGAGGCGCCGTCGTTCCCGGCCAATAGCCGGATCGTGTCGACCTGGTTCCCGGCCTCGGAGCGCGGCACCGCGTCGGCGATCTTCAACGCCGCGCAGTACGCGGCGACCGTCGTGTTCGCGCCGCTGATGGGCTGGCTCGTGCACGCGTTCGGCTGGCAGTCGGTGTTCGCGGTGATGGGCGTGCTCGGCTTCGCGTTCGTGCTGGTGTGGAATCGCACGATGCACGACCCGAAGGACCACCCGAACATCAACCGCGCGGAACTCGACTACCTCGCCGAAGGCGGCGCGCTCGTCAACATCGACCAGGCGACGGGCAGACGCGGCGGCGGCCCGTCGATGCATCACGTGAAGGCGCTGCTGAAGAGCCGGATGCTGATCGGCGTGTACGTCGCACAGTACTGCATCAACGCGCTCACCTATTTCTTCATCACGTGGTTCCCCGTCTATCTCGTGCAGGCGCGCGGGATGTCGATCCTCAACGCGGGGCTGGTCGCGTCGATCCCGGCCGTGTGCGGGTTCCTCGGCGGGATTCTCGGCGGCGTCGTGTCCGATGCGCTGCTCAAGCAGGGCCGGTCGCTGTCGGTCGCGCGCAAGGTGCCGATCGTGTTCGGCATGCTGCTGTCGATGTCGATGATCGTCTGCAACTACACCGATTCGCACGTGCTCGTCGTGCTGTTCATGGCGCTGTCGTTCTTCGGCAAGGGGCTCGGCGCGCTCGGCTGGGCCGTCAACGCCGACACCGCGCCGCGCCAGATCGCGGGGTTGAGCGGCGCGCTGCTCAACACGTGCGGCAACCTCTCCAGCATCACGACGCCGATCGCGATCGGCTATATCGTCGACCGCAGCGGCTCGTTCAACGGCGCGCTCGTCTATGTCGTCGCGCACGCGCTCGTCGCCGTGATCTGCTACCTGTTCGTCGTCGGCGAGATCCGCCGCGTCGAGCTTCAATGAACGACGCGGGCCGCGCCGGCACGTCCGGCGGCCCGCGCGCCACCGGAACCAGGAGCGAACCGATGTCCGAATCCCGCCGTGCCGGCACGCCGCGCGTCACGCGCATGCAGGTGATTCCCGTCGCCGGCCGCGACAGCATGCTGCTCAACCTGTGCGGCGCGCACGCGCCTTACTTCACGCGCAACCTCGTGATCCTCGACGATAGCAGCGGGCACACGGGGGTCGGTGAAGTGCCGGGCGGCGAAGGGATCCGCCACGCGCTCGAACGCATGACCGATCTCGTGGTCGGCCAGTCGATCGGTCGCTACCAGGCGACGCTCAACGCGGTGCGCGCGGCGCTGTCCGGCACGGGCGCGTGCCGCACGATCCGGCACGAGGTGACGTCGGCCGGCGAGGCGGCCGTGCTGCGCCAGCCGCACGAGATCAACCTGCGGCTCGACAACGTGATCACCGCGATCGAGGCCGCGCTGCTCGACCTGCTCGGCCAGCATCTCGACGTGCCGGTCGCGGCCCTGCTCGGCGAAGGCCAGCAACGCGACGCGGTGCCGATGCTCGCGTACCTGTTCTACCTCGGCGACCGGCGCCGCACCGATCTGCCGTATCGCGACGAGACGCACGCGCCGGACCCATGGCTCCGGCTGCGCAACGAAGCGGCGCTCACGCCGGCCGCGATCGCGCGGCAGGCCGAAGCCGCGGTCGAGCGCTACGGCTTCGCCGATTTCAAGCTGAAGGGCGGCGTGATGGCCGGCGCCGACGAGATGGAAGCGATCGCGGCAATCAAGGCGCGCTTCCCCGACGCACGCGCGACGCTCGACCCGAACGGCGCCTGGTCGCTCGACGAGGCCGTCGCGCTGTGCCGCGGGCAAGGCCACCTGCTCGCGTATGCGGAAGATCCGTGCGGGCCGGAAGGCGGCTATTCGGGCCGCGAAGTGATGGCCGAATTCCGCCGCGCGACGGGGATCCCGACCGCGACCAACATGATCGCGACCGACTGGCGGCAGATGGATCACGCGGTGCGGCTGCAGGCGGTCGACATCCCGCTCGCCGACCCGCACTTCTGGACGATGCAGGGCTCGGTGCGGCTCGCGCAGCTGTGCCGCGACTGGGGGCTCACGTGGGGTTCGCACTCGAACAACCACTTCGACGTGTCGCTCGCGATGTTCACCCATGCGGCGGCGGCCGCGCCCGGCACGATCACCGCGATCGACACGCACTGGATCTGGCAGGAAGGCGACGCGCGGCTCACGCGCGAGCCGCTCGAGATCGTCGGCGGCAAGGTGGCCGTGCCGGAGCGGCCGGGGCTCGGGATCGAACTCGACATGGCGCAGGTCGAGGCCGCGCATGCGCTGTATAACGAGGTCGGCGGCACCGCGCGCGACGACGCGGTCGCGATGCGCTATCTCGTGCCGGGGTGGACGTACGATCCGAAGCGGCCGAGCTTCGGGCGCGGATGAAGGGGACGGCGGGCAGCGCGGCCGCCGTGCGGCCCGCACACCACGGTTGCCCAAGCTAGCCGGACCATCGATTACGCGCGGACGCCCCCGCGCGGCACGCGTGGCCCGATCGAAGAGCACACGAATCGTGCGACGCAAGATCGGGCAGCCGGCACACACGCCCCCACCCTGCACGCGCCTCCGCAGGCCGATCCAGGCGCTGCTGCCCCCCCTCGACGAGCGTCGAAAAAAATTCATCCTCGCTGTAACCAACTGTCGGGCTGCGACGAATTAATCAGCGTACCCACGATGGGTACCGTCCATCCCAACTACTGGAGAACAGCAATGTCGGCAAAGATCTCGATCAATTCGGCCCTTATCGTGAGCGCCGTTGCAAGCCTTCTGGCGACGTCGGTTCATGCAGCTCCGCTCACCGACGCCGAAAAGAGCGCAGCGGTGGCGGCCCACAAGGAGAAGTGCTTCGGCGTTGCGCTGAAGGGCCAGAACGACTGCGCGGCGGGCCCGGGCACGACCTGCCAGGGTACGTCGACGATGGATTTCCAGGGCAATTCGTGGAAATTCGTCCAGGGCGGCACCTGCGCGAGCATCCAGGTGCCGGGCGGCGGCCACGGCTCCCTCACGCCGATGAAGTCCTGACCCGGACGACGGGGGCGGCCATGCGATATTCCAGCGAAATGACGGCAGCGCGCCGGCGTGGCGCCCCCCGGCGCGCGGCATCGGCGCTCGTCGGTACCAGTTTCAAGCACCAACATCTGCCGTCGATTCTCGCGTGCGGATTGCAGGACGGATTCTTCGAAGTCCATGCCGAGAACTACATGGGTGCGGGCGGCCCGCCGCACCGCATGCTCGCGGCAATCCGCTCCGACTATCCGCTCTCCATTCACGGCGTAGGCATGTCGATCGGCGGGCAGGAATCGCTCGACATGACTCATCTCGCCCGCTTTCGCGACGTGGTGGCGCGCTATCAACCGGCACTGGTCTCCGAACATCTGGCCTGGTCGACGCACGACGGAACGTTCTACAACGACCTGCTGCCGTTGCCCTATACGCAGGCGACGCTCGACCGGGTGTGCGCCCACATCGACCAGGTGCAGGAAACGATCGGACGGCAGATTCTCCTCGAGAATCCGGCCACCTATGTCCGGTTTGCATCGTCGACGATGAGCGAACCCGAATTCATTCGCCGAATCGCCCGGCGGACCGGGTGCGGATTGCTGCTCGACGTCAACAACGTCCAGGTTTCGGCGGTCAATCACCGGTTCTCCGCGTCGGCCTACCTGGACGAATTTCCGCTCGAATGCACCGGCGAAATCCATCTGGCGGGGCACGCGGAGCAGCATGACGACGCAGGCGGGTTGCTGCTGATCGACAGCCACGATCGCACGGTCGCCGCTTCGGTCTGGGCGCTGTACGAACGCGTCGTCGCGGAAATCGGCCCGATCCCGACGCTGGTCGAATGGGACAGCGATCTGCCCGACTGGCCGGTGTTGCGCGCGCAGGCACTCGAAGCGCGGCGCCTCATGATCGGCGCTGAAGCGCTCGCGGCAGCGGAGGTGACCGATGAGACCTGAGCATCCGGAGCGCGAGTACGCGAGGCCGTTCGCGGCGGGCCTGACGAATCCGGCGCTCGCGATTCACGATGACGTCGTCGCCCGGCCCGGCAACGACGTGACCCGGCAATACGGTATCTACCGGAACAACGTCATCGTCAGCCTGATCGACGCACTCGTCGCGATCTATCCCGCCGTCCATCGGATCACGGGAGACGCATTCTTTCGCGCGATGGCCCGGTTTCACGTCAGGCAAACGCCCCCGACCTCGCCGCTGCTGTTCGAATACGGTCGCGATTTTCCGGCGTTCATCGAGTCCTACGCCTACGCTCGCGAGATGCCGTGGCTCGCGGACACAGCAAGGATCGAACGCGCGTGGCTCGATGCGTATCACGCCGCCGACCTTCCGGTGCTGTCGGCCCAGGCCTTCGCCGGGATCGAGCCGACGGCACTCGCGCAAATACGTTTCATCGTCCATCCCGCTGCCGGAATCGTGCGATCGGCCTATCCCGCGGTTGCGATCTTCTCGATGAATCGAACCGACGGGCCGGTCGAACCGCTATGTTCGAGCGCTCGCGAAGACGCGCTCGTGACGCGGCCGGCGCTCGACGTCATGGTGGCGACCCTGCCCGCGGGCGGCGCGACCTTCCTGACGAAACTCGTCGAACACGCGACGCTCGGCGAAGCCGCCGCGGCCGCATTCGAGGAAGCGGATGCGTTCGATCTCCCGCGCAACCTGTCCGGGATGATCGACGCCGGCGTGTTTACTGCCATTGACCAACGGAACTGACCATCATGTCGAACCTGCAACAGCACGAAGTGCCGCCGCACGCGCGCGGCACGCTCATCGCACTGATCGGGCAAGCCAATCGCGCGATCGAATGGCTCGCTCGCCCGTGGTTCGTACAACTCGCGCTTCGGATCGCGCTGGCCGTCCCGTTCTGGAAATCGGGGATGCTGAAGTGGCATGGGTTCCTGCAACTGAACGATACGGCGATCGACCTGTTCACGAGCGAGTTCCAGTTGCATCTGCCAGGCGGCCCCTATCCGTTTCCGGCGCCCGCCGTGGTCGCGTTCCTGTCCGGATGCGGCGAAGTGACGTTCCCGGTCCTGCTCGTGCTGGGTCTCGGGACGCGGTTCGCCGCCGCCGGCCTGCTGCTGATGACGCTCGTCATCGAGCTCACGGTACCCGACGGCTGGCCCATTCATCTGACCTGGGCCGCGATGGCACTGGGCATCGCAGCCTGGGGGCCCGGCAGGATTTCCATCGATCATTGGCTCGGCGACCGGTGGGCCAGGGCGTGACGGCCCGCGCAGCGTACTTCGTGCGCCATCCCGGCGATGAAAGCGAATGATGCATACCCGAGACCTGGTATCCCGGCTGGCGGCCAACCTGCATCCGGTCGCGCCCAATGCCGTGTCGCGGTCGCTCGGTCGCGCGCTGGTGTCGGGCCTGGTCGGGAACATCGCGCTGCTGGTCGCGCTCTACGGGGTGCGCAGCGACATGCCCGAACTGATCCTGACCGGCATGTTCTGGGTTCGGCTGGCGTTCCCGGCGGCACTCATCGTGACGGCAACGAGACTGGCCGAGCGCCTCGCACGCCCCGGCGCACCGTTTGCGTATGCATGGCTGGCCGTCGCGCTGCCGATCGTCACGATGCTGGCGGTCACGGCCGGCATCCTGCTCGCCACGCCGCCGGGTTATCGGCTTCAGTTGGTGCTCGGCTCGACATGGCAAGTCACGACGGCCGATATCGTGTTTCTTTCGCTGCCGTCGCTGGCCGTCATGATGCGCGCGATGAAGAAGCTCGCGCCGACCCGCCTTGCGCTGGCCGGCGCCAGCGCCGGATTTCTCGCCGGCGCACAGGGCGGGCTCGTCTATTCGCTCTACTGTTCCGAAATGTCCGTCCCGTTCTGGGGCGTCTGGTATGTGCTCGCGATCGCCATGACCGCCTGCATCGGGGCCACGGTCGGCCCCAGGTATCTGCGCTGGTAAGCGCGGCCGGATCTTGCCGCCGTCACCAGCGCAGCAGCCGCGGCCCGAGCCATGCGCCGAGTGCGGCGGGCAGCGCCATCCCGAGTACGTACCAGATACCCCAGAACGCCGGGCTCATTTCCGGGCAATGCAGGCAATACGCGATCGTCGCGATCGAACTCGCGAGCAGGCCGGCCACCGCTCCCGCGATTCCGAGACGCGTAGGCGCGAGCCCCTTGATTGCCCAGAAGATCGCGACGAAGCCTGGAATGGAAAGCAGCAGGATGTTGAGCGGGCACGTGCGCCACGTTTGTCCGAGCACCAGAAGCACCCGGTCCGGGGGCTCGGCCGACACCACGACGAACAGGCCGCCGACCCAGACCAGCACGACGGGAATCGCCATTTCGAGCCATCCGATGCCGACGACGGCACCCGGACGCGCGACCCGGGCGGCCGCGGTAAGCGCGCCGATCGCGACGCAAAGCGGAAACGCGAGCTTCTCCCAGAACCGGGCCGTCTGCATGACGCTCGCAAGATCGGGGCGCACCCCGAACCCGATCATCATCAAACACAACGCGCCGGCGGCCGCGATCGACAGCGCGATGCCGAAACGTCGAGCCGGCACATCGCGCTCCACCGGCGCGGTGCCGGTCGCCAGCAGGTTGACCAGATCATCCGTCTTCATACCATCCCTCGCACACGAGCCGCGAGTGCCTTGAGCCCACGGTGAATGCTGACCTTGACCGCCGATTCGGACAGGCCTATCGCTTGCGCCGCTTCGGCGATCGACAGCCCCTGCAACTTCACATGCTGGATCGAAAGCCGCTGTTTGTCCGGCAAGTGGTCAAGCAGTTTTTCGATGTCGCGACTTGCGGAGGTTGCCTCGTCGTCGGACTCTGAGAAGATTTCTTCGTGATCGTCGAGCGGCTCGTGCAGCGAATCTCGCCGCGCATGCGTCCTGAAAAAATCCATGAGCTTGTATCGCGCGATCGCGTGAACCCATGCGGTGAGCGGTTCGTCGGGGCGATAGGTATGGCGCGCATTGTGCACGGCCAGCAGTATCTCCTGGACGAGATCCTCGACGTCTTCGCGATACTGCGGGATCCGCTTGCGAAGGTAGCCGCGCAGATGCCGTGTCAATTCCGCCAGGAACGAACGATATTGCGCGGCGTCGCCGGCAAGACCGCCGACGAACAACGCCTTCAGCCGCGACTCGATGGTGTCCAAGGCAACGTCCTC
Source organism: Burkholderia catarinensis (assembly GCF_001883705.2). Taxonomy (GTDB): domain Bacteria; phylum Pseudomonadota; class Gammaproteobacteria; order Burkholderiales; family Burkholderiaceae; genus Burkholderia; species Burkholderia catarinensis. The sequence continues at coordinate 44,647 of NZ_MDEQ02000013.1, forward strand.
GACTCTGTGTCGCGACACGAATCCGACCCGCGCCGCATCGGAACCGCATGGCCGGGCGCGGATTGCATCGACCGGCGGCAGCGGCACGTCCTCGCGCGATGCGATGCGATGCGATGCGATGCGATGCGATGCGATGCGATGCGATGCGACGATTGGCCAACATTTTACGCCCGTTCCGCACCCATTCGGCAGCAGGCAACGCGTCAGCCGCGGGCCGTTCGACGGGCCAGGCATGCTGCAGGCGTCTGCCGAATCACCGATCTTCGCGATGCCGTGGTTGTCGTCCGATCCCGCAACGCGGTCATTGCGCTTCGGCAACCGTCGCTCCGGCCGGCCTGGCCAAAAACAAAAAGCCCGATCTTGCGATCGGGCCTTCCAAATTCCGTTGGTGGAGCGGAGGAGGATCGAACTCCCGACCTTCGCATTGCGAACGCGACGCTCTCCCAGCTGAGCTACCGCCCCAACAGTCAACCATCATACACACGCATTTCCGTGCTTGGCAATAGGGGTTGCGTCACCCCGAATGCGTCACTTCGACGGCGCGCCGGCCAGCACCCATTCGACCACCGAACGGACGTCGGCGTCGCTCATGCGCGGATGCGCGGGCATCGGAATCGCGCCCCAGACGCCGGAGCCGCCCTCCTTCACCTTCTTCGACAGCTTCGCGACGGCCTGCGGATCCGACTTGTAGCGGGCAGCAATGTCCTTGAACGACGGGCCGACGAGCTTGCGGTCGACCGCGTGGCAACCCATGCATGCGTTGCCGCGCGCCACCTTCAGGCCGTCGCCGACGTCCGCGTGCGCGGCGCCCAACATGCCGGCCATGAGCACGGTGGCCGCGGCGCCCTGCGCCATCCACTGCTTCATCTGCACGCCCTTCATTGCGACGGCGCCTTCGGATTGCCCGGGTGCACGTTCGACGAATTCGAGATCGGCGCGGGCGGCTGCAGCGGCGTGGACTGCACCGATGCGTCGGGCACCGCGCCGACCGTCGCGGCATCCGCCGGCGCGGCGGCAGCCGGCGCACCGGACGCGCCGCTCGCCGGCGACGCGGCCTGCAGCGCCTGCGCGTCCTGCGGCTTGACGTACTGGAACACCTTCACGACCTTCTCGACGCCCGGCACCTGGCTCGCGGCATCCGCGCCGCGATTGCCCTCGTCCACCGTCACGAGGCCCATCAGGTAGAGGTTGCCGCGCTCGCTGACGACCTTGTAGTAGTTCGCCGAGATGCCCTTCGTCGCGATCAGCTCGGACTTCACGCGCCCTTCGAGATACGAGTCGTTCGCGCGCGACGACAGCGACGCCGCCGGCTCGACCGACAGTTCGTTGACGATGCCGTTCACGTTGTTGATGCCGCGCACGATTTCCTCGGCGCGCTGCTTCGACGCATCGTTCGGCACTTCGCCCGTCAGCAGCACGCGGCGGTTGAACACCGTCACGTTCACGTGCGACTGGTCCGGCAGCCCGTTGTTGATCTGCGTGAGCGACTTGACCTGGATCTCTCGATCTTCCGTCTGCGCGCCGAGCGTACGGCGATCGGTTGCGACCAGCGCGCCGCCGCCGGCCGCTGCGCCCAGGACCCCGAGCACACAACCCTGCAGCGACACGGCGAGGCCCGCCGTCAGCGCGGCGAGCAGTGTGGTTCTGACGAGCGTCTGTTTGACGCGGCTTTGATTCATCGACGGCTCTCCTTCGTTCAATCCTCACCCAGCAGCATCGCGTCGATGCCGTCGCACAGGCAGTGGATGGTCAGCAGATGGACTTCGTGGATGCGCGCCGCGCGAACGGCGGGCACGCTGATCGGAATATCGGTATCGGACAGCGCGGCCGCGACCGTGTGGCCTTCGCCACCCGTCAGCGCCACGACGGTCATCTCGCGCTCGTGCGCCTCGTCGATCGCCGCCAGCACGCGCGGCGATGCGCCGCCCGGATCGAGCACCAGCAGGATGTCGCCGGTCTGGCCGAGCACGCGCACCTGCTGCGCGAACAGTTGCTCGGCGGATGCCGCGCCCGCGAGGCCGGCCTGCGACGCATCGGTGGCCAGCGCGATCGCGGGCAGGCCCGGACGCTCGCGCTCGAAGCCGCCGACGAGCGACACGGCGAGGTAGTGCGCGGCGGCGGCCGACAGGCCGTCACCGCATGCGACGATCTTGTTGCCGTTCGCCAACGCGGCGAACATCGCGTCGACCGCGGCTGCGATCGGCAGCGACAGCGCGTCGGCCGCTTCGGCGTGAAGCGCGGCACTGTCGCGGAAATGTTGCTGAATACGTTCGACTGACATCGATTCCTGGTGAACTGGGCGCTTGGCACGCATCGCGCGACATCGTGGGTGCGGCGAGTTTACCGTACTCCGGCGCCCTCTCCGGGGGTCCGGCAAGAACTCTTTACATCTCGTCACAGCTCGCGGCTACGCATCGTCGGTACGAAATGCGTCGCGCAGCCACACGAGCCGCCCGGCCTCGAACGCGACGACGTCGAAACGGCACGCGGCACCGGCACCGTGCCGCGCCCAGAACTGCAGGGCCGCCGCGACCACGCGACGCTGCTTGCGCCAGCCGACGCTCGCGGCCGCGCCGCCATGCCGGGCACTGCGCCGCGCACGCACTTCGACGAACACGAGCATACCGTCGGGCTCGCGCATCACGAGATCGAGCTCGCCGCCGCGCATCGTCACGTTCGCGGCGACGAACACGAGGCCGCGGCGTTCGAGAAACTGCCGCGCTCGCTGCTCGAACGCCGCGCCGACCGGTTTGGATCGCGCCGCACCGGAAAAGTTGTCGCCCGTACGCGGCAAATCGCGCCCGTCGCCCGGCCGGGCCGGCGCCGCGTGGCACAATGCCGTCCTTGTTCCGCTTGCGCCGCGATTGCGCGCATTGCCTGCCATGACTGCCCTCCTCGAACTCGCGCGTACGCAGCACTACCCGGTCGCCGCGCTCTACGTGGTCGCCACGCCGATCGGCAATACCGCCGACATCACGCTGCGCGCGCTGCACGTGCTCGGCCTTGCCGACCGCATCGCGGCCGAAGACACCCGCAACACGGGCCAGCTGCTCGCCCGCTACGGAATCTCGAAGCCGCTCGTCGCCGTGCACGAGCACAACGAACGCGAAGCCGCGCAGCGCGTGGTCGAACTGCTGCGCGGCGGCGAACGCGTGGCCTATGTATCGGACGCCGGCACGCCCGGCATCTCGGACCCCGGCGCGCGACTCGTCGACGCGGTGCGCGACGCCGGCTTCGCGGTGATCCCGCTGCCGGGCGCGAGCGCGGCCGTGACCGCGCTGAGCGTGGCCGGCGACTGGGCCGGCACATTCACGTTCGCGGGCTTCCTGCCGCCGAAGGCCAAGCAGCGCGCGACCGCGCTGCAGGCGCTGGTGCCGCACCCGTATGCGCTGGTGTTCTACGAAGCGCCGCACAGGATCGCCGAAACCGTCGCAGCGCTCGCCGATGCGTTCGGCCCCGCGCGCCGGCTGCTGATCGCGCGAGAGCTCACCAAGCTACACGAGCAGCTGTTCCAGGGCACCCTGGCCGAAGGACAGACCTGGCTCGCGGGCGATGCGAACCGGCAGCGCGGCGAGTTCGTGCTGGTCGTGGAAGGCGCGCCGGCGACGAGCGGCGAAGCCGACGACACCGCGCACGACGCGCTGCTCAGACTGCTGCTGGAAGAAGTGCCGGTGAAGAGCGCGGCCAAGCTCGCGGCCGCGCTGACGGGCGCGTCGCGCAACACGCTGTATGCGCGTGCGCTGGCGCTGAAGGACGGCTGACGCGCGGCGGTGCCGCGCAGAAACGACAAAGGGCTGCCGGAAGGCAGCCCTTTGTGCACAAGCGGACGATCCGCCGCGTTGTTACTTCGCCGAGATCGACGCGACCATTTCGTCGCGTGCCTCGCGCGCTTCCTGCGGCGACAGCCCTTCGATCTTCACGCGCCCCGTGCCGGCGTGCACGAGGCCGATCACCTTGGCGGCCGCATACGACAGGTCGAGCACGCGACCACGCTTGAACGGCCCGCGATCGTTGACCTTCACGACGACCCACTTGCCGGTCGACGCGTTCGTCACCCTGATGTACGACGACAGCGGCAGCGTGCGGTGCGCGGCGGTGAGCGCGTTCATGTTGAAGCGCTCGCCGTTCGCGGTGCGGCGGCCGTGGAAATCCCTTCCGTACCACGATGCCCGGCCCGTCTGGCGGAAGTCGGACACGTCCTTGCCGTCAATCGGCTCGGCATCCGCCAGCGACGACTGCTTCGTGTCCTTGTTGCCGGCAGCCGGCATCGATGCCAGCGCGGAATCGAAATTGAGTTGCTGCTTGTTGTCGTCCGCCTTCGCGGCAGCGGCCGTCTTGTCGACCGCTTTCTTCTGGTTCGCGCTGCTGGTGGTCTGGCTGGATGGCACCGCACAGCCCGTCAGCGCAAAAAACAATGCAATGGTCCCGAATCGACTCGGAAAACGTAAATTCATCGACGTGTCGCCTTCTGGTTCGGGCCGCTGCTTCATGACGCAGACACGCGGCCCGGACGGCAAATGCGTGCACGCCCCGCTCGAATGCGAGCAGGCGGCTAGCATGGGCGCGGCTTTCGTCTAGGCCGCAACCGTCCTGATTAGCTTTCACGTCTGGCGCAACCTGTCCCCGGCAGCCTGACCAGACCCCTCATGCCGCCATCGAACATGGCTTTCACGTTCGCGCGCGTCGATACGACCAACGCACAGGAACGGCGGCACAGGCCTCATCCGGCGGCGCGGCAGCAGGGCCGCAGGCGGGCGCGCAGCACCCGGCCGGACAAGACGTGAGCACCGAATGCTCGGTGCTGGATACACCGCCGGACTCCCCGGCGGCTGATGCTTGACGGTGAATCCGACACCCCGTTCAACGGGGCCGAAACACCAGCGAATTGCGTGAAATTCACGTGCAATGGAGCGCATTATACATAAATCAAAAGGTCGTCTCGAAAAGCGCCCCCGAGGGACCATTGATTCTCACTATGGCTGTAACAATCGGCATGCTCAGGGAATGCCCGTACCCGCGCATCGCGACGTGCGTCGCACGAACGGCAAGCGGCACGCGCGACCGGTACAATCGCTCCTTTTAGCCGCCGGTGCCTCCATGAAAGTCACGCTCATTCCGGTCACGCCGTTCCAGCAGAACTGCTCGCTGCTCGTCTGCGAGAAGACGGGCCGCGCCGCCGTCGTCGATCCGGGCGGCGATCTCGACCGGATCGAACAGGAAGTCGCGCGACAGAACGTGCAGGTCGAGAAGGTGCTGCTCACGCACGGGCACATCGATCACTGCGCGGGCGCGAAGACGCTCGCGACGCACTATGGCGTGCCGATCGAGGGGCCGCAGGAAGAAGAACGCTTCTGGATCGAGAAGCTGCCGATGCAGAGCGAGCGCTTCGGCTTTCCGGCCGCCGAAACCTTCGAGCCGGACCACTGGCTGAACGACGGCGACACCGTGCGGTTCGGCGACGAGACGCTCGAGGTCTATCACTGCCCGGGCCATACGCCCGGCCACGTCGTGTTCTTCAGCCGCGCGCACCGCGTCGCGATCGTCGGCGACGTGCTGTTCGCGGGCTCGATCGGCCGTACCGATTTCCCGCGCGGCAATCACGAGGATCTCGTCCGTTCGATCAAGGAGAAGCTGTGGCCGCTCGGCGACGACGTCACGTTCGTGCCGGGCCACGGCCCCGTCTCGACGTTCGGCGACGAGCGCCGCACGAACCCGTTCGTGTCCGACAAGGTGTTCGGATGAACCAGACCGCCATCCAGGAAATCTACGTCAGCACCGACGTCGAGGCAGACGGCCCGATTCCCGGCCCGCACTCGATGCTGAGCTTCGCATCGGCCGCCTATACCGAGGACAAGCAGCTGATCGCGACGTTCTCGGCGAACCTCGAGACGCTGCCCGGCGCACAGGCGCATCCGGTTCAGGAAGCCTGGTGGAAGACCGAGCCCGAAGCATGGGCCGCATGCCGGCGCGACCTGCAGGCGCCCGAGGCGGCGCTGGTCGCGTACGTCGACTGGGTCGAGGCGCTGCCCGGCAAGCCCGTGTTCGTCGCAATGCCGGCCGGCTTCGACTTCACGTTCATGTTCTGGTACATGATGCGTTTCGCGGGGCGCTGCCCGTTCTCGTGGTCGGCGCTCGACATCAAGACGCTCGCGTTCGCGATGACGGGCCTGCCGTACCGCAAGGCGATCAAGCCGCGCTTTCCGAAGCACTGGTTCGACGACCATCCGCACACGCACGTCGCGCTGGACGACGCGATCGAGCAAGGCACGCTGTTCTGCAACATGCTCGCCGACCTGCGCCGGCAGCAGGCCGCGCTCGCGGGCCTCGCCGTGTCGGACACGGATCGGTCGGAAAACGCGGGGGCGGGACAAAACCCCACGGATCCGCGGGCAAATTAGGGAATCTCGCTCAACCGCGCCACATCAGATTGCCTTTCCTTTTCCGGCCCTCTAACATTCAGCATGTTGTTGCTGCCGCATGGAGGCGCAGGTGACGCTCGATTCCTTTTCGCAAAAAATCCTTCGCCTGTTGCAGCTCGACGCGCGCCGTTCCGTACAGGAAATCTCCGACCAGGTCGGCCTGTCGAGCACGCCGTGCTGGCGCCGCATCAAGGACATGGAACAGTCGGGCGTGATCCAGCGCTACACGGCGCTGCTCGATCGCGAGAAGCTCGGCCTGCACGTCTGCGCGCTCGCGCACGTGCACCTGACCCGCCACAACGAAGGCGGCGTCGAGCAGTTCGAGCGCGAGATCGCGACCTGCCCGGAAGTCACCGAGTGCTACAGCACGACCGGCGAGGCCGATTACATCCTCAAGATCGTCGCGCCGGACATCAAGGCCTACGACGTGTTCCTGCACGAACGCATCTTCAAGATCCCGGCCGTGTCGCAAGTGCGCACGAGCGTCGTGCTGCGCGAGATCAAGTTCGACACGCAGCTGCCGCTGTAACGCGCGGGCCCGCACGGCCGGCCCGCGGTCGCGGGTGCCGGCGGCAGGTCACGCCTGCGCGGGCATCGCGCGCGTGAAGCCGATCCGGTGCGCGCCGAACTCGCGCTTCAGCGCGTCGGCGTCGAGCCGGCCGGCCAGCGCCGCATCGGTGTCGCTCGGATCGCTGGCGAGCGTCACGTCGATCTCGAGCCCCGTACTCAGGTAATGCAGGTTGATCGCCACCGCGCGCAGCCCACGCTGCGCGAGCGCGGCCTCGAGCCGCGCCGCGATCTCGCCGCGCGGCGGCAGCGCGAGCGCCGGACGGCGCGCCGCGTCGTTCTCCGGGTCGACATGGATCAGCGCATCGAGCACGCGCGAGTCGGACAGCACGCGCGCACGCGCGGTCTCGGCGATGTAGTGCCCTTCGGAGACGGAGATCTTCGGATCGACGAGGATGTGCGCGTCGACGAGCGCGGCATCGCCCATCTTGCGCGTGCGCAGGTCGTGCACGTCGCGCACGCCGGGGGTCGCCGCGAGCAGCGCGCGGATCTCGGCCGTGTCGGTCGTATCGAGCGCTCGATCGGAGAGGTCCTGCAGCGCGTCATAGCCGAACGTCCAGCCCATGCGCGCGACCATGAAGCCGACGATCGCCGCCGCGATCGGGTCGAGCAGCCGCACGCCGGCCAGGCTGCCGACGATGCCGATCGCGACGACGAGCGACGACGCGGCATCCGAGCGCGCATGCCATGCATTCGCGACCAGCATCGCCGAGCGTACGCGCCGCGCCTCGCGCAGCATGTAGCGAAACAGCGCTTCTTTCGACACGAGCACCGTCAGCGCGACGATCAGCGCGGAAAAATGTACCGCCGGGATGTTTTCGAGATTAACGAGGCGGTCGCCGGCCCGCCAGAGCATGCCGATTCCGACCGCAATCAGGATAGCGCCGAGAAACAGCGACGCGACGGTCTCGTAGCGGTTGTGTCCGTAATTGTGGTCGGCATCAGGCGATGCGCCGCTATGCCGATTCGCAACCAGCACGACAAAATCCGAGATCAAATCGGATATCGAATGCACACCGTCGGCAATCAATGCCTGCGAATGCGCAATCGTGCCGACGACGATCTGAAATGTCGCAAGCACGACATTCAGCACAATACTGACGAGCGTGCTCTTGCGCGCAACCGCGTGCTTATCTGCGCTCTGCGCGTCGCCGGAAAACGTGGACATGAAATATTAGATATCGGTGTGCGATACGCAATTCTATCAAAGGCGCCCCGCAAACCGCTCCAATACCCACAAATTTCTCATTTAAATCAACCGCTTATGCGAACGTGTCGCATTTTCATTCACATGGCTTCATTACAATTTCATGACAGCGCCAGCGTCCCTGCCGCGGCCTGAAACAAAAAAGCCGCGCTCCTCAACGGACACGCGGCTCTTTTGAAGAACAGACAACTTAAACAAATGTTTAAATCGCAAACTGTTCGCGGTTCTTGCCTGCGATCCAGCGCGGCGGCTTGCCGCGGCCCGACCACGTCGCGCCCGTTTCCGGATCGCGGTATTTCGCGGCCACGCCTGCGCGCGGACGGCCAACCTTGCCGGCCTTCGCGCGGCTGAGACCGAGTTCGGCGAGCGAAAAGCCGTAGTCGGCAATTTTCTGCTTCACGTCATTCAGCACTTCAGCGTATTCACGCGACTTCGCTTCCTCGATTTGCTTCTCCAGCTTCTCCCGCTGGGCCAGCAGGTCCTTGTAAGAAGACATAGTTTCCCTTTCTATCTGACTAATGGCGCCGATCTGTAGCCAGCTCACCATTCATGAAATATATGTGCCTCGGATTTTCGAAGGCAGAGATTAGCACAAAAAAGATTTGATAGAAGCGAGATTCATGAAAATACCGAAACTCATTGTAATTCGGGCATGTCGTTTTGACCGGCCGCGGCCTTTTCTCAAATTTTTACGTTCCTCCATAGAGATTAGGACATTAGCGATTGCCTATTAAGTCTATCAATCTACGCAATTACCCTGCATTCAGAAAAATCAAAGCTTTCATCGGACGACAGCTTTGCGAAAATCGGATGGCGCGGCTTGCCAACCGGACAAACCGGCACCCGCGACGTCACGCCACATCCCGCGCACACGCGATCAGCCGTTCGCGCAGCGCGCCCGCATCGGCCGGCGGCGCATCGAACGGCGTGCGCACGCGGCGGCCGTCGCATCGCCAGTCGGCGCCGTGGCGATCGACGCCGAGCAATTCGAGCCCGTCGCGGTGCGCATCGCCGGCATCGTATGCGTCCCACAGCGCCTGTTCCTCGTCGAAGGCGAGCGGCGGCAGCGCATCGAGATGCGTGCCGTCGACCCAGCCCATCAGCCCGAACCCGCCGATATAGCGCAGCCGCTCGATATCGAGCGCCCAGAACGTGAAATCGCCGAGCGCGAGATAGCGCGCGGCGTCCGGCTCGTAGCGCCGGTAGCGCGCGGCGACGTGAGGATCGTCGCCGAGCGGCACGAACCGGCCGAGCAGCGTCGCGCGCTCGGCGTTCAGCACGTCGCCGTCCGGCGCGTCGACGACGAGGAAGCCCGCGCGCGGATCCGCGGCGAGATTGCGCGTGTGCTCGGCGAGGCCGCTCACGAGGATCACGGGCCGATGGCTTGCATCGGGCGCGAACGGGACGACCGTCGGATACGGGAAGCCCAGCGGATCGCGCGCGTGGGTGGCGAGCGTGCCGAGCGCGCAGCGGTGCAGCAGATGCAGGGCAAAGGCGGGATCGATGTTCAAGAGGACTCCTGCGGTCGAAGGGCGGCGAGCCGGGTACGCCGTGCGCTTCGATGTTACCCGCCGGCGCCGCGTGCCGCGCATCGGTCGAACGGCCGAGGCGGCCGCTCCCCCGGATCATCGGCCGAACGGTCATCGCCCGGCACGATCGTAAGCGGTTCGATAGAATCGGACAAATCCGACGGACGCCGCACGCGTCCGCGCATTTCCTGACGAGCCTTCCCGTGTCCGAATCCTCCTGCCCCGAATCGTCGTCCCCGTTCGCCGTGCCGCCCGACGCGCATCGCGTGCTGCCGCTCCCGGCCCGCCAGCGTGCGCGCACGGCATCGATGGCGCTGTTCTTCGTCGCCGGCATGATGTACGCGTCGTGGGGCGTGCACGTGCCGACCGTGCGCGACAAGTTCGCGCTGAGCCCCGGGCTGCTGTCGATCGCGCTGTTCGCGGTCGCCGGCGGCTCGATCGCCGCGATGCTGACCATCGCGCGCTGGATCGCGCGCGTCGGCTCGCGCACCGCGTGCGTCGCGGGCGGGCTCGTGATGTCCGCGTGCGCGGCGCTGATCCTCGTCGTGCCCGACTACTGGATGCTGCTCGCCGTGCTCGCGCTGTTCGGCTTCTCGATGGCGACGCTCGACGTCGCGATGAACGCCGAGGCCAGCGCGGTCGAGATCGCGCTGGGCAAGCCGATCATGTCGTCGCTGCACGGGATGTTCAGCATCGGCGGGATGTCGGGCGCGGCCGCCGGCGGCGCGCTGCTGTCGGCCGGCATGGCGCCGGCCGTGCATCTCGCGCTCGCGGCGGCGGCGAGCGCCGCGGTGCTCGTCGTCGCGAGCCCGGCCGTGCTGCCGCATGTGCCGCACCACGAACACGCGCACGGCGGCGGCAACCGCTGGCGCTCGCCCGCATTGTGGATGCTCGGCGGCATCGCACTGATCGCGCTGATCGCCGAAGGCGCGATGTACGACTGGGCGACGGTCTACATGCGCGACGTCGTCGCGGCGAGCCCCGCGCTCGCAAGCGCCGCGTACGCGGCGTTCTCGGGCGGGATGGCCATCGCGCGCTTCGCGGGCGACGCCGTGCGCGCCCGCTTCGGCGCGCCGCAGCTCGTGTTCGCGAGCGCGTCGCTCGCGTGCGCGGGGATGATCGGCGCGCTGCTGTTGCCGTATCCGGCCGCGGTGCTGACCGGCTTCACGCTGATGGGCCTCGGCCTCGCGAACATGATGCCCGTGCTGTTCGCGGCCGCCGCGCGCGTGAAAGGCATCCACGCGGCCGAAGGGCTCGCGCATGTGGCCGGGCTCGCGTACTTCGGACTGCTGTTCGGTCCGGTCGTGATCGGCGCGGTCGCGCAGGCCGCGAACCTGACGATCGGCCTGTCGGTCGTCGCGCTGTGCGCGGCGCTCGTCGCGGCCATCGCGCCGAAGGTGCTCGCGCACCTGAAGATCTGACGGCGCGGCCCGAAAAAAAAGCGCGCATGCGTTGCCGCATGCGCGCTTTCGCCCCTTCTGTTGACCGCTTTTTGCGTTACATCTTCACTTCGTCGAGCAGCGACTTCTTGCCGCCCTTGTAGTTGTACAGCGAGATCACGCCGTGCTGCAGGTCGCCCTTCGAATCGAAGGTCGTCTTGCCGATCACGCCCGTGTAGTTCGTCGCCGGCATCGCAGCGAGGATCTTCGCCGGGTCCGTCGAGTTCGCGCGCTTCATCGCGTCGGCGACGATGTACACGGCGTCATACGTGAACGGTGCGTAGATCTGGATCGGCTGGCCGAAACGCTTCTCGTACTTCGCCTTGAACGCGCCGCCGCCCGGCATCTTCTCGAGCGAAGCACCGGCTTCCGAGCACACGATATTGTCGGTCGCGTCGCCGGCCAGGTCGGCCAGCTTTTCCGTGCACACGCCGTCGCCCGCGAAGATCTTCGCGCGCAGGCCGAGCTGTTTCGCCTGTTTCGCGAACGGGCCGCCGGTGGCGTCCATGCCGCCGTACATGATCGCGTCCGGATTCTCACCCTTGATCTTGGTCAGAATCGCGCGGAAGTCGACCGCCTTGTCGTTCGTCGCGTCGTGCGACATCACGTTCAGGCCGAGCGCCTTCGCCTTCTTCTCGAACTCGTTCGCGAGACCCTGGCCGTATGCGGTCGAATCGTCGACCACCGCCACGCTCTTGATGCCCTTCGAGTGCGCGTAGTTCGCGAGTGCCGGACCCTGCTGCGCATCGGTCGCCACCACGCGGTAGGTGGTCTTGAAGCCCTGCTGCGTGTAGGCCGGGTTCGTGGCCGACGGCGAGATCTGCACGATGCCCGCATCGCTGTAGATCTTCGACGCCGGGATCGACGTGCCCGAGTTCAGGTGGCCGATAACGGCGACGACCTTGTCGTCGACGAGCTTCTGCGCAACCTGCGTGGCCTGGCGCGGGTCGGCCGCGTCATCCTGCGCATCGAGTTGCAGCGTGATCTTCTGGCCGCCGATCGTGAGACCCTTGGCATTGATCTCCTCGACTGCGAGACGCGCACCGTTTTCGTTGTCCTTGCCCAGGTGTGCAATGCCGCCCGTCAAGGGCGCGACGTGGCCGATCTTGATGACTTGATCGGCGGCCGCGTTGCTTGCAGCTGCAACGCACAGCATCGCCGCGGCGGTGATCGGCAACAGCTTTTGCATCTTGATATTCATGTGAGTCTCCAGTTTCGGTCCCAATAAACGCCATCGCCCGGTGCCCCGCTGCCATCCCTGTGTTTGCAATCACTGGACGATTCGCCGGTTGCATCGTTCATGCACTTGGCCTCAAGTACGTTAAAACCGCCGCTTTTAGCAGCCGCCCGTCCGTACTTGCGCGCAAGTGTAGGTGATCAAATTAATTTGTGGGACTTTTTTGGGGTAGTGGTAACACTACCGATATGCATACATTGGAAAGACTACTCGAATATCGCTACGAGCCCCGCCGGATAGGGGTTTCCGCTAATTTTCAGCGGCTTCTCGTAAGGTCGTTTTAAAACATTCCCGTGACATTTCGATTCGGTATTTTGTGCCCGGGATCATTGAATGAAACGCGCGTGACAACACGCGCGTTTCGTCGTTCGATACGAACTGTTCAGGCGGTCGCGCGCCATTCGGCGTCGAGCGCGGCGACGAGCTGCGAGGTCGTCAGCGCATCGCCGCGCCGCCGCGCGAGCGGTGCGCCCTGCCCGGCCCACAGCGACAGGTAGTCGCCGTCGTTCGCACGCGCGGCGGCCTGGCGCAGCGGCTGCGTCAGCGCGTTCTGCACCGGGTACGGCGCGGCGTCGGCCACGCGTTCGCCGAGCCGCGCCATCAGCGTATTGCGCAGCCCGCGCGCGTGGCGACCGGTGATCGCGCGCGTGACCTGCGTCGACGTATCGGCGCTCGCGAGGAGGCGCGCCTTCCAGTCCGCCGCGATCGCGCTTTCCGTGCAGGCGAGGAACGCGGTGCCGAGCTGCGCGCCCTGTGCGCCGAGCGCGAGCGCGGCCGCGATCCCGCGGCCGTCCATGATGCCGCCCGCGGCAAGCACGGGCAGGCCCGTCGCGTCGACGAGCTGCGGCACGAGCGCGAGCGTGCCGATCAGGGCGTCGTCGGCGGAACCGATGAACGTGCCGCGATGGCCGCCCGCCTCGGCGCCCTGCGCGGACAGCGCGTCGGCGCCGGCCGCCTGCCACGCGAGCCCTTCGGCTACGTGCGTCGCGGTGCCGATCACGTAGGTGCCGGCGGCCTGCAGGCGCGCGACGTCAGCCGCGTCGAGCACGCCGAACGTGAAGCTCGCGACCGGCACGCGCAGCGCCACGAGCGCATCGAGCTGGGCGCGGAAGTCGGGCGCGTAGCGCGCGGGCGCCGTGCCCGGCGGCAAGCCGAGCGTCGCGTTCAGCGGGTCGATCGCCGCCAGTGCGCGCGCGACGGTCGCCGCGTCGGGCGCGGCGTCCGGCAGCACGAACAGGTTGACCGCGAACGGGCGATCGGTCGCCGCGCGGATGGCGGCGACTTCGGTCGCGAGGCGCTCGGGCGCGAACGCGCCGGCGCCGAGGCTGCCGAGCGCGCCGGCATTCGATGCGGCGGCGACCATCGCGGTCGTGGTCGCACCGACCATCGGCGCCTGCACGAGCGGCAAGCGCAGGCCGAAGCGTTCGGAAAAAGGCGTGGAAAACAGACGGGCAGACATGGCGAATCCTTCGATGACGATGCGCGAAAGCGCTTTGTAACGGCCGGCACATCGACTCTATCGAAGCGGCGCACCGCCGAAAAATGAATAATCGAGATCGAAACGATCGCTGCGCGAGAAGCGCGCGCGTGCCCTGCACCGTCATACGATTGGTGGCACACTAGGCCGCCCTCTTCCACCCCGGGGCGCGCATCGCGCACCCCGTTCGCCAGGAGTTCAGAACGTGACTGCCCAATGGATCGACATCCCGACCGGTAACGACAGCTTCGGCGGCTATCTCGCGCTGCCCAAGCGCGGCAAGGGCCCTGCCGTCATCATCATCCAGGAGATCTTCGGCGTGAACTCGCACATCCGCGCGGTCGCCGACCAGTACGCGTCCGACGGCTTCGTCGCGCTCGCGCCGGACGTGTTCTGGCGCACGCAGCCGCGCGTCGAGCTGACCTACGAAGGCGCGGATCGCGACAAGGGCATCGAGCTGATGAAGAAGACCGACGTGGGTCTCGCGGTCGCGGACATCGGCGCGGCGGCCGACGCGTTGCGCGCGCGCCCCGAAGTGGCCGGCAAGATCGCCGCGATCGGCTACTGCTTCGGCGGCCAGCTCGCGTACCGCGCGGCCGCGACCGGCAAGCTCGACGCGGCGGTCGCCTATTACGGCGGCGGCATCCAGAACGCACTCGACCTCGCCGGCAAGGTCACGCAGCCGATCCTGTTCCACTACGCGGAAAACGATCACGGGATCCCGCTCACGGCCGTCGACGAGGTGAAGGCCGCGTTCGCCGGCCACGGCCACGCTGCCTTCCACGTGTATCCGGGCGCCGAGCACGGCTTCAACTGCACCGACCGCGCGTCGTACAACCAGCGCGCGTCGGCGCTCGCGCACGGCCGCACGCTGACGTTCCTCGCCGAGCACCTGTAACGACGCCCGGCCGCGGGCCCGTCGCGCCGGGCCCGCGTTATGCTCCCACCATCGCCACGCGTCACCACGGGGGGACTGCGATGCACTCGGACTATCTCGCGCATGACGCGATCGGACTCGCCGCGCTCGTACGCGAACGCAAGGCGAGCCCGCGCGAACTGCTCGACGCCGCGATCGGCCAGGCCGAAGCGGTCGACGGCGCGATCAACGCGATCGTGCTGCAGGACTACGAAGCCGCGCGCCAGCGTGCGGCCGCCGCAACCGATGGCGGCGCCGACGCGCCGTTCGCCGGCGTGCCTTATCTCGTCAAGGATCTCGGCGCGGCGGTCGCCGGGCTGCCGCTGTCGATGGGCAGCCGGCACTACCGGTATTTCGTGCCCGCCGACGATTCGCCGCTGATCGCGCGAAGCCGCGCGGCGGGTCTCAACGTGTTCGGCAAGACCAACACGTCGGAGATCGGCCAGATGCCGTACACCGAACCCGAACTGTTCGGCGCGTGCCGCAACCCGTGGAATCTCGACCACACGCCCGGCGGCTCGAGCGGCGGCGCGGCGGCGGCCGTCGCGGCCGGGATCGTGCCGCTCGCGCATGCGTCCGACGGCGGCGGCTCGATCCGCATTCCGGCGTCGTGCTGCGGGCTGTTCGGCCTGAAGCCGAGCCGCAACCCGGTGCTCGTCGACCTGCCGTCGAACGGCGAGCTCGTCGTCCAGCATGCGATCTCGCGCAGCGTGCGCGACAGTGCGCTGCTGCTCGACGTGACGACCGGCCAGACGCTGCCGCCCGGCGCGCCCGGCACGTTCCTCGGCGCGCTCGACACGCCGCCCGGCCCGCTGCGGATCGGTTTCGTCGTCGATCCGATGCTCGCGCCGGCACTGGCGGAAGACACGCGCGCGGCGCTCGACGACGCGGCCGCGCTGCTCGAATCGCTCGGCCACCATGTCGAGCCGGCGACGCTGCGCATCGACTACCCGCGCGCGGCCGAAACCTTCCTCACGCTGTGGGCGACGATCGCCGAGGAGATGGTGCTCGGCGCGCGCGAACTGACCGGCCGCACGCCGCGGCGCGGCGAATTCGAGGCCGCGACGTGGGCGATGGCCGTGGTCGGCCGGCGCCTCGCGCGCACGCGCCTGCCGGATGTCCTCGAATGGCAGCGCCAGCTCACCGTGCAAGTCGCCGGCCTCGTGTCGCGCTACGACGCGATCCTGTGCGCGTCGCTCGCGGGGCCGCCGGTGAAGATCGGCGAATTGCAGCCGACGCCGTTCGAATCGGCGCAGATGAAACTGCTCGCCGCGCTGCCGGTGAAGCCGCTGCTGAAGGAAATGCTCGCGAAGTCGTCGGAAAAGGCGTTCGCGTGGGCCGGCTGCACCGAGCTGTTCAACCTGACCGGCCAGCCGGCGATGTCGGTGCCGCTCTACT
This sequence comes from Burkholderia catarinensis, assembly GCF_001883705.2. GTDB lineage: Bacteria > Pseudomonadota > Gammaproteobacteria > Burkholderiales > Burkholderiaceae > Burkholderia > Burkholderia catarinensis. The sequence goes on from NZ_MDEQ02000013.1 coordinate 60,836, forward strand.
GGAATGCGCGCGGGCTGCCGATCGGCGTGCAGTTCGTCGCGCGCCACGCCGACGACGCGCTGCTGCTCAGGCTCGCGCGCCAGCTCGAGGAGGCGCGGCCGTGGTTCGACCGCCGCCCGCCGCTGATGCAGGCGCAGCGCTGACGCGCACGGCATCGGCCGGCACGAAAAAAAGCCCCGCCGGTTTTGCCGGCGGGGCTTTTGCGCATGCAGCCGCGTGACGGCGCTTACATGACGAGCCGTTCGCAGATCGTGCGCGTCGCGACGGCTGCGTTCAGCGTATAGAAGTGCAGCCCCGGCACGCCCGCATCGATCAGGCGCTGGCACAGGCTCGTGACGACGTCCGCGCCGAACGCGCGGATCGACTCGCGATCGTCGCCGAAGCTCTCGAGCCGGCGCGCGACCCAGCGCGGCACTTCGGCGCCGCACATCTCGGAGAAGCGCATCAGCTGCGAGAAGTTCGTGATCGGCATGATGCCCGGCACGATCGGCACGTCCACGCCCAGCTTGCGCGCATCGTCGACGAAGCGGAAATACGCGTCGGCGTTGAAGAAATACTGCGTGATCGCGGAATTCGCGCCGGCTTTCACCTTGCGCGCGAAATTCTCGAGATCGGCCTTCGGCGAGCGCGATTGCGGGTGGTACTCCGGGTAGCCTGCGACCTCGATGTGGAACCAGTCGCCATGCTCGGCGCGGATGAAGCTGACGAGCTCGGACGCATAGCGCAGCTCGCCGACCTCGCCCATCCCCGACGGCAGGTCGCCGCGCAGCGCGACGATGTGCCGGATACCGTGCGAGCGGTACTGGTCGAGGATCGCGCGCAGGCTGTCGCGCGACGAGCCGATGCACGACAGGTGCGGCGCGGCCTCGAGGCCGTCCTTCTGCATGTCGAGCACGGTATCGAGCGTGCCCTGCTGCGTCGAGCCGCCGGCGCCGAACGTCACGGAGACGAATTTCGGCTTCAGCGGCAGCAGTTGCGCACGGGTCGCGCGCAGCTTTTCGACGCCGTCCGCCGTCTTCGGCGGGAAGAATTCAAACGAGAGTTCGATCGGTTTCATGATTCGGTGGGTTTGGGCTTGCGCCCGCCAGCCCTCAGCCGATGTCGCGCTGACCGAAGATCAGGGCGGACAGCAGCCACGACACGATGCTGTACAGGATCGAACCGAAGAACGCGGACCAGAATCCCGACACCTCGAAGCCCTTCAGCAGCGACGACGCGAACCAGAAGCACAGCGCGTTCACGACGAGGATGAACACCCCGAGCGTGACGATCGTGACGGGCAGCGTCAGCAGGATCAGCACCGGGCGGATCACCGTGTTGATCAGGCCGAGCACGACCGCGATGATCAGCGCGGTGCCGAAGCTCTTGATGTGGATCGACGGCACGAGGTACGTGATGATCAGCAGCGCGAGCGCATTGATGACCCAGGTGAGGATGACGCTCATGGAGTGCTCCGGTTCGGTGGTCGATCGGTATGATCAATGGCCGACGCCGGCCGCCGCGCGAGCCCGAAGGCGCGGCGCAGCGGGCCGGCGCCGCGCCGTGTGCCCCGCAGCGGGGCGCGCACGGCGCGGCGGCGGCGCATCAGTAGCGGTAGTGGTTCGGCTTGAACGGGCCGTCCTTCTGCACGCCGATGTACGAAGCCTGCTCGTCCGACAGCACGGACAGGTTCGCGCCGATGCGGGCCAGATGCAGGCGCGCCACCTTTTCATCGAGATGCTTCGGCAGCACGTACACCTTGTTCTCGTACTCGCCGCCGCGCACGAACAGCTCGATCTGCGCGAGCGTCTGGTTCGCGAACGAGTTCGACATCACGAACGACGGGTGGCCGGTCGCGCAGCCGAGGTTCACGAGGCGGCCTTCCGCCAGCAGGATCACGCGCTTGCCGTCCGGGAAGACGATGTGGTCGACCTGCGGCTTGATGTTTTCCCACTCGTACTGGCGGGTCGACGCGACGTCGATTTCCGAGTCGAAGTGACCGATGTTGCAGACGATCGCGTTGTGGCGCATCGCCTTCATGTGGTCGTGGCCGATCACGTGGAAGTTGCCGGTGGCCGTCACGAAGATGTCGGCCTTGTCGGCCGCGTATTCCATCGTCACGACGCGGTAGCCTTCCATCGCCGCCTGCAGCGCGCAGATCGGATCGATTTCGGTGACCCACACGGTCGCGCCGAGGCCGCGCAGCGACTGCGCGCAGCCCTTGCCCACATCGCCGTAGCCCGCGACGACCGCGACCTTGCCCGCGATCATCACGTCGGTCGCGCGCTTGATGCCGTCGACGAGCGACTCACGGCAGCCGTACAGGTTGTCGAACTTCGACTTCGTGACCGAATCGTTCACGTTGAACGCCGGGAACGGCAGGCGGCCGTCCTTTTCCATCTGGTACAGGCGGTGCACGCCGGTCGTGGTTTCCTCGGTCACGCCCTTGATGTGCGCGAGGCGCGTCGAGTACCAGGTCGCGTCGATGTCGAGGTGCTTCGCGATCGACTTGTACAGCGCGACTTCTTCCTCGTTGGTCGGCTTCGCGATCACCGAACGGTCCTTCTCGGCCTTCGCGCCGAGGATCAGCAGCAGCGTTGCATCGCCGCCGTCGTCCAGGATCATGTTCGCGAATTCGCCGTTCGGCCATTCGAAGATGCGGTGCGAGAACTCCCAGTATTCGTCGAGCGACTCGCCCTTGAACGCGAACACCGGCGTGCCGGCTTCGACGATCGCGGCAGCCGCGTGGTCCTGCGTCGAGAAGATGTTGCACGAGGCCCAGCGGACGTCCGCGCCGAGCGCCTTCAGCGTCTCGATCAGCACGCCCGTCTGGATCGTCATGTGCAGCGAACCGGCAATGCGCGCACCCTTCAGCGGCTGCTGCGCCTTGTATTCGTCGCGGATCTGCACGAGGCCCGGCATTTCGGTCTCGGCGATGTTCAGTTCCTTGCGGCCCCAGCCGGCCAGCGCCATGTCGGCGACGACGTAATCCTTGGAAGCCTGGGAATCGATAATGGCGTTCATCACGCCCTCCTTTCTAAAAAGTTTCTAGATTGGTGACGTGAGCGCCGTTCAGGAAGCGGGGCCGGCGCGAATTCGCCGCACGGCTGCTTGGTGAAGCCTTCCGAGCCTGGCAGGCCCAGAATGGCCCGTCGCAACGCTCCTCGGAAAACGGAGGGGATTGTAGCAAATCGGCGCGCGAAATGCGCAAGCGGCGCACACGCGCGGCGTCGGCGCGCGTTGCCGTCGGGAAAGGGTCAGGACTCCGCGCCGACCCACGCCTGCTCGCGCAGCCGCGCGCGCAGCCGTGCGACGGCCTGGCTGTGCAACTGGCACACGCGCGATTCGCTCACTTCGAGCACCGCGCCGATCTCGCGCAGATTCAGACCCCGTTCGTAGTACAGCGACATCAGCAGCTTCTCGCGCTCCGGCAGCCGCTCGATCGCCTCGACGAGCGCCTCGCGCAGGTGTTCGTCGAGCAGCGCCGACAGCGGATCGGCGTGATCGACGCGATAGCGGTCGAGGAACGGCTCGTCGTCGGCCGCGCGGTCGAAATCCTCGTAGTAGATGAGCTGGCTGCCGTGCAGGTCCTGCAGCATCCCCTGGTATTCGTCGAGCGGCATGTTCAGGTGCTGCGCGATCTCGGTCTCGCTCGCCGAGCGGCCGAGATGCTGCTCGACCTGGTGCACCGCGTGCTCGACCTCGCGCGACGTCTTGCGCAGGCTGCGCGGCAGCCAGTCGTTGCTGCGCAGCTCGTCGAGCATCGCGCCGCGGATGCGCTGCGTCGCGTAGGTCTCGAACTGCGCGCCCTGGTCTTCCTTGTAGCGGCCGGCCGCGTCCATCAGCCCGATCATGCCGGCCTGGATCAGGTCGTCGAGGTCGACGCTCGCCGGCATCTTCGCGACGAGCTGCAGCCCGAGGCGACGCACGAGCGGCGCATATTGCGCGAGCACGTCGGCCTGGGACATCTTTCCTTGAGCGTTGTACATCATGGCTCTCTCCTTCCGGTGGCGTTCACGCGGCGTGTGCCGCGCCCGCCTCATACGACGGCTTGCCGCCCGCATGGACGGCGCGGCCCGCACCCGAACTCGGGCGCATCGGCCAGTACAGCAGGTCGGCGGCAATCTGCCGGTAGTCGCGCGCGGCACCCGACGACGGGAACGCGTCGACCCCGGCGCGCCCCAGTTCGCGTGCGTGCTCGACCAGCGGATCGGCGCTCACGCAGCCCGCGTCGGCGATCGACACGGTCAGGTAGCGGCTCGCGACGCCCGCGAGGTTGTCGAAGGCCGTCTTCGCGTCCGCGTGGCTGCCGACGTGATTGGTCAGCACGCGGAACTGCGCGAACGCGTGCGCGAAATGCAGCCGCTTCATGCACGCATACGCCTCGGTGATCGCCTGCGCGGCGACCCGCGTGACGACCAGCACGTCGTGCGCTTCGCGCGCGAGCGCCGAGAACGATCCGTCGGCGCCGAGCTGCGCGTCGACGAGCACGATGTCGGCCGGGCCGTCGATGAAGTCGCTCAGTTGCGCGTCGCTGTAGCCGGCGCGCGCGAGCCGCGCGGCCGCGCACAGGCCGAACCCGGCGGCCACCCGCGTGCGCTCGCCGTCGCGCAGCCACGCGCCCGCGAGGGTCGCGCTGGCCGATTGCACGTCGGCGCGCTCGTCGACGACGAGCACATCCTTGCCGAGCGACGCGAGCGCCGCCGCCAGGTTCACGATGGTGGACGTGCAGCCGACACCCGCCGGCCCGCCCGTCACCGCGACGATGCGCGACGCGCGCCCGGCCAGCAGGCGCCGAAGTCCTTCGGCCTGATCGATGATTCGCTTATCCAAATCGCACCTCGTGCAGCTCGGCGGTGGAACGTGCGGTCAGTGCGGAAAGCAGCGTCGGCATGTCCTCGTCTTGCGGCACGAAGGGCGAGCCGTCGCGCGGTACACAGAACGCGCTCTTCAGCAGGAATTTGGTCGATGCGACGTACAGGTTCTCCGGCACCTTCTGGCCGGTCGACACGTAGTGGACCGGCAGCTTGTAGCGGATCACCGTGTCGAGCACGCCGCCGAGGTGAGTCGCCTCGTCGAGCTTCGTCAGGATGCAGCCGGCGAGATCCGCGGATCCCGCCTGCGGATGCTCGCCCGCGCTGCGGTACGCCTGCACGACTTCGTTGAGCGTGTCGCCATGGCTCGTCGCGTTGAGCAGCAGCAGGCGCTGCACCTGCGCATTCGCGCCGTGCAGCATCGCGATCTGGTCGGACACCGCGCGGTCGCGCTGGCTCATGCCGATCGTGTCGATCAGCACGATGTGCTTGTTGCGCAGCTCGGACAGCGCGAGCGCGAGATCGCCCCCATCCTTCACCGCGTGCACGGGCACGCCGAGGATCTTGCCGAAGATGCGCAGCTGCTCGTGGCCGCCGATCCGGTAGCTGTCGGTGGTCAGCAGCGCGACCTTGCTCGCGCCGAAGCGCATCACGCAACGCGCGGCCAGCTTTGCGGTGGTGGTCGTCTTGCCGACGCCCGTCGGCCCCATCAGCGCGAACACGCCGCCGCGCTCCATCAGCGCGTCCTCGCTGTCGAGCACCGGCAGGTTCGCCGCGAGCACCGACTGCGCCCATTCGGCGGCCTGTTCGAAGGTCTGCGCGCCGTCGCCGGACGGCAGGTTGTCGACCAGCATCCGCACGAGCTGCGCGGAAAAGCCGGCCGCGAACAGGTGCTTCGTCAGCGCGCCATGCACGGCGCTGCGACGCTGGCGGTCATGCCACATCAGGTTGTCGAACTGCTCTTCCATCATCCCGCGCAGCTCGCCGAGCTCGTGCATCACCGTATCGTTGACGATCCGCTCGATGCGCGACTTCACCGCATCGGCCACCGCAGCGGCCGTGTCGGCGGACAGGCGCGTGCGCTCGGCCGCCTTCGCAGCAGGCGCGGCGCTTGCGTCGGGCGCGCGGGCGGCGGCCGCCGGGATCCGGCGTTCGGCGTCGCGCACGATGTCGCGCGCCCAGTCGGGCGGCGTCGCGCTCACGGCGGCCTGCGGGGCAGGCGCGCTCGCCTGCGGCGCGGCGGGCGCCGCCTGCGCGCGTGCGACCAGCGCGTCGCGCTGCTGCGTCAGGCGCTTTGCGTGCTCGACCAGCCACGGCGCGGGTTCGGAGGCGGCGGCCGGCGTACCGGCGGCGGGTGTCGCAATCGACGGCGATACCGCTACCGGCGCGTCCGCGTCGATCGCCGCAGGATGCGCCGCCTCCGCATCGGCGCTTGCGCCGAACACGGACGAGAACACGTCCGGCAGCCCGCCATCGCCCGCCGCATACGGATTGGCGACCGGACGCGCCGGCGCGGCGCCCGGGCGGGCCACGATGCCCGGCACCGCGGCGGCCGGCACGGATTCCGGCAGGCGCGGCGCGGCACTCCGCGGCCGCGCGGCCGGCGGCGTCACCGCGGCCAGGTCCGAATCGGCAAGGGCCACGATTTCGACGCTGCCGTCATCGAGCGCGCGGTTCGACAGCACGACCGCGTCCGCGCCGAGCGCCTCGCGCACGAGACGAAGTGCGTCGCGGCTCGTTGCGCCGGTAAATTTGCGAATGTTCAAGCGGAACCCCCGATGACGTTAACGACTTTGATCGTGCGTGTGTCCGGCACTTCGGCATACGACAGCACTTTCAATTGCGGCAGGCTGCGGCGCAGGAAACGCGCGAGCATCGCGCGCAGCGCGTGCTGCACGAGCAGCACGGGCGGCAGCCCGAGATTCTGTTGACGCAGCATCGCTTGCTGCGTGCCGGTCAGAAGGTTGTGTGCGAGGCCGGGTTCGAGGCCCGGATTCGCGCCGGTGGCGAGCGCCTGCGACAGCACGCGCTCGAGATTCGAGTCGAGGCCCATCACCTGCATCTCGCCCGCGCCCGGATACCACTGCTGCGTGATCGCGCGGCCGAGCGAGAGCCGCACCGCGGCCGTGATCTCGAACGCGTCGCCGCGGCCCGCATGTTCGGACACGGCCTCGAGGATCGTGCGCATGTCGCGGATCGGCACGCCTTCCTCAAGCAGGTTCTGCAGCACCTTCTGCAGCGTCGTCAGCGAGATCGTCTTCGGCACGAGGTCCTCGACGAGCGACGGCGCGTCCTTGCCGGTGCGCTCGACGAGCGCCTGCACTTCCTGGCGGCCGAGCAGCTCGGCCGCGTGCTGGACGACGAGATGGTTCAGGTGCGTCGCGACGACCGTGCTCGCGTCGACCACCGTGTAGCCGTACACCTGCGCCTGCTCGCGCAGCGCGACGTCGATCCACACGGCCGGCAGCCCGAACGCGGGATCCTGCGTGACGGCGCCCGGCAGCGCGGCCGTCACCTGGCCGGGGTTGATCGCGAGCCACTGGCCCGGGAATACTTCGCCGACGCCGATCTCGACGCCCTTCAGCGCGATCCGGTACGCGTTCGGCCGCAGCTCGAGGTTGTCGCGGATATGGATCACCGGCGGCAGGAAGCCGATTTCCTGCGCGAATTTCTTGCGGATGCTCTTGATGCGCTTGAGCAGTTCGCCGTCGCTGTTCTTGTCGACGAGCGGGATCAGCCGGTAGCCGACTTCCAGCCCGAGCGGGTCGATCAGCTGCACGTCGTCCCAGGTCGCCTCGTGGCTGTCGGACGGCAGCACGGCGGGCGGCGCGATGTCGGTCACGTCGCCGGCCGCCTTGCGGGCCGCCGCGCGCTTCGTCTGCGTGCGGGCCAGCCAGATCGCGCCGCCGCCGAGCCCGAGAAACGCGAAGTGCGGCATCCCGGGGATCAGCCCCATCAGCACGATGATCACGCCGGTGATCATCAGCACGCGCGGGTTCGTGAACAGCTGGCCGGTGATCTGCGTGCCGATGTCCTCGTCGGTCGCGACGCGCGATACGATCACGCCGGCCGCGGTCGAGATCACGAGCGACGGGATCTGCGCGACGAGGCCATCGCCGATCGTCAGCAGCGTGTAGTTCGTGCCGGCCGCCGCGAAGCTCATGTCGTGCTGGACCATCCCGACGATCAGCCCGCCGATCACGTTGATCGCCATGATGATCAGGCCGGCGATCGCGTCGCCGCGCACGAACTTCGACGCGCCGTCCATCGACCCGTAGAACTCGGCTTCCTGCGACACGGCCAGGCGGCGCTTGCGCGCCTGTTCCTCGTTGACGAGGCCCGCGTTCAGGTCGGCGTCGATCGCCATCTGCTTGCCGGGCATCGCATCGAGCGTGAAGCGCGCGGACACTTCGGCGATCCGCCCCGCGCCCTTCGTGATCACCATGAAGTTGATGATCATCAGGATCACGAACACGATGATGCCGACCGCGAAGTTGCCGCCGACGAGGAAGTGGCCGAACGCCTCGATCACCTGGCCGGCCGCGTCGGGGCCCGTGTGGCCCTCGAGCAGCACGACGCGCGTCGACGCGACGTTCAGCGACAGGCGCAGCAGCGTCGAGAACAGCAGCACGCTCGGGAACGCCGCGAAGTCGAGCGGCTTCATCGTGTACATGCTCACGAGCAGCACCATCACCGACAGCGCGATGTTGAACGTGAACAGCAGATCCAGCAGCAGCGGCGGCAGCGGCAGGATCATCATCCCCAGGATCATGCAGATGAGGATCGGGCCCGCGAGCGCGCGCAGGTTGGTGCCCGCGAACGGGTTCGAGCGCTTCGCGAGCAGGCCGGTCGGGGTGCTCATGCCACTCCTCCGTTGCCGAGCGTGTCTTCGGCTTCGTCGCGTTCGTCGTCGGCCGATACCGACGTACCCTTGTCGAGTTCGGCCGGCACGTCCAGATCGACCGGCACCGCGGGGAACGCGCCGCCTTCCGAGCGGAAGCGCTTGAGCTGGTAGACCCACGCGAGCACTTCGGCGACGGCCCCGTACAGCGGGCCGGGAATCTCGCGCTCGAGTTCGACGTTGTGATACAGCGCACGCGCGAGCGGCGGCGCTTCGAGCAGCGGCACGTTGTGTTCGGCCGCGAGTTCGCGGATGCGCACGGCGACGAGGTTCACGCCCTTCGCGACGACCTTCGGCGCGCGCATCTCGCCGTCCGTGTATTGCAGCGCGACGGCGAAGTGCGTCGGGTTCGTGACGACCACGTCGGCCTTCGGCACGGCCGCCATCATCCGGCGGCGCGCGATCGCGCGCTGCTGCTGGCGGATCCGCCCCTTCACGTGCGGATCGCCTTCGTTCTCGCGGTGCTCGCGCTTCACTTCGTCCTTCGTCATGCGCAACTTCTTGTTGTACTGCCAGATTTGGTAAGGCACATCGAGCGCGGCAACCACCAGCATACCGGCGACCGTCGTGCCGCAGCACACGGCGACCAGGTGCAGCGCATCGGGGAGCGCCACGCCGAGCGGCTGCATCGCGAGGCCGAGCAGTTCGTCCTTGCTGCGCCAGATCGCGATGCCGCCGATCCCGCCGACGACCAGCGTCTTCGCGAGCGACATCCCGAGCTGGATCGGCCCCTGGATCGAGAAGATCCGGCCGAGGCCCGAGATCGGGTTCAGGCGGTCGAACTTCAGTTCGAACGTCTTCTGCGAGATCAGCCAGCCGCCGAGCGCCATCGGCGCGAGCAGCGCGGCGAGGCCGGTGAGCGCGAGGATCGGCAGCAGCGCGGTGAAGCCTTCGAGGCTCGCGCTGCCGGCCGCCGACAGCATCCGGTTCGTGTCGAATGCCGTCGCGCGATCGAACGTGAACGCGCCGCGCAGCATCGCCTGCAGATGTGCGCCCGACGGGCCCGCGACCAGCCATGCGCCGTAGAACCCGGCTGCGAGCAGCGCGAACGAAGCCAGTTCGCGCGAACGCGCGACCTGCCCCTCCTCGCGCGCCTTCTCGCGGCGTCTCGGAGTGGCGGCTTCGGTCTTGTCGAGATCGCTCTCGTCTGCCACGGGGCCTCCAGTCGGGTACGGCGGAATGCCGCTTTCCAGTGACACCGATTATTCACGGAGGCGTCAAACGCCGATCGGTCGAGCAAAGCCGGGAAAGGGGGGTATTTCGGGGAATCGGGCGAGCCGGTGCGAACGGGGCTGGAACGGGGGCGGAACGGTGCGCGGCGCGGCGGAAAAACGTGCCGGTCGGCGGAACGGCGCAGCGTCGATCCCGGACGGGGCGGCGACGGCGTGAAGCGCGGAGACGGTGAGATGGGGAAGCGGGGAAAGCGGGCGAAGCGGGAAAAACGGAAACAACGGGGAAATCAGGCCCCGACGCGACGGCGTCGCGCGTCGGGGCAGGCGTCGGTCAGACCGCCAGGACCGGATCCGCGCCGAAGCGGTTCGGGCCTTCGGTGCCGCGCGTGCACATCCACACGAGCAGCAGGATGCCGCCGACGATCGGAATCAGCCCGATCAGCAGGAACCAGCCCGAGCGGCCCGTATCGTGCAGGCGGCGGACGCTGACCGCGATGCCCGGAATGATCAGCGCGAGCGAAACCAGGAAGATCACGCCGAGCAGCAGCAGCGTGATCAGGCCCGCATCGCGGCCCGCCGCGCCGATGATCTGGGCGGCGACCGACAGGACGCAGCTCAGCAGCGCGAAATACCAGTATTCGGCACGACGCGCACGGCCTTCGAATGTCGCATATTTATTGAGTACGGTACGAACGGCTTCGGAAAAATTCATCTTATTACCCTCCTGTTTTATATTGGCACCCCGGAAACAACGCCGGAATTATATGTTTGAATGTCGGTGGATTCCATCTCTTTTCGCAAGCCGGTCGGCACGCAAACGCGGCTGCATCGCGTTCCGACGCGGCGCAGGAACAGCTGCGATAGCGTATTTCCACGCCCCTTATTTGCATGCCGCGTCATTTTAATATTCTTGAAGACCTGACAGAAACTACAGCCTTCGATAATCCAGCATTTGATTACAACCGAATGAAAGCGCACATGATCCATAATCGGTACGAGCGCACGGCATTCGATTAACCGTCCGGCCGGAAATACGCCGGCGCATCAGTCGCGTTACCCCTCGCCATTGCCGATCCCACATGAATTGCACCATGCTCCGTCACCCGCTCGTTGCGCTGCTGTCGCTCGCGTGCGCACTGGCCGCCGGCTGCGCGGGCGCGCCGGACCTGCCGCCCGGTACGCAGGCGCCGGACGCGCCGCACCCCGGCACGATCGCCGTGCGGATCGCGTGGAACGGGTCGACGCAAACCTGGCGCGCGCAGGATGTCCCCGCGAGCTTCGCATTCCGCTGTTTCGGCGCACACGGCGAACCGTCGGAACGCGCTCGCGCGGCCTGGTGCGTGCCGGTCGTCGAGATCGAATCGCTGTCGGCCGATGCCGGCGGGCGCCTGGTCGCCCCGGCCGACGCCGCGCGGTTCGACAGCACCGCGTACGGGCCCGGCCACCGCTTCCTCGACCATACGACGTCGGGACGCGGCGCCGGACGCCCACCGGGCTAGCCGGCCGCCGCCCGCTGCAGCGCGCCGAGATCGAGCTTCTTCATCGTCATCACCTGCGCCATCACGCGCTCGGCGCGTGCCGGGTCGCCGGTCATCAGTTCCGCCATCTGCACGGGCACGACCTGCCACGACACGCCGAAGCGGTCGCGCAGCCAGCCGCACTGCTGCGCGCGCTCGTCGCCGCCTTCGGACAGGCGCGCCCAGTAGCGGTCGATCTCGTCCTGGTCGCGGCAGTTGACGACGAACGACACGGCCGGCGTCATCTGGAACACGGGGCCGCCGTTCAGCGCGACGAACGCCTGCCCGTCGAGCTCGAACGCGACGGTCATCACCGCGCCCTCCGCGCTTCCGGATGCGTGCGCGCCGGCCTTGCCGTAGCGCGCGACGTGCACGATGCGCGCGTCGTCGAACACCGACACGTAGAAACCGGCGGCCGCCTCGGCGTCGCGGTCGAACCACAGGAACGGCGTGATGCGTTGTATGCGCGGATTCATGGCGCTGTCTCCTCGATGTCGTGCCGGCACCGGTGCCGGTGCCGGTGCCGGTCTTACATCGTAGGCGCTGCGCCCGCGCACGGCGGCAATCCGGTCCGTAGGACGCGCGCGGCCGCCGGATAAAAAAGGGGGCGATCACTCGCCCCCCTCTTTCCTGCGTGCGGCCGTGCCGCGTCAGAACGCGACGAAAGGCTGCGCGCCGCCGCTCGCGGTCTTGTCCATCCCGAAGTAGATCGTCTTGCCGTAGAAGTGCGGCATGCCGATGTCGAGCCAGCTGGACGAACCGAACGGGCCTGCGATGTCGTTGAACGCGAACGTCGACGAGTTCGAGAACAGCGAATCCGCGTTCGCGACCGGCATCGACACGGTGCCGGTCGTGCCGTTCTGGCCGCTCAGCGTCGCCGTATAGGTGGTCGTGGACGCCGGGCAGTAGAACTCCGTGTTCTTCGAGCAGACCGTCTGCGCCGAATCGTTGAAGAAATACGCGTTCGAACCCGTATCGAAGAACGCGGTCACGTTGCGCCCGACGAACGTCGCGCTGACGTCGCCCGTCGTGGTCGACGTCAACACGGTCTTCCCGGTCAGGTCGGGCAGACCGAACGTCAGCGTCCCGGTCGCGCTAGCCTGCCCGTTACTCGAGATGGCCGGCATCTGCACGCTCACCCCGCTGCTGTCGGCGAAACGATGAACCGGGTTGGCCACCTGCTGCGCGACCGGCACGAGTGCGACCGTGCAGCTCGCGTTGTCGCCGTTCGGGCACGCGTAGTAGTTGTTGCTCGACGACGTCGACGTCGCGCAGGTCGTGCCGCAGTCGACCGGCGCCGGCCCGATGCCGAGGATCCCGTTCGCGCCGAGCGCGCTCGCCGAGTTGGCCGACGCGCCGCCGTTCGTGCACGAGCTCGGCACGTTCGTCGTGCCGAGGTCGCCGATGATCTGCACGGGCAGCGAGCTCGCCCGCTCGGTGCCGATCGACAGGTCGACCGTACGCACCGAACCCCACGTGTAGCTCGACACGAACTTGCCGCACTCGGCGACCGGCGCGCCGCCGCTCGTCACCTGCGGCAGGTTGCCGAGCACGCCCGACACCGCGCTGCCGACGAGCCGCAGCCCGTAGGACGCGGTATCGACCAGCACGTTGCCGACCACCTGGCAGTTCGACGTGCCCGGCGCGCAGACCTTCACGCTGACGGTCGGGATGTTGATCACGTTGGCGACGCCGGTGCCGACCGTGATGACGGCGGTATTCCCGCTATTGCCGTCCGATCCGCCCGAACCGTTGTTACCGTTGCTGCCCGAGCTGCTGCCGCCGCCGCCATCGCCGCCGCCGCATGCCGTCACGAGCACGGCCGTCGCGGCCGCGAGGCCCAGCACGCCGAGCCAGCGCTTGAATGTACGAGGAATTCTCAAGATCGCTCTCCCGCTGTCACTGGATGTCGGTGCCGGCTAGGCCGGCAGGCAGCGCCGCCGGCAGCCACGCCTGGCCCGAGAAGGCGCCCATGTGGCCGCCCGTCCGGATCACGAGGCCGCTCGTCTCGACGGCCACCGGCGCGCGCCAGCCGCGCGCCTTGTGCGCCGCCTGGACGCCGGCGGTGTACTGCGGGAAATAGCTGCCGAGCAGCGACGCGAGGTCCGGCATCGTCGGGCCTTGCCACGCGAGGCCGAACACGCTGCCGGCGGCCGACGTGTATTCGTGGATGACGGTGCCCGATCCGAGCGTGATCTCGCGGACGGTATAGGCGGCCGTGCTTGCCTGCACGCCGTCGGCCGAACGCATCGCGCGCTGCATCGTGCGCGCGATTGCGGCCTGATCGTCCGCAGGCGGCGACATCGGCGCGCCGCCCAGTTCCGCGTGTGCGTGGACGGTCCACAGCACACCCATTGCAGCCGCCGCGTGCGCGACGGCCCAGCCCAAGCGTTTCAGCTTCACGTTCCCCCCCAAGGGACTGGCTTCGTTGCCGGCGGCGCCGCCATCGGGCCCGCGCCGCCTGCCAACATATGAATTGTACGAATGACGCTACGTTGCTGCTGACACGTAGTATGCCTGCTGAGGGTGTCGAAGTGTCAATTCGACGCACCGCGCGGGTGCGGCGAGTGCGGGGAAACGTTGCGGGAACGGCGTAACGCGCACATCGGGCGGCCCCGCGAGACGGGGCGCGCCGATGCGATGCGGCAGCGTCAGAAGCCCAGGCTCGCGAGCAGGTCGTCGACCTGCCCCTGGTCCTGGACCACGTCGGATTTGCCTTCCGGCGCGATCTGCGGGCCGTTCAGCAGCGACTCGGGGCTGCCGGTCGCGCTCATCTGCTCGGCCGCGAACGCGGCCGCGGTGGCGGCGAACTGCTCGCGCCGCTCGGGCGCGATGTTCTCGACGAGCACGGTGAGGAGCTGCTGCTCGATCAGGTAGACCATGTCCATGATCTTCTTGATCACCTGCCCGGTCAGGTCCTGGAAATCCTGCGCGAGCATGATCTCGAGCAGTTGCGCGCTGGTCGCCGACGTCGACTCGGGCAGCGTGCGCAGGAACGTGCGGGTATCGTCCATCAGCTCGCGCACTTCCGCGTGCTCGATCGGCGCCGCGTACCACTGCGCCCAGCGCGCGTCAAGCGCCTCGGCCTCGTTCTGGACGCGCTCCTGCATCGGCTTCGCGATCTCGATCGCGTTCAGCACGCGCACGGCGGCCTGCTCGGTCATCGTCGCGACGTAGCGCAGCCGGTCGCGCGCATCGGGCACGGCTTCCGCCGCGCGCTCGACATGCTTGTCGAGCCCGAGCTCACGCATCGAATCGCGCAGCGCGCGCGTGACGTGGCCGATGCGCGCGAGGATGCGGTCGCTCGCGAAATCGGCGCCTTCGGCCTGGCCGTCGGCGCTGAACCCGGCGCTGGTCAGCGCGGCATGGATCGGCTCGTTCACGTCAGCTCCCGGTCTTCGCCATCTTGTCGATGATCTTGTTCAGCTTCTCGTCGAGCGTCGCCGCCGTGAACGGTTTCACGACATAGCCGCTCGCGCCGGCCTGCGCGGCCGCGATGATGTTCTCCTTCTTCGACTCGGCCGTGACCATCAGCACCGGCAGGTGCGTGAGCGTCGCGTCCGCGCGGATTTCCTTCAGCATCGCGAGGCCGTCGAGGTTCGGCATGTTCCAGTCCGAAATCACGAACTCGTAGCCGCCGCCGCGCAGCCGCGCGAGGCCCGCCAGGCCGTCCTCGGCCTCGTCGACGTTCGAATAGCCCAGTTCCTTGAGCAGGTTGCGGACAATCCGGCGCATCGTCGGGAAATCGTCCACCACCAGGATTTTCATGCTCTTGTCCATCGTCGTTCCTTTCCAGATTCGTTTCCGTCGGGATGCGTATCGTGGCACGCGCCCCGTGGCATTCCATTCAAACGCGCTGCACGCGGTCGCCCATCGTCGACAGTCGCGCCATCACGCGGCGGCTCATCTCGGCGAGCGGCACGATCTCGTCCGCGCCGCCGAGCGCGATCGCCTCGCGCGGCATCCCGAACACGATGCAGCTTGCTTCATCCTGCGCGAACGTGTGGGCGCCCGCGCGCTTCATTTCCAGCAGGCCGGCCGCGCCGTCGCGGCCCATCCCGGTGAGGATCACGCCGATCGCGTTCTTGCCCGCGTGCGTGGCCGCCGAGCGGAACAGCACGTCGACCGACGGGCGGTGCCGGTTCACCGGCGGCTCGTCCGACAGTTGCGCAATATAGTTCGCGCCGCTTCTCGCGAGCAACAGGTGCGCATGGCCCGGCGCGATGTACGCATGCCCCGGCAGCACGCGCTCGCCGTGCTCGGCTTCCTTCACCGCGATCCGGCACAGGCCGTTCAGCCGTTGCGCGAACGATTTCGTGAAGCCGGGCGGCATATGCTGCGCGATCAGCACGGCCGGCGCATCCGGCGGCAGCGGCGTCAGCACCTCTCGGATCGCCTCGGTCCCGCCCGTCGATGCGCCGATGATGATCAGCTTCTCGGTACTGACGAGCGGATTGTTGATCATCGGCGCGGCCGGCTGGCTGTCCCCCGTGCGCGCGGCGGCCTGCGGCTGCGGCGCCTGGCGCACGCGCGCGCGCGACGCCGCGCGGATCTTGTCGGCGAGCTTTTCCGCGTAGTCGAGCATCCCGTCGCGAATCCCGACGCGCGGCTTCGTGACGAAATCCACCGCGCCGAGTTCGAGCGCGCGCAGCGTGATTTCCGAGCCGCGCTCGGTCAGCGACGACACCATCACGACCGGCATCGGCCGCAGGCGCATCAGCTTCTCGAGGAAATCGAGCCCATCCATGCGCGGCATTTCGACGTCGAGCGTGAGCACGTCGGGGTTGTGCTGCTTGATGAGCTCGCGCGCGACGAGCGGATCGGGCGCGGTCGCGCACACCGTCATGTCGGGCTGGCTGTTGATGATCTCCGTCATCAAGCTGCGAATCAGCGCCGAATCGTCGACGCACAATACTTTGATCTTCTGCACTGCGGTCATGCCTCCTGCTTTCTCGATAGGTTCGCCGCATGCGGGCCCCCGACGTGCGGG
The DNA here is from genome assembly GCF_001883705.2 of Burkholderia catarinensis. Classification (GTDB taxonomy): domain Bacteria; phylum Pseudomonadota; class Gammaproteobacteria; order Burkholderiales; family Burkholderiaceae; genus Burkholderia; species Burkholderia catarinensis. The sequence continues at coordinate 77,209 of NZ_MDEQ02000013.1, forward strand.
TTCGCCGCCCGCCCGCCGCCTGCACTGCCCGCGCTGCCGCCCGGCGTCGCGCCGCGCGCGCCGAACAGCTCGATGCGCGGTCGCGCCGGCGGCGGAGCGGCCGGCCGCTTCGCCGCGAACAGCTCGACATGCGCGCGCGGCCGTGCGGCGCGGGCGCGATCGGCCTCGCGCGCGAGCGCGGCTTCGCGTTCGGTAACGCCCGGCACCTGCAGCCGCAGCTTCTTCACCATCGCGCGCCCCGTGTTCGGCATGAACGCGACCTTGCGCGGGTGGACACCCTGCAGGTCTTCCGCGGTGATGCGGATGCGTTCGAGCGCGAGGTAGCGGCGCACGAAATCCGCGTTGCGATCGCCGATGTTGATCGTCGTCATCCCGGCCAGCACGGCCGCGCCGCCGAACACCTTCGCCTCGAAGCGCTCACGGCGCCCGCCGGCCTTGATCAGCTCGTTGATCAGCACTTCCATCGCATACGCGCCGTAGCGCATCGACTCCGACGCGGCCGCGCCCGGATCGGCGCCGTCGTCCGGCAGCATGAAGTGGTTCATCCCGCCGATGCCCGCGAACGGATCGTGCAGGCACGCGGCGACGCACGAGCCGAGCACGGTCATCAGCACCATGTCCTCGGACGTCGTGTAGAACTCGTTCGGCAGCAGCTTCACGCCCGGACGGCCGAAGTGGCTGTCGAAGTAGCGATTGGTCGCGATCGGCAGTGCGCTCATCCGCGATCTCCATAGACGGGCGCCGTGCCCGCGGCCCGCGCACGCACGGGCGACGGCATCGCCGCCGCCGCGGGCGCCTGCGCGCCACGCGGCCGCGCACCCTGCGCGGCGTCGCGTGTCAGTTCGTACACCGTCTGCCCGCGCAGCCGGAACGCCTGCGTGACATACGTGAAATTTTCCGAATGGCCGGCGAACAGCAGCCCGCCCGGTTTCACGAGCGGCTCGAAGCGCGACAGCACCTGCCCCTGCGTCGGCTTGTCGAAATAAATCATCACGTTGCGGCAGAAGATCGCGTCGAACGGCTTCGCGATTCCGTAGTCCGCATCGGTCAGGTTCAGTTGCTCGAAGCGGATCATCGCGCGCAGCTCGGGGCGCACCTTCACGCGGCCGGCCTGCGCGCCGGTGCCCTTCAGGAAGAAGCGCTTCAGCCGCTCCGGCGCCAGGTGCTTGACCTGGTCGTACGTATAGATGCCGGCTTCCGCCTTCGCGAGCACCTGCGTGTCGAGATCGGTCGCGAGGATCGACGCGCCGCGCGCCGCCGATTCGCCGAGCGCCTCGATCAGCGTGATCGCGATCGAATAAGGCTCCTCGCCGGTCGACGCCGCCGAGCACCATACCGACACGGGCGCCGGCCGCCCCTTCACGAAATCCGACAGGATCGGGAAGTGGTGCGACTCGCGGAAGAACGCGGTCAGGTTCGTCGTCAGCGCATTGATGAACGCTTCCCACTCGAGCGGATCGTCTTCCTGCTCGAGCAGGTCGAGGTACTCGCGGAACGTGTCGAGGCCGCGCGCACGCAGCCGCCGCGCGAGACGGCTGTACGCCATGTCGCGCTTGTGCTCGGACAGCGAGATCCCCGCGCGTTGGTGGATCAGCGCACGGATGCGTGCGAAATCCGCGCCTGTGAACGCGAAGTCGCGCCCCGGCTCGCCCGCGCGAGGCGAGGCATCCGGTGCATCGGGTCGAAACGGTGCGCGCGCGTGCGGCATGGTTTAGAAGGTCTCCCAGTCGTCGTCGGACGTGCCGGCCGCGGCCAGCGCCGGCTTCTCGCCGTTCAGCGCCGGGCGCACGAGCGCGGGCTTCGCGGCCGGCTTGTCCGCCGGTGCGGCCGTCTTCGCGAGACGCGGTCCGTAGCCGCCCGCGGCGTCGCCGCGGGAAGCCGGCGCGTCCTTCCGCGCACGCGCGCCGGCATCGGCCGCGCGCTTCGGTTCGTGGCCCGCGCCCGAGGCAGCCGACGCGACAGCACGCGACGCCGGCGCGGCGCGCCGTGCCGGTTGCGCGGCGGCCGGCGGTGCCGGCAGCGCGGCGACCGGCGCCGCGTCGTGACGCGGCGCCGACGGCAGCGCCGGTTCATGCGCGACCGGCCGCACGACGCCGCGCGCCGGCGCGAGCACGATGCCGCCCGCCACGCGCCAGCCCGACACGATCGCCTTCATCTGGCGCGTCTGCTCCTCGAGCGACGCGGCCGCGGCCGCGGCCTGCTCGACGAGCGCCGCGTTCTGCTGCGTGACCGAATCCATCTGGCCGACCGCGCGATTGACCTGCTCGATGCCGGTCGACTGCTCTTCCGACGCGGCGCTGATCTCGCCCATGATGTCGGTCACGCGGCGCACGGCCTGCACGATCTCGTCCATCGTCGAGCCCGCGCGCGCGACGAGCGCCGACCCGCTGTCGACCTTTCCGGCCGAATCGCCGATCAACTGCTTGATTTCCTTCGCGGCGCTCGCGCTGCGCTGCGCGAGCGAGCGCACCTCGCCCGCGACCACCGCGAAGCCGCGGCCCTGCTCGCCGGCCCGCGCGGCTTCGACGGCCGCATTCAGCGCGAGGATGTTGGTCTGGAACGCGATGCCCTCGATCGTGCCGATGATGTCGACGACCTTGCCCGAGCTCGCCGCGATGTCCTGCATCGTCGACACGACCTGGCCGACCACCTCGCCGCCCTGCGTCGCGATGTCCGACGCGTTCACCGCGAGCTGGCTCGCCTGCCGCGCGTTCTCCGCGTTCTGCCGCACGGTGCCGGTCAGCTGCTCCATGCTCGACGCGGTTTCCTGCAGCGACGCGGCCTGCTCCTCGGTGCGCTGCGACAGGTCGATGTTGCCGGTCGCGATCTCGCGCGCGCCGACGTCGATCGACTCGGTGCCGCGATGCACGGCCTGCACCATCGTCGTGACGGCGTCCTGCATCCGCTTGATGCCGCCGAACAGGCGGCCGATCTCGTTCGTGCTGAACACGTTCACCGGTTGCGTGAGATCGCCGCCGGCGATGCGCTCGAAGTGCTCGATCGCATCCTCGATCGGCTTCACGATCAGCCCGCGCAGCACGAAGCGGATCGCGATCACGACGACGAACGCGATCGCGATGCCGGCCGCGATCAGCGCGACCATCATCGAGATCCGCGACTGCGTGGCGGCCTGGCGTTCTTCCGCGCGCTTCTGCAGCGACGCGACCACGGCCGCTGCCGCCTGGTCGTACGCGACGAACAACGGGCTGATCTTGGTCTCGGCGATCGCGCGGTACGCGGCCATGTCGCCCGCACGCGCGGCCGCGAATTCGGGCTCGACGCCTTCCTTCACGATCGTCGTGTAGCGTGCGGTGAGCTCGTCGACGAGCGCCTGCTCGACGCCGAGCTTCGGCATCGACTGGAACGCCTGCCAGTTCTGGTTCGACTTCGCGTACAGCTCCAGCCCACGGTCGAGCACCTTGCCGGCGTCGGCCGTGTTGCCGGCTTCCGTCAGCGAACGGAAGCGGTCGAGCGACAGGCGCGCGCGCAGCAGGTACGACGACGTGTCGTCGAGCGTATGGATCGCCGGCAGGTCGACGTGCGCGATCTCGTCGAGCGCGCGGCTCGCGTGATTGAGCGCGTAGAGGCCGAGCCCGCCGACGGCCGCGGCGAGGGCCACGAGGATGAGTCCGACCGCCGTGAGCGTCGTGCGGATCGACCAGTTATGCAACATTGCAGATTCTCCCGAAATTCCTGCGCGCGCGGCGCGCTTATCCGCCGAGCGTCTCGATCAGCGCCATTTCACGGCTCGACATCAGCTTCTCGATGTCCATCAGGATCAGCATCCGGCCGTCGACCGTGCCGAGGCCCGTCAGGTACTCGGTCGTCAGCGTCGCGCCGAATTCCGGCGCCGGCATGATCTGGTCGGTCTGCAGCGTCAGCACGTCCGACACGCCGTCGACCACCATCCCGACCACGCGATGCGCGATGTTCAGGATGATCACGACGGTCTGGTGGTCGTACTCGACGCGGCCGAGATGGAACTTGATCCGCATGTCGACGATCGGCACGATGATCCCGCGCAGGTTGATCACGCCCTTGATGAATTCCGGCGCGTTCGCGATGCGCGTGACGCTGTCGTAACCGCGGATTTCCTGCACCTTCAGGATGTCGATCCCGTATTCCTCGTCACCGAGCGTGAACACGAGGAATTCCTGCCCCGCCGCATCGCCCTGCGCCGCGTCGCGGCGGCTCGTTGCCGCGTTCGCCGCGGCCGGATTGATCATTTGGACTTCAGCAGACACGTTTGCCCCCAATCAGTTGAATGGCGAGAGTCAGAACATCGCGAGCTCGGCGCCGGCACGGGCGCCGTGCATCGCACGGGTTTCGCGGTTCAGCGCCGCGACGTCGACGATCAGCGCGACGCTGCCGTCGCCGAGAATGGTCGCCGCCGAGATGCCGTGCACCTTGCGGTAGTTGGTTTCGAGGTTCTTCACGACCACCTGCTGCTGGCCGACCAGCTCGTCGATCAGCATCGCGAAGCGGCGCCCCTCGGTTTCCATGATCGTGACGATCCCCTGGGTCGGGTCGGTGCGCGCGTCCTCGACCGAGAACACCTCGTGCAGCGCGACCAGCGGCAGGTATTCGCCGCGCACCCGCACCACGCGCTCGCCGTTGCCGACCGTGTAGATATCGTCGTTCGACGGCTGCAGCGACTCCATCACGAAGTTCAGCGGCAGGATGAAGATCTCGTTGCCGACCTTCACCGACATCCCGTCGAGGATCGCGAGCGTCAGCGGCAGCACGATCCGCGTGGTCGTGCCGCGGCCGGCCAGCGACGTGATCTCGACGTGGCCGCCCATCGACTGGATGTTGCGCTTCACGACGTCCATCCCGACGCCGCGGCCCGACACGTCGGTCACCGTCTCGGCGGTCGAGAAGCCCGGCGCGAAGATCAGGTTCCACACATCTTCGTCGCTGATGTTGTCGGACACCGGCATGCCCTGTTTCGCGGCCTTCGCGAGGATTCGCTCGCGGTTCAGGCCCGCGCCGTCGTCGCTCACCTCGATCACGATGTTGCCGCCGTGATGCGCGGCCGACAGCACCAGCTGGCCGACCGCGTCCTTGCCGGCGGCGACGCGCTTGTCGACGGTTTCGATCCCGTGGTCGAGGCTGTTGCGCACGAGGTGCGTGAGCGGATCGATGATCCGCTCGATCAGGCTCTTGTCGAGCTCGGTCGCCTGGCCGAACGTGACGAGCTCGACCTGCTTGCCGAGCTTGCCGGCGAGGTCGCGCACGAGGCGCGGGAAGCGGCTGAAAACGTAGTCCATCGGCATCATGCGGATCGACATCACGGCTTCCTGCAGGTCGCGCGCGTTGCGCTCGAGCTGCGCCATCCCGTTGAACAGGCGATCGTGCAGCGCCGGATCGAACGCGGTCGCCGTCTCCGCGAGCATCGCCTGCGTGATCACGAGCTCGCCGACCAGGTTGATCAGCTGGTCGACCTTCTCGACGCCGACGCGGATCGAGCTGCCTTCGGCGCCCGATGCGGCCGCGGCGGCCGGGCGCGCGCGCTTGTCGTCGTGATGCGCGGCGGCCTGTGTCGCGGGTTCGGCCTGCGGCTGCTGCGGTTGCTGCGGTTGCTGCTGCGGCTGCGCGGCGGCGACCGGCTCGGCGGGAGCGGGCGCCGGTGCGGCCGGTTGCGGCGCGACGGCCGGCGGGGCGAACACCTCGACGCGCGCGGGTTGTGCGGCGGCGGCCGGTTCGGCAGCCGGTTCCGCGACGGCCGGCGCAGCTTGCGCGGCCGGCGCCGTGCCGTGCGCGATGCGGATCTGGCTTTCGTCGATCACGAAGCAGCACACGGCGACGATATCGTCGGACGGCACGTCCGATTCGAGCCACAGCGTCAGGTCGGCGCCCGCTTCCTCGCGGCCGGCGATCCGGCCGAGGTTGCCGAGTTCCTCGGTGAGCAGCGCCTGGTCCTTCGCGTCCACGCCCACGAGCGTGATCTTCAGGTGCGGGCCGCCAACGCCTGCGTCGGCCGCCGGATGCGCGGCCGCGACGGCCTGCTCGACCACGTGATCGGGCGCGCGATCGCCGCCGGCGGCGGGCTCCACGGCCGGTGCGACGGCGACGACCGCGGCAGCGACCGGCGCCGCGGGCGCAGGCGCAGCCGCCGCTGCCGGCGCGCCCGCGGCGCTCTCGGCCTTCAGCCGTTCGAGCTTCGCGCAGATCGTCGCGGCAGCCGCCGCGTCCGGTTCGGCGCTCGCCCGGTAGTCGACGAGCTGGTCGGACAGCACGTCCTTGGTCTCGAGGAACGCGTCGACCATTTCCTTGGTCAGCGTCAGCTCATGGTTGCGCGCGCGGTCGAGAAGCGATTCGAGGATGTGCGTCGTATCCGTCAGCGCGGAAAAGCCGAACGTCGCCGCGCCGCCCTTGATCGAATGCGCGGCGCGGAAGATCGCGGCCAGATCCTCGGGGTCGGGCGAACCGACGTCGAGGTTCAGCAGCAACTGCTCCATCTGCGCGAGCAGCTCGTCCGCTTCGTCGAAAAATGTCTGGTAGAACTGAGTGATATCGAGAGTCATGCCCGGTCACCGGTTGGATTCGTCGCGTTCATGTCAGGAGGCGGCCGGCTCGGACAGCGTCGCGACCAGGTCGACCAGCACGGCCGGGTCGATCGGCTTCTCGATCCAGCCCGTCGCGCCCGCGTCGCGTGCGGCGTTCTTGAAAGCATCGCTGCCCTCGGTCGTCAGCACGAGGATCGGCGTGTCTGTATAGGCGGTCAGCTTGCGCAGCGCGGCGATCACCTCGAGCCCGCTCTTGCGCGGCATGTTCTGGTCGGTCAGCACCAGGTCGTACGGCGCGGTCGCGGCCATGTCGAAGCCGGCTTCGCCGTCCGGCGCCACCGTCACGTCGTAGCCGGCCTGCGCAAGCGTTGCCTGCAGCAGCGCACGCATGGTCGCGGAGTCGTCGATGGCGAGAATGGTTCGGATCATGTCTGTCTCGGAATCTGGGAAACGTCAGGGTTTCGGCGCCACGGCGACGGCGCTCGCGACTATCGGACGCGCGGCCGGCGACGGGCCGCCGAGCTGCTGCGCAAGCAGCTTCGAGCCCGCCGCGTCGGCCGACAGCGTCGTGGCCGTCGCGTCGTCGCGCATCAGCGCTTCTTCGGATTTGCGGTTCAGCACGATCACGCTGATCCGGCGGTTTTCCGGATCGAGCGGGTCGGCCTTGTTCAGGTTCTGCGTCGACGCGAGGCCGAGCACGCGCAGCACTTTCGCCTCGTCCATGCCGCCGGAGATCAGCTCGCGGCGCGATGCGTTCGCGCGGTCGGCCGACAGCTCCCAGTTGCTGTAGCCGCCCTCGCCGCCCGCGTACGGCACGGCGTCGGTGTGGCCCTGGACGATGATCCGGTTCGGCACGTCGTTCAGCGTCTTGCCGATCTCGCGCAGGATGTCGCGCATGTACGGCTCGACGTGGTCGCTCGACATCGCGAACATCGGCCGCTTCTGCGTATCGACGATCTCGATGCGCAGCCCCATCAGCGTCGAATCGATGCGGATCTGCTGCTTGAACTGGCGCAGCGTCGGGTTGGCCTCGATCGCGGCCATCAGCTTGATCTGCAGGTCGTGCAGGCGCGCCTGCTCGAGCCGCTCCAGCGCACCCTGCGCCTGCGCTTGCGCATGCTCGTCGACCGGCTTCGCGACGCGATCGGCGAGCGACGTCGTGCCGTCGGTGCGGCGCAGCGTGCCGGCGTCGACGCTCGACAGGTCGCGGCCGCCGCCGTTGATGATGCTGGAGTCCTGCGAATTGCGGTCGCCGCTGCCGAACAGCGCGGCCTTCAGCGGCGTGTTGAAGTATTCGGCGATCCCCTTCAACTGGACCGGCGTGACCGAGCTCAGCAGCCACATCAGCAGGAAGAACGCCATCATCGCGGTCATGAAGTCCGCATACGCGAGCTTCCATGCGCCGCCGTGGTGGCCCTTCTTCGCCGGGGCCACCCGCTTGACGACGATTGCGCGATCCTTGCTTTTGCTCATGGGATGCTCCGCGTCACTTCGCCTTCACGCGGCGCACATGCTCTTCGAGCTCGGAAAACGACGGCCGCTCGGTCGAGAACAGCACCTTGCGGCCGAACTCGACGGCAATCGCCGGCGCATAGCCGTTCAGCGTCGCGAGGATCGTCACCTTGATGCACTGGAACATCTTCGTCGACTCGGCGACGCGCTGCTCCGCGAGGCTCGCGAGCGGCCCGATCAGCCCGTACGACAGCAGGATCCCGAGGAACGTGCCGACCAGCGCCTGCGCGATCATCGCGCCGAGCACCGCGGGCGGCTTGTCGGCGGACGCCATCGTGTGCACGACGCCCATCACGGCCGCGACGATGCCGAACGCCGGCATCGCGTCGCCGACGCGCATCAGCGCGTGCGCGGGGCCTTCGCCTTCCGCGTGGTGCGTCTCGATCTCCTCGTCCATCAGGCTCTCGATCTCGAACGCGTTCATGTTGCCGCCCACCATCAGGCGCAGGTAGTCGGTCAGGAATTCGACGATGTGGCGATCGGCGAGGATCTTCGGGTATTGCGTGAAGATCGGGCTCTTTTCCGGATCGTCGATGTCGGCCTCGAGCGTCAGCGTGCCTTCCTTGCGTGCCTTCGCGAGCAGCACGTACAGGAGCGCCATCAGCTCCATATAGAGATCCTTCGTGTATTTCGAGCCCTTGAAGAGCGTCGGCAGCACGCGCACCGTCGCCTTGATGGTCTTGCCGCCGTTGCCGAGGATGAATGCGCCGACACCGGCGCCGACGATCATCAGGATCTCGACGGGCTGGATCAATGCGGCCAGATGCCCGCCTGCCAGCGCATAACCGCCGAAGACGGACAACATCGTCACGAGTGTTCCCACGATAATCAGCACTGCCTGTCCCTCACGAAAGACCGGCGGGGAGACCGCCGTTAAACAGGTTTACGGCAGTCGGCAGGAAAACTTTCGCGGCCGCCCGGCGGCGGCCCGACGGTGTTTACCAGCAATTCGCAGACGATTCGCGCGGCCCGAAGCGGCCGCTCGCGCCCCGCCCGGCCCTGCCCGGCCCGGCGCTCAGGCGGCTGCGGCGGCCAGTTCGGCGCGCGCGGCGGCGGCCTTGCGCGTCTTGCCCGCGCGCGACGGCGGCTGGCACAGGCCGCAGACGAAACCTTGATGCGGATCATGCGCATGCGCGACGAAGTGACCGCCGCAGCGCGTGCACGGGGTCATCTGCAGCATCCCCGAATCGAAGAAGCGCACGAGCGTCCAGGCGCGCGTGAGGCTCAGCGCGGCCTCGTCGCCGGACAGGTTCACGTGCTCCTGATAGAGCCGGTACGCCTTCACGATCGACTGGATCGGCTCGCAACGGCCATGATCCTGCATGAACCGGTAGATGTTGTAGAACAGCGACGAGTGGATGTTCGGCTGCCACGTCATGAACCAGTCGGTCGAGAACGGCAGCATCCCCTTCGGCGGCGACACGCCCTTCAGTTCCTTGTACAGCTTGATCAGACGGTCCCGCGACAGGCTCGTCTCCGCTTCCAGCAATTGCAGCCGGGCGCCCAGTTCGATCAGTTCGATGGCGAGGGTGATTTCCTTCACCTCGATCACGACGCTTTTGCTTGCCATGGTGAAAACTGTCCGCTTGACGTGGTTCGGATGGGTGGCCAATACGCTGCCGGCCGGCGCGGCACGCCGGGACAAACGCAAGGCGGGATGGATCAGCGGACGCCTTCGACCTGCTGCCCGGCCATCAGGATGGCCGAGTGGGCGTGCGCGACGACATCGCTGCGGCCTTTGTCGGCAAGCGACGACAGCAGCGCGTGATCATCGAAGCGGAAGCGGCACAGCATCTGGTTCGACGCGGCGAGCTTCACGGTCTGTGCGAGCGTGAGGTTCGCGAGCACGTCGGCCAGTTCCTGGGAAACGCCCATGCGGAACATGCCCATCGCCTTGTCTTCCCGCAGCAGTCGTTGCGCGAGGAGGAGGTACGACAGGTTGACCTCTTTGATCTCACTGAGCATTTCGCTGGTAGCGCCCATGATTCCCCCGTTAAAGAGCTTTGCTTTGGCCATTCGTGTTATGACAACGTTTGCTCGATCGGGGCGCTCTTGGCGCTCGGTCGGCTCGTTTATAGTCTTACAGGGCGAATTTTGGCCAAACGGCATTTATGTCGGTATCAGCGAAGTGGCGTATGCCGCGCAGGATTTGTCTGTAAACCGTGTAGGAATTTTTCCGACAAGGCGAATTGAAAGGGGCCAATTGGAAAAGCGGGTTGCAACGCGAATTCGGCTGCGATGGGACCGATGGCCGCCGCGCGGTGGCGAAAGGCTTGCCGGCAGGGCTGCCGGCAATCGGATCGGTAAAAATTATAGTGGTTTTTCACGATAGCGCAACAATAGTTGCGTCTACCTCCATTTTTGTTTCCGCACCCTTTTTCTCGGGGTTTTCGCGTATTTCATCGTGTAACAAGCCTTAAGTGTTTGAAAAAACACTCGAACCCCTCAGTGCGATATCGATAATGGACTCCAATGGGCGGCGGCGCGAGCCGTGCCGGCCCGCCCCGCAGCTTGCCGTCCGGCGCCCCGCGCACCCCGCCCAGGGCCCGGCCACGTACCGCCAACCGCGTGCGTCGGCGAGTTCCGCAACCCAGTATGGGATCCGTATCGGCACCAAGGCGCCCACGCGGATCGACACCGGAGAACACCCATGCGAATTGCCCAGATCGCGCCGCTTTACGAAGCCGTCCCGCCGAAACTCTACGGCGGCACCGAGCGTGTCGTGTCCTACCTCACCGAGGCGCTCGTCGAACTCGGCCACGACGTGACGCTGTTCGCCAGCGGCGACTCCGTCACGTCGGCCCGTCTCGAGGCGGCCTGGCCGCGCGCGCTGCGGCTCGACCCGTCGATCCGCGATTCGATGGCGCCCCATATGCGGCTCCTCGAGCAGGTTGCCCGTGTCGCGCACGAATTCGACGTGCTGCACTTCCACCTCGACTACCTGCCGTTCCCGCTGATGTCGCGCCTCGACACGCCGTACGTGACGACGCTGCACGGCCGCCTCGACCTGCCGGAGCTGCAGCCGGTGTTCGACGCGTTCCCGGACGCGCCGGTCGTGTCGATCTCGAACAACCAGCGCAAGCCGCTGCCGCAGGCCGCGTGGGCCGGCACCGTGTATCACGGGCTGCCCGACACGCTGCTCACGCCGCAGCCGGGCGTGAAACCCGAATACCTCGCGTTCCTCGGCCGGATCTGCCCTGAAAAGCGCGTCGACACCGCGATCCGGATCGCCGCGCAAAGCGGGCTGCCGCTGAAGATCGCCGCGAAGGTCGACAAGGCCGACGCCGACTATTTCAAGGAAGTGATCGAGCCGCTGCTCGGCGAGGCCCATGTCGAATTCATCGGCGAGATCAACGAGGCGCAGAAACCCGCGTTCCTGTCCGGCGCGAAGGCGCTGCTGTTCCCGATCGACTGGCCGGAGCCGTTCGGCCTCGTGATGATCGAGGCGATGGCCTGCGGCACGCCGGTCGTCGCGTTCAACCGCGGCTCGGTGCCGGAAGTGATCGAGGACGGCGTGACCGGCTTCATCGTCGAGGACGTGCAGGGCGCGGTCGGCGCGCTGCACCGGATCGACAGCCTGTCGCGCACCGCAATCCGCGAACGTTTCGACACGCGTTTCAGCTCGAAGGCGATGGCGCAGCGTTATGTCGAAACTTACGAATCGCTTTGCACGGCGACCAGGCAACCGGCATTGCGCCGGGTCGCAGGCGCCTGACGCGGAAATCCACGCGGAAATATTCCGTAAAATTCGCGCCGAAATCGGCGCGCAAAACAAAAGAGCCGCATCGTCGATGCGGCTCTTTCTTTTTGGCTGTCGATCATTCGATCAGGAAACGATCGCGGTTTTTCCCGACGATCCAGTTCGGCGGCTTGCCACGGCCACTCCAGGTTGCGCCCGACTTCGGATCGCGGTATTTCGGCGGCAGCGGCGCCTTTTTCGGCGGGCGCCCGCGCTTCGCTCGCTCCGCGAAGCCCAGATCCTGGGCAGTCAGCCCATATTCGGCAATCTTTTGCTGGACTTCCGCAATCACCGTCGCCACTTCCTGGCGGCGCACATCGTCCGCCTGGGCCTGCAGATCGGCGATCTGCGCCTTGAGTTTCGCGTATTGAGACATTTTTTGACTCCCCTTTTCGATGATGCGGCCCCGGCGAATCCGGCCGGGACACCAACATCCGTTACGCCATCCGCACTGCCGCCCTACCCTTCGAAATAAATGCTGTCATCTTTAACCAATTCGACTATATCGAGAATGCGGACTTATTCTAATAAAAGGCATTCGTCAGCCATTCAAATTTAACAATCGTTGACCCTCCCGGACCCGATTCATTTCCTATAATCCAGACCAATTCCGGGCGGCGGAATAAATCCGTCGTGTCGTCCGGTTGTCTTCAACCTACTTGAACAAGGTCCTTACATGAATCTTTCTCAGCGTCTCGCTGCAGAGGCATTCGGCACGTTCTGGCTGGTGCTCGGCGGGTGCGGAAGCGCCGTGCTGGCCGCCGCCTTTCCGGGCCTCGGCATCGGCTTTGCCGGCGTCGCACTTGCCTTCGGCCTGACCGTGCTGACGATGGCATTCGCAATCGGCCACATTTCGGGTTGCCACCTGAATCCGGCGGTGAGCGTCGGCCTGACGGTCGCCGGCCGCTTCCCGGCACGCGACCTCGTGCCGTACATCGTCGCGCAGGTGGTCGGCGCGACGCTCGGCGCATTCGTGCTGTACCTGATCGCGACCGGCAAGCCGGGCTTCGACGTCGTCGGCAGCGGCTTTGCGACGAACGGCTTCGGCGACCGCTCGCCCGGCCACTACTCGCTCGGCGCGGCGTTCATCTGCGAAGTCGTGATGACGGGCTTCTTCCTGTTCGTGATCCTCGGCGCCACCGACAAGCGCGCGCCGGCAGGCTTCGCGCCGATCGCGATCGGCCTGTGCCTGACGCTGATCCACCTGATCTCGATTCCGGTCACCAACACGTCGGTGAACCCGGCCCGCTCGACCGGCCCCGCGCTGTTCGTGGGCGGCGACGCGATCGGCCAGCTCTGGCTGTTCTGGATTGCACCGGTCATCGGCGCGGCGCTCGCCGGGATCATCTACCCGCTGGTCGCGGGGCGTGACAACGCCGTCGACCTGCTGCCGTCATCAGCTCGCACAAGCGAATAAAACACTACGGGGTTATGCGAGCAGAGCAGCGAGCCTCACGCTGTCCAAGAATATCGAGGCAGGCAATTTCGACGGGCGCCCCAGGGCGCCCGTTTTTCATTTCCGCTCGGGAAGTGCGCTCGGGAAGTGCGCTCGGGCTGGGCGCTCGGGCTGGGCGCTCAGGAAGCGGCGACGTTGTCCTCGAGCGAGAACAGCGTGCGCAGGTGGCGGGCGACACCCGCGTCGAAGTTGTTGCCGATCCGCGGGATGTGCGGCAGCTGCGCCATCAGGTCGGGGTTCGCGTTGTTCATCATGAACGCGTGACCGGCGGTTTCGAGCAGGTCGATATCGTTCATGTTGTCGCCAAACGCGATGCAGTGGCCGGTGTCGACGCCGAGCCGCGCGAGCACCGTGCGCAGCGCGCGGCCCTTCGACACGTTCGCGGTCATCACTTCGAGACAGTCGGGCAGCGAGTACGTGACGTATAACGCATCGCCGAAGCGCACGCGCATCTGTTCGGCGAGCACCGCCAGATCGGCCGGCTCGCCGATGTACAGCACCTTCGCGATAGCCGCGCCGTCGTGCGCGGCCATGTCGATCACGTCGTACCGGAAGCCCGAATCCTGGTGGAATTCCAGCAGGTGCGGCGCATCGCGGTCGATCAGCCAGCCCTGGTCGGTGAACAGGTTGACGATCACGCGGCCGTGCGTGCCGACGACGTCCGGCTGCACGAGGCCGCGGACGATCGCGGGATCGATGTCCTGCGCGTGGATCGTCGTGTCGTCCGGCGCATGCACGCGCGCGCCGTTCGACGTGATCAGGTACGGCCGGATGCCGAGCACGTCGCGAATGCCGGCGACGTCCGCGTAATGGCGCCCCGTGGCGATCACGAACTGCAGGCCGTCGCGGTCGAGCCGGCGGACGGTGTCGATCGTATACGGATCGAGCTGGTGGTCGCTGTTCAGCAGGGTACCGTCGAGATCGGTGGCGATGACTTTGTACATGGGACGGAAGGATGGCGCTCAGGGCTCTGCGGAACGGCCATTTTAACGTCGTGCCCGGTTGCGCGCCGGATGGTTCCCGGTCGACCGCCGCCTTCGGTGCTGCTTCAACGCGCCATCAACCCCGCCTTACTCCAACTTCAGCCGCCTTCCGCCGCCCGCAACGCCTGCAGCGCGAGCCGCAGCGCGCCGTGCGCCGAATCGTCGAGCGGCGCGCGCAGCCGCGCGGCGTGACGCGCCGGCACGGCCGGCGCGAGTGCGTCCGCCAACCCGCCGCACAGCGCGACCGGCAGTGCCTGCTGCGGATCGAGCGCATCGATCATCTTGCCGATCTCGTCGCCGGCCTGCGCGATCAGCGCGCCCGCGACCGGATGCATGCGATGTGCGAACACGATCGGCGCGAGACGTGCGTAGATCGTCTGGTTCGCATCGCACGACCACTGGACGAGCGCGTCGCGATCCTGCGCCCCCGTTTCCGCAAGCAGCGCATCGGCGAATGCATCGCGCGGCACGCGGCCGTCGAGCGCCTGTTGCGCATAGGCGAGCGCACGCACGCCGAGCCACGCGCCGCTCGCCTCGTCGCCGGATGGAAAACCGAAGCCGCCCGCGATCCGGCACGCGCCGGCCGCATCGAGCGCCGCTGCGATGCTGCCGGTGCCGAGCGCGACGATGAGCCCCGGCGCGCCGCCGTGCGCGCCGACGACGGTGGTATACGCATCGCTCTCGATCGCGAGCGCGCCGAGCGGCGCCTGCGCACGGAACGCGGCGAGCCACGCCGCATTGTTGACGCCCGCGAGCCCGCAGCCGAGCGCGCACTGCGACCAGTCGAACGCGAAGCCGGCCTGCGTGAACGCGTCCGCGCAGGCCGCGCCGATCGACGCCCATGCGCGCTCGATGCCGAGACCGAGCCCCGACGGGCCGCCGCGCCCCTGCGCGAGCTCGCGCCCGTGCCGGTCGGCCAGCACCGCGCGCGTGCCCGTGCCGCCGCCGTCGATGCCGATCGCAAAAAGTAGTGCCGCCATGCCTTCATCCCGCTGATTCGAACAGGCGCCAAGCTTAACCGGATCGGCCCCGCGCGCCCATCTGCCGTTCGGCCTGCTATCCCGCGAAAAGCGCTTCCGCTATGCTGGCGCGATCGAATCGACACTGAAAACGAGGCAGACGATGTCGCAGCGGTGCAACTGGGTGAAGACTGAAGCGGACGCTCACTATCACGATACCGAGTGGGGCGTGCCGTCGCATGACGATCGCCACCTGTTCGAAATGCTGATCCTGGAAGGCGCGCAGGCGGGGCTGTCGTGGTCGACGATCCTGAACAAGCGCGCGGGCTATCGCGACGCATTCGCGGATTTCGATGTCGACGCCGTTGCGCGCTTCACGCCGAAGCGCATTGAGAAGCTGCTGGAGAACCCCGGCATCGTGCGCAATCGCGCAAAGGTCGAATCGGCGGTCACCAACGCGCGCGCCGTGCAGCGCATCCGCGAAGAACACGGGTCGCTCGCCGCGTTCCTGTGGTCGTTCGTCGGCAACACGCCGATCCAGAACGCGTGGCCGTCGTACCGCGACGCGCCCGCGTCGACCGAGCAGTCCGACGCGCTCAGCAAGGCGTTGAAGGCGTACGGCTGCAAGTTCGTCGGCTCGACGATCTGCTACGCGCTGATGCAGGCGACCGGCATGGTCAACGATCACGAGGTCACCTGCCCGTGCCACGCGCCATGCGCGGCGCTCGGCGGCAAGCAGCCGGCGCGCCGGCTCAAGGCGGGCTGACGGCGCGGCACGGCACCTGCTGGCCGCCCATCCTTTGCCCCGCGGCGCCACCGCGGTCCTCCACCGCCGTCCGCCACCGGCCGTCCGCTACCGCACGGCGCGCGCCGGCGCCGGCACGACCGACCGCGCAGCCCGCACGCACGCGCGGCGCTTCTTCAACCCGATGTAGATCCCCGTCACGCTTAGCATCGCGATGACGATGCCGAGCGTGCTCACCGCGACGCGGCGGCTCGCCTTTCCCGGCCCCCAAAAGCAAAACGGCGGAGCGGCTTCTTTCGAAGCACGCTCCGCCGTTTCGCGGCGAACCGTAAGACGCTCTTAGTGGAGCTTCTTCGGCAGCATCTGGCTGCGCAGGCGCTTGTGCAGGCGCTTGACGGCTGCTGCCTTCTTGCGCTTGCGGACTGCGGTCGGCTTTTCGTAGGACTGGCGTTCGCGCAGTTCAGCGATCAGGCCATTTTTTTCGATAGCACGGCGAAAGCGGCGAATCGCCACTTCGAACGGCTCGTTTTCTTTCAGAAGAATCGTCGTCATGTCGTTCCTAAATTGCTTAAACGGTCAAAAACGTAGCGGCCAAGCGCCACGCACCGGCCATCCGAGCGTCCCCACAAACAGGCGAAACGAGCGGAAATACGGCCTCGGAGGCCGGAAAAGAGAGGCGGAAAGCACCGCGAGTACGCTTCACAGCCGCGTGCAGCGCCGCGTTTGACTGCCAGCAAACATGCCGAAAACGGCGAAGGCGTGCAGAAATCTCAATTCAGCCCGCCATCATAGCAGGGAATCACAGACAAAACCATCCTTTTGTCGATTGCGTGTGCACAGGCGCACGACTGCGTGGTCGGACCGATATCTGTCCCCGATAACCCGGCGTCACGCCGGGGTCCGTCCGAAATGACAAAGAAGGATAAAAAATCGGGCCGAATCTCAACGCGCCCCTCAAGTTTTGTTTTGGTACGCCGAAATCCTGCTCTGAGGCGGCCAGCAATGAACGAGTGCTTCCGCCGACGCCAAAACGGCTTTCCAGGGCTTTCGGCTTAAACAGGAGATTTTCAATGCTCGGAATTAACAGCAACATCAACTCGCTGGTTGCACAGCAGAACCTCAGCGGCTCGCAAAACGCCCTGTCGCAGGCAATCACGCGCCTGTCGTCGGGCAAGCGCATCAACAGCGCAGCGGACGACGCAGCAGGCCTCGCGATCTCGACCCGGATGCAGACGCAGATCAATGGTCTGAACCAAGGCGTGTCGAACTCGAACGACGGCGTGTCGATGATTCAAACGGCATCGAGCGCACTGTCGTCGCTGACGAACAGCCTGCAGCGTATCCGCCAGCTGGCCGTCCAGGCGTCGACGGGCACGATGTCCTCGACCGACCAGGCAGCACTGCAACAGGAAGTCGCGCAGCAGATCCAGGAAGTGAACCGTGTCGCGTCGCAAACGACGTACAACGGCACGAACATTCTCGACGGCTCGGCAGGCATCGTGTCGTTCCAGGTCGGCGCGAACGTCGGCCAGACGATTTCGCTGGACCTGAGCCAAAGCATGTCGGCTGCCAAGATCGGCGGTGGTCTGGTGCAGAAGGGTCAGACGGTTGGCACGGTGACGGGCCTGAATCTCGACGCAGCTGGCGCGTATACGTCGGCCACCGCGACGATCTCCGCGATCAACGTGATTTCCGACGGCAAGGGCGGCTATTCGTTCTCTGACCAGAACGGCCAAAGCATCACGGCGACGGTCGCGCAAGCAGTGTTCGGCGCCAACGCAACGGCCGGCACGGGCACGCAAGTCGGCGCACTGGCGCTGCAGAGCGCCGCAACCGGCGCCAGCACGACCTCCGCTCAACTCACGGCAATCAACAACGCGATCGCCCAGATCAACGCTGTCAACACGCCGAAGACCGTGTCGGGCCTCGACATCAGCACCGTCAGCGGTGCGAACGTCGCGATGGTGTCGATCGACAACGCGCTGCAAACGGTGAACAACGTTCAGGCACAACTGGGCGCGGCGCAAAACCGCTTCACGGCAATCGCCACGTCGCAGCAAGCTGAATCGACCGACCTGTCGTCGGCACAGTCGCAGATCACCGACGCGAACTTCGCACAGGAAACCGCGAACATGTCGAAGAACCAGGTGCTGCAGCAAGCAGGCATCTCGGTGCTCGCACAGGCGAACTCGCTGCCGCAGCAGGTCCTGAAGCTCCTGCAGTAATCGCGTAGCAACCCACGGCCGGGCCCCGCGTAACGCGCGGCCCGGCCGCAAGCACTTGGCACGCGGGGCCTTGCCCCGCGGCCAGGTCTTCTTCCCGAATTCCACGGATCATCCGCCGCACGGAGCAACACGATGTCGACGATCAATTCCGCCGTCAATTCCGCCAACGCCTCGGCCAACAGCCAGCTGCAGCAGGCTGCCCAATCGATCATCAGCGGTTCGACCGGCAACTCGTCGATGGACGTCAACTCGCTCGTGAAGGCGCTCGTCAATGCGAAAACCGCCGGTCAGACCGCCGCGCTCAACGCGCAGCAGACCAGCGACAACACCCAGATTTCCGCGTACGGCGCACTGTCGGCCGCGCTGAGCGCCCTCCAGGCCGGCCTCACGACGCTGTCGAACGGCTCGCTGCAAAGCACCTTCACCGCGACCGCGAGCGGCACGGGCCTGACCGCAACCGCGGGTGCCGGGGCCGTGGCCGGCAGCTATTCGGTCGGCGTCACGCAGATCGCGACGTCGCAGTCGCTGTCGTCGGCCGCGTTCGGTTCGTCGACGGCGCTCGGCACCGGCACGATGACGCTGTCGCTCGGCAGCAAGTCGTTCACGGTCGACGTGAACGGCGCAAACAACACGCTGTCCGGCATCGCCGCGGCGATCAACAACACGACCGGCAACCCTGGCATCGTCGCATCGGTCGTCAACGGCACCGACGGCGCGCACCTCGTACTCAGCTCGACACCGACCGGCGCGGCGAACACGATCAGCGTCGCGCTCAGCAATGTGGCCGGCGACAACGGCCTGTCCAGCCTTGGCGTCACGTCAACGGCCAGCACGACGGGCGGCCAGTCGACCTTTACGTCCGCGAACGGCGCCGCCGCCTGGAAGCAAAGCACGGTCGCCCAGGACGCCGCGTACACGATCAACGGCATCGCCGGCACGAGCGCGAGCAACACCGTGACGAGCGCAATCACCGGCGTCACGCTGAACCTGACCACCGCCGCCGTCAACGCGACGCAACCGCAAACGCTGACGGTCACCACCGACACGAAATCCCAGGCCGCCGCGATCAACAACTTCGCGACGCTCTACAACACGCTCGTCACGACGATGGGCTCGCTGTCGAGCTTCACGTCCGGCGCGTCGTCGCAAGGCCCGCTGCTCGGCGACTCGACGCTGAACACGGTCAAGAACGCGCTCGCGTCGATCGTCGCGAGCGGCGTGAACGGCAACGGCTCTACGGTCAACCTCGCGTCGATCGGTGTCACGCTGCAGGCCGACGGCACACTGCAGGTCGACAACACGGCGCTTAACGGCGCACTGCAGAACAATCCGACGGGCGTCGCATCGCTGTTCAACTCGACGACCGGGCTCGGCGAGCAGTTGACGACGAACATCACGAACTACACGAAAACGAACGGGCTGATCGCCGCACGCACGACGGCGCTCAGCAACGACCTGAAGAGCGTCGCGCAGCAGCAGACGACCCTGTCGAACTACTCGGCGCAGCTGACCAGCCAGTACCAGGCGCAATTCACCGCGCTCAATACGCTGATGGCGACGATGAACAGCAACTCGCAGTACCTGACGCAGCTCTTCGGCGGCGCGAACAGCGCCGGCGCGATGTCGAACAACAAGGGCTGACCGCCAGCCGGACAGGAGAGCCACGATGGAGCAAACCGAACTGATCGCGCAACTCGACGCGCTCACCGATGCAATCGAACACGCGGCCGCGATGGCCGACTGGATCGAAGCGGCGCGCCTCGTCGACGCGCGCGGGACGCTCGTCACGTTGCTCGCGGCCGACCAGCCGCCCGCCGGCATCGCCGCGATCCGCCGCATGCAGACCAGCAACGACCGCATCTTCGCCGACGCGCAACGCGCGCAGCAGGCGCTGACCGACGAATACCAGGCCGCGATGGGCCGCGTACAGGCCGTCGGCCAGTACCAGAGCGTCGCGAGCCGATAAGCCGCATCCGGCGCCGCGCCAGGCCGCGCGCGCCAACCCGACAACAAGAACTACGCGCTGATGTGAGGGCGTGCTCGTTCGCCTCCGCCCGCCTTGTGCGGGCGTTTTTTTTGCGGTCGGTACGTCGTCGGCTCGCGGCGACCTGCCGTGGACGCGCTCATCAATCAAACTGACGCGGCTTTTGGCATCATCTCGGTGCATCGGTTCACGGCAACCCTGCAGATAATGATAGCGATCGATTCCCCGTGACCATCGCCATGCCTTCGTCCGATTCATCCATTGCAGCGCAGACGCCCGAGCAGCAACTTGAGCACGATATTGCGCTGGTGCTGCAAAACGCAATCGAGCGCCACCACGCCGGTGCAATCGACGATGCGAAGGCGTTGTATGAAGCGATACTTGGCGCACGGCCCGAACACGGTGATGCGAATTACAACCTCGCGGTTCTGAAAGTCGACACCGGCGATCCAGGTTCGGCCGTTCCGCACTTCGAGATTGCGCTCGGAACGAGTCCGCACAACGGACACTACTGGGTCGGCTACATCAATGCGTTGTTCCACAGCGACCAGACTCCGGCCGCGTGGATTGCAGTCGAGATAGCGCAGCAACGCGGCGTGCACGGCCCCGCACTCGACGGCCTGATTGCGCAGATGGCCGCACCGTCGGTTATGCTCCCGACCGCGCCGGCCGCGCCCGCACCGGCGACGATCGACATAGCGCTGGCGACACCGCCTGCCAACGACGCAGCGCCCGCCACTCCGGCGGCCGGTCGCCCGATTCTTCATCGGGTGCCGCCGCGCAAACTGCAAGCGCACACGGCGCTGTTCAACAAGGGACGCAACGCCGACGCGATCGCGCTCGCCCGCGAACTCGTCGCCGCGTATCCGACCGACGCCGCAAGCTGGCGGGCGCTCACCGTCTCGCTGTATCGCGATCGCCGATATCGCGAAACGATCGATGCCGCGTATCAATTGATCGAACGCCAGCCGGACGACGCGATGACGCGCACGCTGCTGGCCGAGGCGCTGCGTGTGGCCGACCGTGCAACGGAGGCAGAAGCACAGTGCCGCCACATCATCAGCATCCAGCCTGACAACGCGGAAGGCCACCGGATTCTCGGCCTCACCCTGCATAGCCTGCGTCGCCACGACGAAGCGATCGCGGCGTGTCGCCGCGCGACCGAATTGGCGCCGCAGGTCGCATCGATGCACTCCGCCCTTGGTTTTCTGCTGCTCGACCAAGGTGCATCGCTCGAAGCGATTAAATGGTTCCGGCGCGCCGTCGAAATCACCCCGATGGACAGCATCACGCACAGCAGCCTGCTGTTCTGCCTGATTCACGACGATTCCATCGACGACGAGACAGTTCTGCGCGAGCATCGCGCGTTCGCAAGACTGCATGAGGCACGCATCAAGACGGCACCACACGCGAATACGAAGAATCCCGACCGCAAACTGCGCGTGGGCCTCGTCTCCGGCGACCTGTTCAATCATGCAGTCGCCTCGTATCTCTCCCCTGTCGTCCGCCATCTGGCGGATGATCCGGGCTTGTCGCTGCACTTCTATTCGAATCACCTGATGGAGGACGACGTCACGGCGACGTTGCGCGAAAGCGCCGAAACGTGGACCGATGTCACCGTGCTCGACGACAACGCATTCGCCGACAAGATCCGACTCGATCGAATCGATATCCTGGTCGATCTGTCGGGCCATACCGGCCGCAATCGCCTGCCCGCGTTCGCCCGCAAACCGGCGCCGGTCCAGGCATCCTGGATCGGCTATCCGGGCACGACAGGCCTGAACGCGATCGATTATTTCCTGACCGATCGTTTTTTCGCGCCGCCCGGCATGCTCGACTCGCAGTTCGTCGAAAAACTCGTGCATCTGCCTGCAATCGCACCGTTCTCACCGCCGCCGAATTGCCCGCCGGTCAACATATTGCCGGCGCTGCACGCCGGACATGTCACCTACGGCAGTTTCAACCGCCTGAACAAGCTGCGTCCGGAAGTCATTGCGCTTTGGGCCAGGGTGCTGCGTGCCGACCCGCACTCGCGAATGGTGATCGGAGCAATCGGACAGGAGCAGGATCAACGCACCTTCGTCGACTGGTTCTCCGGTGAGGGAATCGACCCGCAACGACTCGCGTTCCGACCGCGCGCTCGCACCTCCGTCTATCTTCAGCAGCATCACCAAATCGACCTGTGCCTCGACACGTTTCCGTACGCCGGCTCGACCACGACGCTCAATGCGCTGTGGATGGGCGTGCCAACCGTGACGATCTCCGGACGCCGACTGCCGAGCCGCGGCAGCGCAGCGTGGCTAAGCCATCTTGGACTAGAACAGTTCGTCGCAAACGATGCCAACGATTTCGTCGACCGCGCGCTTGCGCTGACGAAGGACCTCGATCGAATGAGTGCCTTACGCGCATCCATGCGCGAACGCTGCATGGCGTCGGCTGCGTTCCGGCCCGCGACGGTCGCAGTCGGTCTATCCGCTGCATGGCGCACCATGTGGGCGCGCTGGTGTGCCGGCGAACCGCCTGTATCGTTCGACGCCGAGCCCGTCATGCCGGACACCGTCATCCGGTCTGCCTGACCGACCACGCCGTACGCTTACGCAAGAGGGGATCCGGACATCATGACAGCCAGCCTTCCGGCCGAATCGGTCGCTTCCTTGCTGCCGGAGCGCCTCTACGTCACGCAGCCGCACCTGCCGCCGCTCGACGAATTCATGCCGTACCTCCAGCAGATCTGGGACAGCCGGGTTCTCACCAACGGCGGCCCGTTTCACCAGCAGTTCGAGCGGGCACTGTGCGATTACCTCGACGTGCCTCACCTGTCGCTTTTCGCAAACGGTACGCTCGCGCTCGTCACCGCGCTGCAGGCGATGCGGATCACCGGCGAAGTGATCACGACGCCTTATTCGTTTGTCGCAACGGCACACTCGCTGCTGTGGAACGGCATCAAGCCCGTGTTCGTCGACGTGGATCCCGATTCGCTGAATCTGGACCCGGCGAAGATCGAAGCCGCCATCACGCCGCAAACCAGTGCGATCATGCCGGTGCACTGCTATGGTCGACCGTGCGACGTCGACGCGATCCAGAAAATCGCGGACAACTACAACCTGCGCGTGATCTACGACGCCGCACATGCATTCGGTGTTCACACACCGACGGGCAGCCTGCTGCGGCATGGCGATCTCTCGGTACTGAGTTTTCACGCGACCAAGGTATTCAATACCTTCGAAGGCGGTGCGATCATCTGCCCCGATGCGAAAACGAAGCAGCGTATCGATCACCTGAAGAATTTCGGCTTCGTCGACGAAGTCACGGTCGTTGCGCCCGGCATCAACGGCAAGATGAGCGAGATCAACGCGGCATTCGGCTTGCTGCAGCTTCAGCACGTCGATGCAGCGATCGCGCGCCGTGCGCATATCGATGCCATGTATCGCGACCGGCTCGGCGGGGTGCGCGGCATTCGATGCGTCGAACACGGCAACGGCGTACGGCACAACTACTCGTACTTTCCCATCCTCGTCGACAGCGAATATCCGGTTAGCCGCGACGCGCTTTATCACAAGCTGCGCGCACATGACATCTACGTGCGCCGCTATTTCTATCCGCTCATCTCGGAATTTCCGATGTATCGCGGGTTGCCGTCCGCGCACAAGTCACTGCTGCCGGTCGCCGCGCACGCATCCGAGCGTGTGCTGTGCCTGCCGATCTACCCGGCGCTGCGCGATGAAGACGTCGAACGGATCGCGAGGATCGTCACGGAGGACGCGTGACGTCGCCAGCGGCCGGCGATCTGGCTCCGTCGCCACCCCGCATGTCTGGTGCCGTCGCCTTCAATGAGATACGCGACCTGATCGAGCAGGAACAGGAGCGGAACGCAAACTTCATCCGCAGCGCGCTACCCGCCTACCTCGACAAGCTGGCGGCGCGTGCCGAGTTCGTCGCGGACGGCGAGCACGGCAGTTGCCACGGTTTCGTCGCGTTCTACTGTAACGACTACGCAACGCTGACGTTGTACGTGACCCTGATCCTGGTCTCGCCGACGCATCGTCGCACCGGTCTTGGAGAGCGCCTGCTCGCCAGGACCTTCGAACTCGCCCGTGCGCGAGGCTTCACGCGATGCCGCCTCGAAGTACATCCGGACAACCCCGGCGCCCGCGATTTCTACGCGCGATTGGGCTTCGTGCCGGCCGACGTGCGGCCGAATGCAATCTTGCTCGAACGCCCGCTGTAGTGCGTGCGCCAGCGACACCCGGCGGACTGCCGCATATCGTATGAATCAGCAGAAAGAGATCGTGACCAAGATGAAATGCATGATTTGCGACGCCGAAAGCGACTACTACTTCTCGAAGACGTATACCGAACCGCCGTTTTCCGACTTCATGAAATCAATCGGCACGGTCGACTATCGCAAGTGCAGGCATTGCGGCTTCGTGCAATCCGAAACGCACCGGGCGCTGCCGGAAGACCAATGGGGTGAATTGAACCGGCAGTTTCACCACTACATCGAGAATCCGGACAACGAAGCGAAAGGCAATCAACCGCCGTACGCCGAACAGGCCATGATGCTGGCGCTGCTCGGAAAAAACGGCCTGATTAGTCTGGACAGCATGGTCGATTACGCCGCAGGATACGGCACGTTGAGCAGGATCATGGCCAAATACTACGGTATCGAGCTGCCGATCTTCGATCTTTACGTTCAGGACGACCATTCGGGACGATATATCGATCCGTCCAGCCTGGGTCGTTACAAGACCGTGATCAATTCGGCCATGTTCGAGCACGTGCTGCATCGCAGCGATCTGGATGCCGTCAACGACATGGTCGATCACGACGGCGCGCTGATCATCCACACCGTGGTGTGCGAGCGCGTGCCGAACGATCCCGAGTGGTTCTACCTCCGGCCGCCCGTGCACACCGCGTTTCACACCAACCGGAGCATGAACATCCTGATGGAGCAATGGGGTTACGCGTCGTCTCTCTATTGCCCTCAGGCCAAATGCTGGGTTCTGCTGCGCGACAAGGGCTCCCATGTCGGTGAAACAGTCGCGTCAATCAATCGCGAACTCCAGACCACGTGGTTCCACTACAAGGAAGGATTCGTCGACTATTGGAAGGGGTTCTGATACATCCGCACGGCAGGCCGTTTCCTTTTGTGCAGCCTGGCGCGCAGACCACCATACCTAGATCAGATCGTATTCAGCCAGCATGCACTTCACGTCGCCTGCTGAATTGAACATCAGCAAGTCCACGATAGACAGCCAGGGGACGAACGGCGCGCCGAACTGACGGTATTCGACAGACCGCGACCTGATGAAGCGAAGATCGATTCCGCGCGCGGCGAACTCGTCGCGCGAATACAGATCGACGCCGCCGATCGCATTCACGTAGGTCGTCGCACCTAACGATTCACAGATCGCGAGCACGCGATCCTGTCCCTTCAGAGTGTGATCGGCGTCGATCGACGAAGACACCACGACACGTGTGTCGATGTCGAGACGTTCGACCACCGCGTCGATCGAGCGCCTGATGAACCGAAACAGGTTCGACTCATCCGCCGGAATCACGGATCGCACCAGTTCGAAACCTTGCTCGAAATACGGGGCACGGGCATAGGCGCTCATCAATTGGGCCGAGAGCTTCTCCGGATCGTAGTCGGGCGACACCTCACGTTCGCGTACGTCCAGCGAATCAGAGTCGCGCTTCAAGGGGATGCTGAACAGCGCATCGCTGCCGTTTTGCAGAAAGCGGTTCCGGTTGAACCAGCCCTTTTTGGTGTACTTGATGTTGTCATAGACTACGAACCGGTCCACCGCTTCAATCAATTGAAAGTAGCCGATGTACGGCAGGAAATACGGCTGCATGATTGCGACTTTCATCGTCTCTCCTCTGACGCGCAAGCTAAGCGTCCGACTGGTCATGCTCGACATGAGCCAGTCTCCGGGAACACCGTCCCGCGACCTTCGAGAATACGGCATCGCACTGCTGCGCCATTGCCG
Organism: Burkholderia catarinensis; assembly: GCF_001883705.2. Lineage (GTDB taxonomy): Bacteria > Pseudomonadota > Gammaproteobacteria > Burkholderiales > Burkholderiaceae > Burkholderia > Burkholderia catarinensis. The sequence goes on from NZ_MDEQ02000013.1 coordinate 103,314, forward strand.
AAACAACACGGTCTATCGTCCTCTATTCGAGCCGACCGGAACGCCGCCGGGCCGTGCCGAGGACCTACGCTCCCTGCTTCGCGAAATGCGCGGCAAACGCCCCGCGCATGCGCTCGGCCAACTGAATCCAGCTGTCGTCGCGCCCCCTCCGGAACAGCCGGACCGTGCCGGGATACCACGGCGAATCGTCGCGGTCGTGCATCCAGCGCCAGTCCACGTCCTGATTCGGCAGCAGCACCCAGCAAGGCTTGCCGAGCGAAGCAGCCAGGTGCGCGGTCGACGTGTCGACGCACACCACGAGATCGAGTTGCGCGACGATCGCGGCCGTATCCGCGAAATCGTCGATCTCGGAGCCGAGATGCAGCAACGGCAGGCCGCCCGGCGGCTGACGCGCCTCGTCTTCGCCTTGCCCCTTCTGCAGGCTCACGAAATTCACGCCCGAAACGCTCCACAGCGGCGTCAGCAACGCGAGCGACGGCAGCGAACGATGAGCGTCGTTGTGATGCTTCGGATTGCCTTTCCACACGAGGCCGACGCGCGGGCCCGCCGGCAACGCATCGAGGCGCGCGCGCCAGTGCGCGACGCGGGTCGGGTCGGGTGCGAGCCGCACCGGCGGCGGAATCGAGTCGAGCGTCGTGCCGGCGTGCATCGGCGCGCTCAACAGGCTCGTCCAGCAGTCGAATTCCTGCGCACGCGCCGTGGCCGCGTCGTGATCGAGCACTTCGTCGATGCCGTCGACCGTCTCCATCAGCCGATGCAGCGCGGGCTGGCACGCAAAGACAACGCGCGCCGCGTGTCGCGCCCGAAACTCCACGAAATAGCGGCTGAACTGCAGCATGTCGCCAAGGCCGTCTTCCTGCCACACGAGCAGCGTCTTGCCGGCGAGCGACTCACCTTGCCACTGCGCGCACCGCAGCACCTCGCGCGTGCGGCGATGCACGAACGTCGATTGCTGGTAGCGGGATTCGTAGCGCCGCCAGCCTTCCTCGAACCGGCCGAGGCCGAGCAGCAGCGTCGCCAGCCCGAAACGTGCGTCGTCATAGTCGGCGCGCAGCTCGAGCGCGCGGCGGTACGCGCGTTCGGCGTCGCCGTGGCGGCCGGCATGCGCGAACGTCGTGCCGAGGTTGTAGTGCACTTCGGCCATCTGCGGCGCAAGCGCGAGTGCGCCGGCGAACGCGGCCGCCGCTTCGTCGTGGCGGCCCTGAGCGCGCAGGACGCAGCCGAGATTGTTGTGCGGCTGAGGCAGGCCGGGACGGCAGCGGATCGCATCGCGATAGGCCGCTTCCGCATCGGGCAGACGATCGAGATTCTGCAGCGCGACGCCGAGGTTGTAATGCGCCTCCGGGTGATCAGGGCACAGCGCGATCGCGCGTCGGCTGGCCGCTTCCGCTTCCGGCAGCCGCTGCATGTCGACGAGGATCGCACCGAGATTCGCGTGCGCGAGCGCGTGGTCGGCGCGAACCGCAATCGCGAGGCGGTACGCGAGTTCCGCGTCGGCCTGCCGGCCGAGGGCGCGCAGCACGTTGCCGAGATCGGTCAGCACGTCGGCGGACTGCGGCTCGATCAGCAGCGCCTGCCCGAATACCTGTTCGGCTTCATCGAGCCGGCCGAGCGCTTCGAGCACCTTTCCGAACCGGTGATGGTGCGACGCCCGCGACGGCGTGACGGACGCAAGCTGCTGGCGCAGCAGCGCCTCGGCGTCGGACAGGCGCCCCTGCGACACGAGCAGCGCGCCGAGGCCGTCGTACGGCGGATCGAACGCCGGCATCGCACCGATCGCGCGGCGCCACCAGGCTTCCGCGTCGGCCAGCCGGTTCATGCCGAGCGCACTGACGGCCGCGACGTGCAGCGCCGCAACGACCGGCGCCGGCTGGTCGAGCAGCGGCGCGACGAGCGACAGCGCGTCGGCGAACTGTCCGTTCTGGCACAGGGTCGCGGCGTGTTGAACGGGCACGGAAACGTCGGAAGCAAGCGTCGTCATGGCAGGCTGGGCAAGGCCGCGGCCCGGCCTGCGCGAGGCGCACTGCGCCCGGGCGGCCGGGTCGGCACGGAATAGCGTCGATTGACAGGTTACCGAAGCGTGCACGCCCGCGATGCGGCGATCTGAGCCCATTCCGCGCGGCTGTTCGGGCGATGGGCCGCACCACCCGGCCCGCGGCGCGTGCTACCGGCCGCGCGTTCAGTTGCTCGACGAGCACCCGCCGCAACTGCTCGAACTGCACGAGCTGGAACTGCACGAACTCGATGACGAGCAGCTTGTCCCCGAGTTGCTCGAGCAACTGCTGCTTCCCGATCCGCTCGAACCGCCGGCGCGCGCCGCCGCGGCCCGCATCAACGGTGGCGGCTCCATCAACGCACTCGAATGCACGGCCCACGCGGTGCCGGCCAGCGCTCCCGCGCCAAACAGCGCGGCAGCCCATAGCAATTCGTCCGGCGTTTCTGGCTCGTCGCGGCGCGCGTTCCGGTACGCAGTAAGCGACGCCTGCCCGCCCATCGTCAGGCCGCCGCGCCCGAAGCCGGTCAGGCGCCGCGTGACGATGCGATAGGCGAGCGCAAATGCCGCCATACAGATGACGAGCAACAGGACCGGCCGCCCCCGGCTCAGTCCGACCGCGAGTTTCGCCGCGCCGATGCCGAGCACCAGCAGCGCAATCCCGCGCGCGGCCATGCACGCCGCGCGCATCTCGCCCGGCGCCCAGAACCAGCCGCACCCGCGCAACGCGTCCGCATATCCGGCGGCACGACGCGCCAGAAGCTGCCGGAACGCGCCAAAGCTGACCTCCCCACCCGGTTGTGCAGCCAGCCACTCGCATTCGTCCGCGTATGCGCCGGCGCGCGTCGCGTCGACACTGTGCACGCGCGCCCCCAGTCGCCCCGCCAGCCGAAGGTCGATCGCGCCCGCATGGATGAGCGACAGCGTCGCGACCTGCACGACCCTCGATTCGTCCCCGGCGAGATACGCGACCTCCTCGGCGGTCAGGTTCGACGGCGTTTCGCGAGCATGCGCGCCCCGGCGTCGGCAGCGATATTCGATCCGTTGCAGGCCCGCGATCAGCAGCAGCGCGGCGACGCAGGCCGGGATGTAGAACGCGAGAAACTGCGGCCCCGTGTAATCCAGCACGTTGAAGTCCTGCGCGGACGCGCAAGTCGCGGCGACGCTCGCGGCGGCCGCGGGCCACACGAGTTTCGGTAGCCGGTTGCGCCACGCGCGGCGCACCGTCGCTACGGCCGGGCCGGCCGCGGTGTCCGCCTGAGGCGCTCCCGCGTCGGCCGGCCGGTCGACGGGGCGTGGCCAGATCGATTCGGGCGGCTCGCAGCCGAACAGCCGGCGATAGCTGTCGAGCGTGTCGCGATAGTGCTGCGCGTACACGGCAGCCTCGTCCGGCGCGCCGGTGCCAGGCATGTGGTGCAGCCGCGCGCGCAGCACGTCGGCACAGAACACGTCCCAGTACTCGAGCGTGTATTGCAGGTGGAAATGCCACGCGGCATCGACCGCGACCGACGGCGTGACCGGATGCCCGGCCGCCTGCGCGAGAAACGCGAAACGCTTGTATTCGTCGATCACGGCCAGCGCGTGCGCGTGCGACCAGCCTTCGGCTTCGGCGAGGCGCCGGCTGTACGGCAGCGACGCGTCCGGATCATCGGGGGAATACGCGTGCAGACGCGCGAGCAGCGCCCGCTGCGCATCGGTCTGCGCGCAGGCATCGACTGCGGTCGAGGTAGACGGGATGGCAGCCATCGGGAGTCGGCGCGATGCGCGGACGGCCGCCGCGATCGACGCTTGGAGTTGTCGTTGCGGAGGATTCTCGCATAACGGCGAGACGAGAGAAGAGCGATGCAGAGCAAAGCCGCACCGCACCGGGAAACATCGCGTCGACACGTTTCCTCAACGGGCGCGTGCCATACATTGTCCAACGCACGATGTCCCGGCAATCGCCGTTACGCTGGCGACTCGTGCATCAAACCGAGTCGCCACGCACGGGAAAAAACATTCGGCGCGAAGCCGCTGATGCGCGGTCGGGGCGGCGGTCAACCCGCCCTATCCGCTCGACGCTGCGCCCGCGAACGCCCCGGTCACCTCCGCTGGCCCGGCTCATCCGTCACCGTCCAGCCCCACGGCAAACAAACACTCCCGACTCCCCATCAATACGGCAATGCCGTATGATCGCCCATGTATACGGTTATCGAAACGGAAGTCTTTCAGCGATATGCCGCAGACATCTGGCACGACGGCGAGCGCGAAGCGTTCATCGACTTGCTCGCTAACCACCCGCTTGCCGGCAACGTTATTCCCGGCACCGGCGGGCTTCGCAAGATCCGCTGGTCGCGCGCCGGGATGGGCAAGCGCGGCGGTACACGCGTGATCTATTACAACGTGCTCGACGACGAATGCCTCTGGCTGCTGATCGTGTACACGAAAGCGAAATTCGACGCGCTGCCGGCGCAGTTTCTCAACCGACTGCGCGAGGAGATTGAAAATGGATAAGGAACTCGAACGGTTTCAGGCAGATCTGCTGAAGTCGGTCGGCGACATGAAGGCCCGGCGAGCAGCTCGCGTCACGCGGGTGCGGCCCACCGCTGCCGTGCTCGCACGCGAGAAAGTCGGCCTGTCGCAAAGCGCATTCGCATCGTTGCTCGGCGTGTCGGTACGCACGTTGCAGGACTGGGAACAAGGCCGCCGCGAACCGACCGGCGCCGCCCGGACACTGCTACGCGTGGCCATGCTGCACCCGGAAGCATTGCGGGCGTTGCAGGTCGCGTGACGCAGTTCCCGCACAAGGTCGATCACGACCGTCCGAGGTCGCCCGACGCCCGCTTTTGTCGATGCGCCCAGGTGGCCCGCCAGCCGCTGGCGTCAGAAATCGAGCTGCGCCAGCGTGATGCCGAGCGCGGCCGCGACCTTCCTGCGCATCGGCTTGCGCAGCTTCTCGCGCTTTTCCCGTTTCGCGTAGTCAGATCGGCCGATGCCGATCCGCCGCGCGACCTCGGCCCGCGTGAGCCCGAGATACTCGCGCCACGCGCGCGCGGGCGAGCTTCCGTCGAACACGGCGCGCGTCACGACCTCGTGCGGAACCGGGTCGCGCGTGACGCGCTGCTGCGCGACGTAGTCGGCGTACGGAATCACGACGAAGGCCGGCGCGCCATCCGGGCCGTTGATGATCTGAACAGGGAGTGATTTGCTCATCTGATGCTCGCCGCCCGCGATGGACGCGGCTATGCGTTGTTTCGGTCGATATGTTCAATCGGCGTTTTCAAGCGAGCTTCGAGCGCGTCGAACCGGATCAGCGAAAGGTTTCGCCGGATCGGATGCACACGCGATCGAAAAACGTCACACCGATAACCGCCAATCGGCCGGGATCTTACTGCAAACGGGAGAACGATGGTGCCGATGATGCGGCGAAATTACAGAGAGCCTGAACAGGCATGTTTTGGCGCGCCCGGCTGGGATCGAACCAGCAACCCCTGCCTTCGGAGGGCAGTACTCTATCCATTGAGCTACGGGCGCGTGAGACAGTGAAGCGACCCCAATATACAGGCCGCCCACGATGGGCAAGACGGCAAGGATACCCGGTTTCCAATGACGCGTCCACCTTGCCCGCCGAATCCCCGCCGGGCCGCGCCGCGTGCGGGTAAACACGCGCCATCGCACCGCTCGCCGTGATGTAAACGTTCCGTCTATAATCGTCCGGGCTTCATTGGACTGCCATTTTGCCGTTGCACCGCGCTCACAATTCCTATTCATGGAGACGAGGCAAGCATGAGCGAAGCACCCCACCACGAATCCCCCGTCAAAACTCCCGGGCAGCTGATTGCCGTCATCATCGCGTCGTTCGCGATTCCGATCGTCCTGATCATCCTGCTCGCCAACTATGCGAACCATGCATTCCGTGCCGGCGCCGGCACGGATGCGCTATCCGACGAGCAGGTCGCCACGCGTATCGCACCGCTCGCCAAGGTCGACGTGAAGGACGCCAACGCGCCACGCACGTACAAGACCGGCGAGGAAGTCTACAAGGCCGTCTGCGTGACCTGCCACGGCACGGGCGCCGCCGGCGCGCCGAAGTTCGGCAACAAGGACGACTGGGCGCCGCGCATCTCGCAAGGCTACGACACGCTGCTGAAGACGGCCCTCGCCGGCAAGGGCGCGATGCCACCGCGCGGCGGCACGAGCCCCGACGACGTCAGCGACTATGAAATCGCCCGCGCGATCGTCTATATGGCGAACAACGACGGCGCGAACTTCCCCGAACCGGCCGCACCGGCCGCCAACGCAGCGCAGCCCGCCAGCGGCGCGGCAGGCGCATCGGGCACGGCCGACGCCGCCAGCGCGCAAGTCGCCGCAGCGCAGGCCGCGATCGCCGCGATCCCGAAGGCCGGCGAAACGCCCGCGGCCGCACCGGCCAGCGCCGATGCGGCAACGGCCGGCAAGGCGCTGTACACGTCGACCTGCCAGGCCTGCCACGCGGCGGGCGTGCTCGGCGCGCCGAAATTCGGCAGCAAGGAAGACTGGGCGCCGCGCCTGAAGGACTCGATGGATACGGTCTACAACTACGCGCTGCACGGCAAGGGCGCGATGCCGCCGAAGGGCGGGTCGAGCGCGTCGGATGCCGACGTGAAGGCAGCCGTCGACTACATGGTCAACGCGTCGAAGTAATCACACCCGGCCATCAGAAAAAACCCCCGCGGCGCAGGCGCATCGCGGGGGTTTTGTTTTGCCGGATTACCGAACCGCCGGAACGCCGCGCGCCCGACGGCGCCGCGTCACTTCTGCAGCAACGCCTTCAGGCTCGCGAGCCGGTCCTTCGGCGACATCGGTGCCTCTTCCGGCGTGGGCGGCGGCGCTTCGTCGAGCCCCATCTCGGGGATGAAGCGCGACGGCTCGCACACGACCGTCTCGCGCGCCCGCTTGCGCTTCTTGCACCAGTTCAGATGCAGGCTGCGCTGCGCGCGCGTGATCGCGACGTACATCAGCCGGCGCTCCTCCTCGATCCGCTCGCTGTCGATCGGGCCGTCGTCCTCGCTGCCGCCGCGGTGCGGCATGATGCCTTCCTCGACGCCGACCAGGAACACGTGCGGATACTCGAGCCCCTTCGACGCATGGACGGTCGACAGCCGCACGGCATCCGGATCCTCGTCCTTGCCCTCGAGCATCGACATCAGCGCGACCGTCTGGATCAGGCCGAGCAGGTTCTTGCCCGTATCGGCAAGCCCGTCCGCGTTGTGGAAGCCTTCCGCCTCGCCATCGACGGCGGCCGTCTCGGGCTTGGTGCCCTTGCGCTTCAGCCATTCGAGGAACTCCAGCACGTTCTGCCACTTCGACTGCGCCTGCCGCTCGTCGAACGCGTCGTACAGGTACGCCTCGTAGTGGATCGCCTCCATCATGTCGTCGAGCACGACGGTCGCGGGCTCCTTGTCCGCACGGTCGGTCAGGCGCTGGATGAAGTCGCAGAACATCCGCAGCGGCTCGACCTGGCGCGCCGACAGCCGCGCCTCGATCCCGCCCATGTACACGGCCTCGAACAGCGACACCTTCGCCTGGCCCGCGAACGAGCCGAGCGCTTCGAGCGTCGTGTTGCCGATCCCGCGACGCGGCGTCGTGACCGCGCGGATGAACGCGGGATCGTCGTCGGCGTTCGCGATCAGCCGCAGGTACGCGCACAAGTCCTTGATCTCGGCCTTGTCGAAGAACGACTGGCCGCCCGACAGCACGTACGGGATCCGCTCGCGCCGCAGCACCTGCTCGAAAATCCGCGCCTGGAAGTTGCCGCGGTACAGGATCGCGTAGTCGCGGAACTGCGCGCGCCGCTCGAACTTGTGCGCGGACAGGCGGAACACGACCGATTCGGCTTCGTGCTCCTCGTCGTTGCACGGCGTGACGGTGATCGAATCGCCCATCCCGTGCTCGGACCACAGCTTCTTCTCGAACAGTTTCGGATTGTTCGCGATCACGTTGTTCGCGGCGGTGAGAATGCGTACCGTCGACCGGTAGTTCTGTTCGAGCTTGACCAGGTGCAGCTTCGGGAAATCCTTGCCGAGCTGCGCGAGGTTCTCGAGCGTCGCGCCGCGCCAGCCGTAGATCGCCTGGTCGTCGTCGCCGACCGCCGTGAACGCGGCGCGCGGGCCCGCGAGCTGCTTCAGCAGCTCGTACTGGCACGCGTTGGTGTCCTGGTACTCGTCGATCAGCAGGTAGCGCAGCTTGTTCTGCCAGCGGTCGCGCACCTGCTCGTTCTTCGCGAACAGCTCGGCGGGCAGGCGGATCAGGTCGTCGAAGTCGACCGCCTGGTACGCATGCAGCGTCGCGACGTAGTTGCGGTAGACCAGCGCGGCCTGGTGCTCGTCCTCGTTGGCCGCGATCGCCATCGCCTCATCGGGCATGATCAGGCCGTTCTTCCACAGCGAGATGATGCTCTGGATCTTGCGGATCAGCCCCTTGTCGGTCGTGCCGAGCTGCTCCTGGATCATCCCGAAGCAATCGTCCGAATCCATGATCGAGAACTGCGGCTTCAGGCCGACGTGCTCGGCCTCCTGGCGCAGGATCTGCACGCCCAGCGAGTGGAACGTGCAGACGGTGAGCTGGTTGACGGGCACCTTGCGGCCTTCCTTGCCGGGCGTGGTGAGCGTCTTGCCCTCGAGCAGCTTCGACACGCGCTCGCGCATTTCGGCGGCCGCCTTGTTCGTGAACGTGACGGCGGCGATGTGGCGCGGCTCGAAGCCTTTCGCTTCGATCAGGTGCGCGATCTTCTGCGTGATCACGCGGGTCTTGCCGCTGCCCGCGCCGGCGAGCACGAGACAGGGACCGTCGAGGTAGCGCACCGCTTCGTTCTGGGCGGGATTAAGGCCTGCGGACATGATGGCGGATGGTGTTGCGGTTGACGGCGAAACGCCGGGAGGATGCCGTGCGCGGCAGGCTGGCGAAGCAGGCGGACGCGTGGGCAGGACGCGCATGTTAACACGTCGGCGGCGCGCATTTCGGGAGCGCCGCCGGACGGGGCCGCGCGGGCGGATTGGCCGGCCGCGCCCTGTCCGTGCGGCCAATCCGGCCCCGTTCGCGCTCCGATCGGCCACAATATGCCCTCCCCGGCGCCACTGCGCGCCGGCCCGCCTGAACCGCCACCGGATCGACCTCATGGGATACCCGCTCGCCACCGCCGCCCTCGGCCCGCTGCTGTTCGCGCAGGGGCGCTACGTGCGCCGCGTCACGCCGCGGCTGCCCGAGGCGGCCGGCCCGCGCGACGGCGTTGCCGGCGACGGGCCGCCGCTGCGCGTGCTGGTGGTCGGCGATTCGGCCGCCGCGGGCGTCGGCGTCGCGACGCAGCGCGACGCGCTGTCCGGGCAACTGGCGCGTGCGCTGGCGGCCACGCACCGTGTGAGCTGGAAACTGCTCGCGCGCACGGGCCTGACCACGCAGGAGCTCGTCGACTGGCTCGCCGCCGAGCCGGCCGAGCCGTTCGACGTGGCCGTGACGTCGCTCGGCGTCAACGACGTGACGGGCGGCGTGCCGCCGGCCCGCTGGCAGGCGCAGCAGGCCGAGCTCGTCAGGCTGCTCGCCGCGCGCTTCCGGGTCGGGCACACGATCCTGTCGGCGGTACCGCCGATGGAGCGCTTCCCGGCGCTGCCGCAGCCGCTCGCGTGGTATCTCGGGCTGCGCGCGAAGCGGCTCAATACGACGCTCGCCGGCTGGGCCGCCACGCAGCCGCACTGCACGTTCCTGCGGGTCGACCTGCCGCTCGAGCGCCACCTGATGGCCGCCGACGGCTTCCACCCCGGCGAGGCCGCATGCGGCGTGTGGGCCGCGCAGGTCGCCGCCGCCGTGCTGCAGCGGGCGGCCGCATGACGCGGCACGACGCCCGCGCGCCGGCCGTTCACCATGAGGCCCGGCACGCAATCACGCGCGCACGGCCCGCGGGCCTGCGCAAAATGCCGGCTGCCTTTGCGCACACGCCGCGTCATCCCGTGCGTTTCGCCCGACGCGCCGGTGCAAGCCGCGGCGCCATGCCAAAATAGCCGGTCGTCTTCGCGCCGTCTCGGCGCGCCATCCTTTAGTTTCCTTCGCAACCAGGGATTGCCATGTCGTCATTGCTCAGGATTGGTTTGATGGGTTTCGGTTTCGCCGGCGCGACGTTCCACGCGCCCGTGATCGCCACGAGCGGCCGCACCGAAGTCGCCGCGATCGCGACGGGTCAGCCCGATCGCGCGCAAGCGGCGTATCCGCACGCGCGCGTCGTTCCCGACCTCGACACGCTGCTCGGCCTCGACGACATCGAGTGCGTGGTGATCGCCACGCCGAACGACACGCACTTCACGCTCGCGCGCCAGGTGCTCGAAGCCGGCCGTCACGTGGTCGTCGACAAGCCCGTCACGCTCACCGCCGACGAGGCGCTCGCGCTCGCGCGGCTCGCGAACGCGCGCAGCCGGCTGTTCGCGCCGTTCCACAACCGCCGCTGGGACGGCGATTTCCTCACCGTGCGCCGCATCGTGGAATCGGGCGAGCTTGGCCGGCTCACGTATTTCGCGTCGCACTTCGACCGCTTCCGGCCGACGCCGCGTACGCGCTGGCGCGAGGAGCCCGCCCGCGGCGGCGGCCTGCTGCTCGACCTCGGCCCGCACCTGATCGACCAGGCGCTCGCGCTGTTCGGCTTGCCGGAAACGGTCGCCGCGACCGTCAAGACGCGCCGTGACAACGGCACGGCGCCCGATTTCGTGCACCTGCTGCTCGGCTATCCGGACAAGGATGTCGCGCTGCATGCGAGCGCGCTGGCGGCGATCGAACCCGCGCGCTTCACGCTGCACGGCACGCGCGGCAGCTACCAGAAGTTCGGGCTGGACACGCAGGAGGACCAGCTCAAGGCCGGCCTCACCGCCGACGATGTCGAATTCGGCGGCGGCAACCCGCCCGGCCTGTTGCGCGTGCTCGACGGCGACCTCGAAGTCGAGCGCCCGGTGCCGACGCTCGACGGCCAGTACGCGGAGTTCTACCGCACGCTCGCCGCATCGATCCGCGACGGCGCGCCGTTCCCCGTCACCGCGCAGGACGCCGTCGACGTGATGACGATCATCGAGCTCGCCGCGCAGAGCGAGCACGACGGCCGCCGGCTGCCGTTCGTGCGCCGTACGGTGTGACACCGCGCGCCAGCCGGTTGCGGCCGGCCACGCGCGTGCGCGTGGAGCAGCCGGAACATTCGGTTACAAATGCCGGGGGAACGAAAGTCAGCGTCAGACCGGTCTGATGCGTTTCTCAAAAAAGTCGATCCGACACCAATCCGTCAGGAGAATGTTGATGCAACGGTTGATTCGCGCAGCAGTGTGCTGCGTCCTGGTTTCCTCGCTTGCGGCCTGTATCGTGCAGCCGCAGCAGCCGGTCCGCCCGGCCCCCCCGCCGCGGCCGAATCCGCAGGTCGTCGCGAACGAGCGGATGCAGCAGATCCAGGGCCGGATCGGCAACCTGCACAGCCGCATCGATGCGCGCGTGAATGGCGGCTATTACCCGCCGCCGTACGGCGCACAGCTTCACCACCGCCTCGACGTGATCCGCCAGGAAGCGAACGACATGGCCGCGCAGCACAGCGGCGGCCTGTCCGGCGACGAGCAGCGCGTGCTGAACCAGGAACTCGACACGGCCGCGCGCGCGATCGGCGAGTAACGCACCGGCGCCCGCCGGAGCGGAAAAAGCGGCGGCACCGGTTGCCGCCGCTTGTCGCGAAGCGACATTCTTTTGCTCAAATTGACAATGCCTACCCGCTCGCGTACAGTCGCCCGCACGCGTCGGGAGAGCGTGTGACCGTGTTGTTTCAGCACCGGTTGCGCCGCCGAAGGGGCACACCCGCAAACTCTCAGGCAAAAGGACCGACCGCGTCGGGGAATCCCGTCCGCGCATAGCGCGGGCCACACTCTCCCCGCACTCTGGAGAGCGGCAGTAGCTCGCTGCGCACATGCTGCGCGGGCAAGCTGCCCACCGAAGGGGCGCGCGTTCGCCGGGCTTTGCCCGCAGCAACGCAATCTCTCAGGTATCGAGGACAGAGGGGCATGTACCGGATCGCTTGCAGGCCATTCATTGGCCGCGGCGGTCGGCACATGGCCGTTCTGATCCGCGCGCAAGCGCCTTGCCTGAGGCCTCGATGACTGCACTGAATCACACCCCGCTCAACGCCGCGCACCGCGCGCTCAATGCCCGCATGGTCGACTTCGGCGGCTGGGACATGCCCGTCAACTACGGCTCGCAGATCGAAGAACACGAAGCCGTGCGCACCGACGCCGGCATGTTCGACGTGTCGCACATGTGCGTCGTCGATTTCACCGGCAGCCGCGTGCGCGCGTTCTTCGAGCACGCGATCGCGAACAACGTCGGCAAGCTCAAGACGCCCGGCAAGGCGCTCTACTCGTGCCTGCTCAATCCGCAGGGCGGCGTCATCGACGACCTGATCGTCTATTACTTCACCGAAGAATTCTTCCGCGTCGTCGTCAACGCCGGCACGGCCGAGAAAGACATCGCGTGGTTCAACCAGCTGAACGAGCAAGGCGGCTACGGCGTCACGATCGCGCCGCGCCGCGATTTCGCGATCGTCGCCGTACAGGGCCCGAACGCCCGCGAAAAGGCCTGGGCGACGGTGCCCGCCGCGCGCGCCGCCACCAGCGAGCTGAAGCCGTTCAACGCCGCGCAGGTCGCCGGCACGCCGTTCGGCGATCTCACCATCGCGCGCACCGGCTATACCGGTGAAGACGGCTTCGAGGTAATCGTCCCGGCCGTGCACGTCGAGGCGCTGTGGAACGCACTGCAGCAAAACGGCGTGCGCCCGTGCGGGCTCGGCGCGCGCGACACGCTGCGCCTCGAGGCCGGCATGAACCTGTACGGCCAGGACATGGACGACACCGTGTCGCCGCTCGACGCGGGCCTCGCGTGGACGGTCGACCTCACCGCGCCGCGCGACTTCGTCGGCCGCGCCGCACTTGAAGCAAACGGCACCCGCGCCGCGTTCGTCGGCCTGATCCTGCAGAAGGAAAACGGCAAGGCGGGCGGCGTGCTGCGCGCGCACCAGAAAGTCGTCACGCCGCACGGCGAAGGCGAGATCACGAGCGGCACGTTCTCGCCGTCGATGCAGGAATCGATCGCGTTCGCGCGCGTGCCGGCGGCCGTCCAGGTCGGCGACACGATCCAGGTGCAAATTCGAGACAAGAATCTTCCCGCGCGCGTGGTAAAACTGCCGTTCGTGCGCAACGGCAAGGTCCTCGCTGCGTAACGGCCGGGGGGCCGCCTCCCGGGAAGCCGGGAAATGGCGCCCGGCGAAACCACACCCGGCGCGCCCCGGCGGCGCGCCAGCAGAACGAACCACCTCTTTTATCCAGGAGCATCCGATGAGCAACGTCCCGGCCGAGCTGAAATACACCGAAGAACACGAGTGGATCCGCACCGACGCAGACGGCACGCTGACGGTCGGCATCACCGATCACGCACAGAACACGCTTGGCGACATCGTGTTCCTCGAGCTGCCGGAAGTCGGCAAGACGGTATCGGCAGGCGATGCCGTTGGCGTCGTCGAATCGGTGAAGGCGGCATCCGACATCTACTCGCCGGTGTCGGGCGAGATTGTCGCGATCAACCAGGACGCCGTCGACACGCCGGATTCGATCAACAGCGATGCGTACGCAAGCTGGCTCTTCAAGATCAAGCTCGCGGCCGGCGCATCGACCGACAAGCTGATCGACGCTGCCGCCTACACCAAGCTGATCGACTAACTTCCTTACCCGAACCGCGCGGGGCCGGCCAGCCGCCCCGTCCCGCGCGGGACCAGAGTCACGCCATGAAGCTCGAACACCCGGACCGCCTGATGAACCGCACGCCCCTCTCGCTCGCCGCGCTCGAAACGCACGACGCGTTCGCCGAACGCCACATCGGCCCCGACGCCGCCAGCCAGCAGGCCATGCTCGACACGCTCGGCTTTGCGTCGCGCGCCGCCTTGATCGACGCCGTGATCCCCGCGTCGATCCGCCGTGCCGAAACGCTGCCGCTCGGCCCGTTCGCGCAGCCGAAGAGCGAGGCCGAAGCCCTCGCCGCGCTGCGTGTTCTCGCGGACAAGAACCAGGTGTTCCGCTCGTATATCGGCCAGGGTTATCACGACACGCACACGCCGGCCGTGATCCTGCGCAACGTGCTCGAAAACCCGGCGTGGTACACGGCCTACACGCCGTACCAACCCGAAATTTCCCAGGGCCGCCTCGAGGCGCTCCTGAACTTCCAGCAGATGGTGGCCGACCTCACGGGCCTCGCGATCTCGAACGCGTCGCTGCTCGACGAGGCAACCGCCGCAGCCGAAGCGATGACGCTGCTGCAGCGCGCCGGCAAGCCGAAGTCGAACGTGTTCTACGTCGCCGACGACGTGCTGCCGCAGACGCTCGAAGTGATCCGCACGCGCGCGCTGCCGATCGGCATCGAGGTCAAGACGGGCCCGGCCGCCGACGCCGTGCAGGCGAACGCGTTCGGCGTGCTGCTGCAATACCCGGGCGTGAACGGCGACGTGCGCGACTACCGCGCGCTCACCGAAGCGATCCACGCGGCCGGCGGCCACGTGGTCGTCGCGGCCGACCTGCTCGCGCTCACCGTGCTGACGCCGCCCGGCGAATGGGGCGCGGACGTCGCGATCGGCAACACGCAGCGCTTCGGCGTGCCGATGGGCTTCGGCGGCCCGCACGCCGCGTATCTCGCGGTGCGCGACGAATTCAAGCGCCAGATGCCGGGCCGCCTCGTCGGCGTGACGGTCGACGCGCAGGGCAAGCCCGCGCTGCGCCTCGCGCTGCAGACCCGCGAACAGCACATCCGCCGCGAGAAGGCGACGTCGAACGTGTGTACCGCGCAGGCGCTGCTCGCGATCATGGCCAGCATGTACGCGGTCTACCACGGCCCGCACGGGCTGAAGACGATCGCGCTGCGCGTGAACCGCATCGCGGCGCTCCTCGCCGCCGGCGTGAAGCACCTCGGCTTCGCGACCGTCAACGACACGTTCTTCGACACGCTGACGATCGACACCGGCGCGCGCACCGCGCAGGTTCACGAATTCGCGAAGGCCAGGCGCATCAACCTGCGCCGCGTGAGCGACACGCAAGTCGGCGTGTCGGTCGACGAAACGACGACGCGCGGCGACCTCGCCGATCTCCTCGCCGTGTTCGCGCAGGCCGCGGGCGGCACCGCACCGGCGGTCGATGCGCTGGACGCCGGCCTCGCCGGCGTCGCCGCGCTGCCGGCCGGCCTCGAGCGCACGAGCGCGTACCTGACGCACCACGTGTTCAACCGCCACCATTCCGAAACCGAAATGCTGCGCTACCTGCGCAGCCTGTCGGACAAGGATCTCGCGCTCGACCGCTCGATGATCCCGCTCGGCTCGTGCACGATGAAGCTGAACGCGACGTCGGAAATGCTGCCGGTCACGTGGCCCGAGTTCGGCGGCATCCACCCGTTCGCACCGGCCGAGCAGACCGTCGGCTACCGCGAGATGATCGACCAGCTCGAGCAGATGCTCGTCGCGGCCACCGGCTACGCAGCCGTGTCGCTGCAGCCGAACGCGGGCTCGCAGGGCGAGTACGCGGGCCTCTTGATCATCCACGCTTACCACGCATCGCGCGGCGAAGCCCATCGCGACGTGTGCCTGATCCCCGCTTCCGCGCACGGCACGAACCCGGCCTCCGCACACATGGCCGGCATGAAGGTCGTGGTCGTCGCGTGCGACGCGCAGGGCAACGTCGACATCGCCGACCTGAAGGCGAAGGCCGACCAGCACGCGAACGACCTCGCGGCAATCATGATCACGTATCCGTCGACGCACGGCGTGTTCGAGCAGAACGTCCGCGAGATCTGCGAGATCGTCCATGCGCACGGCGGCCAGGTGTACGTCGACGGCGCGAACATGAACGCGATGGTCGGCCTGACCGCGCCGGGCCAGTTCGGCGGCGACGTGTCGCACCTGAACCTGCACAAGACCTTCTGCATCCCGCACGGCGGCGGCGGCCCGGGCGTCGGCCCGGTCGCGGTCGGCGCGCACCTCGCGAAGTTCCTGCCGAACCAGCGTTCGACCGGCTACGCGCGCGCGGAAGACGGCATCGGCGCGGTGTCGGCCGCGCCGTACGGCTCGGCGTCGATCCTGCCGATCTCGTGGATGTACATCGCGATGATGGGCGCGAAGAACCTGACCGCCGCCACCGAAATCGCGATCCTCAACGCGAACTACATCGCGAAGCGCCTTGCGCCGCACTACCCGGTGCTGTATTCGGGCCCGGGCGGGCTGGTCGCGCACGAGTGCATTCTCGACCTGCGTCCGATCAAGGAATCGAGCGGCATCAGCGTCGACGACGTCGCGAAGCGCCTGATGGACTACGGCTTCCACGCGCCGACGATGAGCTTCCCGGTGCCGGGCACGCTGATGGTCGAGCCGACCGAATCGGAATCGCAGGAAGAACTCGACCGCTTCATCGCCGCGATGATCGCGATCCGCGAGGAAATCCGCGCGGTCGAGGAAGGCCGCGCCGACCGCGAGGACAACCCGCTGCGTCACGCGCCGCACACGGCGGCCGTCGTCACCGCGAACGAATGGCCGCACGCGTACTCGCGCGAGCAGGCCGCGTACCCGGTCGCATCGCTCGGCACGAACAAGTACTGGCCGCCGGTCGGCCGCGCGGACAACGTCTACGGCGACCGCAACCTGTTCTGTTCGTGCGTGCCGATGTCGGAATACGCATAACACGCGCCAGGCCCGGAGCCGTCCGATGGTGATCGCACCGCACGCAACCCCGTGTTGCGTGCGGTTTTTGCGTTCGACGGGCGAACCGGTTCACGTTCGTCCGCCAATCCGGCTAACATCACACGCGATCCAGCCAATGAAGGAGTTCCGCATGGTGCGTCCGATGTTTCCGGGCCATGGTGCAATGCCGGGGCGGCCGCGCACGCGCGCGCGCCGGTTCGTGCCGATGCTCGTCGCATCGCTGTCGTTTGCCGCCGCCGGCCTCGGCGCGGCCGGCAGCGCGCGCGCGGCGATGAATTTCTGCGCGGCGCCGGCACTGCAGGCGAGCGAGACGACGCAGGCCGAGCCGGGCGTGCAGGCGCTGATCCGCAGCGTCGACGCACGAATCGGCGAGCAGCCGAAGGCGATGGCGCGCGTGCACACCGAGGGCACGCTGCCGCACGAAGGCATCTACGACCAGAGTGCCGCCGCGCTGAAGGACCTCGACCTGATGCGCGACGCGGCGCTCGCGTGGCGCGTGACGAACGCGCCGCGCTACCTGCAGCTCGTCGACCGCTTCCTGTCCGCGTGGGTCTCGACCTACCAGCCGAGCTTCAACCCGATCGACGAGACGCGCTTCGACAGCCTGATCGTCGCGTACGACATGACCGCCAGCGCGCTGCCGGTGAAGACGCGCAACGCGACGGCCGCGTTCATCGCGAAGCTCGGCGCCGGCTATGTCGCGCAGATCGACGCGCAGAAGCGCCCGCTCACCGGCACGTGGCGCAACAACTGGCAGAGCCACCGGATCAAGCTGATCGCGCTGTCCGCGTTCACGCTCGGCGACCGCAGGATGATGAACGCCGCGCAGCGGCTGTTCGTCGAGCATCTGGCCGACAACATCGGCCCGGACGGCAAGACCTGGGATTTCGAGGAACGCGATGCGCTGCATTACGCGGTGTACGACCTGCAGCCGCTGGTGACGGCCGCGCTCGCCGCGCGCCGCTTCAACCGCAACTGGCTGCGCGAGCGCGGCGCCAACGGCGCGACGCTCGCGGCCGCGCTCGACTGGCTCGTGCCGTACGCGCTCGGCGAGAAGACCCACGAGGAATTCGTGAATTCGCCGGTGCCGTTCGATGCGAAGCGCCGCGAGGCCGGCCTGCCGGGCTACACGGGGCAGTGGGACCCGAAAAACGCCACCGAACTCTTTCATCTGGCCGCGCGGCTCGACGGGCGCTATGCCCGTGTCGCGCAGCAGCTTTCCCCAACGCCGCCCGCATGGCTCGCCGCGTGCCTGCCTTTGCAGGCGCGCTAGCACTATTCTTATAGCAAGGCAGGTATAAAAATGGCAGTCAGCGTGTTTGACCTCTTCAAGATCGGCATCGGGCCGTCCAGTTCGCATACGGTCGGACCGATGCGCGCGGCGCTGATGTTCGTGCAGGGCCTCGAGCGCGACGGGATGCTCGACGCGACGGCCCACGTGAAGGTCGAGTTGTACGGCTCGCTCGGCGCCACCGGCAAGGGCCACGGCACCGACCGCGGCGTGATGCTCGGCCTGCTCGGCGACGCGCCCGACACCGTCGATCCCGAGACGATCGACGCGCGGCTGGAAGACGTCCGCAAGTCGAAGCAGCTCGCGCTGCTCGGCACCCATCCGGTGCCGTTCGTGCTGAAGGAGAACATCGCGTTCTACCGCCAGGCGCTGCCCGAGCATCCGAACGGGATGAAGCTGCGCGCGAGCGACGCGAACGGCGCGGTGCTGGTCGAGCGCACGTACCTGTCGGTCGGCGGCGGCTTCGTCGTGACGGCCGGCGCGCCGAACACGAAGGTGCTGAGCGCGGCCGAGCAGATGACGCACCCGTTCCGCACCGGCGCCGAGCTGCTCGCGCTGACCGAATCGACCGGCAAGTCGATCGCGCAGCTGATGTGGGAAAACGAGCGCACGTGGCACACCGAGGAACAAACGCGCGACGGGCTGCTGAAGATCTGGGCCGTGATGCAGTCGTGCGTGTCGCGCGGCTGCGGGATCGGCAACCCCGATGCCGACGGCAACCTGCCCGGCCCGTTCCAGGTCAAGCGCCGCGCGCCGCAGTTGTACCGCACGCTCACAGGCAGCCCGGAGCGCGCGCTGCAGGACCCGCTGTCGATGATCGACTGGATCAACCTGTACGCGATCGCGGTCAACGAGGAAAACGCGGCCGGCGGCCGTGTCGTCACCGCGCCGACCAACGGCGCGGCCGGCATCATCCCGGCCGTGCTGCACTACTACACGCGCTTCACGCCCGGCGCGAACGAACAGGGCGTGATCGACTTCCTGCTGACCGCCGCCGCGATCGGCATTCTTTACAAGCTCAACGCGTCGATCTCGGGCGCGGAAGTCGGCTGCCAGGGCGAAGTGGGTGTCGCCTGCTCGATGGCGGCCGGCGCGCTCGCGGCCGTGCTCGGCGGCACGCCGCACCAGGTCGAGAACGCGGCCGAGATCGGCATGGAGCACAACCTGGGCCTCACCTGCGACCCGGTCGGCGGGATGGTGCAGATCCCGTGCATCGAGCGCAACGCGATGGCGTCGGTGAAGGCCGTCAACGCGGCGCGCATGGCGCTGCGCGGCGACGGCTCGCACTACGTGTCGCTCGACTCCGTGATCAAGACGATGCGCGAGACGGGCGCCGACATGAAGACGAAGTACAAGGAAACCTCGCGCGGCGGGCTGGCGGTGAATATCGTCGAGTGCTGATGCGAGGTCTGACGGTAACGCGGGGCGGATCGACGTCCCGACTTACCGTCGAACGTAGCCTCGGACACTAATCGTTCAGCCAGTTCTCCAACCGCAACCCCGGATAGCTGACGAAATCCCGCTCGTTGTTGGTCACGAGGACGACATCGAGCGACACCGCATGAGCGGCGATCAATTTGTCGAGGTGGTCCTTCTTCCGCTCGCGGGTTGCCTCGCGGACCGGACCATACGCTTGCGCAGCCCCGACGTCGAACGGCGCAACCGGAATATCGTCGATCAGCGCGGCAAGATTGCGACGCTCGCGGGCAGGACTCGCACACACGGTAACGCCGGACTCGAGTTCGGCATAGGTGATCGCCGACATCACGACGTCTCCGGTGTAACACTGCGCGAACCGCCTCGCGACCTGCTCCGGCTGATTCTTCATCAAATAGATGCACATGTTGGTGTCGAGCATATAGCGCGGCATCACAAACCCTCGCGATCGGCCTGCTCTTGGTCACCCCGCCCTTCGGCCATGAAATCCGGCCCGAATTTCGCAAATTTCTCGAGTACGTGGGTCAACGGCCGCCGCGTCGGCCGAATACGGATTTCGTCACCGACGCGCTCGATTTCCAGTTCGATATCGCTGCGCTCGTAAGCAAGGTCCGCAGGAATTCGCACGGCCTGTGAGTTGCCGTTCCGAAATACCCTCGTGGTATGCATGTTGATCTCCCCCATTCGGATGTACAGTGGATGTACATCATATCAAGCAGCTGGCGATGTAAATCCATGTACATCGTCCTTCATCCCCGCATCGATTCGCACGCGAACGCCGACACGCCGGTCTCTCCGTGCCGGACTTGACCCCATCCGTGCCCCGTTGAGCGGGCCGGCGGTGAATATTGCATTACGGCCACTGCCGTCGCGCATGCAATACGCGGAGGATCTCCACGATGCCGTCGGCGGGCCGGATGCGATATACGAGCACATAGTTCGGCGCAACCACCAACTCGCGCGTGCCCGCCACCCGCCCTTGCCGATACAGCTCGGCATGGGCCGGCAACGCCGCCGCCCTTTCTTCCAGCAGTTCGTCGAGTTCGAGCGCGGCCAGCGGGTCGTCCTCGCCGATGTAGTCCATGATCGCGGCGCGATCCTCGTAGGCCTTCGGATTCCAGTGCAGCGCGAGGGTCAAGAAGCTTCCCCGCGCCTGCCCGCGAGTCGCTGACGCAGCGCCGCACGGCGCGACGCAAAGTCGGCGCCGACCTCGGCGTCGGGAATCGACGCACGCGGATCGTCCAGCGCCTGCTGTACCTGCTCGCGAAACCAGCGATCATGGGCCGCTGCCTCGTGTGCCGCCTTCAACGCGGCTGCGCGATCGGGCCGGGTCGTCCGGCCGGCCGCATCCGGGTCGAATGCCGACGCGTCCACATCGAACCGGCTGATGCCGAGGTCGCGCAGAAAGCCGACCAGCGTTTCAAAACGGCGAAACACCCGCACATCGCCGCGCTTGGCCGACAGGAACCGTTCGTGCGTACCGCAACGGGCCGAGATCGCCCACCCATTGCCGCAACCGACCACGCGGGCCGCGCGTACGGCGCCGGCTTCGATCAGTTCCGTCAGCGTCTTTTGGTCAATCGTTTCGGTTGCCATGGTGATCCTCGATCTCTTTATCCATCCGTTCTCTGAAATTTTACTATTGAATGGCATCCCATTTTATTGTTGATTGGGCGACCCGACTTCCGAATCGAGACAGGCGCCCGGCTCGACATCCGTAGCGCTCACTTTTCACCGTCGCGCAAGCGCGCACAAGCTGGCCGTTCGGCCAGCCGAAACCGGCGCGCGGAACACGCGCTGCCCGAATCACCCCGCGTTCCGGCACTTTTCACCGGCCGGCGTACCGGCGCCCCGCCAACGGGCGTAAGCTGTACGTCCCGCTACCCAGGGAGACGGCAGCCCATGTCGCATTCCAAGGATCTCGAGCCGCGCGCCACCACCGGAGCGCGGCTCCTCGTCGATGCGTTGCTCGCCAATCACGTCGAACGCGTGTTCTGCGTGCCGGGCGAGAGCTTCCTCGCCGTACTCGATGCGCTGGCGGACGACACCGCGCGCATCCAGACGGTCGTCTGCCGCCACGAGGCGGCCGCCGCGAACATGGCCGAGGCCGTCGGCAAGCTGACCGGCCGCCCGGGCATCGCGTTCGTCACGCGCGGGCCCGGCGCGACCCACGCGTCGATCGGCGTGCACACCGCGCTCCAGGATTCGACGCCGATGATTCTGTTCGTCGGCCAGTGCGCGCGCGAGCACCTCGACCGCGAAGCCTTCCAGGAAATCGACTACCGCCGGATGTTCGGCCAGATGGCGAAATGGGTCGCGCAGATCGACGACCCGCGCCGCATTCCCGAATACCTGAGTCATGCGTTCCACGTCGCGACGTCCGGCCGTCCCGGCCCGGTCGTGCTCGCGCTGCCGGAGGACGTGCTGTCCGACGCGTGCGCGGCGCAACCCGTCGTACCGGCCGCGAAGCGCATCGCGGCCGCGCCGTCGGCCGCGCAGATCGACGAGCTGCGCGAGCGGCTCGCACGCGCCGAGCGGCCGTTCGCGATCGTCGGCGGCAGCGGCTGGACGCACGACGCGTGCGCGAACCTGCGCACCTTCGTCGAGCGCTGGCAACTGCCGGTCGCGTGCGCGTTCCGTTACCAGGACACGATCGACAACGTGCACCCGAACTACGCGGGCGACGTCGGGCTCGGGATCAACCCCGCGCTCGCGAAGCGCATCCGCGACGCCGACCTGCTGCTCGTCATCGGGCCGCGCCTCGGCGAAGCGACGACCGGCGGCTATACGCTGCTCGACATCCCGAAGACGCGCCAGACGCTGATCCACGTGCACCAGGGCGCGGACGAACTCGGCCGCGTGTATGCGGCCGACCTGCCGATCGTGTCGGGGATGCCCGAGATCGCCGCGCCGCTCGCCGCGCTCGAACCGCCCGAACGCGCGGTATGGGCCGGTGCGGCCGACGACGCGCATCGCGCGTACCGCGAATGGCATGCGCCGCTGCCGATGCCCGGCGACGTCCAGCTCGGCGACGTGATGGTGCAGTTGCGCGAGCGCCTGCCGCACGACGCGATCCTCACCAACGGCGCCGGCAATTATGCGATCTGGCTGCATCGCCATTTCGCGTACCGGCACTTCCGTTCGCAACTCGCGCCGACGAGCGGCGCGATGGGCTACGGGCTTCCCGCCGCGCTCGCCGCGAAGTCGCTGTACCCGTCGCGCGCCGTCGTCGCGCTCGCGGGCGACGGCTGCTTCATGATGGCCGGCAACGAGCTCGCGACCGCGATGCAGTACGGGCTGAACATCGTCGCGATCGTCGTCAACAACGGGCATTTCGGCACGATCCGCATGCATCAGGAGCGCAACTATCCGGGGCGCGTGCACGCCACGGGGCTCACGAATCCCGATTTCGCCGCGTATGCGCGCGCGTTCGGCGCCCATGGCGAGACGGTCGAGCGCACCGCCGATTTCGCGCCCGCGCTCGAGCGCGCGCTGACCTGCGGGCTGCCCGCGCTGATCGAGATCCGCATCCCGCAGGACGCCAGCACGCCGGCCGCGACGCTCGAACAGATCCGCGAGCAGGGCCGCCGCGCGCGCGGCGGATGACGATGGACATGCACACCGCGCCGCCCGCCGCCGCGCTGTCGCACGACGACGCGCTGGCCTGCCCCGGCACGCTCGTCGCGCCCGACGGCACGCTCGTCGCGCCGTACGACCTCGAGCGCGGCGGCGTGCGCGCCGTCGGCCACGTGCCGGCCGCGCCCGCGCTCGGCCTGCTGCACGCCGCGCACCGGCCGTTCCGGCTCGACTACGACGGCGCGCGGCAGGCGCACGTGATCAACGGGATGGGCGTCACGCTCGGCGATTCGGTGATCGGGCTGACGGCCCTCGCCGCGCTGCGCGACGCACACCCGCACCTGCGTTTCACGCTGTACCGGCCGGCCCGCGCGCCGCGCTACGTCGATGCGCTGTATGCGCTCGCGGCCGAGGTCGTCGCGCCGTCGCGCACGCTGCCGTGCCCCGCCGAAGTGCTGCCCGCCGATGCACCGTGCATCGACGTCGGCAATCACCTGTACTGGCCCGCGTTCGCGCGGCTGCCGATGATCGATTTCTTCCTCGACGCGCTCGGCGTGGAACCCGCGTCGGTGCCGGCGTCGGCCAAGCGCAACCGCTGGCTCGCGCGGCTGCCGCTGCCTGCGTTGCCTTCGGAATGGCGGCGCCCGTATGTGCTGTTCTGCCCGAACGCGAGCACCGCGGTGCGCAGCGTGCCGCCCGCGCTGCATGCAACGTTCGTCGAGCAGCTCGCGCAGCGCTATGGCCTGCCGGTGGCCGGGTTCGGGCCGGTCGCGCATCCCGCGTATGTCGACGTGAGCGCCGATGCGGCCAACGATACGGCCCGGTTCATCGCATGGGTGAAGGGCGCGAGCGTGCTGTTCGCGCCCGATACGGCCGCGCTGCATCTCGCCGACGGCTTCGACGTGCCGACGCTCGCGTGCTTCACGACGATCGGGCCGGCGCTGCGCGTGCGCGACTATCCGCATTGCGTACCGGTCGAACTCGACGTGCCGCCCGAATTGCACGGGCTGCATCGCAGCGAGCGGCCGGACGATCTCGCGGCGGTCGAAGCCGCTTACAGGAAGATCGACTGGGACGCGCTCGCGTGGCCGGCGCCGCGCGAAGCGGCAGCGACAGCCGAATAGGAATACCGGACACGCCCGCCAGCCGGGAAGCCGAAAGCGCCGCCGCCGTCACCCCGCCGTGATCATCACCGCGCGTTCGCGCAGCGTCTCCGACGGCCGCTTGCCGAACAGCCGCCGGTAATCGGTCGCGAACTGGCTCAGATGCCAGAAGCCCCACGCCTCCGCGACATCCTGCACCGAGCCGGCCGCGCGGCCGCACAGGTCGCGCCGCGCGCCGTTCAGCCGCAGCGTGCGCAGATAGGTCGCCGGCGCCATCCCGAGCACATCCTGGAAGCAGTACTGCAGCGTGCGCCGGCTCACATGCAACTGCTCGCACAGCTCGGGCACGCCGACCGGGCGCGTGCGGTGCGCGAGCACGTAGTCGCGCGCCTGTCCGACGATCCAGCGGCGCGTCGACGGCGCGCCGCCGCTGCCGTCGTCGGCCGGTTGCGCGCACGCGTCGAACAGCGCGGCCAGCACCTCGGCCTGCAGGTCGTCGCGCTGCGCATCGGGCAGCGGGCCGGCCATGACCACCGCGCCGTCGAGCCGGCGGCCGAGCAGCGCGCACAGGCGCGCGAGCCGCGCATCGCCGACCTGCATCACGCGCTGCGTGAACAGCCGCTCGTCGAGCGCGCGGCGTTCGACCTCCTCCGCATAGCGGCGCAGCACGTCACCGCGCACGACCACGCCGTAGATCGAAAACTGCGCGGGCGTCACCAGTTCGAATTCGACGTTGCCGGGCCGGAACGCGAGCGCGCCGGGCCCGATGCGGCACGCATCGACGCGCGCCGTGCCGTCGCACACGAGCGGGATGCCGAACCAGTACGCATCGCCGCGCACCTCGCACGCCTGGCGCAGCAGGTGGCTCGTCGATTCGCGAAACAGCTTCATCGTGTCGAGCGGCAGCTCGGTCAGCGTGCCGACGAAGCGGCCGGCCGCGAGCTGGTCGTAGGTCTGCCGCCAGCCGATCAGGTTGCGCGCCTGCTCGTCCGCATCGTGCGCGACGCTGACGACGGCCTGCCCGGCCAGCGCGTCGTCGCCCTGCGCGTTGCGCCGCGTGTCTTCGGCCGTCGCTTCTTCGCTACACGTCACGTGTCGATCCATCGTGTCCTCCCTCTCCTGCCCGGAACCGCGCCGGTCACGCAAGTCCCGTGCCGAACCGCACGGCCCGGCGACCAGCCCGTCATTCCACGCTACCCGGCCGGCATGCGCCATGCGGGCGCACCCGAACGCGGCGTGCCGCGCACGCCGCCGGTGCGATCCGCTCGGCCACCGCGCATGCTCGCCGCCCCGCGGCCAACGGCTACCCGGCCGGCTTCAACCGCACGACCCGCGTACCGCAGTTGCCGTACGCCTGAGCGACCGCCAGCTCGACGATCGTGCCGCCGGCCGACCAGGGCGCCGCGTCCGCTTCCGGCAGATCGACCCGCAACGTTGCGCGACCGTTGATCCGGTAGCGGATGCCGCGCACGAAATCGACGAACAGCAGCCCGACACCGCTGCCGTCGCACGCTGCCGCGTCGATCCGGTTGCCGTCGTCATGGGCGGGCCACGCGAACCGCAGCGTCTTCGTGTCGATCACGCGGACGACCGGCAGCAGATCGCCGTTCGCGTCGCGCTGGCTCTGCACGATGTCGCAGGTCACGGATGTGCGCGAGCCGCATGCGGTGCCGACGAACATGAACGGCTGCGACTCGATGAACTGCCGCACGCCGATGCTCACGCGCGTCGTCACCACGTCGCTCATCCGCTCGGCTTCGTCGGCGACGCCGAAGCGGTGCTGCGCGTCGAGTTCGCCCCCATGGAATACGGGGTGGCGCGGAAAGGATCGGGGCAATTCAGCCATGACGGTTGTTGTGCCACGCATCGGCGCACCGTGCCGCCGCGAACCCGCGGCTGCCGGTATCGTTTCCGGCGCGGGCCGCGACGATGCACGGCCCGCGCCGGGTGAAACGTCGAGATCGACAATGGCGAAGTGCCGGATGACCGGCGTCGGCGCACCGCAACCGCGCGTGCGCCGCTCCCGTCACCGCCGAAAACCGGCGACCGTACCGGCCGGCACTGCTCCGCCGACCGGCCGGCCCCGGCGCTTCGCGACTGCCACCGCTGCGGCGCTCAGAAGAACCCGAGCGCCTCGGCCTGGTAGCTGACCAGCAGGCACTTCGTCTGCTGATAGTTCGACAGCGCCATCTTGTGCGTCTCGCGGCCGATCCCCGACTGCTTGTAGCCGCCGAACGCCGCGTGCGCGGGGTACAGGTGGTAGCAGTTGGTCCACACGCGGCCGGCCTCGACCTCGCGGCCCATCCGGTACGCACGCGTGCCGTTGCGCGTCCACACGCCCGCGCCGAGCCCGTAGAACGTGTCGTTCGCGAGTTCGATCGCGTCCTGCTCGTCCTTGAACGTCATCACCGACGCAACCGGCCCGAAGATCTCTTCCTGGAACACGCGCATCTTGTTGTTGCCGAGCAGCATCGTCGGCTTCACGTAGTAGCCCGTGCCGAGGTCGGCGGCCGGCGCCGTGCGCTCGCCGCCCGTCAGGCATTGCGCGCCTTCGCCGCGGCCGATGTCGATGTACGACAGGATCTTGTCGAGCTGCTGCTGCGACGCCTGCGCGCCGATCATCGTCTGCAGGTCGAGCGGGTGGCCGGCCTTGATGCGCTCGACGCGCGCGACGGCCTTCTCGATGAACTTCTCGTAGATCGATTCCTGGATCAGGATCCGCGACGGGCACGTGCACACCTCGCCCTGGTTCAGCGCGAACATCGCGAGCCCTTCGAGCGCCTTGTCGAGGAACGCGTCGTCCTCGTCGAGCACGTCGGCGAAGAAGATGTTCGGGCTCTTGCCGCCCAGTTCGACCGTCGACGGAATCAGGTTGTCGGCCGCCGCGCGCAGGACGTGCTTGCCGACCGGCGTCGAGCCCGTGAACGCGATCTTCGCGATCCGCTTGCTGGTCGCGAGCGCTTCGCCCGCTTCCTTGCCGAAGCCGTTGACGATGTTGATCGTGCCGGCCGGGAACAGGTCGCCGATCAGCTCCATCAGCACCAGCACCGACGCGGGCGTCTGCTCGGCCGGCTTCATCACGACGCAGCAGCCGGCCGCGAGCGCCGGCGCGAGCTTCCACGCGGCCATCAGCAGCGGGAAATTCCACGGGATGATCTGGCCGACGACGCCGAGCGGCTCGTGGAAGTGGTACGCGACGGTGTTGTCGTCGATTTCGGAGATGCCGCCTTCCTGCGCGCGGATGCAGCCCGCGAAGTAGCGGAAGTGGTCGATCGCGAGCGGCAGGTCGGCCGCCATCGTCTCGCGCAGCGGCTTGCCGTTGTCGATCGTCTCGGCCACGGCCAGCAGCTTCAGGTTCTTTTCCATCCGCTCGGCGGCGGCGAGCAGCAGGTTCCCGCGCTCGGCCACGGACGTCTTGCCCCACTTGCGGCGTGCGGCATGCGCGGCGTCGAGCGCCAGCTCGATATCGTCGGCGCCCGAGCGCGGCACGCGGCAGAACGGCTGGCCGTTGATCGGCGACACGTTCTCGAAATACTCGCCCTTCACCGGCGCCACCCACTTGCCGCCGATGTAGTTGTCGTACTGCTGACGGTACGGGTATTCGACGTCGAGGCCCAGTTGCTTCAGGTCAAACGGGTTCATACATGTCTCCTGTTCATCGTGCTTGTGTGAGTACAGCGCCGGTTGGACCGCGCTGGTACCCGTTTACGCAACATGCGTGCCAAACAGGACGGGAGAGGACGGAAGCCCTACGAGCGCGGCCGGCCGCGTGCGCGCCATGCCGTGTTCACGTATGCGGCACGACGGGTGCGCCGATTCTGAACACCGCGATTGCGCAGCAGCCGGGCCGGTGTTCGAAATTTCCACAGTGCGCCGGCGCGCTCGCATGCGCAGGCGGGCCGCGACGCGTGGCATGTCGCTTGCGTGCGCCTCGCGCATCCACACGCCACGGCGTTCGCGCCGACCGACACCATGAGCGACCCCGGCCCGCTGACCGACGATGCGATCGCGTTCATCCGCGAGCAGGCGTTCCTGATCGTCGCGACCGCCGACGCGGCCGGCGACAGCGACTGCTCGTACCGCGGCCGTCAGCCGCGTGCCGACGGCTCGTTCGAGCCGCTCGTCGACATGCCTGACCGCCGCACGCTCGTGCTGCCCGACTTCGCGGGCAACAACCTGTTCAACACGATCGGCAACCTGCTCGTGAATCCGGCCATCGCGCTGCTGTTCGTCGATTTCGTGCGCGGGACGACCTGGCTCGTGCAGGGCCGCGCGACGATCGACGAGGCGGCGGAAAGCCGCGCGCACCTGTGGCCCAATGCGCGGCGCTTTGTGGTGATTGAAGTGGAGCGGGCCCAGGCGCGGATCGATGCGGCACTGCCGCCGCTCGTGCTGGCGTGATGCGCGTGGCGGATGGTCAGCGTGCGCATGCGGCAATGACGAAATACAACGGCGCGCCGGCTGCCGTTAACGGAGCGTCCGCGCCCGACGATGCGACGCTCAACGCCCGTGCGTCTCCGCACAAGCCGGCTCGACCCGGCTGCGCGCCGGCGCGTCGGGCTGCGCCTGCCCGTCCGCGTCGTCGCCCGTTTCAGCGGCCGCCGGCCGCCCGCCGAGAAACACGAACACCACCACCGCGCACAGCACCGTGACGACGGCCAGCCCGGTCAGCAGCCGGTCGAACGCGTGCGTGTAGCTCGCGAGCAGCGCCGCATGGCCGACGCCCGGCAACGCGGCGGCCGCGCCCGCGAGATCGCCGGTCGCGAGCCGCGCGGCCGCACGCAGCGCCGCGTCGGGCGTGCCGGCAGCGCCTGCCGCCCGCGATAGCCCCGTCCGCGCGAGCGCGGCCAGCACCGCGCCGACGATCGCGAGCGCGATCCCCTCGCCGGCCACGCGCGTCGTGCTGAAGATCCCCGTCGCCATCCCGGCGCGCTCCTTCGGCACGACGCTCACCGACAGCCCGTCCATCAACCCCCACGGCATCCCGGCGCCGACGCCGATCGCGAGCATCGGCGCGATTGCCGCGGGCCCCGCGCCGCCGCGCAGCGCGATGCCGAGCCACACGAGGCCGGCCGCCGCGACGAGGAGCCCGAGCCCCGAGATCACGCCGGCCGACAGCCGGCGCGCGAGCGTCGCCGCGACGAGCGGCACGACCAGCATCGGCGCGGAAATCGCGAGCATCAGCCAGCCGGCGTCGATCTCGCTGAAGCCGTCGATGCCGATGAAGCGCAGCGGCAGCACGACGAGCAGCACGATGTAGCAGCAGCAGGTCGACACCGGCAGCACCTGCACGCCGACGAAGCGCGCGATACGGAACAGCGACAGGTCGAGCATCGGCCGCGCGACGCGCGTCTCGATCGTCACGAACGCGCAGGCGCCGAGCGCCGCGCCGGCCAGCAGCGCGATCACGAGCGCGCTCGACCAGCCGCGCACGGGCGCCTCGATCACGCCGAACGTGAACAGCGTCAGCGCGGAGGTAAACGCGGCCGTGCCGGGCCAGTCGAGCCCCGTCGCGTGCGGGTCGCGCGACTCGTGCATGCGCGGCAGCCCGAACACCAGCGACAGCACGCCGGCCACCGCGCTCGTCACGAAGATCGCGCGCCAGCCGTAATGCCCGATCAGGCCGCCGGCAAGCACGGGCCCGAACGCGAGCCCGATGCCGAAGGTCGTGCCGAGCAGGCTGAATGCGCGCGTGCGCGCCGCGCCGTCGAACTCCTGTGCGAGCGCCGCCGTGCCGCCCGCGAGCGCCGCGGCCGCCGCGAGCCCTTGCGCGGCGCGCAGCAGGTCGACCGCGAGCATCGACGGCGCGAACGCGAGCGCAACCGACATCAGCGTGAAGCCGCCGACCCCGATCGCAAACAGGCGCTTGCGACCGAACTGGTCGGCCAGCGCACCCGCCGCCATCAGGAAGCTGCCGAACGCGAGCATGAACGCGTTGGTGATCCAGTTCATCGCGACCGGGCCGCCATGCAGGTCGCGGCCGATCGCCGGCGTCGCGACCGCGCCGCCCGAAAACGACAGCGGCAGCGCGACGGCGGCCATGCAGACGGCGGCCAGCACCCACGCGCGCCGGCGCGCCGACAGGGCTGAAGCGGCCGAAAAAGGGTGGTCCATCATCGCTCCTCGAAAAGCCGGCGCGGATGCGCCGTCAGAGCGACAGAAGATAAATCCGATTCAATCTGCGAAAAACCACGCGAAGTTCCATATATAACGGACTAAAATTCCGCAATTCACCCGGCCGCGTGCATCGGCGCACGCCCTTCGATTCGATGGAAAACCTGACCGGCATCGTCGCCTTCGTCCGCACCGCCGAAGCGCTGAGCTTCGTCGCGGCCGGCCGCGCACTCGGCATCTCGGCGTCGGCGGTCGGCAAGACGATCGCGAAACTCGAGCAGTCGCTCGGCGTGCGCCTGTTCAACCGCACGACGCGGCGCGTCACGCTCACCGAAGAGGGGCGGCATTTCTACGAGCGCTGCCAGCGGATCCTCGAGGATTTCCGCGATGCGGAAGCGACCGTGACGGCCTCGGCGCAGCGCCCGCGCGGCAAGCTGCGCGTGAGCCTGCCGGTGATCGGCTACCGCTTCCTGCTGCCCGTGCTGCCCGAATTCCGGCAGCGCTATCCGGACGTCGAGCTCGATCTGGATTTCAACGACCGGATGGTCGACGTCGTCGAAGGCGGTTTCGACGCGGTGATCCGCAGCGGCCCGCTGTCCGATTCGAGCCTGATGTCGCGGCGGCTCGGCCCGTTCGCGTTCGTGCTGTGCGCGACGCCCGCGTATCTCGCGCAGGCCGGCACGCCGCGCACACCCCGGGATCTCGAAGCGCACGACTGCGTGCGCTACTGTTTCCCGACCACCGGCAAGCTGCAGGACTGGGCGCTCTCGGCCGACGACGGCACGCCGCTGAAGCTGCGCACCGCGATGACCTGCAACAACATGGAAGCGCTGCGCGGCACCGTGCTCGCGGGGCTCGGCATCGGCTACATGCCCGACTTCCTCGCGCGCGACGCGCTCGAACACGGCACGCTCGTCACCGTGCTCGACGACTACCGGATCGCGCCGGGGCAGTTCTCGATCGTGTGGCCATCGAGCCGGCAGCTGTCGCCGAAGCTGCGCGTGTTCGTCGATTTCCTGTGCGAGCGGCTGTTCCGCTAGCCGGATGGCGAAGGCCTCGACGGCCGTCCCGCGGGCCGCTCGAACGGCGCGGATGCCGCCACGCGGCGGCGGCCCGCGCGCGGCCCCTTTTCAGTCCGCCCCGATCCGCTCCGCTTCCGCCGGCGGCAACAGCGCGTCGCTGTCGTCCTTCAGCCCGACGCCCGTCAGCCCGAGCCGGCGCGCGTGCGTCATCAGGTAATGCAGCTTGTGCGCGGCCGCCGCGTGCGGCAGCCCTTCGGGCCGCACGTTCGAGATGCAATTACGCAATGCGTCGTGGCAGCCGACCTTCGGCGCCCACGTCAGGTACACGCCGAGGCTGTCCGGCGAGCTGAGCCCCGGCCGTTCGCCGATCAGCATCGCGACGACCTTCGCGCGCAGCAGCTCGCCGATCTCGTCGCCGAGCGCGACGCGCGCCTGCGTCGCGACCACCACCGGGCCGATCCGCCAACCGTCCGCGTCGAGCCGCGGCCGCACGGCCTGCAGCAGCGGCAACGCCTGCTTCGCGGCCGCGAACGCCGACAGCCCGTCGCCGACCACGAACACGACATCGGGCGCATCGTCGAGCGCCGCGCCGTAGCCGGCCAGCAGCCCGCGGCTGTCGTCCGACAGCTTGCGGCCGAGATCGGGCCGGCGCAGATAGTGGTCGCGGTCCGGCGCGGCGCTCTGCACGCCGAGCGTCGGCAGCAAGCCGGCCGCCTCGATCTCGCGCCGCAGCGCCCCCGCGTCGAGCGGCTGGTGCACCGCATCGCGCGCCTGCGCATGCGACAGGTTGAAGGCCAGCAGCGGCGCGGTCGGCAAGCTGTTGCCCGCGCGGCCGAGCGCGATCCGCGCATTCGTGAACGACTTCAGCTGCGCCCACGGGTTCTTTTCGACGGCGTCGCTCATGCGGAAATCCCCATCCAGTCGTTCGCGCCCGCGAGCAGCGGCACGCGCGACGTCGCGGCACGCAGCGCGCCGTGCGCGTCGGCGATCTCCATCGTCTCCAGCCATTCCTCGAATTCCGGCGCGCGGCGCAGGCCGAGCACCTCGCGCACGTAGAGCTGGTCGTGGAACGACGTGCTCTGGTAGTTCAGCATCACGTCGTCCGCGCCCGGAATCCCCATGATGAAGTTGATGCCGGCCGCGCCCAGCAGCGTCAGCAGCGTGTCCATGTCGTCCTGGTCGGCTTCCGCGTGGTTCGTGTAGCAGATGTCGCAACCCATCGGCACGCCGAGCAGCTTCCCGCAGAAGTGATCCTCGAGCCCCGCGCGGATGATCTGCTTGCCGTCGTACAGGTATTCGGGCCCGATGAAGCCGACCACCGTGTTCACGAGGAACGGCTCGAACTTGCGCGCAACCGCATACGCGCGCACTTCGCAGGTCTGCTGGTCGACGCCGAAATGCGCGTTCGCCGACAATGCGCTGCCCTGGCCCGTCTCGAAGTACATGAGGTTGTTGCCGACGGTGCCGCGCTTCAGCGACAACGCGGCTTCGCGCGCCTCGCCGAGCAGCGCGAGCGAGATCCCGAAGCTCGCGTTCGCCTTCTCGGTGCCCGCGATCGACTGGAACACGAGGTCGACCGGCGCGCCCTTTTCGATCGCGGCGATCGTGTTGGTCACGTGGGTGAGCACGCACGACTGCGTCGGCACGCCGTAGCGTTCTCGGAAAGCGTCGATCATCGCGAGCAGCTTCACGATCGCCGCGAGGCTGTCGGTCGCCGGGTTGATGCCGATCATCGCGTCGCCGCAGCCGTACATCAGCCCGTCGAGCATCGATGCGGCGATCCCCTTCACGTCGTCGGTCGGGTGGTTCGGCTGCAGCCGCACCGACATCCGGCCGGCCAGCCCGACCGTGTTGCGAAACCGCGTGACGACGCGGCGCTTCCTGGCGGCCGCGATCAGATCCTGGTTGCGCATCAGCTTCGACACGGCCGCGACCATCTCGGGCGTGAGGCCCGGCGCGATCCGTTCGAGCGCCGCGCCGTCGGCCGCGGGCGACAGCAGCCAGTTGCGGAAATCGCCGACCGTCAGGTGCGAGATTTCCGCGAATGCCTGCGCGTCGTGATCGTCGACGATCAGGCGCGTGACCTCGTCGTCTTCGTATGGGATCAGCGCTTCGTTCAGGAACGCCTTCAGCGGCACGCCCGCGAGCGCGATCTTGGCGGCGACGCGCTCCTCCTCGCTCGCCGCCGCGACGCCGGCGAGCTGGTCGCCGGAACGCAGCGGGCTCGCCTTCGCAAGCAGCGTCTTCAGGTCCGCGAAGCGGTACGTGCGCGGACCGATCGTCTCCGTGTAGGACATCGTGCGAATCTCCTTGCCAGTCCTTGCCCATCCTTGCCAAATGCCGACGGCACGCCCGTTCGACGGGGCGCGCCGGATGCCGTCAGGAACGGCCCTTCACCTTCATCCTGCTCACTCCTCCAGCAGCGCGTCGCCGGGCGCGCTCGCGCGCTGCGAACGGGTCGCGAGGAAGTACGCGTAGCCGAACGCGAGGAAACCGACGAACACCAGCGCGACCAGCCCGTTGAAAATCACCATCGTCACGAGACAGACGAGCGCCGCCAGGATCGCGAAGGCCGGGAAGATCGGGTACAGCGGCGCGCGGAACGGCCGCGCCATGTTCGGCTGCGAGCGGCGCAGCTTGAACAGCGAGGCCATGCTGACGATATACATCACGATCGCACCGAATACCGACATCGTCACGATATTCGCGGTCAGCGTCTGCCCGCCGAACTGGATCAGCTCGTCGCTGTAGATCGCCGCGATGCCGACCACGCCGCCCGCGAGGATCGCGCGGTAAGGCGTCTTGAAGCGCGGATGCACCTTCGCGAGCCATTCGGGCAGGTAGCCTTCGCGGGCCAGCGCGAAGATCTGGCGCGAATAGCCGAGGATGATCCCGTGGAACGACGCGACGAGCCCGAACAGCCCGAGCCACACGAGCATGTGCATCCAGCCGCTGTTCGCGCCGACGATGTACTTCATCGCCTGCGGCAACGGGTCGTTGATGTTCGCGAGCTTGGTCCAGTCGCCCGCGCCGCCGGCGAACACCATCACGCCGATCGCAAGCGCGACGAGGGTCAGGATCCCGGCCACGTACGCGATCGGAATCGAGCGCTTCGGGTTCTTCGCTTCCTCGGCGGCCATCGCGACGCCTTCGATCGCGAGGAAGAACCAGATCGCGAACGGGATCGCCGCGAACATCCCGTGGAATGCGCCGACGCTGAAATGATCGGCGCCCGACCAGCCGCCCTTCATGAAATTGCTCCACGCGAAGCCCGGCGACACGACGCCCATGAACACCAGCAGCTCGAAGATCGCGAACAGCGTGACGATCAGCTCGAAGGTCGCGGCGATCTGCACGCCGACGATGTTCAGCGCCATGAATACCAGATACGCGCCCATCGCCGCATGCTTGGGCTCGAGGCCCGGGAACTGCACGTGCAGGTACGCGCCGATCGCCAGCGCGATCGCGGGCGGCGCGAACACGAACTCGACGAGCGTCGCGGCGCCGGCGAGATAGCCGCCGGTCGGGCCGAATGCGCGGCGCGCATACGCGAACGGGCCGCCCGCATGCGGGATCGACGTCGTCAGCTCGGTGAAGCTGAAGATGAAGGTCGTGTACATCGCCGCGACGAACAGTGCGGTGACGACGAAGCCCAGTGTGCCGGCGCTCGCCCAGCCGTAGCTCCAGCCGAAGTATTCGCCGGAAATCACGAGGCCGACCGCAATGCCCCACAGTTGCCAGGTCCCGAGCGTCTGCTGCAGCGCGGGCTGGCCGGACGACTTGGTGCCGGCGGCGGGCCGGCCATTCGACTCTGCTTTCATCGGACTCTCTCCTCAAATGCGCCGGGCCTGCCGGCCTGCGCGACTGAGAATCGATGCTAGAGAGTCATAAAACGACGTGTTATCGAAATTCGGCAAAGATCGCGGCTGACATTTCGCTTGCGGAAACGCCGGCCGCGATCATCAGGCGCGCGTTCCGGCCGCACGAGGCGGCCGGAACACCGGCGCTTACTGACCGCCGCCGCGCTGGTTGAACCAGCGGTCGAGCAGCTTGCCGGCCGCCTCGCGGCCGCCGAGGCCGAACGACAGCGCGACGGCCACCGCGATCGCGCCGAGCACGAGACCGAACGCGAGCTGGACAATCTCGTTCGCGATGCCCATCGCGCGCAGCCCCATCGCGAACACGAGGCCGAGGATCGCGAATTGCGCGATGCGCGCGAACAGCACGCTGTGCTCGCGGTCGGCCTGCTCGATCACGCGGCGCGCGAGGCCCGCGAGCCACACGCCGATCACGAGGATCACGCCGCCCATCAGCACGTGGCCGCCGAATTCGATGAACAGCGTAACGACGTCGCGCACTTGCGAGAAGCCGAGCCGGTTCGCGGCTTCGACCGCCGCGAACAGCATCGCGAAGAACACGATCAGCCGCGCGACCAGCACCGACGGCTGCAGGATCCCCGAAAACACGCGCTCGACGCCGAGCACGGCCGGCAGCCCGTCGGCGCCGGCGGCTTCCAGCAGCTTCTGCGCGAGCGACGCGACGAAGCGCGCGAAGTAGAACGTGACGAGCACGATCACGATCGCCGCGACGATGTCCGGCACCGCGCCGAGGAACTGGTTCAGCATGTTGGTCGCGGGGCCCGAGATCGCGTCGATCTTCAGCGCGTCGAGCGCGGAGATCAGCGTCGGCACGAACACGAACACGTAGACGATCGTGCCGATCAGGCTCGACACGCGCACGGGCGTCGGGCTGTCGAGACGCTGCGTGAGGCGGTCGGCGCCGGCGGCGACGAGCAGGTTCGTCACGAGGCCGCGCAGCACGCGCGCGACGATCCAGCCGACGAAGCCGATCACCGCGGCCGCGAACAGGTTCGGCACGATCGCGAGCAGCTTGTCGACCATCCCCTGCACGGGCGACAGCAGGCCCGACAGCGCGAACGATCCGAGGATCGCCGGCAGGAACATCAGGATCACGAGCCAGAACAGCACGTCGCCGAGATAGCCGCTCATCGGCTGTATGCCCGCGCCGTCGGACAGCTTGTCGTCGATCTTGCTGGCCTTCAGCGCGCGGTTCGCTAGGCTGCGCAGCAGCGATGCGATGAGCCACGCGATCAGCGTCAGCGCCGCGCCGCCGATCAGGTTCGGCAGGTAGTTGACGATGTGCGTGACGAGCAGCGAGAACGGATTGGAGACCGCATACAGGTTGAGCACGTTGAAGATGCCCACCGCGGTGACGAGCAGCACGAGCCAGAACAGGCCGCCGGCGACGATGGGCTCGACGCACGCGCCCTGGCCGGTGCTCTCGCTGATCCGCTGATCGACCTTCAGCGCCTTGAGCAGGCGCAGCGCACCGGCCCGCACCACCACGGCGATCAGCCAGCCGATCACCAGGATGCCGATCGCGCCGGCGATCTTGGGCAGATATCCGCCTAGCGTGGTCTGCAGCGACGTGATGAAGCTGGAAGCATCCATTTCTTCTTCTCCCGAAAAACGTGGCGTTGCGATTGAACATCGACGAACTACCTGCGTACTTCGAAAAACGTGCTGCCCGAGCAACTTACCTGAGAAAAATGACGCGATCACCCGATTTCACCGTCTTTAACTTTAGTCATAGATCGCAAGGGGCGAGACCCCATTTCGGCAAAATAAAAAGGGCCTGATTCACAGGCCTCCTACGCTTTTCCGCAAGATTGATCGATTCGCGCCGTGCTACCGTGACGTCGGTTCCTGCCCGGACACGCCGGCGACAGCCGAAACGAAAACCGGCCAGCCTGCGTGGGTCCGATATGCGGCAAGCATGGCGCGCGTCCACGAGTACATCCGCGCGCATCTCGACGGCCCGCTCGACCTGAACCGGCTCGCCGAAATCGCGTGCCTGCCGCCGTATCACTGGCGGCGCGTGTATCGCGCGCCGTACGGCGAATCGATCGTGCTGACGGTGCGGCGGATGCGGACCGTTCGTGCGTCCGAGGATCTCGCGTGCACGGTGCGACCGATCGACGAGATCGCGCGGGCTACGGTTCGACGCATGCGTTCGCGCGGGCGTTTCACGACGCCTATGGCGTGCCGCCCGCGCAGCACCGGCACCCATCGGCCGGCTTATCCACTACAGAGAGGAGACGAAGACATGTTCAAGCACGAAGTCGAGATCCGGCGGTTGCCGGCGTTGCACGGCTATGCGGTTGCCCACACCGGGTCGTACATGAAGGTCAGCGAAGCGTTCATGCGGATCGGCGCGTGGGTCGGGCAACACGGGCTGATCGGCCCGGGCGCGAAGATGATCGGCATTTTCTACGACGATCCGGACACGACACCCGAAGCGCAGTTGCGCGCGAAGGCCTGCTTCATGCCGGCCGACGGTGCGCCGGACGTCGAGCCCGTGCCGCCGGTGGAACGCGCGACGGTGGCGGGCGGCGAATACGCGGTGCTGCTGCATACGGGGCCGTATGCGGACCTGAAGATGGTCTACCAGTGGCTCTACGGCGACTGGCTGCGCCACTCGGGCCGCGAAGCCGCCAACGCGCCGCCGTTCGAGCTGTACCTCAATACGCCGATGGACGCGGCGCCGGCCGACTTGCGCACCGAGATCCACCTGCCGCTGCGCTGATCGAAGGGCCGGGGCGCCGGCGTCGCAGGGCCGGGGCGAATCGGCTCCGGCCGGGCCGGCGCCCGTTGGCGGCCGCCATCACGTCTCCGGCCTGTTTCACGCCGGCAACGGGCCGGCGATCATGCCTGGCCGGCCTGCGTCCCGCACCCCGGACAGAAGCGTGCGTCGGCCGCCAGCGCCGCGTGGCAGCGGCTGCAGGCCCTGCCGCGCTGTGCCGCGCCGCACTGCGCGCAGAAGCGCGCATCCGCCGCGTTGAGCGCGCCGCAGCCCGCGCAGGCGAGCTGGCTCAGCGGTACGTTGCCGCCGAGGCCGCCCTTGCCGTCATTACCGTCGGCCGGCGCCTGCCAGCCCCAGCCGTGGCGATCGCGGCCGCGCGCATCGTGGCCGCCATGCTCTTCCCGGCCCTGCCCGCCGTGATGCCCGCCACCGTGGCCGCTGTTGCCGTGCCCGCTGCCGTGCCCGCCGCCATGGCCGCCCAGGATTCGCTTCAAAAAGCTCATCGCCCGCTCCTCAACGCGTGGCCTGCGCGCCGCCGAACGCGCCGGAGGACGACAGCAGCCGCAAGCCGTTGGCCACGACGATCAGGCTTGCGCCCGCGTCGGCGAAGACAGCCATCCACATCGTGCCGAGCCCCGCGACCGTGAGGCCGAGGAACACGATCTTCACGCCGAGCGCGAAGCCGATGTTCTGCACCAGCACGCGGTGCGTCGCGCGCGACAGCCGCACGAACGCGGGAATCTTGCGCAGGTCGTCGTCCATCAGCGCGACGTCGGCCGTCTCGATCGCCGTGTCGGTACCCATCGCGCCCATCGCGAAGCCGATGTCGGCGCGCGCGAGCGCCGGTGCATCGTTGATCCCGTCGCCGACCATCCCGACCGCACCCACGCCGCCGGCCGACAGTTCGTCGACCGCCGCGAGCTTGTCTTCCGGCAACTGGTTGCCGCGCGCGTCGTCGATGCCGGCCTGCCGGGCGATCGCCTGCGCGGTATGCGGGTTGTCGCCCGTCAGCATCGCGGTGCGGATGCCCAGCGCGTGCAGATCGGCGATCGCCGCGCGGCTCGTGTCCTTGATCGTGTCGGCCACCGCGAAGATGCCGAGCACGCGCGCCTCGTCGACCAGCACCACGACGCTCTTGCCCTGCCGCTCCAGCACATCGAGCTTCGCCTCGAGCGCCGTCGAGCAGCGCGCGAGCTCCTCGACGAGCCGGTGGTTGCCGAGCCAGTAGCGTGCGCCGTCGATCGTGCCGCGCACGCCGCGCCCGACGATCGCTTCGAAGTCCTGCACATCGGCGAATGCCGTCGTGCCGGCGTCGCGGGCCGCGGCAGCAATCGCCTGCGACACCGGGTGATCGGAGCGCGCCGCAAGGCTCGCGCCGAGGTGCCGCACGCGCGCTGCATCGGCGTCGGCCGCATGCACGTCGAAGTCGGTCTGCACCGGCTTGCCGTGCGTGATCGTGCCGGTCTTGTCGAGCGCGAGCCACGCGAGCTTGCGCCCTTCTTCCAGGTAGACGCCGCCCTTCACGAGAATCCCGCGCCGCGCCGCGGCCGCGAGCCCCGACACGATCGTCACCGGCGTCGAGATCACCAGCGCGCACGGGCATGCGATTACGAGCAGCACCAGCGCGCGGTAGATCCAGTCGTGCCACGCGCCGCCCATGACGATCGGCGGCACCACCGCGACCAGCAGCGCGACCGCGAACACGATCGGCGTGTAGACGCGCGCGAACTGGTCGACGAAGCGCTGCGTCGGCGCCTTCGCGCCCTGTGCCTCCTCGACCGCGTGGATGATCCGCGCGAGCGTCGAATTGGCCGCGACGGCCGTCACGCGGTATTCGAACGAACCCGATTCGTTGATCGTGCCCGCGTACACGGCGTCGCCGGCCGTCTTCTCGACGGGCAGGCTCTCGCCGGTGATCGGCGCCTGGTTGACCGTCGAGCGGCCCGTGACGACTTCGCCGTCCAGCCCGATCCGCTCGCCCGGCTTCACGCGCACGACCGCGCCGAGCGCGACCTGCGCGGCCTCGATCGTGCGCCACGACCCGTCGGCGCCCTGCACGGTCGCGGTGTCCGGCGCGAGCTGCATCAGGCCCTGGATCGCATTGCGCGCGCGGTCGAGCGACTTCGCCTCGATCAGTTCGGCGATCGTGAACAGCACCATCACCATCGCGGCTTCGGGCCACTGGCCGATCGCCATCGCGCCCGTCACCGCGATGCTCATCAGCGCGTTGATGTTCAGGTTGCCGTTGCGGATCGCGATCCAGCCTTTCTTGTACGTGGTGAGCCCGCACGCGAGCACCGCGACGAGCGCGAGCGCCGCCGACAGCCATACGGGCAGGCCGGCCCAGGTCGCGCCCTCGGACGCGATCGCGGCGACGCCGGCCAGCGCCAGCGGCCACCACGGCTTCGCGGGCGCGTCGGCGACGCGCGACGCCGGTGCACCGGCCGTCGCGGCCTCGGGCGTCATCCCGAGCGTGCGGATCGCGCTTTCGATCGCCGGCTGGGCGCCCGCCACGTGCTCGACGGTCAGCATCCGCTGCATCAGGTTGAATTCGAGCGCCGACACTTCGCCCATCCCGCCGAGCTTCTTGCGGATCAGCGTTTCCTCGGTCGGGCAGTCCATCTGCATGATCCGGAACGCTGAGCGCACGTGGCCCGACGCGGTCGCCTGCGCGACCGGCAGCGGCGCGAGCGTCAGCGCGGCAGGCGCGCAGCAGTCGCCGGCCGCGTGGACGTGGTCGTGGTCGTGGTCGTGGTCGTGGTCGTGGTCGTGGTCGTGGTCGTGGTCGTGGTCGTGGTCGTGACCGGCATGGTCATGCGCCGCGTGGTCGTGCGAGCACGTGGCACCGTGCACATGCGCGTCGCCGTGCGCATGACCGTGGTCGTGGTCGTGACCCGCATCGTCATGCGCGGCATGATCGGGCGAGCGCGCGGCGTCGTGCTGATGCGCGTCGCCGGGTGCATGGCCGTGATCGCGCCCCTCACCGCCGCCGTGGCCGTGGCCGTGATCATGGCCGTGACCGCGCGATGCGGCCTCGCCGTTCGCGCGCTCGCCGGCCGCCGGCGCCGCGTCGGCAACGGTCGCCGTCTGCGTGACGCGCGGGTCGGCGCCGCCTGCATGGCGGTGTCGTGGGTCGTGGGGACGCTGGGCGTCGGTCATGACAACCTCCTTTATGGCTTGACGGTGTAGAGTTAACACCCTGAAGCCACTACAAGGTCAACCCTTACACGGGAGAAAGGCATGAAGATTGGCGAACTGGCCAAAGCGGCCCGCTGCACCCCCGAGACGATCCGTTTCTACGAGAAAGAGGGTCTGATGCCGGATGCGGAGCGCACCGATTCGAACTATCGCAACTACACCGACGTGCATGTCGAACGGCTGCGCTTCATCCGCAACTGCCGCGCGCTCGACATGGCGCACGACGAGATCCGCGCGCTGCTGCAGCTCACCGACACGCCGGCCGACCGCTGCGATTCGATCAATTCGCTGCTCGACGACCACATCGGACACGTCGACGCGCGCCTCGCGGAACTCACCCATTTGCGCGACCAGCTCAGCGAATTGCGCCGCCAGTGCGTCGGCGAACATTCGGTCGAGGATTGCGGCATCGTGCATGGTCTCGCGACGATGGAAACCGTCGCGCCGGCCGCGAAGCGCTCGCACCTCGGCTGAAACCCTTGTGAAATAAGATAGTCTGATAGAGAATAGTTATATTCTTACTAGATATATCATAACTATTCATGCCAACGAGCCGCCCGTCCCCGCTTGCGCTGGCCGTCCTCGCGACGCTCACCGAAACGCCGATGCATCCGTACGGGATGCTGCAGCAATTGAAGGCCCGCGGGTACGACGAAGTCGTCAACGTGCGGCAGCGCACGAGCCTCTACCAGACGATCGACCGGCTGCTGCGCGACGGGCTGATCGCCGTGCACGATACCGAGCGCGACGGCGCGTTTCCCGAGCGCACGCTGTACGCGCTGACCGAGGCCGGGCACACGGCGGGCCAGGCGTGGCTGCATGCGCTGCTCGCGGAGCCCGTGCGTGAATTCCCGGTGTTCGGCGCCGGCCTCGCGTTCCTGCCGCTGCTCGACGCCGACGATGCTCGGCACCAGCTCGAGCTTCGGATTGCCCGGCTCGACGCCGAGCGCGCGCGCCTGGAAACGCTGCGCAACGCCGCGCAGGCCGACCAGGTGCCGCGCCTGTTCCTGCTGCAGAACGAACACGCGCTCGTGCTGCTCAATGCGGAGCTCGACTGGGCGCGCAGCGTCGTCGAACACCTGAAGATCGGCGCGCTGCGCTGGGTGGACGGCTGACGCATCACGCAGGCCCGCGCAGGCCCACGCAGGCGGATTCCCGCCAGCAGCGGGAATCACCCCCTGTCAAAGCACCTTGCCGGGATTCAGGATGCCGTGCGGGTCCAGCGCCGCCTTCAGGCGTCGCATCAGCGCGATTTCCGCGTCGCTGCGCGTATGCGCGAGATAGGGGCGCTTCAGCGCGCCGATCCCGTGCTCGGCCGATACCGAGCCACCCATGTCCCGCACCACCGCGTACACGCAGTGATCGAGCGCGTCGGCGTCCGCGTCGGTCATCCCCTCGAGCGACACGCCGATATGGACGTTGCCGTCGCCGACATGGCCGAAGAACAGGCACGTAAGCGCCGGCCAGCGCGCCCGCAGCGCAGCGTCGCAGCGCTCGGCGAACGCGCCGAGCTCGCCCGTCGGCAGGCTCACGTCGAAGTTGACGAGATGCGGCAGCGCATCGATCGCGAGGCCTTCGCGCAGCGTCCACAGGTCGCGCGCCTGCCGATCCGACGTCGCGAGCACCGCGTCGTCCACGAGCCCCGCGTCGATCCCCGCCGCGAGGCCGGTTTCCAGCGCGTGGCGCGCATCGCCGCCCGGCGCGCTCGTCGCACACTCGATCAGCACCGCGAAGCCGCCGTCGCCGGCGAACGGCGCGGCGACGCCCGGCGTATGGTGCGCGACGTAGTCGTAGAACGCCGGCCACATCGCCTCGAAGCTGACGACCTCCGGCAGCATGCGCATGCGGTTCCAAAGCCCGACCACCGCGTCGTAGTCGCGCACGCGGCAGAGCGCGGTGGCCGGCGCGGCGAGCAACGGATGCAGCCGCAGCACCGCACGCGTGACGACGCCGAGCGTCCCCTCGCTGCCGATGAACAGCTGCTTCAGGTCGTAGCCCGCGTTGTTCTTCAGCATCCGGTTCATCGACGACACGACCGTGCCGTCCGCGAGCACGGCCTCGAGCCCGAGCACCTGCTCGCGCATCATCCCGTAACGGATCGCGCGCGTGCCGCCCGCATTGGTCGCGAGCATCCCGCCGATCTGGCACGAGCCGCGCGCGCCGAGATCGACGCCGAACGTGAAGCCCGCCGCTTCCGCGGCTTCCTGCACCGTCTGCAGCGGCGTCCCGGCGCGCACGGTCAGCGTGCCGGCCGCCGCGTCGAGCGCTTCGATACCCGCGAAGCGCTCCATCGACAGCACGACCTCGCCGCCGAGCGCGACCGCGCCGCGCGCGAGCCCCGTCAGGCCGCCCTGCGGCACGACCGGCTGGCCGAGCTGCGCGCACAGCGCGAGCGTGCGCGACACGTCGTCGACGCTGCGCGGGCGCACCAGCGCGCGCGGCCGCACGCCGGCCGGCTCGTTGTACGCGGTGAAGTAACGCGGATCGATGTCGGCCGAACGCGTGACGAGCGCGTCGCCCAGTTCGGCGACGAGTACCGCTTCGAGCGCATCGCCCGACAGCGGCACGCCGCGCGGTTCGCCGCCCGCGGCGACCGT
This sequence comes from Burkholderia catarinensis, assembly GCF_001883705.2. Taxonomy (GTDB): domain Bacteria; phylum Pseudomonadota; class Gammaproteobacteria; order Burkholderiales; family Burkholderiaceae; genus Burkholderia; species Burkholderia catarinensis. The sequence continues at coordinate 147,000 of NZ_MDEQ02000013.1, forward strand.
ATCCATGTTCTGCATCGCGCGGCTCCGCTTACTTCGTCGAGATGTCGATATCGCCGAAATACTTCAGGCCGAGCGACTTCACCGTGCCGTCCGCCTTCAATTTGTCGATCGCCGCGTCGAGCTTCGCCTTCAGCGCGTCGTCGCCCTTGCGCAGGCCGAAGGCGATGCCGTTGCCGAGGATCCGGTCGTCGCGCACGGGCTGGCCGACGAACGAGAAACCCTTGCCGTCCGGGCGCGACAGGAAGCCGCGCTGGCCGGACGGTGCGAGCACGAGCGTCGCATCGACGCGGCCCGCCACGAGGTCCGCATACGCCTGGTTCTGGTCCTGGTACGCGACGATCGCGACGCCGGCCGGTTCCCAGTGCGCCTTCGCGAAGGTCTCCTGGATCGACGCCTGCAGCACGCCGACGCGCTTGCCCTTCAGCGATTCGGGCGTCGGCAGCAGGCCGCTGCCGGTGCGCGCGATCAGCTGGGTCGGCACGCGATAGATGATCGTCGTGAAGTCGATCGCCTGGCGCCGCTGCTCGGTCGCGTTCATCGCCGAGTTGATCGCATCGAACTTGCGGCCCTTCAGCGCGGGAATCAGCCCGTCGAACGACGTCTCGACCCATTTGCACGACAGCTTCGCCGTCTGGCAGACGGCATTGCCGACGTCGATGTCGAAGCCCTGCAGGTCGCCGTTCGGCGCTTTCGATTCGAACGGCGGGTATTGCGCCTCGAGGCCGAAGCGCAGCGTCTGCGCATCGGCGAGCGCCGCGCCGGAGCCGATTGCGCACGCCAGTGCGAACGCGAGTTTCAGGGTTGCCGTGTGCTTCATCGTGATCTCCAGTGTCTGGTCGGTGCGACGTCGCCGCCGCCGGTTTCCGTACGGGCCTTACAGCGAACGCAGCCGCCGCGCGCCTTCGACCAGCGTCGCGTCGTCCTTCGAAAAACTGAGCCGGATCACGCCGGCGTCGGTGCCGTCGGTATAGAACGCCGACAGCGGAATCGTCGCGACGCGCGCGTCGCGGATCAGGCGCAGCACGAAATCGCTGTCGCTTTCATCCGAGAAGTGCCGGAAGCGCGCGAGCATGAAGAACGAGCCTTCACTCGGCAGCAGCTCGAAACGCGAACCGGCCAGCTCGCGCGCGAGCAGGTCGCGCTTGGCCTGGTAGAACGCCGACAGGCCGAGATAGCTGTCCGGCCGCGCGAGGATCTCCGCGAACGCGACCTGCATCGGCGTGTCGGCCGCGAACACCATGAACTGGTGCACCTTGCGGATCTCGTCCATCAGCTCGGCCGGCGCCAGGCAATGACCGACCCGCCAGCCGGTCACGTGGAACGACTTGCCGAACGACGACACGATCACGCTGCGCTCGGCCAGCTCACGATGGCGCGCCACGCTCTGGTGCGGTGCGCCGTCGAACACGACGTGCTCGTAGACCTCGTCGGACAGGATCACGATGCCGGTGTCGCGCGTGAGCTGCGCGAGCCGCTCGAGATCGTCGGCGGAAAACACGGTCGCGGTCGGGTTGTGCGGCGTGTTGACGATGATCATCCGCGTGCGCGGCGTGATCGCCGCGGCCACCTCGTCCCAGTTCACGCGGAAATGCTCGGGCGACAGCTTGATCGCGACCGGCGTCGCGCCCTGCAGCCGCACGATCGGCGCATAGCTGTCGAACGCCGGCTCGAAATAGATCACCTCGTCGCCCGGATGCACGAGCGCGCTGATCGCCGCGTAGAGCCCTTCGCTCGCGCTCGCGATCACCGTGATCTCGGTCGCCGGATCGTAGCGCGCGCCGTACAGCGTCTCGGTCTTCTCGGCGAGCCGCTCGCGCAGCGCCATGACGCCGGCCATCGGCGCGTACTGGTTGTGCCCGTCGCGCATCGCGCGCGCGACGCCTTCGACGAGCGCCGGATCGGGCGCGAAATTCGGCGCGCCCTGCGACAGGTTCAACGCATCGTGTCGCGCAGCCAGTTGGCCGATCACCGTGAAGATCGTCGTCCCGACGTCGGGCAGTTTCGAACGGGGCGCGGTGGCGCTTCGCATGACTCCTCCTTCTGATGTCCTTCGGGCGGGCCCGCGCGGCACGCGCGGCCCTGCATCTGCCGCATGATTTAGCCCCAGCCAATATCGGCGGACAATCGAAAGTTCGTCATGGCGACCATGCGTTTTTCTCATGGCTCATGGAGAGAAGCATGCAGCGGCAACGCCGGCCTGCCGCCCGGCATGCGAATCAGGCATTTCCCCTAGGGAAGGCTACCGACCCGCCGCCGCCAGATACGCGAGCAGCACCGCCCGCAGTTCGCCGCGCAACGCGGCGAGGTCGAGCGCGGGCCCGAGCGTCAGCAATGCCTGCGACAGGCCGCCATAGCAGATCGTGTGTGCCATCCGCGCGAGCCCGTCGAGCCGCGCGACCGGCGGCGGATCGGCCGCGTGCGCGAGCGCGTCGCGCCACAGCGCGACATAGGCGTCGTAATGCCGGCGGTAGGCGGCGAGCGGCGACACCTGCCGCTCCAGCGCGAAGAGCGCGCCCCACAGCGCCGCGTCGGCGGCGATCGCGTCGACCTGCAGGTCCACCAGCGCCGCGGCGAGTTCGGCCCGCGGCACGCCGCGCAGCTGCTGCGCCGCATCGCGCAGCCGGTCGGCCAGCGCCAGCACGCGGCGGTGGATGCAGAGCGCCGCGAGGCTCTGCTTGTCGCCGAAATACTCGTAGAAGGTGCCGATGCTGACGCCCGCGACGGCCGCGATCTCGCGGATCGTCGCCTTCGCGTAGCCGCGTTCGAGCCAAAGCTGAACGAACGCCTGCTGCAGCGCGTCGGAGCTCGCCTGCGCGCGCGACTGGCGCGGCCGGCGGCGCAATGCGGGCGCGGGTTGCACCGCCGGCTGGCCGGGCGGCGCCGGAACCTGAACATGTCGCGGCGGCATATTTGCTACTCTGGAATTGAGCAGGGAACGCGTTTTACCGGGAGCCGGAAGCGGCGCGAAGCGCCATCCGTGCGGCACGACGCCGGCCGCCCGCGAAGCATGAGACCGGAGACAGCCCCGATGACCGAAGCGACTCACGCCGTCACGAACCAGTTCGACGAACTGGTCGACTATAACCTCTTCGCGACGGACCTCGCGCTGCGCGACGCGCTCGCCCGCGCGGGCGCCGACTGGGCCGTGCCGCAGTTCGACGCGTACGGCGCGCGGCTCGGCAGCGCCGACACCGCGCGGCTCGCCGACGCAGCAAACCGCTACCCGCCTGAACTGAACACGTTCGACCGGCGCGGCCGGCGCATCGACCGCGTCGACTTCCACCCGGCGTGGCACGAACTGCTCGGCCGGTACCGCCACGCAGGCTTCGTGTCGCTCGCGTTCCGCGATACGCGCCGCGGCCGCTGGGCCGCGACCGCCGCCGGCTTCTACCTGCATGGCCAGATCGAGGCCGGCACGCTGTGCCCGGCGACGATGACGCAGGCCGCGATCCCCGTGCTGCAGAAGGAGCCCGCGCTGTGGGGCCTGCTGCGCGACAAGCTCTACAGCGACGACTACGATCCGCGCGACGTGCCCGTCGCCGACAAGCGCTCGATCTGGTTCGGCATGGGGATGACCGAGAAACAGGGCGGCTCCGACGTGCGCGCGAACACGACGCTGGCCACCCCGGTCGGCGCGGGCGGACGCGGCGGCGAATACCGGCTGCGCGGCCACAAGTGGTTCTTCTCCGCGCCGATGTGCGACGCGCACCTCGTCGTCGCGCGCACCGAAGCCGGCAGCCCGTCGTGCTTCTACGTGCCGCGCTGGCGGCCGGACGGCACGAAGAACGCGGTCGAGATCCAGCGGCTGAAGGACAAGGTCGGCAATCGCAGCAACTCGAGCAGCGAGATCGAGCTGAACGACGCGTGGGGGATCATGCTCGGCGACGAAGGCCGCGGCATTCCGACCATCATCGAGATGGCCACCTACACGCGGCTGAACTGCGTGCTCGGCAGCGCGGCGATGCTGCGCCAGGGCGTCGTGCAGGCGATCGCGTACACGCGCCAGCGCCACGCGTTCGGCCGTGCGCTCGCCGAGCAGCCGCTGATGCGCACCGTGCTGGCCGATCTCGCGCTCGAAAGCGAAGCGGCACTCGCGCTCGCGATGCGCCTCGCCGACGCGTTCGAGCGCGACGACTCGCCGCGCGAACGCGCGTGGAAGCGGATCGTCACGCCCGCCGCGAAATTCTGGGTCTGCAAGCGTGCGGTCGAGCTGACCGGCGAGGTGATGGAAGTGTTCGGCGGCAACGGCTATGTCGACGACGGCCCGATCGCGCGGCTGTTCCGCGAGGCGCCCGTCAACTCGATCTGGGAAGGCTCGGGCAACGTGATGTGCATCGACGTGCTGCGCGCGGTGTCGCGCGAGCCCGATGCGGCTGCCGCGCTGTTCGCCGAACTCGCCGACCTCGGTGCGGGCGAACCGCGCATCCGCGCGGCGCTCGACGCGCTGCGCGCGATGCTCGCGGCGCCGGCCGACACGCTCGAGGCGTCGGGCCGCGTGTTCGCGCAGCGGCTCGCGCTCGTCGCGCAGGCGTGCCTGCTGCGCCGCGATGCGCCGGCGGCCGTCGCCGACGCGTTCGTCGCAACGCGGCTCGCCGCGCCCGACTGGGGCCGCATCGCGGGCGGCTTCGACCCGCACGCGATCGACGTCGCCGCGCTGCTGCAACGCGCATACCCGGCCTGATTTGCGCCGCCCCTCGCCCCGCCCGGAGCCCCGATGAACCTCGTCGCCGCCCTTGACCGCGCCGCCCGCACGACGCCCGACAAGCCGTTCCTTGTCAGCGAATCCGCGACGATCACCTATGCCGCCGCGCGCGAGCGCTCGCACCGCGCAGCGGCCGTGCTGAGCGCGCTCGGCATCGCGGCCGGCGACCGCGTCGCCGCGATGTGCTTCAACACGCCGGCCTTCGTCGACCTGATGTTCGGCGCGTGGCGGCTCGGCGCAACGTTCGTGCCGGTCAACCACAAGCTGCAGGCGCCGGAAGTCGACTATGTGCTCGAACACAGCCGCAGCAAGGCGCTCCTGTTCGACGTGGCGCTCGCGCCGGTGGTCGAACGCATCGTGCATCCCGCGCGGCAGCTCGTGACCGAAGGCGAGCTCGACGGCGTGCCGTGCTTCGACACGATGTGCGCAACGATGGACGGCCTCGCGGGCATCGAGCCGGCCGACGGCGACATCGCGCAGATCCTCTACACGTCCGGCACGACCGGCCGCCCGAAAGGCTGCGTGCACAGCCACCGCACCGTGACGCTCGCGGCGATGCAGGCGGCGCTCGCGACCGGCATCGGCCGCAACGAACGCACGCTGATGGCGATGCCGATCTGGCATTCGTCGCCGCTGAACAACTGGTTCGGCGGCACGCTGTACGCGGGCGGCACCGTCGTGCTGCTGCGCGAATACCATCCGCTGCGCTTCCTGCAGGCCATCGAGCGCGAGCGCGTGACGCTGTATTTCGGTGCGCCGGTGTCGTACACGCTGCCGCTCGACACGATCGACGGCTTCGCGGCGTTCGACCTGTCGAGCGTGCGCGCGTGGCTGTACGGCGGCGGCCCGATCGGCGCCGCGCAGGCCGAGCGGCTCGCGCACGCGTATCGCAGCGACGCGTTCTTCCAGGTGTACGGAATGACCGAAACGGGGCCGGCCGGCACGACGCTGTATCCGGACGAGCAGATCGCGAAGGCCGGTTCGATCGGCCGCCACGGCGGCCCGGGCGTCGACCTGCGCGTCGTGCGGATGGACGGCATCGATGCGCAGCCGGGTGAGGCCGGCGAGATCTGGCTGAAGGCCGACAGCATGATGCTCGGCTATCTCGACGACGCGGCCGCGACGCGCGCCGCGTTCGCGCCGGATGGCTGGTACCGCACCGGCGACATCGCGCGGATCGATGAGGATGGCTACCTGTTCATCGTCGACCGGCTGAAGGACCTGATCGTCACGGGCGGCGAGAACGTCTATTCGAAGGAAGTGGAGGACGTGCTCGGCGCGCACCCGGACATCGCCGAGGCGGCCGTCGTCGGCGTTCCGCATCCCGACTGGGGCGAAACGGTCGTCGCGCACGTCGTGATGCGCGCGGGCACGGTGCCCGACGCGGATGCGCTGCGCGCGTTCTGCGGCGAGCAGCTCGCCGCGTACAAGGTCCCGCGCGAGTTCACGTTCGCGCAGGCGCTGCCGCGCACGCCGACCGGCAAGCTGCAGAAATTCCTGCTGCGCGTGCGTCGCGAATAGCCGCGCGTCCGCCCAAGGAAAAAGAAAAAGCCACCCGGCCCGACGGCCCGGTGGCTTTTTCGCATGATCGGCCGGGCGGCGACGCTCGCCGCCGCCCGCGCGTCACATCAATGCCGGCTTACTTGCCGCCGATGCTCTTCAGCGGCTTCCACTCGCCCTTCTCGACCTTGTACATCGTGATGCCGCCGTTCTTCAGGTCGCCCTTCGCGTCATACGCGACGTGCGTCGACGTGACGCCCGCCATGTCGCTCTTCGCGAGCACCGGCAGGTACTTCGCCGGATCGGTCGAATCGGCCTTCTTCATCGCGTTGAACATCGCCATCGCGCCGTCGTACGAATACGGCGAGTACGTCTGCACTTCTTCGCCGAAGCGCTTCTTGTACTTGTCCGCGTACGTCTTGCCGCCCGGCATCTCTTCGAGCGGGAGACCGGCCAGCGATGCGATCGTGCCTTCGGACGCGTTGCCCGCGATCTTCAGGAACGTCGGCGTCTTCACCATTTCGCCGCTCATCAGCGGTGCGGCGATGCCGAGCGTCTTCATCTGCTTGACCATCGGCGCTGCCTGCGAATCCGCGCCGCCGTAGTAGACGAGGTCCGGCTTCGCGGCCTTCAGCTTCGTCAGGATCGCCTTGAAGTCCACGGCCTTGTCGTTCGTGAACTCGCGGTCGACGATCGTCGCGCCGCCGGCCTTCGCGGCCTTCTCGAACTGGTCGGCGAGACCCTGGCCGTACGCCGTGCGGTCGTCGACGATCGCGATCTTCTTCATGCCGAGATCCTTCGACGCGAACGTGCCGGCCACCGAGCCCTGCTGCGTGTCGGACGTCATCATGCGGAAGGTCGTCTTGTAGCCCTGCTGCGTGTATTCCGGCGCCGTCGCCATCGCGATCTGCGGAATGCCCGCGTTCGCATAGATGCGCGAGGCCGGAATCGTCGTGCCCGAGTTGAAGTGGCCGAGCATGCCCTTGATGCCGTCGTCGACGAGCTTCTGCGCCACCGTCGTGCCGGTGCGCGGGTCAGCCTGGTCGTCCTGCGTGTCGAGCACGAACTTCACGGCCTTGCCGCCGATCTTCGGGTTCGTCGCGTTGAAATCCTCGATCGCGAGCACGATCCCGTTCTGCATATCCTTGCCGTAATGCGCCTGCGCGCCCGTCATCGGCCCTGCGTAACCAACCTTCACGTCATCCGCATGGGCCGTCCCCGCCAGCGACATGACCGCGACGAACGTCGCGCCTGCCACCTTTTTCATCGTGTGTTGCATAGCATCTCCTTGGTACCAGGGTAAATGGAGCGGCTTCGGGATCGCCTTGCCGCTTCCTTTGTTTGATCCGAACGGCAAGGATGGTCAGCCGATCGTCATCAAATTCGCATTGCCGCCCGCCGCGGCCGTGTTCACGCTCACCGAGCGCTCCGTCAGCAGCCGTTCCAGCGCGTAATCCTCCGCGTCGCCGTTCTCGAACGCGCCCACCGATACGCCCTGCACCGACACGATCGGGCCCGGCCGCTGCGCGACGTCCTTCACGAGCGTCTGCAGTTCGTCGCTATCGCCTTCGAACAGCACCGCGTCGAATGCCGCGTCGGCCTGCTTGCGCACGGCCGCGTGCGCCTTCAGCGACGCCGGCAGCGCGGCGACGAGCGCCTCGCCGGCCGCGCCGGCGAACAATGCGCGGTTACCGGTCGCCAGCACCGCCGCGAACTGCGCGCGCGCGCCGCCCGGCGTCGCCGCGACACACAGCACCGTGCCGCGCGGGCCGAGTGTATACGTGTTTCGCTCGCCCGTCGGACCGGTCAGCACGGCGGTCGCGCCCGCCGGCACCTGGGCGAGATAACCGTCGCAACGCGCGGCCAGCGCCGGCTCGCGCTGCTCGATCAGCCAGTCGCGCAGCGTGGTCAGCGCCGCCGCCGGGTTGCCGCGCGCGTCGCCTTCGACCGCGCCGTCCGCCACCAGCGTCTGCGCGAGCGAGCGCGGCAGGCCCGACGGGCGCGTCGCGAGCAGGCGCTGCAGGTACAGCGCGCCGCCGGCCTTCGGGCCCGTGCCCGACAGCCCTTCGCCGCCGAACGGCTGCACGCCGACCACCGCGCCGATCACGTTGCGGTTCACGTAGATGTTGCCGACGTGCGCGTTCGAGATCACGTGCGCGATCGTCTCGTCGATCCGCGTGTGGATGCCGAGCGTCAGCCCGTAACCGGTCGCGCGGATCTGCTCGAGCAGCTTGTCGAGCTGGCTGCGGCGGTAGCGCACCACGTGCAGCACGGGGCCGAACACTTCACGCTTCAGCTCGTCGATGCTGCCGATCTCGATCAGCGTCGGCGGCACGAACGTGCCGTGCGCGCATGCATCGGGCGCCGGCAACTGCGTGACCGCGTGGCCCTTGTCCTGCATCGCAGCAACGTGCGTGTCGATCGTCTGCTTCGCGTCGCCGTCGATCACCGGGCCGACGTCCGTCGACAGCCGGTCGGGGTTGCCGAGCGCCAGCTCGTGCATCGCGCCCTTGAGCATCGTCAGCGTGCGTTCCGCGACATCGTCCTGCAGACACAGAACGCGCAGCGCCGAACACCGTTGACCGGCCGAGTCGAACGACGACTGCATGACGTCCGCGACGACCTGCTCCGCGAGCGCCGACGAGTCGACGATCATCGCGTTCTGCCCGCCCGTTTCGGCGATCAGCGGGATCGGCTTGCCGTCCGGGTCGAGGCGCGCGGACAGCGTCTTGTTGATCAGGCGCGCGACTTCGGTCGAACCCGTGAACATCACCGCGCGCGTGCGCGGATCGGCGACCAGCGCCGCGCCGACGGTCTCGCCGTCGCCCGGTAGCAGCTGCACCGCGCCGGCCGGCACGCCGGCCTCGCGCAGCAGGCGCACGGCCTGGGCGGCGATCAGCGGCGTCTGTTCGGCCGGCTTCGCGAGCACCGTATTGCCGGCTGCCAGCGCCGCGGCGACCTGGCCCATGAAGATCGCGAGCGGGAAGTTCCACGGGCTGATGCAGACCACGGGGCCGAGCGGGCGGTGCGTGTCGTTCGAGAATTCGTCGCGGATCTGCGCGGCGTAGTAGCGCAGGAAGTCGACCGCTTCGCGGATCTCGGCGATCGCGTTCGGCAGCGACTTGCCGGCTTCGCGCACGATCAGGCCCATCAGCGTATGCATCTGTGCTTCGAGCAGGTCCGCCGCGCGCACCAGGCAATCGGCGCGCGCATCGACCGGCGTCGCCTGCCAGATCGGCGCGGCGGCCACCGCGTGTGCAAGCGCCGCGCTCACGTGTTCGGCCGTCGCTTCGCTGACCGTGCCGACCACGTCGCGCTGGTCGGCCGGGTTGCGCACGTCGCGGGCCGGCGCGTCGGCGAGCGCGTCGTCGGCGAGCAGCGGCGCCGCGCGCCACGGGAAATGCGCGCTCGCGAGCAGCGCGGACGACAGCGACGCGAGACGGTGTTCGTTCGACAGGTCGAGGCCCATCGAGTTGGGACGCTCGTCGCCGTACAGGTTGCGCGGCAGCGGGATCTTCGCGTGCGGCGCGCCGAGCGGCGTGACCTTCATCGCTTCGTCGACCGGGTCGGCGACCAGTTCCTTCACCGACACGGTTTTATCCGCGATGCGGTTCACGAACGACGTGTTCGCGCCGTTCTCCAGCAGGCGGCGCACCAGGTACGCGAGCAGCGTCTCGTGCGTGCCGACCGGCGCGTACACGCGGCACGGGCGGTTCAGCTTGTCGCGGCCCGTGACTTCCTCGTACAGCGGCTCGCCCATCCCGTGCAGGCACTGGAATTCGTACTGGCCCGGGTAGTAGTTCTGGCCCGCGAGCTGGTAGATCGCGGCCAGCGTGTACGCGTTGTGCGTCGCGAACTGCGGGTAGACGGCATCGGGCGCCGCGAGCAGCTTCTTCGCGCACGCGAGGTACGACACGTCCGTGTAGATCTTGCGCGTATAGACCGGATAGCCTTCGAGGCCGTCGACCTGCGCCCGCTTGATCTCGGAATCCCAGTACGCGCCCTTCACGAGGCGGATCATCAGGCGGTGACGGCTGCGGCGCGCGAGGTCGATCAGGTAGTCGATCACGAACGGGCAGCGCTTCTGGTAACCCTGCACCACGAAGCCGATGCCGTTCCAGCCCGCGAGATCCGGATCGAAGCACAGCGCCTCGAGCAGGTCGAGCGACACCTCGAGGCGGTCGGCTTCCTCCGCGTCGATGTTCAGGCCGATGTCGTAGCGGCGCGCAAGCAGCGCGAGCGAGCGCACGCGCGGCAGCAGTTCGCTCATCGCGCGGTCCTGCTGCGAGCGTGAGTAGCGCGCGTGCAGCGCCGACAGCTTGATCGAGATGCCGGGGCCTTCGTAGATGCCGCGGCCGCCGGCCGCCTTGCCGATCGCGTGGATCGCCTGCTCGTACGATGCGTAGTAGCGCTGCGCATCCTCTTCGGTCGTCGCCGCTTCGCCGAGCATGTCGTACGAGTAGCGGAAGCCGCGCGCTTCGTACTTGCGGCTGTTCGCGAGCGCTTCGGAGATCGTCTCGCCGGTGACGAACTGCTCGCCCATCAGGCGCATCGCCATGTCGACGCCCTTGCGGATCAGCGGCTCGCCGCCGCGGCCGATCAGGCGCGTCAGCGCCGACGACAGCCCCGCTTCGCTGTTGGTCGTCACGAGCTTGCCCGTGATCATCAGCCCCCAGGTCGCCGCGTTCACGAACAGCGACGGTGCGTGGCCGACGTGCGAGCGCCAGTCGCCCTTGCTGATCTTGTCGCGAATCAGCGCATCGCGCGTCGCGCGGTCGGGAATGCGCAGCAGCGCTTCGGCGAGGCACATCAGCGCGACGCCTTCCTGGCTCGACAGCGAGAATTCGTGGATCAGCCCCTCGACGCCGCCGCCCGAGCTCTTCTCGCGCAGCGCCTCGACGAGCTTCGTCGCGAGCGCCTGCGCGTCCGCCTGCAGGTTCGCGGGCAGGCGCGCCTGGCCGAGCAGGAACGGCACGCATTCCGGCTCGGGGCGGCGGTACGCGGCCGTGATCGCCGCGCGCAGCACCGATTGCGGCTGCACGTTCTGCGCGAACTCGAGGAACGGATGCGGCGAGTTGTCGTCGTCCTGGTCCGCGGCCTGGCCGTCCGCGAGCTCCGTGACGCCGCTGTGGCCCGACAGTTCGGGCGGCAGCTGGCCGTGCTCGATCCGCTCGAGATACGCGAAGATCGCCTGCTTGATCAGCCAGTGGGGAGTGCGCTCGAGACGCGCGGCAGCGTCCTTGAGGCGCGAGCGAAGTAGGTCGTCGACCTTGACGCCGAGAGTCGTGCTTGCCATGGTGGGTTCGTGCGCCGGAGCGAGCCCGGCAATGTGGTGTAAGAGGATGCGCGAAATCCTACGGCACGCAATAAAAAGGTGCAACCAAATTGAGAGGTAGGTTGCACCCTCAAGTTAGCCAATATAATCAGCCACTTACACGGTTGCAACCTAGGGGTTGCCCGTGGTCGGAGGATCGGTGTTTTCCCTGAGCGGGCCGGTTTGACGTGCGTGCGCAACCTTCGGCGCGCGCCGAAGCGGGCGAAAACGGGTTGCACTGGGTGCGGCGCCCGGGTGCGGGCGTGCGACGAGAAACAGTTCGGGGGCGCCCGGCGGCCCGGGCTTCTATACCGCGGCACGCCGCGCGACGCTCGCGCGGGCGCCGTTCAGATATCCAGCGGATCGACCTCGACGCTCCACCGCAGTACGCCCTTCAGCGCGCGCAGCTCGGGCTGCCATGCACGCAGCGTATGCTGCAGCGCCGCCCGCGATGCGCTTTCGAGCAGCAGCTGCGCGCGGTGGACGTTCGCGACCTTGACGATCGTCATCGGCACCGCGTCGTACACGGTCACGCGATCGGCGCCCGGCAGCCCCGGCAGCGCGGCCGCGGCCTGCAGCAGGAACGCGAGCGCCGCGTCGAGCGTGCGTCCTTCGGCGCGCAGCAGCGCCTGGTAGACGAACGGTGGCAAGTGCGCGTCGCGGCGCTCGCCGAGCGTCGAATTCGCGAAGCCGATGTAATCCTGCCGCCCGAGCGCGTGGTACAGCGCGTGGCGCGGGTAACGCGTCTGCACGAGCACCTCGCCCGGCAGCCCGGCGCGCCCCGCGCGGCCGCTCACCTGCATCAGTTGCGCGAACAGCCGCTCGCTCGCCCGGAAGTCGTGCGAGAACAGCGCGGTATCGGCATTGAGCACGCCGACGAGCGACACGCGCTGGAAGTCGTGCCCCTTCGCGATCATCTGCGTGCCGACGAGGATGTCGACCTCGCCCGCATGCACGTCGGAGAAAAGCGCCTGCGCGCTGCCCTTGCGGCGCGTGCTGTCCGCGTCGATCCGCAGCACGCGCGCGCCCGGCACGGCCTCGGCGAGCGCCTCCTCGATGCGCTGCGTGCCGCGCCCGAGCGGCGCGATGTCGACGTTCCCGCACTCGGGGCACGAGCGCGGAATGCGCGCTTCCCAGCCGCAGTGATGGCAGCGCAGCGCGTGCTCGGGCTTGTGCAGCACGACATACGCGCTGCAGCGCGGGCAGCCCGCGACCCAGCCGCATGCGTCACACGCGAGCTGCGGTGCGTAGCCGCGCCGGTTCAGGAACACGAGGCTCTGCTCGCCGCGTTCGAGGCGCGCCCTCAGCCCCGCGACGAGCGGCCCCGACAGCCCGCCCATCGACGCGCGCCCGCGCCGCCGCTCCTCTTCGAGATCGATCAGCCGCACGGTCGGCAGCGTCGCGTCGGCCACCGCGCGGCGCGACAGCGTGAGCCGCGTGTAGCGCCCCTGCTCTGCCTGCCACCAGCTTTCGAGCGACGGCGTCGCCGAGCCGAGCACGACCGTGACGCCGAGTTGCTTCGCGCGCCACACGGCGAGATCGCGCGCCGAATAGCGCAGCCCTTCCTGCTGCTTGTACGCGGGCTCGTGCTCCTCGTCGACGACGATCAGCGCGAGCGTCGGCATCGACGCGAGCACCGCGAGGCGCGTGCCGAGCACGATCCGCGCGCGGCCCGTGTGCGCGGCCAGCCAGTTGCGCGCCCGCTCGCCCTCGGCGAGCCCGCTGTGCAGCGTGACGATCGCGTCGTCGGCGAGCGCGCCCGCGAAGCGCGCGCGAAACGCGGCCTCGAACTGCGGCGTCAGGTTGATTTCGGGGACGAGGACGAGCGCCTGCGCGTCCGGCCGCGCGTCGAGCAGCGACGCGAGCGCATGCAGGTAGACCTCGGTCTTGCCGCTGCCCGTCACGCCGTGCAGCAGGAACGGCGCGAAGCCCTGCGCGGCGCGGATCGCGTCGAGCGCCTCGGCCTGCTGGTCGGTGAGCGCCGGCGGCACAGTTCGTCCACCGGTTGTCGACAGGTTATCCACAGCTTTGGGCACAGGTGCATCGGCCCAGCCGATCTCCTCGACATCGACCCAGCCACGTGCCGCCCAGTCGTCGAGCGTCGCGGCCGCCTTCGGATGCAGCGCGCGCGCATCGGGCAGCGTCAGCGAGCCGGTATCGACGAGCGCCTGCGCGAGCCGCCGCAGCGCCGCGCCGCGCGCGGGCAACGCATCGGGCAGCGCCGCGCGGCCGGCTTCCGTCGGTTGGTAGCGCACCTCGGGCGCGAGCAGCCGCCCCCAGCGCCCGGCGTCGCGCAGCGCCTGCGGCAGTGCCGGCAACGCGACCTCGCCACGCCCGCGCTGATAGTAGTCGGCGGCGAACGACACGAGCGCAAGCCAGTCCGCCGACAGCGGCGGCAGGTCGGCGCAGATCGCGTCGATCGCGCGCAGCCGGGACGGCGGCACATCGGTGTGAGTCGTCACTTCGCAGACGAGCCCGACGGCCTGCCGCTTGCCGAACGGCACCTGCACGAGCGTGCCGGGCACGGGCGCCGGCTGCGCGTCGCAGCGGTAGTCGAACAGGGTCGCGAGCGGATGGTCGAGCGCGACGCGCAGGTAAGTGCCGTCCATCACGGCGCTCCGACGGCGGCGGCACGCGCCGCATGGACGGCCGGCATCCGCGCCCGCATCGCGGCAACGCACTTAAAGTAAAACTTCAGATTCGGCGCTAAGTTTTGGATTCGCATTAGGAATCGCCGTATACCCTGCCCAGCCTGTGGATAACTTTGTTGAGAACTCGTCGTGCAATGGCCGCAACGCGCGCGGGGCCGTGCTTTCGGCTATTTTTCGCCGCTTGCGACGGTGCCCCGCGGAGCCTTATTCCATAAGGCTGCTATTCAAATCACCGAACCATAGCGAGATAATTTGACCGATACGGGGCTCTACCGCGCTGCAACGTGGAAAATGTGCATAAGTCAAGTCTTGACAAGCACTGAATCGGCAACCGGTGCGGGGTTGCGTCCTGTTTAGTATCGACAGCGAAACGCTGTCATCCCGCAGTGCAGCATGACAGCGCTTGCGTTCAGCCGGCGGCTCCGCTACGGATCGCGCGGCTGTGGTTATGCACCTCGTCGACCAGCTCGGCGACGTGATCGGGCGACGTGAATTGCGAGATGCCGTGCCCGAGGTTGAACACATGGCCCGGGTGGTTGCCGTAGCTGTCGAGCACCGCACGCGCCTGTTCGCGCACCGCGGCCGGCGGCGCAAACAGGATCGTCGGGTCGAGGTTGCCCTGCAGCGCGACACGCCCCGCGACGCGCTCGCGCGCGGCGCCGAGGTTGACCGTCCAGTCGAGCCCGACCGCGTCGACGCCGGTCGCCGCGATCTCCTCGAGCCACAGCCCGCCGCCCTTCGTGAACGTGATCACCGGCACGCGCTCGCCGTCGTGCTCGCGCTTGAGCTGCGCGACCACGCGGCGGATGTAGTCGAGCGAGAAGCGCTGGTACGCGCCGTCCGCCAGCGCGCCGCCCCACGTATCGAAGATCATCACGGCCTGCGCGCCCGCTTCGATCTGCGCGTTCAGGTACGCGGCCACCGCTTGCGCGTTCACGTCGAGGATCCGGTGCATCAGGTCGGGGCGCGAATACGCCATCGACTTCACCGTGCGGAAATCGTCCGACCCGCCGCCTTCGACCATATAGCACGCGAGCGTCCACGGGCTGCCCGAGAAGCCGATCAGCGGCACGCTCTGGCGGCCCTGGCCGTCGGTGAGCGCGCGGCGGATCTCGCGCACGGCGCCCGTCACGTAGCCGAGCGTCGCTTCGATGTCCGGCACCGCGAGCTTCGCGACGTCGGCCTCGGTGCGCACCGGATGCGCGAACTTCGGCCCTTCGCCGACCTGGAAGTCGAGGCCGAGCCCCATCGCGTCCGGAATCGTCAGGATGTCCGAGAACAGGATCGCGGCGTCGAGCGGAAAGCGCTCGAGCGGCTGCAGCGTCACTTCGGTCGCGTAGTCGGGATTCTTCGCGAGACCGAGGAAGCTGCCGGCGCGCGCGCGCGTCGCGTTGTATTCGGGCAGGTAGCGGCCGGCCTGGCGCATCAGCCAGATCGGCGTGTAGTCGGTCGGCTCGCGCAGAAGCGCGCGCAGGAAGGTGTCGTTGAGCAGGGTATGGGCCACGGTAGGAGCGACGATGCGAAGGCAAAGCGGCATTTTACCGGACAGCCGCCGCCGGGCCGCACATGCCGATGCGATGGCGGCCATATGACGCGCGCGATGGCTCCGTTATGATCGGACGCTCATATCGAACAAAACGAAGGAGGAGACCGATGAAGACATTCGCCACGCTCGCCGCGGCCGCGCTGCTCTGCTGCGCCGCCGCGCACGCGCAAACCGGCGCGGGCACGGCCGCAGCCGCACCGGGCGCCGGTTCGCGACTCGACGACGTGCTCGCGCGCGGCTCGCTGCGCGTGTGCACGACGGGCGACTACAAACCGTATTCGTACTACCGCGCGGACGGCCGCTTCGAGGGCATCGACATCGACATGGCCGAATCGCTCGCGAAATCGCTCGGCGTGAAGACCGACTACGTGAAGACGAGCTGGCCGACCTTGACCACCGATTTCGTCGCGAAATGCGACATCGCGGTGGGCGGCATCTCGACGACGCTCGAGCGCCAGAAGCGCGTGTTCTTCACGCAGCCGTACGTCGTCGACGGCAAGACGCCGATCGCGCGCTGCGCGGACGCCGACAAGTACCAGACCGTCGCGCAGATCGACCGGCCCGAAACGCGCGTGATCGTGAACCCAGGCGGCACCAACGAGCGTTTCGCGAAGCAGTTCTTCACACACTCAAACCTGACCGTCTATCCGGACAACGTGACGATCTTCAAGCAGATCCTGGCGGGCAAGGCAGACGTGATGGTGACCGATGCGTCCGAGACGCTGCTGCAGCAAAAGCTGAATCCGGGCCTGTGCTCGGTGCATCCGGACAAGCCGTTCCAGTTCGGCGAAAAGGCGTACATGGTGCCGCGCGGCGACGCCGCGTTCCAGCAGTACGTCGACCAGTGGCTGCATCTCGCGCTGTCGACCGGCGAATACCAGGCGATTTCGGACCAGTGGCTGAAGTAAGCGGGCCCGCACGCGGCGGCCGATAACGGGCACCGACCCCGTGGCTGCCGCGCGCGCAAGCGGCTTCGCGGCGGCGGCAGGCAGGCCGCCGTTACACATCGACGCCGCACGCCGGCGGCCCGAAACCTTCGAATTGGCCGAACGGCCGACTTCCGCGCATTCCGATCACGTTTCAAAATCTTTCTGACGAATGAATCGTCATACGCGGCAACTGCCGCGCGGCGCACTTTCTCGCGTGCAAATCGGCAGTTCGTCGTGCCTGATGCGCATGAAAAACGCATCGTACGCATACGATGAAAACGCTGCGGAAAATATGGGTAAAAATGACCTTCCTCAGGATCCCGAAAACAGCAAAAAATCCCGGAAAGCCTTATCTGGCGGGCGTTACAACCTGAAACACTTTGTTACCGCGAGGGGTCATTAATTCGCCCACAATGGCCTCAACGGTTTCAACACGGATGCGGTCTCGTGTGCCAAGTGTGAGCGGACGCGAAGCGCTGCGAGCCAGTCGGTCACGTACCGAAGCCCTTCCAAGGGGCATCCCTGTTGGAGTCGTTTCCGGCTCCCCGCCGGACACGGTTTCATCTTTGGTCTCCTCGCGCTAACCCCGTAGCGTGTGGTTTTTAGCGGGCTAATAAGCCCGCTTTTTTTCGTCCATCGAAAACGCAACGGCCCGCAGGCCGCCGCGTTTTTCCCGTCGCCGGGCCGCTTCGCTTCATGCGGTCTTCTGCACGTCGAGCTTCAGCTCCTCGATCATCCGGTCGCGCATCACGAACTTCTGCACCTTGCCCGTCACCGTCATCGGCAACTCGTCGACGAAGCGGATATAGCGCGGAATCTTGTAGTGCGCGATCTGCCCGTTGCAGAACGCACGCACGTCATCCTCGGTCATCTGCTCGTCCGCGCGCAGCACGATCCACGCGCACAGCTCTTCACCGTATTTCGCATCGGGCACGCCGAATACCTGCGCGCTCTGGATCTTCGGATGCCGAAACAGGAATTCCTCGATCTCGCGCGGATAGACGTTCTCGCCGCCGCGAATCACCATGTCCTTCAGCCGGCCGACGATGTTGCAGTAGCCGTCCGCGTCGAGCGTCGCGAGGTCGCCCGTATGCATCCAGCCGTCGGCCAGCACCTCGCGCGTCTTCGCGTCGTCGCCCCAGTAGCCGAGCATCACCGAATAGCCCTTCGTGCACAGCTCGCCCGTCACGCCGAGCGGCACGATGTCGCCGTTCGGATCGACGACCTTCACTTCCAGATGCGGCTGGATGCGCCCGACCGTCGTCGTGCGCTTCTCGAGCGGATCGTCGGTCGAGCTCTGGAACGACACGGGGCTCGTTTCCGTCATCCCGTACGCGATCGTGATCTCCGACAGGTGCATCTGCGACACGACGCGCTTCATCGTCTCGATCGGGCACGGCGAGCCGGCCATGATCCCGGTGCGCAGCGTCGACAGGTCGAATGTCCGGAACTCGGGATGATCGAGCTCCGCGATGAACATCGTCGGCACGCCGTGCAGCGCGGTGCAACGCTCGTCGGCCACGGCCGCGAGCGTTGCGACCGGATCGAACGCTTCGCCGGGAAACACCATCGCCGCGCCCTTCGACACGCACGCGAGCACGGCCAGCACCATCCCGAAGCAGTGATACAGCGGCACCGGGATGCACAGCGTGTCCTGCTCGGTGAAACGCATCGCCGTCGCGATCGAGCGCCCATTGTTGACGACGTTGCGATGCGTGAGCGTCGCGCCCTTCGGGCTGCCCGTCGTGCCGCTCGTGAACTGGATGTTGATCGCGTCGGTGGCCGCGAGCGTCGCGCCGATCGCATCGAGCAGCGCGGAATCGACGGCCCGGCGGCCGCGCGCCATCACGTCCGCGAAGCGGAACATGCCGGCCGGCGCGACGTCGCCCATCGACACGACCGTGCGCAGGCTCGGCACGCGTGCCGCATGCAGGTCGCCGGGTGTCGCGCTCGCAAGCTCCGGCGCGATGGTCTGCAGCATCTCGACGTAGGCGGACGTCTTGAAGCGCTCGGCTGCGATCACGGCCTTGCAGCCGACCTTGTTCAGCGCGTATTCGAGCTCCGACAGCCGGTAGGCCGGATTGATGTTGACCAGCACCGCGCCGATCCGCGCGGTCGCGAACTGCGTGAGCAGCCATTCGCTGCGGTTCGGCGACCAGATGCCGACGCGATCGCCCTTCACGATGCCGAGCGCGGCGAGGCCGGCCGCCAGCACGTCGACCTCGTTCGCGAACTCGCGCCAGGTCCAGCGCACCTGCTGCTCGCGGAACACGACGGCCGGACGGTCGGGAAAGCGGCCGGCCGTGTCGAGCAGGAACCGGCCGATCGTCGCTTCGGATAGCGGCACGTCGGTCGCGCCGCGCACGTACGACAAGCCGTTTTCGGGCGCGATCAGCGCGCCCACGCCAAGGTCTGCTGCCATGAATGTCTCCGTCCTTTTTGTCTGATCGGCCCGCGCGCGCCTGCCGTGCCCGCCTCCGCCGCCGCAATCGCGACGGACAGCCTCACCGCGGATGATGACGCGCTCCGCTGACGACACTCTGACATCAAATCACGGCGGCCGGATGAAATAGCACGACCGGCCGGAACGATCCGGCACGCAAACGACAGACGAAAAAAAGCAGCCCGAAGGCTGCTTTCTTTCGCGGGATACGCGGCTCGGCTCAGTGCCGGCTGCGAATCTTCGCCAGACGCTGGATCGCCTCGAGCTGCGCCATCGCGGTCGCGAGCTCGGATTGCGCCTTCGCGAGGTCGAGGTCCGACTTCGCGTTCTGCAGCGTTTCCTCGGCGCGCTTGCGCGCTTCCTCGGCTTTCGCCCCGTCGAGGTCCTTGCCGCGGATCGCGGTATCGGCGAGCACCGTCACGGCGCCCGGCTGCACTTCGAGAATGCCGCCCGCGACGAACACGAATTCGTCGTTGCCGCCCTCGACTTCGATGCGCACCGCACCCGGACGAATCCGCGTGATCAGCGGCGTGTGACCCGGGAGGATACCCAGCTCACCCGACTCGCCCGGCAGCGCGACGAATTTCGCCTGGCCCGAGAAGATCTGCTCTTCCGCGCTGACGACGTCTACTTTGATGGTTGCCATATCGACTCCTGTCGACGGGAGTTAGCGCTTTAGCGCTTACTCCCATCCCATGCCGCGGTTGGCAAGAGTGAGCGCTTCAGCGCTTACTCCGGCCCCACGGCGGTCGACCGGAGTGAGCGCTCAGCGCTCACTCCCGTCCCACATGACCCTTACTGGATCTTCTTGGCCTTTTCGAAGGCTTCGTCGATCGTGCCGACCATGTAGAACGCCTGTTCCGGCAGGTGGTCGCACTCGCCGTCGACGATCATCTTGAAGCCGCGGATCGTTTCCTTCAGCGGCACGTACTTGCCCGGCGAGCCCGTGAACACTTCAGCAACGTGGAACGGCTGCGACAGGAAACGCTGGATCTTACGTGCGCGCGCGACCGACAGCTTGTCTTCCGGCGACAGTTCGTCCATGCCCAGAATCGCGATGATGTCGCGCAGTTCCTTGTAGCGCTGCAGCGTCTGCTGAACGCCGCGCGTGATCGAGTAGTGCTCTTCACCGATCACGTTCGGGTCGATCTGGCGCGACGTCGAGTCGAGCGGGTCGACCGCCGGGTAGATACCCAGCGAAGCGATGTCACGCGACAGAACGACGGTTGCGTCAAGGTGGCCGAAGGTCGTAGCCGGCGACGGGTCGGTCAAGTCATCCGCAGGGACGTACACGGCCTGAACCGACGTGATCGAGCCCTTCTTGGTCGACGTGATGCGCTCTTGCAGCTTGCCCATTTCTTCAGCCAGCGTCGGCTGATAGCCCACTGCCGACGGCATACGGCCGAGCAGTGCCGACACTTCGGTACCGGCCAGCGTGAAACGGTAGATGTTGTCGACGAAGAACAGCACGTCGAGGCCTTCGTCACGGAAGTGCTCGGCCATCGTCAGGCCGGTCAGCGCGACGCGCAGACGGTTGCCCGGCGGCTCGTTCATCTGGCCGTACACCAGCGCGACCTTGTCGAGAACGTTCGAGTCCTTCATTTCGTGGTAGAAGTCGTTCCCTTCACGGGTACGCTCGCCCACGCCCGCGAACACGGAGTAACCGCCGTGCTCCTTCGCGATGTTGTTGATGAGCTCCATCATGTTGACGGTCTTGCCCACGCCTGCACCACCGAACAGGCCAACCTTGCCGCCCTTTGCGAACGGGCAGATCAGGTCGATGACCTTGATGCCCGTTTCGAGCAGTTCGGTCGACGGCGACAGTTCGTCGAACGCCGGCGCCTTCTGGTGGATCGAGCGCGTATGTTCGCTCTCGATCGGGCCAGCCTCGTCGATCGGACGGCCGAGCACGTCCATGATCCGGCCGAGGGTCGGCTTGCCGACCGGCACCGAAATCGGCTTGCGCGTGTTCTTCACGGTCAGGCCGCGGCGCAGGCCGTCGGATGCACCCAGACAGATGGTCCGGACCACGCCGTCGCCCAGCTGCTGCTGGACTTCGAGCGTCAGTTCCGAGCCATCGAGAATAAGCGCGTCGTAGATCTTCGGCATGCTGTCGCGCGGGAATTCCACGTCGATAACGGCGCCGATGCACTGTACGATCTTGCCTTCTACCAAAGCAGCAGTACTCATCGCTTTTCCTTTAAATACCTGATTCTTTACTCGCGCAAAGGCGCAGTTGTCGTCCCGGGCGCGCGCTTAAACAGCGGCTGCGCCGCCGACGATCTCCGACAGTTCTTTCGTAATCGCGGCCTGACGGCTCTTGTTGTACACGAGCTGCAGTTCGCTGATCACCGTCTTCGCGTTATCGGACGCGGCCTTCATCGCGACCATTCGCGCCGATTGCTCGGACGCCATGTTCTCCGCGACGGCCTGGTACACCAGCGCCTCGACGTAACGCACGAGCAGTTCGTCGACGACTGCCTGCGCGTCCGGCTCGTAGATGTAGTCCCACGACGTCGACGGCGTGCCGTCACCCGCTTCGAAGTGTTCCGACGACAGCGGCAGCAGCTGCTCGATCACGGCTTCCTGCTTCATCGTGTTGACGAAGCGCGTGTAAGCGATATAAACCGCCGCCAGCTTGCCTTCCGAGTACAGATCGAGCTGCGTCTTCACGGCGCCGATCAGCTTGTCCAGGTGCGGGGTATCGCCGAGGTGCACGACCTGCGACATCACCTTCGCGCCGAAGCGGTTCAGAAACCCGAGGCCCTTGCTACCGATCGCGGTAGCTTCGACCTTCTGGCCCTGCCCTTCCAGCTCCTTGAACTTCTGCACCGTCGCACGCAGCACGTTGGTGTTCAGACCGCCGCACAGACCCTTGTCCGTCGTGACGAGGATGATGCCGGCCGTGTTCACGCCTTCGTTCGCCACCATGAACGGGTGGCGGTACTCCGGGTTCGCGCGGCTCATGTGCGCGGCGATGGCACGGACCTTGTCCGCGTACGGACGCGCTGCGCGCATGCGTTCCTGCGCGCGGCGCATCTTCGATGCGGCCACCATCTCCATCGCCTTCGTGATCTTGCGCGTGTTCTGCACGCTCTTGATCTTGCCGCGAATTTCCTTCATTCCAGCCATAGCTTGCTCCTTGACCGAAGCGGCGCGGGCGCATCACGCAACCCGCGCGGCCTCAGTGTGTCACTCGCGGATCAATAGGCACCGGACTTCTTGAAGGATTCGATCGCCGCGCGCAGCGCGCCTTCGTCGTCCTTCGAGAGATCCTTGGTGTCTTCGATGCGCTTGATGAGGTCAGCGTGGCTGGTCTTCAGGTTGTCGCGCAGGCCCTTCTCGAACGCCAGCACTTGCTTGACGTCGAGGTCGTCGAGGTAGCCGTTGTTCGCGGCGTACAGCGACACGGCCAGCTCCCACACCTGCAGCGGCTGGTACTGCGGCTGCTTCAGCAGTTCCGTCACGCGGCGGCCGCGCTCGAGCTGCTTGCGGGTCGCTTCGTCGAGGTCCGATGCGAACTGCGCGAATGCGGCGAGTTCACGGTACTGCGCGAGGTCGGTACGGATACCGCCCGACAGCTTCTTCACGACCTTCGTCTGCGCGGCGCCACCGACTCGCGACACCGACACGCCGGCGTTGATTGCCGGGCGGATGCCTGCGTTGAACAGGTCGGTTTCCAGGAAGATCTGGCCGTCGGTAATCGAGATCACGTTCGTCGGAACGAACGCGGTCACGTCGCCTGCCTGCGTTTCGATGACCGGCAGTGCCGTCAGCGAACCGCTCTTGCCCTTCACTTCGCCGTTCGTGAACTTCTCGACGTAATCTTCCGACACGCGAGCCGCACGCTCGAGCAGACGCGAGTGCAGATAGAACACGTCGCCCGGGTACGCTTCACGGCCCGGCGGGCGGCGCAGCAGCAGCGAGATCTGACGGTATGCCCAAGCCTGCTTGGTCAAGTCGTCATAGATGATCAGCGCGTCTTGGCCGCGGTCGCGGAAGTATTCGCCCATCGTGCAGCCAGCGTACGGTGCCAGGTACTGCATGGCGGCGGAATCCGATGCCGAAGCGGCGACGACGATCGTGTATTCCATCGCGCCCGTTTCTTCGAGCTTGCGCACCACGTTCATGATCGACGAAGCCTTCTGGCCGATCGCGACGTAGATACAGACCAGGTCCTTGCCCTTCTGGTTGATGATCGCGTCGATCGCCACCGCGGTCTTGCCGCACTGACGGTCGCCGATGATCAGCTCACGCTGGCCACGGCCGATCGGCACCATCGCATCGATCGACTTGATGCCCGTCTGCACCGGCTGCGACACCGACTTACGCCAGATCACGCCCGGAGCGATCTTTTCGATCGCGTCGGTCAGCTTCGCGTTGACCGGGCCCTTGCCGTCGATCGGGTTGCCGAGCGCATCGACCACGCGGCCGATGAGTTCCGGACCAACCGGGACTTCCAGAATGCGGCCCGTCGTCTTGACGATGTCGCCTTCCGAGATGTGTTCGTATTCGCCGAGAATCACCGCGCCGACCGAGTCGCGCTCGAGGTTCAGCGCGAGGCCGAACGTGTTGCCCGGAAACTCGAGCATTTCGCCCTGCATCACGTCCGACAGGCCGTGGATGCGCACGATACCGTCGGTCACGGAGATCACGGTGCCCTGGTTGCGAACGTCTGCGTTCGCTTCAAGGCCCTGGATCCGGCTCTTGATCAGCTCGCTGATCTCAGAGGGATTGAGTTGCATTATTCGCTCCTGATAGTCAATTCTGTTGCGTGCCGACTGCCTGGGCGCTCAAGCGCTCAAGGCTGTCTGCATGCTGACGAGCCGCGCGCGGACCGAGGTATCGAGCACTTCGTCGCCGACCGTCACGCGCACGCCGCCGATCAGCGACGCATCGGTCTCGACCGTGGGCTTCAGCTTACGCTTGAACTTGCGTTCAAGGCTGGCGATGAGTTCGGTGAGCTGTGCGCCTTCGAGCGGAAACGCGCTGACGATCTGCACGTCTGCCGCGCCTTCGCGCGCATTCTTCAGTTCGTCGAACTGCGTGGAGATTTCCGGCAGCAGCGCGATACGGTGATTTTCGACCAGCATCTGCACGAAGTTCTTCGCTTCCGCGCTGGTCGCGAGCGGCGATTTCACCGCGGCGAGCAGCAGCTCGTTGACCTGCGCACGGCTCACTTTCGGGCTCGACGCGACAGACAGCACTTCGGGCAGGTGCGCAACCTGAGCCAGCTCTTGCACGAGCGTGGACCAGGCGGCGATATCACCACCCTCGGCCACGCGGAACAGCGCTTCTGCGTAAGGGCGGGCGATGGTTGCAAGTTCGGCCATGATCAGAGCTCGGCTTTCAGTTGATTCAGCAGTTCGGCGTGGGCCGTTTGATCGACTTCGCGCTTCAGGATCTGCTCGGCGCCCTTGACCGCCAGCGTGGCGACTTCGCCGCGCAGCGTTTCACGCGCCTTCACGATTTGCTGATCCGCGTCCGCCTTCGCCTGAGCGATGATGCGGGCGGCTTCGGCATGGGCTTGAGCCTTGATTTCTTCGGCAACGGCCTGCGCGCGCTTTTCAGCGTCGGCAATGCGTTGTTGACCGTCGTTACGGGCCTGCGCGAGTTCCTGGTCGACGCGCTTGTGCGCCGCTGCGAGTTCCGCCTGACCCTTTTCCGCGGCCGAGAGGCCATCGGCAATTTTCTTCGAGCGCTCGTCGAGGGCGTTGATCAACGGCGGCCACACGAATTTCATCGTGAACCACGCGAGGATCAGGAACACGACCATTTGCGCAAACAGGGTTGCGTTAAGATTCACGGTGTTTCCTTATCTGCTATTCCGGAAATTGAAACGAGGAGGAGCGCGTCGAATGGGAATTCGATTGGCGCTCGTCATCCGTTCCACCCTGCGCCGGCAATCGCTGGCGCAAATCTTCCGAGGAACCTTAGCCTGCGAGCTTCGACAGGAGCGGGTTCGCGAATGCAAACAGCATTGCCACGCCGACGCCGATCAGGAACGCTGCATCGATCAGACCGGCCAGCAGGAACATCTTCGTTTGCAGCGGGTTGATCAGCTCGGGCTGACGCGCGCATGCTTCGATGTACTTGCCACCCATCAGACCAATACCGATACAGGCACCGATCGCACCCAGGCCGATGATGATACCGATACCGATAGCGGTCAGACCCTGGATGTTGGCGATGAAAGCTTGCATGATCACTCCTTTGTGAAAAGACTTGGAACTGGAATTAAAAGAAAAACTAAAAACAAACCTGCTTGATTGTCCGGCTGCTTAGTGCGATTCGTGAGCCTGGCCGAGATACACCAGCGTCAGCATCATGAAAATGAACGCTTGCAGCAAAACAATCAGGATGTGGAAGACCGCCCAGATACTGCCTGCGAGGATGTGGCCGATGAAGCCGAGCA
Source organism: Burkholderia catarinensis (assembly GCF_001883705.2). GTDB lineage: Bacteria > Pseudomonadota > Gammaproteobacteria > Burkholderiales > Burkholderiaceae > Burkholderia > Burkholderia catarinensis. Next base: position 172,500 of record NZ_MDEQ02000013.1, read on the forward strand.
CCGACGCGTCCGCGCCGAAACCCCACATGCTGCCAAGCAACGCGATCAGCAGGAACAGCAGTTCGCCTGCGTACATGTTGCCGAACAGCCGCATGCCGAGCGACACGGTCTTGGCGACATATTCAACGATGTTCAAGCCCAGGTTCGGGATCCACAGCAGCGGATGCGCACCGAACGGAGCCGACACGAGTTCATGCACGAAGCCGCCCGCGCCCTTGATCTTGATGCTGTAGAAGATCATCAGCACGAAGACGCCAAGTGCGATGCCGAGCGTGCCGTTGAGGTCGGCCGTCGGGACGATGCGATGATGCGGGATGACTTCCGACAGGCCCAGCCAGCCGATCACGCGGCCCGGCAGGTCGACGGGGAGAAAGTCGAGGGAGTTCATCAGCGCGACCCAGATGAACACGGTCAGCGCGAGCGGAGCAATGAAGGTACGATTGCCGTGCACGACCGCCTTCGACTGGTCTTCCACCATCTCGACGATCATTTCGATCATGCACTGGAAGCGACCCGGCACGCCCGGCGTTGCCTTGCGGGCAGCCATGTACAGGATGAGAATCGTGGCGAGACCGCAGACGATCGACCAGAACAACGTGTCGAGATTCCAGACGTGAATATCGAAAATCGACGTCTGATGCGCGGTGGAGAAATTCTGCAAGTGGTGCGCAATGTACTCGGACGGATCCAGAGCACGCGAGCCTTCGCTGGTTGCCATATCGTTAGTGCCACCCAAATTGTCGAAAATCGGTCTATCCGCTTCGCCGCAACAATTTATTGCGGGAACGCGCCTGCGCAGGTTCGTGTCGAACTGCGCAAGGTCTCACAGCCTATCGCCAGGCCAACGCAATCCAGTACGTTTTCAGCACGAGCAAGTACGTAATGAGCAACGGCACCCAGTGCACACCCGGGTACCACACGGCGATCGCCACGAACAGCGCGATCGTCGCACCCATCTTGAGTACTTCGCCGACCACCCAACCCATCACGGTGTCGGCACCGCCTCGCCTCAAACGCGCCGCGAACAATGCGCTTGGCGCCCAGCCAATCGCTCCGCCCAAAAATGCAGATTGCGCAGCGGCGCCCGGCGGCTTCGAAGAAAACAGCCACCACGCCAGCGTTGCAACCAAGGACAAAGCCACTTGCGCGATCACAACCCGGTAGGGCGTGACCCGCGAGGGTCGGCTTACATCCGGCCCGAACAGCGTTTCCGCTTCGGCCCGCGTAAGCGGAACGATTGTTGTGTCGTCTTGCTGCTCGGCATCCCAATCGTCGGCGGCTGCATGCCGCTTCTCGACAGCCGGTGCGGTACTGCGGCGTGCGCTGTGCTTGTCGTGCCCATTGATCGGCTCCTCCTGACCCGCCATCGCAACCATCCGCAAAATCCCAATCCGCCCCAAACTTTCCGAAAGCTTTCGGGGGTGCCTAGCTAACAAATCCGGGCGATTGTAAGCGATAGTTGCAGGTGATTCAAGGCTTTAGACACGACAAAAATCTGCGCAAAATGTCGCCTCATCATGTGAAAAACGCGCGAACCGACGACGTACGATGACAGTTGTAAGGTCGGCTTTTCGCGCCGGTATTTCTTGCCGGCAAAAATGCGGTGACGATGGGAAGGCGCCAAACGACGCTCGGCGCGAGCATGGGCGGTGCGGCACGATCGCCGCAAGAAATTCACTGTGAAGCAGCCGGGCGGAACAGCGCTGCGCGATGACTCGGAACAACTAAGACGCGGCGGCCGATCCGCTTCGCCCGATGCGCGAAATTCGATCGGACGCCGAGGCATCGATTCATCCAATCAGTTGTCGCGCCACCACAGACGATCGACTGTGGATCGCCGCACTTATCAACAGCCGCGCAACCACCGCGAACGCTGTGCCCCCTTCCCGCCACCCGAACGGCACGCCTGTGCCGCCCGCACCCGCATCGCTCAACCGTGAACGAGCAGCCACGCACCCAGTGCCGCGCTCACGAGCGCGAACGGAATCGAGACCAGATGGAACGGCAGCCACATGCGCGGCTCCTTCGCGAGACGCACCGCGATCAGGTTCGCGAGCGAACCGATCGCGAAACCGAAGCCGCCGACCGATACGCCGAATGCAAGCGCGCGCCAGTCGCGCGTGAATTCCGACAGCAGGATCGCGGCCGGCACGTTGCTGATCCCCTGTGACAGCACGGCGCCGGCCGCAAAGACACGCAACGGCGAATCGAGCTGCGCGCGTGCAATCGCATCATGCACGACGGGCAGTGCAGCCGCGCTGCGCAGCACGACGAACATCAGCACGAAAATCAGCAGCAGCAGCCAGTCGATCCTAAGGACTGCATCACGTTTTACCGCGAGCAGCACGATCGCGACACCAATCAGGCCCGGCAGCGGATGGTGGGCATCGGCAAGCAGCACGAATGCGGCGAACAGCACCGCGGCGATCAGCGCATGCATGCGCTGCACGGGAAACGCGGTAACGTCGCCGGACAGGTCGAGCGGCTTCGCGCGAAACGCGCACGCCGTCAGTGCGAGCAGCAGCGCCATCAGCGCGATTGCGAGCGGCCCGAGCGTGATCACGAAGCGGGCGAACGACATGCCGCTCAGTTGCCACAGGAACAGGTTCTGGGGATTGCCGAGCGGCGTCGCGACGGACCCCGCATTGACGGCCAGCGCCACGACGATCACGAGCCGCCTGAACGGCAGCGGCGTCAGCGCACGCAGCGACACCATCAACGGCACGACCACGAACAGCGCGACGTCGTTGGTCAGCCACATCGAGAGCGCCGCGGCGAACACGACGAGCAGCATCGCGAGCCCGCGCTCGGAATGCACGTGATGCACGATGCGGTGTGCGAGCCACATCAGGCACCCGGACAGCTCGAGCGCCTTGGTCAGCATCAGCAGGCCCGCGAGCGTCGCGACCGTCTGCCAGTCGACGCGATCGGCAAGCACCGCAAATGGTTGCGGACGCACCCATTGCAGAATAACCAGGCCCAGCGCCAGCACGGACAGCACCGGCTCGTGCGCGAGCCATCCGAGCCACCGGCGCGGCGCCAGTGCGCTCGTCTCATCCATCGGCCGCACCGCGTTACTCTTCGGCCGCTACGTTGCCGCGCAGGCGCTCGAGAATGCCCTCCAGCGCGTCGAGGTTGCCGAAGTCGATCGTGACCTGCCCTCGCCCGCGGCGGCCGAGCTTGATCTTCACCGTCGACGCGAGCAGGTCGGACAGTTCCTCTTCGAGACGGCGCGTGTCGCGTCCGCCGTCGTCCTTCGCGCGCGCCTTCACGGCCGGCGCTTCCTTCGTCGTATGCGCGACAAGTTTCTCGGTCTCGCGCACCGACATGCGCTTGTTGACGACCTGATGGGCAAGCGTGATCTGCGTTGCCGTGTCGACGGCCAGCAGCGCGCGCGCGTGGCCCATGTCGAGATCGCCGGCCAGCAGCATCGTCTGCACCGGCGACGCAAGGTTCAGCAGACGCAGCAGGTTCGACACCGCGCTGCGCGAACGGCCGACCGATTCGGCCGCCTGTTCGTGCGTGAAACCGAATTCGTCGAGCAGGCGCTGGATGCCGTGCGCCTCTTCAAGCGGGTTCAGATCCTCGCGCTGGATGTTCTCGATCAGCGCCATCGCCGCGGCGGCTTGATCGGATACGTCCTTCACGAGCACCGGTACTTCGTCGAGGCCGGCCAGGCGCGCCGCGCGGAAACGCCGCTCGCCCGCGATGATCTCGTATTTATCCGATGAAATGGGCCGTACCAGGATCGGCTGCATCACGCCCTGTGCGCGGATGCTCGCGGCGAGCTCCTGCAGGCTGCCTTCGTCCATCCGCGTCCGTGGCTGGTACTTGCCGGCCTGCAGCTTGCCAAGCGCGAGCGTGTTCGGTGCCCCTTCGATCTTCACCGCTTCGGTGATATCCGCGCTGCCGCCGAGCAGCGCTTCGAGGCCACGTCCCAAGCCCTTCTTCTTCGGTACCGCGTTCATGTCTTTCTTCCTCGCTTCGCTCATGTCCGGCTCACGACACCTCGAACGCGCGGACGCGCTCGATCATCTCGGCACCGAACTGGAGATACGCTTGCGCACCGCGCGAGCTGCGGTCGAATACGACACCCGGCAGCCCGTAGCTCGGCGCTTCCGCCAGGCGCACGTTACGCGGAATCACCACGTCGAACACCTTGTCGCCGAAGTGCGCTTTCAGTTGATCGGAGACCTGCTGCTGCAGCGTGATGCGCGGATCGAACATCACGCGCAGCAAGCCGATGATCTTCAGGTCGCGGTTCATGTTCGCGTGAACCTGCTTGATCGTGTTGACGAGGTCCGACAACCCCTCCAGTGCGAAGTACTCGCACTGCATCGGGATCACGACGCCATGCGCCGCGCATAGCCCGTTCAGCGTCAGCAGCGACAGCGTCGGCGGGCAATCGATCAGCACGAAGTCGTAATCGTCGGCAACGTGCTCGAGCGCGGCTTTCAGCCGGCGCTCGCGGTTGTCGATGCTGATCAGTTCGATCTCGGCACCGGACAGCTCGCGGTTCGCGGGCAGCACGTCGTAGGTGACGCCGTCCGGGCGTACGCGCGCATCGGTCACCGCCACGCCGTCGACCAGCACTTCGTACACGGTCGCTTCGCAGGAGGCCTTGTCGATCCCGCTACCCATCGTCGCGTTGCCCTGCGGGTCGAGATCGATCAGCAGGACACGTTGCTCCTGCGCTGCAAGGCTTGCGGCGAGATTGACCGATGTCGTCGTCTTGCCGACGCCCCCCTTCTGGTTCGCAACGCAGAAGATCTTTGCCATCGTTGGTGTGTTCCTCTTACTTCAAACAATCGGCGCGCTACCGCACGCGTTCAATTCGCTTCGTCGACGGCCACTTCGATCAGATGCCGTTCGGCATCGAGCATCGGCACCGCCAGCCGCATCGTCTGCTTTACGCGGCTGCCTTCCGGCAACCGTGCAATCTCGTCGTCCGGGTGTACGCCCTTCATTGCCCAGATCGATCCGCCCTGCGCAACCAGATGTCGAGCAAGTTTAACGAAGTCGGACAGATCCGCGAAAGCGCGGGATACGATCATGTCGAATTTTTTCGGCACCTCGACGCCCGGCTGCAGCGATTCGACCCGCCCGGTGACAACCGACAGGTTCGCGAGCTTCAGCTCCGCACGCATCTGCGTCTGGAATGCAGACTTCTTCTGCACGATATCGTTCAGCGTGACCTGCCAGTCCGGCTGGACGATCGCCAGCACGATACCAGGCAGCCCGCCTCCCGAGCCAACGTCGAGCACGCGTGCCGACTCACGACCATGCAGATGCGGGATGATGGAAAGCGAATCGAGGATGTGCTGGATCAACATCTGCTTCGGGTCGCGGATCGCGGTCAGGTTGTAGACCGCGTTCCACTTGCCGAGCAGCGCGACGTAGTCGAGCAGCTGGTTGCGTTGTGCATCCGTCAGCGCGAGGTCGAGCGCCGTCGTGCCTTCGACGAGCATCCCCTCCAGTACGTCCCGATTAACCGCCGGCGCGCGACGCGCCGTCATTGTTGCGTCGGGACGGTACCGTCCCCCTGCTCCGTTGCCTCTGCGGCAGTGCCGTTACGGCGCCCAAGGCCACGGCGCTTCAGGTGCACCATCAGCAGCGAGATGGCCGCCGGCGTGATGCCCGAGATGCGCGACGCCTGCCCGATCGTTTCCGGCCGGAACTCATTGAGCTTCTGGCTCACCTCGAACGACAGGCCGCGAACTTCGCGGTAATCGATACCGTCGGGAAGGCGCGTGTTCTCGTTCGCATCGTTGCGCTCGATCTCGGATGCCTGGCGCTCGATATAGCCCTGATATTTGATGCCGATCTCGACCTGCTCCTTGATTTGCTCGAGCAACACCGGATCGTCAGTCAGCGGCTCTGTGGGGCCGCATTCGCCGCCCTTCAGGCCGCATACGCCGTCGTAGCCGACACCCGGACGGCGCAGCAGCTCGGCGAGGCTGTATTCGTGATCGATCGCCTTGCCGAGCAACGCGGTCGCCTCTTCCGGCGGCAGCGTCTTCGGCGTGACCCACGTCGACTTCAGGCGTTCGGTTTCACGTGAAACAGCGTCGCGCTTCCGGCTGAACGCGTCCCAGCGCACGTCGTCGACGAGCCCCAATTCGCGACCGACTTCGGTCAGGCGCATATCGGCATTGTCTTCACGCAGGCTCAGGCGATACTCGGCGCGACTCGTGAACATCCGGTACGGCTCGGCGACGCCACGCGTCACGAGATCGTCAACCAGCACGCCAAGGTAGGCCTGGTCGCGACGCGGGCACCATGCGTCCTTCTCCTGCACGTAGCGGCCCGCATTAAGGCCAGCCAACAGGCCCTGCGCAGCCGCTTCTTCGTAGCCGGTTGTCCCGTTGATCTGGCCCGCAAAGAACAGCCCGTTGATTGCCTTCGTCTCGAGCGACGCCTTCAGCGCGCGCGGATCGAAGTAGTCGTATTCGATCGCGTAGCCGGGGCGCAGGATATGCGCGTTCTCAAGGCCACGCATCGAATGCACGAGCTCGAGCTGGACGTCGAACGGCAGGCTCGTCGAGATCCCGTTCGGGTAGAACTCGTTGGTCGTCAGCCCTTCCGGCTCGAGGAAGATCTGGTGCGATTCCTTCGATGCGAACCGGTGAATCTTGTCCTCGATCGACGGGCAATAGCGCGGCCCGACGCCTTCGATCACGCCTGTATACATAGGCGAACGGTCGAGGCCGCCGCGAATGATGTCGTGCGTGCGCTCGTTCGTGTGCGTGACCCAGCACGGCAACTGCTGCGGATGCTGCTCCGCACGGCCCAGGAACGAGAAGACGGGGACTGGATCGAGGTCGCCCGGCTGCTCGTCCAGCTTCGAGAAGTCGATCGTACGGCCGTCGATACGCGGCGGCGTACCGGTCTTCAGGCGGCCCTGCGGCAGCTTCAGCTCCTTCAGGCGCGACGACAGCGACACGGCCGCCGGATCGCCCGCGCGGCCGCCGGTGTAGTTGTTCAGGCCGACGTGGATCTTGCCGTCGAGGAACGTACCGGCGGTCAGCACGACCGCACGGGCGCGGAAGCGGATGCCGATCTGCGTGACGGCGCCCACCACGCGGTCGCCTTCGACCATCAGGTCGTCGACGGCCTGCTGGAACAGCCACAGGTTCGGCTGGTTCTCGAGCCGGTGGCGGATCGCGGCCTTGTACAGGATGCGATCGGCCTGCGCACGCGTCGCGCGCACGGCCGGGCCCTTCGACGAATTGAGGATCCGGAACTGAATACCGCTCTCGTCCGTCGCGGCCGCCATCGCACCGCCCAGCGCATCGACCTCCTTGACCAGATGACCCTTGCCAATACCGCCGATCGACGGATTGCAGCTCATCTGCCCAAGCGTTTCGATGTTGTGGGTCAGCAGCAGTGTCTTCGCGCCCATCCGGGCGGCCGCCAGCGCGGCTTCCGTGCCGGCGTGACCGCCACCGACGACGATGACGTCAAATTCTGTGGGAAAAAGCATGGTGGATTCCGTACGCAGGACTGCGCACGAACCTATCTGAGAAATGTATGGGCCGAATTATAGCGGGTTCGCTTTTCGCCCGAAGGCCATCCGAATGGTAGGGCCTGTGCATTTCGTCGTTTTTTCGGCAACGGTCAGGCGAACCTGTGGTGCCGGGCCTGCTCCGGTAATGCTTCCGGCCGGTTCGCCGCACATCGTTGTGCCTGTGCAAAGATCCGCCCGTCGGGAAAACAGCACGGTGGACATGTGACTTATTCGACGCCTGTGGTCGGCACAACCATCCGGACGCGGCGCCCTGTGCCGCCATCCACCCTCTTCCTCACAGAATTTCCGGCTGGTGGTCAGGGACTTATCCCCAGAGACGCTGCGCGTCGTCGGCCTGTGGAACGAGCCGCTACCCATTCCCGAACGACTCGCAGGATCATCTACCGCACTATCGGCACCTTGTCCGGGCGACGCACAGGATTTCCGACTATTCCTCCGACACTTATCCCCTGACCGCGAGCCGTCGAGGCAGCGCCTCGCCTCCAAACAAAAACGGCGTGTTTCACGTGAAACACGCCGCCCGTTTCCCGCCACCGCTCCAGCAATCAAGCCGTCTTCTTCGCCAAGCCGAGGTATGTTTCGATCACGCGCGGATTCTGCGCAAGCTCGGCCGCCGGCCCTTCCAGCGCAAACTCGCCCGTCTCCAGCACATAGCCGTAGTCGGAGATCTGCAACGCGGCCCTTGCGTTCTGTTCGATCAGCAGCGTTGCCACGCCCGTCCCGCGCAACGCGCTGATGATATGAAAGATCTCCTTCACGATCAGTGGCGCCAACCCGAGGCTCGGCTCGTCGAGCATCAGCAGGTCCGGCTTGCCCATCAGCGCCCGGCCGACCGCAAGCATCTGCCGCTCGCCGCCGGATAGCGTGCCGGCAGCCTGCTTGCGCCGCTCCTTCAGCCGTGGAAACAGCGCGAACACGTGATCGAGCTGGTCGAGGAAATTCGATTCGCCGGCCCGCTTGCGCCGATACGCACCCAGCACGAGGTTGTCCTCGACCGTCATCGTGCTGAACAGCTCACGCTTTTCCGGTACGAGGCACATCCCGCGCGCGACGCGCTGCTCGACCGGCAACGAGCCGACGTCGTTACCGCGATACACGACCGCGCCCGACGCATGCCCGGTCACCGGCAGCGCGCCCATGATCGCGTTCAACAGCGTCGATTTGCCGGCCCCGTTCGGGCCGATCACGCTGACGATCTGTCCCGCGCCGACCTTGATCGCCGCGCCGTGCAGCGCCTCCACCTTCCCGTACCGGACCGCCAGCCCGCGTACTTCGAGAATCGGCATCGTCGTGTCCGTCATTACTCCACCCCGCCCAGATACGCTTCGAGCACCGCCGGGTCCTGCTGCACGTCCTGCGGCAGCCCTTCCGCGATCCGCGTGCCGAACTCCATCACCACCAGCCGGTCGGTGAGATTCATCACGAAATCCATGTCATGTTCCACGAGCAACACGCTCATGCCTTCCGCCTTCAGCCGCCGCAGCAGGTCGGCGAGTTGCTGCTTCTCCTGGTAACGCAGCCCGGCGGCCGGCTCGTCGAGCAGCAGCAGCGTCGGATCGCAGCACAGCGCCCGCGCGATTTCGAGAATCCGCTGTTGGCCGAGCGCGAGGCTGCCCGCTTCGTCGTACATGTGCTTTTCAAGCCCGACGCGGCGGATCTGGTGCGCGGCTTCGGCCAGCAATTGCGCTTCCTCGCGTGCATTGAGCCGCGCGATACTGCGCCAGACGCCCGTATGGCCGCGCAGATGCGCGCCGATCGCGACGTTCTCGAGCACCGTCATCGCCGGCAACAGCTTCACGTGCTGGAACGTGCGGCCGATACCGCGGCGGACAATCTGGCGCGACGTGAGCCCGTCGATGCGCTCGCCACGGAACGTGATCGTGCCGCCCGTCGGCTTCAGCACGCCGGTCACGAGATTGAACGTGGTCGACTTGCCGGCGCCGTTCGGGCCGATCAACCCGATGATCTGCCCCGCTTTCACGTCAAAGCTGACGTCGTTGACGGCCACGAGCCCGCCGAACTGCTTGCGGGCGTTGTCGACGACGAGCAGCGGCTCGCCGGCCGCGGGCTTCGCGCGCTGCGGCAACGGATCGGCGTGCTCGGGCACATGCGCACTCGGCCCGCGCGGGAACAGCCTCGCGACGAACGGCCATACGCCCTGGCGCGCGTACTGCAACAGCAGCACCATCAGCACGCCGAACACGATGATCTCGAAGTTGCCTTCCGAGCCGAGCAGCTTCGGCAGCAGCGTCTGCAGGTAATCCTGCAGCACGGTCAGGATTGCCGCGCCGAGCACCGCGCCCCACACGTGCGACACGCCGCCGACCACGGCCATGAACAGGAATTCGATCCCGTGATTCAGGCCGAACGGGGTCGGGTTCACCGCACGCTGCAGGTGCGCGTACAGGAAGCCCGACACCGCGGCGAGCACGGCCGCATAGACGAAGATCACGACGCGCATCCACGCGGTGTTCACGCCCATCGCTTCGGCCATCACGCCGCCGCCGCGCAGCGCCCGGATCGCGCGGCCCGGGCGGCTGTTCAGCAGGTTCTGCACCGACACGATCGCGGCCAGCACGACGGCCCAGATCAGGAAATACAGGCTGCGGCCGCTTCCGAGCTCCATGCCGAACAGGTTCAGCGCCGGAATCCCGTTGATCCCGTCGTACTTGCCGAGCAATTCGAGGTTGCCGAACAGGTAGAACAGCGCGAGGCCCCACGCGATCGTGCCGAGCGGCAGGAAGTGCCCGGACAGCCGCATCGTGACCGCGCCCAGCACGAGCGCGACGAGCGCCGTCAGCACGACGCCGACGATCAGCGCGAGCCACGGCGACACGCCGTACCGCGTCGTCAGGAACGCGGTCGCATACGCGCCGATGCCGACGAATGCGGCCTGTCCGAAGCTCGTCATCCCGCCCACGCCCGTCAGCAGCACGAGCCCGATCGCGACGATCGCATAGAGGCCGACGTAGTTCAGCAGCGTGATCCAGTATTCGGGCACCTGCAGCGCGCCGGGCAGCACCGGCAGCGCGAACAGCACCACGAGAAACACCCAGAAGGTCTTGTTGCGTACCATCGTCTTCATCGCGTCACTCCCCTTCCTCTTCCGCATGCGGCGTCGCGAAGCTCCGCCACAGCAGCACCGGAATGATCAGCGTGAACACGATCACCTCCTTGTATGCGCTCGCCCAGAACGACGAATACGATTCGAGCACGCCGACGAGCAGCGAGCCGGCGGCCGCGAGCGGATAGCTGACGAGCCCGCCGATGATCGCGCCGACGAAGCCCTTCAGGCCGATCAGGAAGCCCGAGTCGTAGTAGATCGTCGTCAGCGGGCCGACGAGGATCCCGGACAGCACGCCGAGCCCCGCGGCGAACGTGAACGCGAGCCGCCCGGCCTCGGTCGTGCCGATGCCGACGAGCTGCGCGCCGAGCCGGTTCACCGACGTCGCGCGCAGCGCCTTGCCGGCGATCGTGCGGCCGAAGTACACGTAGAGCGCACCGATCAGCACGAGCGCCGTGACGACGACCAGGACGCTCTGCACCGACACCGTCATGCTGCCGATCGACAGCGACGCGTCCGAGAATCCGTTGGTGCGCGAGCCTTCCGCGCCGAACATCACGAGCCCGAGACCGACCATCGCGAAGTGAACGGCAACCGACACGATCAGCAGCAGCAGCGTCGTGCCTTCGGCGATCGGCTGGTACACGAGCCGGTAGATGAATGGCCCCATCGGCACGACGATCGCGAGCGCCAGCGCGATCTGCGCGAGCATCGGCAACGGCTGCGCGGCAAAGCTGCGCGTGATCGCGAACACCGCGAGCGGCAGCAGGATGTAGCGGCTGCCGAGCGTCGCGAGCGTGCGGCCGAGCTGATGGCGGCGTTCGCGATGCCGGATCAGGCCGCCGACTTCGAGCAGGAAGCACGCGATGCCCATTACGAACAGCAGCCAGCAGGTGGCGGGAAATTTCTGCGCCTGCAACGCCGCAAGCGTCAGCGCACCGTAGGCGACGAATTCGCCCTGGGGAATGAAGATCACCCGCGTGACGGAAAACACCAGCACGAGCGCCAGCGACAGCAATGCATAAATGGCGCCGGTCGTGATGCCGTCTTGCGCGAGGATCGCCGCAATCGAGAGATCCATACGTTTCGTGTATCGAGAATGCTGCGGAGAAACAGAGACGGGAACGGCCGGGGCGCACGGATGGCATCGGTGCGTCAGGCGCCACGCGGCAGGCCCCGGTTTCCATGCGGCACGGGCGCGACCCGTCAGGCCAGGCGCCCTGCCGACGGCGGGCACGGCGCCGTTCGCGCCGCGCATGCCGGTTTCACGTGATGCTTACTCGGCCTGCAACTTCCACTTGCCGTCGACGATCTGCACCATCACGCGCGCACGCGTGTCGAAGCCGTTGTGATCGGTCGTCGTCATGTTGATCACGCCGTGCGACACCGGCAGGTCCTTCACGCTTTCGAGCGACGCGCGCAGCGCTTCGCGGAACGCCTCGGTACCCGGCTGGCCCTTCTTCAGCGCTTCGGGAATCGCACGCTGCAGCAGCAGCCCCGCATCCCACGCATGGCCGCCGAACGTCGACAGCGAGCCCGCGCCGTAGGCCTTCTCATACGCGGCCTTGTATCCGAGCGCCGGCTTCTTCACCGGGTTCGAATCGGGCAGCTGGTCGGTCACGAGCACCGGGCCGGCCGGCAGGATCTCGCCTTCGCAATCCTTGCCGCACACGCGCAGGAAGTCGTTGTTCGCGACGCCGTGCGTCTGGTACACCTTGCCCTTGTAGCCACGCTCCTTCAGCGTCTTCGCCGGCAGCGCCGCCGGCGTGCCGGAACCGGCGATCAGCACGGCATCGGGATTCGAGCCCATCAGCTTCAGCACCTGCCCCATCACCGACGCGTCGGTCCGGTTGTAGCGCTCGTTCGACACGACCTTCAGGCCGTTCTTCGCGGCCGCCGCGTTGAACGTGTTGTACCAGCTGTCGCCGTACGCATCGGCGAAGCCGATGAAGCCGATCGTCTTCACGCCATGCTTCGCCATGTAGCCGGCGATCGCGTCGGCCATCAGCTGGTCGTTCTGCGGCACCTTGAACATCCACGCGCGCTTCGCGTCCATCGGCATGATGATCTGCGCGCTCGCGGCGAGCGAGATCGTCGGCGTCTTGCCTTGCGACACGGGGTCGAGCATCGCGAGCGAATTCGGCGTGACGGACGAGCCGATGATCGCATCGACGTGGTCCTCGTCGATCAGCTTGCGCACGTTCTGCACCGCGCGGCTCGTGTCGGACGCGTCGTCGAGCACGATGTACTGCACGCTCTTGCCCGCGATTTCCTTCGGCAGCAGCGCGATCGTGTTCTTTTCCGGAATCCCGAGCGACGCGGCCGGCCCGGTGGCCGACAGCGTCACGCCGATCTTCACCTGCGCCGACGCCGTTGCCGCCGCGCACACGAGGCCCGCGGCAAGCACGGCCTCCATCCATCGATTCATCTTCATTTACGTTGTCTCCAAACGCTGCTCGAAAAAGCCACGGGTCGCTCGGGCGGCTCCCGGTCCCCAAAAACAAGTTAATAATTTAACTATCTCGCCCTGCCGCGCCTACGCTCGTTTTCCCGTGAAACGCCGCACGCGCGACAGCGCCCCGACGGCTCCCCGCACACGCGCGCCGCCGGCCGGCCGAAACGGTCGGCCGGCCGCCACGATGCGCGGCAGCAGTGTCGTCAGGATGAAGCAAGCGGAGAAATGCGAGATCGTGCGGGAGATCGATGCGTGCGCAACGATAATGGGAAGGCACGTCGACCCGGCCCGATGCAGCCAGGCCCGCGAGCGGCGAAATGTCGGAAACCCGGCCGCTCATGCGAATGCAGATACGGATGCGAACGCAACGACCCGAGATGGCACCGGAACGCCCATACAGGCCGCAGAACGGCTCGAGAAAGCCGCGATGACCCACGGCGCACCCCACGACGAACGAACGGCGCCAGCCGCCGTTCCTGCCCCGATCCATCGTCCCGCGCTGCTCATCCAACCGTACTCCCTCTTCTGCATTCTGCTTGTAGGAGAACTGCCGACCGATTTTCCCGACCGCACGGTCGGCGAAAGCCGAGTGTAACGGACGCGTTTCGCGCACGCCAACCGGGTAAGCCCGGACAGCCTGCGCGGGGTTGCGCGCCGTGGGCGAGCGGATTGCGGGAAATGGAAAAACGGGAGGGACGCGGCGAAGCACGGAAGAGGCGCGGTGCGAACGCAAGCGCGCAATACGGCACTTGCGCACGACGATGCACCATCGGTGGGATCCGTGCACGCAAATGAAAAAGCGCTGTTGGATTCCGTCCAACAGCGCTTTGGGTTCGGGCACTTTGTGCCTCGATTGTCTCCTCGTTCTCCACCTGCAAATTCGTTTCGCGGTGCACCAGAACTGAGACGAAGATTAAAGGACCTTTCACCCTGCGACAACTTAGCATTTACCCCTATGGTGCATCGCCGCACGAAAATGGGGCACCAGCCTGCCGTGCGGTGCCTGCCGGAGCCTGCTGCGACGCGCTTCCGGAGCGCGCCGGATGGTGCTTCGCATCAACATGTGCGGCGTGCGCGGCACGCGCTCAGGATGCCCTGAGCGGCTTGATCCGCGCGACCATCTCGCCGACGATGCCGCGCCGGAATGCGAGCACGCACGCGATGAAGATCAGCCCCGTGACGATCGTCGCCGATTCGCCGAGCGAATGGAACCACGCGACACCCGTCGTCGACGCTAGCCATTCGCCGATGTCGCCGAGCCGGTCTTCCAGCGCAACGATCAGCGCCGCCCCCAGCAGCGGCCCGAACAGCGTGCCCATCCCGCCGACGAGCGTCATCAGCACGACGAGGCCCGACATCGTCCAGTACGCATCGGAGAGCGTCTCGAAGCCGAGCACGAGCACCTTCAGCGAGCCGGCCAGCCCCGCGAGCCCGGCCGACAGGATGAACGCGAGCAGCTTGAAGCGATCGGTGTCGTAACCGAGCGAGATCGTGCGCGCTTCGTTCTCCTTGATCGCGACGAGCACCTGGCCGAACGGCGAATGGACGACCCGCACGATGAACGCGCACGCGGCGACGACCACCGCCAGCACGACGTAGTACAGCGCGACGTCGTTCGACAGGTCGAGCAGCCCGAACAGGTGGCCGCGCGGCACGCCCTGCAAGCCGTCCTCGCCGTGCGTGAACGGCGCCTGCAGGTAGATGAAGTAGACCATCTGCGCGAACGCGAGCGTGATCATCGCGAAGTAGATGCCCTGCCGGCGGATCGCGAACAACCCGACGACGAGCCCGAGCAGCGTCGCGGCGACGGTGCCCGCGAGCACGCCGAGCTCCGGCGTGAAGCCGAGCGTCTGCATCGAATAGCCGGTCGCGTAGCCGGCCGTCGCGAGGAACATCGCATGGCCGAACGACAGCAGCCCCGTATAGCCGATCAGCAGGTTGAATGCGGCCGCGAACAGCGCGAACGTGAGCACCTTCATCACGAACACCGGATACGCGCCGATGAACGGCGCGGCGAGCAGTGCGGCGAGCAGCACGCCGTAGAGCACTTTTCTCTGCATCATTTTTCCTTGCCGAAGAGGCCCGCCGGGCGGAACAGCAGCACGATCGCCATGATCACGAACACGACCGTGGCCGACGCTTCGGGATAGAACACGCGCGTGAAGCCCTCGATCACGCCGAGCAGCAGGCCCGTGACGATCGAGCCGAGGATCGAGCCCATCCCGCCGATCACGACCACCGCGAACACGGTGATGATCATCGGCTGGCCCATCAGCGGCGATACCTGGATCACCGGCGCGGCCAGCACGCCCGCGAACGCGGCGAGCGCGACGCCGAAGCCGTAGGTGAGCGTGATCATCATCGGCACGTTCACGCCGAACGCCTCGACGAGCTTCGGGTTCTCGGTACCCGCGCGCAGGTAGGCGCCGAGACGCGTCTTCTCGATCACGAACCACGTCGCGAGACACACCGCGAGCGATGCGACGACCACCCACGCGCGGTAGTTCGGCAGGAACATGAAGCCGAGGTTGGTTGCGCCGGAAAGCTGCGACGGCACGTCGTACGGCTGGCCGGACGATCCGTAGATCGACCGGAACACGCCCTCGACGACCAGCGTGAGGCCGAACGTGAGCAACAGCCCGTACAGGTGATCGAGCTTGTACAGCCAGCGCAGCATCGAGCGCTCGATCACGATCCCGAACGCACCGACGACCAGCGGCGCCAGCACGAGCATCGCCCAGTACGGCAGCCCGAAATACGACAGGCCCATCCACGCGAGCATCGCGCCCAGCATGAACAGCGCGCCGTGCGCGAAATTGATCACGTTGAGCAGCCCGAAGATCACCGCGAGCCCGAGGCTCAGGATCGCGTAGAACGAGCCGTTGACGAGCCCGAGCAGCAACTGGCTCAGCATCGCCGGCAACGGAATGCCAAAGATTTCCATCGACTTAGCCGTCAGAATGAGTTTCGTTGCGTGCGCAACCTTCCCGCACCTTCCTGCGTTGGGCACGCGGGCGGTGCAGCGGGCACATCGCTGCAACCGCCGCCGCGCGGCGCGCCTCGCGCGCGCCGCTACGCCGCGCTTACTTCCACAGCGCGCAGCGCGATTCCTGCTTGGTCCCGAACGCCTGGTCGCCCGGAATCGTCGCGAGCACCTTGTAGTAGTCCCACGGCTCCTTCGATTCCGATGGCTTCTTCACCTCCATCAGGTACATGTCGTGGATCATGCTGCCGTCCGTGCGGATGGTGCCCTTCGCGTAGAAGTCGTTGATCTTGATCTTCTTCAGCTCGGCCATCACCTTGTCGGAGTCGGTCGTGCCGGCGGCCTGGACGGCCTTCAGGTAGGTCGTCACCGACGAGTAGTCGGCCGCCTGCAGGCTCGACGGCATCTTCTTCATCTTGCCGAAGTAGCGCTGCGCCCACTGACGCGACGCCGCGTCGCGGTTCCAGTACCAGCTGTCGGTCAGCACGAGGCCCTGCGTCGTCTCGAGGCCCAGGCTGTGCACGTCGTCGATGAACATCAGCAGCGCGGCGAGCTTCATCGTCTTCGTGATGCCGAACTCCTTCGCAGCCTTGATCGCGTTGATCGTGTCGCCGCCCGCGTTCGCGAGGCCGAGGATCTGCGCCTTCGACGCCTGCGCCTGCAGCAGGAACGACGAGAAATCCGACGCGGACAGCGGATGGCGCACCGCGCCGAGCACCTGGCCGCCGTTCGCCTTCACGACATCCGACGTGTTCTTCTCGAGCGCCTTGCCGAATGCATAGTCGGCGGTCAGGAAGAACCACGTCTTGCCGCCCTGCTTCACCACCGCCGAACCGGTGCCCTTCGCGAGCGCCATCGTGTCGTACGCGTAGTGCACGGTGTACGGCGTGCACTGCTCGTTGGTCAGCGTGTCGGCGCCCGCACCGATGTTGATGTAGACCTTCTTCTTCTCGGCCGCGACCTGGTTCATCGACAGCGCGGTGGCCGAGTTCGTGCCGCCGACCAGCAGGTCGAGCCCGCCGCGGTCCATCCATTCGCGCGCCTTCGACGCGGCGATGTCGGCCTTGTTCTGGTGATCGGCATAGACGACCTCGATCGGCTTGCCGAGCACCTTGCCCCCGAAGTCGGCAACCGCCATGCGGATCGCCTCGAGGCCGCCCTGCCCGTCGATGTCCGCGTAAAGCCCCGACATGTCGGTGATGAAGCCGATCTTCACGGTATCCGCGGCATGCGCGGCGCCGGCGGTGAACGCGGCGGTCGCGAGCGCGAGACAGGCGTGTGCGAGGGTCTTCATTTTCATTGACGTCTCCTGTTGTTCTGATGCGTTGTGGTTGTTCGAGGGCCGCCACGGCTAGCGGCAAGGGAAACGGGGCGGCGTCATACCCCCAGCAGGTCGTGCAGGGTCGGCATCTTGCCTTCCAGTTCGGACGCACGGAAATGCTCGACGATGCTGCCGTGCTCCATCACGTAGAACCGGTCGGCGAGCGGCGCGGCGAAGCGGAAATTCTGTTCGACCATCACGATCGTGTAGCCGCGCGCCTTCAGCGCGACGATCATTCGCGCAAGCGTCTGTACGATCACCGGCGCAAGGCCTTCGGAAATCTCGTCGAGCAGCAGCAGGTTCGCGCCGGTGCGCAGGATCCGCGCGACCGCGAGCATCTGCTGCTCGCCGCCGGACAGCCGCGTGCCCTGGCTCTGCCGGCGCGACGCGAGGTTCGGGAACATCGTGTAGATCTCGTCGAGCGACATCGCGTGCTCGCGCGGCCCGATCGGCGGCGGCAGCATCAGGTTCTCCTCGCACGACAGGCTCGAGAAGATCCCGCGCTCCTCCGGGCAGTAGCCGACGCCGAAATGCGCGATGCGGTGCGTCGCGAGGCCGATCGTCTCGTTGCCCGCGACCTTGATCGACCCGTTGCGGCGGCCCGTGAGGCCCATGATCGCGCGCAGCGTCGTCGTGCGGCCCGCGCCGTTGCGGCCGAGCAGCGTGACGACCTCGCCGCGATGCACCGTCAGGTCGACACCGTGCAATATGTGGGATTCCCCGTACCAGGCCTCCAGGCCCGTGATCTCCAGCGCGGGCGTACCGCTTTCGACGCCGCTCAATTCGCGTTCCTCCCGTTCGCTGTGCTTCATGCGTGCGCCCCCGCGAGCGCTGCGTCGGCGCTGCCCATGTAGGCCTCGATGACGAGCGGATTCTTCGACACCTCCGCATACGAGCCTTCGGCCAGCACCTCGCCGCGTTGCAGGACGGTAATCGTGTCGGAGATGCCCGCGATCACGTTCATGTTGTGCTCGACCATCAGGATCGTGCGGCCGCTCGCGACCTTCTTGATCAGCGCGGTCACGCGATCGACGTCCTCGTGGCCCATCCCCTGCGTGGGCTCGTCGAGCAGCATCAGTTCGGGTTCCATCGCCAGCGTCGTCGCGATCTCGAGCGCGCGCTTGCGGCCGTAGGCGAGCTCGACGGTCGGCACCTGCGCGAAATCGGTGAGGCCGACCTGCGTGAGCAGGTCCATCGCGCGATCGTCGAGCCGCTTCAGCGTGCGTTCGCTGCGCCAGAAATGGAATTCGGTGCCGAGCGCGCGCTGCAGGCCGATGCGCACGTTCTGCAACGCGGTCAGGTGCGGGAACACGGCCGAGATCTGGAACGAGCGGATGATGCCGCGCCGCGCGACCTGCGCGGGCCGCTCGTCGGTGATGTCGATCCCGTTGAAGACGATCTGGCCGGCCGTCGGTGTCAGGAACTTGGTGAGGAGGTTGAAGCAGGTGGTCTTGCCCGCGCCGTTCGGCCCGATCAAAGCATGGATCGCGCCGCGCCGCACACGCAGGTTGACGCCGTTCACGGCGGTGAAACCCCTGAATTCCTTCGTCAGTCCGCGTGTTTCCAGAATCGTGTCGCCGAGAATCATGTTCCCTTCCGTACGAAGTCAGGCGAAGCACCGGGAAGCCTGGCGCAAGCGCCCGCGAACAGGTCAGCGGATCAGCGGTCTGCCCCCGGGTGCCATGGTACGCATCGAGGGTGGTCTCCCGCGCCGACGCGTCTGCACATTGCGCCACATTGTCTCGCCGTTGGTGCAGTGCAATCATCGGGATTTGCACTTATAGGGCTGGCCGCCATATCTATCGCTTGCGGCTGCTCGGGTTTTCTCGCCACGCTTTTTTTGACACGTGCATCATCGACCCTTGACCGCCCTCACGGCCCGCCACGCGCGCAGCAAAAAATCTGCGCGGCTTGCGCATGGATCCCGCCGTTCGAACCGACGCAAGCGGCACGGCCGATGCTACGGCGGCTTGTTTCGCATAGCGAATCAGCGGACGCGTTAATGACGGCCCGCTGTCGCGCGTGTCAGCGTTCCTTCACACGGCCGTCACCGTCGCCTCCGTTCGCACCGGCGCGGCTTCTCGCGCCGCGCGGCGATCGGCACGGATCATGTCGCTCGCGCGCTCGGCGATCATCAGCGTCGGCGAATTGGTGTTGCCCGACGTGATGAACGGCATCACCGACGCATCGACGATCCGCAGCCCGGCGACGCCGCGCACGCGCAACCGGCTGTCGACCACCGCGCGTTCATCGTCGGCACGCCCCATCCGGCAGGTGCCGACCGGATGGAAGATCGTCGTGCCGACGGCGCCGGCCGCCTCGATCAGCTCGGCTTCGCTCCGGTACTGCGTGCCCGGCAGGATTTCCTCGGGACGATAGCGCGCGAGCGCCGGCGCGGACGCGATCCGGCGCGTGAGGCGCAGTGCGTTCGCGGCGACATGGCGATCGTGGTCGGTCGACAGGTAGTTCGGCGCGATTGCGGGCGCCGCGCCCGGATCGGCGCTCGCGATATGCACGCTGCCGCGCGACGTCGGCCGCAGATGGCACACGGATGCGGTAAACGCGTTGAAGCCGTGCAGCGGCTCGCCGAAGCGTTCGAGCGACAACGGCTGCACGTGGTATTCGAGATCGGGGCGCGTGAGCGCGGGATCGTCGGGATCGGATTTCGCGAACGCGCCGAGCTGCGACGGCGCCATCGACATCGGCCCACGCTGCAGCAATGCATATTCCGCGCCGATCATCAGCTTGCCCCACCAGTGCGCGGACAGCGTATTGAGCGTGCGCACGCCTTCGACGCGAAACGCCATCCGCAATTGCAGGTGATCCTGCAGGTTTTCGCCGACGCCCGGCAGATCGTGCACGACGTCGATGCCGAGCGCCTGCAGCCGTGCGCCGCAGCCGACCCCCGACAGTTCGAGCAGCTGCGGCGAATTCACGGCGCCGGACGTCAGCAGCACTTCCGCGCGCGCCCGCGCGACGTAATCGGTCCCGCCGCCGTGATACTCGACGCCGGCCGCGCGCCGCCCGTCGAAAATCACGCGCTGCGCCTGCGCGCCGGTGATCACGGTCAGGTTCGGACGCGCCATCGCGGGCCGCAGGAATGCCTTCGACGTATTCCAGCGCACGCCGCGCTTCTGGTTCACCTCGAAATAGCCGACCCCGGAATTGTCGCCGCGGTTGAAATCGTCGGTTGCCGGGATGCCCGTCTGCTGCGCGGCCTGCGCGAACGATTCGAGAATCTCCCAGCGCAGCCGCTGCTTCTCGACGCGCCAGTAGCCGCCCGCGCCATGCGCGTCGCTCGCGCCCGCATGGTGATCCTCGCTGCGCTTGAAGATCGGCAGCACGCTGTCCCACGACCAGCCGGCGTCGCCGGTTTCCTGCGCCCAGCTGTCGTAATCCTCGCGCTGGCCGCGCATGTAGATCATGCCGTTGATCGACGAGCAGCCGCCGAGCACGCGGCCGCGCGGATACGACAGCGCGCGGCCGTTGAGCGCCGCTTCGGGCTGCGTCTTGTACAGCCAGTCGGTGCGCGGGTTGCCGATGCAATACAGATAGCCGACCGGGATATGGATCCAGTGATAGTCGTCCTTCCCGCCCGCTTCGAGCAGCAGCACGCGGATGTCGGGATCCTCGGTCAGGCGGTTCGCGAGCACGCAGCCCGCGGTGCCCGCGCCGACGATTACGTAATCGAATTCGCCTTCTAGCGTGCGTTGAGTGCTCATTGTGTGTCTCCTGTCGACCAGAGTTAGTGCTTCAGCACTTACTCTGGTCCCATGGCGGGGCTGGATGGAGTTAGCGCTTCAGCGCTTACTCCATCCCCACGGCGGTCGACCAGAGTTAGTGCTTCAGCGCTTACTCGGGTCCCATGGCGTGTTGGATGGAGTCAGCACTTACGCCAGCCCCATGTAAAGCTCGTTTGTTCTGCGCCGCACGGCGCGACGCCGCGCGTCATTTCCAGCATAGTGCGTCGCGGCCCGCGCTTGCGGCCCCGCGCGCCACGACCGATGAAGCGTACTCCGGCCGCCGGCCGCCGATCCAATGAGTTATGCTGAACTGCGTTATAAGCTGCGCTCATATCACGACGATGGATCTCACCCTGCTCCGCGCGTTCGCGACGGTCGCGCGCGAAGGCAACCTGACGCGCGCCGCCGCGCAGCTGCACCTGACGCAACCGGCCGTCAGCCTGCAGATCAAGCATCTGCAGGAAACGCTCGGCGTCACGCTGTTCACGCGCACGTCGCGCGGGCTCGCGCTCACGCGCGACGGCCAGACGCTGCTGCCGCATGCGGAGCGCGCGCTCGCCGCGGCTGCCGACGTGCAGCGCGCCGCTGCTGCGCTGCGGCACGAGGTGCGCGGCCGGCTGCGGATCGGCACAATCCTCGATCCGGGCTTCCTGCGGCTCGGCGGCTTCCTGCGCGCGCTGGTCGAAACCCATCCGCAAATCGAGACGGCGCTGCGGCACGGGATGTCGGGCTGGGTGATCGAACAGGTGCGCACGCAGGCGCTCGACGTCGGCTACTACATCGGCCGGCCGGGCGAGGACGATCCGCTCGACGGCGCGCTGTTCCACACCGTCACGCTCACGCATTTCCAGTACCGCGTACTCGCGCCGGCCGGCTGGAAGGAGCGTGTGCAGCGCGCGCACGACTGGCGCGCGCTCGCCGCGCTGCCGTGGATCTGGACGCCGCCGGCGTCCGCGCATCACCGGCTGCTGTCGCGGCGCTTCGCGAACGCCGGCGCGCAGCCCGTGAAAGTCGCCGAGGTCGACCAGGAGCAGTCGATGCTCGATCTCGTCAAATCGGGCATCGGGTTGACGCTCGCGCGCGACTCGACCGCGCTGGCCGAAGCGCACGCGCATGCGCTGACGATCGTCGAGCGCGTGACGGTGCCGACCGAACTGACGTTCGTGACCCTCGCCGAGCGGCGCGACGAACCGGCGATCGCGGCCGCGCTGCGGCTGATCGAAGCCCAGTGGGCGATATGAGCGGCGCTGATGACGGCGCGGCCGGGCCCGCACGCGTCATCTCGCCACGCCCCCCGCCCGTCGTCACGCCACCATCGCAGGCTTTTTGCTAGATTGTGCGTTCGCACACCGCGAGACCCCGATTGAAGGAGACCCGCATGGCCCGCAACATCGAGATCAAAGCCCGCGCCCGCGAATTCGACCGGCTGCGCGAGCAGGCGGCGACGCTCGCGACCGAAGCGCCGCTGTTCTACCGCCAGCAGGATTTCTTCTATGACGTGCCGCGCGGCCGGCTGAAGCTGCGCCGCTTCGAGGACGGCACGCCGGCCGAACTGATCTTCTACCAGCGCGACGACCGCGACGGCCCGAAGGCGTCGTACTACACGCGCAGCCCGGTGACGAACCCCGACGCGATGCATTCGCTGCTCGCGACCGCGCTGACCACGCGCGGGATCGTGACGAAGGAACGGCACGTCTACCTCGTGGGCCGCACGCGCATCCATCTCGACCGCGTCGACGGCCTCGGCGATTTCATCGAGCTGGAAGTCGTGCTCGGCCCCGACGACGACGAAGCGGGCGGCGAAGCCGAAGCGCACGACGTGTTCGCGAAGCTCGGCGTGTCGCAGGACGACCTCGTCGCGGTTGCGTACGTCGACCTGCTGAACGCCGACACGCAGCCCGCAGCGGCCTGATCCGGCCCTGCCCCGCCGGCGCTGCCGCCTCGTTACGCGGCGCCGGGCGCCAGGTGCGCGAGCGGCAGCGCGCCGTTGCGCTTGAAGGTGGTCAGCACGATGTTCGAGCGCACGCTGTCGACGCCCGGCACGCGCATCAGCTTCTTCATCACGAACTGCGACAGCGCGTTCAGGTCGGGCGCGACGATCCGCAGCAGGTAGTCGGCATCGCCCACCACCGCATGGCATTCAAGCACTTCCGGCAGCACGTCGATCTGCTGCTGGAACTGCTCGATGATTGAATCGCCGTGGTGCTTGAGCTTCAGGCTCGTGAACGCGGTGACGCCGAGCCCGAGCTTTTCCGGGCGCAGCATCACGCGATAGCCTTCGATCACGCCCGCCGCCTCGAGCCGCTGCAGCCGCCGGCCGATCTGCGACGGCGACAGCGGCACCTCCTCGCCGAGCTGCTGATGCGTCGCGCGACCGAAGCGCTGCAGCACGTCCAGCAGCGCGAGATCGAAGTGATCGAGTTCCAGCATGAGCATTCTCCGCATCGATTCAATGTTTGATGCGCGATTATCGCATCATCAAGCGAATCAACGCCAATATTGCGCCCATTCCGCGCGTGGGCCGCTCTACACTTGCATGGTTCCCAACCACAGCGTGCAGAGCCTGATCATGTCCACCGTCGACACCGCGAAACTGCAGGAGCAGTTCGACGCGGGCCTCGAAACCCGCGCGGATTTCACCATCGACCAGCCGCTGGAGCGTTACGGCCAGGTCGACCATGCGGTGTGGAAGCAGCTCTATGCGCGCCAGTCGGCGCTGCTGCGCGGGCGCGCCTGCGACGCATTCGTCGCGGGACTCGGGAAGATCGACCTGCCGGCCGACCGCGTGCCGTCGTTCGCCGACGTAAACCGCCAGTTGAAGCCCGCGACGGGCTGGGAGATCGTCGCGGTGCCGGGCCTCGTGCCCGACCGCGTGTTCTTCGGGCACCTCGCGAACCGGCGCTTTCCGGTCACCTGGTGGATGCGCCGCCCCGACCAGCTCGACTACCTGCAGGAACCCGACTGCTTCCACGACCTGTTCGGCCACGTGCCGCTGCTGATCGACCCGGTGTTCGCCGACTACATGCAGGCATACGGCCGCACCGCGCTCGCGGTCGCAGACGACGAAGCCGCGCTTGCGCGGCTCGCGCGGCTCTACTGGTATACGGTCGAATTCGGGCTGATCCGCGACCCGCGCGGCACGAACGGGCTGTCGATCTACGGCGCCGGGATCGTGTCGAGCAAGGGCGAAAGCCTGTACAGCCTCGAAAGCGCGGCGCCGAACCGGCTCGGCTTCGACCTCGAGCGCGTGATGCGCACGAAGTACCGGATCGACACATTCCAGAAGACCTACTTCGTGATCGACGATTTCGCGCAACTGTTCGCGCTCGCCGACGTCGACGGCCGCGCGCTGGCCGACCGGCTGGCAGCGCTGCCCGAATTCGCGGCCGGCGCGGTGCTCGATACCGATCGCGTGCTGCATCGCGGCACGGGCGAAGGCTGGCCCGACGACGCCGACGCGTAACGTACGACGGCACGACGGCGCACCAATGCCGCCCGCCCGTCGCCCGTCCCGCAACTATGAAACAATAAACGGCACCGGCTTCGCCGCGCGGCCTCTGCCGTGCGCGGGCGCCGTTACCGAACGAGGTGCAACATGATCCACAAGCTCACATCAGAAGAACGCAAGACCCGGCTCGAAGGCCTGCCGCTCTGGACGGCCGTGCCGGGCCGCGACGCGATCCAGCGCAGCCTGCGCTTCGCCGATTTCAACGAAGCCTTCGGCTTCATGACGCGCGTCGCGATCAAGGCGCAGGAAATGAACCACCATCCGGAATGGTTCAACGTGTACAACCGCGTCGACGTCACGCTGTCGACCCACGACGCCGACGGCCTGACCGAACGCGACATCGAACTGGCGCTGTTCGTCGACCGCGCCGGCGCGCACGCGCAACCGGCCGCCTGAGGCCTGCCTCTACCGCCGTGCATCTTTCGATGCACGGCGCGTCAACTTTTCATTTTGATGAACGTTTTCTAGGATGTAGTCAGCGAAAGCCTTCAGCTTTCCAAGCCATCCTTAAGGCGGACGTAAGTCTCGTAGGCTTTCCGCGCCTTGGGGTCCAAACCTTCCAGTTGCAGCGCGCCTCCGCGCTGTACAATCAGCAGCGCATACGGCTTGGAGAGCGCGCTGGCCTCTTCGCAGAGTTTGAGTTCGTCGCCGCTCGACGGCGAGCGGGCGCGCCAGAAATTGATCGCGGCTTCAAGGTCGTTGATCGAAATATCGGACATGATTGGATTTAATCGTTCGCTGGCCGCCATGCTTGATGTCAGGTGAGGCGGCGCCCCTGTGGAAACGGCGTCGTGCTGTCCGCGTGCCTGAACCGCCAACCCATTGTACTTGAGCGAACTTCATGCGACTCCTTCTGATCGAAGACGACCGCCCCATCGCACGCGGTATCCAGAGCAGCCTCGAGCAGGCTGGCTTCACCGTCGACATGGTGCATGACGGCATTTTTGCCGAACAGGCGCTGGCCCAAAACCGCCACGAACTCGTGATCCTCGACCTCGGCCTGCCGGGCATCGACGGGATGACGCTGCTCACGCGCTTCCGCCAGACCAACCGCCATACGCCCGTGATCGTGCTGACCGCACGCGACGAGCTGAACGACCGGATCCAGGGCCTGAACTCGGGCGCCGACGACTACATGCTCAAGCCGTTCGAACCGGCCGAGCTCGAAGCGCGCATCCGCGCGGTGATGCGCCGCAGCGGCCCGCATAGCGACATGCCGCGTCCGGAAGTGTCGCTCGGCGGCGTCCGCCTGTCGGGCGTCGATCGCCGCATCTTCAACGACGACAAGCCGCTCGAACTGTCCCCGCGCGAATTCGCGGTGCTCGAGATGCTGCTGCTGCGTCACGGCCGTGTCGTCAGCAAGGCCCAGTTGCAGGATCACCTCACGCACTTCGGCGGCGATCTCGGCGACACCGCGATCGAAGTCTACGTGCACCGCGTGCGCAAGAAACTCGAGCAGTGCCGTGTCGAAATCGTCACGGTGCGCGGCTTCGGCTACCTGCTGCAGGAAATCCGCCAGACGGCGAGCGTCTGAGCGGCGCCGCGCGCCGGCCGGCCGCGTGCCGCCGGCGTGTGTGCCCTGCTCCGCGTCGCCGCCCGGCGTACGACCGCGCCGCTCCCCGTGAGCGGCGCTTATCCATTTGCCCGTCGAAATGTCTCCTGATTCGGCTGTGACCACCAGCCTGCGCCGCTCGCTGCTCCGGCGCCTCGCCGCGCCGCTGTCGATGCTCGCGCTGATGAGCGGCCTGATCGCCTACTGGCTCGCGTGGCAATACACGCAGCACGTGATCGACCGCTCGCTCGCCGATCTCGCGACCGCCATCTCGAAACAGATCCAGATCGCCGGCCCCGACGCGCCGTTCACGGTGCCGCCGCTCGCACAGGCGATGTTCTCCGATCCCGCCGAAGCGCTGATCTACCGGATCAGCGACGGCGAACAGGAACTCGCCGGCGATCCGAAGCTGCCGCTGCAAGGCATCAACGTGCGCCGCATGCATCACGCGTACGTGTTCGAGGCCGAGTACGACAACCGCGCGGTACGGGTCGCGCAGGTGCGCGTCGACAACGTCGAGGGCGGCAAGCCGATGGTCGTCGAGGTCGCGCAGCCGGTGCGGCACCGCTACCGGATCGCGGCCGAATTCCTCGTCGCGATCATGATGCCGCTGCTGCTGCTGCTGCTCGCGGGCTGGGGCATCGTCTGGCGCGTCGTCAACCAGCAGTTGGGCCCGCTCACGCATCTCGCCGATTCGCTGAACCGGCAGACCCACACGTCGCTGGAGCCGGTCGACGAAACCGAAGTGCCGCTGGAGATCCGGCCGCTGACGAGCGCGATGAACGCGCTGCTCGGCCGCCTGAAAACCGCGCTCGACGCGCAGCGCAAATTCATCGCCGATGCCGCGCACCAGTTGCGCACGCCGCTCACGGCCGTGAAGCTGCACGCGGAGCAGGCCGCCGTCGCGCGCGACCCGCACCAGACCTACGCCGCGGTGCGCGAGCTGCGTGCGGCCGCCGACCGCGCAGTGCGGCTGTCGAACCAGCTGCTGTCGCTCGCCCGCGCGGAGCCGGGCGAACAGGCCGCGCGGTTCGTCGACGTCGACCTCGCGGCGATGGCGTTCGAGACGGGCGCCGAATGGGTGCCGCGCGCACTCGCGTCGCATGTCGACCTCGGCTTCCAGCGCAGCGACGACCCAGGCGACGACCCAAAGCTGACCGTGCGCGGCAACCCCGTGCTGCTGCGCGAGGTGATCGCGAACCTGCTCGACAATGCGCTGAAATACGTGCCGCTCGCGCGGCCGAACGGCGCGCGGATCACGGTGAACGTCGCGCGCAGCGCACTCGAAGGCGGCGAGCCGGCCGCCGAGATCGTCGTCGAGGACAACGGCCCGGGCGTCCCTGCGAACCAGCAGGCCGACCTGTTCAAGCGCTTCTTCCGCGGCGACGCGCAAAGCGGCAATGGCGTCGAGACCGGCGCCGGGCTCGGTCTCGCGATCGTGCACGACATCATCGCGATGCACGGCGGCACGGTGTCGTACGAGGATGCGGCGGAAGGCGGCTCGCGCTTCGTGGTGAGGGTGCCGCTGGCCGCGCGTACGGAGAAGCCGGCCAGCGAAACGCCGGCCGACGCGTCGGCGCACTGAGCGATTCGCGGCGGGGGCCGGCCGTCGGCAGGACTGCCCGCCGGACAAGGAAGCACGAAGGACGGCTGCACGACGCGGCAACCGTCCGCTGAAACGGCAGCGGCAGCGCACGATGCGCCGCCGCCTGCATCACTTCTTGTTTTTCTTGTCCTTCTTCTTTTTCTTCTTCCCGCCGTCGTCCGACGTCGCGAGCAGCGTGCCGCGGCACGATGCCGCGCCGCAATGGCACGCGTATTCGCGCTTGAGCGTCTTCGTCAGCTTCGCGTCGATCACGAGGCCGTAGTCGTAGAACAGTTCCTCTTCCGGCCCGATGTCGCGCAACGCGTGGATGAACACGCGGCCTTTGACCTCCTCGGCTTCGCAGTTCGGCGCGCACGAATGGTTGATCCAGCGCGCGCTGTTGCCGTCGATCTTGCCGTCGATCACGCCGCCCTCGTCCAGTGCGAAGTAGAACGTATGGTTCGGCTCGCTCGGGTCGTGCGGATGGCGGCGCAACGCTTCCTTCCACGAAATTCGCTCGCCCTTGTATTCCACTACGCGCTCGCCGGCCTTGATCGGCGCCACGGCGAACACGCCCTTGCCGTGTACTCCCGAGCGGCGCACCGCGATCCTGCGTGAACTCATCGAACCAATCCTTGTGAAGACGACTTGAATGGAAGACGGCCGCGAGCGCGGCCCGGCGCCGCGCAAAACGAAAAACGCGGCACCGGTCGGTGCCGCGTCGGGGCATGCGGCGAATCACCCGCATCCTACACGTTCACGATTGCTTCGTTCAACATCGCGCTCAATATTGCGCGCTTGATGTTCAACGCTGGCCGAATGCGATGTCGCCGAACAACGCCTTGTGCTCGCGCGGCTGCGAGCGCCAGTACTGCGGCGGCGCCGTCACCTGCGCACCGAGCTCGGCCGCCGCGTGCCACGGCCAGCGCGGGTCGTACAGCATCGCGCGCGCCATCGCGACGAAATCGGCATCACCGGCCTCGATGAGCCGGTTCGCATGCGCCGGCTCGTCGATCAGGCCGACCGCCATCGTCGGCATGCCGACCGCGCGCTTCACCGCCTGCGCAAACGGCACCTGGTAGCCGGGCGACAGCGGAATCTTCTGCAGCGGCGATACGCCGCCGGACGACACGTCGATCCAGTCGCAGCCGCGGCGCTTCAGTTCGTGCGCGAATGCGATCGTGTCGTCGAGCTCCCAGCCGCCTTCGACCCAGTCGGTCGCGGACACGCGCACGCCGACCGGCCGATCCTCCGGAAACGCCGCGCGCACGATCTCGAAGATCTCGAGCGGAAAACGCATCCGGTTTTCGAGCGAGCCGCCGTATTCGTCGGTGCGCCGGTTCGCGAGCGGCGACAGGAACTGGTGCAGCAGGTAGCCGTGCGCCGCGTGCACTTCGATTGCGTCGATGCCGAGCCGCGCGGCGCGCTTTGCCGAGGCCGCGAACGCTTCGCGGATCCGGTTCAGGCCCGCCGTATCGAGCTCGAGCGGCGGCGTCTCGCCGTCCTTGTGCGGCACGGCCGACGGCGCATGCGGCAACCAGCCGCCGTCGGCGACCGACACCAGCTGGCCGCCCTGCCACGGCACCGCGCTCGATGCCTTGCGCCCCGCATGCGACAACTGCATCGCGACGCGGATCGGCGAATGCTTGCGGATCGCGGCCAGCACGGGCTTCAGCGCGGCTTCGGTCACGTCGTCCCAGAGGCCGAGGTCGCCGTGCGTGATGCGTCCGTCGGGTTCCACCGCGGTCGCCTCGATGCAGAGCAGGCCCGCACCCGACAGCGCGAGATGGCCGAGGTGAATCATGTGCCAGTCGGTCGCTTCACCGCGGTCGGCCGAGTACTGGCACATCGGGGAGATCACGATCCGGTTCGGAAGGGTCACGCCGCGCAGCGTGAACGGGGAAAACAGCGCAGTCATGGAGGCCGCTCGCCAGGAAAGGAAAAGAGCGGACGAGCGTAGCACGCAGGCCGGAAGCGTGCAGATGGCGCGGCCGGCAGTAAGCGGATGGTCAGGTACGGCCGGCAGCAGGTTGCCGGCGATGCGGGAAAAGCGTGGCACGCGGTGATGCGCCGGCCCGCAACGGATGCAGGCCGGGCCCAACCTTCACGGCAAGCGGCGCCGCGTGCGGCGTCACAGCCCGACGCTGTCGAGCCACTCCGTGAACATGTGCCGCGCGGCCGTCTCGAGCGCGGGGCCGTGCTGCGCGGTATCGGCGCGCAACTGGCGCGCATCGACGCCCGGCGTCGACGCGATTTCGCCGGCGTTCGCGATCAGCCACGGTTCGAAGCGGTCGGTGCGGATTTCCGGATGGCATTGCAGCGCCAGCACGTGCTGCCCCCACGCGAATGCCTGGTGGCGGCAGGCTGGTGTCGACGCGAGATGAATCGCGCCGCCCGGCAGGTCGAACGTATCGCCGTGCCAGTGCAGCATCGACGTCGCCGCGCCATCCAGATGGCGCAGCGGCGACGCGCGGCCGGCGTCGGTGAGCGTCAGCGGCGCCCAGCCGAGTTCGTGCTGCGCGGCCGGATAGACGCGCGCGCCGAGCGCACGGGCGATGAACTGCGCGCCGAGGCAGATGCCGAGGATCGGCAGCCCCGCGTCGATGCGCTCGCGCACGAGCGCCGCGAGCGGCGCGATCGTCGGATACTGCGCATCGTCGTACACGCTGAGCGGCCCGCCGAGCACGACGAACAGCGACGGCTCGAGCACGTCGAGCACCTCGACCCGCGACGATCCGACATCGACGTAGCGCACCCGCCGGCCCCGTTCGCCGAGCACCTGCTCGAAGCTCCCGAGATCCTCGAAATGCACGTGGCGGATCGCCACGACTTCACCGTTCATCATCGGCCTCCCGGTCGATCGACGGACGTCAGCCTGCGAAAATCTTCCAGGTCTTCTTCTGCGTCGCCGCGTCGGCTTCTTCCTGCACCGAGCAGTCAAGACGCAGATCGCTGTCGGACATCGTGATGTCGAGCGCCGCGCAGTAATGCACGGTCTTCTTCGACAGCTTGCCCGGCTGGAAGTGGGCGCACGTCACGCACATGCGCTGCGGTGGCGTCGCACCGGCCACCTGCAGCTCGCGCAGCGTCTTCAGCAGCGCGCGATACAGTGCGCCCTGCTCGTCCGCGCCGAGCTTGCCGACCGCTTTCGTCAGGAATTCAGGCCATTGCAGTGCCTTCTTCGCGGCCGTGCGGCCACGGGCCGACAGGCGCACCGCCAGCGCGCGGCCGTCGTCCAGCGCACGGCGCTTCTCGACGAGCCCCTTCGTCTCGAGCGTGCTCACCGCATCGCTCGTGGTCGCCGCGGTGAGCTGCGTCTCGCGCGCGATCTCGCCGAGCCGCATCGGGCCCTTGCGCTGCAGCAGCAGCACGAGAATCTCGCCCTGCGTCGGCGTGAGGCCGGCGCCTTCCGCCCAATCCCATGCCTGGCTTCGCATGGCCGTACTCAACCGCAGCAGGCTGTGGGTCACACGTCCCGAAGCCTGATTCCCGTAAACGCCTTCGCTCATAGTCTTTTCGCTTTGCCGCCGCCCGGTTTGCCGAGCGGCCGTAGTGTGGAGATCGAATGTCTATCTCAAAACAGACACCCTCTTGCGAGTGCGTCAGCACGGCCGTCGCGAGGCACACGCGGCGGTCGCGTTCGCGGCGACCGGTGAGATACGCGTCGTTCCGGTGTCCGCAAAGCCGATATTCTAAGCGAGAGCGGAAAATCGCACAGCTAAGTTATCCCCTGCATTCTGTGGAAAATCGCTGGATAACTACAATTTTTCGTTGTGCCTGCAATGCCGTGTGCCCGCAGAACGGGGCAGGCAGGCATTTTCCTGTTCGGATCGGCCACCGGGCCGACGGCAATGATCCACCGGGTTATCCCGCCCGCAGACCGTTGACTTTGCAGCGGAATATCGGGTTATCCACAGATTTTCAGGACGACTGGCAACGATTTCGGCCCGAAACGGCGCCGACCGCCGTTCAGTGAATCGCAACGCGGTCGAGCCTGTAATCCGCAAAACATTTTTTCATTCGCGCCAACGTAAGCACTGCTGGCGGACCGTCTCGTTCAGCGATTTTTCCTGTTTGAAAACGGTTCTCAACCACGATGCGTCGTTCACGCGCGCCTTGGCCAGCGCGCCGATCTCGTCGAGCGCCGCGCGCGAACCGAGCGCGGCCGCGTGCGGCGCGATCCGGTCGAGCGTGTCGAGGATGTCTTCCGCGATCGTGCGGCGCTCACCCGTCTGAGGATTCACGCAGGTGCCCTCGAGCCCGAAGCGGCACGCCTCGAAACGGTTGAACGTGTAGACGAGGTAGTCGTCCTCCGACAGCTTCAGCGGCCGGTCGGTCAGCAGGTAGCGCGCGAGCGTCTGGATGTAGCAGGCAATCGCCGCCGCGCGGTCGACCGACAGCGGCGTGTCCATCACGCGCACCTCGATCGTCCCGTAGCCGGGCTTCGGACGGATGTCCCAGTAGAAGTCCTTCATCGAGTTGACGACGCCCGTGTTCACCATCTTCATGAAGTACTCCTCGAAGCTGTCCCAGGTCAGCACGAACGGCGCGCGGCCCGACAGCGGAAACGCGAACACCGAATTCAGGCGTGCCGAATGGAAGCCCGTATCGACGTTCTGCACGAACGGCGACGACGCGGACAGCGCGATGAAGTGCGGAATGAAGCGCGACATCGAGTGCAGCAGGAACAGCGCGCTGTCGGGATCCGGGCAGCCGATGTGCACGTGCTGGCCGAACACGGTGAACTGCTTGGCGAGATAGCCGTACAGCTCGGAGATGTACTGGAAGCGCGGCGCATCGTAGATCTGCCGATCGCTCCATTGCTGGAACGCGTGCGTGCCGCCGCCGCACAGCCCGACGTTGAGCTGGTCGGCCGCCTTCACGAGCACGTCGCGGATCGCATGCAGCTCGTTGACCGCCTGCTCGTGCGAATGGCAGATGCCGGTCGACAGCTCGATCATGCTCTCGGTGATTTCCGGCGTGATGTTGCCCGGAAAGGTCTCGCCCTGGATCAGGCGCATCAGGTCGGATGCCGCTTTGGTCAGGTCGTAGTTGTGCGTGTTGACGACCTGGATCTCCAGTTCGACGCCGAACGTGAACGGCTCGGAATTGACGAAGGTTTCGAGTGCCATGGCAGGTTCCGGAATCAGTTGCTGTCGCTGCGTTCACCGACCGCCGACAGGCATCGGTAGACGACGAACGGGCTGACGAGCTGCAGGATCACGATCGAGCACATCACGATCGCGCGCAGGTGCGGGTCGAAATTCGGATAGAGCTGGTAGGTGTCGTCGACGAGCAGGTACGACAGCGCGGACATCGGCGTGAGCGCGATGCCGAGCGCGACGCCCTGCTTCATCCCGATGCCGCTCGGCTTCGCGAACGCGACGACGCCGGCCAGCTTCGCGACGAGCCGCGTGACGATCAGCACGACTGCGAGCAGGCCGCCGAGCGCGATGTCGCCCCACGTGAACGACGTGAGCGTCAGCACGAACAGGATCACCGTCAGCAGCCAGCCGGCCGTGCCGAAGTGCTCGGGCCACAGCTGCGGGCGCGCCTCGAGGTTCTTCACGATGATGCCGGCGAGCAGCAGCGTGAGCAGCGTCGACAGCTTCAGCGCCTGGGCGACGGCAATCGCGAGCATCACGAGCCCGAACAGCGCGACGAACGAATGCTCGTCGCGCATCGTCGCGTTCATGTGACGGAACAGGTAGTTGCACGAACGCGCGACGAGATACGCGACGATGAACGAACCGGTGAGCAGGTAGAGCGGCTGCAGGATCGTCGCGAAAACGTTGCCGTACGCTTCCTGGTGGAGCCAGCTCGTCACGAGTTTGGTCAGCACGATCGCATACACGCTGTTGAGTGCGGTGAGCGTGATGAGGCGTTGCGACACCTGCCCTTCCGCGCGCAGTTCGGTCTTGAGCTGGATCACCATCGACGGCGACGTCGCGATCGCGATCGCCGACAGCACGAGCGCGACCATCCCCGAGACGCCGAGCGCGAGCATCACGAACAGCACGAGCACGAACGTCAGCGTGGCTTCCGCGAGGCTCGACGCGACGAGCCACGGATTGCGCCGGATCCAGCGCAGGTCGAGGCGGCTGCCGAGCTCGAACAGCAGCAGGCCGAGCGCAACGTTGATCAGCAGCCGCGAGGTTTCGTCGGTGCTCGCGTCGATTACGCCGAATCCGAACGAACCGGCGACGAGACCGATCACCGCGTAACCGGTGATGCGCGGCAGGCGCCACGCGCGATAGCACAGCTCGCCACACAGGCCGGCCGCAAACAGCGCGAGCCCGGCCCAGAACACGGCATCCGGCGCGAGCGGCCAGTTGGGCAGGAATGAGAACGCCGACTTCATCGTGGTGACTTCTCCTTTGGAAGCAACCGCCAGCGACGCGGGGTCAAGCGTCAGAAAATGGATGCGCGCCGGCTGGGTGTCGCCCCGAATGTGATTGTTGTGGTCGACGACGGCGGGACATGGGATCCGCCTTCTCCGCCACTCGGCGGAAAGTCGCTCAGGTTGCCGATCTGGATTGTCGGCCTGGTGTGTGAACGGACAGCGCAGCTTCGAAGATTCAGATTCGAAATCTTGCCGACCGTTCCATTGAAGCATGTCCGGCGCCTGGCCAGACGAACGCGAAGGACACCGATTGTGCCACAGCTTTTTCGGTCTGGAACCCATTGGATCGACTCGCGGCGCTGTGCGGCACTGCAGGCCTTTGGTTTCAAAGGTTTACCTGTATATATACATAGTAGAAGTTAACAAAGGACGCACAGTTCTGTGGATAACTTCGGTTTACGCTGACGGATCAAGGGGTTGAAGAATCCATAACCTGTTGCACAGGCTGTTCGCGCACAGAAGTTTGCGTTGAGCAACTTTGGGGCCGTCTCACAGCTGTGTCGAGTTACCCAGTTTACGTCCACTGTGATTACACACGAAGCGCGCGCGGATTTCGCAAGGTTATCCACAGTATCGAGTGGATAACCTTCCACAGGAAAATCGGGAAACTGTGCGCGATTCGCGTGACCGGTCAGCCGGCCTGGCCAACGCGGCGCGCGCGCAATGCGCGGATCAGGAAGCGTGCGGGGTCGACGGCTTCGGCGAGTTCGCGCTCGAGCGGCCACGGTTCCCCTTCGAGTTGCGATGCGATCAGTTCGGCGCCGAGCGCGGCCCACACGAGGCCGCGCGAGCCAAAGCCGAATGCGCCGTAGAGGCCGGGCGTGCGCGGCAGGTCGCGTGCCTTCGCGCCGCTCAGCGCGCGTGCGTTCGCGACGGCCTGCGTTTCGTCCGCGAGCGGGCCGATCAGCGGCAGGCGGTCGCCGACGACCCAGCGGAACGCCACGCGGCCGCGCAGTGTGTCGAGGTCCGGCAGGTCGCCGATCAGACCGGGCAGCAGGCGCCGCACGCGGTCGAGGTTTTCGACGTGGCCGGTTGCGCGCATCGCGGGATCGACGTCGTCGGGTTCGAACGTCGCGCCGATCAGCAGCGAGCCGTCGTCGAGCGGCACCGCGTAACCATCGCCGATCGCCGGGCACGGCAGCGGCGCCGCACTGCCGGGCGGCAGCAGCGTGAGCTGGCCGCGCACCGGTTGCAGCACGACGTGCCGGAGGCCCGCGAGACGCACGGCGTCACCCGCGTTCGCGAGCACGACGACGGGGGCTTCGGCGAGCATGCCGCCCGCGTCGTCAAGCGCATGCCATGTGTCGCCTTGCCGTTCGAGCCGGGCGACGCCGGTGGACGCAAGCAAGCGCACGTGCTCGCCGGCCGCCGCGCATTGCGCCGCGCAAAGCCCGGCCGGCCAGACGGCGCCGCCCTGCGGAAACAGCAGGCCACCCTGCGCGACCGGCAGGTTCAGATGGGCACGCGCGGCCTCCGCATCGAGCAGCGACGCATAGTCGGACGGCGCACCGAACGTATCGAAGGCGTCGCGCATCCGCGCGAAGTCGTCGGCCGATTCGGCGAGATGGATCATCCCGTGCGTGCTGCGCGCGAACGCATGACCCGCGCGTTCGAGTGCGCGCCAGCGTGCGATCGCGTGCAGGAAGCCGCTGCGCGTGAGCCGGCTCGCGACGTTGTCGTCGCGCGTCATCAGCGGATGGAATACGCCGGCCGGATTGCCCGACGCTTCGCTCGCGATCCGGTCGTGTCGTTCGATCAGCGTGACGTCCCAGCCGCGCGCGGCCAGGCGCTCGACGACCGCACAGCCAGCCAGGCCCGCGCCGATCACGATTGCGCGGCGCGTTGCAACGGGCAGTGCGCGCGGCGGCTCGTGCCGGCGCGTGCGCCAGCGCGGCGCATAGTCGCCGACGAGCAGACCGTCGATCTCGCGATACGTGAAACCTGCTTCGCCGAGTGCGTGTTTCACGACGTCGGAATCGGCATGCGTCGCAAACGTTGCGCGTTCGCCGGCGATTTTCGCGAGTGCGCGGACCACGTGGGTCTCGTGAAGATCCGTGTCGTTCGATGACGTGAAGCGATCGAGATAGAACGCATCGGCGCGCGCGACGAGCTTCGCCAACATGTCGAGCGTGTTGCCGAACGCGAGCGTGAGCACCACGCGCCCTTCGTCGAATTCGAGCCGGTGCAGGCCCGGCACGAGCATCGGCCATGCATCGGCAAGTGCGTCGACGTTCGCCGATATGGTTGTGTTGGCAACGATGTGAGAAGCCGCGCGGCGCAGGTCGTCGCGCGAGAACGGGTGCGGTTCGACCGCGACGAAATGCAGCCGCTCGCAACGCGCGGGATCGTCGCGCCACGCGGCCCGGGTCGCGAGGAAGCTGCCGCCCGCGCCGAATCCCGTCGCGACGATCGTGAACGTGCGGCGGCCCTGCCAGCGCGTCGGCAGCCCGTTGCCCGCGACGAACGCGTGATGCGCATGCGCGCGTGACGCGCCGCGATGGAGCTCGCCGAACTCGGGCGAGACGAGCGTGCCGTCGTCGCGAAGCGCGAGCGTGGCGGGAACAAGTCGGTCTGGCATGCGAAACAAAAAACGTGGCAGCCAAGCCTGGCAAGGGATTACGCGGGGCCGTCCGACCGGTCGTTGGAAAAATCCAACGGGGCGGCGCACGGGCGGAGCGCGCTGTGTACCCTGCCCGGTTGGCGCAGGTCAAAAAATGGGCAATCGACGATTCATTCGGCGAAATACCGATGAAAATCTTTGAAACCCTTGTCGTTATTGGGTTTGCGCTGCGCTATCATAGCAACGCCGTACCGCGGGGTGGCCGCCGGCAAGCCGGAGGGCGCGTCGCGCGGGCCAGGATTCGGCGCTGTGCCGTCGGAGTCTGACTCTCGACGGCACGGTTCGCGCACGTATAATCGGCGCGTTCGCGCTGTTCGTGTCAACCTAACCTGATAAAGGAACCTTAATGAACAAACAGGAACTGATCGACGCCGTCGCCGGCCAAACGGGCGCCAGCAAGGCTCAAACCGGCGAAACGCTGGACACGCTGCTCGAAGTCATCAAGAAGGCCGTGTCGAAGGGTGATGCGGTTCAGCTGATCGGCTTCGGCAGCTTCGGTTCGGGCAAGCGCGCAGCACGTACGGGCCGCAACCCGAAGACCGGCGAAACCATCAAGATCCCGGCAGCCAAGACGGTCAAGTTCACGGCTGGCAAGGCGTTCAAGGACGCCGTCAACAAGCGTTAAACCAGCGCCTGTTCCAGGAAAAACCCGCCTCTCGGCGGGTTTTTTGTTGGGCGCGCGCGGCATTTTCGCCACAGTCCGCGCCGCTCTTGCAAGATTTAACGGTTGTTTTTACAAGCCGTTACGACGCCATTACGCGTGCACGATCTGCGTGTCGCCATGATCGTCGTCGTCGTGCGAATCGACATCCCACGCCGGGAACGGATCGTCGAACGCGGTCCATCCCGCTGCGCCGATTGTAAACTCCGCATCGGTCAGCAGGCACGCGTCGAGTTTCGCGCGCCATGCATCGGCGTCGAGCGCGATGCCGATCAGCACGAGCTCCTGCCGGCGATCGCCGACCGCGCGATCGTCGAGGTCGCCCAGCCATTCGGCGCGGATTTCACCGAGCAACTCGTCGTCGTCCGGCCATTCCGCACGATCCTGCGCCGCCCACCACAGACCGGCCGGACCATGCCGGCATACGCCGCCCGCTTGCGACAGCGAGCCCGCGATGTCGTTGCGCGTCGCGAGCCAGAAGAAGCCCTTGCTGCGCAGCACGCCCGGCCACTCCTGGTGCAGCAGCGCCCAGAGTCGCGCCGGATGAAACGGCCGCCGCGCGCGGTAAACAAAATTGCCGATCCCGAATTCGTCGGCTTCGCCGTGCACGTGCGCATGATGCGGATCGTTGCAGTCGGGGTCGTCGCAATGCGTGTGATCGCGATCGAGCGACGCCAGCCAGCCCGGCGCGTTCGCGGCCTCGTCGAAATCGAAGCGGCCGGTGTTCAGCACTTCGCCGAGCGGCACGTTGCCGAACGTCGACAC
Source organism: Burkholderia catarinensis (assembly GCF_001883705.2). Taxonomy (GTDB): domain Bacteria; phylum Pseudomonadota; class Gammaproteobacteria; order Burkholderiales; family Burkholderiaceae; genus Burkholderia; species Burkholderia catarinensis. The sequence continues at coordinate 210,688 of NZ_MDEQ02000013.1, forward strand.
GACCTGGTGCGCGCGCGGATTGAGCCGCGCGAGGATGTGCTGCAGGCGCGCGAGTTCGTCGGCGCCGACGAGATCGGCCTTGTTGATCACCAGCACATCGCAGAATTCGATCTGCTCGATCAGCAGCTCGACGAGCGTGCGGTCGTCGCTTTCCGACGCGGCGATGCCGCGCGTCGCGAGCGCGTCGTCGGACCCGTAGTCGCGCAGGAAGTTGTATGCATCGACCACGGTGACGAGCGTGTCGAGCCGCGCGGTTTCGCCGAGCGACGTGCCGTCGTCGTCGACGAACGTGAAGGTTTCGGCGATCGGCATCGGTTCCGCGATACCGGTCGATTCGATCACGATCGCGTCGAAGCGGCCTTCGGACGCGAGGTTGCGGATCTCGACGAGCAGATCGTCGCGCAGCGTGCAGCAGATGCAGCCGTTCGACATTTCGACGAGACGCTCCTCGACATGCGACAGCGCCTGCGCGTCGCGCACGAGCGACGCGTCGATGTTGACCGCCGCGAGATCGTTGACGATCACGGCGACTTTCAGGCCCGCGCGGTTCGCGAGAATGTGGTTGAGCAGCGTGGTCTTGCCGGCGCCGAGGAAGCCGGACAGCACGGTGACGGGCAACGGCTGGTTCATTGCCGGATTCATAACGATATGCACCAACGGAAAAATTGAAAAAGCGGCCGCGGCGCCCTTCCGGGGCGCGATCGGCCCGCGCACGGGCGAAGTTGCGGCGTGAGCCCGCATTGTGCATCAAACCCGCGCCGGCTGGCCGGCACGGCGTCAGGCCGCGATGCGGCGCAGCGTCATTGCACGGGCGGCAGCAGCTTCCACTGCGACAGGATGCCGGCGATCTGCCGCGCGTACTTGTCGCGCAGCGACGGTGTTTCCGAATGATAGGCGCCGACGGCCTGCCACGTGTTGCCGTAGCGGTTCATCTTCTGCTTGAGATGCCACGCGGCGATGTAGACGTTCTTGCACGGTTCCATCAGCGTGTCGCGGCCAATCCCGTAGCGCGACAGTGCCGGCAGATGGATCGAATTGATCTGCATCAGGCCGTAGTCGATCGAACCGTTCGTGTTCTTGTTCAGCGCACCGGGACGGTTGCGCGACTCCTGCCACGCGATCGCGCGCAGGATCAGCGGATTGACCTGCTGGTATCTGGCCGCCTCGTCGAAACAGTCCGCGCGTGCGTCGGCGCTGGCGAACCACGCGCCGGCGGCGATCAACGCGATCGAAGCGAACCGTCTGTTCATGGGCGGAAAAAAAGATTGCGCGCGGGTCGGGAAAACCCGTGCCTGTTATTCGTACGACGAGAAACGCGCCGCCCGTATCATACCGGCAGTCCGTCAGGTTGAGACATGCTGGAATACGGCAGCCCGGTTATACCGCATTTCCGTGTCGGTTCATCGTAAAAACGGGGACGATGGCCGGCATGCCGGGGCAGCTCGGAATATTACAGATTGCATACGGCTCGCCGGATACATGTCGTATGTGAGACAGTCCTCGGATCAATGTGATATTTCGGACATGAAAAACTGCTAATGTCGCCTCTTTCGGACTTGGATCCCAGCACTACCGCCGGAAGTGGCCTGAGCCGGCATCGACCCATTCATCCATGACAAGAAATCGCTTCGTTATGCGGCGCATTGCCACGACCCTGATCGTCGCCGGCATTATCGTCTCGCAGGCCGCCTACGCTCAGGTCACGCTCAACTTCGTGAATGCGGATATCGACCAGGTCGCCAAGGCGATCGGCGCCGCAACCGGCAAGACCATCATCGTCGACCCCCGTGTGAAGGGGCAGCTCAACCTCGTGGCCGAACGTCCGGTGCCGGAAGACCAGGCACTGAAGACGCTGCAGTCGGCGCTGCGTATGCAGGGCTTCGCGCTCGTGCAGGATCACGGCGTGCTGAAGGTCGTGCCCGAGGCCGACGCGAAGCTGCAGGGCGTGCCGACCTATGTCGGCAATGCACCGCAGGCGCGCGGCGACCAGGTGATCACGCAGGTGTTCGAGCTGCACAACGAATCGGCGAACAACCTGCTGCCCGTGCTGCGCCCGCTGATCTCGCCGAACAACACGGTGACGGCCTACCCGGCGAACAACACGATCGTCGTGACCGACTATGCGGACAACGTGCGCCGCATCGCGCAGATCATCTCCGGCGTGGACAGCGCCGCGGGTGCGCAGGTGCAGGTCGTCCCGCTGCGCAACGCGAACGCGATCGACCTCGCCGCGCAGTTGCAGAAAATGCTCGACCCGGGCGCGATCGGCAACAGCGACGCGACCTTGAAGGTGTCGGTCACGGCCGACCCGCGTACCAACTCGCTGATGCTGCGCGCGTCGAACGGGTCGCGCCTCGCGGCCGCCAAGCGGCTCGTGCAGCAGCTCGACGCGCCGAGCGGGGTGCCCGGCAACATGCACGTCGTGGCGCTGCGCAACGCCGACGCGGTGAAGCTCGCGAAGACGCTGCGCGGGATGCTCGGCAAGGGCGGCGGCAACGACAGCGGCTCGTCGGCGTCGTCCAACGATGCGAACAGCTTCAACCAGAGCGGCGGCTCGTCGTCGAGCGGCAACTTCTCGACCGGCACGTCCGGCACCCCGCCGCTGCCGTCCGGCGGCCTGGGCGGCTCGTCCTCGTCCTCGTCGTCGTATGGCGGCGGCGCATCGGGCGGCGGCAGCCTCGGCAATGCCGGCCTGCTCGGCGGCGACAAGGACAAGGGCGACGACAACCAGCCGGGCGGGATGATCCAGGCCGACGCGGCGACCAACTCGCTGATCATCACGGCATCCGAGCCGGTCTACCGGAACCTGCGCTCGGTGATCGACCAGCTCGACCGGCGCCGCGCGCAGGTCTACATCGAGGCGCTGATCGTCGAGCTGAACTCGACGACGGCCGGCCAGCTCGGGATCCAGTGGCAGGTCGCGAGCGGCGCGCTGCTCGCCGGCACGAACCTCGCGGCCACCGCCGGCACCGTGGCCGGCAACAGCATCATCAACCTGACGACGGGCACCGCGGGCAGCACCGCGACCGGGCTGCCGGGGAACCTCGCGAATCTGAACCAGGGCCTCAACATCGGCTGGCTGCACAACATGTTCGGTGTGCAGGGGCTCGGTGCGCTGCTGCAGTACTTCGCGGGCGTGAGCGACGCGAACGTGCTGTCGACGCCGAACCTGATCACGCTCGACAACGAAGAGGCGAAGATCGTCGTCGGCGAGAACGTGCCGATCCCGACCGGTTCGTATTCGAACCTGACGAGCGGCACGACGAGCAACGCGTTCAACACCTACGATCGCCGCGACGTCGGCCTCACGCTGCACGTGAAACCGCAGATCACCGACGGCGGGATCCTGAAGCTGCAGTTGTATACCGAGGATTCGGCGGTCGACACCGCGACGTCGAATGCGCAGACGGGCCCGTCGTTCACGAAGCGCTCGATCCAGTCGACGATCCTGGCCGACAACGGCGAAGTCATCGTGCTCGGCGGCCTGATGCAGGACGCGTACAACGTGTCCAACAGCAAGGTGCCGCTGCTTGGCGACATCCCGTGGATCGGCCAGCTGTTCCGTTCCGAAAGCAAGCAGCGCAAGAAGACCAACCTGATGGTGTTCCTGCGCCCGGTGATCATCGCCGATCGCGGCACCGCGCAGGAAGTCACGTCCAACCGCTACGACTACATCCAGGGCGTGACGGGTGCGTACAAGTCGGACAACAACGTGATCCGCGACAAGGACGATCCGATCGTCCCGCCGATGCCGCTGGGCCCGAGCCAGGGCGGCACGGCGGCCGGCAACCTGTTCGACCTCGACAAGATGCGACGCCAGCAGATGCAGCGTCAGGTGGCGCCGCCGGTCGAACCGGCACCGGTGCAGCCGCAGAGCGTGCCGCAGCAGACGGTGCCGCAACAACCGCTGACCGCCACGCCGGGAGCGTCGCAGTGAGTGACGTGCTCGCGTCTTCCGCCCACGACGGCGCGCCGGACGAACGGCAGCCGCCGTCGCCGCTCGCCGCGCGCCTGTTGCCGTACGGTTTCGCGAAGAGCGGCCAGGTGCTGATCGCGCACCAGCTCGACGACACGCTCGAGGTGTGGATCAGCGAACGCACGAGCGATGCCGCGCTCGCGGAAATCGCGCGCAACTTCGGCTCGATTTCCGTGCACCGCGTGCCGGCCGACGAGCTCGCGCAGGCGATCAACCACGCCTACTCGCGTCATGACGGCAGCGCCGCGCAGGTGGTCGGCGAGGTCGAGGGCGAAGTCGACCTGTCGCGGCTGATGCAGGACATTCCTGAAGTCGAGGATCTGCTCGAATCGGAAGACGACGCGCCGATCATCCGGATGATCAACGCGCTGCTCACGCAAGCGGCGCGCGAACAGGCGTCGGACATTCACATCGAGCCGTTCGAGAATGCGTCGGTCGTGCGCTTTCGCGTCGACGGCACGCTGCGCGACGTCGTGCGCCCGAAGAAGGCGCTGCACGGCGCACTGATCTCGCGGATCAAGATCATGGCGCAGCTCGACATCGCCGAGAAACGCCTGCCGCAAGACGGCCGCATCACGCTGCGCGTCGGCGGCCGGCCGGTCGACGTGCGCGTGTCGACGCTGCCGACCGGGCACGGCGAGCGCGCGGTGCTGCGTCTGCTGGAAAAGGATGCGCAGCGGCTGAATCTCGAGGCGCTCGGGATGGGCCGCGACACGCTCGTCCAGTTCGACAAGCTGATCGCGCGCCCGCACGGCATCGTGCTCGTCACGGGCCCGACGGGGTCGGGCAAGACGACGACGCTGTATGCGTCGATGTCGCGGCTCGAAACCGCGACGACCAACATCATGACCGTCGAGGACCCGATCGAATACGACCTCGGCGGCATCGGCCAGACGCAGGTGAACGAGCGGATCGGGATGACCTTTGCCCGTGCGCTGCGCTCGATCCTGCGCCAGGATCCGGACGTGATCATGATCGGCGAAATCCGCGACCTCGAAACCGCGCAGATCGCGGTGCAGGCATCGCTGACGGGCCACCTCGTGCTCGCGACGCTGCACACCAACGACGCGGCATCGGCCGTCACGCGTCTGACCGACATGGGCGTCGAGCCCTACCTGCTCGCGTCGTCGCTGCTCGGCGTGCTCGCGCAGCGGCTCGTGCGGCAGCTCTGCCCCGCCTGCAAGGAAGAGCGGCACGAGGACGGCCGCACCGTGTGGCATCCGGTCGGCTGCGACAAGTGCGGGCATTCGGGCTACGCGGGCCGGCGCGGCGTATACGAACTGCTGCTGGTCGACGAGTCGATCCGCGCGCTGATCCACCGCAATGCGGCCGACGCGGAGATCCTGGCCGCCAGCCGCGCGGAAGGGATGCGCACGCTGCGCGATGACGCCGAGCGCTGGCTCGCGTCCGGCGCGACGTCGCTCGAGGAAGTGCTGCGCGTGACGGGAGGCGCATAGCGCGATGCCGGCATTCCGTTTCGAAGCAATCGATTCGGCGGGACGCGCGCAGAAAGGCGTCATCGACGCCGATAGCGCGCGCGCCGCACGCGGCCAGTTGCGCACGCAGGGGCTCACGCCGCTCGTCGTCGAGCCGGCCGCGAGCGCGACGCGCGGCGCGCGTTCGCAACGGCTCTCGCTGGGCCGCAAGCTGTCGCAGCGCGAGCAGGCGATCCTCACGCGCCAGCTCGCGAGCCTGCTGATCGCGGGGCTGCCGCTCGACGAGGCGCTCGGCGTGCTGACCGAGCAGGCCGAACGCGACTACATCCGCGAGCTGATGGCCGCGATCCGCGCCGAGGTGCTTGGCGGCCATTCGCTCGCGAATGCGCTGGGCCAGCATCCGCGCGATTTTCCGGAAATCTATCGCGCGCTCGTCGCGGCGGGCGAGCACACCGGCAAGCTCGGCCTCGTGCTGTCGCGCCTGGCCGACTACATCGAGCAGAGCAACGCGCTGAAGCAGAAGATCCTGCTGGCGTTCACGTATCCGGGGATCGTCACGCTGATCGCGTTCGGCATCGTCACGTTCCTGCTGAGCTATGTCGTGCCGCAGGTCGTCAACGTGTTCGCGAGTACGAAGCAACAGTTGCCCGTGCTGACGATCGTGATGATGGCGCTGTCGGATTTCGTGCGGCACTGGTGGTGGGCGATCCTGATCGCGGTCGTGCTCGTCGTGTGGGTCGTGAAGGCGACGCTGTCGCGCGACGGGCCCAGGCTCGCGTTCGACCGCTGGGTGCTGACCGCGCCGCTCGCGGGCAAGCTCGTGCGCGGCTACAACACGGTGCGCTTCGCGAGCACGCTCGGCATCCTGACCGCGGCCGGCGTGCCGATCCTGCGTGCGTTGCAGGCGGCCGGCGAGACGCTGTCGAACCGCGCGATGCGCGCGAACATCGACGACGCGATCGTGCGCGTGCGCGAAGGCTCCGCGCTGTCGCGTGCGCTGAACAACGTGAAGACGTTTCCGCCGGTGCTCGTGCACCTGATCCGTTCCGGCGAAGCGACGGGCGACGTGACGACGATGCTGGATCGCGCGGCCGAAGGCGAAGCGCGCGAGCTCGAGCGTCGCACGATGTTCCTGACGAGCCTGCTGGAGCCGCTGTTGATCCTGGCGATGGGCGGCATCGTGCTCGTGATCGTGCTGGCCGTGATGCTGCCGATCATCGAGCTGAACAACATGGTGCAGTAACGGCCTGACCGTCGGCGAGGCCGTTACCGTTCAGCGCATGTAGATCGCGGGGGACGGCGTGTTCGCCGGGAGCTGGATTTCGGCGCGGGCGCCGTTGCGGTCGACGATGATCGAGCGGGGGCGGACTTCGGCGAGCTTCGCGCCGGGCGTGACGTCCGCGCCGAGCGACACGGCGCGCGGCGGTTCGCCGCCGATGCCGACGATCGCGGCGGCGCCGTGGTCGAGCGCGAGGATGCCGAACAGGTGGATGTCCTGCACGGGATTCTTGTCGAGCTGACCGCCGAAGAGCGCCGCGGCGTCTTCGGTGCGGATCGGCAGCCGCGCGGCGGCGGCGGGCAGCGGCGCTTCGCGGGCCGACAGCGTGACGACCCAGTAGGTGGCCGTCGCGCACAAACCCGCGAAGAGGGCTAGGGAAAGGATCCGGATCGAGAGCGGGTTCATGCGCGCTATTGTACGGATGTATATGAAATTTGCGTTGGGTGAAAGCCCTCGGCAATGCGCGCCTTACAATGCGTGCTCCGCGCCCGCGGGTTCGGAAGGTTGCCGTCAGGCAATCGTCCGGGTGCGCCGGGTGCGTCACTCAACCAACGACATTTTTTTGGAAAGAGGTAGTCAGTCATGCAAACGTGGATCACTCGCCGCAACGCGGCCGTGCGTCGCCAGCGCGGTTTCACGCTGATCGAGATCATGGTGGTGGTCGCGATCCTCGGGATCCTCGCGGCGCTGATCGTGCCGAAGATCATGAGCCGCCCGGACGAGGCGCGTCGCATCGCCGCGAAGCAGGATATCGGCACGATCATGCAGGGCCTCAAGCTGTACCGTCTCGACAACGGCCGCTATCCGACCCAGGAGCAGGGTCTGAACGCATTGATCCAGAAGCCGTCCACCGATCCGATCCCGAACAACTGGAAGGACGGCGGCTATCTCGAGCGCCTGCCGAACGATCCGTGGGGCAACGGGTACAAGTACCTGAACCCGGGCGTGCACGGCGAGATCGATGTATTCAGCTACGGCGCCGACGGCAAGGAAGGCGGCGAGAACAACGACTCCGACATCGGCTCGTGGCAGTAAGCCGTCGCTGACCGGCCCGACGCTTCGTTCCCCGTTCTTCATGCTCGCCATTCGCACGACCTCCCGCTGCGGCCGCGATTGCCGCGTGCGTCGCGGCACGGCGCCGTCCGTACCGGCGCGGGCCGGCGGCGAGCCGATGAAGCACGGTGCGCGGCGTCATCGCGCGCGCGGCTTCACGCTGCTCGAAATGCTGGTCGTGCTCGTGATCGCGGGGTTGCTCGTGTCGCTCGCGTCTCTGTCGCTGACGCGCAATCCGCGCACCGACCTGCGCGAGGAAGCGCAGCGCGTCGCGCTGCTGTTCGAGACCGCCGGCGACGAAGCGCAGGTGCGCGCCCGGCCGATCGCGTGGCAACCGACCGCGCACGGCTTCCGTTTCGACGTGAGCTCGCCTGACGGCTGGCGCACGCTGCGCGACGACCTGCTGCGCCCGCGCGACTGGGACGGCGGCGTCACGAGCGCCGACATCGACTACCCGGGTTCCGACACGCATGCGAACCGTGTCGTGTTCGGCACCGAGAGCATCGACACGCCGGTGCGCGTGACGCTGCATTCGGCCGTCGGCAGCGCGACGATCGTCGGCACCGGCAACGGCCGCTACGAGGTGCAATGACGATGCGTCGTCGCCTGCCCTTCCCCGTTTTTTCATCGCCCTCCAGGAGCACTTCCTCCGGAGCCCGGCCTGCGGCCGGCCTCGTCGGGGCGTGCCCCCCAAGGGGACTTCGTGCGGCGCGCGGCTTCACGATGATCGAGGTGCTCGTCGCGCTCGCGATCATCGCGGTCGCGCTCGCCGCGTCGATCCGCGCGGTCGGCACGATGGCGACCAATGCATCCGAGCTCCATCGCCGGCTGCTCGCCGGCTGGAGCGCCGACAACGCGCTCGCGCAGTTGCGGCTCACGCATGCATGGCCGGAGGTCGGCGAGCAGAGTTTCGACTGCTCGCAAGGCAACGTGCAGCTCGTCTGCACGCAGCGCGTAAGCACGACGCCCAACCCCGTGTTCCGGCGCGTCCGGATTTCGGTGAGCATGCCCGGGCGTTCCGGCGTGCTCGCGCAAATGGTGACGGTGGTCGCGAATGAAACCAGCCGTCCGCTCTGACGCGCCGATGCGACGCCCGCCCGCCCGCCCCGCCCGCGGCTTCACGCTGATCGAGCTGATGATCGCGATCGCGATCCTCGCGGTGGTCGCGATCCTCGCGTGGCGCGGGCTCGACCAGATCATGCGCGGCCGCGACAAGGTCGCATCCGCGATGGAAGACGAGCGCGTCTTCGCGCAGATGTTCGACCAGATGCGCATCGACGCACGACTGGCCGCGACCGACGACGAGGCCGGCCAGCCGGCGATCGGCGTCGCCGGCAATACGCTGCAGATCGTTCGCGAACTCGACGTGCCGGGCGTCGCGCCGCGGCTGCAGGTGGTCCGCTACCGGATCGCCGGTGGGCGCGTCGTGCGTTATGCGTCGCCGCCGCTCGACGACGCGAACCGGCTGCGCAACGTGCTGAAGGACAGCAGCGTCGAAGGCTGGAGCTGGGTCGCGCTGATGGGCGGCGTCGGCGCGATCGACGCGAAGCTGTACGTGCCGCGCGTGGGCTGGACCATCAACCTGCAGACGGCCAACGACGCACTCGCGCTGAACAACGATGCGCTCAAGGTGCCGCAGATCGGCAACGCGCCGCCGGCCCGCGCGGTGACCGGGCTGCAGGTCAGCATCGGCGCGACGTCGCTGCGCGTGCCGGTCACGCGCATCTTCCTCGTCGGGGAATGACGATGCGCGCGCGCCCTCACCGCTCATTGTCGGCCGCCCGCGCGCAGGCACGCGGCCGCCAGCGCGGTGCCGCGATCATCACCGCGCTGCTCGTCGTCGCGCTGTCGGCGATCCTCGTATCGGGGATGCTGTGGCGCCAGCAGGTGCAGATCCGCCGCATCGAGAACCAGCGCGTGATCGCGCAGGCGCAGTGGGTCGCGCGCGGCGCGCTCGACTGGACGCGAATGATCCTGCGCTCCGAGGGCGACACGGCGCCCGGCATCACGTATCTCGGCGGGATCTGGGGCGTGCCGATCGCGAAGACGAAGCTGTCGGACTTCCTCGGCCGGATCGGCGCGCCCAACGACACGAGCAGCGAAGACACCTATATCTCCGGCTCGATCGAGGACGCGCAGGCGAAGTTCAACCTGCGCAACCTCGTTGCGTCGCCGGCGCCCGGCGTGCTGCAGCTGAACGTCACGCAGCTCCAGGCGTTCCAGCGCCTGCTGACGACGCTCGGCTACGACGGCGCGTTCGCGAAGCGCATCGCGCTGCAGGTGCGCGCGGGCCTGCTGCATTCGGCGACACGTTTCCAGATGCCGACACTGCCGGGCGGCGGCACGGCGCCGCCGATCACCGCGCCGGTGACGACCGATCAGCAGGGCGGCGGCGGCTTCACGGACGATCCGGGGGCCGGCGCTTCGGGCATGACGGACGGCGACCGCGGGCCCGCGCCGCTGATGATGACGAGTGTCGACAGCCTGCTCGACGTCGACGGCGTGACGCCCGAGATGGTCGCGCGCCTGCGCCCGTTCGTCACCGTGCTGCCGACCACGACGCCCGTGAACATGAACACGGCGCCGGCCGAGGTGATCGCGGCGCTCGTGCCGGGGATGGGCGTGTCGTCCGCGCAGGCGCTCGTGTCGCGCCGCGAGACCGTGTTTTTCCGCAACGTCGGCGACGTGCAGCTTGCGCTGCGCGGCGCCGGCGCGCCGCCGAACGTGACGATCGACTCGAGCCTTGTCGACGTCAATTCGAGCTATTTCATCGTGCATGGCCGGATCCAGCACGAACGCGCGGAGGTCGACCGCACCTCGCTCGTGTATCGTGATCCGACCACGCACTCGACGCGGGTCGTGCGCATCCGCGACCAGCTATAACGACGCCATTCGGGAGAGGAGCTCTTGTGAGCACGTTGATTGTTTCTTTGCCGCCGCGCGAGCCTGCCGTGCCGTTGCAGGAATGGCAGTGGCCCGAGCTGCCGTTCACGCTCGTCGACAAGGCCGGCCATGTGCAGCGCGCCGGCCGCGCCGCGCTCGCGCTGCTGCCGCGCGCGAATGCGACGGTGCTGATCGTCGCCGCGCGCGACGTGCTGCTGCTGGCCGCGACCGTGCCGCCGCTGAAGGGACCGAAGCTGCGCCAGGCACTGCCCAACATCGTCGAGGATCAGCTGATCCAGGATCCGCTCGGCTGCCACATTGCGCTCGATCCGGACGCGCTGCCCGACGGGCGCCGCGTGCTGGCCGTCGTCGATCGCGCATGGTTCCGCACGATCTGCGAAGCGTTCACGGCGGCCGGCCACCGGCACCTGAGCGCGGTGCCCGCGACCCGCTGCCTGCCGGCGCCGCGCGCGTCGGCCGAAGCGGCATCCGTCCCTGCCGACGGTGAAACCATCGACGCCGCCGCGCTAGCCGCGGACCCGATCGAGCCGGCCGCCCGCCCGGCGACGGTGGCCGCGGTGCTCGGGCTCGCGACGTCGGTCGAACCGGTGCTCGTCGAAGCCGGCGCGCAGCTGGCCGCGGCCGGTGCGCCGCGCCTCGAACTCGCGGTCGCGCGCGGTGCGCTCGGCGAAGGCTTCGCGGCGCCCGCGTCGCGCGCGGCCGGCACGCTTGCCGCACTCGCGGGCGGCGGCGCCGTCGAACTGTACGAACTCGGCGAACCGGGCGCGGAGCCGCGGCTCGCATCGGTCGGCCGCACCGACGGCCCGCTGCTGCCGGGCGCCGCGCCGCTGTCGTTCGATGCGTTCGCGCGGCGCGCGCTGGCCGAGAAGTTCGATCTGTGCCAGTTCGAATTCGAGTCGCAGCCGTGGCGCTTCGACCGCGCGACGGTGAAGCGCCTGCGCGTGCCGCTCGCACTCGTCGCAGTGACGCTCGGCGTCGCGGTGATCGGGATGAACCTGCACTGGTGGAAGCTGTCGCGCGAGCGCGATGCGCTGTCCGCGCAGGTCACCGAGACGCTGCTGTCCGCGTTCCCGAAGACGACGACGGTGCTCGATCCGCCCGCGCAGATGCAGCGCCAGCTCGACCAGTTGCGCCTGGCGGCCGGCGAGCTGTCGCCGAACGATTTCCTCGCGCTGGCGAGCGGGCTGTCGCGTTCGATGGGCGCGCTGCCGCTGAACGGCATCGCGTCGCTCGACTATCACGACCGGCGGCTCGACGTCGGCTTCAAGCCGGAGGTCAAGGTCGATCCCGATTTCACGCAGCGTCTCGCGCGCAACGGACTGTCCGGCGAAGTCGACAGCAACACGGGCAAATGGACCATCCGGAGCCGCTCATGAAAACGGAACAACTGAACCAGGCGCTGGCCCAGTTCTGGGGTGAGCGCTCGCCGCGCGAGAAGACGCTGCTCGGCTGGGGGGGCGCCCTGCTGGCGATCGTGATCGCGTATTCGGTGCTGTGGTCGCCCGCGCAGGAAGGCCGTGCGCGGATCCAGCGCGAGCTGCCGACGTTGCGTCGCGAGCTCGCGCAGATGACCGCGCAGGCGAACGAGGCGAAGTCGCTGGCGGCCGCCGCGCAGGGCGTCGCGCCGACCGGCCTGGCGCTGAAGGATGCGCTGACCGCGTCGCTGTCCGATCACGGGCTGCAAGGTGCGCAGGTGCAGATCGTCGGCAACGGCGTGCAGGTCCAGATGAAGAACGTGTCGTTCCCGGCGTGGACGCAGTGGCTCGACGATGCGCGCCGGCAGTTCAAGGTGCAGGTCGGCGAGGCGCACGCGACCGCGCTGAAGGAAGACGGCCAGGTCGACCTGACGGCCGTGATGCAACCTTCGACGCAGAAATGACGCAGTGGATGATGCAAGTGGCGGTCGGCCGATGAGGCCGTGGACGATGCGGCTCGCCACCGTATTGCCGTGGGTCCTGGCGGGCGGGCTCGCGACGGCGGTGACGCTCGTCGCGCTCGCGCCGGCCGCGTGGATCGCGCCGCAGTTCGCGCGCGCGACCGGCGGGCACCTGAATCTCGTCGATCCGGAAGGGTCGCTGTGGCACGGTTCGGGCACGCTGATGCTCGCGCCGGGCGCCGACCAGAGCGCGGCGACGCTGCTGCCGGGCCGGGTCGAATGGGCCACGCGCTTCTGGCCGCTCTTGACCGGGCGCGTGCAGATGCGCATGCGGCAGACCGAGGCGATGCCCGATGCCGTCACGCTCGATGCGACGTGGCGCGGCGCGGTGCTGTCGGCGGGCACGATGGCCGTGCCCGCGTCGCTGCTCGCGGGGCTCGGCACGCCGTTCAACACGCTCGACCTGCAGGGTGACGTGCGGCTCGGCTGGAGCGACTGGCGCCTGTTCGGCAACAACGCGTTCGGCCAGTTGACGGTGACGATCGACTCGATGAGTTCGCGCGTGTCGCGCGTGAAGCCGCTCGGTTCTTACCGCGCGGTGCTGCAGGCGAAGGGGGCCGGCGCCGATCTCGACCTGTCGACGACTCAGGGCCCGCTGTTCCTCGACGGGCACGGCAACTTCGGCGCCGGCCAGGGATCGTTCCGCGGCACCGCGCATGCGGCGCCCGAGCAGCAGGCGAACCTCGCGGGGCTGCTGAACCTGCTCGGCCACCCGATCGGGAACAACGAGGTTTCGCTGATCTTCGGCGACGCGCAGCGCTGACGCGCGCGTCGCAGGAGAAACGTGCTGTCGGGTGGAATTAATTTCTTCCGATAGACGACTGATATTGCCGGGAGAGAGGCAATGCACCAAAAAATTCCTCGCCGCTGAGAGCGGGAGGTCAGGTAATGGAATGAAAGGCCGGCAAAGCCGGCCCCACGCAACTTACCTGTCGCCCGTTGGCGTTTTCAGAACCCAATGCGTTTCGCCGTTAGGGGTAGGAGGCATGATATTGCCGATACCGATGGAGCGAGTGTCATTCGGGTTTCCGACAGGATGCCACGTGCCGCCCTGTGGGCATTTTTCTCCGATATGCGCGATCATTTTCGTATCTCCTTATTAATGACGGAATATGCATCATGGTGCTGACGCAGCGAATTTATAAGGCACATCATTAATAATATCAATGATTTATTATTGAGATAATAAATCGAGATAGAAAATCAACCTGAATATTGTTATTTATCAAAATCCGCATGTCCGTATTTAGGACGTTAACTAAATGTCTCGCTGTCCGCCATTTCGCTGAACGACATAGGTATGCAGTCGTTCAGCAAAAGGATTCGCGGTCCGCGTCGCCATTCCACTCAAGCGCAAACCAGCCGATTTGATAACCAAGGCGTCATGCGCGTGGCGCGCGATTTTCACTTCTGCGCGATCGGCGCGGCTACCGCACTACTCGCGGGTATCGGTGCCGGCGCAGCCATGTCGCCGTTCTCGCGCGCCATGTCCGACGCATCCCAGCCGCCGCCGAGCGCCTTCACGAGCCCGACCGACGACACCATCCGCTGCCCGCCGATCGTCGCGAGCTTCTGCTGCGCGGTGAATGCGGTGGTCTGCGCGGTCAGCACGTTCAGGTAGGCGACCGTGCCGGCCTTGTACTGGTTCGTGACGATCGCGAGCGCGTGCTCGGCGCTGTCCACGGCCTGCCGCTGCACGTCGATTTCCTGCGCGAGGATGCGTTGCGATGCGAGGTTGTCCTCGACGTCCTGGAACGCGGTGAGCACCGCGAGGCGATACGCGGCGACGTCCTGGTCGTAGGTCGCGCGCGCGGCGTCGGTCTGCGCGGCGCGCAGCCCCGCGTCGAACAGCGTGGCCGCGAGCTGCGGGCCGACCGTCCAGAAACGCGCCGGCAGCGTGAACAGCTGCGACCACACCGAGCTCTGGACGCCGCCGGTGGCCGACAGCGTGAGCGTCGGGAAGAACGCGGCGATCGCGACGCCGATCTGCTCGTTCGCGGCGGCCGCGCGGCGCTCGGCCGCCGCGATGTCGGGCCGGCGTTCGAGTATCGCGGACGGTACGTCGACCGGCGTGATCGGCGGCTCGGCCGTGAGCGGGTTCGGCGGCAGCGAGAAGGTCGACGCCGGTTCGCCGATCAGCGTCGCGATCGCATGCTCGTACTGCGCGCGCGCGACGCCGTTGTCGATCGACGCCGCCTGCGCGCTTTGCAGTTGCGTCTGCGCCTGGATCACGTCCGCGCGCGCGGCGACGCCCTGCGCGTACTGGTTCTGCGTGAGCGTCAGCGACCGTTCGTACGACTTCACGGTGTCGTCGAGCAGCTTTTGCAGCGCATCGGACGTGCGCAGCTGGAAATAGGTTTGCGCGAGCAGCGCTTGCTGCGACAGCCGCGCGTTCGCGAGATCGGCCGCGGCCGCCGCTTCGCCGGCGCGCTGCGCGCTGACGGTGCGGCTCACCTTGCCCCACAGGTCGGGCTCCCAGCTCGCGTCGAGGCCGACGCTGTAGCTGTTGTTGATCGATCCGGACGAACCGCTGCCGAAACTCGACGACGAGCCCGACGTGCGCGGCGTGCGGGCGCGCGAGCCCGATGCGGTCAGCCCGACGGTCGGGAAATACGCGGCGCGCGCCTCGGTGACGAGCGCGCGCGCCTGCCGGTACGCGGCCGCCGATTGCGCGATGGTCTGGTTCGATGCGTTGAGCTTGCCGATCAGCGCATCGAGCTGCGGATCGTTGTAGACCGTCCACCATGCGCCGCGGTCGGTGCGGTCGGCGGGCTGAGCGACCTTCCAGCCGGCCGGCGCTTCCTTGAACGCGGCGGGGATCGACGTGTCGGGCCGGTGATAGTCGGGCCCGACGGCGCAGCCGGCGAGCAGCACGGCCGTCGCAATGGCGACGGCGGCGCTCAGCGGGCGAAGGGCGCGCGGGAGGGGGGCGTACGGCATGGTGGTTTTCCTGTCTGGGCGCGACGGCCGGCGAGCGGGCGTCGCACGATGCGGTCGTCATGCCGCTGGCGGACAAATGGTAACTGACGGCTGGAGAGCTGCGCAGCCCCAAGGGTACGGCGCGCGGCGGCACGAATGTGTTACCGGCGCGGGCGGCCGGTTTACCGGCCATTACGGGGCGCTTGCGGGAAGATGGGCGTGCGACGCCGGCCGCGCGTGGCGCAATCGGAACAGGAGGAAGGCGGGAGCGGCGTCAGTGGCAGCGCACGGGCACCGGGACGGGTTCGGCGGCGGACCGCCATGTCGACGGCTCCGTCGCGGCCGGCCGGCTCGTGCCGCGTGCGCCGCCTTTCGCGTTGCGCTGCCGGCGATGATCGAACCATGCGAACCCGAGCGCCGCGAGCGAGCCGCCCGGCACGACCAGCATCGTCACGTACAGCGCGATCTTCCAGCCGCGGTGCGGCCCGGAAAACACATGATGAGCGGTATCGGTTAGGTTGCGGCGCAGCGCGCCGGCGGCATTTTTCAGGAACAGCATCGCGAACATCCTCGGGTACCCGGCAGCGCGGGCGAATCGGTCAGAACATCGTCTCCGGCAGTGCAACATGCACGTCGTAACTGGTTGCCTCAAATAATATTGACTAAGCAATCATTTTTCAAGATACTGGGCGCGTTTTAACCTGAAACGCACTATTGCTGCGTGCGCAATCGCATGACCGGCGGCCTCTACGATCCCGAGAACATCGCGCTGGAAACGAGCCTCGGCTATTACCTGTCGAAGGCGAGGCAGGCGCTCGTCGAGCGGATGGACCGCGCGCTCGAGCCGCTCGACCTCACCGCGCAGCAGATCGGCGTGATCCTGCTGCTGTCGCGCGGCTATGCGCGCACGCCGTTCGAGCTGTCCCGCAAGATGTCGTACGACAGCGGTTCGATGACGCGGATGCTCGACCGGCTCGAACGCAAGGGGCTGGTCGCGCGCTCGCGCAGCGAGCAGGACCGCCGGATGATCGAGCTGACGCTGACCGAGCGCGGCGTCGATGCGGCCCGCGCGCTGCCGTCGCTGGTCGCGACCGTGCTCAACGCGCAGCTCGACGGTTTCTCGGCCGACGAGCTCGCGACGCTCACCGGCCTGCTCCAGCGCTTCATCGCCAACGGGCCCGGCACGACCGGTTGCCCGAAGCCCGACGAAGCCGACTGATGATGCGCGCGGCGGCCCCATGTCTAGGTTAAGCATTCGTTTATTTATCTGTCTGGGCAGAAGATGACAGGACACATGCTCCGCTTTTCCCCTGATCCATTCCACCCGGCCGGGCTGCGCCGTGTCGCGCCCCCGTGCGTTGTGCCGGCGCGTCGCGCGCGCCGCGTCTAGGAGATTCCGATGTCCGCCACCACGGCATCCGCCGCCTCCCCCGCCGCTTCACCCGCGCCGTTGACCGGCGGGGCGCTCGCGCTGCTCACCGTCGGGCTCGCGCTCGGCACCTTCATGGAGGTGCTCGACACGTCGATCGCGAACGTCGCGGTGCCGACCATCTCGGGCAGCCTCGGCGTCGCGACGAGCGAAGGCACCTGGGTGATCTCGTCATACTCGGTCGCGTCCGCGATCGCGGTGCCGCTCACCGGCTGGCTCGCGCGGCGCGTCGGCGAGGTGCGCCTCTTCACGCTGTCGGTGCTCGCGTTCACGATCGCGTCGGCGCTGTGCGGCCTCGCGACCAACTTCGAGACGCTGATCGCGTTCCGGCTGCTGCAGGGGCTCGTGTCGGGGCCGATGGTGCCGCTGTCGCAGACGATCCTGATGCGCAGCTACCCGCCCGCGAAGCGCGGGCTCGCGCTCGGGCTATGGGCGATGACGGTGATCGTCGCGCCGATCTTCGGCCCGTTGCTGGGCGGCTGGATCAGCGACAACTACACGTGGCCGTGGATCTTCTACATCAACCTGCCGATCGGCATCTTCTCGGCGGCCTGCGCGTACTTCCTGCTGCGCGGCCGCGAAACGAAGACGTCGAAGCAGCGGATCGACGCGATCGGCCTCGCGCTGCTCGTGATCGGCGTGTCGTGCCTGCAGATGATGCTCGACCTCGGCAAGGACCGCGACTGGTTCAACTCGTCGTTCATCGTCGCGCTCGCGCTGATCGCGGTCGTGTCGCTCGCGTTCATGCTCGTGTGGGAGGCGACCGAGAAGGAGCCGGTGGTCGACCTGTCGCTCTTCAAGGATCGCAACTTCGCGCTCGGCGCGCTGATCATCTCGTTCGGCTTCATGGCGTTCTTCGGCTCGGTCGTGATCTTCCCGCTGTGGCTGCAGACGGTGATGGGCTACACGGCCGGCAAGGCCGGCCTCGCGACCGCGCCGGTCGGGCTGCTCGCGCTGG
Source organism: Burkholderia catarinensis (assembly GCF_001883705.2). Classification (GTDB taxonomy): domain Bacteria; phylum Pseudomonadota; class Gammaproteobacteria; order Burkholderiales; family Burkholderiaceae; genus Burkholderia; species Burkholderia catarinensis. Next base: position 228,578 of record NZ_MDEQ02000013.1, read on the forward strand.
TGCTGTCGCCGCTGATCGGCCGCAACATGCACCGGCTCGACCTGCGGATGGTCGCGAGCTTCGCGTTCATCGTGTTCGCGGGCGTGTCGATCTGGAACTCGACGTTCACGCTCGACGTGCCGTTCAGCCACGTGATCCTGCCGCGGCTCGTGCAGGGGATCGGCGTCGCGTGCTTCTTCGTGCCGATGACGACGATCACGCTGTCGAGCATCTCCGACGAGCGGCTCGCGAGCGCGTCCGGGCTGTCGAACTTCCTGCGCACGCTGTCCGGCGCGATCGGCACCGCGGCCAGCTCGACGTTCTGGGAGAACGACGCGATCTACCACCATGCGCGGCTGTCGGAATCGGTGAGCGTGTATGCGCAGAGCACGACCGACTACCAGGGCGCGCTGGCGCAGCTCGGCATCGTCGGCCAGACGGCCAACGCGCAGCTCAACCAGCTCGTCACGCAGCAGGGCTTCATGATGGCGACCAACGACTTCTTCCTCCTGTCGGCGTTCATGTTCGGCGCGCTCGCGGTGCTCGTGTGGATCACGAAGCCGAAGAAGGGGGCGGGGCCGGCGATGGGGCATTGAAGCCGGCAGGATGTTTGAATTCGACCGATTTTGGGGGGCGATGCAGACTTACGACATGTGTGACGTAAAGACGAGCTTGTCGCGCGTCACTCCCGCGCCCGCAACCCGCCGAATGCGAGATCGTCGCCGGGCGCGACCGGCAGCGTCGCCCGCGCGACCTCGAGCCACGCGCGTGCCGCGTGCGACAGATACCCCTTCTTCAGCCAGCCGAGCGCGATCGCCCACGTGATTTCCGGCTCGACGATCGGCCGGCACGTGAACTGGCCCTCGTCGAGCCGCCGGCAATACGGCTCGGGCAGCAGCGCAATGCCGACGCCCGCATGCACGAGCGCGGCCATGAAATCCCAGTGGCCGCTGCGGCTCACGATCGACGGCGTGAAGCCGGCCTGCCGGCACGCATCGAGCACCGCGTCATGCAGCGCGAGGCTTTCCGCGTAGAACACGAACGATTCGCGCGCGAGATCCGCGAGCGGCACGGTCGCCTGATCCTCCCAGCGCGACTCGCGCGGCGCGACGAGCCATAGCGGCGCGCGCACCATCGGCAGCCGCTCGAACGTGCCGGGATCGACCGGCTCCAGGAGTCCGCCAAGTTCCAGTTCGCCCGACGTCAGCGCGGCCTCGATCATCCGCGCGCCCTGCTCGAACAGCTTCAGCTCGATGTTCGGATAGCGCTGCTTGTACGCGGCGATGATCGGCGTGAACAGCGACCCGCCGAGCGGCGGGATGCCGATCGTCAGCTCGCCGCGACCGAGCGTGCCGAGATCGTTCAGCTCCGACTGCAACTGCGCCTGTGCGGCGAGCACGTCCTGGCCGCGCTGGAACACGATCCGCCCCGCGTCGGTCAGCACCATCTGCCGCCCGTCGCGCAGCAACAGCGGCGAACCGATCTCGTCCTCGAGCGCCTTCACCATCTTGCTGATGGTCGGCTGGGTCACGAACAGCTTGTCGGCCGCCGCGGTGAAGCTCTGCTGGCGGACCACCTCGACGAAGTACCGCAGCGCGCGCAATTCCATCGATGACTCCCCAAACTGGTGCGGCGATCAAAAAGTGAATTCCGAATTGGAATGACAAGGATAGAGACAAGTCATTTTATTTATGGTTAGGGGAAACCCTATACTCACACCATCAACGAAATATCTGTATGGAGCCCGCCATGACCAAGCCGACCGCTGCTGCTGCCCGCCCCGCCGCTTCGGGCAACGTTGCGCACACGGGCCGGATCGTGCTGCAGGCCACGGCGCTCGGCGTGCTGTGGATGGCGGTCGACTGGGCCGTGCGCGCGGTCGGGCTGCCGGTGCCGTCCGGCGTGATCGGCCTCGCGGTGCTGCTCGTGCTGCTGTTCTCGGGCCGCGTCGCGCCCGCGTGGGTGAAGGACGGCGCGAACTGGCTGCTGTCCGACATGCTGCTGTTCTTCGTGCCGGCCGCCGTCGCGGCGGTCCAGTACGGCGGGCTGTTCCGCGAGGACGGCTGGCGCATCGCGCTGGTGATGCTCGCCGGCACCGCGTTCGTGATGGTCGCGGTGGCCGTCGCGGTCGACCTCGCCGCGAAGCTCGAACGCCGGCTCGCCGCGCAACGCGTGTTCGCCGAACGCCGCCGCGCGCGCCTCGCCACCGTGTCTGTCCACTGAGCCGGGGCCCGCGATGCATGCGCTGCTGTCGAACCTGTCCGCCGACCACGTGAATACCGCGATCTCCGTCGGCTGCTTCGTGCTGACGGTCGTGCTGTATTTCGCGTCGAAGCGGCTCTATGCGTACAAGAAGACGCTGCTGTTCTCGCCGCTCGTGTTCGTGCCGGGCGTGCTGGTGCTGCTCGTCCTGCTGACCGGCATCCCGTATTCGGTCTACTTCCGCGACACGCGCTGGCTGATGTGGCTGCTCGGCCCGGCGACGATCGCGTTCGCGGTGCCGATCTACGAATATCGCGACCTGATCCGCCGCCACTGGCTGTCGCTGTCGGTCGGCGTCGCGGTCGGGATCGGCGCGGGCGTGTCCGGGTCGCTGCTGCTCGCGAAGCTGCTGCACCTGTCGCCCGAGCTGCAGCGCTCGCTGATGACGCGCTCGGTGTCGACGCCGTTCGCGCTCGCCGTGTCGGACAAGATCCACGCGCCGAAGGATCTCACCGCGCTGTTCGTGATCGCGACCGGTATCTGCGGGATGCTGCTCGGCGAGATCGTGCTCGCGCTGGTGCCGATGCGCACGCGGCTCGCGCGCGGCGCGCTGTTCGGCGCGGCCGCCCACGGCGTGGGCACCGCGAAGGCGCGCGAGATCGGCAACGAGGAAGGCGTCGTGTCGAGCCTCACGATGATGATCGCGGGCGTCGCGATGGTGCTGATCGCGCCGCTGCTGAGCCTGCTGCCGATCTGACGGTGCGGCCGGCAGCGCGCGGGGGCCGGCCCGGCGCGATCGCGTCTGCCGCCGCCGGCATGACCTGCCCCGCGCGGCGGGCGTGGTGCCGCCGCCTGTTCCCTTGCCGCCTTCCGGCCAGGCTCGCCCCGGCCGCCGGCGCGCCTTCCTTTTCTGTCTCCGCCACCCGGCATCGGGCCGCGCCGGCCGACCATCGGCTGAGATAGCCGCAAATCCCCCCTCTTTTCCGCCCATCGGGATTGGCCCGGATGCCGAACAATGCATGCTACGAGACATCACGCACGCATTCACATGGCCTCCACGACCGCAAACCCGACCGCCGACAAGCCGGCTTCGTCCGGCAAGTTCAAGCGCATCGCGCTCATCGCCGTCATCGCGCTGGGCGCGGCCGCTGCCGCAGCCGGCGGCATGTACGTGTTCCTGAGCAAGGAAGGCGTCGGCCATGCGAGCGCGCCCGCCGAGCCGGCGCCGCTTGCTGCGCCGGTGTTCTTCCCGCTCGACCCGCTGACCGTGAACCTGCAGTCCGACGACGGCGCGCAGCACTACCTGCGCGTCGGCCTGTCGCTGAAGCTCACCGACCCGAAGGCGCAGGAGCAACTGACCGCGCGGATGCCGGAGATCCGCAGCCGGATCCTGCTCGCGCTGTCGAACAAGCATCCCGAGGAACTCGCGACGCCGGAAGGCAAACGTTCGCTCGCGAAGGAACTGCGGGAACTGATCGAGCAGCCGACGCAGCCGGGCAACCAGCGCGCGAAGGTCGACGACGTGCTGTTCACCGAGTTCGTCGTCCAGTAACGCGGCCGAGAAAGGAGCGCGTATGGGTCACCAGGAGTTCATGTCCCAGGAGGAGGTCGATGCCCTCCTCAAGGGCGTCACGGGCGAAGCCGATGCAGTCGACGAGCAGCGCGACACATCGGGCGTCCGCCCCTACAACATCGCGACGCAGGAGCGGATCGTCCGCGGCCGGATGCCCGGCCTCGAGATCATCAACGACCGCTTCGCGCGCCTGCTGCGGATCGGCATCTTCAACTTCATGCGGCGCACGGCGGAAATCTCCGTCAGCCAGGTGAAGGTGCAGAAGTACAGCGAGTTCACCCGCAACCTGCCGATCCCGACGAACCTGAACCTGGTGCACGTGAAGCCGCTGCGCGGCACGTCGCTGTTCGTGTTCGACCCGAACCTCGTGTTCTTCGTCGTCGACAACCTGTTCGGCGGCGACGGGCGCTTTCACACGCGCGTCGAGGGCCGCGATTTCACGGCCACCGAGCAGCGGATCATCGGCAAGCTGCTGAACCTCGTGTTCGAGCACTACATGACCGCGTGGAAGAGCGTGCGGTCGCTGCAGTTCGAATTCGTGCGCTCGGAGATGCATACGCAGTTCGCGAACGTCGCGACGCCGAACGAGATCGTGATCGTCACGCAGTTCTCGATCGAGTTCGGGCCGACGGGCGGCACGCTGCACATCTGCATGCCGTACTCGATGATCGAGCCGATCCGCGACGTGCTGAGTTCGCCGATCCAGGGCGAGGCGCTCGAAGTCGACCGCCGCTGGGTGCGCGTGCTGTCGCAGCAGGTGCAGGCCGCCGAGGTCGAGCTGAGCGCGAATCTCGCCGAGATCTCGTCGACCTTCGAGAAGATCCTGAACCTGCGCGCGGGCGACGTGCTGCCGCTGGAGATCGCCGACACGATCACCGCGAAGGTCGACGGCGTGCCGGTGATGGAATGCGGCTACGGAATTTTCAATGGTCAATATGCGTTGCGCGTGCAGAAGATGATCAGCGCGGGCGATACGACGAAGGAAGGTGGATATGAGTGAGCTGAACCAGACGCCCGAGGACGACGTGCAAGCGATGGCCGATGCGGCCCTCGCGGCATCGGCCGCCGCCGCGCAGGCGGCACCGGCCGCGGCGGAAGAGGATCCGGGCATCGACGACTGGGCGGCCGCGCTCGCCGAGCAGAACCAGCAGCCGGTGCAGCCGGGCGCGACGGGCGCCGGCGTGTTCCAGCCGCTGTCGAAAGCCGCGGCGAGCTCGACGCACAACGACATCGAGATGATCCTCGACATCCCGGTCAAGATGACCGTGGAGCTCGGCCGCACGAAGATCGCGATCCGCAACCTGCTGCAGCTCGCGCAGGGCTCGGTGGTCGAGCTGGACGGCATGGCCGGCGAGCCGATGGACGTGCTCGTGAACGGCTGCCTGATCGCGCAGGGCGAGGTCGTGGTCGTCAACGACAAGTTCGGCATCCGCCTGACCGACATCATCACGCCGGCCGAACGCATCCGGAAGCTGAACCGATGAACGTCGTGGAGCCCGGCCGCCGCGTGCGCCTCGCGATCGCGGCGGCGGCTGCCGTCGCCATGGCGGCGTCGCTTGCCTGCGCGCCGGCAGGTGCCGCCGACATGAACGCGGTGAACCACGCCGGTTCGATCGCGTCGAGCGTGATGGTCGGCTCGGCCGCGCCGTCGCTCGGCATCGGCGCGGTGCTGCAGACGCTCGTCGGGCTCGCGGTCGTGATCGGTCTCGTATTCGCTTGCGCATGGCTCGCGCGCCGCTTCGGCTTCCAGCCCGCGCGGCGCGGCGGCCCGCTGAAGGTCGTGTCGAGCGTCGGGCTCGGCGCGAAGGAAAGCGCGACGATCGTCGAGATCGGCGACACCTGGCTCGTGCTCGGCGTCGCGCCGGGCAACGTGCGGCTGCTGCATACGCTGCCGGCCGCCGCGACGACGGCCTCGGCCGACGTACCCGCCGGCACCGCACCGTTCGAAGGCGGCCTGCCCGGCACGTTCGGCTCGCGGTTTCGCGACGCGCTCGCGGGCGAAGCCGCGAAACGCCTCGGTCGCGGCAAGGACCGCTGACATGGCGCTGCGCCCTCTTTCCGTACCCGCATTCCGATGAAACACGAATTCCTGCGTCGCGCGGCGCGCTTCGCGCCCGTGCTGATCCTCTGCCTCGCCCCCGCGCTCGCGTGCGCGCAGGCGAACGGCCTGCCCGCGCTCAACGCGAGCCCGGGCCCGCACGGCGGCACCACCTATTCGCTGAGCGTGCAGACGATGCTGCTGCTCACGATGCTGTCGTTCCTGCCGGCGATGCTGTTGATGATGACGAGTTTCACGCGCATCATCATCGTGCTGTCGCTGCTGCGCCAGGCGCTCGGCACCGCGACGACGCCGCCGAACCAGGTGCTCGTCGGCCTTGCGATGTTCCTGACCTTCTTCGTGATGTCGCCGGTGCTCGACCGTGCGTACAACGACGGCTACAAGCCGTTTTCCGACGGCACGATGCCGATGGAGCAGGCCGTGCAGCGCGGCGTCGCGCCGTTCAAGACCTTCATGCTGAAGCAGACCCGCGAGACCGATCTCGCGCTGTTCGCGAAGATCTCGAAGGCCCCGCCGATGCAGGGCCCCGAGGACGTGCCGCTGTCGCTGCTGGTGCCCGCATTCGTCACGAGCGAGCTGAAGACCGGCTTCCAGATCGGCTTCACGGTCTTCATCCCGTTCCTGATCATCGACATGGTCGTCGCGAGCGTGCTGATGTCGATGGGGATGATGATGGTGTCGCCGTCCACCGTGTCGCTGCCGTTCAAGCTGATGCTGTTCGTGCTGGTCGACGGCTGGCAACTGCTGATCGGCTCGCTCGCGCAGAGCTTTACGTAAGCGGCGGAGGAAAACGCGCGATGACGCCCGAACAAGTGATGACGCTTGCGCACCAGGCGATGATGGTCGGCCTGCTGCTCGCCGCCCCGCTGCTGCTGGTCGCGCTCGCGGTCGGCCTCGTCGTGAGCCTGTTCCAGGCCGCGACGCAGATCAACGAGGCGACGCTGTCGTTCATCCCGAAGCTGCTCGCGGTCGCCGCGACGCTCGTGATCGCCGGCCCGTGGATGCTGACGACGATGCTCGACTACCTGCGGCAGACGCTGCTGCACGTCGCGACGCTCGGCGCCGGCTGAGCCGCGCGCACCATCCGGCGGCGATGTTCTCGGTTACCTACGCGCAGCTCAACGGCTGGCTCACGGCTTTCCTCTGGCCGTTCGTGCGGATGCTCGCGCTGGTCGCGACCGCGCCCGTCGTGGGCCACGCGGCGGTGCCCGTGCGCGTGAAGATCGGCCTCGCCGCGTTCATGGCGCTGGTCGTCGCGCCGACGCTCGGCGCGATGCCGGACGTCACCGTGTTCTCCGCGCCGGGCATCTGGATCCTCGTCATGCAGTTCCTGATCGGCGTCGCGATGGGCTTCACGATGCAGATCGTGTTCGCGGCCGTCGAGGCGGCCGGCGACTTCATCGGGCTGTCGATGGGTCTCGGCTTCGCCACCTTCTTCGATCCGCATACGAGCGGCGCGACGCCCGTGATGGGCCGCTTCCTGAATGCGATCGCGATGCTCGCGTTCCTCGCGATGGACGGCCACCTGCAGGTGTTCGCCGCGCTCGCCGCGTCGTTCCAGTCGCTGCCGGTGTCGGCCGACCTGCTGCATGCGCCCGGCTGGCGCACGCTCGCCGGGTTCGGCGCGACCGTGTTCGAGATGGGGCTGCTGCTGGCGCTGCCGGTGGTTGCGGCGCTGCTGATCGCGAACCTCGCGCTCGGCATCCTGAACCGCGCGGCGCCGCAGATCGGCGTGTTCCAGATCGGCTTTCCCGTCACGATGCTCGTCGGGCTGTTGCTCGTGCAACTGATGGTGCCGAACCTCGTGCCGTTCGTGTCGCACCTGTTCGACATGGGGCTCGATGCGATGGGCCGCGTGCTGATCGGCTGGCGCTAGCCCGCGTCCGGCCCCGTTCCCCGCCTGTTCCGGCCCCCCGTTGCTGGAAAACCCCTAAAGGAATCGCCGGCCCGCGAAAGGTAGCGGAAGGCTTCGCGTCCCTATACTCGTCGTGACGATGCAGCAAGCATCGCGCCACACGAATACAACGAACGGAGACGACCCGATGCGACCCATTCTGCGCACCCTCGCCGTTGCAGCCAGCCTGAGCTGCGCGCTTGCCGCTCACCCCGCGCTCGCCGAAGACGGCGGCAAGATCACGATCATGGTCGGCGGGATCGCGAAGCTGATCTACCTGCCCGCGCGGCTCACGCAGGAGCTCGGCAACTTCAAGGCCGAAGGGCTCGACGTCGAGCTGCTGTCGCAGCCGGCCGGCGTCGACGCCGAGAACGAGCTGCTCGCGGGCGCCGTGCAGGGCGTCGTCGGCTTCTACGACCATACGATCGACCTGCAGAGCAAGGGCAAGGACGTGAAGGCGATCGCGGTGTTCGGCCAGGTGCCGGGCGAAGTCGAGATGGTGTCGACCAAGGCCGCGCCGACCTTCAAGTCGATGGCCGACGCGAAGGGCAAGACGCTCGGCGTGACGGGCCTCGGCTCGTCGACGAGCTTCCTCACCCAATACCTCGCACTGCAGCAAGGCGTGCCGTCGACCCAGTACACGATGCTGCCGGTCGGCGCCGACGCGAGCTTCATCGCCGCGATCAAGCAGGGCCGCATCGACGCCGGGATGACGACCGAGCCGACGGTGTCCGCGCTCGAGAAGATGGGCGACGCGAAGGTGCTGGTCGACTTGCGCACGCTCGAAGGCACGCGCGCCGCGCTCGGCGGCACCTACCCGGCCGCGAGCCTGTACGTGCAGTCGGCCTGGGCGGATTCGCACAAGGCGGACGCGATCAAGCTCGCGCACGCATTCGCGAAGACGATGCAGTTCATCCACACGCACAGCGCCGAGGAGATCGCCGCGAAGATGCCGGCCGACTACCAGAAGGACAAGGCGCTGTACGTGAGCGCGCTGAAGGCGTCGCTGCCGATGTACACCGCCGACGCGAAGATGCCGGCCGACGGCCCGGCGACCGTGCTGAAGGTGCTGTCGGCGTTCAACCCGTCGGTGAAGGGCAAGCACATCGACCTGGCGCGCACCTATACGAACGATTTCGTGAACGCGAAGTAAGCAGAGGCGCCGGCGGCGGCGATCCCGCCGCCGTGCGTTCCCCGTTCCGGCCCGGTTGACCGGCCCGGCGTTGCGTCACGATGCGACGCCCTCCTCACCCGCAGGACGAATGCGATGAATCAGGCAGTTTCCCCGAGCACACCGGCGATCGAGTTTCGCAATGTGTCGTGCCGCTTCATTTCGCCGGAAGGCAAGGCCACCGTCGCGCTGCGCGACTTCAGCATGAGCGTCGGGCGCGGCGAGTTCATCGCGATCGTCGGGCCGACCGGCTGCGGCAAGTCGACGACGCTCAACATGATCACCGGGCTGCTCAAGCCGGTGTCGGGCGAAGTGCGCGTAATGGGCCGCCCGGTCGACGGGATCGATCCGCGCATCGGCTTCGTGTTCCAGGCCGACGCCGTGTTCCCGTGGCGCAACGTGATCGACAACGTCGCGGCGGGCCCGCTGTTTCGCGGCCGCTCGAAGGACGTCGCGTATACGCAGGCCGAGGAATGGATCCGCAAGGTCGGCCTCGACAAGTTCTCCAAGCACTACCCGCATCAACTTTCCGGCGGGATGAGGAAGCGCGTCGCACTGGCGCAGACCTTCATCAACCAGCCGGAAATCCTGCTGATGGACGAGCCGTTCTCCGCGCTCGACATGCAGACGCGCACGCTGATGCAGGACGAGCTGCTGCAGCTGTGGTCCGCGAACAAGGGCTCGGTCGTGTTCGTCACGCACGATCTCGAGGAGGCAATCGCGCTCGCCGACCGCGTGTTCGTGCTGACCGCGCGCCCCGCGACGCTCAAGAACGTGTACGAGATCGACCTGCCGCGCCCGCGCGTCACGTCGGAGATTCGCTACGACCCGCGCTTCATCGAAATTTCCAAGGACATCTGGCACGACCTGCGCGAAGAAGTGCAGATCGGCTGACGCATACGCCGCACGGCAAGGACAGCAAGGACAGGAGCATGACCGACATGACGCTTTCCACCACCGCCATTCCGGCGACGACGCTCGAGGACGACGAGCGCGCCGCGCAACGCCGGCTGCGCCGCCGGCGCAACCTGATCGTCACGCTGCGGATCGCCGTGCTTGTCATCGTGCTGGGCGGGTGGGAACTCGCCGCACGACTCAAGTGGATCGATCCGTTCTTCTTCTCGATGCCGTCGCTGATCTTCGCACAGATCCAGGACTGGTTCGTGAACGGCACGTCGCAGGGCCCGCTGCTCACGCAGGTGTGGGTCACGCTCGAGGAAACCGGGATCGGCTTCCTGATCGGCTCGGTCGCCGGCGTGATCTGCGGGATCGTGCTCGGCCGCAACAAGCTGATGGCCGACGTGTTCGGCCTGTATATCCAGATCGCGAACTCGATCCCGCGCGTCGTGCTCGGCTCGATCTTCGTGATCGCGCTCGGCCTCGGGATGGCGTCGAAGATCGCGCTGGCCGTCGTGATGGTGTTCTTCGTCGTGTTCGGCAACGCGTTCCAGGGCGTGCGCGAAGCCGATCGCTACCTGATCGCGAACGCGCAGATCCTCGGCGCGTCGCGCCGGCAGATCACCACGGCCGTCGTGATCCCGTCCGCGCTGAGCTGGATTCTCGCGAGCCTGCACGTGAGCTTCGGCTTCGCGCTGGTCGGCGCGGTCGTCGGCGAATTCCTGGGTTCCAAGCAGGGCATCGGCCTGTTAATCTCCACCGCCCAGGGCGCGTTCAACGCGAGCGGCGTGTTCGCGGCGATGATCGTGCTGGCCGTGGTCGCGCTGGCCGCCGACTACCTGCTGACCTGGCTCGAGAAGCGGCTCTTGAAGTGGCGCCCCGCGGCGTTCTGAACGCCGCTGACGGACGCCTGACATGACACTCCCGACCGCGCCGGCGACCCCGGCGCGGTTCGGCATTTCGGAGAAGGAGCGCAACAGGATGGCGCACAGCCTGCGCGGACGGCTGCTGTGGTGGCTGCTGCTGCCGCTCGCGGTGTTCGTGCTGATCGCGGGCGCGATGTCGTACGACACCGCGCGGACCACGGCCGGGCTCGTGCAGGACAGCGCGCTCGTCGCGTCCGCGCGCACGATCGGCGAGGACGTCGAATGGCGCAACGGGCTGCCGGTCGCCGACGTGCCGCCGGCCGCGCTGGAGATCTTCGAATCGCCGTCGCGCGATTCGGTGTTCTACAAGGTGATCGACGGCCACGACCGCCTGCTCGCCGGCACGCCCGCGCTCGACCTGCCCGCGCGGCACGGCGTCGAGCCCGCGCTGTACGACACGTCGCTCGACGGCGTGCCGCTGCGCGCGGTGGTCTACGATCGCCAGCTTTACGACGCGGGGCAGGTCGAGACGGTCACGGTGGTCGTCGCGAAGACGACGCGCTCGCACGGCGCGATGGTCGCCACGATCTGGCGGCCGCAGCTCGTGCGCCTGTCGCTGATGCTGATGCTCGCGGTGGTGCTCGTCTACCTCGGCCTGACGCTGGAGCTGCGCCCGCTGATGAAGCTGAAGGACGACGTCGCCGACCGCGGGCCGATGGAGCTGGAGCCGATCCGCCCCGAACGGCTGCAGCATGAGTTGCGGCCGATCGTCGATGCGATCAACCAGTGCATCGCGCGGCTCAGCATGCACACGGCCACGCAGCGCCGCTTCATCGCGGATGCCGCGCACCAGTTGCGCACGCCGATCGCGGTGCTCGACACGCAGATCCAGTACGCGCAGCGGCGCGAGCACGACGATCCGGAGCTCGCGTCGGTGCTCGACAGCATGCAGCGCAGCAGCCGCAAGATGGCCGACGTGACCGACAAGCTGCTGCTGCTCGCGCATGCGGAGGCCACGCCGTCGACGCTCCTGACCCATCGCGTCGATCTCGCGGCCGTGGTGTCGAGCGTGCTGGAGGAGACGATCGTGCTCGCGCAGCGGCGCGATATCGACCTCGGCGCCGATCTCGGCGAGCGGCTCGACGTCGCGGGCAGCGACAGCCTGCTGACCGCGCTGGTGATGAACCTCGTCGACAACGCGGTGCGCTACACGCAGCCGGGCGGCTGCGTGACGGTGGCCGCACGGCGCGACGGCAGCGAGGTCGTGCTCGACGTGGTCGACAACGGCCCGGGCATTCCGGCCGAAGCGCGGCCACACGTGTTCAAGCGGTTCTACCGCGTGTCGGCCGATACCGAGGGCTCGGGCTTGGGCCTCGCGATCGTCCGCGAGATCGCGCAGGCGCACGGCGGCAGCGCGTCGCTTGCGCCGGGGCCCGGCAATCGCGGTATCGTTGTGACCGTGCGGCTGCCCGCCTATGCTTGAAGAGATGTCGCCATGAAACTCCTGCTGGTCGAAGACAACGCTGAACTCGCGCACTGGATCGTGAATCTGCTGCGCGGCGAGGATTTCGCGGTCGACTCCGTCGGCGACGGCGAGCGCGCCGACACGGTGCTGAAGACCGAGCGCTACGACGCGGTGCTGCTCGACATGCGCCTGCCCGGCATCAGCGGCAAGGAGGTGCTCGCGCGGCTGCGGCGCCGCAACGACAACGTGCCGGTGCTGATGCTGACCGCGCACGGCTCGGTCGACGACAAGGTCGACTGCTTCGGCGCGGGCGCCGACGATTACGTCGTGAAGCCATTCGAATCGCGCGAGCTGGTGGCGCGGATCCGTGCGCTGATCCGCCGGCAGGCCGGCGTCGGCACGACGCAGCTGGTGTGCGGCGATCTCGTCTATGCGTTCGGCACGCGCGAATTCCGCTGCGGCGAAGCGGTGCTCGCGCTGCGCCGCCGCGAGCATGCGATCCTCGAAACGCTGATGCTGCAGCAGAACAAGACGGTGTCGAAGGCGCGGCTGATGGACAGCGTGTTCGCGCTCGACGACGAACCGAGCGCCGACGCGATCGACATCTACATCCACCGGCTGCGCAAGCATCTCGCGACCAGCACGGCCGAGATCATCACGCTGCGCGGGCTCGGTTACATCCTGCGCATGAAGAGCACGCAGGACTGACGCTCGCGCTCCCGCATCCCGGAATACCGATTCGCAGCACGAAACGTTTCAGAAGCCTGCCGGCCGCCCGGCGGGCTCGCATCCGCGCCTGCACGATTCTCGATTATTGCGCGTTCGGTGTTTTCACCGATCCGATTCTTGCGTCCGGGAAAGCGTCGTGAAGGATTGCACCTTCTACGATGCTATGCGTCGGCCCCCTCGCTGTGGCCGGCAAGAGTCGGCATACATGACGTACTGCCAACGACCAGATTTCAATGCGGCAGCTCGGAGGAGACGATCTTGAAACGAAAAACCCTTGCCCTTTCCATCGCGGCGGCTGGCCTGTGCGCCGGCACCCAGGCGCACGCGCAGTCGAGCGTGCAGCTCTACGGCCTGATGGACCTGAGCTTTCCGACCTACCGGACCCACGCCGACGCGAACGGCAAACACGTGATCGGGATGGGCAACGCAGGCGAGCCGTGGTTCAGCGGCAGCCGCTGGGGCCTGAAAGGCGCCGAAGACATCGGCGGCGGCACGAAGATCATCTTCCGCCTCGAAAGCGAATTCGTGGTCGCGAACGGCCAGATGGAAGACGAAGGCCAGATCTTCGACCGCGACGCGTGGGTCGGCGTCGAGGACGAACGTTTCGGCAAGCTGACAGCCGGCTTCCAGAACACGATCGCGCGCGACGCGGCGACGATCTACGGCGACGCATACGGCTCCGCGAAGCTGACGACCGAGGAAGGCGGCTGGACCAACTCGAACAACTTCAAGCAGATGATCTTCTACGCAGCCGGCCCGACCGGTACGCGCTACAACAACGGCATCGCGTGGAAGAAGCTGTTCAGCAACGGCATCTTCGCGAGCGCCGGCTACCAGTTCAGCAACTCGACCTCATTCGCGACCGGCTCCGCGTACCAGGCCGCGCTCGGTTACAACGGCGGGCCGTTCAACGTGTCGGGCTTCTACAACCACGTGAACCACAACGGCTTCAGGAACCAGACGTTCTCGGTGGGCGGCAACTACACGTTCAGCATCGTGCGCCTGAACGCCGGCTACTTCCGCTACAACGGCGACCAGGGCTCGCTCGGCCAGCGTCATGACGATTCGTGGACCGTGTCGGTGAAAGTCGCGCCGAAGGGCGCGCTCGACTACGAGCTCGGCTACCAGCAGATGCGCATCAAGAACGCCGCGAACAACGCCGACGGCTTCACGCCGAACGCGAACCTCGGCGCGTTCAGCCTGACCAACGGCGTCGCCAACGGCTTCAAGGAGACGCTGTACGGTTCGGTGTTCTATCACCTGAGCAAGCGCACCGAGCTGTACCTGGCCGGCGACTACATGAAGCTGCACGGCGGCTACACGGTGTCGTCGACGTTCGGCGCGAAGAACCAGCTCGAACTGACGACGGGCATCCGCACGCGTTTCTGACCTCGGGTACAGCCATCCGGGCGGGGCCCATCGGGCCCCGCCATTCCCTCTGTCCGGGACTCTCCATGCGGGCACGCCGGCGCTTTGCGCCGACCGTGCCCTTTTTTTCGTCCTTTCCGGGGCGCCCCGCGATGCCCGGAACCCGGCCGCCGGCCGGCCGTGCGAGAACCGGCCCGAAGCCGCTTGCGGCCCGCCGGGCGGGCGATCGCGGCCGATGCACGCACGCTCGGCTCGCATCGGCGCTTGACCTGCGCCGACCGACTCGCTAGCGTTTCGGGTTTGCCCGGGCGGCCATTGCCGCCGGTGCCGTGAGCGCGCCCGACGTCCTGGCGCGCGCGGCCGGGCTCCGATGGAAAAGACGATGCAGAAACTCGATGCGGCCAGCCCGCAGGCGATGTCGACGGATTTCACCGCCGACAACGTCGCGCGCCTGAAGGCGCTGTTCCCCGAACTCGTGACCGAAGGCCCCGGCGGCGCGTCGGTCGACGTCGACGTGCTGAAGGCGCTGATCGGCGAGCGCACGGTCGGCGACGCCGACGAGCGCTACGGCTTCCACTGGCACGGCAAGCGCAGCGCGCGCCAGGCCGCGCTCACGCCGTCGACGGGCACGCTGCGGCCCTGCCCCGACGACAGCGTCGCGTGGGACGACACGCGCCATCTCGTGATCGAGGGCGACAACCTCGACGTGATGAAGCTGCTGCACAAGAGCTACGCGGGCAAGGTGAAGCTCGTCTATATCGACCCGCCGTACAACACCGGCAGCGATTTCGTCTATCCGGACGACTTCAGCGACAGCATCCGCCACTACCTGGCGATGACCGGGCAGACCCAGGGCGGCGTGAAGCGCAGCACCAACACCGAGGCGAACGGCCGGTTCCACACCGACTGGCTGAACATGATGTATCCGCGCCTGAAGCTCGCGCACGCGCTGCTGTCCGACGAAGGGCTGATCGCCGTGCACATCGACGAGCACGAAGTGCATGCGCTGGTGCTGATGCTGCGCGAGATCTTCGGCGAGGAGAACGAGCTCGGCGTGGCCGTGTGGGACAAGCGCAACCCGAAGGGCGACGCGCGCGGCGTCGCGTACCAGCACGAATCGCTGGTGCTGTTCGCGCGCAACGCCGAGACGCTGCTCGAACAGGCGCCGCTCAAGCGCCCGAAGCGCAATGCGCAGCGCATGCTCGACGCCGCGCGCGACGCCGTGTACCGTAGCGGCAACCCGAAGGACGCGCAGAAAGCGTACCGCGCGTGGATGAAGGCGCAGACCAACCTGTCGGGCGGCGAGGTGATGTACGACCGGCTGTCGGAAGAAGGCCGCGTGTACCGCCTCGTGTCGATGGCCTGGCCGAACAAGAAGAAGGCGCCGGAAGAGTATTTCACGCCGCTGATCCACCCGGTCACCGGCAAGCCGTGCGCGATGCCGGCGCGCGGCTGGCGCAACCCGCCCGCGACGATGCAGGCGCTGATCGAGCGCGGCCAGATCGAATTCGGCGCGGATGAAAGCACGCAGCCGCAGCGGATCTACTACCTCGACGAGAACATGTACGAGAACGTGCCGTCGGTGCTGCCGTTCGCCGGCTCCGACGACGCGCTGCTGAAGACGCTCGGGATCCCGTTCGACCAGCCGAAGCCGGTCGACTTCGCGGCGGCCGTGATCGGCTGGTGCACGCGCGGCGACGACATCGTGCTCGACTGCTTCGCGGGCTCCGGCTCGACCGGCCACGCGGTGATGCAGGTGAACGCGACCGACGGCGGCGCGCGCCGCTACGTGCTCGTGCAACTGCCCGAAGCGCTCGACCGCCGCGACAAGACGCAGCAGGGCGCGGCCGATTTCTGCACGAAGCTGAAAAAGCCCGCGACCCTCGCCGAAATCACCAAGGAACGCCTGCGCCGCGCCGCGCAGCAGGTCGCGCGCGACTATCCGGAAAGCTATGGCGACCTCGGCTTCCGCGTGTACCGGCTCGACACGACCAACGTGATCGAGTGGGACCCGCGCCGCGACGATTTCGACCACGCCCTCTTCGCCTCCGTCGAGCACGTGAAGACCGGCCGCACCGAGGACGACCTGCTCGCCGAGCTGACGCTGAAGCTCGGCCTCGACCTGTGCACGCCGGTCGAGCATCACACGGTGGCGGGCAAGACCGTGCACCTGATCGGGCGCTCGATCGTCGCGTGCTTCGACGCGCGCATCTCGCGCGACGACGCGGGCCCGCTCGCCGACGGCATCGTCGCGCTGCTCGACGCGAGCGGCGCGACGCGCGACGTCACGTGCCTGTTCCGCGACAGCGGCTTCGTCGACGACGTCGCGAAGCTCAATCTCGCCGCGCTGCTCGAACAGCACGGCGTGAAGCGCGTGCGGAGCCTGTGATGCGGCTGCATTTCGAAGCGGATCTCGACTACCAGCGCGACGCGATCGACGCCGTCTGCGACCTGTTTCGCGGCCAGGAATCGTATCGCGGCGACTTCAGCGTGCTCGCGAACGCCGCGCCCGGCACCACGGCCGCAGCTCAAGGCTCGCTCGGCTTCGCGGTGTCGGAACAGGGCGTCGGCAATCGGCTGTCGCTGACCGACGACGCGCTCGCGCGCAATCTTGCCGACGTGCAGCTGCGCGGCGGGCTGCCGCCGTCCGGCCTGCCCGGCTCGCGCGACTTCACCGTCGAGATGGAAACCGGCACCGGCAAGACCTACGTGTACCTGCGCACGATCTTCGAGCTGAACCGCCGTTACGGCTTCACGAAGTTCGTGATCGTCGTGCCGTCGATCGCGATCAAGGAAGGCGTGCACAAGACGCTCGCGATCACCGAGGACCATTTCCGCGCGCTTTATGCGGGCGTGCCGTACGACTACTTCCTGTACGACTCCGCGAAGCTCGGCCAGGTGCGCCACTTCGCGGCGAGCGCGGCGATCCAGGTGATGGTGATGACGGTTGCCGCGATCAACAAGAAGGAAATCAACAACCTCTACAAGGACAGCGAGAAGACCGGCGGCGAAAAGCCGATCGACCTGATCCGCGCGACGCGGCCGATCGTGATCGTCGACGAGCCGCAGAGCGTCGACGGCGGGCTCGAAGGCCGCGGCCGTGAAGCGCTCGCCGCGATGGCGCCGCTCTGCACGCTGCGCTATTCGGCCACGCACGCCGACCGTCACCACATGGTGTACCGGCTCGATGCGGTCGACGCGTACGAGCGCAAGCTCGTCAAGCAGATCGAGATCGCGTCGGCGATCGTCGAGGATGCGCACAACAAGCCGTACGTGCGGCTCGTCGGCGTGTCGAACCGGCGCGGCGCGATCAGCGCGCGCGTCGAGCTCGACGTCGCGACGGCGGCCGGCGTGAAGCGCCAGATCGTGTCGGCCACCGACGGCGACGATCTCGAACGCCTGACCAGGCGTGCGCTGTACGCGGGGCTGCGGGTCGGCGAGGTCCACGCGGTGAAGGGTGCCGAATACGTCGAGCTGCGCCATCCGGAGGGCGAGGCGTTCCTGTCGCTCGGCGAGGCATTCGGCGACATCGACACGCTCGCCGTGCAGCGCGAGATGATCCGCCGCACGATCCGTGAGCACCTCGACAAGGAGCTGCGCCTCGCCGAACGCGGCGTGAAGGTGCTGTCGCTGTTCTTCGTCGATTCGGTCGAGCGCTACCGCCGGTACGACGAGAACGGGATGCCCGTGAAGGGCGACTACGCGCTGATCTTCGAAGAGGAATATGCACGTGCGGCGCGCGTGCCGGCCTACCGCGCGCTGTTCGACGGCGTCGACGTGGCGCTGGAAGTCGGGCGCGCGCACAACGGCTACTTCTCGATCGACCGCAAGGGCGGCTGGACCGACACGAGCGAAAGCAGCGCCGCGGCCCGCGAGAACGCGGAGCGCGCATACGGCCTCATCATGCGCGAGAAGGAAGCGCTGCTGTCGTTCGACACGCCGCTGAAGTTCATCTTCTCGCACTCGGCGCTGAAGGAAGGCTGGGACAACCCGAACGTGTTCCAGATCTGCACGCTGCGCGACATCCAGACCGAACGCGAGCGTCGCCAGACGCTCGGCCGCGGGCTGCGCCTCGCCGTCGACCAGGACGGCGAACGCGTGCGCGACGCGGGCGTGAACACGCTCACCGTGATCGCGACCGAGCGCTACGAGTCGTTCGCGGAAAACCTGCAGAAGGAAATCGAGGCCGATACGGGCATCCGTTTCGGGATCGTCGAGGAACACCAGTTCGCGGCGCTGCCCGTGCAGGAAGGCGACGGGCCCGCGCATGCGCTCGGCACCGAGCTGTCGCGCGTGCTGTGGACCCATCTGCATGAGCAGGGCTACGTCGACGCACAGGGCAAGGTGCTCGACCGGCTGAAGGATGCGCTGCGCCAGAGCGCGCTCGTGCTGCCGGATGCGTTCGAGATGCTGCGCGCGTCGATCGTCGCGACGCTGCGCAAGCTGTCCGGCCGCTTCGCGGTGCGCAACGCGGACGAGCGTCGCGCGATCGCATTGCGGCGCGATGCGTCGGGCAAGGCCGTCGTGTTCGGCGAGGATTTCCGCGCGCTGTGGGACCGTATCCGACATCGCACCGTGTACCGCGTCGAATTCGACAACGCGAAGCTCGTGCGCGACTGCGCGGCCGCGTTGCACGACGCGCCGGATATCGCGCGCGCACGGCTGCAGTGGCGCAAGGCCGAGATCGACATCGGCAAGGCCGGCATCGAGGCGATCGAGGTGGCCGGCGCCGGCACGGTGCTGATCGACGAAGGCGAGTTGCCGCTGCCCGACCTGCTCACCGAGCTGCAGGACCGCACGCAGCTCACGCGCCGTTCGCTCGCGACGATCCTGGCCGACAGCGGCCGGCTCGACGATTTCCGCGTGAACCCGCAGCAGTTCATCGCGGTCGCGGCCGACGCGATCAACCGCTGCAAGCGGCTCGCGCTCGTCGCGGGCATCGCGTACCGCAAGCTCGGCGAGCGCCACGTGCATACGCTCGAATCGTTCGAGAGCGAGGCGCTGACCGGCTATCTGCGCAACCTGCGGCCCGATGCACGGAAGTCGATCCACGAAGCGGTCGTGTGCGAGACGGACGCGGAGCGCGCGTTCGCCGATGCGCTCGAAGCGCACGACGGCGTGAAGCTGTACGCGAAGCTGCCCGCGTGGTTCCGCGTGCCGACGCCGCTCGGCAGCTATCACCCGGACTGGGCCGTGCTCGCGGAACAGGACGGCGGCGAGCGGCTGTACTTCGTCGTCGATACGCCGAATGCGGACGGCAACGTGCCGAGCGAGCACGAGCGCGCGAAGCTCGCGTGCGGCGAAGCGCATTTCCGTGCGCTGGTGGACGGCGACGGTGCGGCGCGCTTCGTGCGCGTCAGGCAGGCGGACGCGTTGTTCGAACCCGCGGCGCCGCTGGCGGGCGCCGGGCGCTGAAACGAAGGGCGGCGAGAGCCGCCCTTTTTTCATCGGCCTTGATCGATCGTGCCGGGACCCTCGCGACGGCCGCTCCACGCGTCGGTTTCCCGTCTATCGTCCGCATGAAAGCGATTCGTATTCCCGCGCGTTCGCTGCGCGGTTACCGCTGGTTGCAAATCGGGTCGGCACGATGTTTTCGCGCGACGGCGGGCGTTGCGTTGCCGCGATAAAAAAGGGCGCCGGAGCGCCCTTTCGTCGCCTACATGCACCGTGCTTACAGCGTGCGGCCGAATGCGTTGTGATGCGAATGATGCGTGGACGTCGACGCATGCGCGGTATGGCCATGCGCGTGCGTGTGACCGCGGCCCGGCTGCGCGCCTGCGCGATCGGCGATCGTATCGGAGCGGTCGGCTGCGCGCGACAGGCCCTTGTCGCGGTCGCCCGAGCGGAAGCCGTTCGAGTTGCTCAGCGCCTGACCGCTCATATGGCCGCCTGACATGCCGCCGGAACCGCCTGCGCCATGACCGCCACCGTTGCCGCCGCCATTACCGCCGGCGGCCGCATACGCGGAAGCCGTGCCCAGCGCGAGCAGCGCGGCCGTCAGTACGGACAGATATCGTTGATGTTTCATCTTGTGCTCCCTGGAGCGCGTTCGTGTGACTGCATTCTATGAACGCGCGAAATTCGCGCCACACGACGTTGTAAATGATCGTAACGATGCGCGCGGCGCGCATTCGTCGGATCAATCCGGGTCATGCCTGAACGGGGGGAACGAAGCAAGCGGGTGCGGCGCCGCAGCACCGCCCCGGTGATGATGGCGCTTACTGCGCCGGCTGCATGCCCTGCGCGGCGGCCTTGTGCTGCGCGGCCTGCTCTTGCGCTTGTTTCTTCGCCATGTGGTGGCCGACGATACAGCCGCCGACCGCGCCGACGACGGCGTGGTGCCCGGCGTAGTGGCCGGCAACACCGCCGACCACCGCGCCCTTCATGCAGCCCGCCGCGTGCGCGCTGCCGATCGTTGCGAGCGCAACGATGGCGGCGGTGGCGCAGATTCTGACGTGTCGATCGAGCATCATGCGATCACTCTCCTCTTGTCGTGATCAGTCGAACCGCTTAATGCCAGCGGTCGCCCCGCCAGTCGCCGCGATCGCGCCACTCGTGCTCGCGCCATTCACGGCGGCGCCACTCGTGTTCGCGCCATTCGCGCCGACGCCAGCCGTCGTCGCGCCAACCGTCGTCGCGATAGCCGACCGGCGCGTACATGACGGGCGGAGGCGGAGCGACGTAGACAGGCTCCGGCGCCGCGTAGACGCCCGGCACGCCGATGCCGACCGACAGGTCGACGTGGGCCGATGCGACGCCCGAGGCTACCAGCGCCGCTACACCGAGAACTGCACCGAGAATAAGTTTCTTGCTCATCTCGCGACTCCCTGCACGTGTCGTGCTTCATGTGAATACGGTTCGGAGTCTAGGCACCGGACGCAGACACAGGTGAAACGGGTATGCGAGACCGGTAACGGACGTTTACGGCCGTCCGCAAAGCCTTGCTGGGCAAGGAAGAGGCGACCTTCTACGCACCGTTGCAACGGCACATCGGGTCGGTAAAAAAGGGATTTTCGGCACGAAACCGGGCGATCGCGGGCAATCGGAGGGCGCCGATGTGCACGGAAAGCGGACCGCCCGCACCGTGTGCGAGCGGTTCGCAAGCGGTGCAGGCGCTACGCGCGGATATCGTCGACGCTGCGCAGCCAGTGCACGCTGAACAGGTTGTCCGCGTCGGTCCACACCGTATCGGGCTCGAATCCTGCGCGGCGCGCGATCGCATGGAAGCCGTCGATCGTGAACTTGTGCGAGTTCTCCGTGTGGATGCGCTCGCCGGCTTCGAAGCGGAACGCGTGGCCGCGCACGTGCACGGTCTGCGCGATGTCGCTGACGAGATGCATCTCGATGCGTTGCCGCTCGCGGTCGTAGAACGCGCAATGCGAGAACGCGTCGACCTCGAAATCCGCGCCGAGCTCGGCGTTCGCACGCGCCAGCAGGTTCAGGTTGAACTGCGCGGTCACGCCCTGCGCGTCGTTGTACGCGTCGTGCAGCGTGCGCTCGTCCTTCACGAGATCGGCGCCGACCAGCAAGCCGCCGCCGCGCAGCAGCCGCGCGGCATCGCGCAGGAACGCGTCGGCCTCTTCCGGCGAGAAGTTGCCGATCGTCGAGCCGGGAAAGAAGCCGATGCGCCGCCGCGGCGTCGCGGTCAGCTCGGCCAGCTGCTCGGCCTTCGTGTAATCGGCCGCGATCGGCTCGACGTCGAGCCACGGATAGGCCGAACGCAGCCGCGCGGCCGCAACGTGCAGGTAGTCGGCCGAGATGTCGACCGGCACGTAGCGCGCCGGCGCGTTCGCGTAGTTGCCCGCGAACGCGTCGAGCAGCACGCGGATCTTCTCGAGCGAGCCCGCGCCGAATTCGACGATGTCCGCATGCGGGCCGACGCGCTGCACGATCTCGGCTGCGCGGTCGCGCAGGATGCCGAGCTCGGTGCGGGTCGGGTAGTACTCGGGCAGTTCGCAGATGCGGTCGAACAGCTCGGAGCCGGCCGCATCGTAGAAGTATTTCGGCGGAATGCTGCGCGGCGTGCGCGACAGTCCGTCGATCAGGTCGCGCTCGAACGCGCTCGGCCGCGAATCGCGGGCGGGTTGCTGGCCACCGCTCGTGGCCGCCTGGTCAGACGTCTCGCGCAAGTCGCACTCCCGTGAATTGCCAGCGTGCGGCCGGCGGAAAGAAATTGCGGTACGTCGGCCGTTCGTGTCCGGGCGGCGTCGCGATGCTGCTGCCGCGCAGGACCTGCTGGCCGACCATGAACTTGCCGTTGTATTCGGCAGCGACCCCTGCCAGCGGCCGAAAGCCCGGATACGGCTCGTAGGACGAACGCGTCCACTGCCATACGTGCCCGAGCATCTGCCGGATGCCTTCGGCGGGGAACGCGACTTCCCATTCGAATTCGGTCGGCAGCCGCGCGCCGGCCCATTCCGCATACGCGGCCGCTTCGTAGAAGCTTACGTGACACACCGGCGCGTCGGGCGCGAGCGGTTCGACGCCGTGCAGGCCGAACGTGCGCCGCACGCGCGTGGCGTCCGTATCGTCGTCGTCGGGCATCCAGTACGCGGGCCCTTGCCACCCTTCCCGCTGCACCGTGGCCCAGCCGTCCGACAGCCAGTATTCGGGGCGCATGTAGCCGCCGTCGGCGATGAAGGCCGCGAATTCCGCATTCGTCACGAGGCGGTTCGCGATCTCGTACGGCCGCACGAGCGCCGTATGGCGCGGCCGCTCGTTGTCGAACGAGAACGCGTCGCCGTCGTGGCCGATGTCGACGAGCCCGCCCGGCTGGTGCAGCCAGCGCAACGGGCCTGCGTCGCCCGTGGCCAGCGCTTGCGTGCCGGCCCCGTTGCGCGGTCGGAACGTCGGCCGCAGCGGGTTGCACGAGAACGCATGCAGCATGTCGGTGACGATCAGCTCCTGGTGCTGCTGCTCGTGATGCAAACCGAGCTCGAGTTCAGGCTCGATCGCATAGAGCAATGCCGGATCGGCGCCGGCCAGCGCGCGCAGCATCGCTTCATCGACGTGCTGCCGGTACGCGTGCACCTCGTCGAGCGACGGACGCGTGAGCAGCCCGCGTTGCGGCCGCGGATGGCGCGGGCCGAGCGCTTCGTAATAGGAATTGAAGAGGAACTGGAATGCGTCGTCGAACGGCGCGTAGCCGGGCACGCGGCGCATCAGCACGACGGTTTCGAAGAACCAGGTCGTATGCGCGAGGTGCCATTTCGTCGGGCTCGCGTCGGGCATCGACTGCACGGCCTGGTCTTCGGCGGACAGCGTCTCGGTCAATGCGACGCTGTGGGTGCGCACGTCCTGGTAACGGCGCTGAAGCTGTGATGCAAGGAGGCTCATCGGTTTGCCGTTCACGTCGCGATTCGCTGCGTTGCGTTGCCGGAAAAAGGAAAGCCTTGCGCGTGATGCGCGCGGCTGACGTGCGATCTGTTGCTGCGTCGTCGGGCAGCCGGCGCGCGCGCCGGGCCGCTGATGCGGCGTCACTTCCTCTGCCCATGCAAAACAGTATGGGCCAGAAATGTGAATGCTGCGAATCGGGATGCCGATGAAACGCGATCGAAAGAAAAATGAAAGCGTTGGTCGCGCAGGTACCGGATGCGTGACCAAGCGGCGATGCGTGTCCGGGTGGGCGTGCGCGGGCATGCGCCGTGCGCTTGCCGGCGCGCGCGGCTACTGACGGCCCATGACATCCGCACGGCGATCGTGACGGCCACGGTGACGCGTGGGTTCTCGCGTCGGATCTCGTCCGACAAACGGCGGCACTTCGGGCGTCACTTCGAGCGCCACTTCGTTCGTGGCCGCCGGCACGCCGCTGAAGCGCACCGCCCTTCACCCGCGACGCGTTTTCACGTGCGCTTCAAAAAATTTTTCGCGTCGATGTCACACACGCGGGGGGCTCATTCGTCATATCACCGGAACCCACACGAAAGGAGAAGGAACCATGACTGCGAAACTCAATCCGTTTGCCGCCGCTCCCGCACTGATGAAGAACTGGATGAGCGTGTCGGTCGCCGCTGCCGGGAGCCTCGAGCCGACGCTGATCGAGCTGGTCAAGATCCGTGCGTCGCAGATCAACGCGTGCGCGAACTGCATTAACATGCACACCGCCGAGGCGCGCGAGCAAGGCGAGACCGAGCAGCGCATCTACCTGCTGTCCGCGTGGCGCGAAGCGCCCTGCTACACCGACCGCGAACGCGCGGCGCTCGGCTGGACCGACGCGCTCACGCGGCTGTCCGAAGGCCACGCGGCGCACGAAGCGGCATATGCGGCGCTGAACGACCACTTCAGCCAGGAGGAACAGGTGAAACTCACGCTGATGATCAACGTGATCAACGGCTGGAACCGGCTTGCTGTCGGCTTCGGGCTGTGGATCGAGCCGGCCGACGCGAAGGCCGCCGCCGCGAAGATGGTCGCCTGATGACGCACCTCGACCCGGCCAGGGGCAGCGCCGAAGAACGGGCCGACGCGGCCGCGAGCTTCGACCCGTTGCGCCGCACGCTGATCCGCGTCGCGTACCGGATGCTCGGTTCCGTCGCGGATGCCGAGGACATGGTGCAAGAGGCCTTCATCCGCTGGATGGACGTCGATCGCACCGAGGTGCGCGTGCCCGAGGCGTTCCTGCGCCGCATGGTGATGCGCATGTGCCTCGACCAGCTCAAGTCCGCGCGGCACCAGCGCGAGACCTATATCGGCCCGTGGCTGCCCGAGCCGGTCGTCGAGGAAGACGAACAGGAAGACGTCACGCTGCCGCTGCTGCTCGCGCTCGAACGGCTCTCGCCGCTCGAACGCGCGGCGTTCCTGCTGCACGACGTGTTCGGCCTCGAGTTCGACGAAGTCGCGACGACGATCCAGCGCGACCCGGCCGCGTGCCGGCAGCTCGCCGCGCGGGCCCGCACGCATGTGCGCGAGGCGCGGCCGCGTTTTCATGTCGAGAAGCAGCGCGGGATCGAGCTGGCCGAGGCGTTTTTCGCGGCGTCGCGCAGCGGCGACATGCGCGCGCTCGGCGCGATGCTCGCCGAGGACGTGAGCCTGCACGCGGACGGCGGCGGCAAGCGGACGGCGGCAGGCACGCCGGTGTTCGGCTTCGAGCGCGTGATGAAGGTGCACGAGTACCTGGCCGGGCTGTTCGCGACGCATGCGTCGAAGCTCGTGCGGGCCGGGTTCATCAACGGCCTGCCGGGTTTCGTCACGCTGGAATCCGACGGCGAGCTGCAGACCACGGCGCTCGACATCGAGGACGGGAAGATCGTCGCGATCTATGTCGTGCGGAATCCTGACAAGTTGAAGCATCTGCATTGAGGGCGACGCGAGCCTGCGCCGTGTGCCGTGTGGATGCATGGCGACGGCGCCGTCCGCCCTCTTCTTTCTGCCCTGCGTTTGGCGATCGCCGGCGACCGCGATCAGTACATCGCGCCTCCGGCGTTGCCGATCATGAACAGCAGTACGCCGAGCAGCGGCGTCGCGACGGCGAAACCGGCCGCCGCCAGCCAGTTCGTGCCGCCTTGCGCCTCGAGCAGCGCGAGAAACGATTCGCGGGACGTCGCGTTCGGGCGCAGCTGTTCGATCCTGCGTTCGACGTGCCGCTTGTAGAGGCTGTTCCCGCACCAGCCGAGCGAGACCGCGATCCCGATGGTGATCGGGTCGAGCGTGCTCGATTCGAAGTATGTCGGGAAGTACAGCAGCTCGACCAGCGTGATGCCGAGCGTGACACCCAGCACGGCGGCTGCCTGCCAGTACATGCATCGATACGCCATCCAGACCGGGCCCAGGAAGCACGCTGCCCAGTTCCAGGATTGCTTGCCCTTGCGCGACTCGGCGATCGCCCATTTCCGTTCGAACCAGGCGGCCTTCTTGCCGACATAAGCGGCGATTTCGTCGTTGCTCGCGGACGATGCGGTGGTTATGACCTCGGACATGGGCGTTTGCTCTCAGTCGCGCGGATCGCGCGTCGTTGTTTTGATGAGGTGGAGATCGAGCGACGGTCGGAACAGCCGCTTCGATACGCACACGATTCTACGCGCCGTACAGCGGCAGTTGTGTGGCGGATCGGATGGTCGGTGACGATGCGGTGCCGGGCCGAGTATCGCGCAACGCATCGGGGCTCCACGCGTTGTTTCGGACCGGAAAAGAAAAACGCCACGCGAAGTTGCCGCGTGGCGTTTTTATGTTTGGCGAGCCGCATTGCCTGTAGGCAATTCGTGCTGCCAGACCCCTTCATTTTGTTCGTTGGTAGGCTCGATTGGATTCGAACCAACGACCCCCACCATGTCAAGGTGGTGCTCTAACCAACTGAGCTACGAGCCTAAGAAGCCGCGAATTATAGAGAGGGTTTTTGCGGAGCACAAGCCCCTTCGTGAAAATTTTTTGACGAGGGCGCGTGTGCGGGTGGGCAGTGTTGTCGGCTGCCGCGAGTGCGTGATGTTTGGCGTCACAGCGAAACGCGTCGATGCTGCGATGTTATCCACATTCCCCTCTGGATAACCGTCCGGCAATCCTCTGGATTCACAGTGGAGCGATTGAGGATATGTCGTCGCAGCTGTGAATCGACGAAAAGTTGTTCTGTGCTCCGCGAAGCTGTTCACGTGAGGCGCCCAGGGTTATGCATCCTGCTTCGTGTTGATAATTCATGGCGTTAGGGAGGTTATCCACTGTGAGGCACAGGGCTTGTTAACTATCACTACGTATGTATACGAACCCTGTTAACACCTTTGGATAAGCACAGTCCGTCGACTGTGATTCGCGCAGGATATGCACTTCGTGCGGTGAACGGATCGATGAAGCAGCAGCCTGCGAGGCGTGCGGACGATGCGCGAACGGCCGTATCGGTAGAATCGCTGGCACTCAGGATGCGAAGGCCTGGCGGGCACGCTCACGGCAATGACCGATTCTTCATTGACCCGGGTCGACGCGCTCGATATCGATGCGGTCGTACACCGGTTGCAGCAACATCCGGGCGACCGGATTGGAAATCAAAGGTGAAATGATGCCGCTAGTGAATTGTTCATATCACGGACGTGTCGGAAGCGAGCTCGTGACTCGGGCCGTATCCGATCTCGTCAACGATCGTAGCAACTGGAAGGGCGGCCACCGAGTCGTGCCGTTGACGCTGGTGCGTGATGAAATCGAGTTTCCGGGCTACATGCTCGAATCCGAAGAGACGAAAATGCTCGAGTTGGGCGGGATGTCTGAAGGGGGCGGCGTCTATCGGTTCGACGACGACGAGTCGATGGAATCAGCTATTGGATTGTTGACGGCAACTTGTGCTGAATGCCTGAGGGAATTGATGGCAGGGCAGCAAGAAGGGTAGGAGTGTGAGTGCCTTAGGGGAGAGGGATGACCAAATTGAATTTCGGCGCGATCGATCGCTGTTCCGTCCGGCTCAATACCGCGACGCTGCTCGGCCTGAAGGCTGCCTACGAGGAATTTGCGAAGACCGGGCAGGACCTGCGTAACTTCGAGATCTACATCGAGGACGAAAGTGCAGCCAGGGTCGATCCGAAGCCCGAGGACGCCGTCATCGGTGTGACGTTCGCAGCGAGGATGCCCCCAGGCGTGCGCGGGCTCGGCAACGCGAGTCCGCTCGGGACGTCGATGCAGTATGTCGTCTCTCCGGAAACCGGCGAGATTCTCAGGGTTTATCTGACCAAGTGACTTCGGAGGCGATGAAGGTGGTCGGCCTTCATATGTGGATAACCGCGGCACAAAACGATGCGAAACGCTGTGCGGGCAAAAGGTGAGCGCGTGCCCGGATCACAAGCTGGGCACGACTGGACGGAGAGAAGCAAGCCCTGAGAACTGGGTGCATGCGAAACGTACATCGGGTTTCGTGCGCTTGTCGACAGCCCGTATGTGGACAACCCGCACGCCCAACCAGTCGAATCGCTGTGCCTCGGACAGGTGAGCACCATGCATTCGACCATGCGAATCAGCCCGAACGCCTTGTCTGACAGGGATTTTCCGGAATAGCGAAGGCGATGTGGAGCGTGCTCGCGCGATCTGTAGTGATCGAATACCTTGTGGATATCGAGCAGCCAAGACACTCGAAATCCTGTGCATTCAACGGGTGAGGGTACGCGAATTCGGTGAGGATGTTCGCGTTACCTCACGGGCCGTGGATATCGCGCTTTCATACAACTCGACTCCACGATTCCCGGTGCGGTTCAGACACCGACTCGGCTAGCGTTGCGAGAGAAGGCGGCATAGAGCAGGACAAAGTCGCACAGCGAGGATGATCGTTCGCTATGCTGCCGGTGACAACGCACCGATTCCATCCGATACACATGAGCGCAATTGCACGGACCATTCTCAAAGCCATTCTGAGCATCCCCATTGCCTTTGGGCTCGCCTATCCCTTTGTCTATCCCTCCGAAGACAGAGGCGTTCTCGGCGAAATAGCGGTGCTTGGGACAATCGGAAGCATCGTCGTCATCGCGGTTTTCCTGGCTCTGGTCTATGCCTACGCGAGCGACCTCAGGACTACCCTGAAATCGGTCAACCGGGGATCGCGTGTGGCCGAACCCAACAGCGTCTGGCTTATGTTCCTCTTGCCCTACAACTTCATCGAGGACTTCTTCATTATTTCCAACGTTGCGAAGTCCCTGGAAGCGGAGTCTCGTATCAATCCGGCTCTGTCGGGTTTGCGCTCGTTCGGCCGGATCAGCGGCATCGGGTGGTGTCTTGCCCAGGTTCTTTCGTTGATACCCAATACCATTGGCTCCATCGCTGGCGGCGTCGCGGTTTTCCTCTGGGTTTGGCACTGGGTGTTTGTGCGCCGAACGAACAAGATGCTTGCCGGCAGCCAGGTCTCTGTGGCGACTCTACCTGGACGGACAGGATCGTAGCCCTCCTTGGAAACCAGATCACTTACCCGTGATCGATGTGGATATCCCGCTCCGCGGCGACTCGAAACCCTGTGATTCCAGAGGTGAGGGCGCCGGCGTGGCTCGATGTGCATAACAGCCAGGGAAAGCCAGTCGAAACGCTGTGCACGCGAATGGTGAGCGGGCGCCCGTTCAAGCCCGCCGGGCCGCCCCACCAAAGGCGCTGGCGGCCGCTACTAACCGCCAGCCGGGCGCGTATCGTACCGCTTCAAGTCTGCTGATCAAGCGCCCGCACAACCGCCTTCTCCCCAAGACTATCCGCCGGCCCGACCACCGCGAAGTTAATCCCGTTCACCGACCCATACCGCGCCAGCAGCGCACCATCCACGCGTTGCCCGGCCGGCAGCAGCCGATGTTTCGATTCCGCAGGCCGCATATAGAAGCTCAACGTCCGCCCGGCTGCGTCCTCATAGAGCACCATCGCAGCGGTGGCGCCGCTGTCCGTCGTGAACAACCGTCCGCCGACCGGCCTGAACCCCGCCGCGCTCAAATCCGGCAGCTTCGCCGACGCGCCCACACGGCGGGTGAGCCACCCCTGCAAATCGCCCGCACCGGTCGGCCGGTAGTCGACCTTCGCCGTCTGATCGACCACCATCATCCGGTAAGCCTCGACCGCATCGCTCATCGGCGCGATGGGCGGCGGCGCGTTCCACCCGCGCGCCTGCCATCCGCCCAACGTCCCCAGCCCGACGCAGAACACGAACGAAGCCGCCATCGCGAACCGCATCCGCGAGCGCCCGGCCCGCCGGCCGCGAATCGCCGCCGGATCCAGCGCTGGGTTATCGGCCGGCATCCGCACGCTCTCCAGCGCGGCCCGCAACCGCTGCGCATCCTGCTGCCATCGCTTCACCTGTTCCGCGCGCTCCGGATGCAGCGCGAGATAGCGCTCGACCGCGGCGCGCGCTTGCGCGTCGAGCTGGCCGTCGACATAGGCCTGAAGGTCGTGTTCGTTCGGAGGCGTGTTCATTTCTTCATCAATCGCAAAGAAGGAGCGGGAAGCTCGCCGTCGCTGAGCTGGCGCAGCGCCTGGCGCGCGCGGGAGAGCCGCGACATCACGGTGCCGATCGGCACGTCGAGCAGGCTGGCGACTTCCTGATACGTGAAGCCCTCGACCGCGACGAGCAGCAGCAGGCTGCGCTGCTCGTCGGAGAGCCGGCCGAACGCTTCGAGCGTCGCGCGCGCGGCGAATTCGCGTTCCGCGGACGGCCAGTGCGCTTCATCGTCGTCCCGGATGCGGCCGAGCAGCCACGCGTAGCGCTTAGCGCTGCGTTTGCCGTCGAGAAACTGCCGGTACAGGATCGTGAAGAGCCAGCTGCGCAGCGACGCGTCGTCGCGGCGGCTCGTCCAGCGCGACAGCGCGCGCTCGAGCGTCGACTGGACGAGATCGTCGGCCGCGTGGACGTCGCGCGCCAGCCAGAGCGCGAAGCGTCGCAGCCTGGGGAGGAGTTCGCGCAGCGCGTCGTCGTCGAGGGCGGTGGAGGGCATGGCCGGGCCGGTTGCCGAAAGGGTCGAGATGCCGCGTAGGACGCCGGCCGGCATCGATTATTCCATCAAGCATAGGAAAAAATTTTTCGTGGAATAAAGCGGTGCGGGCGGCGTCCTACGCGCGTTCGACAATGACCTGATGGTCGGGAGCATATTCATGGAGCGATCTTCTTCCTCTTCTTCGCCGCAGCGCGAGCCCGGGCGCGGGTGGTGGCGCTGGGCCGCGATCGGCGGCGCGGTGGCCGGCGTGGCCGTGGCGTTCGGGTATGTCGGCGGGTGGCTCGCGCCGGCGCGTCTGACCCCGCAGCGGCTCGTCGACTCGCTGCAGACCAATAGCGGCATCCATCCGGGCTACCGGCGCAATCACGCGAAGGGCGTGTGCGTGACCGGTTACTTCGAAGGCAACGGCGCCGCGAGCGCGTATTCGGTCGCGCCGTTCTTCAAGGCGGTGCGCACGCCGGTGGTCGGGCGGTTCGCGTTGCCGGGCGGGAATCCGTATGCGCCCGACAGCAGCGTGCCGATCCGCAGCCTCGCGCTGAGGCTCACCGCGCCCGACGGCGAGCAATGGCGGACCGGGATGAACGCGATGCCGGTGTTTCCGGTCGCGACGCCGCAGGCGTTCTACCAGCAGACGGTGGCGACCCGGCCCGATCCGGCGACCGGCAAGCCCGATCCGGCGAAGGTGAAGGCGTTTTTTGGCGCGCATCCGGAGGCGGGGGCGTTCCTGCAGTGGATCAAAGGCGCGAAGCCGAGCGCGAGTTACGTCACTGAGAGTTATTACGGGTTGAACGCGTTTTACTTCGTCGATGCAGCCGGCAAGCGGCAGGCGGTGCGGTGGCGCGTCGTGCCGGAGCAGACGGCCGGCGCCGGGGACGTCGCGACGGCCGCGGATCCGAACGTGTTGCAGCAGGACGTGACGCGGCGCATCGCGGCCGGTGCGCAGAAGTGGAAGCTGCTGGTCACGCTGGCGGAGCCTGGCGATCCGGTGGACGACGCGACGAAGGTCTGGCCCGCGCAGCGGACGACGATCGATGCGGGCACGCTCGTGCTCGACCGCGTGGAGGCGCAGGACAGCGGGCCGTGCCGGGATGTGAATTACGACCCGACGGTGCTGCCGCAGGGGATTCAGGTGTCGGGGGATCCGTTGCTGGCGGCCAGGTCGGCGGCTTATGCGGATTCGTATCTGCGCAGGACGAGTGAAGAGGCCGGGGTGGCGGGTGTGGCCAGGTTGAGTTCGGAGGGACGGTGATGAAGGCTTCTACGACATTTGGTTTGCCGGCGAGGGTGCTGCATTGGGTGATGGCCGCGATGATCATCACGATGCTGTTTATCGGGGTGGGGATGGTGGCGTCGGTGTCCGAGCGGCATGCGGTTTTGGTGGCGATTCATAAGCCGCTGGGTGTGGCCGTGCTGGTGCTGGTGTGTGTGCGGATCGTGGTGCGGGTTTTGTCGAAGCCGCCGGCGTTGCCTGATGACTTGCCGTGGTGGCAAAAGGTTGCCGCGCATGGGTCGCATCTCGTGCTGTATGCGCTGATGGTCGCGATGCCGCTGATCGGGTGGGCGATGCTGTCGGCGGGCGGGTATCCGGTGACGTTGGGCGGTGGTGTGCAGCTGCCGGCGCTTGTTTCGGCTGATCCGGTTGCGTTTGCCTGGCTCAGGGTCGCGCATCGCGTGCTGGCTTATCTGTTCTTCGCGACGTTCCTCGCGCACTTTGCAGCGGCGCTGTATCACGGGCTGATTCGGCGGGATGGCGTGGTGAGGGCGATGGTGGGGCGGTGAGCGACGGAAGGTTTCGTTCGCTGCGGCGGGGCTGTTCACGGGCTATCGTGGCAGCTTCTGCCGAGTCGCTTCCATGACTACTGGGGGGCGGCTCAACAGGCCCCCGGCACCGCTTGTAAAAAAATTTTCACAAAGGGCTTGCAGAGACAGGGGCGGGTGAATAGAATCACGCCTCTTTCGCGCTAACGGAAACGCAGCGCGGGAGAAAAGAAGGGAAGCGGTGCTATTGAAGTTGGTTTTAGCGACTCGGTGCACATGGAGTTGAATTTCAGCTGTCGCAACGAAGTAGTTAAATAAGTTGTTGACGAGTTAAGAAAAACATCTCATAATCTCGCTTCTCTGCTGCTGAAAACGCAGCGCTGCTGAGAAACACGAAGTTTCTCGCAGAAATGTTCTTTAAAAATTAACAGCCGATAAGTGTGGGCGCTTGATGGAAGCGAGCTGATCCTCGGATCAGATAGCGAAAGTATCAAGAGTCTCACACTAAAGTAAGTCAGGTTTATGAAGCAATTCATATTCCTGTCAGCTTTGAGTGAGCGACCGGTTCTTAACCGAACCGAAAACAGTAACAGGTTTAAACTGAAGAGTTTGATCCTGGCTCAGATTGAACGCTGGCGGCAT
>NZ_MDEQ02000014.1 GCF_001883705.2 Burkholderia catarinensis
TTGTCGATGATCGGCCGCGCCACCCGCTCGTGAATGCCGACCGCCCCCATCGGCACATAGCCCGACGTGAGGCCCTTGGCCATCGTGATCAGGTCCGGCTCGAAGCCGAAGTGCTGGTGTGCGAACCATTCGCCGGTGCGGCCGAAGCCGCCGATCACTTCGTCGGCGACGAGCAGGATGTCGTACTTGCGGCAGATCCGCTGGATTTCCGGCCAGTACGTCGACGGCGGGAAGATCACGCCGCCCGCGCCCTGGAACGGCTCGCCGATGAATGCCGCGACGTTCTCCGCGCCGAGTTCGAGGATCTTCGCCTCGAGCTGCTGCGCGCGCGCGAGGCCGAACGCTTCCGGCGTTTCGCCCGGCTGTGCTTCGCCGAAGAAGTACGGCTGGTCGATGTGCACGATGTGCTCGACCTTCGACGGCATCTGCTCGTGCATGTAGCCCATCCCGCCGAGCGTGCCGCCCGCGATCGTCGAGCCGTGGTAGCCGTTCTTGCGCGAGATCACGAATTTCTTCTGCGGCTTGCCCTGCACGCGCCAGTACTGGTGCACGAGACGCAGCACGGTGTCGTTGCCTTCCGAGCCGCTGTTGCAGTAGAAGAAGTGGTTGAAGCCGGCGGGCGTCACTTCCGCGAGCATGGCCGACAGTTCGATCACCGGCGGGTGCGTCGTCTTGAAGAACGTGTTGTAGAACGGCAGTTCCTGCAACTGGCGGTACGCGGCGTCGGCGAGCTCCTTGCGGCCGTAGCCGACGTTCACGCACCACAGGCCGGCCATCCCGTCGATCACCTTGTTGCCGTCCGAGTCCCACAGGTAGACGCCGTCGGCCTTCACGATCACGCGGCTGCCCGCGCGATTCAGCGCGCCCATGTCCGAGAACGGGTGGATGTGGTGTGCGGCGTCGAGCGCGCGGTATTCGGCGGTCGAGCGTGCCTGGGTCGCGCGCGGCGCGGCGGCCGGCGCCGCCGGCTGGATCCACGCCGATTCGTTGCGGTAAGTCATGTTTCCTCCGTGATTCCGTATGCGGTTGTGCGCGCGCTTACACGTGCAGCAGCAGATGGCGGCGTTCCCACGAGCTGATCACGCGGAAGAACGCTTCGTATTCGGTTTCCTTCAGCGCGAAATACGCCTTCAGGAACTTGTGGCCGAGGATCTCGCCGAGCGGCTCGCACGCGGCCATCAGCGTCAGCCCCTCCTCGAGGTTGCGCGGCAGCTGGTACGGCAGGTCGTAGCCGTCGCTGACGAGCGGCTCGGTCGGCTCCAGGCGCTGCGTCATGCCGAGATAGCCGGCCGCGAGCGTCGCGGCGAGCGCGAGGTACGGGTTGCAGTCGACACCCGGGATGCGGTTCTCGATGCGGCGTGCCGACGGGCCCGAGTGCGGGATCCGGAAGCCGACCGTGCGGTTGTCGTAGCCCCACTGCACGTTGATCGGCGCGGCCATGAAGCGCGACAGCCGGCGGTACGAGTTGATGTACGGCGCGAAGATCGGCATCAGCGCCGGCGTGTACTTCTGCAGCCCCGCGAGGTAGTTGTAGAACATCGACGTCGCGCCGCCCGTCTCCTGCGACGTGAACAGGTTCTGGCCCGTTTCCTCGTCGACGATGCTCTGGTGCACGTGCATCGCCGAACCCGGTTCGTCTTCCATCGGCTTGGCCATGAACGTCGCGTACATGTTGTGACGCAGCGCGGCCTCGCGCACCGTGCGCTTGAACAGGAATACCTGGTCGGCCAGCGACAGCGCGTCGCCGTGCATGAAGTTGATCTCCATCTGCGCGGCGCCGACTTCGTGGATCAGCGTGTCGATGTCGAGGTTCTGCGCTTCGCAGTACTCGTAGATGTCCTCGAACAACGGATCGAACTCGTTGACGGCCTCGATCGAATACGACTGGCGGCCCGTTTCGGGGCGGCCCGTACGGCCCACCGGCGGACGCAGCGGCAGGTCGGGATCCTTGTTCATGTCGACGAGATAGAACTCGAGTTCCGGTGCGACCACGGGCTTCCAGCCCTTGGCCTTGTACAGGTCGAGCACGCGGCGCAGCACGTAGCGCGGCGAGATCTCGACCGGCGAGCCGTCGAAGTGCACGCAATCGTGGATCACCTGCGCGGTCGGGTCGCTGGCCCACGGGATCAGGCGGATCGTCGACGCGTCGGGCACGCACACCATGTCGGGATCGGTCACGCCGGTCAGCGAGCCGTCTTCCGGATATTCGCCGGTGACGGTCTGCACCATCACGGCCTGCGGCAGGCGCATCGATTCGCCGGACGTGAACTTGTTGCGCGGCGTGATCTTGCCGCGCGCGATGCCGGCCATGTCGGGAATGATCGCCTCGACTTCGGTGATCCGGTACTGCTTCAGAAAGTCTTCCATGTCTGTTCTCGTTTTGTAGGTCGGCGCGCTCAGATGAGCGCGGCGGCGGCCGTGGTGTGCGTGCGGGCCTTGCGGCGGGCGCGGCAGGCGTCGCCGAAGGCGCGGAAGATCGCGCTCGACAGCGGGTCCTGCGCATGCCGCCATTCCGGATGCCATTGCACGGCGAGTGCGAAAGCCGGTGCGTCGACGACGCTCACGGCCTCGATCAGGCCGTCGGGCGCGACGGCTTCGACGGCGAGGCCGGAGCCGAGCTGCGCGATGCCCTGCTTGTGCAGCGAGTTCACGTGCACTTCGTCGCGGCCGCCGGCGAGCCCATGCAGCTTGCCGCCGGGCGTCAGGCGCACGACGTGCGCGGGGCCGTATTGCGACGCCATCGGCGCGGTGTCGTCCTCGCGGTGATCGGCGAAGCCCGGCACGTCATGCACGCGCTGGTGCAGCGTGCCGCCGCAGACGACGTTCAGCTCCTGGAAGCCGCGGCATACGGCGAGCACGGGCACGCCTGCGGCGATTGCCGCGCGCAGCAGCGGCAGTGTCGTCGCGTCGCGTGCCGGGTCGTGCTTCGTGCCGGGGGCGCTCGGTTCGCCGCCGTACAGGTGCGGCTCGACGTTCGAGTAGCTGCCGGTAAACAACAGGCCGTCGACCGTGTCGAGCACGTCGTCGACCGACTGGCGCTCGCCGAGCGCGGGCAGCACCATCGCGAACGCGTGCGCGCCGTCGACGATCGCGGCGACGTATTTGTCGCCGACCGTATGCGACGCGTGTGCGCCGATTTGCGTGTGGTCGGCGGTGATGCCGACGAGGGGTTTCCTTTCCATGACGTCAATCAGTTATCCGAAGGGCTGCCGCGTACGTCTTGCCGGATGTGGAAAAACACCGGCGTGCAGCAACCCCGCAGCCTGGCGCAAAGCGCAAGGCCGCTGGTGAATGGGCGCAACGGGATGGCGTGGCGATCCGCGCTGCGCGCGACGATCAGGCCGTCGTTCGTTTCATCGCGATACGCGACGCGGCAACGAATGCGCGAACGCGTTCCGTCACCGCACGGACAATGCGGTTGGCGAATCGGCAGAAAAAACGAACGACGTGAAGAGAGGAGAGGCGCTACGGCAGCAGCGACGCCACTTCGTCGGTATCGACGGCGACGAATGCGCGTGCGGAAACAGCGTTGTGACGCCGAACGGAACGGCGGGACAGGATGGTGTAGATCGACAGGTGAAGCAGGCGAGGACTATGCCAGCCGCAACTGCCGTCGTCGGAAGCGGGCGCCGCGCTGCGCAAACTTCGCACATCGCCTCGATCCCACCTCACCAGAGGGCCACGGACTCTCACGATTACACTCGACTGGTTTGTTGAAAGTATTGAACACCTGACCGTTTCGACGCGCTGGGCGTTTAAAATAATCAAGGCGCCGGTCCTGCGTCATTTACATTGACGGGCATCAATTGGTGCGTTGCGATAACGCTTTTTGCTGCCCATGAAAGTCTGATGACGCCGACCTGAGAGCCAGCATATACGAGCCAAAAACGGCGTCAAATGTTTTTTAACGGTCCTGCATCAGGGCTTTCCCGAGCAGCGGGAACAAAAGATTCGCAAAAGGAATAACCGGCGAGGTGTTCATTATTTCGAACGCCTTTCAGGGTTTTCCCCGCTGATGTGCGGCATAAAGTGATTAGAATATTCAACGGCTGTCCACCGCGTCGTTTCACTTTGTCATCGCACTTATCGTGTCCGAAATCGAATCGATGTCCACCGAAGTCTCCGAGCGCCTGCGTTTCGTGCGCAACAAGCATGGCCTGTCGCAGCGCGAACTCGCGAAGCGGGCCGGCGTGACCAACGGCACGATCTCGCTGATCGAACAGGGCCGCGTGAGCCCGTCGGTCGGCTCGTTGAAGAAACTGCTCGAATGCATCCCGATGAGTCTCGCGGAGTTCTTCACGTTCGAGCTGGTCGAATCGCGCTCGGTCGTGTCGCGTCGCGACGAGATGCCGAACCTCGGCAACGACACGCTCGCGTTTCATCTGGTCGGCGCGAGCGTGAAGGACCGCAACATGTGCATCCTGCGCGAGATCTACCAGCCGCACGCCGATACGGGCCCCGAGATGCTCGTGCACGCGGGGCACGAGGGCGGCGTCGTCGTGTCGGGCCGGCTCGAGCTGACCGTCGACGGCGCGACGTGGCTGCTCGACCCCGGGGACGGCTACTACTTCGAAAGCCGTTTGCCGCACCGTTTTCGCAATCCCAGCGCGGAACTGATCTGCGAGGTCGTCTCGGCCAATTCGCCGGCGACCTTCTGACCCACCGCGCGTCACCGCATTCGCTGCCGGCCGGCCGCGCGTCACGCGCGCGCCGCGCCGTATCGCGAATGCCACAACATTGAGGCATCCTGATGAACAAGTTGACTTTGGCTGACTGGCAGGACAAGGCGGCGTCCCTCGAGATCGAAGGGCGCGCATTCATCGACGGCGCGTCGCGCGATGCGCACGGCGGCAAGACGTTCGATTGCGTGAGCCCGATCGACGCTCGCGTGCTCGCGAAGGTGGCCGACTGCGGCGAAGCCGACGTGAACGCGGCCGTCGCGGCCGCGCGCCGCGCGTTCGATGCCGGCGTGTGGGCCGGCCTGAATCCGCGAGCGCGCAAGGCCGTGCTGCTGCGCTGGGCCGCGCTGATGCGCGAGCATCTCGACGAACTGTCGCTGCTCGAGACGCTCGACGCGGGCAAGCCGATCGGCGACACGACGACGGTCGACGTGCCGGGCGCCGCGTACTGCGTCGAATGGTTCGCGGAGGCGATCGACAAGGTCGGCGGCGAGGTCGCGCCGGCCGATCATCATCTCGTCGGCCTCGTCACGCGCGAGCCGGTCGGCGTGGTGGCGGCCGTCGTGCCGTGGAACTTCCCGATCCTGATGGCCGCGTGGAAGTTCGGCCCCGCGCTCGCGGCCGGCAACAGCGTCGTGCTGAAGCCGTCGGAGAAATCGCCGCTGACCGCGATCCGCGTCGCGCAGCTCGCGTACGAGGCCGGGATTCCGGCCGGCGTGTTCAACGTCGTGCCGGGCGCGGGCGAGCCGGGCAAGCTGCTCGCGCTGCATCGCGACGTCGACTGCATCGCGTTCACGGGGTCGACGGCGGTCGGCAAGCTGATCATGCAGTACGCCGCGCAGTCGAACCTGAAGCGCGCGTGGCTCGAGCTCGGCGGCAAATCGCCGAACATCGTGCTGCCCGATTGCCCCGATCTCGAGCGCGCCGCGCAGGCCGCGGCCGGCGCGATCTTCTACAACATGGGCGAGATGTGCACGGCCGGCTCGCGGCTGCTCGTGCACCGCGACATCAAGGACGCGTTCATCGAGAAGCTCGTCGCCGCCGCGCGCGCGTATGTGCCCGGCAATCCGCTCGATCCGTCGGTATCGATGGGCGCGATCGTCGACGGCATCCAGCTCGAGCGCGTGCTCGGCTATATCGACGCGGGGCGCAGCGAAGGCCGGCTGATCACGGGCGGCACGCGCGTGAAGGAGGAAACGGGCGGTTTCTACGTCGAGCCGACGGTGTTCGAGGTGAAGCCCGATGCAAAGATCGCGCGCGAGGAGATCTTCGGGCCCGTGCTGTCGGTGATCGTGTTCGACGACGTCGACGAGGCCGTGCGGATCGCCAACGACACCGAATACGGGCTGGCCGCGGCCGTGTGGACGTCGAACCTGACGACCGCGCACGACGTGTCGCGCCGGCTGCGCGCGGGCACCGTGTGGGTGAACTGCTACGACGAGGGCGGCGACATGAACTTCCCGTTCGGCGGCTACAAGCAGTCGGGCAACGGCCGCGACAAGTCGCTGCACGCGCTCGAGAAATACACCGAGCTGAAGTCGACGCTGATCCGGCTGCGCTGACGCGATGCCGGGGGCGCATCGCCTTGGGTGGTGCGCCCCCGGCCCGCAGCGAGCGTTACGCGGTGCGCAGCGCGGGGTGGAAGCCCGCGGCTTCGATGATCGACTGCACGCGCTCGGCGCCTTGCGCCGATTCGACCTTGACGCGCTTTGCCGCGACGTCGATGTCGAGCTTCGCGGCGGGATCGGCGGCCGTCACCGCGCGCGTGATCGCATTGGCGCAGCCGCCGCAGGTCATGTCCTGGACTTCGAATTCCATCGTGTTCTCCTGAGTTGACGATTGACGAGCACCGTCAGCATGAAGCTTGCCATGGTGGGAAGGTCAAGCGTCGTATGTGCAGGCGTGCAGGATATCGCGCGTCCGATGAGGCGTAAGGCGGTGGTCCGACGAATCGATGCGGCGCGGCGCATGCCGGCCGGTGTTTGACCTGATTGACCGCGGGCCGTGCCATGGCTCGCATCGGGAAAAACCTTTCCGGACAATGCGTTGCGAAGCGCTATGAAGCGCTATCTCCATAATGCCAACACGGGCATTCGATACGGAAATGCGAATCGATCTTAGTATCGATCTCCTTCAAGATCCGTTCTTCGTTCCCGACCATGAATCGTTTCGCTTTCGGCTTCGCGCTGGCCCTGCTGGGCGCATCGGCAACGTCTGCATTCGCTGCCGACGATGTCGTCAACCTGACCCTGAAGGACCACAAGTTTTCGCCCGATGGCGTGACGATCCCCGCCGGCAAGAAAGTGAAATTCGTCGTGAAGAACCTCGACGCGACGCCCGCGGAATTCGAGAGCGACGACTTCAAGGCGGAGAAGGTCGTGCCGGCCGGCAAGTCGGCCGAGATCCTGGTCGGGCCGCTGAAGGCCGGTACCTACGAATTCCACGACGAGTATCACGAAGCGCAGTCGAAGACGCACCTGACCGTCAAGTAAGCCGATACCGACATGCTGTCTACTGCCCTGATCGTCTTTCGTGAAGTGCTCGAGGCCGCGCTGGTGGTCTCGATCGTGATGGCCGCCACGAAGGGCGTCCCGCGGCGCGGCTGGTGGGTCGGCAGCGGGCTCGTCGGCGGCGTGGTCGGCGCCGGCCTGATCGCGGCGTTCGCCGACGTGATCTCGCAGTGGGCGTCCGGCATGGGGCAGGAAGTATTCAATGCGGGCGTGATGTTCGTCGCGACGCTGATGCTGGCCTGGCACTGCATCTGGATGAGCCGGCACGGCCGCGAGATGGCGCTGCACATGGGCGAAGTCGGACGGGCCGTTGCGGCCGGCAGCCGGCCGCTGACGGGGCTGGCCATCGTGGTCGGTGTCGCGGTGCTGCGCGAGGGCTCCGAGGCCGTGCTGTTCCTGTACGGTATCGCGGCGGGCGATCCGGGACAGACGCCGCAGATGATTGCCGGCGGGCTGCTCGGCGTGCTCGGCGGCGCCGGGCTCGGCTACACGATGTATGCGGGCCTGCTGCAGATTCCGTTGAAGCGCCTGTTCTCCGTCACCAACGGGCTGATCGTGCTGCTCGCTGCGGGGATGGCGAGTCAGTGCGTCGGCTTCCTGCTGGCTGCCGGCCTCGTGCCGTCGTGGGGCGACGCGATCTGGGACACGTCGTGGCTGCTCAAGGAATCGAGCATCGTCGGCAAGGCACTGCATACGCTGATCGGCTATACCGCGCGTCCGGCGGGCATCCAGATCGCCGCGTACGTCGCGACGCTGGCGGCGATTCTCGTGCTGACACGGCTCGTCGGCCGGCCGCAGGAGACGATCAGGCCGCCGCGGCACGCTGCGTGAGTGTTCCGGGTTCGAATGAAAGAAGGGGCGTCCATGACGCCCCTTCTTTCATTCGCGGCGGTGCGCGACCGGCACGTGCGCGGCGCCGACGCCGGCGACGGCTGCAGCGGATGCGCGCGGTTGCGGGTTGCGTTCGGTCAGCGGTGGCTGTCGATCCATGCGCGGGCCCATTCGAGCCCCGCTTCGCGCGCATCGTCCTCGGTGTCGAACACGCCGAGCACGCCGGACCCCTCGATCAGCTTGTTGTTCTGCGTGATCGTGCCGCTCGCCGCGAAGCGTTCGGGCTGCAGGATCTCGTCCTGCTGCAGGATCGCGTGGCCCCAGATCTGGTAGCCGTGGTAGGTTTGTGCTTCCATTATCGAGTCACCTCCGCGGAGCGGTTGTGCGTGCCGACGCGCAGCACGTTGCCGTCCGGCGTGTATTGCCGCGGGATGTCGGCGGCATTGAGCGCGTGCGTCGTGTCGGGGCCGGCAGGCTGCATCACCGTGAGACGGCCCGGCGCGGGCTGCGCGACAGGGCGCGGCGCGGCCGGCGTTTCGGCCGCGGCGGCAGGCGGACGATGCGAACCGGCTTTCACGGCCTGCGCGACGCGGCGCTTGTGCGGCTTCACGGCGGCTTTCGGCGTTGCGCTCGCGTGCTTCTCCGCGCTCTTGCCGGCACCCGCATGCGCGGCCGGCGGACGTGCATGCGGGTGCCGCGCCTCCGGCGGGTTCCAGACTTCGACGTAGCGCTCGGCGGCCCAGCCCGTCGACGCGAACGTCAGCGCCAGCAAACCGCATCCAAACAGTTTTACCATTGTCTCTCCGTCATATTCCTTGCGGTTCGCGTCGCGGGATCCGGTGCGGCCCGCGTTCGGTCGGCCGTGCATGCGTATTCGGGGAAGCTGGCTCAGGAGAACACCTCGAGCCCGTGTTTCTCGACGATCTGGAGCATTCGTGCGGCGATGCCGCTCGGTCGCTTGTCGCCCTGCTCCCATTGGCGGATTGTCGATGTCGTCGTGTTCAGGTAGAGCGCGAACACGCTCTGGCTGACGTTGACGGATTTGCGGATGCGGGCGATCGCGTCAGGATCGAACTGCGGGGCGGCTTCGATGCAGAGATCGTCGTATTCGCGCATCGTCTTCTTGTCGATCAGCGTGGCGCGATAGAGGCCCGATGCGGCGCTGTGGATCGCCTCCGATGCGTCGCTCTTGAATCGACTCTTAGCCATTGCAAATCTCCACAAGCTCTTTCAGTGCGATCAGTGCCGCGATGTCGGTGTCGGTGCGCTGCCCGACATCCGCGGCGAGCTTTCTGAAGGCACGCAGTTCACGCTCGTCGATGTCGTCCCTGTCGCGTTTCGCGAACAGGAACACGAAAACCCACGCCTGCCCGACCTTGCTCAGCACGATTGCGCGCTGCCGATTGCCGTCCAGACGCTTTTTCCAGACGTTGCCGCCAAGCTCGATGGCCTGACCGCGCGTCAGTTCCCGCGCGGCGCGACACAGTTCGGTATCGGCGATTCCTGCTTTTCCGGCCGCCTTGTGAAACCACTTCGTCTTGAAGACGCGTCGTACGGAAGCAGGCATGTCGGGTCGGTCGAGTCAGCACAGGATTATATACCACTACGTGGTACACATTTCGACCTGGCCGAACGGCCTGCTTCACGCCGGTACGCACCCGGGCCGGCCCGGCGGGGGCCATCCCGATCAACCTCTTGCCTTACTCCACCGTCACTGATTTCGCGAGGTTCCGCGGCTTGTCGACGTCGGTGCCGCGTGCACACGCGGTGTGATACGCGAGCAACTGCAGCGGCACGACGTGCAGGATCGGCGACAGTTGCCCGTAGTGCTCCGGCATCCGGATCACGTGCAGGCCGTCGTCGTTGACGATCTGCGTATCGGCATCGGCGAACACGTACAGCTCGCCGCCGCGCGCTCGCACTTCCTGCATGTTCGACTTCAGCTTCTCGAGCAGCGTGTCGTTCGGCGCGACCGTGACGACCGGCATCGCTTCCGTGACGAGCGCGAGCGGCCCGTGCTTCAGTTCGCCGGCCGGATAGGCCTCGGCGTGAATGTACGAGATTTCCTTCAGCTTCAGCGCACCTTCGAGCGCGATCGGGTAGTGCAGCCCGCGGCCGAGGAACAGCGCGTTTTCCTTGCGCGCGAATTCCTCCGACCACGCGATGATCTGCGGTTCGAGCGCGAGCACGCTGTTCAGCGCGGCCGGCAGGTGGCGCAACTGCTTCAGGAATTCGGCTTCCTGCGCGGCATCGACGTGCCCGCGCAGCTTGCCGAGCGTCGCGGCCAGCACGAACAGCGCGACGAGCTGCGTCGTGAACGCCTTCGTCGACGCAACGCCGATCTCGGTGCCCGCGTGCGTCAGGAACTGCATTTCGGTCAGGCGCACCATCGCGCTCGTCGCGACGTTGCAGACCGCGAGCGTATGCGTGTGGCCGAGCGACTGCGCGTGCTTGAGCGCCGCGAGCGTATCGGCCGTCTCGCCCGACTGCGAGATCACGAGCACGAGCTGGCGCGGGTTCGGCACCGACTCGCGGTACCGGTATTCGCTCGCGATCTCGACCTGGGTCGGGATCTTCGCGATCGATTCGAGCCAGTACTTCGCGGTGAGGCCCGAGTAGTAGCTCGTGCCGCATGCGAGGATCAGCAGGCTGTCGATCCCCGCGAACGCGGCGGGCGCGGCCTCGCCGAACAGCGTCGCGTCGAACGCGTCCGTCTGCGGCACGGTGTCGCCGATCGCACGCGGCTGCTCGAAGATTTCCTTCTGCATGAAGTGGCGATACGGCCCGAGTTCGACCGCGCCGCCGTATGCGCTGACCACGCGGATCTCGCGCTGCGCGAGCGCGCCGTGGCGGTCGACGATCTTCACGCCGTCGAGCGACAGCTCGCATACGTCGCCTTCCTCGAGGAACGTGAAGCGGTCGGTGCTGCCCGCGAGCGCGAGCGCATCGGACGCGAGGAAGTTCTCGCCGTCGCCGTGCCCGACGACGAGCGGCGAACCCTGGCGCGCGCCGACGACGGTGTGCGGCTGGTCCTTGTGGATCACGGCGATCGCATACGCGCCGTGCAGCTGGCCCACCGCTTCGCGCACCGCGTCGAACAGGTTGCCGCGGTACAGGCTGTGCACGAGGTGCGCGATCACTTCGGTGTCGGTCTGCGACACGAATTCGTAGCCCTTCGCGCGCAGCGCTTCGCGCAGCGGCTCGAAGTTCTCGATGATGCCGTTGTGGACCAGCGCGAGCGCGTTCGACGAGAAGATCGGGTGTGCGTTGTGCGTGACGGGCGCGCCGTGCGTGGCCCAGCGCGTGTGCGCGACGCCCGTCGTGCCTTCGAGGTGCGATTCGCGCACCTGCGTGTCGAGATCGGCGACGCGCGCGACGCTGCGCGCGCGCTTCGGGGCGCCCGGCTCGAGCACGGCGACGCCGCACGAGTCGTAGCCACGGTATTCGAGGCGCCGCAATCCTTCGATGAGCACCGGAACGATATTACGCTGCGCAACTGCGCCGACAATGCCGCACATGAATGGGTCAGTCCTGTAAGTCGACGCGGGCGCCGCCGGGGCGCCCGCAAAAGGTTCAGCTTTTCTTCTTGACCGGGCGGACGTAGCCGCTCTTC
The DNA here is from genome assembly GCF_001883705.2 of Burkholderia catarinensis. Taxonomy (GTDB): domain Bacteria; phylum Pseudomonadota; class Gammaproteobacteria; order Burkholderiales; family Burkholderiaceae; genus Burkholderia; species Burkholderia catarinensis. Next base: position 11,634 of record NZ_MDEQ02000014.1, read on the forward strand.
GCGGTCTGGGTCTTCTCGTTCAACGCGAGCAGGCCGTCGGCCACGTCCTTCCAGATCGTCGTGCCGGCGGCGATCGTCACGCCGCGGCCGACGCGCACGGGCGCGACGAGCTGCGTGTCGGAACCGACGAACACGTCGTCCTCGATCACGGTGCGGAACTTGTTCGCGCCGTCGTAGTTGCAGGTGATCGTGCCCGCGCCGATGTTCACGCGCGCGCCGATGTCGGCGTCGCCGATGTACGTGAGGTGGTTCGCCTTCGAGCCGCGGCCGATCACCGCGTTCTTCACCTCGACGAAGTTGCCGACGTGCGCTTCGTCCGCGAGCTGCGCGCCGGGGCGCAGCCGCGCGTACGGGCCGATCACGGTATTCGCGCCGAGCTCGGCTCCGTCGATGTGCGTGAACGCGTCGATGCGCGTGCCGGCGCCGACCGACGCGCTGCGGATCACGCAGTTCGCGCCGATCGTCACGTTGTCGGCGAGCGTCACGTTGCCTTCGAACACGCAGTTCACGTCGATCGACACATCGCGGCCGCAGCGCAGCGTGCCGCGCACGTCGAGGCGCGCCGGATCGGCGAGCGTGACGCCGTCGGCGAGCAGCATTTCCGCGATATTGCGCTGGTGGATGCGCTCGAGTTCCGCGAGTTGCGCCTTGCTGTTCACGCCGAGCGTTTCCCATTCCTCGTCGGGCTGCGCCGTGACGACCTCGAAGCCGGCCTCGATCGCGAGTTCGACGACGTCGGTCAGGTAGTACTCGCCCTGCGCGTTTTCGTTCTTCAGCGCGCCGAGCCACATCGACAGCTGGGCCGTGGGCGTGACGATGATGCCGGTGTTGATTTCGGCGATCCTCAGCTCGTCCGGCGATGCATCCTTCTGCTCGACGATGCGCGTGACGAAGCCGGACGCGTCGCGCACGATGCGGCCGTAGCCGGTCGGATCGTCGAGCGTGACGGTCAGAATCCCGTAGCGGCCTTCGCGCGCGGCGTCGACGAGACGCTGCAGCGTCGACGCGCGGGTGAGCGGCACGTCGCCGTACAGCACGAGCGTCGGTTGCGCGGGATCGAGGAGCGGCAGCGCCTGGCGCACCGCGTGGCCGGTGCCGAGCTGCTCGGCCTGCACCGCGAACTGGACATCGGGCGCGGCGACGGCGGCCTGGACCCGCTCGGCGCCGTGGCCGACGACGACGACGAGCCGGGACGGCTGCAGCGTGCGCGCGGTGTCGATGACGTGGGAGAGGAGCGGCCTGCCGGCCAGGGGGTGAAGCACTTTCGGCAGCGCGGAACGCATGCGCTTGCCGGTGCCTGCCGCCAAAATCACGATATTCATGGCGCCAGCTTGTCAGAGGAGTTCGAAGCTGTCCATTTTAGCATGCGGCCCCCGCCGTTCCGGGCCTGCCGTGGCGGGGCGATAGCGCCGGGACGAGGCCGTGCGACCCCGTTCCGGCGGGTGTTCCGGCCCCGCTTACAGGTCGTCGAACTGGACGATCGAGATCGGTTTGGCGGTGCCCGGCGCGGCTGCGTCGTCGCCCGACGCGCACGGCTCCTCGTCGAACGCGATGTCGCCGTGCGGATCGGCAACGCCGGTCGCGCGCAGCGACGCGAACGGGAACAGCGTCGCATCCATCAGGTGCGACGGCACGACTTTCGCGAGCGCGTTGAACATGTTCTCGACGCGGCCCGGGAAGCGCTTGTCCCATTCGCGGATCAGCGCCTTCATTTCCGCGCGCTTCAGGTTCGGCTGGCTGCCGCACAGGTTGCACGGGATGATCGGGAATTCGCGCAGCTCCGCATATTTCTCGAGATCGGTTTCCTTCACGTACGCGAGCGGGCGGATCACGATGTTCTTGCCGTCGTCCGACTGCAGCTTCGGCGGCATCCCCTTCAGCTTGCCGCCATAGAACATGTTGAGCAGCAGCGTCTGCACGATGTCGTCGCGGTGGTGGCCGAGCGCGATCTTGGTCGCGCCGAGCTCGCCGGCCACGCGGTACAGGATCCCGCGGCGCAGCCGCGAGCACAGCGAGCAGGTCGTCTTGCCTTCGGGCACGAGCCGCTTGACGATGCTGTAGGTGTCCTGGTTCTCGATGTGGAACGGCACCCCGACCTGCTTCAGGTATTCGGGCAGCACGTGCTCGGGGAAGCCCGGCTGCTTCTGGTCGAGGTTCACCGCGACGATGTCGAAGTCGATCGGCGCGCGCTCGCGCAGGCGCAGCAGCACGTCGAGCATCGCGTAGCTGTCCTTGCCGCCCGACAGGCAGACCATCACCTTGTCGCCTTGCTCGATCATGTTGTAGTCGCCGATCGCCTGGCCGACCTGGCGCGCGATCCGCTTGAACAGCTTGTTGTTCTCGTACGCTTCCTTCTGCTCGCGGCGCGTCAGCGCCTGGCGGCCGGCCGGGGCGGCGGTCGCGTCGAGGGGGGCGGCGTCGGCCGCCGCGTCATTCATGTGGGGGGCGTTCATGCGCGCTCCTCGTCCTTGATGCGAAAGACTTCGACGCCGACGGCGTCGCAGTCCGGATAGGCGTCCGGTTTCTCGGTACAGACGCGTACCGCGCGCACGGCATCGTGCGCCAGCAGGTGCGCGGCGATCGCGTCGCACAGCGTTTCCTGCAGGTGGATGTGGCCGCGCGCCATGCATTGCGCGACGCTCTGCTTCATCAGGTCGTAGTCGACGACTTCATGCAGCCGGTCGTCGACGGGGGTGGACAGCGCGAGCGGCACGAACAGGTCGACATTGATGACGACGCGCTGCTCGCCGCGCTTCTCGTGTTCGAAAGCCCCGATGTTGATGTGCACCTCGTAGTCGCGCAGGTAGAGCCTGCGGCAATCCGCGAGGCGGGGGTGCAGGAGAGCGGAAAACATGGTCGTCCCAGTCAAATTGGCGTGCGCGCACGCAAAGCGGCGCGGGCGGCGGCGATCAGGCCGCGCGATCCGCGCAGTTCATTCATTCGGGCCGGCGGCGGGCGGCACCAGGTGCTCGCCGCCGTCGACGGTCAGCGTCGCGCCCGTGACGCCGGGCGCGCTCGCGAGATAGCAGGCGGCCGACGCGATATCGTCCGCGTGCGGCGCGTGGCCGCGCACGAGCGCCGCGACCCGCACCTTCGGCGCGAGCGCCAGTGCCAGCGCCGACGTCGCGCGGTTCAGCGCGGCCTGCATCAGCGCGTGCGACAACTGCGCCGGCGCCGGGTGAAACAGCGCCTGGTCCAGCACGTGGATCGCGCACGCACGCAGCGCTTCGTGCTCGCGCGCGGCGTCGGGCGTCGCGTCGGCGAGCGCGCGGGCCAGCGCGAGCGGCGCCGTCACGTTGCGCGCGAGTGCGCCGGCGAGTGACGCGCCGTTCACCGTGTGCGCGTCGTCGGCGCCCGCGCTGGCGCTCACGAACACCGCGCACGCGGGCCGGCCGAGCGCCGCGCCGCACGCGGCGACGAGTGCGGCCGCGTCGGTTTCCAGGGCCAGATCGGCGTCGAGCACGGCCGCGCGGCGGCCGAGCGCCGCGACTTCGGCGACGAGCGCGTCGGCGGCCGCGCGCGGCGCGCCGTGGCTGCGCTGCAGCGCGACGTCCCAGCCGCGCCGCGCGAATCCCGTCGCGAGCGCACGACCGATCGACGCGGCGTCGGCCGCGCTGCCCAGGGCGCCCGCGACGAGCACCACGCGCTGGGTCGACGTATCGGCTGAAACGGTCATTTACAATGCCGGGATGAACCCGAAAGCTCACGAACCCGCTAGTTTACCTGCTCCCGGCCCTGACGCGCTCGCGCAGTCCGAAACCCTCGCCGCGCAACTGCGCGACGAGATCGCGGCGGCCGGCGGCTGGCTGCCGTTCGACCGCTTCATGGAGCGTGCGCTGTATGCGCCGGGCCTCGGCTATTACAGCGGCGGCGCGCGCAAGTTCGGGCGCCGCGCCGACGACGGCAGCGACTTCGTCACCGCGCCCGAGCTGTCGCCGCTGTTCGCGCGGACGCTCGCGCAACCGGTCGCGGAAGCGCTCGCGGCGAGCGGCACGCGCCGCGCGATGGAATTCGGCGCCGGCACGGGCAAGCTCGCGGCCGGCCTGCTCGCGGCGCTCGACGCGCTGGGCGCCGAACTCGACGAATACCTGATCGTCGACCTGTCCGGCGAGCTGCGCGAACGGCAGCGCGACACGATCGAGGCCGCCGTGCCGGCGCTTGCCGCGAAGGTGCGCTGGCTCGACGCGCTGCCCGAGCGGTTCGACGGCGTCGTGGTCGGCAACGAGGTGCTCGATGCGATGCCGGTGCGGCTGTTCGCGAAGGCGGGCGGCGCCTGGCACGAGCGCGGCGTCGCGCTCGACGCGCGGCACGCGTTCGTGTTCGAAGACCGGCCCGCCGCGCCGGCCAACCTGCCGCCGGTGCTCGCGCGGCTCGACGCCGAGGCCGGCGACGGCTACGTGACCGAGACGCACGAGGCCGCGCTGGCGTTCACGCGCACCGTGTGCACGATGCTCGGGCGCGGCGCGGTGCTGCTGGTCGACTACGGTTTTCCCGCGCACGAGTACTACCATCCGCAGCGCGACCGCGGCACGCTGATGTGCCACTACCGCCACCATGCGCACGACGACCCGTTCCTGTACCCGGGGCTGCAGGACATCACCGCGCACGTCGAATTCACCGGCATCTACGACGCGGCCATCGCCGCCGGCGCCGATCTGCTCGGCTACACGTCGCAGGCGCGCTTCCTGCTGAACGCGGGCATCACCGACGCGCTGGCCGCGATCGATCCGTCCGACGTCCGGCAGTTCCTGCCCGCCGCGAACGCGGTGCAGAAGCTGATTTCCGAAGCCGAGATGGGCGAGCTGTTCAAGGTGATCGCGTTCTCGCGCGGGATCGACGGCACGCTCGACGCGTTCGCGCGCGGCGACCGCTCGCATGCACTCTGACGGGAGCCCGGCATGCTGCGCTGGCTGATGGCGTCGTTCGTCGCGGTGATGATCCTGATGCGCTGCTGGCCGTGGCTCGGCAAGCTCGGCATCGGGCGGATGCCGGGCGACGTCACGCTGACGCTCGGCGGGCGGCGCTACCCGTTCCCGTTCATGTCGACGCTGGTGCTGACGATGCTGGTATCGATGGTGGCGCGGCTGCTCTGAGCCGCGCCGAACAGGGCGGCGCGCGTCACAGTTCGATCTCGCCGAGGATCCGGTGCGCGAGCGCCTTCGCCTCGTCGAACGCTTCCTCCTCGCTGGGGCTCGTCGAGTGGACGTCGTAGCGCATGTTCTCGGTCTCGTCCCCGTCGTCCCGCGCGAGGATCACGTAACCCTGGAACTGCCCGTTGCCCGCATGCTGGGTATGCGCCTTGGCCGTGTAGATGCCTTTCGTGAACGTGTTGGTGTCCATGGTGCTCTCCCGCAAAAGGACACACTCATCGTAGCACTGCGGCGCAGCATGTACAGCGCGGCTTATCGGTGACCGAACGGCGATCGGCCACCGTCCCGTCAGCGTTCGATCAGCGCGACGACCTCGTCGAGCGTCGGCGCGTGCGCGCCCGTGTGCCGGCACGCGGCGGCGCCCGCCGCCAGCGCGAACACGAGATGCTCGCGCCACGCGCGCTGCGGCGCGGCCATCAGGCTGAACAGCATGCCGCCAATCGACGCGTCGCCCGCGCCGACGGTGTCGACCACCTCGACGCGCGGCGGGCTGGCCTCGTACACGTCGTCGCCTGCGTAGAGCGCCGCCGCCTGCGCGCCGCGCGTGACGAGCACGGCCGCGCGCGGGTTCAGCGCGCGCACCGCCGCGATCGCGTCCGGGCCGTCGTCGCCGAACAGGTGCCGCAGGTCTTCGTCGGAAACCTTGATCAGGTCGGCGAGGGCGGCCATCTTCTCCAGCGTCGGCCGGTACGCGGCCGTCATCAGGTTCCGGACGTTCGGGTCGAAGCTGATCTTCACGCCGCGCGCGTGCAGGTCGGCCGCGAGCGCGGCCAGCGTGCCCGCGAGCGGTTCGCGCACGAGGCTGATGCAGCCGAAATGCGCCCATTTCACGTGGTCGGCCCAGCCGGCCGGCAGCCGCGCGGGATCGAATGCGAGGTCGGCGCTCGCTTCGCCGATGAAGAAGTACGCGGGCGGGCGCGTCTCGTGGACGATCGCGAGCAGCGGCGGCCGTGCGACGCGCTGCAGGAAGCGCAGGTCGAGCCCGGCCGCGTCGCTCGTGCGCCACAGCTCGTCGGAGAAGCAGTCTTCGCCGATCGAGCCCGCGAGCGCGCTCGGCACGCCGAGCCGCGCGACCGCGCGCGCGACGTTCCAGCCGGCGCCGCCCGGCACCGACTTCCACTGCGCATCGCCCGCGCGCACCATGTCGGTCAGGATGTCGCCCGCCGACACGAAAGCCGGAAACGTGCCGCCGCTCATTGCGTCGGCTCGCTGCGCGCCGTGCGCGCGAGGGTCGCGAGCACGTCGTAGCATGCGCCCATCGTGTGATAGTCGGTCTTGCCGGCCGGGCTCTTCTCGTCGCTGTACTTGCGGTTGTCGCACGTGAGGATCCGGTACCACGCGCCGTAGCGGTGATCGACGAAGTGCGCCCAGCTGTAGCGCCAGATCTCGTCGTACCAGTCCCAGAAGCGCTCGCTGCCGGTGCGCGCGCCGAGCATCGCGGCTGCCGCGAAGGTTTCCGCCTGCACCCAGAAGTACTTGTTGTGGTCGCAGATCGTGAAGTCGGGGCCGAAGCCGTAGCACAGGCCGCCGTGATCGGCGTCCCAGGCGTGCGTGAGCGCCGCGTCGAACAGCTCGGCCGCGCGCGGCACGAGCCAGTCGAGCGGGCGGTGCCGCTCGAGGATCAGCAGCAGCTTCGCCCATTCGGTCTGGTGCCCGGGCTGGAAGCCCCACGGACGGAAGATGTTCGAGCTGTCTTCCTTGTTGTAGTCCCAGTCGACCGACCAGTCCGCATGGTAGTGCTCCCACACGAGCCCGCCCGACAGCGCGGCCTGGCGCTGCGTGACGTGGGTCGCGAGCTTTTCCGCGCGATCGAGGTACGTGAGGTGGCCGGTCGCCTCGTAGGCCGCGAGCAGCGCCTCCGTCATGTGCATGTTCGCGTTCTGGCCGCGGTACGACGACACGATCCAGTTCGGCGTCGCGTCGTCCGCATAAAGGCCCGCGGCCGCGTCCCAGAAGCGGTGCTCGGCCAGTTCGTAGGTCGCCGCGATCAACGGGCGCGCCTCGTCGATGCCGGCCATCGTCGCGTGCGCGGCCGCGAGCAGCACGAACGCGAGCCCGTAGCAGTGGCGCGTGCCGTCGAGCGTCTCGCGCTTCGCGCCGTCACGCCAGTCGAGCTCCCAGTCGTAGCCCTGCAGTTCGTCGTCCCAGTGCGCGTCGCGCAGGAAGCGCAGCCCGTGGCGCGCGTATTCCAGGTGACGCGGATCGCCGAAATGGCGGTACGCCATCGCGTAGTTGAAGACGAACCGGCAACTGCTGACGAGGTGGCGCGACGTGCGGTTGTAGACGCTGCCGTCGTCGCGGAAGTAGTGGTAGAAGCCGCCCGTCGGGTCGAACGCGTTCGTTGCGTAGAAGCGCAGCGTGTCCTCGATGTGCGACAACAGGAACGACGGATCGCGGAAACTCGCGACGAACGGCGTGGCTTGCGCGTGGGCGGCCGGCGCGGCCGTGCAGGGTTGGACCGGGGGCATGTTCATGATGATTCGGTGACCGTTGCGGTATCGAGTGCCGGGGAGCCGGCGGGCTGGCTGCTGGCCCGTACGATCAGCTCGACGGGCAGGGAAATCTCGGTGCGCTCGGGCGCTTCGGCAAGCAGCAGCTCGACGCCGCGGCGGCCGAGCGCTTCCTTGTCGACCGACAGCGTCGTGAGCGGCGGGCTCGCGTGCGCGGCGGCCGGAATGTTGTCGAAACCGACGATCGCGATGTCGTCCGGAATCCGCAGCCCGCGCGCGATGCACACGCGCTGTGCGGCCAGCGCGGCCGCGTCGTTGTACGCGAAGACGGCTTCGGGGCGCGGCCCCGGGGCATCGAGCAGTTGCGCCATCGCGCGCGCGGCGCCCGTGTCGGGGTCGAGGCCCGCGTCGATCGTCACCTCGTACGCGGGATCGAACAGCCGCCCGGCCTCGAAGAACGCGCGCCGGTAGCCGATCGCGCGCTGCGCGATGCTGTAGTGCGCGGGCGAGCCGCCGATGAACGCGATCCGCGAGCGGCCGGTGGCCAGCAGGTGGCGCATCGCGAGCGCCGCGCCCGTCGCGTTGTCGATGTTGACCGAGCGCAGCCCGGGCGCCCACAGGTCGATCAGCACGAGCGGCCGGCCGGTCGCGGCGAGCGCCTCGATCGTCTCGGGCTCGATGAAGCCGGCGACCGCGATCGCGTCGGGCGCGTGCGGGCGCATCTGGCGCAGCACGTCGTCGTTCGGGCCGACCGTGAGCAGCGTCGGCACGATGCCGCGCTCACGGCAGGCGTCCTCGACGCCGTGCAGCACGTGCGAGAAGAACGGGCTCGCGGGAAAGCGGTTGTGCTGGCGGTGCAGCAGGAAGGTGAGCCGGCGGATGCGCGGGCGCAACTGCGCGGGATCGTAGCCGAGCCGCTGCGCGATCTCGACGATGCGCGCACGCGTTGCTTCGGACAGGCCCGGCTGGTTTTTCAGCGCGCGGGAGACGGTGCCGATCGAGACCTCTGCCGCCCGCGCTACATCGCGAATGGTGGTGCCCATCGTTCGGGTTCCGGTTTGTTTAGGGTGAAAGCGATTGTATAGTAAAACATATCGCGGAATTCGGGCCGGATAACCGGGGAATACCCGCGAATAGCTGGTTTTTAAGCGCTAATCTGCGAAAACGTCGTTACTAAAAATACTAAACAAAACGCGAAAAAGGCAAGGTGCCCGTGCGGGCGCACGGCGGGCGGGAAGTGGGCGGGGAGCAAGCGTGCGCGCAAGGACGCCCGGCGGCCTGCGCGGGCCGGCCCGAAGCCGGTGCGCAACGGTCCGGCCGGGTGGCGGACGTCCGCCACCGTCGCACGGGGCGCCGCCATTCGCGAACGAACGACGATCGCCGGCGCGTTCAGCGCACCGCCGCGGCCGGCGGTTCGCCGCGATTGCGCAGCGCGGCGCGGCCCGCATCGAGATCGACGACCGCGAGCCCGCCCGGCTGCTGTTTGGCGCGCCGCTTCGCGAGCGCCGCGACCGACGCGATCTCGTCGCTGCCGTAGCGCTGTGCGCCATGCGCGCCGGCCGGCACGCCGACCACGCCGATCGCCATCGTCACGAACCCGAAGAACGCCGGGTTGCCGTGGCGGTCCTCGCCGCGCAGCCCGCCCGCTAGCCGATCGGCCTGCGTGTAGAAGCGCTGCGCGCCGTCGTTGAAGCGCGCGATCGCGTCGGCTGCCTGCTCGCGCCAGTCGTTGCGCTGGAACAGCACGAGGAAATCGTCGCCGCCGACATGCCCGAGAAAGTCGCGCTGCGGATCGCACACGCCGGCCAGCACGGTCGCGGCGAACTTCAGCACTTCGTCGCCCTGCCAGTAGCCGTACTGGTCGTTGAACGGCTTGAACTGGTTCAGGTCGACGTAGCACGCATGAAAACCGGCATCGCGCTGGAGCAGGCGGTCGATGTGCGCGCTGATCGGGAGGTTGCCGGGCAGGAACGTCAGCGGATTCGCGTAACGCGCGGCCTCGATGCGCATCTCGGTCACCGCGCGCACGAGGCTCTCGCCGGTGCCGAGCCCGAGGTAGCGGCCGTGTTCGGTGATCACGAAGCCGTCCGCGAGATAGCGCTGGTCGTGGCTCGCGAGCAGCATCGCGAGCTGCTCGAGCGCCGTCGCGTTGTCGATCATCAGCGGCGCGTCGTTCGCGAACTGCAGGCACGGCTTCTTCCCGAACACCTCGCGGTGGTACGGCAGCGCGAAGCGGTCGATGAAGCCGCGGCGATTCACGAGCGCGACGGGCCGCCCGCGTTCGACGAGCGCGACCGCGTGCAGGTCGGGCATCCGGTTGAACAGGTCGAGCACGTCGTTGCTGGTCGCGTCGAGCGGCAGCGCCGGCGCGGGGACGAGCATCTTCGCGGCGATCGTGCCGGCCGGCCGCACGGTGCGTGTCGCGCCCGGAAACACCGCGATGTGCGGCGCGCGGATCGCCTCGCGCGCGGCCGGCGCGACGACCCGCGACGGCTGCGCGTTCGGCCGGCCGAGCAGGAAGCCCTGCACGCAGCAGATGCCCATGTCGCGCACGACGATCAGGTCGCATTCGTTCTCGATGCCTTCCGCGATCAGTTGCGCGCCGCTCGCCTGCGCGAAGTGCTGCATCGCCTTCACGGCCTCGAACTTGAGCGGGTCGCGCGCGATGTCGTGGATGAAGAAGCGGTCGATCTTCACGACGTCCGGATGCAGGCGCAGCCACAGGTTCATGCTCGCGTTCGCGGTGCCGTAGTCGTCGAGCGCGAACTGGATGCCGGCGTCGCGCAGCGATGCGACCGCCGGCACGATGCGCGCGACGTCCGGCACCGCGTTCTGTTCGGTCAGCTCGATCACGATGCGCTCGGCGCCGATCCGCGCGCGGTCGAGCAGCAGGCGGGCGCGCTCGCGCTCGCGCGCGAGCTGCAGGATCGTGCCCGCGCTGAAATTGAGGAACAGCTTGCCGTCGCAGCCGAGCGCCGCGAACGCGTCGAGGCAGGTGAGCGCGGCGGCCTGTTCGAGCGCGAGGGTCTCGCCTTCGCGCGCGGCCTGCGCGAAGAGCGCGGCGGGCGGCTCGAGGTCGGTGCCGCGCGGGCCGCGTATCAGGCCCTCGTAACCGACGACCGTCCCCGACCCGAGGTCGACGATCGGCTGGAAGACGGCGGCGAGCGCGCGATCCGCGATCAGGCGCGTGGTGCTGGTGGCAGCGGAGTCGGGGTGGAGCGCGGGCATGGGCGAGGGCAGCCGAATCGACGGGACGCCGTCTTAACGGCACCGCTCGCGGAGAATTGAATGAAGATTTCGTGACGCGATGGGCGATGCTGGTGCATCGTGCCGGGCGCGGCCCGCATCGATGCGCGCCCGGAAGGCGGCGGGCGCGCGGTGACGCGAAAGGCCGCCATCCGGCGGCCGTCGCGCCCGAGCGTGCGTCAGCGCTTGCCCGCGCTCAGCGCGCCGGGCGCGGATGCGTCGCCCTCGTCGCGCTCGCCGCTCATGTCGCGTGCGCCCCAGCGCTGCGCGAGCGCCGCGCACGCCATCAGCTGGATCTGGTGGAACAGCATCAGCGGCAGCACGATCGCGCCGACCGCGTTTGCCGAGAAGATCACCTTCGCCATCGGCACGCCGGCCGCGAGGCTCTTCTTCGACCCGCAGAAGATGATCGTGATCTGGTCGGCGCGGTTGAAGCCGAGCCGCTTGCCGACGAACGCGGTCAGCAACAGCGCGATCGCGAGCAGCACGACGTTGACGACCAGCAGGCCGCCGAGCGCGCGCGCCGGGATCTGGTGCCACAGGCCCTGGTTGACGGCCTCGCTGAACGCGACGTAGACGACGAGCAGGATCGAGCCCTGGTCGACGAAGCGCAGCACGCCGCGGTTGCGGTCGATCCAGCCGCCGATCACGGGCCGCAGCAACTGGCCCGCGATGAACGGCACGAGCAGCTGCATCACGATGCTGCCGACGGTGCTCCACGGCGACGCGGCGGCGGCCGACTGCGACGTGATCATCAGCCCGACCAGTGCCGGCGTGACGAAGATCCCGAGCAGGCTCGACGCGGATGCCGCGCATACGGCAGCCGGCACGTTCCCCTTCGCGATCGACGTGAACGCAATCGACGACTGGACCGTCGACGGCAGCGTGCACAGGAACAGCACGCCCGCATACAGCGTCGGCGTGACGAGCGGCTGCAGCACGGGTTTCAGCGCGAGGCCGAGCAGCGGGAACAGCGCGAACGTGCTGAGCAGCACGACCGCGTGCAGCCGCCAGTGGGTCGCGCCCGCGACGACGGCTTCGCGCGACAGCTTCGCGCCGTGCAGGAAGAACAGCAGGCCGACGGCGATGTTGGTCGCCCAGTTGAACGCGTGGGCGGCCGGGCCGCGGCAGGGCAGCAGGCTCGCGAGCACGACGGTGCCGACGAGCACGAGCGTGAAGTTGTCGGGAAGAAAACGGGGACGGGCCATCGGGAACTCGCTTCGGAAACGACGGAGGCGCGCGTCGCGCGCGCGGATGCCGTCATTGTCCCGGTTGACGATTCACCACACAAATTCATTGTGGGAATCGATTAATGAATCGACCGCATGCAGCGGGAACCATCCACCCGCCCGATCAAGCGCAAGACAGCAGAAGAATGTTCTGCCCCGATCGCCGCATCAAGTGAAAAAACCTAGCAGTAACATGGCGTTACACCGATGCCGGCGACATAACACTTTTTGGCTCGACACCCTTTCGGAGCGCTCATAAATTACTGCTGAAAGCCTTGGGTCGGCCGAAAGGAGCCGGCGGCGGGCGTGGACAGGCACTGAACGATGACGGAACGGGTGAAACGGAAGATCGGACGATGGGTGGCAGGCGTGCTCGGCGTGCTGCTGATGCCGCTCGCGCTCGCGCAGCCGCCCCACGGCGGTCATGCGTTCGGTGGCCACGGCTTCGGTGGCGGCGACATGCGCGCGTACGGTCAGCCGGCTGGCGGGCCTGGTGGTATTCCCGTCTGGCGCCGCGTTCCGCCCCCCGCTGGTGCGCGCGCCGGCGGCATGAACAGCTACGGCTCCCGCTGGGGATTGCGGCCGACGCCGTCGTACGGCCATTACGCCGCGCAAAGCCCGTATCGCCCGATCAGCGCCGACGCGCGCCAGATGCCGCACCCGCCGGGCGGCGGCAACGTGCCGTTGCGCGCCGGTTCGATCCGCGCCGACGTCGCGCGCTACAACGAGGAGCGCGGCGGCCGTCCGATGCCGCCGCCCCGCTCGCAGGAAGAGCCTGCGCACACGCCGTCTTACTCCCCGTTCTACCGAAACTGAGCGCCCGCGCGCTCGCTCCCCCGCCGGCTGATGCGAATTCGCCACAGTCGCGCGCAGATTTCCGCTGATTTTCCCTTCGCATTGCGCTATCTTTCGCGCCCGGCTCGCATGTGCCGCGCCGCCGTCCCGCCGCGCGGCCGCTTTTGCGCCGGGCCGCCGGCGTGCACCCGGCCACGTATCGAATCCGCGAAGTTAATGCCGCCGCTATACCCGCAATAAGTGTGCGCAATTTTGACCGGACAAATGATCCGTAAAGATGGCTGCGCCCCATACGACGCAAGCACTCGGCTCCCAAAAACAACGCTCGCGCCACTTATCGACAATTCGACAAAACCTGGAGATCCAATGAAAGCATTCGCTCGCCGTGCGTCGCGCACGTCCGTCAAGCTGATCGCCACAGCCGCCTGCGTGGCGGCCACCGCTCCCGTTTATGCGCAATCGAGCGTGTCGCTTTACGGTCAGGTCGACGAATGGGTCGGCGCAACCAAGTTCCCCGGCGGCGATCGCGCATGGAACGTGTCGGGCGGCGGGATGTCGACGTCGTACTGGGGCCTGCACGGCGCCGAGGATCTCGGCAGCGGCTACAAGGCGATCTTCACGCTGGAGAGTTTCTTCCGTGCGCAGAACGGCCAGTTCGGCCGCTTCCAGGGCGACACGTTCTTCGCGCGCAACGCATACGTCGGCATCAGCTCGCCGTACGGCACGGTGACGGCAGGCCGTCTGACGACGCACCTGTTCCTGTCGACGATCCTGTTCAACCCGTTCTACGACTCGTACACCTTCTCGCCGATGGTGTACCACGTGTTCCTCGGCCTCGGCACGTTCCCGACCTACCCGAGCGATCAGGGCGCGGTCGGCGATTCGGGCTGGAACAACGCGCTGTCGTATACGTCGCCGTCGTTCGGTGGCCTGAATTTCAGCGCGATGTACGCGCTCGGCAACCAGGCCGGCGACAACCGCTCGAAGAAGTGGAGCGCGCAGTTCAACTATGCGAACGGCCCGTTCGCGGCGACCGCCGTGTATCAGTACGTGAACTTCAACAACGGCCCGCAGGACCTGAGCGCGCTCGTCTCCGGCCTGAAGAGCCAGGGCATCGCGCAAGTCGGCGCGACCTACGACCTGAAGGTCGTGAAGCTGTTCGGCCAGTACATGTATACGAAGAATGACCAGGTCGCGGGCAGCTGGCACGTGAATACCGCGCAGGGCGGCGTGTCGGTGCCGCTCGGCGTGGGCAACGCGATGGCGTCGTACGCGTATTCGCGCGACGCGGGCGGCCTCGACCAGACACGCCAGACCTGGGCCGTCGGCTACGACTATCCGCTGTCCAAGCGCACGGACGTCTACGCTGCGTACATGAACGACCACATCAGCGGCCTGTCGAACGGCAACACGTTCGGCGCCGGCATTCGCGCGAAGTTCTGACGCGCGAGCGATCGGTTCGCCGGCCGCGCGCGCAAATCGCGCGTTCCGGCTGCATGTTTTTCGCCCGAAACGGCGCCGCCACCCGCGGTGCCGTTTTGCCTTTCTTGACCTTTCTGTTTCCTCGCCTTTGTTACCCTATCTCGTAATTGGACCATTCCCCCGTCATTACGAGCTAGTTCGATGGATACCCTCGTCAGCATGAATGTGTTTCGCTACGTCGTCGAAGTGGGCAGCTTCGTCGGCGCGGCCGAGCGCATGCAGATGTCGGCTGCGATGGCGAGCAAGCACGTGATGCATCTCGAGCAGCAGCTCGGCGCGCGGCTGCTGCATCGCACGACACGACGCGTCGCGCCTACCGAGGCGGGACGCGAATATTACGAGCGCCTCGTGCAGGCGCTGTCGGAACTCGACGAAGCCGGGCAGGCCGTCGGCGCCGCGAGCGTGGTGCCGCAAGGCAGGCTGCGCGTGACGTCGCTGTCCGCGTTCGGGCTGCGGCACGTGATGCAGGCCGTCACCGATTACGCGGGCCGTTTCCCGGACGTGACCGTCGACATGACGCTGTCCGATCGCGTGGTCGACCTGATCGAGGAAGGCTACGACGTCGCGGTGCGCGCGGCGCCGAACGGATTGAAATCGTCGTCGCTGGTCGCGCGGCAGATCGCGACCGCGCACATCCTGCTGGTCGCATCGCCCGAGTATCTCGACAAGCACGGCACGCCGCAGACGATCGCCGATCTCGCGAGCCACAACTACCTGCGGCGCGAGTCGAATTCGACGATGCTCGATTCGCTGGTGATCGACGCGGCGGCTGCGTCGCGCGTGAACCTCAACGGCAACCTGATCGTGAATCACCTCGAAGGGCTGCGTGCGGCCGTGCTCGCGGGCGCGGGCATCGCGCTGCTCGGCACCGAGGTGGTCGGCGACGACATCGAATCCGGCCGGCTCGTGCCGGTGCTGCTCGACTCGGTGCCGCCGCACGAGGCGCCGATCTACGCGGTGTATGCAAGCCGTCGTCACGTGTCCGCGAAGGTGCGTTCGTTCGTCGACTTCCTGGCGGCGCGTTTCGAAGGACAGTCGCTGTGCCCGTCGATCGAATCGCACTTGCGCGTGCTGCCGATCACGCGGATGAAGCGCGCGGTCTGAGCCGCGGGCTCCGCTGCGGCGGGCCATGAAAAAAAAGCGCGAACCGCTGCGGTTCGCGCTTTTTGTTTGGTCCGACGGTATCGGCGTCGGTGGCGGCCGGCGAGCCGCCGCATCCGTCAGCGTGTGATGCCGAGCCGCGCCTTCGCTTCGTCGTACTCGCGCTTCAGCCGCTCGACGAGCGCGCCCACGCTCGGCAGGTCGTCCATCAGGCCGACACCCTGGCCGGCACCCCAGATGTCCTTCCACGCCTTCGTCTTGTCGCCGCCGAAATTCATCTTGGTCTTGTCGGATTCCGGCAGCGCTTCCGGATCGAGGCCGGCCTTCTCGATGCTCTCGCGGATGTAGTTGCCGTGCACGCCCGTGAAGAGGTTCGTGTAGATGATGTCCGACGATTTCGCGTTCACGATCGCGTGCTTGTAGTCGTCGATCGCGTGCGCTTCCTGCGTCGCGATGAAGCGCGTGCCCATGTACGCGAAATCGGCGCCCATCGCCTGCGCGGCGAGGATCGAGCCGCCGTTCGCGATCGAGCCGGACAGCACGATCGGGCCGTCGAAGACCTTGCGGACTTCGCCGACGAGCGCGAACGGCGACGTCGTGCCCGCGTGGCCGCCCGCGCCGGCCGCAACGAGGATCAGCCCGTCGACGCCGGCTTCGAGCGCCTTCTGCGCGTGGCGCAGGTTGATCACGTCGTGCAGCACGATGCCGCCGTAGCTGTGCACCGCATCGACGATTTCGCGCGCCGGCGCGCGCAGGCTCGTGATGAAGATCGGCACCTTGTGCTCGACGCACACGCGCACATCGTGCTCGAGCCGCACGTTCGACTGGTGGACGATCTGGTTGACCGCGATCGGGCCGAGCACCGCGTCCGGGTGTTTCGCCTTGTGGTCGGCGAGTTCCGACTGGATCTGCGTGAGCCACTCGTCGAGCAGTTCGGCCGGACGGGCGTTGAGCGCGGGGAACGAACCGACGATGCCCGCCTTGCATTGCGCGAGCACGAGTTCGGGGTAGCTGACGATGAACATCGGCGACGCGATGACGGGCAGCGTCAGGTTCTGCAGGACAGCGGGCAATGCCATGTGATGTCTCCAGTCTCGAGGGGCAGTCGGCGCCCGCGCGGTCGCGCCGGCGCCGATACCGTGCTTTGCGGTCGAACGGTGATTCGAGTGTAGCTGCGAAACGAGGTCGTTCATATTAATACGAACGGTCGTGCGATTCTACGCGAGCTTAACAAACTGCGCGGTGTGGCGGCAATCGAGTGAGTGTTCTCTTTCTAGGGATTCTGGCGGTTACCCCGCTGTGAAGACGCGCCGGCGCTCCTAAAATAACCGCCATAACAAACCAACGAGAAATAAACCATGTCGTTTGACGCGTTTGCACCGTTTCGCGTGACGGTGCAGGACACCGACATCTTCGGTGTCAAAGGAGGCGCGGGCCCGCCGCTTCTGTTGCTGCACGGGCATCCGCAAACCCACATGATCTGGCATCGCGTTGCCGCGACGCTCGCGAATCACTTCACGGTGATCGCCACCGACCTGCGCGGTTACGGCGCATCGGGCAGGCCGCCGAGCGACGCGCAGCACGCGCCGTATTCAAAGCGTGCGATGGCGGCCGACCAGGTCGCCGTGATGCGGCATTTCGGCTTCGAGCACTTCCATGTGTGCGCGCACGACCGCGGGGCGCGTGTCGCGCACCGGCTCGCGCTCGATCACGCGGACGCCGTCGAGCGGATGATGCTGCTCGACATCGCGCCGACGCTCGCGATGTACGAGAAAACCGATCGCGCGTTCGCGACCGCGTATTTCCACTGGTTCTTCCTGATCCAGCCGGAGCCGCTGCCCGAGACGCTGATCGGCGCGCATACCGATGCGTACATCGAGCGCGTGATGGGCAACCGGTCCGCCGGGCTCGCGCCGTTCGCGCGCGAGGCGCTCGACGCGTACCGTGCCGCGCTCGCGCAGCCGGGCGCCGTACATGCGATGTGCGAGGACTACCGCGCGTCGGCGACGATCGATCTCGAGCACGACCGTGCGGATCTCGAGCGCGGCAACAAGGTCGCGTGCCCGCTGCGCGTGCTGTGGGGCGCGAACGGGATCGTCGGCCGCTGCTTCGATCCGCTCGACGAATGGCGTCGCGTCGCGCGCGACGTCAGCGGCCGCGCGCTCGAGTGCGGGCACTACATTCCGGAAGAGGCGCCCGTCGCGCTGATCGACGAACTGCTCGCGTTCTTCGAGGCGCGCGACCCGGTCGCATGACGGCGGGCGGCGCGCGCTGCCCGCTCGCTCAGCGGTGCGCGCCGTCATCCTCGGCGAGCGGCGGCAGCCGGCGCGGCACGGGCGTCGATTTCACGATCGCGGTGCTCGTCTCGGCGCGCTCCGTCACCTTCGACAGGATGTCGTCGAGGTGCTCGATCGTGCGCAGGTAGAGCCGGCAGATGAAGCAGTCGTCGCCGGTCACCTTGTCGCATTCGACGAATTCGGGAATCCGCCGCAGCAACTCCTCGACGAGATGCAACTGGCCGGGCAGCGGCTTCACGCGGACGATCGCCTGCAGCGTGTAGCCGAGCGCGCGCGGGTCGAGATCGACGGTGAACGCGGCGATCACCCCTTGCGCCTCGAGCCGCCGCACGCGGTCGGCGGTCGCGGGCGCCGACAGCCCGATCTGCCGCGCGAGTTCGCTGGTCGCGATGCGCGCGTCGTCGGCCAGCGCCGCGAGGATCGCGCGGTCGGTCGCGTCGAGCGACGTGACGGCGGGTGGGGAAAGGCGTTTCGGCATGATCGCTTTGCTTTCGAAGGTGAATCGGTTGTTTCACTTCAGTTTAGCCATGGTTGCGGCGAAAGCAAGTTTCTAGAATCGAAGTCATCCACTCTTTTCAACGGAGTTCATGATGGCCTCGAATGAAATGCGCCGCGGTGCCGCCGAGATGGTCGTCGCGATGATGATGTCCGGCACGATCGGCTGGCTCGTGATGTCGTCGCAGCAGCCGCTGACGAACGTCGTGTTCTTCCGCTGCCTGTTCGGCGCCGCGACGCTCGCGATCGTCTGCGCGGCGTTCGGCTTCCTGCGCCGCTCATGGTTCTCGCCGCGGATGCTTGCGCTCGCGACGCTCGGCAGCGTCGCGATCGTCGCGAACTGGCTGCTGCTGTTCGCTGCCTATTCGCGCGCGTCGATCTCGATGGCGACCACCGTCTACAACACGCAGCCGTTCATGCTCGTCGCGCTCGGCGCCATCGTGTTCCGCGAACGGGTCACCGCGTCGACGATCGCGTGGCTCGCGCTCGCGTTCGCCGGGCTCGTCGCCGTGGTGCGTGTCGAGCCGGCCGTGCTCGCGGTGCCGGGCGAATATCTGGAAGGCGTCGCGCTGTCGCTCGGCGCGGCGTTCCTGTATGCGATCTCGTCGATCGTCACGAAGCACCTGAAGGGCACGCCGCCGCATCTGCTCGCGCTGTTGCAGGCCGGCCTCGGCGTGGTGCTGCTCGCGCCGTTCGCGCACTTCGGCACGTTGCCCGCGACCGCCGCGCAGTGGTTCGACCTCGTCGTGCTCGGCGTCGTGAACACGGGCCTGATGTACGTGCTGCTGTACGGCGCGATCCAGAAGTTGCCGACCGCGATGACCGGCGCGCTGTCGTTCGTCTATCCGGTCGTCGCGATCGTCGTCGATCACGTCGCGTTCGGGCAGACGCTCGCGTGGACGCAGGTGTTCGGCGCGCTGCTGATCCTGCTTGCGGCGGCCGGCGTGAATCTCGGCTGGCGCATCGTGCCCGAGCGCCGCGCGGCTGTCGGCAACTGAAACGGTCGTGCGATTCGGTGCCGCTGCGGCCCCGCCGGATGCGGATGGCGGGAACGAGGATTGCGCGAGGAGTGCGAACGAAAGCCGCCCGCGCGCACCCGTGAAAGATGCCGTAAGAAGTTGTAGGGAAACACCCGATGCGATGCGGCCGCGTCGCTCGTATGATGCGGGCTGTGACGTTGATCACGTTCACAGGATTCCGATCTCATGCCGTTCGCCCGTCAGGCTGAACGGCTTTTTTTTATGCGCCGCTCCTGGCGATCAGGCGCCGCCGCGCATCGAGTCGCGCGAGCACCACGCGCTTCGCGTCGTCGTCCGACGCACGCCACCCCTTGATCTCGTCGCGCGTGCGCAGGCAGCCCGCGCACCAGTCGGTGCGCGGATCGATCCGGCATACGTCCGTGCACGGCGATGCGACCGCGCCGGCCGCCACCGGCACGACGCTCATGCGGGCTCCCGCAGCGCGACGTCCGCGACCGGCGCGCCCGTCAGCGACACGAGCTCGTGCGGCGACAGGTTGAACACCGCGTGCGGATGGCCGGCGGCCGCCCACAGGCTGTCGAGTTCGAGCAGGTCGGCGTCGATCAGCGTGACGGGTTCGATGAGATGGCCGATCGGGCAGACGCCGCCGATCGCATAGCCGGTGTTGTCGCGCACGAACTTCGCGTCCGCGCGGCCGACCGCGCCGACCTGCGCGGCGACCTTCTTCTCGTCGACGCGGTTGACGCCGCTCGCGACCACGAGCACGGGCGCGCCGTCCGACTGCCGGCGAAACAGGATCGACTTCGCGATCTGCGCGACCGAGCAGCCGAGCCCGGCCGCGGCCTCGGCCGAGGTCTTGCCGGTTTCGGCGAGCATCACGATGCCTTTCGCGTGGCCGCGCTCGCGCAGCAGCAGCGCGACGCGGCGCGCGGAATCGGGGAGAGAATCGAATGAAGCGGGTGTTGTCATGTCGGGGAATCCATCGAATGCCGGGGTCAGACGCAGTTCGCGGCGTCGGCCGCGCTCTGCGCCTTGGCGAGCAGGGCGCGACCGGCGCGCGACACGTTCGTGCGGCCGATCGCGTTCGAGATGAAGTCGCCGGCGGCGACGACCTGCGCGAGATCGATGCCGGTGTCGATGCCGAGGCCCTGCAGCAGGTACAGCACGTCCTCGGTCGCGACGTTGCCGGTCGCGCCTTTCGCGTACGGGCAGCCGCCGAGGCCCGCGACCGACGCGTGGAAAATCTCGATCCCTTCGAACAGCGCCGCGTAGATGTTCGCGAGCGCCTGGCCGTAGGTGTCGTGGAAGTGGCCCGACAGGCGTTCGCGCGGGAATACGCGCGTGACGGCCGCGAGCACTTCGCGCGTGCGCTTCGGCGTGCCGACGCCGATCGTGTCGGCGATGTCGATCTCGTCGCAGCCGAGCGCCGCGAAGCGCTCGACGACATCGACGACCGACGCGACCGGCACTTCGCCCTGGTACGGGCAGCCGAGCGAGCACGACACGCTGCCGCGCAGCCGCAGGCCCGCATCCTTCGCGGCCTTCGCGACGGGCTCGAAGCGCGCGATGCTCTCGGCGATGCTGCAGTTGATGTTGCGCTGCGAGAACGCCTCGCTCGCCGCGCCGAAGATCACGACTTCGTCGGCGCGCGCGGCGACCGCATTCTCGAAGCCCTTCAGGTTGGGCGTGAGCACGGAGTACACGGTGCCCGCACGGCGCTCGATGCCGGCCATCACGTCGGCGCCGTCGGCCATCTGCGGCACCCATTTCGGCGACACGAACGATGCGGCCTCGACGTTGCGGAAGCCGGCGCGCGACAGCCGGTCGACGAGCGCGATCTTCACGTCGGTCGGCACGAAGGTCTTCTCGTTCTGCAGCCCGTCGCGCGGGCCGACTTCGACGATCTTGACGGCGGTGGGGAACGTCATGGTTGTCTCCTGATTGCTCTGTAGGGCGGAATTCAATAGCCGCGCGCGTAGTCGACGATGCCGCCGATGCGCTCGCCGCGCTCGAGCGCGCGGATCTTGCCGGCGATCTGCGCGACGGCTTCTTCGCGCAGCGTCTCGGCCGAGCTGTGCGGCGTGATCGTGATGCGCGGCGCGTGCCAGAACGGATGGTCTTCCGGCAGCGGCTCGTGCTGGAACACGTCGAGCGTCGCCGCGGCGATCCGGCCGCTCGAGAGCGCGTCGAGCAGGTCGGCCTCGACGAGATGCGCGCCGCGCGCGACGTTGACGAGGTACGCGCCCGGCGCGAGCCGCGCGAACGTGCGGGACGACAGGATGCCGTCGGTGCCGGGCGTGCTCGGCAGCAGGTTGACGAGCACCTTCGCGCCGTCGATGCACGCGTCGAACGCGTCGTCGCCGGCGAAGGTCTCGACGCCGTCGAGTTGCTTCGCGCTGCGGCTGTAGCCGCGCACGGGCAGGCCGAGCGCGGCGAGCGCGAGCGCGACCTGCGCGCCGAGCACGCCGAGGCCGAGCACGGCGACGGTGAAGCGCGCGCGCGCATGCGGTTCGAGCGGATGCCAGCGGCGCTCGCGCTGCTGCGCATCGTATTCGTCGAAGCGGCGCAGGTAGCGCAGCACCGCGTGCGTGACGTATTCGACCATCTGCTGCGCCATGCCCGAATCCTCGAGCCGCACGAGCGGCACATGCGGCGGCAGCGTGCCCGGATGCGTACGGTCGAGCGCGAGCAGTGCGTCGACGCCCGCGCCGAGATTGAAGATCGCGCGCAGGCCGTCGCGCGGCGCGAAGAACTCGCGCGGCGCGCGCCAGACGAGCGCGTAGTCGGCGGCCGCCGTGTCGCCCGGCTGCCATGCGCGCAGTTCGGCTTCCGGCAGCGCGCGGGCGATCTCGTCGCGCCACGCGCCGGCTTCCTGGTGCGGCGAATAGAACAGGATCTTCATTGCGTGACGGCGCGCGTGCCGGCGAGGCACGTCACGGGAACGGCGAGCGGGAACCGGCGCAGCGCGCCGGCGGGCGTAGCGGACATCGGGCGTCTCCTGACGACCGGGCCCGGCGCGTCGGCGCCCGGCCCGGTTCCGTGTGAAGCTGACGGGAAGCCCACATTCTACGGTTTCGCGGCGCATTGCGCGCCGGTGCGCGGGCCGGGTGGCGCGGCCCCGGGTTGCCGGCCCCCGGATGGCTGGCCCCCGGTTGGCCGGCCCCCGGACGGCCGGCCCGTGCACAAGCAAAGCACAAAATATTGGTTCGGCCGCCGGGTACGCCGCGCCACAATCAAATCCCGTCTTCTGGCAAGCGAGGGCAATCATGCGCGCATGCAGCAAATCGGCGTGGCCGCCGCGGCTCGTCACCGTTCCGGGTCTGCACGGCAGCGAAGGCGCTCACTGGCAGACCTGGCTCGAACGGCAGTTCCCGCGTTCGCTGCGCGTCGAGCAGGATGACTGGGACGCGCCCGATCTCGCGCGCTGGGCGCAATCCGTGCGTGCGCTGCTCGATCGCGAGCGCGGCCCGTTCGTGCTCGCCGCGCACAGCTTCGGCTGCCTCGCGGCCGCGCATGCGCTCGCGCAGTGGCCGCATACGGGCGATGTCGCGGGCGTGCTGTTCGTCGCGCCCGCCAGTCCGAAGAAATTCACGTTTGCCGGGCCGTTCGACGCGCGCCGGCTCGCGGCGCCGTCGGTCGTGATCGGCAGCGAGACCGATCCGTGGATGCCGCTCGCCGATGCGCGCACGCTCGCGCAGCGCCTGGGCAGCGCGTTCGTGAACCTCGGCGACGCCGGGCACATCAACACGGCGGCCGGCTTCGGGCCGTGGCCGCGCGCGAAGTACTTCATCGACACGCTGGTTCACTGCGCGGCGCCGCTGCGCTTTCGCGACGCGGACGACGACGGCTTCGAAGCCGCGCTCGTCGATCGCGCGCTTGCGCACGCGGTCTGACGGGCCGGGCGGCGCGCTGCACGGCGGATGCCGCGCAACGCCGCGCCGTCGCGCTTACGACGCGGAGACGGGCCGCACCGCGGCCGGGTCCGAATAGCTCGACCGGCCGTTCTCGACGTGGCCCGCAAAGCGGCGCGAGAACGTACCGGCCGCACCGTCGCTCACCGTCACGTCATACCACTGGTGGCTCGACGCGAGCGTCCACTGTTCGACGCGCTCGTCGCCGCCGTGCAGCGTGACCTGCCGCGACGGCGCGCCGTACGCGTTGCCGGTCAGCGTCAGCGTGACGTGGGCTCCGCCGTGGTTATGCCGCTTCAGGTACAGGTTCCCGTTCTGCGGTCGGGGGACGGAAGCGGCGGGATCAGCCCGGCGACGACGCGGCGGCGCCCGGCGCGGAGGCGTTCGACGCGGGCTTCGCGTCGTCGTCGTCATCGGGCGGGTAGTGCACGACGGGCGGCGCGAGCGGCGCGGCATCGGATGCGGCGGCGTGCGCGGTCGCATCGTTGTTGAACGCGCTGGCGGAGCCGGCCGATGCGCCGGCCTGCTGCGAGGCGTCGGCTGCGTGCGCGTCGTGCGGCGCATCATCGCTGCAGGCAGCGACGAAAGCGGCGGCACAAAGAACGACGACGACGGAAACGCGACGCATGACTTCTCTCCTGGCAGGCTGATCGGGAAACGTTTTCAAGTATGCCGATGCGATGCGACGTTTCGGTGAATCGTTTGCGACCGGTGCGCGATCGCGGAATGCTTTCGCCAAGCCAACCCAATTCTTTCGAATGTGTACGCCCGGCGTGCGGCCGCCGCCCGTCAGCGCCGCGGCGTCCTGCGCCGCACCTCGCTGCGCAGCCAGTCGAGCCAGGTGCGGATCGCCGCTTCGTGCGGATGGCCGGGGCGCCACACGACGTAGTGCGCATACACGTCGGTCACGCGCACCGTCGACACGCGCACGAGCGTGCCCGCCGCGAGTTCGGGCTCGATCAGCGAGCGGCGCGCGAGTGCGACGCCGCGTCCTTGCAGCGTCGCGTCGATCAGCGCGTTCGCGTCGGCGAAGCGCGGCGCGCGCGCGGATTCGGTGAGGTCGAGCCGGGCGGCCTGGAACCACGGCTCCCACGGTTGCGCGGGATGGCGCAGCAGCGTCGCACGCACGAGATCGGCCGGCGCGCGCGGTGCGACGCCGTCGCGATTGCGATACGCGGGGCTCGCAACCGGGAAGATCGTTTCGTTCATCAGCTTCTCGGCGACGACGCCCGGCCACGTGCCGGGCCCGTAGCGCAGCGCGACGTCGATGCGGTCGCGCTTGCGCAGCGGCGTGAGCGCCACGTCCGGGTGCAGCGCGATCGCGATGTGCGGATGCGCGGCCGAGAAGCGCGGCAGGCGCGGTGTGAGCCAGCGCTCGGCGACGCTCGGCAGCACGCTGACGTTCAGCGTGATGTCGCAGGTGCGCGGGCGGCTGCGCACGGCGAGTGCCGGCTCGAACGCGCGTTCGAGCACGCTGAGGCCCTGGCGCACCTGCAGCGCGAGCGCGTGCGCGGCGTGGGTCGGTGTCGCGCCGTTGCGCTCGCGCGTGAAGAGCGGGTAGCCGAGTTGCGCCTCGAGCGCGCGGATGTGCTGGCTGACGGCGCCTTGCGTGAGCGCGAGCGCGTCGGCCGCGCGCGTGAAGCTCTGCAGCCGCACGGCGGTCTCGAACGCGCGCAGCGTCTGCAGCGGAGGGAGGTGGATGCGTCGCATGCGGGTATTAGTAACACTAATGTCCGAGCACGACAATTCATCGTTTGCGGCGCACGTGCACGCGTTCCTACACTCGGTTCCGTCTTCCACAGCCCCGTCGGGCCACACCATCATGAACGCATATCGTCTCTATCTCTCGCCGGGCGCCTGCTCGCTTGCCGCCCACATCGCGCTCGAGGAAACCGGCGCGCCGTTCGACGTCGAGATCGTCTCCGTGCAGAAGCAGCAGAACCTCGAGGCGCGCTACCTCGCGATCAACGCGAAGGCGCGCGTGCCCGTGCTCGCGATTCCGGGCGAGCCGCAGGTGCTGACCGAAACGCCCGCGATCCTCACCTATCTCGCGCGCCGTTATCCGGATGCGCAACTGCTGCCGCTCGGCGACCCGCTGCGCGAGGCGCGGTGCCACGAATGGCTCGCGTGGCTGGTCGGCTGGGTGCATGGCGTCGGCTACGGCGCGCTGTGGCGGCCGGGCCGCTTCATCGGCGACCCGGCGCTGCACGGGGCGGTCAGCGCGCACGGGTGCGGCGTGATCGAGGCCGCGAATGCGTCGATCGAAGCCGCGCTCGCCGACGGCCGCACATGGGCCGAACCGGGCGCGCATTCGATCGTCGATCCGTTCCTGTTCGTGCTGTATCGCTGGGGTGTCGCGATCGGACTCGACATGACACGGCATCCCGCGTGGACCGCCCATGCGCAGCGCGAGGCCGAACGGCCGGCCGCGCGGCGCGCGCTGGCGCGCGAAGCGGCCTGACGTCCACGCGGGCTACGTGGCGCCTGCCGCGACGCCCGCGTGCATCGCGCGGCCGCTATCGTGCGGCGAACAGCGGATAGGTCGCGCCCGCGACCAGCGCGGCCACGAGCCACACCACGCTCCACGAACCGATGGCGAGCAGCGGCGGAATCGCGAGCGGCGTCGCGAACAGCCCCAAGTAGACGACCGTATTCGCCATCCCGAGCGCGGTGCCCGCGTGATTCGCGCCCGCGAGCGTCGCGAGTTCCGTGTACGCGACGCCGTGCCACGCCGATACGCAGATGCCGGCGAACACGAGAATCGCGACGATCGCGGCGAGCGGCACGTGCGGGCTGCCGGCCGTCGCCGCTGCGAGCAGCGTGAACGACCCGGCCGCGACGAGCACCGAACCGCGCAGGTACGCGCGCCGGTTGCCGTGCCGGTCGGTATGGCGGCCGCTCCAGACGCGCATCACCATTGCGCCGAGCTGCAGCACGACCATCGCCGCGCTGATGCCGGCGAGGCCGAGCCGGCCGAAGTCGTGCAGGAACACCGTCGCGAACGTGAGCACCGCGAACTGCGGCGCGCACAGTGCGCCGATGCCGAGCACGATGCGCCACACGGGGCCGCTCGCGAGCGGGCCGCGCGTGTGCGGGGCAGCCTGATGCGGCGGCTCGACGGGGCGTGGCACGGCGACGTGCACGGTAGCCGGTGCGGCGGGCGGCTCGTGCAGCCAGCGCCAGGTCAGTGCGGCCGATCCCGCGCACAGCAGCATCAGCGTGCCGAATACCGCGGCGAAGCCCAGGTGCGAAGCGAGCGACGGCAGCAGCGCCGCGCCGACGCCGCCGCCGAGCGGCACGGCCGTCTGGCGGATGCTCATCGCGAGCCCGCGTTCGCGCTCGCCGAACCAGCGCATCACCGCGCGCCCGCTCGACCCGTTCACGCTGCCGCCGAGCAGGCCGACGCAGCACATCGCCGCGACGACGCGCATCAGCGGCGGCGCTGCGTGCGCGGTCGGGACGATCGTGCACACCATCAGCGCGAGCATCGCCGCCGTCGCGACGAGCCCGGTCAGCAGCACGCGGCGATCGCCGAAGCGATCGGCGGCGATCCCCCACGGCAACTCCGACAGCGCGACGCCGAAGCCGAGCGCGCCGAGCACGAGGCCGAGCGTGCCGTTGTCGAGGTGATAGGCCGCGCGCATCCACACGGCGGTGGTCGGAATGCCGGCCGCGGCGGCGGAAAAGCTCATGTTCGCGGCGACGCCGGCCGCCAGCACGCGCCAGCGATGAGCCGGGCCGCGCGCGTCGGCGGCGGGCGAGGAGGGGGAAGCGATGCACGAGGTATCCATGACGGCAGGCCCGGTTGGAAATTGACATCCACAGTCTGGCGGCCTACATTCATCCTGAAAATCGGAAAGTATTTGATGAATCGTTCGATAAAACGGGATGATTGACATGTCCGGACAAGACATTCCGCGTGGCGGCGGCGAGCCGCTCGCGGTGGCCGATGCCGCGCTGGCCCGGCCCAACTTCGACGTGGCGGCGCTGCGCAGCCTCGTCGCGGGCGTGGATCTCGGCAGTTTTGCGAAGGCGGCCGACCGCGTCGCGCGCTCGTCGTCGGCGGTGAGCGCCCAGATCCGCAAGCTCGAGGAGCAGGCCGGCACGCCGCTGTTCGTGAAGGCCGGGCGCGGGCTCGCGCTGACCGACGCCGGCGACGCGATGCTGCGCTACGCGCGGCGGATGATCGAACTGAACGACGAGGCGGCCGCGGCCGTGCGCGGCGTGAACCTCGACGGCTGGGTGCGCGTCGGGCTGCAGGAGGATTTCGGCGAAGCGATCCTGCCCGATGTGCTCGGGCGGTTTGCGCGCGCGCATCCGAAAGTGAGGATCGAGGCGCGCGTGGCGCGCAATGCCGATCTGCTCGACCGGCTCGACGCGAACCAGCTCGATCTCGCGCTGGTGTGGGGCGACCCGGCGTCGGCGGCGCTGGTGGCGCGGGCGGGGATCGACAGCGAAGCGATCGCGCAGGTGCCGATGCAATGGATCGGCGCGGCGGGTGCGGGCGGTTTCGGGATGCCGGACGGCGGCGCGCAGGAGAGTGCCGAAGGCGATGCGGAAGAAACGGGCGAAGAAGCGGGCGAAGAAGCGGGCGGCCGCGCGGTGCGCGCGCCGGGCGAGCCACTGCCGCTCGTCGTGTTCGACCGGCCGTGCCGGTTCTTCGGCGCGGCGACCGGCGCGCTCGATCGCGCGGGCATGCCGTGGCGCGTCGCGTTCACGACGCCGAGTCTTGCCGGGCTATGGGCCGCGGCGGCGGCCGGCCTCGGGCTGACGGTGCGTTCGCACTACGGGCTGCCCGCGTCGGTGCGCGTGCTCGACGCGGCGTCGTGCGGGCTGCCGGCACTGCCGAGCCTGCCGCTGATCCTGCTGCGGCGCACGTCGTCGGCGACGCCGAGCGTCGACCGGCTCGCGCGGATCGTGAAGCAGGCGGTGAGGGAGGCGACGGAGGGGGCGGTGGCGGCGCTGGCGGCCTGACGAAAGGTTCGATTGCCGCCGCGGGCTGCGACTCGGCGGCCCCTCTGCCGATCGGCCGAATGGATCGATCGGGCGAACCTGACTACAGTGATGGTCATCTGAAACGGAGGTCATCATGCAAAACGCGAACACGCCCGGCGCCAGTGCGATCGATCCATCGCAACGGGCTGATGCCACGATCCGCGGTGACGGCGCGTCAGTCGATCGGCTTGCTCCTGCGAAGCGGCCTGTTCGGTTCGGAGTCCTGCAAGGGCAGGCCTGGATCGCGGACGACTTCGATGCCCCGCTGCCCGACTACCTGCTGGATGCTTTCGAAGGGCGCTGATGCGGCTGTTGCTCGATACGCACATTTTTCTGTGGATCGTGACCAATGACCCCAAGCTCAGCGCACGGGCGCGCAGACTGATCTCGGCCGCCGACGAACGTTTCGTCAGCAGCGCGAGTATCTGGGAGGCCGCCATCAAGGCAGGCTTGGGGAAGCTCGACATCGACGTGGGCAAGCTGATCCGCGCGATCGGCGCAAGCGGGATTCGCGAGCTACCGGTTCGGGCCGTGCATGGGGCCGCAGTCCGCGATTTGCCGCACCACCATCGCGATTCGTTCGATCGCTTGCTGGTCGCGCAGGCCCGGCTCGAACCGCTTCAGCTCGTGACTGCCGATGCCCATCTGGCACGGTACGGCCTGTCTCTGATTCTGACAGTTTGAAATAATCTGCCGGGTCGAAATCGATCGGTCGCCAACGCCTCACGCGGCTCAGCGGCTTATGCCACTGCGACGTTTGGCTCGATTGCGTCGAGTTCCGCGCAGATGGCTGCCAGCCGTTCCCGCAACCCTTCGCTCGCCGGCACGAACGGCAGCCGCAACCCGTCCTCGCACCACCCTTGCGCGGCCAGCACGGCCTTCACCGGCGCCGGGTTCGGCTCCGCGAACAGCGCCGCGACGAGCGGCTGCAGCGCGACCGACAGGCGCCGCGCGTCGGCGAGCCGTCCGTCGCGCAGCAGCGCATGGATGCGCACATGCCATTCGGGCAGCACATGCGCGCTGCTTGCGATTGCGCCGTGCGCACCGGCGCACAGCGCCGCGAAGTTCTGGTTGTCGTCGCCGGACAGGATCGCGAGCGGCGTGTCGTGCACGAGCCGGCTCATCCGGTCGAGCGTGCCGCCGCATTCCTTGATGCCCGCGACGCGCGGGTCGCGCGCAAGACCCTGCAGCGTCTCCAGCTCGACGTTCACGCCGGTGCGGTACGGGATGTTGTAGACGAGCACCGGCAGGTCGGCCGCGTTGACGATCGCCTCGACGTGGCGGCGGATGCCGTCCTGCGTCGGCCGCACGTAGACGGGCGGCGTGACGAGCAGCCCGTCGGGCCGCAATGCCGCGAGTTCGCGCGCGCGCACGGCCGCGAAATGCGTCGCGCTCGCGGTCAGCCCGACGACGATCGGCCGCCCGGGTGCTGCGTCGCGCAGCGTCGCGAACACGGCGTCCTGTTCGCGCGCATCGAGCAGCACGCCCTCGCCGGTCGTCGCACCCGCGACGAAGCCGGCGATGCCCGCAGCCGCGTAGCGGCGCGCGAGACGTGCGAGCGCCGCATGGTCGACTTCGCCGTGGTGGAACGGCGTGATGACCGGCAGCCAGATACCTTCGAAACGTGTGTTCATGCAAAGCCTCATGGTGGAAACGGAGTGGGAAGGAACCGTTCCGCCGGCGGAGTGCCGGAGCGAGGCGTGCGTGCAAGGAGAAAGAAACGACCTGCGGGCATCCCGTCCGGCATTCGCCTGACGGGACGCGACGTCCCCGTCAGTCGAGGAGTCGTTTTTTCAGTTTCAGCCCGGCCGCGCGCGCACCTGCCGCGACGGCGGCGAGGATCGAGGGCGAGCGCAGGGCAGCGGACATGGATGAACCGGGAAATGGGCTGAGCGGCGATCTTAACACCGGATCGGACGCGCGCGCGAGCGTCGGCCGCCACTTAGCAGGATTCGAGATTTGCTTTCCACGACTGATTGGAAAGCGCGCCGCGCCCGGCCGCTAGAATGCCCGCTTACGTTTCGATGACAGCGCGCACGCGTGCCGTCACGCACCTTCACCACCACTGGAAACGGGGCATATCACGATGGCAAGCACCAAGGGGATCGGCCGCTGGCTGCACACGGGCGCGGCGGCGGCGCTGGTCGTGGCGGCGGCTGCCGCCCACGCGGACACGTCGATCCTGAACGTGTCGTACGACGTGACGCGCGAGCTGTACAAGGACATCAACACGAGCTTCGCTGCCGCGTACAAGCAGAAGACCGGCGAGACGGTCGCGCTCAAGCAGTCGCACGGCGCGTCGAGCGCGCAGGCGCTGTCGGTGCTGCAGGGGCTGCAGGCCGACGTCGTGACGATGAACCAGCCGAACGACATCGACCTGCTCGCCGAGCGCGGCCAGTTGCTGCCGAAGGACTGGCGCGCGCGCTTCCCGGACAACAGCTCGCCGTACTCGACGACGATGGTGTTCCTCGTGCGCAAGGGCAACCCGAAGGCGATCAGGGACTGGAGCGATCTCGCGAAGCCGGGCGTCCAGGTGATCATCGCGAACCCGAAGACGTCCGGCAACGGCCGCTACGCGTATCTCGCTGCGTGGGGCTTCCAGAAACAGAAGGGCGCGACCGACCAGCAGGCGCTCGACTTCGAGAAGGCGATCTTCCGCAACGTGCCGGTGCTCGACTCCGGCGGCCGGGGAGCGACGACGACGTTCACGCAGCGCGGCATCGGCGACGTGCTGGTCACGTTCGAGAACGAAGTCGCGCTGATGGATACGGGCGCGTCGGGCGCGCAGTTCGACGCCGTGTATCCGTCGGCGAGCATCCTTGCGGAGCCGCCCGTCGCCGTCGTCGACAAGGTCGTCGACAAGAAGGGCACGCGCAAGGTCGCGCAGGCGTATCTCGACTACCTGTACACGCCGCAAGCGCAGGAAATCATTGCGCAGCACCATCTGCGCCCGCGCGACGCGAACGTGCTGAAGAAGCATGCGGCCGAGTTCAAGCCGCTGAAGACGTTCAGCGTCGAGCAGGTCTTCGGCAGTTGGGCCAACGCGCAGAAGACCCATTTCGCCGACGGCGGCACGTTCGACCAGGTGATCGTCGACCGGAAGTGAGCGCGGCGCGTACCGCGCGCTTGTCCGCACGACGACGACGCAGCCGGCCGCTTACGCGGCCGGTTTTTTTGCGCCGGCGGCCGCGTGCGTCCGGCGACGCGGCGGATTTCCGTTCCGAAGCGGCACGCATTCCCGGCCGCCGCCGCGCGTGCTACGCTCATCGCCTCCCTGCAACCGGCACCGCGCGATGAACGTCGATTCGTCCTCCCCAGCCTCCCGCGGCCGTGGCCGCAAGCTCTGGTCGGGCAACCGCCCGGTGATCGCTTACGGGATGCCGCCGCTTGGCTGGCGCGACTTCTATCACCGCGCGCTGACGGTGAGCTGGCCCGTGTTCTTCCTGTCGCTCGCGGTACTGTTCCTGCTGCTCAACGGCGGCTTCGCGACGCTCTACCTGCTCGGCCGCGCGCCGATCGCGAACCAGTCGCCGGCCGGCTTCGGCGGCGCGTTCTTCTTCAGCGTCGAGACGCTCGCGACCGTCGGCTACGGCGACATGCATCCGCAGACCATTTATGCGCATCTCGTCGCGACGTTCGAGATCTTCGTCGGGATGTCGGGCATCGCGCTGGCCACGGGGCTCGTGTTCGCGCGGTTTTCGCGGCCGCAGGCGAAGATCCTGTTCGCGCGCTATGCGATCGTGCGGCCGCTGAACGGCCGGATGACGCTGATGGTGCGCGCCGCGAATGCGCGCCAGAACGTGATTGCCGAAGCGCAGGCTAAATTGCGGCTGATGCGCGTCGAAGGCACGCACGAGGGCTACACGCTGCGCAAGATCCACGACCTGCCGCTCGTGCGCAGCGAGCATCCGATCTTCCTGCTCGGCTGGAACCTGATGCACGTGATCGACGAATCGAGCGCGCTGTTCGGCGAGACGCCCGAATCGCTCGCCGCGCGCGACGCGTCGTTGCTGATCACGATCGAGGGCTCGGACGAAACGACCGCGCAGGTCATGCAGGCGCGTCACTTATGGGAGCATGGGGAGATCCGCTGGCGTCACCGCTATGTCGACCTGATGCACGACGAAGGCGGCATCACGCACATCGACTACACGCATTTTCACGAGGTGGTGCCGGTCGACGCCGACACCGACGAGCGCGGGTCGCCGGGCGTGGTGGAGGCCGAAGGCGGCGGCGCGGCGCCGGGCCCGGCCGCGTAAGCGCGCCTGGGCGCCGCCGGCGGCGCCCCTACGTCACGCGTGAAGCAGACGCGCCGCTTCGCGCTGTTCGATCGCGACCGCGCGACGGAACGCGTCGCGGTCCTCGGCTCGCGCGACATAGTCGCCGAGCACGCCTTCGTGCGGCAGCAGATGCGCGTCGAACGCGCTCTTCAGCGTGCTGGCGAGCAGCAGGTCGGCCGCGGTGAAGCGGTCATCGACGAGCCACGGGTTATGGGCGAGCGCTTGCGCGAGCGCGCGCTGCACGCGTGTGATGTTGCCCCAGCCGAACGCGACCGGATTGCCCGACGCGCCGATGAATTTCTCGGCCATCGCCGGTTCGAGGCAGGTCGGCGTGAAGAACATCCATTGGAGGAAACGGCCGCGCAGCGGATCGTCGGGCGCGACGCCGAGCCCGGCGCCCGGGCAGCAGTCGGCGAGATAGAGCAGCACGGCCCCCGATTCGGCGAACGGCGCGCTGCCGTCGTCGAGCGCGGGAAGCTTGGCCATCGGGTTGACCTGCACGAACGCGTCGCTGCCCTGTTCGTGCGAGCGCAGGTCGATCGGCACGAGTTCGTACACCACGCCGATTTCCTCGAGCATCCACAACGCCCGGAATGCCCGGGTCTTCGGCCAGTAGTAGAGCTTCATCGCGCCTCCGCGTTTGGATGCCGGTGTCGGTCCGGTGGATGCTCAAGCGTACCCGAGCGCAGGAGGTTCGGACAGGGGCGCCCGGCTAGGGGCGCCCGGCGAGGGGCAGCCCGACTGCGCGTGCCTGGTTCGATGCGTTGTGTCAGACGGAACCGGGCAGCAGGCCGGGCAGAGCCTGCTGCATAATGAAGTCATTTGTTAACTAGTTATATTAAAACTAGTTATGAAAAATTCCGGCATAAGTCGGCATCACTACAATCCGCATCGCCGATCCCGCAGCACCCGCGCATCCGGCAACGCAAGCATTCGGCCACGATCGCCGACGCGTTGCGAAACGCGCGAATCATTGGAGACAAGTCACGCATGGCAA
Organism: Burkholderia catarinensis; assembly: GCF_001883705.2. GTDB lineage: Bacteria > Pseudomonadota > Gammaproteobacteria > Burkholderiales > Burkholderiaceae > Burkholderia > Burkholderia catarinensis. Next base: position 45,042 of record NZ_MDEQ02000014.1, read on the forward strand.
ACGACGACCGCACCACGATCATTCCGCGAAGAACGCCGGAATCGACGGCCATGGTGGCCGAGATCAGGCGAGCGATGACAATCGCCGCGCGGCTCAACCGCCTGACGTTCGACGATGCGGCTGAAGTTCGCGCGTTGTTCAGCGAACTGATCGGCGTGCAGGTGGACGACGGCTTCCGGCTGATCCCGCCGTTCCATGCGACGGGCGGCGCCGGCATGAAGCTCGGACGCAACGTGTTCGTCAACCAGAACTGCACGTTCTACGACCTGGGCGGGCTCGAGATCGGCGACGACGTGATGATCGGGCCGAACGTCAGCCTCATCACGTCCGGCCATCCCGTCGAACCTTCGAGGCGGCGCGACTTCGTCGTCGCGAAGCCGATCGTGATCGAACGAAACGTCTGGATCGGCGCCGGCGCGACGATCATCGGCGGCGTGACGGTGGGCGAGAATTCGGTCGTCGCGGCCGGAGCCGTCGTTACCCGGGACGTTCCGCCGGATACGCTGGTCGGCGGCAATCCGGCGACGGTCATCCGGTCGATTGCCGAGTGAGGCTGCCCCGGCGCGCGTGTCGGCTTTGAGCAAGCGCCACGGGACGGATGTGGACAACTCACCGCCCGCGCGACTCGAAATGCTGTGCATTTGAACGGTGAGGGTGCCGCCGAGGCCGTCTGGACAAGGCTTTTCGGTGATCGCCGGATTTCAGTGGGCCGATGCTCGAACCGTTTCTGCCGATGTGCCGATGAACGCTTCTTCGCGCGATCCGTTGTGGATATCCGCGCACCTGAACGAATCGCCGCCCTGTGCATTGCACCGGTGAGGATGACCGGATGCCGCGTAATGCATGAAGAGGGTTGTGGATAACCGACCCGCCGAACGACGCGAAATGCTGTGAAATTGAACGGTGAGTGTTGATGCCCGATCATGCGATGCGCGTGCTCTGGCGCGGTTTCCCGACCTTGGGGGTGGTTCGGGGCGCCGCGCATTCTAGCCGAACGCGCGAATGCGTGACCGAGCCGTGCGTGCGCGACGACGTGGATATCCGGTTCCGGAAGCCACTCGAAGGGCTGTGCATTCTAACGGTGAGTGCCGGTGCGTGGTCCGCCACGAGCAGATTTCATCGCGCAAGTCGGTCTCCTCGAGCGACTCGACACGCTGTGCAATTCAATGGTGAGCGCGAGCACGCGATCGACAGACGGCAGGCCACGATGCGGCCGTTCGGCCGACAACGCCGTCGGAAGCGCCATGCATTTCAGGCTCGGGTGAGAGCACGCGATCGAAGGCAATGCGGATTCCAGTGTGGATATCCGGCCAACGAAACGACTCGACGCACTGTGTATTTCACAGGTGAGTGTCAGCACCGATCGGGCTGCGTACCGATGCCGACGCGGACTCCCGGTCGTCGCGGCTCACGGGAATGCACGTCCACGGCTGACCAGCGGATTCGCGCCCATGTGGATATCCGTCTCTCCAACGCACTCGAAGGGCTGTGGTTTTCAACGGTGAGGGTGCGCGCGAAGCCCGACGGCGATGCCGATTCGGGCGTGGACAACTGCCACCGTAGCCACTCGAAGGGCAGTGGTTTCCGACGGTGAGGGTGCGCGCGAAGCCTGACGGCGATGCCGATTCGGGCGTGGATAACTGCCACCGCAGCCACTCGAAGGGCTGTGGTTTTCAACGGTGAGGGTGCGCGCGAAGCCCGGCGGCGATGCCGATTCGGGCGTGGACAACTGCCACCGCAGCCACTCGAAGGGCTGTGGTTTCCGACGGTGAGGGTCCACGCGCGACCGGGCGGCAGTGCCGGTCTGGACGTGGGCATCGGCCACAGCAGCCACCCGAAGCCCCGTGTATCTCGACGGTGAGTACCGGCCTGCGATTGAGCAGCGTGCGTGTGCCGACGTGGAAATCCAGCCGGCGAACCCACTTGCGATCCCGTGTATCCGAAAGGTCAGGGTGAACAGCCGATCGACGAAACGAGCCGAACCCGATGTGGATATCCACCGCTAAAACCCACTCGCCGCGCTGTGAATTTCAACGGTGAGCGTCGGCGCCCGAGCGAACCGGATACCGATTCCGGATGTGGATATCCCGACCTCGACGCCACTCGAAACACTGTGCATTCGAACGGTGAGCACCCGAGCCCGATCGGCTGAAGGGCGCGGCATTGTGGACATCCCGCGCCCCCGATCAATCGGAACGCTGTGCATTCCAACGGTGAGGGTGACTGCATCCAGCCGCCCAAACCCTTGTCACGCGGGGCGCGAGCGCCCGCCGCCGTGCCGGCGGGGGCCTGCGGACGCGCACCGGCTTTCCCGGCAAACCGTCCGCCCGTCCCGACGCCCCGCCCATCCCGCTCCACGCCGCGCGCGAAAACTCTCTCAAATCCGGATGAAAAGCTGCGCAGTTTTTCTCGCTGCGAGCCCGTCCGAGCAAGATGAGAAAAAACATTCTCGTCTGCGCGCGAAAAAATAGAGCTATTCGCTGCCGGCGCCCACGCGTCGCCCGACGCCCCGCCGCGCAGCCCAGAACAGCATAATCAGGAGATATCCCCCATGACCGCCCGCTTGCCTGTCGACGGCACGCCTGCCCTGTCCGACTACCGCCTGACCGACAACCTGACCGCGACGCGCGGCCGGATCTTCCTGACCGGCACGCAGGCGCTGGTGCGCCTGTTGCTGATGCAGCGCGCGGCCGACATCGAGCAGGGGCTCGACACGGCCGGCTTCGTCAGCGGCTATCGCGGTTCGCCGCTCGGCATGGTCGACCAGCAGCTGTGGAAGGCGCAGAAACTGCTCGACGCCAGCGGCGTGCGCTTCCTGCCCGCGATCAACGAGGAACTCGGCGGCACGGCCGTGCTCGGCACGCAGCGCGTCGAGGCCGATCCCGAGCGCACGGTCGAGGGTGTGTATGCGATGTGGTACGGCAAGGGCCCGGGCGTCGACCGCGCCGGCGACGCGCTGAAGCACGGCAACGCATACGGTTCGTCGCCGCATGGCGGCGTGCTCGTCGTCGCGGGCGACGACCACGGCTGCGTGTCGTCGTCGATGCCGCACCAGAGCGACTTCGCGATGATCGCGTGGCACATGCCGGTCGTGAACCCGGCGAACATCGCCGACATGCTCGAATTCGGCCTGTACGGCTGGGCGCTGTCGCGCTACTCGGGCGCGTGGGTCGGCTTCAAGGCGATCTCGGAAACGGTCGAGTCGGGCTCGACCGTCGACCTCGACACGCTGCAGACGCAGTGGCCGGCGCCGGCGGGCTTCACGCCGCCGGCGGGCGGCCTGCACAACCGCTGGCCCGACCTGCCGAGCCTCACGATCGAGGCGCGCCTCGCCGCGAAGCTCGACGCGGTGCGCCATTTCGCGCGCACCAACAGCATCGACAAGTGGATCGCGCCGAGCGCGCAGGCGAACGTCGGCATTGTCACTTGCGGCAAGGCGCATCTCGACCTGATGGAAGCGCTGCGCCGTCTCGACCTGACGGTGGCCGACCTCGACGCGGCCGGCGTGCGGATCTACAAGGTCGGCCTGTCGTATCCGCTCGAGATGACGCGGGTCGAGACCTTCGTCGACGGGCTGGCCGAAGTGCTCGTGATCGAGGAGAAAGGCCCGGTCATCGAGCAGCAGATCAAGGACTACCTGTACAACCGCACGGAAGGCGCGCGCCCGCGCGTGCTCGGCAAGCACGACGCTGCCGGCGCCTGCCTGCTGTCCGAGCTCGGCGAGCTGCGCCCGTCGCGCATCCTGCCCGTGTTCGCCGAATGGCTCGCGCGGCACAAGCCGGCGCTCGACCGCCGCGAACGTGTCGTCGATCTCGTCGCGCCGCAGATCCTGTCGAACGAGGCCGACGCGGTGAAGCGCACGCCGTACTTCTGCTCGGGCTGCCCGCACAACACGTCGACGAAGGTGCCGGAAGGCTCGATCGCGCAGGCCGGCATCGGCTGCCACTTCATGGCGTCGTGGATGGAGCGCGACACGACGGGGCTGATCCAGATGGGCGGCGAGGGCGTCGACTGGGCCGCGCACGCGATGTTCACCAACACGAAGCACGTGTTCCAGAACCTCGGCGACGGCACCTACTTCCACTCGGGCATCCTCGCGATCCGCCAGGCGGTCGCCGCGAAGGCGAACATCACGTACAAGATCCTCTATAACGACGCGGTCGCGATGACGGGCGGCCAGCCGGTCGACGGCAGCATCTCGGTGCCGCAGATCGCGCGGCAGGTCGAGGCGGAAGGCGTGTCGCGCTTCGTCGTCGTGTCCGACGAGCCGGAGAAGTACGACGGCCATCACGGGCAGTTCCCGGCCGGCACGACGTTCCATCACCGCAGCGAGCTCGACACGGTGCAGCGCGAGCTGCGCGAGACGCCGGGCGTCACCGTGCTGATCTACGACCAGACCTGCGCGGCCGAGAAGCGCCGCCGCCGCAAGAAAGGCGAATTCCCCGACCCGGACAAGCGCCTGTTCATCAACGACGCGGTGTGCGAAGGCTGCGGCGACTGCGGCGTGCAGTCGAACTGCCTGTCGGTCGAGCCGCTCGAAACGCCGCTCGGCCGCAAGCGCCGCATCGACCAGTCGTCGTGCAACAAGGACTATTCGTGCGTGAACGGCTTCTGCCCGAGCTTCGTGACGGTCGAAGGCGCGGCGCTGAAGAAGGCCGCGGGCGCGGCATTCGACGAAGCGGCGCTCGCCGCGCGCGTCGATGCGCTGCCGGTGCCGGCGACGCATCTCGACGCGGCGCCGTTCGACATGCTCGTGACGGGCGTCGGCGGCACGGGCGTCGTGACGGTCGGCGCGCTGATCAGCATGGCCGCGCACCTCGAAGGCAAGAGCGCATCGGTGCTCGACTTCATGGGCTTCGCGCAGAAGGGCGGCTCGGTGCTGTCGTTCGTGCGGATCGCGTCGAGCGACCGATGGCTGAACCAGGTGCGCATCGACACGCAGCAGGCCGACGTGCTGCTTGCGTGCGACATGGTCGTCGGCGCGAGCGCCGAGGCGCTGCAGACGGTGCGTCACGAGCGCTCGCGGATCGTCGTCAACACGCACCGGATCCCGAATGCGTCGTTCGTGCAGAACCCCGACGCGAACCTGCATGCGGACGCGCTGCTCGAAAAGATGCGCCATGCGGCCGGCGACGGCTACCTGTCGAGCTGCGACGCGCAGGCGCTCGCCGCGAAATTCCTCGGCGACTCGATCGGCGCGAACATCCTGATGCTCGGCTATGCGTGGCAGCTCGGCCTCGTGCCGGTGTCGCTCGCCGCGATGATGCGCGCGATCGAGCTGAACAACGTCGCGGTGCCGATGAACAAGCTCGCGTTCTCGATCGGCCGGATGGCGGCCGGCGACGCGGCGGGCCTCGATGCGTTGTGGAACGCGCGTCATACGGTGGCCGTGCATGCCGCGCTGGAGACGCTCGCCGAGCTGATCGCCGATCGCGAAGCGCGTCTCGATGCGTACGGCGGCATGCGCTACGTCGAGCGCTACCGTGCGCTCGTGAACGCGACGCGCGCGAAGGGCGACGATGCGCTGACGCGCGCGGTCGCGACGACGTTCTACCGGCTGCTCGCGGTGAAGGACGAATACGAGGTCGCGCGGCTTTACGCGGACGACGCATTCCGCACGGCGCTCGAGGCACAGTTCGAAGGTGTGCCCGGGCAGACGTATCGCGTGAAGTTCAACCTTGCGCCGCCGACGGTCGCGAAGGCCGGCAGCGACGGCAGCGCGCCGAAGAAGCGCGTGTTCGGCCAGTGGATGTGGCCGGTATTCGGGATGCTGGCGCGCGTGCGCAGCCTGCGCGGCACGTGGCTCGATCCGTTCGGCCGCACCGTCGAGCGGAAGATGGAGCGCGCGCTCGCCGACGATTACGAGACGACGCTCGCGCGTGCGCTTGCCGCGCTGACGGCCGGCAATGCGGAGCAGGTCGCGCAGCTGGCCGACCTGCATGCGCGCGTGCGCGGCTTCGGTCACGTGAAGGTGCGCAACCTGGCCGGCGTAAAGCGCGCGGAGCGCGAGCTCGCGCTGCAGCTCGGCATCGATGCGGCGACGAGCGCGGCCGTGCAGCGTGCGCTCGACGAGATGAAGGGCGCGGGCATGCTGAAGGGAATTCCGGTCGTCGTCGCGAAGTAACGCGAACGCGGGCGGATGCGACAACGGCGACGCCTTCGCGTCGCCGTTTTTTCATGGGCGGCTGCTGCGTCCAGGCAGCCGCCGGCCCGTCAGAGAATGCCTTTCTTGCGCGTCGACAGCGCGGTCTCCGACAGGTCGATCTCGCGGATCAGCTTCGTCAGCGTCTCGTCGGAAATCTTGCTGTCGCTGCGCAGCCGGTACAGCGCGGAGCGTTCAGCGCGCACGGCCGCGATCCGCATCTGCAGCTCCATCGTCTCGGCCTGCTTCGCTTCCGCGCGCGGCGTGGGGCCTTCCTCGGCGAGCGTGGCGAGCCGGCGGCGGTACTGGTCCATCACGCGCGCGGAGATGTCCGCGCAGCGCGCGGCGCCCGATTCGTCGAGATCGGTCGAGATCGCGTCGTGCGACGAGTCGATCGCGCGGATCGCGGCCTGCGCGGCGGCGGCGCGCGCGGTGCGTTCCTCGTTGCCGAGCGGGCTGCGCGACGAACGCACGCCGCGCAGCAGCAGCGGCAGGCCGATCACCGCGACGACGAGCGAGCCGAGGATCACGGCCGACGCGACGAAGATCGCCGTGTCGCGCCCCGGCAGCGGCGCGCCGTCGGACAGCGCGACGGGAATCGACAGCACGCCGGCAAGCGTGACCGCGCCACGCACGCCGCCGACCGTCATCACGGCGATCGTGCGCACGCCGGCCATCGTGCCCGCGAGGCCCTGGCGCGCGGCGCGGCGGCTCGCGAACCAGCGCAGCAGCCAGACCCACAGGAAGCGGATCGCATACAGCGCGATCATCATCGCGCCTACGTTGAAGATCATCCGGCCGACGAGCGCGTCGCTCGTGTGGTGCGCGTCGACGAGCGTGCGGCCGATGATGTGCGGCAACTGCAGCCCGAGCATGATGAACACCATGCCGTTGAACACGAACTCGATCATCGCCCACGTGCTTTCGGCGCGCACGCGCGACGCGACGGTGCTTTTGCGCGAGAAGCTCGTGTAGTTCATCATCATCCCGGCCGATACGGCCGCGAGCACGCCCGACAGGTCGAGGTGCTCGGCGAACAGGTAGGCCGCGAACGGCACGAGCAGCGTCATCACGATGCCGGGGGCCGGATCGCCTTCCTGCTCGGCGTTCAGGACGCGCGTCGACAGCGCACTGAACGCCCACGACACGATCGCGCCCGTCGCGAGCCCGCCGGCGGCGACGATCACGAACGTGATCGACGCGTCGCGCAGCGAGAACATGCCCGTCAGCGCGGCCGCGATCGCGAACTTCAGCGCGACGAGGCCCGACGCGTCGTTCATCAGCGCCTCGCCTTCGAGGATGTGCATCAGTTGCGGCGGGATCCGGCCGCGGCCGGCGATGCCCGACAGCGCGACCGCGTCGGTCGGCGACAGCACGGCCGCGAGCGCGAACGCGATCGGCAGCGGCAACTCGGGAATCAGCCAATGCGCGAAATAACCCACTGCGAGTACCGTCATGAACACGAGCCCGAATGCGAGCATCAGGATCGCGCGGCGCTGCAGGTACAGCTCGCGTTTCGGAATCCGCCAGCCGTCCGCGAACAGCAGCGGCGGAATGAACAGCAGCATGAAGATTTCGGGATCGAACGTGACGTGCAGGTTCAGCTTCGGCCACGCGAGCATCGCGCCGAACGCGATCTGCATCAGCGGCAGCGGCAGTTGGAACGGCAGGATGCGCGTGACGGCGCCGGACAGCGCGACGGTGAGCAGCAGGATCAGGACGGTGAAGACGATTTCCATCGATACGGCGAATACGGGGAATGAAACGATCGGACGGAGTGTAGCGTGCCGGCGTGACGGATGCGCTCGAGCGGCCGGTGCGCGCGCACGAGAATGGTGCGTCCGACGTGCGCCGCGGTGGTGCGGCAGCCCCGTGCGCCCACGCGGCGCACGGGTTGTCGGCACCTCGCACGGAGCTTGCTTGAGGTTGGTCAGCCGCCCGGCATCGACCGGGCAACCGAGGGTCCAACCATGACATTGCGCGCGCCGTCCGTTTCGTCGGACGGCGCGCTCGAGTGCATCACCAGGAGGAAGGCATGACGATCGTGCAACAGGAGCGTCCGCCCGCCGCGTCGCCGTACCGGTTCGAGCGGGAGATGAGTTCCGGCCTCGAACGTCTGGCGACGCAGCATCGCGACCTGACGCTCACGAGCGTGTTCCAGCCGATATTCAGCCTGTCGCACCAGCGTGCGGTCGGCTACGAGGCGCTGTTGCGCGCGCACGATGCGCTCGACCGCGCCGTGTCGCCGCTCGACGTGTTCGGCGAAGCCGCGCGCCATGGCGAGCTGCTGCAGCTCGACCGGCTCGCGCAGGCGCTGCATCTCGAGAACTTCGCGCTGCTCGGCGCCGAGCGCGAATGGCTGTTTCTCAACGTCCATCCGGGCGTGCTCACCGACCCGTTCCAGGCGGCCGCGCTGCTCGCGAACCTGAAGCGGCTCGGCATGCCGCCGCGCCGCATCGTGCTCGAAGTGCTCGAACAGCGCGCGGACGACGTCGAGCGGCTCGCCGAGGCCGTGCGCGAATTCCGCGCGCAGGGCTTCCTGATCGCGCTCGACGATTTCGGCGCGGGCCACTCGAATCTCGAACGGATCTGGCAACTGAACCCGGACATCGTGAAGCTCGACCGGATCATGCTGTCGCACGCGGCACACCGCACGGGGCTCACCGCGATCCTGCACGGGCTCGTGACGCTGCTGCACGAGGCCGGCAAGCTCGTGCTCGTCGAGGGGATCGAGACCGAGCACGAGGCGCAGATCGCGTTGTCGTGCGAGGCCGATTTCGTGCAGGGCTACTACTTCGGCCGCCCGGCGCCGGGGCTGCCCGACAGCGCGGCCGCGACGGGCTGCATCGGCGAGCTGACCGAGCGCTTTCGTCAGCAGACCGAAGCGCGCGAGCGGCGCGACACGCAGCGGCTCGCGCCGTACCTGCGTGCGTTCGAGCGTGCGGCCGAGCGTCTCGCGGCCGGCGAGCCGCTCGACGAGGTGTGCTGGAACTTCCTCGCGCTCGACGCGGCGGCGTGCTGCTTCCTGCTCGACGCGCAGGGCCGCCAGTCGGGCCGCAACGTCGTGCTGCGCGCCGACCGCGCGCTGAGCGAGGCGCGCTTCTCGCCGCTGGCGGACGCGCAGGGGGCGAACTGGCTGCGCCGGCCGTATTTCCGCACGGCGATCGCCGAACCGGGGCGCGTGCAGGTCACGCGGCCGTACCTGTCGATCAACGAGGCGCAGCCGTGCGTGACGCTGTCGGTGGCCGTGCGCGTCGGCGATGCGCAGCGCGTGCTGTGCGGCGATATCGACTGGACCGACGACGAAGCGGAAGCCGGCTAGCGGCGTGCGCACGGCAGGCGGCGACCCTGACGCCCGGCGCCGGCCGGCCGTTGCGTTCGCCGCGTGCTTCCCCGACAATGGCGCGACCGCGGCCGTCGTGACCGCGATCGCGCCGTCCCGGGGGCCACCATGGCGGCGAATAAAAGGACAACACAATGAAAAGACCGATTTCGCTGACCATCGTCGCGTGGATCATCATCGTGACCAACGCGATCACGTGCGTCTATACGCCGTTCTCGATCGGCATGCCGACCACCCAGGCACTGCTGTCGCACTACCTGCTGCCCGTCTGGGCGACGCTCGGCATCGGCGTGATCCTCGAAGCCGCGAACGTCGTGATCGGCATCGCGATCCTCAAGGGGCGCGAGTGGTCGCGCAAGGCTTACGTCGCGACGGCCGTGTTCGGTTTCGCGTTTTCGTTCGTCAACATGCCGGCGTCGATGTTCGCGGTGCTGATTCCCGGCTTCCTGTTGTTCGCGCTGTTCATCTACCTGCTGTTCCGGCGCCCCGCGACCGCGTATTTCCGTCAGGCACTCGCGTGAGCGTCGTGCGCAACGGGCTCGCGATCGTGCTGTTCGCGATCGCGGGCTGCTGCGTGATCGCCGCGCAGATGGTCGCGTTCATGAAAGTCGGCCAGGCGGGCGCGATGGTCGTATTCGCCGCCGTGCTGTTCGTGTTGTCGACCGTGCTCCTGGCCGCGGGCGCGTTTGCCGGCGCATTCCGGCCGCGTGCGCGCGGTGCGGGCATCGCGCTGCTCGTCGCGACCGCGACCACCGCGTTCGGGGTCATCGGCTGGGCGTCGTTCCTGCTGGCGCCCGGGTTCGTCGACGTGATGCAGCAGCAGGGCGTGGACATGAATGCGCGGATGTTCCGGTTCGCGCCCGGTGCCGTCGTGACCGGCCTGTCCGCGCTGGCCGGCGTGTGGCTCGTACGGCGACGCTGACGCGTGCGGCGGCCGGCACGCTGGCGCCCGTCGCGCGGCTCGGCTAGGATGCGCGAATTGTCCAGACGATTCGCGGGCCGCCCATGAACCGAAACGCTGCTTCTTCCGTCCTCCTCGAAGTGATCGCCACGACCGTCGGCGATGCGAAGGCCGCCGCCCGGGCGGGCGCCGACCGCCTTGAACTCGTGACCGCGATCACCGAAGGCGGGCTGACGCCGAGCGTCGGCCTGATCGAGGCCGTCGTGGCCGCCGTGCCGATTCCCGTCAACGTGATCGTGCGCCCGCACAGCCGGTCGTTCGTCTATGACGCCGACGACCTGCGCGTGATCGAGCGCGACGTGCGCGCGGCCGTCGCGGCCGGCGCGAACGGTGTCGTGTTCGGTGCGCTCGACGCGCGCGGCGACGTCGATCTCGGCGCGCTGGCCCGCATCGCGGCCGCCGCGGACGGGCGTGCACTCACGTTCCACCGCGCGTTCGACGTCGCGCGCGATCTCAACGCCGCGTTCGACGCGCTGCTGCGCGTGCCGGCCGTCACGTCGGTGCTGACCTCGGGCGGCCATCCGTCGGCACTCGACGCGGTCGCGACGATCACGCGGCTGGTGCGGCAGGCGGCGGGCTCGACCTGCACGGTGCTGGCCGGCTCGGGACTCACGATCGACGCGGTCGGCGATTTCGTCCGCGCCACCGGCGTGCGCGCGGTGCATTTCGGCTCGGGCGTGCGGCCGCGCGGCGAGGTGCTGGCGCCTGTCGATGAACAGCGTGTCGAGCGCGTGCGCGCGGCGCTCGACGGTGCGGCGGCGCACGTGTGACGCGCACGGCGGCCGCGACCGCACGCACCGGCACGACATGCCGGGACACCATCCCGGGAGAGGGCCACATGGCGGACGCCACGCACGACACGCCGGACGGCGCGGACGATGGCGGCGCGCCGGCGCGGGCGCGGCCTCGTCACGTATTCCGCACGAACCAGGTCCGCTTCGCGGCGCCGAGCAGCGCGCGATAGACCACCCACGACACGACGAAGGTCGCCGGCGCCGACAGCGACGCGGCGAACCCGGTCGCCTGGTTCAGCACGAGCCCCGCGAGCGCGCCCGCGAACCATGCGGTCAATCCGCCCGGATTGAACACCGGTACATGCGCGTCGCGGCACTCGACGTCGTCGCCGACGAGCTGCCCGTAGTGCGTCGACAGGATGTGCGCGAGCGCGACGCCGACCCACGCGACGACGAAGATGCCCTGGTACGCGAGCGCCTGCAGGATCCGCGAGAAGATGTCGGCCATCATCAGCGCGTAGACGACCGCACCGACCACGAGCGCCCACACGTACTTCGGCGCGCGCAAGCCGGCGACCTTCTGGAAGAACGCCTGCATGTTGACTGTCGCCAGGTAGTAGTTGGCGGTATTGATGCGCGACTGCGTGACCCACACGAACAGCAGCCCCCACACGCCCATCAGCTTCAGCAGCGCGAGCACGACCGATACTTCCGACAGCGTGCCGAGCCCGGGAATCGTGCTGACGAGATAGATGCCGGCCGCGCCGTTGACGAGGAACGTGACGAGATAGAACGGCATCCCGAAGTTGAAGCGGCCGTGATAGCGGGCGTCCTCCTTGCGGCCGAAGCGCGCGTAGTCGAACGTGAACATCATCAGCACCCACACGCCCATGTAGTAGACGAAGCACTGCCACCAGCCGCCGGCCGGCGCGCCGCCCGGCGGCCCGAAATCGAGCCAGGCGGCGTGATAGCCGTACTCGGCCGTCGCGAGCCCGACCGCCGCGAGCAGCCCGAGCAGGTAGAACGGCAGCAGCACGCCGTTGAACTTGTCGAGCCAGTGCTGCACGCTGCCGAACACGAGCGGCACGCTGTAGCAGACGACGATCAGCGCGGCCCACTTGTAATCGAGCGCCGGAAACTGGTGATGCGCGGCGACCGCGATCACCGAGCCTTCGAACACCGCGTAGTAGATCGCCGTCGCGAAGAAGATCAGTGTCGCGAGTGCCGCCCCCGCGCTGCCGAACAGCACGCGAGAGAACAGCGCGACCGACAGGCCCGTGCGGATCGCGTAGCGGCTGATGATCGAATTGACGATGCCGTACGACACCACCGACAGCGCCATCCCGATCAGCGCGTTGCGCGCGCCGTAGGAGAGCGCGAGCGTCGCGCCGACAACGATGTAGAACACCGCGCTGCATACGGCCCACCACGCCATCGTCAGGGAAAAGGGCGGCATGCGCGCGTGATCGGGAATGGCGAGCGTCGACAGGTCGAGATCCTCGTCGGTGCGGGCCTGAGCCAGGTTGGCCATGAGCGTGCTCCTCGATGAGCAAAACAGCTGACGACGTCTGGGCCGCGGCTCATGCGATCCGCGGGGTTGCCCCGACGTCGGGCGGGCAACCGGTCCGGCAGAAATGGCGCGCAAGCGTCCCCGCCGCGCCGCGCGCGGCCGCACGGGCGGGAAACGGAAGCGAAGGATGAAAGCGGCGGGCGGCGAACGGCGCCCGGCACGAAGGCCGGGCGTCCGGCGCTCAGTCCTGCAGCACGGCGCGCAGTAGCGCGAGGCGCCGCTGGTACTCGCGGCGCGCCGCGAGCGCGTCGGCCATCGTCACGCGCACGAAGCGCGCGCGATGGTTCGGCTGCATCTGGCCGATCAGGTCCATGTCGGCGCTGATGACCGTGCCGATCGTCGCGTAGCCGCCGCCCGACACCGCGTCGCGATGCAGGATGATCGGCTCGAGCCCGGCCGGCACCTGGATCGAGCCGATCGGATAGCACGCGTCGACGATGTTCGACGGATCGGCGCCCGCGCCGAATGGTTGCTCGCGCGGCCGGAACTGCAGCGGGCGCCCGTTCTTGTAGCGGTAGCCGATGCGGTCCGCTTCGGGCGCGACCGTCCATTCGTCGTCGAAGAACGTGTGTGCCGATGCGTCGGTCAGCCGGTAGTGGTACAGGCCCGTCAGCACGCGCAGTTCGACCTGGCTGTCGAGCGGCCGGCTGACCGACGCCGGCAGTTCGCGCCCTTCGCGAGGCGTGCCGCGTGCGGCGCCGATCGGCAGCCGGTCGCCCTTCTGCAGACGCCGGCCCGCGTGGCCGCCGATCGCGCCGAGCGCATAGGTCGAGCGGCTGCCGAGCACGACCGGCACGTCGATACCGCCCGCGACGGCCAGGTAGGCCCGCGCGCCGCCCTTCACGTAGTTGAACGACAGCACGCTGCCCGCGCGGATCCGCAGCGCGACGTTGCAGCACTGCCCGACGCCGTCGATCTTCGGCGTCATCTCGGCGCCCGTGACGGCGACGAGCGCGTTCGCATGGAACAGCAGCTCCGGGCCGAGCAGCGTGCATTCGAGCACGGCCGCCTGTTCGGGATTGCCGACCAGCAGGTTCGCCGCGCGCGACGCGTACTGGTCGAGCGAGCCCGACGGCGGGATGCCGACGTGGTAGTAGCCTTGCCGGCCGGTATCCTGGACCGACGTCGCGAGGCCGGGTTTCACGACCTCGATCAGGTTGTGCGCGTCAGCTGGCATGCAGCACCTCGACGAGAGAGCGGTTGTATGCATCGGGATCGCTCAGGAACGCGTCGAGCGAGAATTTCACGGGGGACACGCGCAGCGAAAAGGTGCCCGCTTCGACGGCCGCGACGGCGGCGTCGTACGCGTCGCGATCGATCGGCTGGAACTTCACGATGTCGCCGGGCCGGAAGAACACCATGAAATCGCGCAGGTAGTCGAGCCGCTGCGCGGGATCGAAGATCGGCGCCGGCGTCACGCCGAACATCTGGTAGCCGCCCGCGCCGCGCACCGAATAGATGCAGCCGAAGCAGCCGCCGTGGCCGACCGTCAGCTTCGGCGTGTCGGTGCGCGGCCGCAGGTACTTCGGCACTTCGAGCTGGCGCTCGCGCTCGACCATCTGGTACATGAACGGCAGGCCCGCGACGAAGCCGACCATCGACACGAACCACGGCGAGCCCGAGTGCGCGGCGATGAAGGCGTCGACGTCGCGCTTGCCGTTGATCCGCGCGGCATATTCGAGATCGGTCGACGACGGGTCCTGGTGACGCTCGCGAAACCGCATCAGCGTCTCGTGCGTCCACGGGTCGTTGTAGAGCACCGGCACCTCGATGATGCGCGTGTCGAGTTCGAGCGGCGTGTCGCCGACGTCGGCCTCGATCGTCTCCAGCAGCGCGACGAGCGTGTCGGGCTCGATCACGTCCGGGTCGTAGCGCACCTGGTAGGACGCGTTCGCCGGGCAGATCTCGGTGATGCCCGGTACCGCGCGCCGCCGCAGCTCGCGCGTGATCGCCGTGCCCTTGAAGAATGCGTCGAGCGACATCGCTTCGCTGATCTCGACGAACACGAACTCGTCGCCGCCGAACGTATAACGGGTCGTCACAGGGCCTCCCCGACGCGCGCGGCGCCTGCGGTTTCGTGCTGCCGGGCGGCGGCCGTTGCGGCCTCGCGCCATTGCGGCATCCATGCTTCGAGAAAATTCGTGTGATAGCGGGCCGCCCGCACGTCGTTGTCCTCGAGCAGCGCGGCGTGCAGCGGCGCGGTGGTCTTCAGGCCGCCGACGTGCAGCTCGCCGAGCGCGCGAGAGAGACGCCGCAGCGCGGCCGCGCGGCTCTCGTCGTGCACGATCAGCTTCGCGAGCAGCGAATCGTAGAACGGCGGCACGACGTAGCCCGGATAGAGCAGCGAATCGACGCGCACGCCGGGGCCGGTCGGCCACACGAGTTCGTCGATCCGGCCTGGATTCGGGCGGAAATCCTGCAGCGGATCTTCCGCGTTGATCCGGCATTCGAGCGCCGCGCCGCGCATCGCGATGTCCGGCTGCGCGAACCGTAGCGGCTCGCCGTCGGCGATGCGCAACGTTTCCCGCACGAGATCGATGCCCGTGATCGCCTCGGTCACCGGATGCTCGACCTGGATGCGCGTGTTCATCTCGATGAAATAGAACTCGCCGCGCTCGTCGTCGAACAGATATTCGAGCGTGCCTGCGCTGCGGTAGCCGACTTCGCGCGCGAGGCGCGTGGCCGACGCGCACAGCGCGTCGCGCTGCGCCGGCGTGAGTGATGGCGACGGCGCTTCCTCGAGGATCTTCTGGCGGCGGCGCTGCAGCGAGCATTCGCGCTCGAACAGATGGACGACGTCGCGGCCGTCGCCGAGCACCTGCACCTCGATGTGTCGCGCCCGTGCGATGAAGCGTTCGAGATAGACGCCGCCGTCGCCGAACGCGGCCTGCGCCTCGCGCTGCGCGAGCGGCAGTTCGGCGTCGAGCTGCGCGGCGTCGTGCGCGACGCGGATGCCGCGCCCGCCGCCGCCCGCGGCCGCCTTGATCATGATCGGATAGCCGATGCGCGCGGCGACCGCGCGGGCCTCGTCGAGCGACTGCACGACGCCGTCGCTGCCGGGCACCGTCGGCACGTTCGCGCGCCGTGCGGTGTCGCGGGCGCGCGCCTTGTCGCCCATCGTCGCGATGACCTGCGAGTCCGGCCCGACGAAGATCAGCCCGGCCGCCTCGACCTGCGCGGCGAACGCGGCGTTCTCGGACAGGAAGCCGTAGCCGGGATGGATCGCGTCCGCGCCGCATTGCCGCGCGGCGTCGAGGATCGCGGCCGGATTCAGGTAGCTCTTGGCCGCATGCGATGACCCGATGTGGATCGCTTCGTCGGCCATGCGCGCGGCGAGGCTGTCGCGGTCCGCGTCGCTGACCGCGGCGGCCGTGCGCATGCCGAGCTCGCGCGCTGCGCGGATCACGCGCACCGCGATTTCACCGCGGTTCGCGACCAGCACGGTCTTGATCCGCGACGGGCGATAGAACGTGTCGGGGGAGGTTGTCGGCTTCATCGTGTCACCCCTCGATCCGCATCAGCACCTGACCTGCGTCGACGGGCTCGCCGTCCTCGACGAGCAGCTCGACGACGCGACCGGCCGCATCGGCTTCGATCTCGGTGAACTGCTTCATCACTTCGACGAGGCCGATCACGGCGCCGGCAGCGACCGTCGCATCGACCGCGACGTAGTAGTCCGCATCGGGCGACGGGCGCCGGTAGAACGTGCCCGGCAGCGGGCTGACGATATCGTGCAATGCCATCGTGCGTCTCCTTGACTCGGTATCAGTGATGGGCGGCGAGCGGTCGCGGGCCCGCGGTCCGGATGCCTTCGCGGACCAGCGCATCGCGCGTTGCGCGTACGAGGTCGAGCGCGCCCGGCGTGTCGCTGTGGATGCAGACCGAATCGAAATCGATGTCGATGTCGTCGCCGTCGATCGTGCGCACCTTGCCGTCGATGCACGCACGCAGCACCTTGTCGGCGACCTGGTGCGGGTCGAGGCGCCCGACGCGGCGCGTGAACACGATCGAGCCGCTGCGGTCGTAGTCGCGGTCGGCGTAGAACTCGCGGATCACCGGCTGTTCGTATTCCATGGCCACGCGATAGGTGACCGAGGCTTCCATGCAGTACAGCCACAGGCCGGGGTCGACGCGCTGCAGCGTCTCGATCAGCAGTCGCGAGAACGCTTCGCTGGCCGCCGCGTGCATGTAGAGCGCGCCGTGCGGCTTGATGTGCTGCAGGCTTACGCCGTTGAGCCGTGCGAACTCGCGCAGCGCGCCGAGCTGGTACAGGATGTCGTGGACGAGCGCCTGCGGCGTTTCGGTGATCGTGCGGCGACCGAAGCCGACCAGATCGCGAAAGCCCGGATGCGCGCCGATCCCGACGCCGGCGTCGCGGGCGAGCTGCACCGTGCGCGCCATGATGTTCGGATCGCCGGCATGAAAACCGGTGGCGATGTTCGCCGAGCTGATGAGCGGCATGATCTGCTCGTCGACGCCGTCGCCGATCGTCCACGGGCCGAAACCTTCGCCCATGTCGGAATTCAGGTCGACACTGTGCTTCCTCATACGGTTCGTTCCTCCAGGTTCTCCGGTTTCGCGTGCGCCGAAACCGTGTTGAACGCAGGTTAGCCGTGCGGGGTGCGTCAAAATAGTTCTATTTTTGTATGCAACGGTATCGATTTTTCAGATATCGCGCGATACGACCGCGCAGCGCCGCCGCAGGCGGGTGTGCGCGGGTCGGGTGGCCATGGATTGCCGTCGGCGGGGCGGTTGATATGATGTTTGCCGTGCACCCATCAGTTTTCCACCCGACATGGCCCTGACCCTCAGACAGCTCAAGTACTTTGTCGCGACCGCCGAGCTCGGACAGATCTCGCAGGCCGCGATCCAGCTCACGATCTCGCAGTCGGCCGTGACGAGCGCGATCAAGGAGCTGGAGGAAAATCTCGGCACGCAGCTGTTCCTGCGCACGTCGGCGGGCGTGACGCTCACCGATACCGGGCGGCGCTTTCTCAATCATGCGTACACGATCCTGTCGTCGGTCGACGAGGCGATGCGGATCCCGAATCTCGAAAGCACGCTGACCGGCACGCTCGCGATCGCCGCGAGCTACACGGTGCTCGGCTATTTCCTGCCGCATCACGTGCTGCGGCTGAATACGCTCTATCCGCGCTTGACGATCCACCTGCACGAGCTGAACCGCGAGTCGATCGAGGAAGGGTTGATCGCGGGCCGCTACGACATGGCCGTGCTGCTCACGTCGAACGTGTCGAATCCCGAGCTCGTGCTGGAGCCCGTGATCCATTCGGTGCGCCGGCTGTGGGTCGGCGCGCATCATCCGCTGCTCGGTCGCGAGAGCGTCACGTTTGCGGAGGTCGCGCACGAGCCGTTCGTGATGCTGACGGTGGACGAGGCCGGGCAGACGGCGCTGCGCTACTGGAACGAGACACCGTACCGGCCGAACGTGATCCTGCGCACATCGTCGGTCGAGGCCGTGCGCAGTATGGTCGCGAACGGCAGCGGCGTCGCGATCCTGTCCGACATGGTGTATCGCCCATGGTCGCTCGAAGGGCGGCGTATCGAGACGATCGTGCTGCGCGATCCGGTGCCGCCGATGAGCGTCGGCCTCGCGTGGCGCAAGAACATCGAGCTGAGCCCCGCGATGCACGCGGTGCGCGACTACTTCCGGCACACGTTCATGGAGCCGCGCGCACTGGGCGGCGCGACCTGAGCGGTGCGCAAGGGCGTAAAAAAGCCGGGACGCATCCCGGCTTTTTCGTTGGCGGGCCGGGCCCGCCGGCGGGTGCCGCTTACGCGTTTTCCGACAGCGCGTCGGCCTGGCTCGAGCGGATGCCGAGACGTTCGAACAGCGCGCGGTCGCGCTGCGTCTGCGGGTTGCTCGTCGTCAGCAGCTGGTCGCCGTAGAACATCGAGTTCGCGCCCGCGAGGAAGCACATCGCCTGCATCGCATCGTCGAGCTGCTCGCGGCCGGCCGACAGGCGCACGACGGCCTTCGGCATCGTGATGCGCGCGACCGCGATTGTGCGCACGAATTCGAACGGGTCGAGCGGCGCCGTGCCTTCGAGCGGCGTGCCTTCGATCGCGACGAGGTTGTTGATCGGCACCGATTCCGGATACGGGTTCAGGTTCGCGAGCTGCGAGATCAGGCCCGCGCGCTCGCGGCGCGATTCGCCCATCCCGATGATGCCGCCGCAGCACACGTTGATGCCTGCATCGCGCACGCGGTCGAGCGTGTCGAGGCGGTCCTGGTACGTGCGCGTCGAGATCACCTGGCCGTAGAACTCCGGCGACGTGTCGAGGTTGTGGTTGTAGTAGTCGAGGCCCGCGCCGGCGAGCTGCTGCGCCTGTTCGTCCTCGAGCATGCCGAGCGTCATGCAGGTCTCGAGGCCGAGTTCCTTCACGCCGCGCACCATCTCGGTCAGCGCCGGCATGTGGCGCTCCTTCGGGTTACGCCACGCGGCGCCCATGCAGAAGCGGCTCGCACCGTTCGCCTTCGCCGCGCGCGCGGCATCGAGCACCGTGTCGACGTCCATCAGCTTCTCGGCCTTCAGGCCCGTGTCGTGATGCGACGACTGCGAGCAGTAGCCGCAATCTTCCTCGCAGCCGCCCGTCTTGATCGACAGCAGCGTCGACAGCTGCACCGCGTTCGCGTCGAAGTGCTCGCGATGCACCTGCTGCGCGCGGAAGATCAGGTCGTTGAACGGCAGTGCGAACAGCGCGACGACGTCGGCGACGCGCCAGCGCTGCGGGGCCGGCGCAGCCACGGGAATCGCGTCGGGTTGCACGGCGGCGGTCTGGGCTTGGGTCATTTCGTTTTCCTGTCCTGGGCGGGATTGGGGGATGAGTTGAGTCAAGGCCGCGCGGTGCGCAGCGTCTCGACGAGCGAGGCGATGTCGAGCATCGCCGCGGCGGATTCGGGGGCGGCCGGCGTCATGTGCGCGATGCGGCCGAGCAGCGGCGCGTGGTGTTCGCGCTGGAGCCAGTCGCGGAGCGTCGCGACGTTCTCGTCGGCGAACGACATGGCCGGGTCGACGTGGTTCGCGACCCAGCCCGCGAGCGTGAGGCCGCGCTGGCGAATCGCGTCGGCCGTCAGCAGCGCGTGGCTGATGCAGCCGAGCCGCACGCCGACGACGAGCACGACGGGCAGGCCGAGCGCGACCGCGAGATCGGCCGTGTCCTGCGTGTCGTTCAGCGGCACGCGGAAGCCGCCGACGCCTTCGACGACGACGACATCCGCGCGCGTCAGCGCTTCGCGATGGCACGCGACGATCGTGTCGAGATCGAGCGTCACGCCTTCCTGCGCGGCGACGATATGCGGCGCGGCCGGGGCCTTCAGCAGGAACGGCGTGCGCAGCTCGGGCGGCAGCACGACGTTCGCGGCCGCGTCGAGCTGGTCCGCATCCTCGTTGCGCCAGATGCCGTCGCGTTCATACGCGCCGGCCGCGACGGGCTTCAGGGCCGCCGCGCGCAGGCCGTGCCGCGCGAAGCCGTGCAGCATCGCGGCCGATACGAAGGTCTTGCCGATTTCGGTGTCGGTGCCGGTGACGAAAAGGGAGAGCGGGGCCGTCATGCAGCTTCCTCGCTGGCTTCGATCAACGCGGCTTCGAGCCGCGCGAGATCGTCGAACGAATGCGCGGCCGACAGCGATACGCGCAGCCGTGACGTCCCAACGGGCACCGTCGGCGGCCGGATCGCGGGCACCCACAGGCCGTGTGCGTCGAGCGCGCGCATCGCCGCGAGCGTCGCGTCGTTGCTGCCGATCACGAGCGGCTGCACGGCCGTGTGCGAATCGACCGGCTGCCAGCGCGTGTTGCGCAGCAGCGCCCGCGTGCGTTCGATCAGCGTGGCGAGATGCGCGCGTCGCGCGTCGCCTTCGTCGCCCGCGATCACCTTCAGGCTGGCCGATACCGCGTGCGCGACGGCCGGCGGCGCGGCCGTCGTGAAGATGTAGCTGCGCGCGCGCTGGATCATCCATTCGATCACGGTCTCGTGCGCGATCACGAATGCGCCCGCGACGCCGGCAGCCTTGCCGAGCGTGCCGACGTACACGAGATGAGGCGAACGCAGCGCGGCCGCCGCGAGCGCGCCGCGGCCCTGGGGGCCAAGCACGCCGAAGCCGTGCGCATCGTCGACGACGAGCCATGCGCCGTGACGTTCGGCCAGCGCGACGAGTTCGGCGAGCGGCGCGACATCGCCGTCCATGCTGAACACGGTGTCGCTGACGATCAGTTTCGTTTCGGCATCCGATGCTTCGAGCAGCGCGGCGAGCGCGGCCGTGTCCGCATGCGGATAGACCTGCACGTTCGCGCGCGACAGCCGCATGCCGTCGATCAGCGACGCGTGGTTCAGCGCGTCGGAGAAGATCGTCGCGCCCTTGGCCGTCAGCGCCGTCATCGCGGCGAGGTTCGCCATGTAGCCGGTGCTGAAGTACAGCGCGCGCGGCGCGTCGCTGAAGCCGCCCGCGAAGCCCGCGAGTTCGTCCTCGAGCGTCGCGTGCGCGCGCGAATGGCCGCCGAGCAGGTGCGAGCCGCCGCTGCCGGAACCGTAGCGCTGCGCGCCTTCGGCGAACGCGGCGACGAGCGCCGGGTGCGCGGCGAGGCCGAGATAGTCGTTGCTAGCGAAGCCGACGATCTCGCGGCCGTCGACGGTCATGCGCGCGTCGCACGCGGTGTCGGCGGTGCGGCGCACACGGCGCAGCCCTTGCGCGTCGAGATCGGCGAGACCGCGTTGCAGGGTGTCGAGCAGAGGGTTCGTCACTGCCTCCCGCCGGGCCGTCCCGAGGGAGGCGGCAGCCCCCTCGGGGGGAGCCGTGCATGGGACCGGAGTAAGCGCCGAAGCGCCAACTCCGGTCGACAGCGAACGAAGTGAGCGTGGGGGCTGTTGTGTCATCGGCCGATTTCCTCCAGCGTTGCGTCGAGCGTGTCGCGCGTGCGCTGCGCAAGCCACGCGATGTCGTCGTCGCTCATCACGTACGGCGGCATCAGGTACACGGTTGTGCCGATCGGGCGCAGCAGCAGTTCGCGCTCCAGCGCGCGTTCGAAGAAGCGCCGCGAGAAGCCGCGCGCCGCATCGCCGTCGAGCGCGACGTCGAACGCGAACAGCGTGCCGCGCTCGCGCAGGTGGCGCACCTGCGGGTGCGCATCGAGCGGCGCGAGCGCCGCGCGCATCGTCGCCGACTTGCGGGCATTGGCCGCGAGCACGTCGTCGCGTGCGAACAGGTCGAGCGTCGCGACCGCCGCGCGGCACGCGAGCGGGTTGCCCGTGTACGAATGCGAGTGCAGGAAGCCGCGCGTCGTGTCGTCGTCGTAGAACGCCGCGAACACGTCGTCGCGCGTGAGCACGAGCGACAGCGGCAGGTAGCCGCCGCTGATGCCCTTCGACAGGCACAGGAAATCGGGCCAGACGCCGGCCTGCTCGCACGCGAAGAAGGTGCCCGTGCGGCCGCAGCCGACCGCGATCTCGTCGGCGATCAGGTGCACGCCGAATTCGTCGCACAGCGCGCGCAGCCCGCGCACGTATGACGGATCGTGCATCGCCATGCCGGCCGCGCATTGCACGAGCGGCTCGACGATCAGCGCGGCGATCCGGTCGCCGCGTTCGGCGAACAGGCGCCGCACGTCCGCGAGCGCGCGTCCCGCGACGTCGGCGGCCGTCTCGCCCGGCAGCGCGCCGCGCGTATCGGGCGACGCGACGACATGCGCATGGCGGATCAACGGGTCGTACGCATCCTTGAACAGCGCGACGTCGGTCACGCCGAGCGCGCCGATCGTCTCGCCGTGATAGCTGTTCGCGACGCAGACGAATTCCTGCTTCCCCGCGCGGCCGCGGTTGCGCCACGCGTGGAAGCTCATCTTCAGCGCGATCTCGACGGCCGACGCGCCGTCCGACGCGAAGAACGCATGGCCGAGCGTGCGCGCGGTGAGCGCGTGCAGCCGCTCGGCGAGCTCGATCGCGGGCTCGTGCGTGCAACCGGCGAGCATCGCGTGCTCGAGCGTGTCGAGCTGGTCCTTCAGCGCCGCGTTGATGTCCGGGTTCGCATGGCCGAACAGGTTGACCCACCACGAACTGATCGCGTCGAAGTAGCGGCGGCCGTCGCGGTCGTACAGCCACACGCCCGCGCCGCGCGCGACGGGGACGAGCGGCAGGCGCTCGTGATGCTTCATCTGGGTGCAGGGATGCCAGACCGCGCGCAGGCTGCGCGCGACCCAGTCGTCGGTGGCTGGCGTACTCAAGGCAACTCCGGGGGGTAAAACGGCTGCGCGGCATCGACGGGATGCCGCGCAGCGAGACACGAAACGCGCTGAGATTAGCGTGTTCCGCGACACGTTGCACTAGCGGTTACAAACGCCGCAAAGCCTTGTGGAGCGGGAGTTCGGCGCAGTTCAGGGGCGCTCGGAACGGTACGCGGCGGATGCGTGGAAATGGCCGCAGATGACGACGTTCGAGTGACACCCCCCGACAGGAAAAATCGCGGGGTACGGGGCGGCGCGATCGCGAAAAATCGGGGATCGAAGAAGGGCGCGGTAGAGCGGGTTGGTGAAGCGAGGTGACGTCACGCGCGAAAGGCGGCGGCCGAATGATCTGCGGAATCGGGTGTGAAAACGGGCTGCCGGAACGGCATGCGACGGCGCGCGGCGCGATCGCGAGCGGGAGAACCGCGGAGAAAGCAGAAGGGGCGCGGCGTGCGGGCCGCCGCGCGTCAGCGCGAAGCCAGCGCGCGCGTATCGGTGTCGCGCGTGTTGCCGTCGCCGTTGTCGGCCGTCTGCGTCGTGTTCGCGTTCCACACGACGCGGTCGTTGACCGCATACAGCCGGCACGCGCCCGCGTCTTGCTTCGCGCAATTGTCGAGCGCGAGCGCCATCGGGTCGTCGCCGCCTTCGGCCCACGACCACGCGCCCGCCGACGACACCGCGAACGCGCGGCTCGGATGCTGGTTCAGGAAGCGGCGATAGCCTTCGCGGCCGGCTTCGTCGACATACGGCACCGCGTTGACCGCGTCGATGGACGCATAGCCGGTCGCCTTGGGCTCGTGCGGGTTCGCGACCGCATAGCGTACCGAGGTCGGCAGGTTCAGTTGCGCGAGGAATGCATTGACGGCCGGCCACCAGATGGGCACGCCGTCGCGATCGACGATCAGCCGGTGCGCGTCGTCCTTGTAGCGGCCGAAATCGATGAACCGGGCCTGCGTGCCGTGCGACACGTACGCGTCGTGCATTTGCGCGACGAGCGCGGGCGTCCACACCGAATCGTTGTCGCCGTACAGCCACAGCGACCGCACGGCCGTGTGCGCGCCGTACTGGTCGAACGCGTCGACGAGGTTGCGCTGCCAGCCGTCGCACAGGTCCTGGCGCAGCCCGCCGGAGAAGTTGATGATGCCGCGCACGCCCGGTGCGGCTTCGGTGCCGTACGCGATCGATGCGAGGCCGCCGTGCGACGTGCCGGCGACGACGATGCGCGACGCATCGACGTACGACTGGCGCGACATGTAGCGAACCGTCGCGTCGACGTCGGCGGCCTGCGCGAGGCCGTTCTTGCCGACGTCGCAGCCTTCCTGCTGGTACGTGCCGCCCGAACCGGCGAAGCCCTGGCGGTTCGGCGCGATCACCGCATAGCCGCGACGCACGAATTCGCGTGCGAACGCGAGCGGCCGGCTGCGCGGCTGCAAATGGAGATCGCCGGTGTTCTTGCCGTGGTTGAAGACGACGAGCGGGAACGGGCCGGGGCCGTCCGGCTTGAAGAGCGTCGCCTCGAGCGTGACGGAGCCCGACGCATCGGCCGGAATGCGGAGGATCTGCTCGTTGAGGCCGGCCGCGACCTGCGGCAGGTTCGAGTCGCCGTAATCGAAGCGCTCGGCGTGGGCGAGCGGCCCGCTGGCGGTGCCGGCACCCGTATTCGCGTTCGGCAGCGTACCGGCCTGAGCGGCCGACAGCGCACCGGCCGCCATCCATCCCACCAATACCTTGCTGAACGCCATTCGTAAGCCCCGCCATGCAACATGACCAATTCGAGGTCATCGTAGCCCGACAAAATCGGGTTGTGCAATGCGGGAATTACCCGGCGTCTGACACAGCAACAATTTGTCAGCGTTCGCTTACTTCGCCGTCGACATAGCGCCAGAAACCCTGCTCGTCGCGCTCGAAACGGCTCGTCTCGTGGAGCCGGTAAGCGCGTCCGCCAACCTTGTAGCGGGCCACGAATTCGACTTCCGCGTGCCGTTCGTCGAGCGGCACATGGCGTTTTACCGCGAGGCCGAGCCAGCGCGGCGCGTCGGGCGCGTCGGGGTCGGTGTCGAGATCGGGCGGGCAGGTGCGCGCCGCCCACGTCGCGCGCAGGTAGCCGGTCGCGCCGAGCACGTACGCGCTGTACCGCGAGCGCATCAACTCGAGCGCGGTCGGCGCGGCTTCGCCGCCGTCGATGAAGCGGCCGCAGCAGGCCGCGTAGCGCGGCGCCGGGGCTTTGCCGGCGGGAGCGGGGGACGCGCCGCCGCACGGGCACGCGTCAGGTCGGTTCAAAATCATGCGAAACGGGAATTAACGACGATTGGTTGTCGGCATGCTCACCAGCTCAGCTCGATGCCGTCGTACTGGAAGAACCGGCCGTTTGCCTGCGACACGTCCGCGCCGGATTCGGCGATCACGCGGCGCATGCCGGTCACGCTGGTTTCCGGATCGATCGCGGCCTGCGCGCCGCCCATGTCGGTGCGCACCCAGCCGGGATGGAGCGAGATGCAGGCGGCGTGGCGGGTCTGCAGCGATGCGATCCGCAGCACGTCGTTCAGCGCGGCCTTGCTTGCGCGGTACAGCCAGCCGGTCGTGCCGGTCGCCTCGGCGATGCTGCCCATCCGGCTCGACACGACCGCCAGCACGCCGCGCGCATCCTCGACGAGCGGCAGCAGGATCGGCAGCAACTGCATCGGCCCGCGCACGTTCGTATGCATGACCGCGTCGAAATCCTCGGCGGTGATCGCCTCGACGCCCTCGGTGCGCGGCCCGTAGACGCCCGATACGAGCACGGCCGCATCGAGCCGCTCGCCGTCGAGCTTCCAGCCGAGCGCCGCGATCTGCTCGGGCTGCGCGATGTCGAGCGCATGCGCCTGTGCGCCGAGCGCGCGCAGCGCGGCGAGCGACGCTTCGTCGCGCGCGGTGGCGATCACGTTCCAGCCGTCGCGCCGGTATTGCCGGACAAATTCGCGGCCGAGGCCGCGCGATGCGCCAACGATCAATATGGTTTTCATGCTCGTCGCTCCTTTCCTTGGCACCGCCTTGGCAGTCCCGGCGTCAGATTCGTTCGATGCGTGTCGTGGCCGCGTTGTGGCACCGCGGAGGCTTCGGCGTTACTTCGCGTCCCCGCACGGCTTCAGCGTGTCGGCGACCGCCTGCGCGACGTCGTCGAGCCGTGCCGCGTCCGCCGCGACCATGTCGTTGTCGGGTGCGTGCTGGCCGCGTGCGGTGAGCGCGGCGACGCAGCGCTTGTAGGTTTCGTCGAGCGCGTCGAAGTTCGACACGGCCATCCCGAGGTTGCGCATCCGCCCGTCGTGCACGCCGTACACGAGCCCGTGCACGGTGAGCGACTGGCCGCGCGCCCATGCGTCGTTGACGATCGTCGTGCGGCACACGTTGACGACCTGCTCGATCGCGTTCAGCTCGATCAGGCGGCGATAGCGCGCTTCGCCCACCGGCCATTCGTCGAGCAGCGCCGCATGGCGCTCGCGCACGTCCTGCACGTGATGCAGCCAGTTGTCCGCGAGGCCGACGCGCCGGTTGTGCAGCGCCGCGTTCACGCCCGAGCAGCCGTAGTGGCCGACGACCATGATGTGCTTCACGCGCAGGATGTCGACCGCGAACTGGATCACCGACAGGCAGTTCAGGTCGCTGTGCACGACGACGTTCGCGATGTTGCGGTGCACGAACACTTCGCCCGGCGGCAGCCCGATGATCTGGTTCGCCGGCACGCGCGAATCCGAGCAGCCGATCCACAGATATTCCGGCGCCTGCTGGTCGGCGAGACGCGTGAAGAACTCCGGATCGTCGGCGAGCTTGCGCTTGACCCAGGCGTCGTTGTTGTCGAACAGGTGTGAAAGCGGATTGACTTGGGTGTTCATCAGTGTGGATTCCGTGTGCGGAAATCAGGGTGCTGGCGGGTTCGGTGTAACCGGCGTCAGGCGGCGCGCTGCGCGTCGCCTGCGCCGTCGTTCTGGTCCGTCGCGCCGAAGCGCGCGGGGTAGCGTACGCAAAAGCGCAATGCTGCGTCGTACGGATAAAAATCGGGCAATTCGCCCTGCATCAGCTTGTCCTTGCTCGCCTGCCACAGCGCGGGATCGAAAAAATCCGCGTGATGCTTCATGAAGACGCCGCGCACGCGCGGGTCGCCGAGCAGGAACGGCCCGTAGGTCTCCGGAAAGATGTCGTGCGGGCCGACGGTATACCACGGTTCGCCGGACAGCTCGTCTTCCTCGTTGCGCGGCAGCGGCACGCGGCGCACGTTGCAGTCGGTCAGGTATTCGATCTCGTCGTAGTCGTAGAACACGACGCGGCCGTGGCGCGTGACGCCGAAGTTCTTGTACAGCATGTCGCCGGGGAAGATGTTCGCCTTCATCAGCTCCTTCACCGCGTTGCCGTACTCCTTCACGCCGTGCTCGACGTCCGCGTCGGTGCCGTTCTGCAGGTACAGGTTGAGCGGCGTCATCCGGCGCTCGATGTACAGGTGCTTGATCACGAGATTGCCGTCCTCGTATTCGAGCAGCGACGGCACTTCCTTCTCGAGCTCGCGCACGAGCGCGTGGTCGAGCCGCGCGAGCGGCAGCGCGACGCTCGAATACTCGAGCGTGTCGGCCATCCGCCCGAGGCGGTCGTGACGCTTCACGAGCTGGTACTTCTCCATGATCTGCGCGCGCGTCGTTTCCTTCGGCGGCGGGAATTGATCCTTGATGATCTTGAACACGTACGGGAACGACGGCAGCGTGAACACGAGCATCACGAGGCCCTTGATCCCGGGCGCGATGATGAAACGGTCGCTCGAATGCGACAGGTGGTGCAGCAGGTCGCGGTAGAACAGGTTCTTGCCCTGCTTCTGCAGGCCGACCGACGTGTAGATCTCCGCCTTCGGCTTGCCGGGCATGATCGTGCACAGGAAGTCGACGTACGCGGACGGCACGCCCATGTCGACGAGGAAATACGAGTGCGAGAAGCTGAAGATGATCTGCAGCAGGTCGCGGCGCAGCAGTACGGTGTCGAGCGTGAGCAGGCCCGGACGCACGTGGCGGATCGGCACCGCGAACGGCAGCACGCGGTCGGCGTTGATGATGCGGCCGACGATGTACGCGCTCTTGTTGCGGAAGAACAGCGACGACAGCACGTGGATCTGGAAATTCGGCGCTTCGTCGAAGCGGCCGAATTCGTCGTCGATCGCCTGCATCACGCACGCGATGTCGCGCGCGAGATCCTCGAACGCCGGTTCGAGCTGGAAGTTCGTGACGATACGCTCGAGCGTGACCGCGAGCCCGTCGGTGCCCGGATAGTACGCGCGGTAGGTCGGTTTCGCGGCCGGCTCGTCGTTCTCGAGATACTCGGTCGAGATCGCCGGGCGCACGAAGATGAAATCGTTGCTGAAGTACGAGCGGTGCAGGATCTTGCAGCACACCGAATTGAAGAAGGTTTCCGCGCACTCGGGCTGGCAGTGCGACGTGAGCAGGCCGATGTAGTGCAGCTTGATCTGCTGCCACACTTCGTCGTCGATGTTCTCCGCATCGTATTCGTCTTCCAGCACCTCGACGCATTCCTTCACGCGATCGTCGTACGACGTGATCCGCTCGCGCGCGAGCCGCTGCAGCCCGTGCCAGTCGCCGCGCTCGTACAGCGTCTTCGCATCGACCGCCGCTTCGCGGAAGATCCGGTAATGGCGATCGAAGTTTTCGAGCATCGTCTGTGCGATGTCGAAACCGATCTGCGACGACAGCAGTTTGGGGAAGTGATTCATCGCGTGCAGGCTCGTTCGGGAGGGGCTGTAAGCACTCGCCATTTTAGCGCCCAAGCGGGCTTTTCAAAGACTTTGCGGCGATGCATGGCCGGCCGGCAAGCGGCGGGTTATCCACCGTTGGGTACCGTTCGGTGCATCTTCGCGTAAAGATACGGGTACGGAACCGATTCTGGCACGAACTTTTTTTGACGGGCCGGCGGCGGCCGGGCACGCGTTCCGCGGGACGGCGATAGAATCGACGCAACGCCCGCCATGGCCCGCCGCCGGCGCGCATTCGCACAGACAACGACGAGACGCCCCACCGATGAACGCACTGGAACACCAACTCGACTATCCCTTCGCCGACACGCTGCCCGCCGCGGGCGACACGTTCGAGGTCGCGCCCGGCGTGCGCTGGCTGCGCATGCCGCTGCCGTTCTCGCTCGACCACATCAATCTCTGGCTGCTGCGCGACGAGATCGACGGGCAGGCCGGCTGGACGATCGTCGATTGCGGGATCTCGTCGGATGCGATCCGCACGCACTGGGAGCAGATCTTCGACACGCATCTCGACGGCCTGCCCGTGCTGCGCGTGCTCGTCACGCACTGCCATCCCGATCACTTCGGTCTGGCGAACTGGCTGTGCGAAGGCGGCGACAAGGGCCGCTGGAACGTGCGGCTGTGGATGACGCTCGGCGAATACCTGTTCGGCTGCCTGATGGCGGCCGGCAACGGCTCGAACGCGGGCGGCGCGGCCGCCGCCGATCACTTCGCGCGCCACGGGCTGACCGATCCGGCCGCGCTCGACAAGCTGCGCAACCGCCGCAACTACTACTCGGATCTCGTGCCGGCCGTGCCGCCGCGCTACCGGCGCCTGCGCGAAGGCGACGCGGTGACGATCGGCGCGCGCACGTGGCGCGTCGTGACCGGTTTCGGCCATTCGCCTGAACATTGCGCGCTGCACAGCGAAGCGGACGGCGTGCTGATCTCCGGCGACATGGTGCTGCCGCGCATCTCGACGAACGTGTCCGTGTTCGACCTCGAGCCGGAAGCGAACCCGCTCGCGCTGTACCTGCAGTCGCTCGGCCGCTACGAGACGATGGCGCCCGACACGCTGGTGCTGCCGTCGCACGGCAAGCCGTTCCGCGGCGTGCGCACGCGTATCGCGCAACTGCGCGAACACCACGACGCGCGGCTCGACGAGGTACGCGTCGCGTGCGCGGAACAGCCGATGAGCGCGGCCGACATCGTGCCGATCATGTTCCGCCGCCGCGAGCTCGATATCCACCAGATGACGTTCGCGCTCGGCGAGGCGCTCGCGCACCTGAACCTGCTGTGGCTCGCGGGCGAACTCGTGCGCGAGCAGGGCGACGACGGCGTGCTGCGGTTCCGCACCGCCGGCTGACAGCGCCTCGTTCTGCTTACCCGACGGGTTCGTAACGCCACCCGTCGCGATGCCATTGCATCGTGTGCGTCGGTTCGAGCGCCGCGAGAAACGCGGGGTCGTGCGACGCGACCACGATCGCGCCCGGGAAGCCGGCCAGTGCGGCTTCGATCGCGCGCACCGATTCGAGATCGAGGTGATTGGTCGGCTCGTCGAGCAGCAGCAATTGCGCGGGCGTGCCGCGCCACAACGCACACGCGAGCGCGGCCTTCAGCCGTTCGCCGCCGCTCAGTTGCCGCGCCGGCTGCGTCGCGCGCGCCGCGTCGAGCTGCAGCAGCGCGAGGCGGCTGCGCAGGTCGCCTTCGGCGAGCGGCGTATCGAGCAGCCCCAACTGCTCGACGATCGAACGTCCGGGATCGAGCAGCGCGAGCCGCTGGTCGAGATACGCGGCGCTCACGTGCGTCGTGCAGGTGCCTGAACGCGGCGCGAGTTCGCCCGCGAGCATCCGCAGCAACGTCGATTTGCCGCAGCCGTTCGGGCCCGTCAGCGCGATGCGCACGGCGCCGCTCGCCGACCACGTGATCGCCTCGGCAGCGCCGGCGACGCGCCACGGCAGTTGCGCGCGTTCGAGCGTGAACAGCTGACGGCGCGCGCTGATCCCGGTGCCCGGCAGCGACACGAGCACGGGTGCGTCGGCTTCGACGCGCGCCGCCGCTTCCTGCACGCGTTCGTCGAGCGTCGCCTTGAAGTCGCTCTGATGACGCAGGACCGTCCCCATGATGTTGCGTGCCGCCCCCTTGCGGCTCTGGCGCGCCCCCGACGACAGGTTGACCGTCTTCGCATTGCGCAGCGACGCGGCCGCGTGACGCTGGATCGTGTCGTGTTCCTGTTCGAGCCTGCGCCTGACGCGTCCGCGCTCGGTGCGCGCATGATCGAGCGCCGCTTGCGCGGCATCCTGTTCCGCGTCGCGCTGCGCGCGATAGAGCGCGTAGTTGCCGCCGTACGAGCGCGCGCCTTGCGGCGTCAGCTCGACGATGCGCTGCACGCCGGCCAGCAGTGCGCGGTCGTGGCTCACGATCACGAGGCCGCCACGCCAGCCGTCGAGCGCCGCACGCAGCCACGCGCGGCCCGGTGCGTCGAGATGGTTGGTCGGTTCGTCGAGCACGAGCAGGCCGGCGCCGGACAGCATGGCGCCGATCAGCGCGACACGCGCGAGCTGCCCGCCGCTCAGCGCCTGCGCGGGCGTATCGGGGCGCACGTCGTGCAGGCCGGCCGCGTCGAGCGCCGTGCGCAGCCGCTCGGCGAGATCCCAGCGATCGCCGATCAGGTCGAAGTCGTGCGGCTCCGCGCGGCCGTCCGCGAGACGCGCCAGCGCGCCGAGCGGCGCATCGAGCGCGGCGATCTGCGCGACGCTCCGCGGGCCGGCCGCTGCGTCGTCGTGCTGCTGCGCGACGTAGACGACCGGCGTATGCCGGTCGATCGTCCCCGCGCTCGCCGTGCAGCGGCCCGCGATCAATTGCGCGAGCAGGCTCTTGCCGATGCCGTTGCGGCCGACGATGCCCGTCGGCGTGCGGTCGATGGAAAGGTCGAGCGAATCGAACAGCGTGACGCCGTCGTCGAAGCGGAAGGAAACGTGATGAAGCGCGACGAGCGCGCCGGTGGGCGTGGCTGCAGCCATAAGCACCTCCGAAAATGCGTGAAGACCTTCGCGCGCGGCGTGCGTGGCACGGCGGCGAAAACATTTTGGGAAGGCTTAGTTGTTCACTTTGGCTGGCGTCCGGTATGAGGAATGAGCGCGCAGTGTAGCAAGCGCGGCGCGCGGGCCGCAAGCGACGGGCCGGGGAAACGTCGCTTGCACGCCACGCGCGATGACCGCGTTACTGCACCGAGACCGTCGTGAAGTTCTGCCGTCCGAACGGACTCACGTGATAGCCGCTCACGTTCGTGCGCGTGAGCGCGGCCGCGGTCGGGTAGCCGAGCGGGATCCACAGCGCCTGGTCGTGGATGATCTTCTGCGCCGCTTCGTACAGCTTCGCGCGCTTGCCCTGGTCGGCGGTCGACTTGCCGTCGGCGATCAGCTTGTCGAGCTGCGCATCGCAGAAGCGCGCGAAGTTGACGCCCGACTTCACTGCGTTGCAGCTGAACTGCGGCGACAGGTAGTTGTCCGGATCGCCGTTGTCGCCGGCCCAGCCCATGAACAGCATGTCATGCTGGCCGAGCTTTGCCTGCTTGATCAGCTCGGCCCATTCGATCACCTTCACTTCGGCCTTCACGCCGATCTTCGCGAGGTCGGCCTGCAGCAGTTCCGCGCCGACCTTCGGGTTCGGGTTCAGCACGCTGCCGGTCGGGCGCGTCCAGATCGTCGTCGAGAAGCCGTTCGGGAAGCCGGCCTGCGCGAGCAGCTGCTTCGCCTTCGCGGGATCGTACGCATACGGCGCGACGTCCTTCGCGTAGCTCCACGTGTTCGGCGGATACGGGTTGTTCGCGGCCGTCGCGGTGTTGTCGAACACGACCTTCAGGTAGGTCGCGCGGTCGAACGCGAGGTTCAGCGCCTCGCGCACCTTGTCGTTGTCGAGCGGTTTCTTCTGCGTGTTCAGCGCGACGAACGCGGTCATGAACGCGGGCGTCCGCACGATCTTCAGCGCGCTTTCGCCCTTGGCCGCGAGCACGTCCTGCGGCTTCGGCGACAGCGCGATCTGGCATTCGCCGGCCTTCACCTTCTGCAGGCGCACCGACGGGTCGGGCGTGATCGCATAGATCAGCCGGTCGACCTTCGGCTTCGTGCCCCAGTAGGTCGGGTTCACGTCGTAGCGGATCAGCGCATCCTTCGTATAGCTCTTCAGCACGAACGGGCCCGTGCCGACCGGCTTCGCGTTCAGGTCGGCCTGCTTGCCGGCCTTCAGCAACTGGTCCGCGTATTCGGCCGAGTAGATCGACGCGAAGCCCATCGTCAGGATCGGCACGAACGTCGCGTTCGGCTCGTTCAGCACGAACTTCACCGTGCTGTCGTCGACCTTCGTGACCGACTTCACGAGCTTCACGAGGCCCATCGACTGCGCGTGCGGGAAGCCGCTCGCGCCGGCCACCTTGTGCCACGGGTTCGAATCGTCGAGCATCCGCGTGAACGTGAACACGACGTCGTCCGCGTCGAGCGCGCGGCTCGGCTTGAAGGCGTCGGTGGTCTGGAACGCGACGTTCGGGCGCAGGTGGAACGTGTAGGTGAGGCCGTCGGCGCTCGCTTCCCATTTGTCGGCGAGCGCGGGCACGACCTTCTTCGCGGCTTCGTCGTACGACACGAGCGAGTCGAAGATCACGTCGGCCGACGCGTTGGTCGTGACGAGCGAGTTGTACTGCACGACGTCGAAGCCGTCCGGGCTCGATTCCGTGCAGACGGTGAGCGGCTTGGCGGCGGCGAGGCCGGGGGCGGCGAGTGCGGCGGCGACCGCGGCCGCGGCCGCGGCGAACAGCTTGACGTGCATAGGATCTCCCACGTGGCTTGTGCTTTTTGCTTGATGACGGGATGCAGGCGCGGCCTGGAAGCGAGCGGGGCCGGCGCGGCTGGCGGATAGCATACCGTCAAAGCGCGCGATGCGTGAAAAAAGGCGCCTGAACGCGGTGAATTGACCGAAAAACGGCTGCGTTCGCGACGGAACGGATGTTGGCGCGGCGGGATGGCGCCGCGGCGGCGGTGGGCGGAGCTGGGAACCGAGGGGGCGCTGCGGATCGGCGCGCCGGGGAGGGCGGCGGGAGCGGCACGGGATGTGCCGCGAAACCGAAGTGTCGACACGACGACACGGCTCGGCGCGCGGGCCGAGCCGGGCCCGCGGTGCGTCAGTGCGTGCCGGCTTTCGGCTTGCGCGGTGCCTTCTCGAACAGGCGGTCGTACAGCCAGCGCGGCAGCACGTGCAGCACCTTCGCGACGACGCCCATCTGCCACGGAATCACGCGGAACGCGTGTTGCCGCGCGATCGCGCGCGCCGCGCGCGCGGCGAAGCGGTCGGCGTCCATCAGGAACGGCATCCGGTACGGGTTGTGCGCGGTCATCGGCGTGCGGATGTAGCCGGGCGCGATCGTCACGACGCCGACGCCGGCCGCGCGCAGTTCGACGCGCAGCGATTCGAGGTACTTGATCGCGGCCGATTTCGACGCGCTGTACGCGCCGGAGCCGGGCAGGCCGCGCACGCCGGCGACGCTCGCGACGCCGACCAGCGTGCCGTGGCGCGACGCCGTCATCGGGCCGACGAACGGCTCGAACGTCGCGACCATCCCGTAGTAGTTGATGTCCATCACGTCGCGGAACGTCGCGAGATCGCCCTGGCCCGTGACGGCGCCCTGGCTGATGCCCGCGTTCGCGATCACGACGTCGGGGCAGCCGTGCGTCGCGATGAACGACGCGGCGGCCGTCGCGAGCGCGTCGGCGTCGCGCACGTCGGCGGAATAGACGGAGATGGACAGCTTGGGGAACCGCCGCGCGAACGCATCGAGCGCATCGGTGCGGCGCGCGACGAGTGCGAGCGTGGCGCCCTGGCGGGCGTATTCCTCGGCCATCGCGAGGCCGAGGCCGCTCGACGCGCCGGTGATGAAGACCTTCAGCGGAGTAGTCATGCCGGCGCGTGCGGGGATCAGAGCTTCTTGTCCTGAACCTGCTTCACGAGGAAGTCGAGCACCTGGGCGGTGCCCGGGATGCTGTTCGAGTAAGCGGGACCCGTCTTGTACTTGCCCTGGACGACGACCGTCGGCACGCCGTCGATCGCATAGTCCTTCAGCAGCTTGGCCGACTGGTTCACCTCGCCCTGCACGCTGAACGAGTTGTAGGCATCCATGAACTGCTTCTTGTCCACGCCCTGCGTGGCCAGGAAGTCGGCCTGCGCCTGCGGCGTCAGCAGGTAGTTCTTCTGCTTGTGGATCGCGTTGAAGATCGCCGGCGTGACCTTCTCGGAGATGCCGAGCGCGGACACCGCATAGAACAGCTTCGAGTGCGGGACGAAATCGTCACGGAATGCGACCGGCACGCGCTTGAAGTCGATGTTGTTGCCCTGTTTCTTCACCCAGGCCTCGATCGTCGGCTCGAATTCGTAGCAGTGCGGGCAGCCGTACCAGAAGAACTCGATCACCTCGACCTTGCCGGCCGGCGCGGACACCGGCTGCGGCGACTTCATCACCTCGAAGTCCTTGCCGGCGACCGGTGCGGCGGGCGTTGCCTGGGCGAGGCCGGCAGCCAGGCCCAGGGACAGAAGGAGCGTGCTAAGCAGTTTTTTCATGTTGTGAACGTCGAATCAGTTGCTCGGGTTACGAAACGTAGCGGGTTCTGCGTGGGCTCGGCCGGCTGCTTACTGCTTCGTGAAGCGGATCACCGCCGTGTCGACACCTGCATCGGACAGGCGCTGACGGGCCGAGTTCATATCCTCGAACTTCGAGAACGGGCCGACGCGCACGCGGAAATAGGTCACGCCGCTGACGTCGCGCTTCGACACCTTCGACTCGAAGCCCTGGAAGCCGAGGCGCGCGCGCTGCTGCTCGGCGTCGCCTTCGGTCTTGTACGCGCCGACCTGCAGGAAGTAGCCGGTATTCGCGTCGCTCGCGGTCGGCGGCTTCGCTGCCGCGGCGGCCGCGGCCGACGACGTCGGCTTCGGCGTGTTCGAGGCCAGTTGCTGTTGCTGCTGCTTTTGCGCGGCGGCCTGCTGCGCCTGCTTCTGCGCGGCGAAGCGTGCGAGGTCGTCCTCGCCGGCCTGTTGTTGCTGCTGCGGCGGCTGCGCCTTCTTCGGCGGCGGGTTGTCGGCCGGCTTCGGCGCGACGGCGACACCGTTGCCCGACGACGGATTGTTCGACGCGGTCGTGCTGTTCGAGCTGCCGGTGTTGTTCGAGCCGCTCGAACCGTTGGCCGACGGCTGCACTTCGACGATCTGCGGCTCGGGCAGCAGGCCGCCCTGGGTCTGGTTCGCGGCCTGGCCCGGCGCGGTGTTGGGCGGTGCGGGTTGCGCGGCCTGCGGCACCGGCTGGCCGGGCGTCTTGCCCTGCAGCGCGCGGTTCGGGTCGAACTGCTGCGGCTGGCTCGCGCCGTTGTCGGCCGGCGGCGGCGCGACCTTCGACACGAACGGCGACGGCGAACGCGTGATGTAGAGCGCCACCACCACGGCGATCGCCAGGCCGACGATCAGGCCCAGCACGATTCCAAGAAATGTTCCTCCGGCTTGTTTCGATTGCTTCGAAGATCGGCGTGGTTGTGCCATTGCTTGAGTCACCTGCAAAAAGAATCGTGAAAAGGCTGCGGCGGGCATCCGACGGCAGGCGCTCCTGCGACGGGTGCTGCCGCGGCCATTCGCTGCCCGGTTCGGGCCGCTTACATCTTGGCGGGCGCGGACACGCCGAGCACCGCCAGACCGTTTTCGAGCACCTGCCGGGTCGCGGCGAGAAGCGCGGCGCGCGCATTGCGCGGCGCTTCGTCGTCGACCAGCACGCGCTCCGCATTGTAGAACGAGTGGAATTCGCCAGCGAGATCGCGCAGGTAGAACGCGACCGCGTGCGGCGCCAGCTCGTTTGCCGCGTGCGTGAGCATGTCCGGATACTCGGCCAGCTTCTGCATCAGCGACGCGGCTTGCGCGCTCGTCAGCTGCGACAGGTCGGCGCCCGGCAGTTGCGCCGCATCGACGTTGTAGCGCGACTTCAATTCGTTGAGCACCGAGCAGATCCGCGCATGCGCGTACTGGACGTAATAGACCGGGTTTTCGTCGTTCTGTTTCAGCGCGAGGTCGATGTCGAACACGAACTCGGTATCGGCCTTGCGCGAGATCAGGAAGAAACGCACCGCGTCGCGGCCGCGCGTGATGGTCGCTTCGTCGATCAGGTCGGGCGCCGCTTCCTGGCCCGCCGCCGCGCCGCCCGACCATTCGATCAGGTCGCGCACCGTCACGTAGCTGCCCGCGCGCTTCGAGATTTTCACTTCCTGGCCGTCGCGCATCACGGTGACCATCTTGTGCAGCACGTAGTCGGGGTAGCCCTTCGGGATCCCGACGTGCAGCCCCTGCAGGCCCGCGCGCACGCGCGCGATCGTGCCGTGGTGGTCCGAACCCTGGATGTTGATCACCTTCGTGAAGCCGCGCTCCCACTTCGTCACGTGGTAGGCGACGTCCGGCACGAAGTACGTGTACGTGCCGTCCGACTTGCGCATCACGCGATCCTTGTCGTCGCCTTCGTCGGTCGTGCGCAGCCACAGCGCGCCGTCCTGCTCGTAGGTCATGCCGGCCTTGATCAGCGCGTCGACCGTCTTCTCGACGCGGCCTTCGCTGTACAGCGACGACTCGAGGTAGTACTGGTCGAACTTCACGCCGAATGCCTGCAGGTCCATGTCCTGCTCGCGACGCAGGTACGTGACCGCGAACTTGCGGATCGCGTCGAGATCCTCGACATCGCCCGCGCCCTTGACCGGTTCGCCGTCCGACGCAGCGACCGTTTCGCCGTTCAGGTAGTCGCGTGCGATGTCGGCGATGTATTCGCCGTTGTACGCAGCTTCCGGCCAGCCCGCGTCGCCCGGCTTGAGGCCGCGTGCGCGCGCCTGCGTCGAGATCGCGAGGTTGCCGATCTGCACGCCGGCGTCGTTGTAGTAGAACTCGCGGTGCACCGCGTAGCCCTGGCTCGCGATCACGTTCGCGAGCACGTCGCCGAGCGCGGCCTGGCGGCCGTGGCCGACGTGCAGCGGGCCGGTCGGGTTTGCCGACACGAATTCGAGCAGCACTTGTTTGCCTTTCTCGCGATCCGACGTGCCGAACGCGCGGCCCTGGTCGAACACGGCGGCGATCACCGCCTGCTTCGCGGCGGCCGACAGGCGCAGGTTGATGAAGCCGGGGCCGGCGATCTCGGCGGCTTCGACGAGCCCTTGCGCGGCCGGCTGCGCGGTGAGCGCGGCGACGATCTGCTCGGCGAGCTGGCGCGGGTTCGCGCCGAGCGGCTTCGCGAGCTGCATCGCGACGTTGCACGCGACGTCGCCGTGCGCGGCGACCTTCGGGCGCTCCAGTGTGATGGCCGGGGCGACGAACGCGGCCGCGTCGGCGCCTTTCAGTGCGTGTGCGACCTGCTTGACGCTATCCGCGAGCAGGGCTTCGAGGGTCTGTTTGTGTGCTGGCAGCATGCTGGTAGAAGGCTTCGTTGGTGGCGGCCGGAAATGCGGGCCCGCCGGCGCGCTTTTTAAGCGCGCGTTTCAGGGATCGCAGAATTTTAACAGGTGCTAATATGCCGATCAGGCGGCCCGCGTCCGCGAGGCCGGACGCCTGTCTGCCGGCGTTCCCCAACCGCGCCGCGCAGGCACAACAAGATGAAAAGGGAATAGTCATGATTACGTTCAAGAGCAAGGCGGCACAGGATCTCGACGTGCTGAAGGATTTCGCCGTTTATGTGCTGGGCCTCGTCGGCAAGCCGCTGGGCGAGCGCGGCGTGATTACGCACGACGAACTGGACAGCGCGATCGCGAAGCTGGAAGGCGCCGTCGCGCAGGCGAAGCAGGAACGCGCCGAGCACGCCGGCCACTTCCATGAGGACCAGGACGACCACGCGCACCACGAATTGCCGCCGAACCTGGCGCAGCGCGTCGCGCCGTTCCTCATGATGCTGCGCGAAGCGAAGGACGGCCAGGCCGACGTGCACTGGGGTTTCTGAGCCTCCTGGCCCGGCAGTACGAAGGGTTGGCAAGGCAGGAAAAAGCCCGCTATCGAGCGGGCTTTTTCTTTTTGTCTGACCAAACGGGCGGCCGGCCGCCCGCGGGCGCGGATCAGAGTTGCGGCGCGAGCGCGCGGCGCGCGTCGTCGAGCGACAGCGCCATGCGCCGCGCGTAGTCCTCGAGTTGATCCTGCCCGATTTTGCCGACCGAAAAATACCGGCTGTCCGGATGCGCGAGGTAGAAGCCCGACACGCTCGCGGCCGGCAGCATCGCCAGCGAGTCGGTCACGCTCATGCCGATCTCGTCCGCGTGCAGCACATCGAACATGTTGCGCTTCACGAGGTGGTCGGGGCAGGCCGGGTAGCCGGGCGCCGGGCGGATGCCCGCGTACTTTTCCGCGATCAGCGCGTCGTTGTCGAGCGTCTCGCCGCTCGCGTAGCCCCACAGTTCGCGCCGCACGCGCGCGTGCAGCGCTTCCGCGAACGCTTCCGCGAAGCGGTCGGCGAGCGCCTTCAGCATGATCGCGCTGTAGTCGTCGAGATCGGCTTCGAACTGCTTTTCCTTCACGTCGACGCCGAGGCCGGCTGTTACCGCGAACATCCCGATGTAGTCGGCGACACCCGACTCCTTCGGTGCGATGAAGTCGGCGAGCGAGCGGTTCGGCCGCATCACGCCGTCGACCACCGGGCGCACGCTCTGCTGGCGCAGGTTGCGCCACGTGAGCAGCACTTCCGAGCGCGACTCGTCGCTGTAGATCTCGATGTCGTCGTCGTTGACGGTGTTCGCGGGCAGCAGCGCGATCACGCCGTTCGCGGTCAGCCAGCGGCCCTGGATCAGGCGCGCGAGCATCGATTTCGCGTCGGAGAACACGCGCCGCGCCGATTCGCCGACGATCTCGTCGTTCAGGATCGCCGGGTACGGGCCCGCGAGGTCCCACGTCTGGAAGAACGGGCCCCAGTCGATGTAGTTCGCGAGCTCGTTCAGGTCGTAGTTCTTGAACACGCGGCGGCCGATGAACTTCGGTTTCACGGGCGTGGTGTTCGCCCAGTCGACCTTGGTCTTGTTCGCGCGCGCGTCGGCAAGCGTCACCATCGGCTGCGCCTTGCGGTTCGCGTGCTGGTCGCGGATGCGCTCGTAGTCGGACTTCAGCTCGTCGAGATACTTCGTCGCGCCTTCGTCGGACAGCAGGCTCGACGCGACCGACACCGAGCGCGACGCGTCCGGCACGTAGACGACCGGGCCTTCGTAGTGCGGCGCGATCTTCACGGCCGTGTGCACGCGCGACGTCGTTGCGCCGCCGATCAGCAGCGGGATCTTCTTCACGCGGAAGTAGTCGTCGCGCTGCATTTCCGACGCGACGTACGCCATTTCCTCGAGGCTCGGCGTGATGAGGCCCGACAGCCCGATGATGTCCGCGCCCTCGACCTTCGCCTTCGCGAGGATCTCGTTGCACGGGACCATCACGCCCATGTTGACCACTTCGAAGTTGTTGCACTGGAGCACGACCGACACGATGTTCTTGCCGATGTCGTGCACGTCGCCCTTCACGGTCGCGATGACGATCTTGCCCTTCGCGCGCACGTCGCCGCCCGCTTCCGCGAGCAGGCGCTTTTCTTCCTCGATGAACGGGATCAGGTGCGCGACCGCCTGTTTCATCACGCGCGCCGACTTCACGACCTGCGGCAGGAACATCTTGCCCTGGCCGAACAGGTCGCCGACGACGTTCATCCCGTCCATCAGCGGGCCTTCGATCACGTTGATCGGGCGCCCGCCGGCCGCGGCGATCTTCGCGCGCGCTTCTTCCGTATCCTCGACGATGAAGTTCGTGATGCCGAGCACGAGCGCATGCGCGAGCCGCTTCTCGACCGGCTGGTTGCGCCACTCGAGGTTCTCTTCCTTCTTCGCGGCGCCGGTCTTGAACTTGTCGGCGATCTCGAGCAGGCGGTCGGTCGAATCGTCGCGGCGGTTCAGGATCACGTCCTCGACGCGCTCGCGCAGTTCCGGATCGAGGTCGGCATACACGCCGAGCTGGCCCGCGTTGACGATGCCCATGTCCATCCCCGCCTGGATCGCGTGGTACAGGAACACGGTGTGGATCGCCTCGCGCACCGGGTCGTTGCCGCGGAACGAGAACGACACGTTCGACACGCCGCCGCTCACCTTCGCGTACGGCAGGTTCTGCTTGATCCAGCGGGTCGCCTCGATGAAGTCGACCGCGTAGTTGTTGTGCTCTTCGATGCCGGTCGCGACCGCGAAGATGTTCGGGTCGAAGATGATGTCTTCCGGCGGGAAGCCGACTTCGTTCACGAGGAAGTTGTACGAACGCGTGCAGATCTCGGTCTTGCGCTCGTAGGTATCGGCCTGGCCGGTCTCGTCGAACGCCATCACGACGGCCGCCGCGCCGTAGCGACGGATCAGGTTCGCGTGGTGGCGGAACGCGTCCTCGCCTTCCTTCAACGAGATCGAGTTGACGATCGCCTTGCCCTGCACGCACTTCAGGCCGGCCTCGATCACGTCCCACTTCGACGAGTCGATCATGATCGGCACGCGCGCGATGTCCGGCTCCGACGCGATCAGGTTCAGGAAGCGCACCATCGCCGCCTTCGAATCGAGCATCGCCTCGTCCATGTTGATGTCGATCACCTGCGCGCCGTTCTCGACCTGCTGGCGCGCCACCGCGAGCGCCTCGTCGAACTGGCCGTTGAGGATCATCCGCGCGAACGCCTTCGAGCCGGTGACGTTGGTGCGTTCGCCGACGTTGATGAAGAGCGTCCCGGACGTGACGTTGAACGGCTCGAGGCCGGCGAGGCGCATCATGTGATCGGTCATGGCGGTGCGAATTCTGATGATGAAGGGCGTGGGGCGGTCGGGTCAGGCGTTGTCGCTGTCGCTGTACTGGTTTGGCCAGCGGCGCGGCTTCACGTCGGCGAGCGCCTTCGCGATCTCGGCGATGTGCTCGGGCGTCGTGCCGCAGCAGCCGCCCGCGAGGTTCACGAGCCCGGCCTGCGCGAATTCCTTCAGCAGGCCCGACGTGATGTCCGGCGTCTCGTCGAAGCCGGTTTCGGCCATCGGGTTCGGCAGGCCCGCGTTCGGGTAGCACGACACGTAGGTGTCGCACAGCTTCGCGAGCTCGGCGATGTACGGGCGCATCAGCGCCGCGCCGAGCGCGCAGTTCAGGCCGAACGTGAGCGGCTTCGCATGGCGCAGCGAGTTCCAGAACGCCTCGACCGTCTGGCCCGACAGGATCCGGCCGGAGGCATCCGTGACGGTGCCCGAGATCATGATCGGCAGGCGCTCGCCGGTGTCCTCGAACAACTCGTCGAGCGCGAAGAGGGCGGCCTTCGCGTTCAGCGTGTCGAAGATCGTCTCGACGAGGAACAGGTCGACGCCGCCGTCGAGCAGCGCCTTCGCCTGCTGGTAGTACGACGCGCGCAGCTCGTCGAACGTGACGTTGCGCGCGCCCGGGTCGTTGACGTCCGGCGAGATGCTCGCCGTCTTCGGCGTCGGCCCGATCGCGCCCGCGACGAAGCGCGGTTTGGCCGGAGTCGTGTATTTCGCGGCTGCCTCGCGCGCGAGCTTCGCCGATTGGAGGTTCATCTCGACGACGAGGTCTTCCATCTCGTAGTCGGCCTGCGCGACCGTCGTCGCGCCGAACGTGTTGGTCTCGACGATGTCCGCGCCGGCCGCGAAGTACTGGTCGTGGATCTCGCGGATGATCTGCGGCTGCGTGAGCGACAGCAGCTCGTTGTTGCCCTTGATGTCGCGCGGGAAATCCTTGAAGCGCTCGCCGCGATACGCGGCTTCGTCGAGCTTGTAGCGCTGGATCATCGTGCCCATCGCGCCGTCGAGGATCAGGATGCGCGATTTCAGCAGCGCGGGCAGTGCGGCGCCGCGCGTGTAGGGTGCGTCGAGCGGGGCGGAAGCGGCGAGAGGAGTCGCAGACATGGGCGAAAGACCGGCGAAGACGGGAAAAGCGTCATTGTAGCCGGTGCGCCTGGCCGCCGCCGGCCTCGCGCCGCGCCGGCCGGCCCGCCAAATGAAAACCCCCGCCAGGCGAACCGGGCGGGGGCATGATCGGAGTGCTCGCGGCGCCGCGTCGGTGCGCGGCGAATGGCCCGGCCGCGCGAGGCGCCGGGCCGCGGGTCGTCAGTGCAGCACGACGGGCATCATCATCAGGCTGTCGAATTGTCCGAGGAATTCGTCGACTTCGTCGAGCGACGGCTCATCCTCGATCAGTTGCTTCACGTGCGCGCGGAATCGTTCGGCAAGTTCGCCGTCGATGAAGATCTCGCGCTGCGCGTTCTTGTCGACGATTTCGTATCCGCCGGCATTCATCAGGTGATGGCCGGCCTGCGGCGCAAATTCGACGACGCAGTAGTTGGGGCTGTTGTAGATCATTTGCATGGCGGCACTCCTCTTCGCAGTGGCATCTGGCCTTGTTGTCCCTAGGTGGGGCGAGCCTTGCCGGTTTCAAGGGGCTTGCGCTGCACACCCCGTACCCGTTGCGTAGGGTGTATCGGTTAGAAGCCGATGTCTATGAAACGTTTCTCATTGTCTGCCGGTGTACTGAAATAGTTGTTAAAGAGTGTCATCGGCCATTTTGCGGAAATCTGTAATCGGTCGAAATTGCCGAATCGCGCGTGTGAGCGCGCGTGTTCACTGTGTGACAGGCGATGACGCCGGCGATGCAGCCGGTTGTGCCGGCGGTTGCACGGTGGCCGGCGGCGCGGGTTGTGCCGGTTCCGCGGCCGGTGCAGCCGATGCATCGGGCGTCGCCGCGCCGGCGGGCGTGTTCGTTGCGCCGCTGGCCGGCTCCGCGTCGGACGGTGTGCCCGGCGCTGTGAGGCTACCATGCCACAGCAATTCGATCTGCGCGCCGTTCGGCTCGGTCTGCACGAGCCGCGCGGGCAGCCAGCCGAGCGACGGCGCGAGCCACATGTCGATGCGGCGCGTGTCGCCGTCGCGCCGCGGCAGGCGCATGAAGTGCCGTGCCGCGATGATGCCGGTTTGCGTCTGCACCTGTTCGTCGCCGATCACGGTGATCGGCCAGGTCTCGCTGCTGTTGTTGTCGATCACGACGAACTGCTGCGTGACGCCCGGCTTGTACGCGGCAGGATTGCCGCGCACGAGACCCGACAACTGCATCAGCATGCTGAAGCGGTCCTGCACGCCGTCGGGCAGCGGCGCGTTGTTCGGCGTGCGCGTGAACACGACCTGCCGGATCTCGCGGTTGAAGATCGCGATGTCTTCCGGCCGTTTGCCGCGCTTCTCGACGTAACGGTCGGGCGCGACGCCGAATGCGTCGATGCGGCCCTCGCTGTGATAGGTGAACGGGCCGACGAACGGCACGGGCATCGACACCGACAGGTCGTAGGTGTGTCCGTCGTTGCGCCAGCGGATCGTGCCGATCATGTTCTGCATCCCGTTGTAGAACGTGTCGTACTGCAGGTCGCCGGGTGGCGGCGCGGCGAACTTCACGCCGTTCGTCGCGGGGCCCGGCGTCGCGGCGCTGCTGGCGCCGGCAGCCGGCGCGGCGTGCGTGCCCGATGCTCCCGGCACACCGCTCGCCGCGGACGCGGCGGCCGGCGGCGGTTCGCCGTGCTCGGCCGTCTGCGTCGACGTGAGGACCGGCGCCGGCGCGGGCTTCGGGGCGGCGGCCTGGGGCGCGGCTGGTGCGGGCGCGGCCGGATGCTCGGCCGGCTTCGGCGCGGGCGGCGCGGGCTGGCGCTCGATCGGTTGCGGTTTCAGCAGCTCGATCTGCACGGGGATCTCGGCGGGCGGCGGCGGCGTGAACGAGTCGCGGTTGCGCATCAGCCAGAACGCGGCGAGCGCGTGCAGCACCAGCACGACGACGACCGCGACGCCCACGCGCAACCAGCGGCGGGGCGGGGCGT
This sequence comes from Burkholderia catarinensis, assembly GCF_001883705.2. Taxonomy (GTDB): domain Bacteria; phylum Pseudomonadota; class Gammaproteobacteria; order Burkholderiales; family Burkholderiaceae; genus Burkholderia; species Burkholderia catarinensis. The sequence continues at coordinate 89,677 of NZ_MDEQ02000014.1, forward strand.
GACTCGGGCGGATGTCGGCAGGCTGCATGGGCATCGGAACAGGATCGGGGCGGTCGCGTGACGTCGGGGCGCAGCGCGCCACAGGAATCGGACCGTCGGATGCGCCGCGCGTTCGCGGCGCGTGGCGTGTACCGGGTGCGTCAGGCGTCGCGCGCGTCGGGACTATAGCCGAGTTCGTAAGACAGTTTCTGCGCGCATGCGCGCAGCGCGGTGTCGATCTCGCCGCCCCACGCAATGTCGAAGGAGCCTTCCTGGCCGAGCGCGACGATCGCGAGCGCGAGTTCGCCGACCGCGTCGAACACGGGCATGCAGAATGCGTGGATCGTCGGCAGCAGCATCCCTTCGACGCGCGCGGCTTCGTGCTGGCGCACGTCGGCGAGCACCGCGTCGACTTCGTCGAGCGTGCGCGGGCCGCCGTGGTGCGGCGAGCGGCGCGTATCGGCGAGTTCGCGCTCGAGCATCGCGGCGGTCTTGCTGCGCGGCAGGTACGCGGCGAACAGCAGCCCGGTCGCGGAGCCGAGCAGCGGCATCACGTCGCCGAGCTTCAGCGATGCCTTCGCCGGATGGCTCGACTCCATCCAGTGCACGATCGTCGGCCCCTGGTTGCCCCACACCGCGATGCCGACCGTCTGGTCGAGGCGGTCGCGGAATTCGGTCAGCGCGATCCGCGCGAGCTTCACGCCGTCGACGCGCGCGAGCCGCGCGAGCCCCATCTGCAGTGCGAAGCCGCCGAGCTCGTAGCGTCCCGATACGGGATCCTGCGACACGACGCCGAGCCGCGAGAAGCTGACCAGGTAGCGGTGCGCCTTCGCAGGACTCATGCCCGCGCGCTGCGCGAGGTCGCGCAGCATCATCGCGCGCGGCTCGCTCGTCAGCACGTCGAGCAGGCGGAAGCCGACCTCGATCGACTGGATGCCGGAACGGAGCTTCTCGCCGTTCTCGCCGGAGGCGGCGTCGTCGGTGTCGGAGTCGGCGAGATCGTCGTCGGGAAGCTGGCTGGCGGGCATGGGCAACGGGTGCGCGAAAATGCGGCAAGGATCGGGGCGGAAACGGCGTGCGCGATCAGGCCGCGCCGCATGGATTCACCATCGTAAAATAGATTCCCTCCATCGTCACTACAACGGCAGATTCCCCTATGAAACTTGCTTCGCTGAAGGACGGCACGCGCGACGGCCAGCTGATCGTCGTATCGCGCGACCTGCACACCGCGGCGATCGCCGACGCGATCGCGCCGACGCTGCAGCGCGTCCTCGACGACTGGGCGTTCTACGCGCCGCAGCTGCGCGACCTGTACGACGCGCTGAACCACGGCCGCGCGCGCAATGCGTTCGCGTTCGATCCGGCCAACTGCATGGCGCCGCTGCCGCGCGCGTTCCAGTGGGCCGACGGCTCCGCGTACGTGAACCACGTCGAGCTCGTGCGCCGGGCGCGCGGCGCGGAGATGCCGCCCGAGTTCTGGACCGATCCGCTGATGTACCAGGGCGGCAGCGACGACTTCCTCGGCGCCCGCGACGACGTGGTCTGCCCGTCCGAGGAGTGGGGCATCGATTTCGAGGCGGAAGTCGCGGTGATCACCGGCGACGTGCCGATGAGCGTCTCGCCCGACGACGCGCTGAAGGCCGTGCGGCTCGTCACGCTGGTGAACGACGTGTCGCTGCGCAACCTGATTCCGGGCGAGCTCGCGAAGGGCTTCGGCTTCTTCCAGAGCAAGCCGGCCACCGCGTTCGCGCCGGTCGCCGTGACGCCCGACGAGCTCGGCGACGAATGGCGCGAAGGTCGCGTGCACCGCCCGATGATCGTCCACTGGAACGGCCGGAAGGTCGGCCAGCCCGATGCGGGCACCGACATGGTGTTCCACTTCGGCCAGCTGGTCGCGCACGCGGCGAAGACGCGCAACCTGCGCGCCGGCTCGATCGTCGGTTCGGGCACGGTGTCGAACAAGGATGCGAAGCGCGGCTACTGCTGCATCGCCGAGAAGCGCTGCCTCGAGACGATCGAGCACGGCGCGCCGCAGACGGAATTCATGCGCTACGGCGACACCGTGCGCATCGAGATGTTCGACGCGGCCGGCAAGTCGATCTTCGGCGCGATCGAGCAGTCGGTCGCCCCGCCCGACGGCGCGGCGTAAGCCGCGCGGCGCACGCGACCCACCCGCGAAACCCGGCCCCGGCCCGCGCGCCGGGTTTCGCCTGATGTTTGACCGCGCGGGCTTGGCTACACTCGACTCAAGAGCTAGGAGCAGCGCATGGCCAATCTCGCCCCGTACGGCGGTTACGAAGCACTGAAGGTGACGCGTCGCGATCATGGCGTGCTCGACATCGTGATGAGCGGCGAGGGCGCGAACCGCAGCGCTCTCGCGACCGCTAACGCGCGCATGCATCGCGAGCTCGCCGACATCTGGCGCGACGTCGACCGCGATCCCGACACGCGCGTCGCGGTGATCCGCGGCGAAGGCAAGGGCTTTTCGGCGGGGGGCGATCTCGCGCTCGTCGAGGACATGGCGAACGACTTCGACGTGCGCGCCCGCGTGTGGCGCGAGGCGCGCGACCTCGTCTACAACGTGATCAACTGCAGCAAGCCGATCGTGTCGGCGATGCACGGCCCGGCCGTCGGCGCGGGGCTCGTCGCCGGGCTGCTCGCCGACATCTCGATCGCCGCGAAGGATGCGCGCATCATCGACGGCCATACGCGGCTCGGCGTCGCGGCGGGCGATCACGCGGCGATCGTGTGGCCGCTGCTGTGCGGGATGGCGAAGGCGAAGTACTACCTGCTGCTGTGCGAGCCCGTGAGCGGCGAGGAGGCCGAGCGGATCGGCCTGGTCTCGCTCGCGGTCGAGCCGGCCGACCTGCTGCCGAAGGCGTATGAAGTGGCCGAGCGGCTCGCGCACGGTTCGCAGTCGGCGATCCGCTGGACCAAGTACGCGCTGAACAACTGGCTGCGCACGGCCGGGCCGACCTTCGACACGTCGCTCGCGCTCGAATTCATGGGTTTTTCGGGGCCCGACGTGCAGGAAGGCATCCGTTCGCTGCGCGAGCGGCGCCCGCCCGACTTCCCCGGCGACGCGCCGTTCTGACGCGCGTTATGATCGAACCACGCGCGGCTGCGCGACGCATGGCGGCCGCCTCGCTCCCCCAGTCAACCAGGATGCCCGTATGACGACCGATGCCTCCGGCGCCAACCCTTTCGCCGGCTTTGCCGGCTTCAAGCCCGCCGACATGATGGACCGGATGTGGGACATGATCCGGATGTCGCCGTTCGGCGGGATGACATCGTTTCCGGGCGCCACGCAAGGGCTGCCGCCGTCGCTGTCGAGCATGTCCGACATGATGTCGCCGCTCACGAGCGTCGAGGAACTCGACAAGCGGATCACCGATCTGCGCGCGGTCGAGCAGTGGCTGAAGCTCAATCTCGGGATGCTGCAGTCCGCGATCCAGGCGATCGAGGTGCAGCGCGCGACGCTCGCGACGCTGCGCGCGTTCGGCGCGTTCGCGCAAAGCTCGATGTCGGCGGCCGAGGAAGCGGCCGCCGCGGCCGCGCATGCGGCGAAAACCGCGCCGGCGTCGCCGGGCGATGCGTCGCCGGCGCCGAATGCCGCGGATGCGCCGCCGGCAGGTGACGCCGCGCAGGCCTTCGATCCGTCCGGCTGGTGGAACCTGCTGCAGTCGCAGTTCAACCAGCTCGCGAGCCTCGCGATGACGCAGCCGGGCACGCAGCCCGAGGCGCCGGGCGATGCGCCGCCGGAGAAGGCCGCCTCGCCGGAGAAGGCCGCGAAGCCGGCGCCGGCCGCCGCCGCGCCGCGCAAGCCCGCCGCGAAGCGTGCGAAGCCGTCCGGTTCGGCCGCGGTGCGTGCGGCGGCCACGTCGTCGCCCGAAACCCGTCCGCCGAAGCGCTCGACGTGACGCGGCGCAGCTAGCAGGTCGATCATGCGGCTCGCGCTCGTTCTGATGGGAGGCGGCGCGCGTGCCGCGTATCAGGTCGGCGTGCTGAAGGCGCTGGCCGAGATCGCGCGCGAGGCCGATCCGGACCGGCACACGCTGCCGTTCGCGGTGGTGTGCGGCTCGTCGGCCGGCGCGATCAACGCGACGTCGATCGCGAGCCACGCGGACGATTTTTCCCACGGCGTGCGGCGTTTGCTCGAATTCTGGGAGCCGTTGCGTGCCGACTACGTGTATCGCACCGACTGGCTCGGCATCGCGGCCGCCGGCGCGCGCTGGCTCGCGACGATGACCTTCGGCTGGGCGGCCCGCCGCTCGCCGCGCGGGCTGCTCGACAACGCGCCGCTTGCGCACCTGCTGCAGCGCGAGCTGAGTTTCCACCGGATCGAGGAGATGCTCGAGGCGCGCCTGCTGCACGCGCTCGCGGTGACGGCGCTCAGCTATTCGAGCGGGCGGCATCTCACGTTCTACCAGGCGGCCGAGCCGATCCAGGCGTGGCGGCGCGCGCAGCGTACCGCGCGGGCCGTCGACCTGTCGGCGTCGCACCTGCTCGCGTCGTCGGCGATTCCTTTCGTGTTCCCGGCGGTGCCGCTCGTGCTCGACGGGCAGATCGAGTACTTCGGCGACGGTTCGATCCGGCAGGTCGCGCCGCTGTCGCCGGCGATCCACTTCGGCGCGCACCGGATCGTCGTCGTCGGCGCGGCCGACCCGCGGCCCGAGATTCCGGCCGCGAACGGCGCCGGCCTGGTGCGCGGCTATCCGACGCTCGCGCAGATCGGCCAGCAGGTGCTCGCGAGCGTGTTCCTCGACTCGATCGGCTCGGACATCGAGCGGATCGAGCACATCAACCGGATGATCGAGCACCTGCCGCACCAGGTCGAGGTCGACAGCGGCTGGCGGCACGTCGACGTGCTCGCGATCGCGCCGTCCGAGCGCGTCGAGCTGATCGCCGCGAAGCACCTGAAGCAGATGCCGGCGGCGATGCGCGGGCTGCTCGGCGCGGTCGGCGGCAGCCAGCCGGCCGGCGCGTCGTTCGCGAGCTACCTGCTGTTCGAGGAGGCGTTCACGCGCGAACTGATCGAGCTCGGCTACCGCGACGGGCGCGCGCAGCGCGACACGCTCGCCGGCTGGATCGCGCAGGCGGACGGCGGCAGCGCGCCGGCCGCGGGCATGCCGCCGGAAGACGGGTTAGCGACAGGTGAAATACGGGTCTGATGCCTGCAAAGTGGCCGCGGAGCGCGCACGGTTGCGTTTTCGCGACGGTCGGCCGCGACCGATCGCCGCACGGCGATTGGCGGCGCGCGACCGGACGGGCGTCTCGGAACCGTCATGCACGCGTGCTATTATGGCCGCCGCCGTATACACCATATCGAGCAGCCCGCCGATCCGGCATCCGCACGGGCCCTTCGGGGAACCCGCCTGGGGCAGGGGACGGGCTCGCCAACGAGCCGGCCAGCGCCGGCCCCCACTCAGGCAAGCGCGGCCGGTTCTGTTCGAACGGAGCGTGGCTGCGGCGTGCCTAACGGCGGCGGCGCGGCCGCCCGGCCGCCGGACGCGGAATCAGCGTCCGGTCGGTCGGTTTCCCGCGTAAAATTACAGTCTTGGCTGCAAAAAGCGCGTCAGGCGCGCTTGCGCGGCAACAGTCACGTTTAGAGAAGTCGCATTGCGCAGAACAGGGGTGGGACCATCATGAACACGATGCTTTATCCGGAACTTTACAGGTCGCTCGAAGCCGTCCGCTGGGACATGGAGAAGGACATTCCGTGGGACAAGTTCGACGCTTCGCTGCTCACCGACGAGCAGGCGAAGACGATCAAGATGAACGCGATCACCGAATGGTCGGCGTTGCCCGCGACGGAAATGTTCCTGCGCGACAACCAGCACGACAGCGACTTTTCCGCGTTCATGAGCGTGTGGTTCTTCGAGGAGCAGAAGCATTCGCTCGTGCTGATGGAATACCTGCGCCGCTTCAAGCCGGAAATGGTGCCGACCGAGGAGGAGCTGCACGCGGTGCGCTTCCAGTTCGACCCGGCACCGCCGCTCGAGACGCTGATGCTGCACTTCTGCGGCGAGATCCGCCTGAACCACTGGTACCGTTGCGCGGCCGACTGGCACACCGAGCCCGTCATCAAGCAGATCTACGAAACGATCTCGCGCGATGAAGCGCGCCACGGCGGCGCGTACCTGCGCTACATGAAGAAGGCGCTGAACAACTGCGGCGACGTCGCGCGTGCCGCGTTCGCGAAGATCGGCGTGCTGATGGCGTCGGCGCGCCGTACCGAGAAGCCGCTGCACCCGACCAACCTGCACGTGAACCAGGCGCTGTTCCCCCGCGACACCGTGCAGTCGCGCCTGCCCGATCCGGAATGGCTCGAGCGCTGGCTCGACGAGCAGATCCGTTTCGACGGCGAATGGGAAAAGAAGGTTGTCGAGCGTATCCTGCACAACCTGTCGATCTTGTTCGAGCGCACGTTCGCGACCGCACAGGAACTGAACCGCTACCGCAAGGAAGTCACCGGCCGCCTGCAAGCCGAGAGCGGCCCGTCGTCGGCCGCGCAGCCGGCCTGAGGCCGGCAGGCGCCGCAGCCGGCGCGAGTCGCGCCGGCCGCGTTGCGCCGTTTTGCGTCCGTTGCATGAAGCCCGCCCGGCCGGTCCGGCGGGCTTTTTATCTGGCGCCGCCGCGTCCTGCCGTCTGGTCCGCCGCGCGCGCCGTCGTTCATTCCGTCCGACTTCCATCATGTCCGCCACCTTCGAACGCAAGCTGATCACCCGCGATGCCCTCGTCGCCCTGCGCGCGTCGCTGACGTCGCCCGTCGTGTTCACCAACGGCGTATTCGACATCCTGCACCGCGGCCACGTCACGTATCTCGCCGACGCGAAAGCGCTCGGCGCATGCCTGATCGTCGGCGTGAACAGCGATGCGTCGGTGCGCATGCTCGGCAAGGGCGACGACCGGCCGATCAATCGCGAGGACGACCGCGCGGCGCTGCTCGCGGCGCTGGAAAGCGTCGACTGGGTCGTGACGTTCGGGGAACAGACGCCCGTGTCGCTGATCGAGGCCGTCCGTCCGGACATCCTCGTGAAGGGCGGCGACTACGACATGGATGCGTTGCCGGAATCGGCGCTGGTGCGCGGCTGGGGCGGCCGCGCGCTGGCGATTCCGTTCGAGCACGACCGCTCGACCACCGCGTTGCTGAAGAAGGTGCGCGCGCAGCAGTCCTGAGCGCGGCCCGGCGCCGTCAGGGCGCGGACGCCGCGAGCGGCGCGGCCGTGATGGCCGGCGGCGCGATCGGGCCGCCTACCACGGGCTGGTCGGTCGCGTGCGCCAGCGGCGTCACGCGCAGCGCATCGGGCCGCACCTGCCGCGACAGCACGCCGGGTTCGCGCGGGCCGGCCGCCGGCAGCGGCCCGAACACGCCGCGCGCCACCACGAACGCAAGCATGTTGGCGAGAAAGAGAACAGCGATCAGCCAGCGCAGCATCGTCGAAACCCCTTGTCGTCATCGACGTCATTCACGTCATTCAGTCGGGCCGGCCGCATGGCCGGCTTTTTCATCGCTTTCGCCGACCGTTCGCGCAGGCCGCTGTCGCGGCGCCGCCCGTATCTCATCGTCATCATGACGCAGGCCCGCCCGGGCTTGCGTCGCCGCGCGCCGGCGCGATGCCGGCGCCTTTCCGTCAATCCTGCGCCGCTGCGTCCGCGGCAATCAGTGCGAGCCCGGACAGGATCAGCGCGTCGTGCCGCGTATGCGGCACCGTCAGCGCACGCGCGACGTCGTCCGCCGCGCCGCCTGCCAGCACGAGCCGCACGGGAGCCTGCCACGCATCGGCGAGGTCGCGCCATGCGCGCTCGATCAGCCCGGCCTGCGCGTACAGGCAGCCGGCCGACAGCGAGCGCGGCGTATCGACCTGGAACGGTTCGGCCCGCGCGCCCGCGAGCAGCCCGCTCGCGATATCGGTCGTCAGCGTCGGCAACTGCGCGGTGTGCGTGCCGAGCGCGCGCATCATCAGTGCCCAGCCCGGCGCGATCAGCCCGCCCGTGAAGCGGCCGTCCGCGCGCAGTGCCTCGAGCGTCGTCGCGGTGCCGAATGTCGCGATCAGCAGGTGCTCGCCCGGAAATGCCGCGTGCGCGCCGATCAGGCCGGCCCAGCGGTCGCTGCCGAGCTGCTCCGGCGTCGTATAGCCGTTGGTCACACCGCATTGCGCAGGCCGCGAGCGTATCGTCGTGCGCGGCAGGCCCGGCCAGCGCGCGTCGAGCAGCGCGTCGATCCGTGCGGCCACGTCGGCGCCCGCGACGTTCGAGATCCATGCGCCGCGCGGACGCGGCAGGTTCGACCAGTCGGGATCGGCGCCGCCGTCGCGCGCGTGGCCGAACGCGCCCGTATCGACGAGCGTGCGCTGCGCATCCGCGAGCGCCCACTTGATCCGGCTGTTGCCGGCGTCGATCAGCAGATGCGGCTCGCTCATTGCGCTTCGCGCAGCGACACGTCGCCGGCCGCGATCGCCTGCACGCCGTTCGGCGTGTCGAGCAGCAACTGGCCGGTCGCATCGATGCCCGTCGCGATGCCGCGCACGCGTTCGACGCCCTGTTCGAGCAGGACGACTTCGCGCCCCGCGTATGCATGCAGCGCGTGCCAGCGCGGCAGGAACGGTGCGAGCCCGTGAGCGCCGAACTGCGCGAGCGCGGGCGTGAGTGCGTTCAGCGACGCGGCGAGCGTGTCGGTGAGGTTGGCCGATGCGCATGCGATCGACAGCGCGGCGGGCGGCAGCCCGCTCGCGAGTGCTGCTTCGCGCGCGCGCAGCGCATCGACCTGCGCGGCGATGGCTTCCGCGCCGCGCACGTTGATGCCGAAGCCGATCACGACGGCGGTCGCGTTGGCGGTGGTCCAGACGGTTTCGATCAGGATCCCGGCGAGCTTGCCGACGATGCGCGGCGTGCTGTCGTCGGTGGCCGTCAGCAGCAGGTCGTTCGGCCATTTGAGCGCGACGCGCGTGCGGGCGTCGAGCGGCAGCGTGGCCAGCCCTTCGGCGAGCGCGACGCCGATCGCGATGCTGAGGCCGCCGAGCGCGGCGACGGGGCGCGGCACGATGCAGCCGACCGAGCACAGCAGCGCGTTGCCGGGCTGCGCGAACCACGGGCGGCCCTGCCGGCCGCGGCCGGCCGTCTGCTCGAACGCAACGCGCACGAGCGGCGCGGGCAACGCGCTCGCGCTGCGCGGCAGCGCCTTGAGCCGCGTCGCGACGTCGGCGTTGGTCGAGCCGGTGGCGGCGACGATGTCGAGCGGCCACGCGCGCGGCGCGGCGTCCAGGTGCGCCTCGAGCCGGTTGCGCGCGATGTGCGCGTCCCCGGAATCGGGCGTGTCGGAGGAGGTGGGGGCGTTCATGGCGCCTATTGTAGCGACAGGGGGCGATGGCGCGTGTTGGGCGGTGCGCGGTACACGGGGCGACGCGCGGTGACCCGCATGCGAATGGCGCCGTCGCGTGCCGCTTAGTGCTTTTCCATCCGCTCCAGCGCGTTGATGTATTCCTCAGACGTCATTTCGCAGGCGAGCAGCGTTTTGCCCTTCAGCGCCGGGCCCTGACGGGCCGACACGAGGATCAGCGCGCCTCCCGGCCCGCGGGCCGTCAGCCGGCGCGAATAGCCGATGGACGACGCGCCCGGCAGGCGGCCTTTCTCGGGGGCGAGCTGGTAGCGTCGGGCGAGCCGATCGGCCGATGCGGTTCGGCCGGATGACGGCCCGGCGACCGGCGACCGGAGCGCGCGCCCCGCGATCGATTCCGCTTGCGGGCGATCGATGCGCGAGGCGTCGGGTCGGGCGTGTCAGGCAACTGCCGGCCCGCTGGTTCGCGCGCGCGTGTCCTGGCCGAACCGCCGTTACGGCGCCACAACCGGATGCTTCAGCGCGTGCGCGGTCTCGATCCACTGCGCGTGGAACTCGTCCGCGTCGGGCCGGAGCCCGAGCTCGCCGTTGCGATAGGCCATCGCAAGCGTCTGCACGGCTTCCGGCAGCTCGTGCTCGGCGGCCCGGCGATACAGCGCGAGCGCGCGGGCATCGTCGCGCGGCACGCCGCTGCCGTCGCGGTACGCGTTCGCGAGCATGAAGTCGGCGGCCGGGATGTCCGCGCGCGACGCGATCTCGAACCAGTGCGCGGCCTGCACGGGATCGGCGGCGATGCCGTAGCCGCTGCGATAGATCAGCCCGAGGTAATACGCGGCGGCCGGGTCGCCCTGTCCGGCCGCTTCGCCGAGCAGCGCGCGTGCGCGTGCGTAGTCCTTCGGGATGTCGCCGCTACCGAGCAGCATCGCCTTGCCGAGCGCGAGCTGCGCGCGCGTTGCAGCCGGCGCGTCGGCACGGCCGCCCGCCTGAGCGGCGGTTTCGAGCCACCCGCGTCCCTCGTCGCGCAGCCCCGGTTCGCGCGCGTCGACGAGCGCGATGCCGAGCGCCGCCTGCGCGGCGCCCGAGCCGCGGCGCGCGAGGGTACGCAGTTGCGCGAGCGCGTGCGGCTCGGTGGCCTGCGTGACCATCGCCTGCCACTCGTCGAGCTGGGCGGCGCTCGGCGCGGGGCCGGCGCCGCGCAGGCCGGTCGCCGCGACGACGGCCGCGGCGGCCGCGACGGTCACGGCCGCCGCCGCGAGCAGCGCGGCCGGCGGGAGTTTCGCGCGCAGCAGGCGCCGCGCGGCGGCGGCGAAGCCGGTTTCGGCCGGCCGCATCGTCCGGATCGGTTGCATCGCGTGTCTCATTGGGTGAGGTCGATCTCGTAGATGGCGAGGTTCTTGCCCGAGCCGTCGTCGGCCGCGACCTGCGTGATGCCGGTCAGGCCGGCCGCCGCCGCATCGCCGAGACGGTTCGGCGCGGACGCGAACTGCACATGCGCGACCGAGCTCGCGAGCTTCGTGAAGCGCCAACTGCGCTGCGCGCCGTCGGCCGCGCGCGTGATCTTGCCGCGCTGCTTCACGAACGCGATCAGCACGTCGCGGTTCGCATCGGGCGACGCGAAGATCGTCTTGCTGCCGTCGAGGCCCGGGAAGTTGCCGCCGCCGCTCGCGCGGTAGTTGTTGGTCGCGACGATGAACTGCGCGTTCGGGTCGATCGGCGCGCCCTTGTACGTCAGGTTCCTGATCCGGCTGCCGAGCGGCTGCGTGACATCGATTTCATACGCGAGATCGGCCGACGTGAACATGTCGAAGTTGTAGCCGGGGAAGCTGCTGACGAGCGCTTGCACGGTCGCCTTGGTGGGGTCGATCCGGTTGAAGCGCTTCGCAGCCGTTTCCAGCCAGTTCTTCACGTCGGCGCCGCTCACCTTCACCGCGTACACGGTGTTCGGATACAGGTACAGGTCGGCCGCGTTGTTGATCGCGAGCGCGCCCGGCGCGACGTCGGTGTAGTCGCTGCCGCCGCCGAAGCCGCTCTTGAACGGCGCGCTGACCGACAGCACCGGCAGCGACGCGTATTGCGGCAGGTTCGCCTGCACGTAGGTCTTCACGTAGTCGGCCTGCGCCTCGTTGACGATCTGGATCGCGCCCGGGTCGCCGACATCCGCGAAGTACGAGTTCATCCGGTAGTCGGTCGAGCCGATCGGCGTCTTCACGTAGTCGATCGTCGCCTGGTGCTCGGCGGCGATCGCGGCGGATACCGACGGATCGGCCGCGACGTAGGTCTTGTCGGCGTTCTGGATCGGCCGCGCCTCGACGGTCGTCTGCGACTTGTCGACGCTCCACGCCTTGCCGTCGAACTTCAGGCCGAGCTTGATCACGCCGAGATGCTTGCCCCAGTAGTTGGCCATCACGGTCGGCACGCCGTTGACAGTGCCCTTGACCTTGTCGACGCCCGGCAGGTTGAACTGCGACACGGTGCTGTTCGCGTCCGGGAACACCTGGTGCGAGTGGCCGATCAGCATCGCGTCGATGCCGGACACGGTCGACAGCCACCAGCTGCCGTTTTCCATCGTCGGCGAATACGCGGCATTGTCGAGGCCGCCGTGCGAGATCGCGACGACGAGATCGGCGCCCTTCGCGCGCATCTCGGGAATGTACTTCTCGGCGGCTTCCTTCAGGCCGGTCGTATAGACCTTGCCGTCGAGCCAGCGCTTGTCCCAGCTCATGATCGCCGGCGGCGTGAAGCCGATGATGCCGATCTTCACGGGCGCGCTGACCGTCTTGCCGTCCGGCGTCGTCGCCGTCACCGTGCGGGTCAGGATCGTGTACGGCGTGAACAGCGGTGCGTTGGTCTTCGCGCTGATCACGTTCGCGAGTACCTGCGGGAAGTTCGGGCCCGCGCACTTCTTCTGCTGGGCCGGGGCCGGCAGGCCGTCGACCTCGAACGTGTTGCCGGTCACCTGCGACAGGTACGGCAGCCCGTAGTTGAATTCGTGGTTGCCGATCCCGCCACCGTCGAATTTCGCGGCATTCATCACCTTGTAGATTGCGAGCGTCTGGTCGCAGCCGACCGGCTTCACAAGCGCCTGGTAGTCCGACAGCGCGGTGCCCTGGATCGTGTCGCCGTTGTCGAGCAGCAGCGTGTTCGGGTACTGCGCGCGCGCTTGTGCGATCAGCGTCGACACGCGCTCGAAGCCGAGCGAATTGTCGGCGGCGAGCTTGAAATAGTCGTACGACAGCACGTTGGTGTGCAGGTCGGTCGTCTCGAGCAGCGCGAGCGTGGCCGTCGTGCCGACGGGTGCCTGGGCCGCCGGCGGCGACGCAGGCGGCGAGGTGACGTCGTCGCCGCCGCAGCCGGCGAGGGCAAAGGCGAGGCTCGCGAGCGCGGCGGCGGCCGGGACGTGGCGGCGGGAAAGCGGGGGGAAACGCATCGGTTGTCCTGTTCGGTGTTCTGTTTTGTGAAATGCGAGGTGCGCAACGAAATGGCGGCGCGGGGCGCCGACGGCCTGATGTGCGACGCGTGAGAGTATCGAAAGGAAACGTGACGGAAGAATGAAAGGTGCCGACGCCGGCAACCGGCCGCGGCATGCGGCGGCTTCCAGGCAAGCCCCGGGGCGGACCCGGGCCGGGTGCCCCAACCAGGCGTCCCGACCAGGCGTCCCGACCAGGCGCCCCACGGAAATCCTCACGTCGCGGCGCCGGGCGGTTCGCTACAATGGCCGCTGTCATCCTTTTGCAAACAACCCGCCCTTGGACTTCGAGACTCCCCCCGGCCTGTCGGTCGACGCCGGCAGCCAGGGCCAGACGGTGCGCCTGTACGGCCAGTGGACCGCGCTCGCGCTCGCGCGCAATCGCGGCGCGGTGGCGCGCCGTGTCGCGAGCATCGGATCCGGCCGCGTGAGCGAATGGGATCTGTCCGGCATCGAGCGGCTCGACCACGTCGGCGGCCAGGCGCTGTGGCGCGTGTGGGGCCGCAAGCTGCCGGCCGGCGTCGCGCTGAGCGACACGCAGCGCACGATCTTCGAGCGCATCGAAAAGCTCGACAGCGGGCGCGAGGCGCCCGAGCGCATCGTGCGGTTCGATCCCGTCACGCGGCTCGGCCAGGCGATCTTCTCGTTCGGCGAACACCTGCAGGGCGGCATCGCGATGTTCGGCCTCGTGATCCTCGATGCGCTGTCGGTGCTGCGCCGCCCGAAGACGATGCCGTGGAAGGAAACCTCGGCGAACATCTACAGCGCCGGCGCGCAGGCGCTGCCGATCACGGCGCTGGTCGCGTTCCTGATCGGCATCGTGCTCAGCTACCTGTCCGCGCAGCAGCTGCAGATGTTCGGCGCGAACCGCTACATCGTGAACATCCTCGGGCTGTCGGTGATCCGCGAGCTGGGCCCCGTGCTGTCGGCGATCCTCGTCGCGGGCCGCTCGGGCTCGGCGATCACCGCGCAGATCGGCGTGATGCGCGTGACCGAGGAGCTCGACGCGATGCGCGTGATGGGCATCCCGCACGGGCTGCGGCTGATCCTGCCGCGCGTGCTCGCGCTCGGCGTCGCGATGCCGCTGCTGGTGATGTGGACCAACATCGTCGCGCTGACGGGCGGCGCGCTCGCCGCGAAGCTCGTGCTCGGGATCGACGTCAACTATTTCGTGCGCTCGCTGCCGGGCGTCGTGCCGATCGCGAACCTGTACATCGGCGTCGGCAAGGGCGTCGTGTTCGGCATGCTGATCGCGCTGGTCGCGTGCCATTTCGGTTTCCGGATCAAGGCGAACTCGCAGAGCCTCGGCGAAGGCACGACCACGTCGGTCGTGTCGTCGATCACGGTCGTGATCCTCGCCGACGCGGTGTTCGCGATCCTGTTCCAGAACGTGGGGCTCGGATGAACGCGTCGAACGAATCGGCGGCCGATGTCGCGGCCGCGCAACCCGCGGAGGCCGGCGACCTCGTGATCGAGGTGCGCAACCTGACCAAGCGCTACGGGCGCAACATCGTTCACCAGAAGCTCGACTTCGACGTGCGGCGCGGCGAGATCGTGGCGATCGTCGGCGGCTCGGGCTCCGGCAAGACGACGCTCGTGCGGCAGATCCTCGGCCTCGAGCGGCCGACGTCGGGCACGATCAAGGTGTTCGGCGAAGACACGGCGACGATCGACGACGCGACCGCGCGGATGATGCGCACGCGCTCCGGGATGCTGTTCCAGCAAGGTGCGCTGTTCTCGTCGATGACGGTGTTCGACAACGTCGCGCAGCCGCTGCGCGAGCTCGGCCGCGTGCCGCCGGACTTGCTGCACGACATCGTGATGCTGAAGCTCGAGATGGTCGGGCTGCCGTGCAAGCACGCATCGAAGATGCCGGCCGCGCTGTCGGGCGGGATGGTGAAGCGGGTCGGCATCGCGCGCGCGATCGCGCTCGAGCCCGAGCTGCTGTTCCTCGACGAGCCGACGGCCGGCCTCGATCCGCAGGCGTCGGACGAGTTCGTCGAGCTGATCGCGACGCTGCACCGCACGCTCGGGCTGACCGTCGTGATGGTGACGCACGATCTCGACACGATGGTCGCGCTGTCGACGCGCGTCGCGGTGCTGGCCGACCGCAAGGTGCTGGTCGCCGCGCCGGTCGAGGAGGCCGCGAACGTCGACCATCCGTTCATCCACGAATACTTCCTGGGGCTGCGCGGGCGCCGCGCATTGCAGGCGCTGCCGCCCGAGCGGCGCGCGAAGCTGCCGAAGGCGGCCCTCGAACCGGCGCTGTCGAGCGTCGAGCTGTAACAGGCAAGGACAAGGAACCCCCTGATGGAAAACAAATCACATGCGTTCTGGGCCGGCCTGTTCACGATCGCGCTGACGCTCGCGATCGCGGGCACCGTGTTCTGGTTCAACGTCGACCGCACCGTGCGCGTGCCGTACGACCTGCTCGCGCGCACCAACGTGACGGGGCTGTTCCCGGACGCGGCCGTGCGCTTTCGCGGCCTCGACGTCGGCAAGGTGCAGTCGATCGGCTTCGATCGCACGCATCCGGGCCAGATCCGGATCCGGATCCTCGTCGACCACGACGCGCCGATCACGCAGTCGACCTACGGCAGCCTCGGATTCCAGGGCGTGACGGGCATCGCGTTCGTGCAGCTCGAGGATACGGGCCGCGACCTGGCGCCGCTGCCGTCGTCGTCGAAGGCGATCGCGCAGATCCCGATGCGGCCGAGCCTGTTCGACCAGATCCAGGAGCGCGGCGACGTGCTGCTGCGGCAGTTCGAACTGGCCGCGAAAAGCGCGAACGAGCTGATGTCGCCCGAGATGCGCGAGCAGTTGCGCGCGACGGCCGAAAGCCTGCAGCACGCGGCGGATGGCGCGACGACGCTGTCGAAGCAGCTCGCGCCGGCGGTTGCCGCGCTGCCGGAGACGATGCACGAGGTGAACCGCACGATGGCGTCGGCGAACACGCTGTTGCAGCCGAACGGGCCGCTCGTGTCGAACCTGAACAAGGCCGGCGCGGCCGCGGAGCAGGTCGGCGTCGCACTGAACGATCTCAACGCGCGCGTGCAGTACGACACGCTGCCGCGCTTCAATGCGCTGGCCGGCAGTGTCGGCGATGCATCGCGGCAATTGAAGGACGTGGCCGGTGAACTCGGCCGCAACCCGCGCAGTCTGTTGTTCGGGGCGCCCGGCGCTTCCCCGGGGCCCGGCGAAGCGGGCTTCGTCTGGCCGGGTGCGACGGCGGAGAAGTGACGCACCGCGCAAGCCCATCGATCGTCCGACCGGAAGCGGCCGGGCAATGACGCCCATCGAAACCGGAAACATCATGCAGGAACACGCCATGCCACGAATCCTTGACCGCGCGCTGCGTCCGGCCGCGGCCGCGCTTGCCGTGCTGACGCTCTCGCTTGCGGCCGGCTGCGCCGGCAACAGCGCGGTGCTGTCGAATGTCCGCTACGACCTGGGGCCGGCTTCGTCGGTCGTGACGGCCGGCGCGGGCCCCGCGCTGAAGGTGCTCGACGTCGCCGCGCCCGACGCGCTCGACTCGGACAAATTCTCATACCGCCTCGCGTACGCGGATGCGCAGCACGTGGCCGTCTATCGCGACAGTCGCTGGACCGCGCCGCCCGCCCAGCTGCTCACGCAGCGGCTGCGCGGCGCGCTGTCGTCGCGCGGCGCGGTGCTCGAAGGGTCCGACGGCGTGCGCGCGCCGACCCTCAAGGTCGACCTGAACGAATTCGAGCAGGTGTTCGACGGGCAGTCGCAAAGCCACGGCGCCGTCACCGCGCGCGCCACGCTGACACTCGACGGCAAGGTGCTCGGCCAGCGCACGTTTGTCGCGCGCGCGCCGTCGAGCACGCCCGACGCGGCCGGCGGCGCACGCGCACTCGCGGCGGCGAGCGACGAGCTCGTGTCGCAGATCGCCGCGTGGGTCGGCGTGCAGGCGTACGCGGGCACGCCGTGACGCGCGCCGCGCAGCCGCGATGAACGCGACCGACACGTATCGCGCATCGCCGCTCGCGCGGCAGGCCTTTGCTGCTTACGCGGCGCTCATCGTCTACGCATCGCTGTATCCGTTCAACGGCTGGGTGTCGTTCGGCATCGGGCCGTTCGACTACCTGTTCGCGCCGATGCAGCGCTACGTGACCGCATTCGACGTGGTCACGAACGTGCTCGGCTATTTGCCGTTCGGCGCGCTCGGCGTGCTCGCGCTGCACCCGCGCTGGCGCGGCGTTGCCGCGACGCTGATCGCGTGCGGGCTCGGCGTGCTGCTGTCGGGCTCGATGGAGGCGCTGCAGACCTACCTGCCGACGCGCGTCGCGTCGAATCTCGATCTCGCGGCCAACGCGCTCGGCGCGCTGCTGGGTGCGGCGCTCGCCGCGCCGGCCACCGGTGCGCTGCTCGATCGCGGCGCGCTGCGCCGGCTGCGCTTCGCGTGGTTCGAGGCCGACGGCGCGACGCCGCTGCTGCTCGCCGGGCTGTGGCCGTTCGCGATCCTGTTTCCGTCGCCGTTCCTGTTCGGCATCGGCGACTGGCCGGCCGCACTGTGGGAGCGCGCCGACGCGTCGATGCAGGACACGCTGCTCGCGTGGCTGCCGGCCGCGTGGCGCGTGAGCGAGTGGCCCGAGCGCGTCGACGGCTGGCTGTCCGACTCCGCGTGGGAGGCCGCGCTCGGCGGGCTGATGCTGTTCGCCGCACTGACGATCGCGTCGCTCGCGATGCGGCCGCGCGCACCGCGCATCCGGCTGCTGATCGCGCTCGTCGCCGCGACGCTCGTGCTGAAGGCGGCCGCGACGTTCATGCAGTCGGCCACCGGCCTCGTCGTCGTGTGGGCGACGCCCGGCGCGCGGCTCGGCATCGAGCTCGGTTTCGCGGCCGCGCTCGTCGCGCTGCGCGTGCCGGCGACGTGGCGTGTGATGCTCGCGGCGCTCGCGCTGCTGGCCGGCGTGGCGCTCGTGAACCTGCTGCCGGTCAATCCGTTCTTCGACTTCACGCTGTCGGGCTGGCGGCAGGGGCGCTACGTGCACTTCAACAGCCTCGCGCGCTGGCTCGCGTGGATCTGGCCCTACGCGGCGCTGATCTGGCTCGGCCAGCGCGTCGAGCACGCGTGGCTGCCGGCCGCGGCGCGCCGCTGACGGCGCGGCAACGCACGGCGCGGCGATCGCCGCCGCATCGCGGGCAGCGGCGCGCGCCCGTCGCTATAATCGTCCGCACTTGCCGTTGCACCGCGCAACGGTGTCCCGCCCTCTATCCGTCAGGCCTCGCCGGGCCGCTCGTCACCATCATGGATTCCTACTACCAGCACCACGTCTTCTTCTGCCTGAACCAGCGCGATCCGGGCGCCGAACGCCCGAGCTGCGCGCAATGCGACGCGCAGACCATGCAGGAGCACGCGAAAAAGCGCGTGAAGGAACTCGGCCTCGCGGGGCCCGGCAAGGTTCGCATCAACAAGGCCGGCTGCCTCGACCGCTGCGAGGAAGGGCCCGTGATGGTCGTGTATCCGGAAGGCACGTGGTACACGTACGTCGACCAGGCCGACATCGACGAGATCGTCGAATCGCATCTGCGCGACGGCAAGGTCGTCGACCGCCTGAAGATCTGAGCGGGCCGGCCGAATGAACGTTCATACGCAGAAATCGCTGATCGCGGGCCCGGTCGGGCAGATCGAAATCGCGGTCGACCTGCCCGACGCCGTGCGCGAAGGCGGCGCCGCGCCGCGCGGCATCGCGCTCGTCGCGCATCCGCATCCGCTGTTCGGCGGCACGATGGACAACAAGGTCGCGCAAACGCTGGCGCGCACACTCGTCCAGCTCGACTACGTCGTCTACCGGTCGAACTTCCGCGGCGTCGGCGCGACCGAAGGCGTGCACGACAACGGCACCGGCGAGGCCGACGACCTGCTCGCGGTGCTCGCGCACATGCGCGCGCAGCCCGCGTATGCGGACCTGCCGCTCGTGCTCGCGGGCTTCTCGTTCGGCACCTTCGTGCTGTCGCATGTCGCGAAGCGGCTGCGCGACGCGGGCGAGTCGATCGAGCGGATGGTGTTCGTCGGCACGGCCGCGAGCCGCTGGCAGGTCGCCGACGTGCCCGAGAACACGCTCGTGATCCACGGCGAAACCGACGACACGGTGCCGATCGCGTCGGTGTACGACTGGGCGCGGCCGCAGGAGCTGCCGGTCGTCGTGATCCCCGGTGCCGAGCATTTCCTGCATCGCAAGCTGCACGTGCTGAAACGCATCATCGTCGACACATGGCGCTAGCCGGCACGCGGGTGCCGGCGTAACGCCGTCGGCCCGCGCCGCCTCGCGCATCCGGCACCCGGCATCCGGCATCCGGCATCCGGCACGCGCCGGATGCGCGATCCACCCGCGCGACATCGCGCCGCAGTGCCCGGCGCAACCCGACTTGCATACCGCCTGAGTGCGCCTTTCGCGCGGCTTCGAGTCCGACGGCCCGCGGCGCGCCCGCGCGATGCTCTCGAAGCCGGTGTGCGGCCGTCCGGCACCGGGTTCGCGAAAACGCCGTTCGCGGCCACGTATAATGGCCGCATTTCGCGTCGCCCGCGGCCCGGCTGGGCCCATGCGGCGCTCGTTTCGCCGCCTGTCCGCCCGCTCGCGGCGGCCGCGAACCGAACGCGTCCGCACGAGTCCAACCGGCGCGTTTCGCGTCGCCCGACGATGTCGGGCGAGTGCCCGAAACGCCCGCCGC
Organism: Burkholderia catarinensis; assembly: GCF_001883705.2. Taxonomy (GTDB): domain Bacteria; phylum Pseudomonadota; class Gammaproteobacteria; order Burkholderiales; family Burkholderiaceae; genus Burkholderia; species Burkholderia catarinensis. The sequence goes on from NZ_MDEQ02000014.1 coordinate 109,155, forward strand.
ATTGCCGTTCAACCCTGCGCGTTTCGCACCGCACTTTCTGCCATCAGCCTGAATCGATCATGCGTCTGTCTCCCCAAGGCCTCAAGTCCCTCGCTTCCTCCATCGCCTTCGGCACCGCCGCGCGCAACGTCGCGCTCGGCGTGATGCTGCCCGTCGCGCTCGCATCGACGATCGTCGTCGCCGAGGCGAAGCCGGCCGCCAAGGCCCGGGCCGCGCATGCTGCGCCCGCCGCCGAGCAGTTCACCGGCGCACCCGCGGTCTACATGCCGGGCGCGGTGCCGCCGCCGGGCGTGAATGCGCGCTCGTGGGTGCTCGTCGACGCGACGAGCAACACGGTGCTCGCGTCGGGCAATGCGGACGAACGCGTCGAGCCCGCATCGCTGACGAAGCTGATGACGGCCTACCTCGTGTTCGAGGCGCTCGACAAGAAGAAGATCTCGATGGAGCAGATCGTCACGCCGAGCGACGCGGTGCGCCGCGTCGGTCGCGACGAGTCGCGCATGTTCATCGAGGCGAACAAGCCGGTGTCCGTGCACGACCTCGTGTACGGGATGATCATCCAGTCGGGCAACGACGCCGCGATCGCGCTGGCCGAGCTGGTTGGCGGCAGCGAAGGGCAGTTCGTCACGCTGATGAACGACGAGGCGCAGCGCCTCGGCATGAAGGGCACGCACTTCGCCGACGTGAACGGCATGCCCGACCCGAACCACTACACGACGGCCGGCGACCTCGCGAGGCTGTCCGCGCACCTGATCCGCGATTTTCCGCAGTACTACGGCATCTTCTCGGAGAAGGAATTCAAGTACAACAACATCCGCCAGGGCAACCGCAACCGTCTGCTGTGGCTCGACCCGACGGTCGACGGCCTGAAGACGGGCCATACGCAGGCGGCCGGCTACTGCCTGATCGCGTCGGCCAAGCGCGCGATTCCGGGCGTCGACGGCCAGCGCCGCCTGGTGTCGGTGATGATGGGCGAGCAGAAGGAAGGCGAGCGCACGCAGGACAGCATGAAGATGCTGAACTACGGCTACAGCGCGTTCGATTCGGTGCGCCTGTTCAAGGGCGGCCAGGCGATGTCGACGCCGCGCGTCTACAAGGGCAAGGAAAACACCGTGCAGGTCGGCGTGAAGGGCGACCAGTGGGCGACCGTGCCGCGCGGCCTCGGCGACAAGGTCAAGACGGAAGTCGACGTCAATGCGCCGTTGATCGCGCCGCTCGCGGAAGGCCAGCAGGTCGGCACCGTGAAGATCGTCGCCGACGGCAAGACGCTGTCCGAATTCCCGGTCGTCGCGCTGCAGGCCGTGCCGGAAGCGGGTATCTTCGGGCGTATCTGGGACTCGATCCTGCTGATGTTCAGCAAGAAGAAGTAAGCGCGACGGGTCTTTGTTTTCACGACTTCATCCCCATCTGTCATAGCCATGAGCCAAGCCGAATTTGAACCGATCGTCTACCTCAGCGTCTCGTCGCAGGAGGAACTGGTGCCGCTGTCGGAAGCCCGTGTCCCGGTGCTCGACCGCGGGTTCATCTTCGGCGACGGCGTGTATGAAGTCGTCCCCGTTTATGCGCACGACGGCGCGCACGTGCCGTTCCGGATCGAGCAGCATCTCGGACGGCTCGCACGCAGCCTGAAGAAGATCGGCATCGACAACCCGCACGACGCGGCCGGCTGGCGCGCGCTGATCGAGCGCGTCGTCGCGGCGAATGCCGAAGGCCTCGGCGACGGCAACGCGCTCGTCTACCTGCAGGTGACGCGCGGCGTCGCGAAACGCGGCCACGCGTTCCCGGCGAACACGGTGCCGACGGTGTTCGCGATGACGAGCCCGCTGCGCCTGCCGCCGGAAGAAGAGCGCGCAAGGGGCGTGCGCTGCGTGACGGCCGAGGATCGCCGCTGGCTGCATTGCGACATCAAGTCGATCTCGCTGCTCGGCAACGTGCTGATGGCGCAGCATGCGGCCGAACACGATGCGTTCGAGACGCTGCAGTTGCGCGACGGCTACCTGACCGAAGGCTCGTCGTCGAACGTATGGATCGTGAAGAACGGCGAGCTGCTCGCGCCGCCGCGCAGCAACAAGATCCTCGAAGGGATCCGCTATACGCTGGTCGAGCAGCTGGCCGACGAATCCGGGATCCCGTTCGTCGCGCGCGAGATCAGCGAAGTGGAGTTGCGCGCGGCCGACGAGATCATGATCACGTCCGCGACGAAGGAAATCCTGCCCGTCACGTCGCTCGACGATCTGCCAGTGCATGGCGGCAAGCCGGGCCCCGTGTTCGCGGCGTTGTACGACGCGTACCAGCGTGCGAAGGCACGCGAGTTTGAACAGTTTGACCTAACCCGGAGAAAATGATGAGCGAACCGACCAAAACCGTCGAGGTTACCGGCGCGATCGAGACCCGGAAGGAGTCGCTGCTGGAGTTCCCGTGCGATTTCCCGATCAAGATCATGGGCAAGGCCCACCCCGAGTTCAAGGACACGATCTTCAAGGTCGTCGCCGTTCACGACAACGAGATCGATGTCGAGAAGATCGAGGAGCGCGCGTCGAGCGGCGGCAATTACACGGGCCTCACGATCACCGTGCGCGCGACGAGCCAGGAACAGCTCGACAACATCTACCGCGCACTGACCGGCCATCCGATGGTCAAGGTCGTACTCTGAGCCATCTTCCTTCCTGCGCGCACTCGGCGGGGGTCTTCCCCGCCGCGCGCCGCGCGTCCAGCTCGTCGCACAGCAGCTTGTATTCGGCGACTTCCTGAAGCAGCCAGGTCCTGAACGCCTGCACGCGCGGCGTGTTCAGCAGCGGCGGCGGACACACGAAAAAATAATGCCACGGGCTTGGCCCGTCGATGTCGAACAGGCGCACGATGCGCCCGGCCAGCAGGTCGTGCACCGCGAGCGAGCGGCGCACCAGCGCGATACCCTGGCCGTCGATCGCGGCCAGCAGCAGGTTCGACGAATCCTGGTAGAGAATCCCCCGTTTCGGCTCGGTCAGCGTATCGAGCCCGGCCGCGTCGAACCACGGCCGCCACAGCTCGTCGTCCGAGCGCAGCAGCTTGTAGTGCACGAGATCGGCCGGCGTCTGCGGCAGCTTGCCGCCGTTCAGCGTCGGCGAGCACGCCGGAAAGAACACCTCCTCGAACAGCGGCTCGACATGCAGCCCCGGATAACTGCCGTGGCCGAAGCGGATCGCGAGATCGACGTCGTCGCGCGCGAAATCGGTGAGCGAATTGGTCGACTGCAGTTCGACGTCGATTTCCGGATGCCGCTCGATGAACGTGCCGATGCGCGGCGTGATGAAGCGCGCGGCGAACGACGACAGCATCGACACCACGAGCCGCCGGTCGCGGTCGCTTGCTCGCACGTCGCGCGTCGCGTCGGCGATCACCATCAGCGCGGTGCGGATCTGCTGCGCGTAGCGCATGCCGGCGTCGGTCAGGCACAGCCGCTTGCCGTTGCGCGTGAACAGCTGCACGCCGAGCTCTTCCTCGAGCGCGCGTACCTGGTGGCTGACCGCGCCGTGCGTGACGTACAGCTCATCGGCGGCGCGCGAGAAATTCTCGTGGCGGGCGGCGGCTTCGAATGCGCGAATCGCGTTCAGCGCAGGCAGCTGTCGGAGGTCCATTTGCTAATTTTCCTCACATCGACGTGAAAATTGGTCGTTTGGTCGGACGCCTTTAAGTGACTACGATTGTAGCCATCGAAGCATTTATTGGCGGAGACGATCATGCAAGAAATTTCTTCAAGCATCACGTTCGAGATCCCTGCGGGCGAAACCGTGCCGATGAGGGTGCAACGCAGCACGCGGCTGATTGTCCAGTGCGGGCCGGTCTGGGCCACGCGCAGCAACGATGTCGACGACTACTTCCTGGTCGACGGCGAGACGCTGAAGCTGCGTCGCGGCGAGCGGCTGTGGCTCAGCGCGGAAGGCCGGGAGGGTGCGTGCGTCGCGTTCTCGGTGTCGCGGCCGACCCGGGAAGTCGCGCTCGGCGGGCTGGCACGGCTGCGCGAACGCGTGAGCGAGCTGCTCCATGACGGGTGGCGCACCGTCTGACCATCATTTCGTCCGACGGATACCGGCGATCCGTCCCCCCTCCAGGGCCGGCGAGACCCATGGGTTTTCGGTAAACTACCGCCCATGTCCGTTTCGCCGGTTTCCATCGTGTCCATGCCTGTCGCCGTTTCCGCCTCGCCCGCCGAATCCCCGGTTCAGCCGGTCGTCGTGCGCTGGCGGGGTGTCGAGGGCTACGAGACAAGCTTCGACGCGATGCGCGCGTTCACCGACACGCGCACGGCCGACACCGGCGACGAGATCTGGGTGGTCGAGCATCCGCCCGTCTACACGCTCGGCCAGGCGGGCGACCCGGCCCACCTGCTGGTGGCCGACAGCGGCGTGCCGCTCGTGAAGGTCGACCGCGGCGGGCAAATCACTTACCACGGCCCCGGCCAGATCGTCGTCTACCTGCTGCTGGACCTGCGCCGGCGCAAGCTGATGGTGCGCACGCTCGTGACGAAGATCGAGGAGGCCGTGATCGAAACCCTCGCGGCGTATAATCTCGCTTCGGTCCGCAAGGCGGGCGCGCCCGGGATCTACGTGGCATCCGGCGTGCACGAAGGCGCGAAAATCGCGGCCCTCGGCCTGAAGATCCGCAACGGCTGCAGTTATCACGGGCTGAGCCTGAACGTGAAGATGGATCTGCGCCCGTTTCTTGCGATCAACCCGTGCGGCTATGCCGGACTGGAAACCGTCGACATGGCGAGCCTCGAGGTTGCCGCCGACTGGAACGACGTTGCCCACACCCTGGTGCGCCGTCTGATCGCCAACCTCGACGGCGCATCCGCGGCCGCCGACAAGCCGCAGGCACTGGAACAATCGAATGACTGACGTTACCGCTTCTCCCGCACCGACCGATTCGGCCGCGACCCCTGCCTACGATCCGACCGCCAAGCAGAAGGCGCAGGCGAAGACGGCGCGCATCCCGATCAAGGTCATTCCGATCGAGAAGCTGAAGAAGCCGGAATGGATCCGCGTGAAGGCGGCCACCGGCAGTTCGCGCTTCAACGAGATCAAGACGATCCTGCGCGAGCACAACCTGCATACGGTGTGCGAGGAAGCGAGTTGCCCGAACATCGGCGAATGCTTCGGCAAGGGCACCGCGACGTTCATGATCATGGGCGACAAGTGCACGCGTCGCTGCCCGTTCTGCGACGTCGGCCACGGCCGCCCCGATCCGCTCGATGCGGACGAGCCGAAGAATCTCGCACGCACGATCGGCGCGCTGAAGCTCAAGTACGTGGTGATCACGAGCGTCGACCGTGACGACCTGCGCGACGGCGGTGCCGCCCACTTCGTCGAGTGCATCCGCGAAGTGCGCGAGCAGTCGCCGGAAACGCGCATCGAAATCCTGACGCCGGACTTCCGCGGCCGTCTCGACCGCGCGATCTCGATCCTGAACGCCGCGCCGCCCGACGTGATGAACCACAACCTCGAAACGGTGCCGCGCCTGTACAAGGAAGCGCGCCCGGGTTCGGACTACGCGCACTCGCTGAAGCTGCTGAAGGACTTCAAGGCGCTGCATCCGGACGTCGCGACGAAGTCGGGCCTGATGGTCGGCCTCGGCGAGACGGAAGAGGAAATCCTGCAGGTGATGCGCGACCTGCGCGCGCACGACGTCGACATGCTGACGATCGGCCAGTACCTGCAGCCTTCCGAGCACCATCTGCCGGTACGCGCGTACGTGCATCCGGATACGTTCAAGATGTACGAGGAAGAGGCGTACAAGATGGGCTTCACGCACGCGGCCGTCGGCGCGATGGTGCGTTCGAGCTATCACGCCGATCTGCAGGCGCATGGGGCCGGCGTGGTCTGAGCGTCTTTTCCGCAGTCACGATGCAGCCGAAAAGCCCGCAGCGATGCGGGCTTTTTCGTTGGTGCGGCCGCCATCCGCGCCCCCGCATGGCAATCGCCGCCCGACCGGACGCGCGAGCCGGTCGAGCGTGGAAAGCAAAGCTGAAACGGCATCGATAGCTTCGCAGGATAAGTTCGCTCCCGCCGCGCGCAAAGCTCCTATAGTCGGCTCTCCCGCAGCATTGCCCGCATTCCGAAGGAGAGCCGCATGTCCCGTTTCAGCTTCATCCGCCGCGCCGTCGTCGCGCTGACCGCCCTGGCCGCGCTCGGCGCGGCGCACGCCGAATCGCGCGAAGTCGTGATCGCGTACCAGGACATGGTCGTGCCGTGGCGCTATGCGCAGGCGAGCGGTGAAGTCGAAAAGGCCACCGGCTACAAGGTCACATTCCGCAAGCTCGACAGCGGCGCTGACGTGATCCGCGCGCTCGCGTCGGGTTCCGTGCAGCTCGGCGAGGCCGGGTCGAGCCCGATCGCGGCCGGCCTGTCGCAGGGGCTCGACATCTCGCTGTTCTGGGTGCTCGACAACATCAACGACGCCGAGGCGCTCGTCGCGCGCAACGGCTCGGGCGTCACGAGCGTCGCGGCGTTGAAGGGCAAGAAGATCGGCGTGCCGTTCGTGTCGACGTCGCATTTCCATACGCTCGTCGCGTTGCAGGCCGCGGGCGTCAATCCGAACGACGTGAAGATCGTCAACCTGCGTCCGCCCGAAGTCGCGGCCGCCTGGGCGCGCGGCGACATCGACGCGACCTATATCTGGGATCCGGTGCTCGCGAAGGTCAAGCAGTCGGGCACCGTGCTGACCACGTCGGGCCAGGTTGCGAAAGAAAGCGGCAAGGCGACCTTCGACGGCTTCGTGGTGAGCCGCAAGTTCGCGCGCGCGAACCCCGAGTTCGTCACGCGCTTCGTGAAGGTGCTCGCGGCCGCCGATGCCGACTACCGCGCGCATGCGGCGGCCTGGAAGGCCGGCACGCCGCAGGTCGCGGCGGTGGCGAAGGTGTCGGGCGCGAACGTGCAGGACGTGCCGGCCAGCCTCGCGCTCTATGCATTCCCGACGCCGGCCGAGCAGGCGTCGCCGACCTGGCTCGGCGGCGGTGCGCAGTCGGGCGCCGCGAAGTCGCTCGCGGCCACGGCCACGTTCCTGAAATCGCAGGGCACGATCCAGACGGTGCTCGCCGACTACTCGGCCGGCGTCGATCCGCAGTTCGTGCAGAAGGCCGCGCGCTGAGCGCGGCGTCCATTGCGGAGCCTTCGACCATGAGCACGCTGGAAGTCCGTCAGGTATCGGTTGCCTATCCGGGCGGGCGCGGCAGGCCGACGACGCAGGCGCTCGCGCGCGTCGACCTGCGTATCGACGCCGGTGAATTCGTCGTCGCGCTCGGCGCGTCCGGGTGCGGCAAGACGACGCTGCTGAACTGCATGGCCGGCTTCGTCGCGCCGACGACCGGCGACGTGCGCGTCGACGGCGTGCCCGTCACGGGCCCCGGCGCCGATCGCGGCGTCGTGTTCCAGAAATACGCGTTGCTGCCGTGGCTCGACGTGCTCGACAACGTCGCGCTCGGGCTGCGCTTCGCGCGCGTGTCGAAGGCCGAACGCGAAGCGCGTGCGCGGGAGATGCTCGCGCTGGTCGGGCTCGACGGCCAAGCGCATGCGCGCGTGTACGAACTGTCGGGCGGGATGCAGCAGCGTGTCGGCATCGCACGTGCGCTCGCGAGCGACCCGCGCGTGCTGCTGATGGACGAACCGATGGGCGCACTCGACGCGATGACGCGCGGCACGATGCAGGCACTCGTGCTCGACGTATGGGCGCGCACCGGCAAGACGGTGTTCTTCATCACGCACGACGTCGAGGAGGCGCTGTTCCTCGCGACGCGCCTCGTCGTGATGACGCCGGGCCCCGGCCGGATCGCGGACACCTTCGAACTGCCGTTCGCGCGCCGCTACGTCGAATCGCGCGATGCGCGCGCGGTGAAGTCGTCGCCGGATTTCATCGCGTGGCGCGAGCGGCTGATCGCGTACCTGCATCGCGACGAGGCGGTCGCGGAGCCCGCGTGACGAGCGAACTCGCGCGGCACGGCGTGGCCGTCGGGCGCGGCCGGAACAATATTTTGCACAGGCAGGACAGCATGAGCACGCAGGATTCATGGGCGGCCGATCGTGCGGCCGCAGGTTTCGAGCAGGGCGATCGGACGCGGACTCGGGTGGCCGGGCGTCGTGCGCCCTCGTCGCGCCGCTACCGGTTGCCGGGGCAGGGGAAGACAGCGGCCTTGAGCGCGGCGACGGTCGCGGCGCTGGCCGTGCTGTGGTGGGTCGCCACGAACCGGCAGTGGCTGCCGCCGCTCTTCCTGCCCGCGCCGGAAGCCGTGTGGGCGGCCTTCATCGACGCATGGCACGGCCGCATCCAGGGCGGCCTGCCGCTGTCCGAGCACCTGCTGTGGAGTGCCGCGCGCGTGTTCGGCGCGTTCCTGCTCGCGACCGCGATCGGCGTGCCGGCCGGCATCCTGATGGGCGTGAGCCGTGTCGCGCGCGGCGTGCTCGATCCGCTGCTGGAGTTCTACCGGCCGCTGCCGCCGCTCGCGTACCTGCCGCTCGTCGTGATCTGGTTCGGCATCGACGAAACGGCGAAGCTCGTCGTGATCTTCCTCGCGTGCTTCGCGCCGATCGCGATGGCCGCGCGCGCCGGCGTGCGCGCGGCGACGGTCGAGCAGATCAACGCCGCGTATTCGCTCGGCGGCAGCTTCACGCAGATCGTGCGCCACGTGGTGCTGCCGGCCGCGCTGCCGGAGATTCTCACCGGGCTGCGGATCGCGATCGGCTTCGGCTGGACGACGCTCGTCGCGGCCGAGATGGTCGCCGCGACGGCCGGGCTCGGGCAGATGGTGCTCAACGCGTCGAGCTTCCTGCGCACGGACATCGTCGTGATGGGCATCCTGATCATCGGCGCGATCGCGTGGCTGTTTGATCTCGCGATGCGGTGGGTCGAGCGGCGGATCGTGCCGTGGAAGGGGCGGGGATAGCCGGGCGCGCCGCTCGGCGGTCGCGAAACGCGCGGCATCGGCCGTCATGCGAAGGGGCCGGGTTCGCGCCATGCGAATGCCGGCCCCTGCTTCGTCGCGCTGCCGTCCCGCGGGCAACGCGGTGCTCGCTTACCAGCGGAAACCGGCGCCGGCGCCGACTGCCACCGTGCCCCGGGTATTGGTCGAACCGGATGCCTTGATCACCCAGCGACCGTTGCGGGTGGCGGTCGACAAGCCGAACGCGACGGCCGATTGCCCGCTATACGTTCCGCCGGCGATGGAGACCATGCTTTCGCCCGCGAGCGAAGCCTGCGGCAGGTTCGCGATCGCGACGGCGGACGCAATGCCGCCGCTCGCATCGCGCCGGTAGTGGTCGATATCGTTGCGCACGCTGCCGATCTCGTCGTTCAACTGCTGGACGTTGACCGCGTCGGTCGGCGCGGTGCCGCGCGCGACGTTCGTGATCTGCCGCTCCTGGCCGGGCGCGCCGACGGAAACGCTGTTGTCGCGATCGGCGACGGAGTTCGCGCCGAGCGCCACCGAGTTGTTGCCGGTTGCGTTGGCGTTCGTCCCGATCGCGGTGCTGTTGTTGCCGGACGCGCTCGAATCCTGGCCGAGCGCCATCGCGTTTGAACCCGTCGCGCCGGAACCGTCGCCGAGCTGCGCGAAGTTGTTGCCGTGGTCGCCGGGCGGGTTGGTGCTGGGGCCGTTGCGCTCGAGGTTCGACATGCGATTGTCGAGCGATTCGAACCGGCTCTGGAATTGCTGCTGCATCGAAAAGAGCTGCCCGCCGTTGACGGCCTGCATGCCGCCCGCCGCGATCGCGCCCGCCGCGACATTGTCGAGCAGCGTGCCGCCGACACCGCCGAGCGTCGCGCGGCCGAGCGTCAGATCGTCATAGACGATTGCGCCGAGCGCTTTCCCGGACGGGTCGATGAGGCCGGCAGCCTTGAGCTGCGCCACCGTCACCGCATCGGTGTCGCCGACGCCGTTCGACAGGCCGCTCAGCACGCGCGCGCCGTCCGTGCCCGCCATGTTCACCGAGGTGCCGCCCTTGTCCGCGCCGACCGTGATCGCGAGGCTCGCCGGATCCTGACGCACGAGGCCGGTCGAGCCGTTGTTGATGCGTGTGCCGAGATCGTCGACGTCGCCACGGATCGATTTGACGTCGCCTTCGACCGTCGTGACGCGGCCGTCGAGCGACGTGATCGTCGTGCTGTTGGTGTTGACCCGATCGTCGAGGTTCGTCAACGCGCTGCCGACGTTGCCGAACGACTGACCGCCGATCTTGTAGCTCGGGCCGCGGATGGAGCCGTCCGCATTGACGGCGGCGTCGCCGCCAAGCGCGTCGACGACCGGCTTGAGCTGCGACAGGTTGGTCGCGTCGGTATCCTTCGTGCCGGCGCGGAGATTGACGAGCTGGCGCTCGTTGCCTTCCTTGCCGATCGAAACGGTCTTCGCGCGATCCGCGACGCTGCCTTGACCCAGCGCCACCGCGTCGTGGGCGGTGACCTTCGTGTCCGCGCCAAGCGCGACGGAACGGTTCCCGTTGACGCTCGACGATACGCCGAATGCGCTCGAACGGTCGCCGTGAACGCTGGCGGTTTCACCGATCGCGACGGTGGCCTGGCCGTTGGCACTGGCGTTCGCGCCGATCGCGATGGCCGAGTAATCGCCGCCGGATTCGCCGTTCGCGTGCGCACCCGGCCCGATGGCAATCGAGCCGGCGCCCGTGGCGGACGGCGAACCGCCGGTTCCGCTGTTGACGACGAGATTGTCCAGGACCAGATCGGCGGCATGGCCGTAGGCTGGCGCGAGCATGGCGATCGCGATTGCGAGTTTCGTGAGGCTGGCGGCGTGCGCACGTGCGCTTGGTCGAATCGGGATTGCTGCCGAAGGAGGCGGGAGGGTAGTCGTCATTTGAATCGCAGTCCTTATTACCTTGTTTCGTTTATGACATGACGGCGCGGTCGGTATCGACGCGCGCGAGGTTTCGCCGCAACGGGCGGGGGCGACATGCGGGTGTCTGCGCGCGACGTAGCCGGGCCGGGATGGCGCGACCGGCATGGCGCGACGCAAGCGGCCGACTATACCGATCGACGAATCGAGCGTCGATCAGACGTATTCGAAATCTGGGTGTTGTCGCATAGGACGCGACTGGGTTCGCGGGAACGATGCCGCAGATGTGCGGGAGGAGGGGAGACCGGTGCGTTGCGCAACGGAAGCGGCGCGCGGGCGCGCGCGGTGGGAAAGTGGGCCCGCGACGCGCGCCCTTCAGGCAGAGCGGAGCGGGCGGCGAGAGGGTTTCGTACGGGTATTCGGGGGCGCGTGCCGTGCGTCACTCCCCCATCACGATCCCCTCGCGCCGCGGATCCGCGCCGCCGAACCACACCGTCTGCCCCTGCACGTTCAGCCGCTGGATCCCCTGCAGCCCCGAGTTCATCTCGACGACCTGCACGTCGTGCCCGCGGCCCTTCAGCCCGTCGGCAAGCGCGTCCGACACGCGGCCGCGCTCGAGCTGGGTCGGCCCGTTCATCGACCCGAAGTTCGGCAGCGCGATCGCCTGCTGCATCGTCATGCCCCAGTCGAGCACGCCGACCAGCGTCTTCGCGACGTGGTTGATGATCGCGGGGCCGCCGGCCGAGCCGACGATCATCGTCACCTGCTTCGTCTTCTTGTCGAACACGAGTTCCGGCGACATCGCGGAGCGCGGCCGCTTGCCGGGCTGCACGCGGTTCGCGACCGGCCGGCCGCTGTCGTTCGACACGAACGAGAAATCGGTGAGCTGGTTGTTCAGCATGAAGCCGCGCACCATCAGCCGCGAGCCGAACGCATCCTCGATGCTCGTCGTCATCGACAGCGCCTGCCCGTAGCGGTCGACGATCGCGATGTCGGACGTCGACGGCAATTCGGGGCTGCGGTCGTCGGCCATCGCGAGCATCGCGCCCTGCGGCGCGCCGGCCTGCGCGACGCCCATGCTGCTGTCGCCGATCAGGTGCGCGCGCTGCGCGAGATAGGTCTTGTCGGTGAGGCTCGCCCAGTTGCCGCCCGGCAGCGGCACGAAATCGGGATCGGCGACATAGCGCGCGCGGTCCGCATACGCGAGGCGCCCGGCTTCGCTGAACAGGTGCGCGGCAAACGGCGTCGGCTCGTAGCCGACGTCGTTGCGCACCGGCTTCTGCGCGCCGATCTGCTGCCAGTCGGGCATCGCTTCGAGGATGCCGAGCATCTGCGCGATCGCGAGGCCGCCCGACGACGGCGGCGGCATCCCGCACACGACCGAGCGCCGGTAGTCGGCGCACAGCGGCGTGCGCACCTTCGCCTTGTAGCGCGCGAGATCCTGGAGCGACAGCAGGCCCGGGTTGGTCGGGTGCTTGCGCACCTTCGTGACGATGTCGCGCGCGATCGCGCCGCTGTAGAACGCGTTCGCGCCGCGATCCGCGACCTGGCGCAGCACGGTCGCGAGCGCGGGATTCTTCAGCACCGTGCCGGCTGCCTTCGGCGAGCCGTCCGGGTTGTAGAAGTACGCGCGCGCGGCCGGGTCGTTCTTCAGGTACTTGTCGTTCGCGATCAGCGACGCGAGCCGCGGGCTGATCGTGAAGCCGTGCTCGGCGAGCCGGATCGTCGGCTGGAACAGCCGGCGCCACGGCAGCTTGCCGTGCGCGCGGTGCGCGGCGTCGAGCATGCGCAGCACGCCCGGCGTGCCGACCGAGCGCCCGCCGACGACGCCTTCGTAGAAGCCCATCGGCTGGCCGGTCGGCCCGTAGAACAGGCGGTCGGTCGCGGCGGCCGGTGCGGTTTCGCGGCCGTCGTACGCCTGCGTCGCCTGGCCGTCGAAGTACAGCATGAACGCGCCGCCGCCGATTCCCGACGATTGCGGCTCGACGAGCGCGAGCACCATCTGCGTCGCGATCGCCGCGTCGATCGCGGTGCCGCCTGCCTTCAGCATGTCGTAGCCGGCCTGCGTCGCGAGCGGGTTCGCGGCCGCGATCATGAAGTGCTGCGAGGTCCAGCCCGGCTTGTCGACCCAGCCGGACGACAGTTCGGGCGCGTGCATGCCGGGCAGCGGCACGGCCGTGCCCGATGCGGCTGCAACAGGGACGACGGCGCCCGACGGCGTGGACGGGGACGTGCAGCCGGCGTTGAACGCGACGAGCGCGACGGCGGCGAGCAGCGTCCAGGAACGCGAATGCGGACGAATCCGATCGAACATTGAACCCTCGGCAGCAGTGAATTCGAAGGAGGCGGCGGCGTTGCCGCTGGCGCAACGCGGCTGCCCGCCCCGGCGCGCTATTGTCGCCGCGCGGCCGGCGGATTGTCATCCGACAGGAAACCCTGACGCATCCCGCCGGGCCCGCCCCGGCCGGTCTTTCCGGCCTGTTCGAGGATGAACTCTATGAACGTCGACGTCGCGCGCGTGTGGTGCCGGTTCGGCATGTAGAGCATGTACATGTGCGTGCCGAAGATGCTGAGCCGGTACGCGTCGAGCGACGTGACGACCGTGCCGCGCCGGATGTCGTCCTGCACCACGTAGTCGGGCACGATGCCGACGCCGGTCCCGCCGAGGATCGCCTGCCGCAGGAACAGGAAGTTCTCCGAAATCAGCGTGGGCTCGAGCAGCACCTCGTGGCGCTCGTCGCCGAGATACGCGGCGATCCTGAGCTGCCGGCCCATCACCGTCGCGGTGACGACCGGCGCGGCGGCCAGCGCGCCGAGGCTCGCCGGCATCCCGTGCGCGGCCGCGAACGCGGCCGATGCGCACGCGACGTAGCGCACCGCGCCCATGTCGCGCGCGACGAGGTTCTGCGGCGGCTCCGGCATCACGCGCACCGCGATGTCGATCTCGTCGCGCATCAGGTCTTCCACGCGGTTCTCGAACACGACGTCGAGCACGATGCCCGGATGCAGCCGCTTGAACGCGAGCAGCCAGTCGGACATCACCATCTGCCCGTAGCCGCTCGGCACCGACAGCCGCACGCGGCCCTGCAGGTCCTGGCCGAGCGTCGTCACCGATTCCTGCGCGGCGAGCAGTTCGTTGCGGATGCGCCGGCCGTGCTCGTACAGCTTCAGCCCGATCTCGGTCGGCTCGATGCGCCGCGTCGTGCGCCGCACGAGCTGCTGGCCGATCGAGCGCTCGAGCTGGTTGAGCCGGTAGCTGACGTTCGCGCGGCTCATCTTGAGCCGCCGCGCGGCCTTGCTGAGATTGCCGGCATCGAGGATCTCGACGAGCAGCGTCAGCGCGTTCAGGTCCATCCCGGTCTCTCCTGATCCGTCCCGTTTAACGGTCGGCAAACATTCAGTGTCAAGTCAGACTTGACAGCTTGTAAAGGCGTGCGGGAATTGTCAATGAATCTCGATCAATCGAGAATCGGGTCATGCCCGGCGAGCAGCCGGATCTTGTCCCGCTTCGTGCGGGACCGGGGCGGATGCCCCGGCGCCGCACGCGTTGCCGCGAGGCACGAACCGGCGCCGGCGTGCCCGCCGCCGCGTCAAGGAGACACGATGAACTCACCCGCTTCCCCCGCCACCCCGGCCGGCACGGTCACGCGCGAACGGCGCGACAAGGTGCTCGTCGTCACGATCGATCACCCGCCCGTCAACGCGCTGTCCGCCGACGTGCGGCGCGGCCTCGCCGACGCGCTCGACGCCGCGCAGGCCGACGACGCGATCCGCGCGGTGCTGATCGTCGGCGCCGGCCGCAACTTCATCGCGGGCGCCGACATCCGCGAATTCGGCAAGCCGCCCGTCCCGCCGTCGCTGCCCGACGTGTGCGAGCGGATCGAATCGGGCGCGAAGCCGGTCGTGGTCGCGCTGCATGGCGCGACGCTCGGCGGCGGCCTCGAAGTCGCGCTGGCCGCGCATTACCGGCTCGCGGTGCCCGGCGCGAAGCTCGGGCTGCCGGAAGTCACGCTCGGCCTGCTGCCCGGCGCGGGCGGCACGCAGCGTGCGCCGCGCCTGATCGGCGCGAAGGCCGCGCTCGACCTGATGCTGACGGGCCGCCACGCGAGCGCCGACGAAGCGCTCGCGCTGGGCCTCGTCGACCGCGTCGCGCACAGCGACGACACGCTCGCCGAAGGCCTCGCGTACGCGCAGGAACTGGTATCGCTCGGCGCGCCCGTGCGCCGCACGCGCGACGCGCAGGGGCTCGCCGATCGCGCGTCCGCGCAGGCCGCGATCGACGCGGCGCGCGTGGAGCTGCCGAAGAAGTCGCGCGGGCTGTTCTCGCCGGCGAAGATCGTCGACGCGGTCGAGGCCGCGCTCACGCAGTCGTTCGACGCGGGAATGAAGTTCGAGCGCAGCCTGTTCCTGCAATGCATCGACAGCCCGCAGCGCGCGGGCCTCGTGCATGCGTTCTTCGCGGAGCGCGAAGCGGCGAAGGCGCCCGAGGCGCGGCGCGCGAGCGCGCGGCCGGTCGAGCGGATCGGCGTGGTCGGCGGCGGCACGATGGGCGCGGGCATCGCGGTCGCGGCGCTCGATGCCGGGCTGCCGGTGACGATGATCGAACGCGACGAAGCGTCGCTCGCGCGCGGCCGCGCGCACGTCGAGAAGGTGTACGACGGCCTCGTCGCGAAAGGGCGGATGACGCCGGCCGCGCACTCGGCGCGGCTCGCGCGTTTCAAGGGCAGCACGTCGTACGACGCGCTCGCGCAGGCCGACGTCGTGATCGAGGCCGTGTTCGAGGACATGGCGGTGAAGAAGGCCGTGTTCGCCGAGCTCGCGCGCGTCTGCAAGCCGGGCGCGGTGCTCGCGACCAACACGTCGTATCTCGATATCGACGAACTGGCCGCGAGCATCGACCGGCCGGCCGACGTGATCGGCCTGCATTTCTTCTCGCCGGCCAATGTGATGAAGCTGCTCGAGATCGTCGTGCCGGCGCGCGTGAGCGCGGACGTCGTCGCGACCGCGTTCGCGCTCGCAAAGCAGCTGAAGAAGACGCCGGTGCGCGCCGGCGTGTGCGACGGCTTCATCGGCAACCGGATCCTGGCGGTCTACCGCACGGCGGCGGACACCCTGATGGAGGACGGCGCGTCGCCGTACCAGATCGATCGCGCGGTGCGCGAATTCGGCTTCCCGATGGGGCCGTTCCAGGTCGTCGACCTCGCGGGCGGCGACATCGGCTGGGCGACCCGCAAGCGCCGCGCGGCGACGCGCGACCCGCGCGCGCGCTACGTGGAGATTTCCGACCGGCTGTGCGAGCGCGGCTGGTTCGGGCAGAAGACGTCGCGCGGCTACTACCTGTATCCGGACGGCGCGCGCGTCGGCACGCCGGACCCGGAAGTCGATGCGATCGTCGCGGCGGAACGCGCGAAGAAGGGCGTCACGCCGCGCACGTTCACCGACGACGAGATCCTGCGCCGCTACCTCGCCGCGATGATCAACGAAGGCGCGAACGTCGTGCACGAGAAAATCGCGCTGCGCCCGCTCGATGTCGACGCGGTGTTCCTGTACGGCTACGGCTTCCCGCGCTATCGCGGCGGCCCGATGCACTACGCGGACACGGTCGGCCTCGCGAACGTGCTCGCCGATATCCGAGCGTTCGCGAAGGAGGATCCGCTGTTCTGGAAACCTTCGCCGCTGCTCGTCGAACTCGTCGCGCGGGGCGCGGATTTCGCGAGCCTGAACCGCATCGACTGAACCGCATCGACCGAACTTCACCGCATTCGCAACGGACCGCAGATGGACCTCAATTTCACTCCCGAAGAGGAAGCCTTCCGCACGGAAGTGCAGCGCTTCCTGCAAGCCGAACTGCCCGGGCGCATCGCGCGCAAGGTGAAGGGCGGCCTGCACCTCACGCGCGACGACATGCGCGAATGGCACGCGATCCTGAACGCGCGCGGCTGGCTCGCGAGCCACTGGCCGCGCGAATACGGCGGCCCCGGCTGGAGCGTCGCGCAGAAGTTCCTGTTCGACAACGAATGCGCGCTTGCGGGTGCGCCGCGCATCGTGCCGTTCGGCGTGAACATGCTCGGCCCCGTGCTGATCAAGTACGGCGACGAAGCGCAGAAGCGCTACTGGCTGCCGCGCATTCTCGACGGCACCGACTGGTGGTGCCAGGGTTACTCGGAGCCGGGCGCCGGGTCCGATCTCGCGGCGGTGAAGACGAGTGCGGTGCGCGGGCTCGACGCGCAGGGCGAGCACTACATCGTGAACGGCCAGAAGACGTGGACCACGCTCGGCCATTACGCGAACATGATCTTCTGTCTCGTGCGCACCGCGACCGACGTGCGCAAGCAGGAAGGCATCAGCTTCCTGCTGATCGACATGAATACGCCGGGCGTCGAGGTCCGCCCGATCATCACGCTCGACGGCGAGCACGAGGTGAACGAGGTGTTCTTCACCGACGTGCGCGTGCCGGCGGAAAACCTCGTCGGCGAAGAGAACCGCGGCTGGACCTACGCGAAATTCCTGCTCACGTACGAGCGCACCAACATCGCCGGGATCGGCTTTTCGACGGCCGCGCTCGACCGGCTGCGCGCGGTCGCCGCGAAGGTCACGAAGAATGGCAGGCCGCTCGCGGACGATCCGTTCTTCGCGGCGCGTGTCGCGCGCGTCGAGATCGAGCTCGAGAACATGCGCACGACCAACCTGCGCGTGCTGGCCGCGGTCGCGGGCGGCGGCGCGCCGGGCGCGGAAAGCTCGATGCTGAAGATCCGCGGCACGCAGATCCGCCAGGAGATCGCGTCGCTGATGCGGCGGGCGATGGGGCCGTACGCGCAGCCGTTCGTCGACGAAGCGCTCGATGCGGACTACGACGGCGAACCGGTCGGCCCGGACGAAGCCGCGAGCGCCGCGCAGCAGTACTTCAACAACCGGAAGCTGTCGATCTTCGGCGGCTCGAACGAGATCCAGAAGAACATCATCGCGAAGATGATGCTCGGGCTGTAACGAGGGACGCGACGATGGATTTCCAGCACACAGAAGACCGCCGGATGCTGGCGGACACGTTGAACCGCTTCATCGCCGAACAGTACGCGTTCCCGGTGCGCGATCGCATCGCGCAGTCGGCCGAAGGCTTCGATCGCGCGATGTGGCAGCGCTTTGCCGAACTCGGCACGGTCGGCGCGCTGTTTCCCGAAACCGACGGCGGCTTCGGCGGCGCGGGATTCGACATCGCGGTGGTGTTCGAATGCCTCGGGCGCGGGCTCGTCGTCGAGCCGTTCCTCGGCGCGCTGCTCGCGGGCCGCGCGCTGTCGCTCGCCGGCGGCGATGCGCATCGCGACAGGCTCGCCGCGCTGATCGACGGCAGCGCGAGCGCCGCGTTCGCACACGACGAGCCGGGCTCGCACTACGAACTGACGACCGTGCGCACGCGCGCCGAACGCTCGGGCGACGGCTGGGTGCTGACGGGCGAGAAGGGCGTCGTCGACCAGGCCGCGCAGGCGGCGTTCTTCGTCGTCAGCGCGCGCGTGTCCGGCCACGACGACGATGCGGCCGGCATCGGCCTGTTCGTCGTGCCGGCCGATGCGCCCGGCGTGTCGCTGCGCGACTACCCGAAGATCGACGGCGGCCGCGCGGCCGAAGTGCGCTTCGATCGCGTCGCGCTGCCGGCCGACGCCGCGCTCGGCGATCACGACGGCGAAGCGGGCGCGGCGCTGCTCGAACGCGTGCTCGGCTACGGGCTGCTCGCGCTGTCGGCGGAAGCGCTCGGCGCGATGGACGTCGCGAAGGAGCACACGCTCGAGTATCTGCGCACGCGCAAGCAGTTCGGTTTGCCGATCGGCAGCTTCCAGGCGCTGCAGCACCGGATGGCCGACCTGTTGCTCGAAGTCGAGCAGGCGCGCTCGGCCGTGATCAACGCGGCCGCGCAGCTCGATGCGCCGCGCGCGGCGCGCGAACGCGCGCTCGCGGCGGCGAAGGCCAGCATCGGCCGGATCGGCACGCTCGTCGCCGAGGAGAGCATCCAGTTGCACGGCGGGATCGGGATGACGTGGGAGCTGCCGCTGTCGCACTACGCGAAGCGCCTCGTGATGATCGATCACCAGCTCGGCGATGAGGATCACCATCTCGCGCGCTATATCGCGCTGTCGAAACAGTAAAAACGAAAACGCGAATGGAGGAGACAAGGATGACGAACGAACCGCGCGCGTTGCCGCTGGCCGGCGTGAAGGTGCTCGATTTCTCGCGCGTGCTCGCGGGCCCGTGGTGCGCGATGGTGCTCGCCGATTTCGGCGCGGAAGTGATCAAGGTCGAACATCCGGCGCGCGGTGACGACACGCGCGACTGGGGGCTGCGGATCGGCGCGACCGAGACCACGTATTTCAACAGCGTGAACCGCAGCAAGCGGTCGATCTGCATCGACCTGCAGACGGAAGCCGGGCAGCGCATCGCGCGCGAGCTGGCTACGCAGGCCGATGTGGTGATCCACAACTTCAAGTTCGGCGGCGCGGAAAAGCTCGGGCTCGGCTACGACGCACTGGCCGAACTGAATCCGCGCCTCGTTCACTGCGCGATTTCCGGCTACGACCGTTCGGGCGCCGAGGCTGCCCGGCCCGGCTACGATCTCGTCGTGCAGGGCGAGGCCGGGCTGATGGCGTTGAACGGCGAGGCCGGCCAGCCGCCGCTGAAGTTCGGCGTCGCGGCGGTCGACCTGTTCACCGGCATGTATTCCGCGCAGGCGATCCTCGCCGCGCTAGTCGAACGCCATGCGACGGGGCGCGGGCGGTGCATCGAGATGGCGCTGTTCGACTGCGGGCTGATGATCACCGCGTACTACGGGCTCGACGCGCTGCTGATGGGGGAGGACCCGCCGCGCTACGGCAACGCGCATCCGTCGATCGTGCCGTACGGCGTGTTCGACGCGGCGGATGGCCCGCTCGTGATCACGGTCGGCAACAACACGCAGTTCGCGCGCTTTTGCGACGCGATCGAGCGGCCCGACCTCGCGACCGACGCGCGCTACAAGACCAACCTCGGTCGTTCGGAAAACCGTGCCGATCTGCTGCCCGAGATTCGCGGCGAACTCGCGCGCCGGTCGCGCGCGACGCTGCTCGCGGCGCTCGCCGAGGCGGGCATTCCATGCGGCGAAGTGCTCGGGCTGCACGAAGCGCTGACGTCGGAGCGCGCGACCCGCGCGGGGCTCGTCACGCGGCAGCCGCATCCGGTCGCGGGCGCCGTCGACGTGCTCGCGCCGCCGTATCGGTTCGACGGCGCGCGGCTGCCGGTGCGCGGTGCGCCGCCGGTGCTGGGCGCGGATACGGATGCGGTGCTCGGGGGCTGGCTCGGGATGTCGGCCGACGAGGTTGCGCGGCTGCGTGCGGATCGCATCGTGTAACGCGTTTTTTTTCGCCGCGGCGCGGGCGGAGCAGTCGACGCGCCGGCCATCCACAAGACAACCCTCGCGCAACGACGAGGTGACTTGCCCTGCGGGGACTGGAGTAAGCGCTAAAGCGCCAACTCTGGTCGACCGCGAAGCATGGGACCCGAGTAAGCGCTGAAGCGCTAACTCTGGTCCACAGGAGACACCATGGAGCTTTCCGTCATCGAATCGGTCACGGCATGCCGTGACTACCAGCAACTCGTGCGCGCGCGGCGCCGCTTCAGCTTCACGCTGACGGCGCTGATGATCGCCACTTATTACGGCTTCATCCTGCTCGTCGCGCTCGCACCGCACGTGCTTGCGGCGCCGCTGTACCGCGGCGCGACGACGACGGTCGGGATCGCCGCGGGCGTCGCGATCATCCTGGTCGCGATCGGCCTGACCGCGTGCTACGTGCTGCGCGCGAACCGCGTGTTCGACCGCCGCGTCGACGCGATCCTGCAGCGCGCTTGACGGAGGCCGACATGCGACGTACCTCGATCGCGCTCGGCGCGCTTGCCGTTCTCGTTTCTTCCGCCGCGCAGGCGGTATCCGTAGCGGGCCCGATGCCCGACAAGGTCGAACTGAACCCGGTCGCGATCGGGATGTTCTTCGCGTTCGTGTTCGCGACGCTCGCGCTCACGCGCTGGGCCGCGCGCCGCACGCGCTCGACCCGCGACTTCTACACGGCCGGCGGCGGCATCACGGGCCTGCAGAACGGGCTCGCGATCGCGGGCGACTACATGTCGGCCGCGTCGTTCCTCGGGCTGTCCGGCATGGTGTTCATGTTCGGCTTCGACGGGCTCATCTACTCGATCGGCTTTCTCGTCGGCTGGCCGTTCGTGATGTTCCTGATCGCCGAGCCGCTGCGCAACCTCGGCAAGTTCACGTTCGTCGACGTCGTCGCGTACCGCTTCGCGCAGCGACCGATCCGGCTGCTGACGTCCGCGAACGCGCTGACGATCGTCGTGCTGTACCTCGTCGTGCAGATGGTCGGCGCGGGCAAGCTGATCCAGCTTCTGTTCGGGCTGTCGTACGGCACGGCCGAGCTGATCGTCGGCGTGCTGATGGTCGTCTACGTGTTCTTCGGCGGGATGACCGCGACCACCTGGGTGCAGGTGATCAAGGCCGTGCTGCTGCTGTGCGGCGCGACGCTGCTGGTCCTGCTCGCGCTCGGCGAATTCGGCTTCAGCATCGACGAGATGTTCCGCCGCGCGGTGGCCGTGCATCCGGGCGCGCTCGGCATCATGGGGCCGGGCAAGCTGATCCGCGATCCGGCCAACGCGCTGTCGCTCGGCATCGCGCTGATGTTCGGCACGGCCGGCTTCCCGCACATCCTGATGCGCTTCTTCACGGTGCCGAACGCGAAGGAGGCGCGCAAGTCGGTGCTCTACGCGACCGGCTTCATCGGCTACTTCTACCTGCTGACCTTCGTGATCGGCTTCTCGGCGATCGTGCTGCTCGCGCAGCATCCGGAGTTCTTCAAGCTCGGCGCGGACGGCTCGTTCAACCTGACGCACGACCTGCTCGGCGGTTCGAACATGGTCGCGGTGAAACTCGCGCAGGCGGTCGGCGGGAACTGGTTCTACGGGTTCATCGCGGCCGTCACGTTCGCGACGATCCTCGCGGTGGTCGCGGGCCTGACGCTCGCCGGCGCGACCACGATCTCGCACGACCTGTATGCGCAGATGTGGGCGCGCGGCAAGCCCGACGAGCGGCTGGAAATGCGCATCTCGCGCGCGGCGACGATCGGGTTGTCGGGAATCGCGATCGCGCTGTCGATCCTGTTCGAGCACGTGAACGTCGCGTTCATGGTCGGCCTCGTCGCGGCGGTGGCCGCGAGCGCGAATTTCCCGGTGCTCGCGATGTCGATCTTCTGGCGCGGGATGACGACGCGCGGCGCGGTACTCGGCGGCGGCCTCGGGCTCGCGTCGGCGGTGGCGCTCACGGTGCTGTCGAAGTCGGTGTGGGTCGACGTGCTGCACCACGCGCAAGCGCCGGTGTTCCTCGACAACCCGGCGCTCGTGTCGGTGCCGCTCGCGTTCATCGGGATCGTCGTCGGCTCGCTCGCGGATCGCGGCGAGCGTGCGCGGCGCGAGCGCGACGCGTTCGCGCAGCAGGAGTTCTACGCGCAGACGGGCGTGCTGGCCAGCCGTGCCGTGCAGCACTGATTCGTCGGATGAATGCGCGTATCCGTCCGGATCGCCGGACGGATATTTTCCGGAAATCCGGAATCCCGGATTTCCTTGCCTGCCGCATTATGAGAAATACAATAAAAACAACGGCTTGATGGGTTCCCGCAACCTGGCATCGACCTTGCGATATAAAGCGCATGGCCGTCCTTCGGCCTGACTATTAAACCAAGCGTTGCATGGATCAGAGTAAGCGCTAAAGCGCCCACTCCGGTCTACAGGAGACAATCGATGACCAATGCCTTCCTCCCCCTCCGGATGTCTTGAGGCATCGCTTGTTGCGGCACGGCAGCCGCGCGGGCGAATGGCTCCTCCCCTGACATTCGCCTGCGCGTGTGACGCCGTTTCCATCGGCTCATCTACATCAGCAGGAACCATCGTGAAGAAGAAACCCTTCTACAAAGTGCTCTATGTGCAGGTGATCTTCGCCATCATCGTCGGCGTGATCCTCGGCCACTTCTACCCGGCACTCGCCACCGACATGAAGCCGCTCGGCGACGGCTTCATCAAGCTGATCAAGATGGTGATCGGGCCGATCATCTTCTGTACGGTCGTCACCGGCATCGCCGGCATGGAAGACATGAAGAAGGTGGGCCGCGTCGGCGGCAAGGCGCTGCTGTACTTCGAGATCGTGTCGACCTTCGCGCTGCTGCTCGGCCTCGCGGCCACGCACATCCTGCGCCCGGGCGTCGGCTTCAACATCGATCCGGCGACGCTCGACGGCAAGGCCGTCGCGTCGTACGCGGCGAAGGCGCACGGGCAGTCGACGGTCGACTTCCTGATGCACATCATCCCGAACACGATGGTCGATGCGTTCGCGCAGGGCGAGATCCTGCAGATCCTGCTGATCGCGCTGCTGTTCGGCAGCGTGCTCGCGCACCTCGGCGAGCGCGGCAAGGTCGTCACCGACTTCATCGACGGGCTCACGCGCGTGCTGTTCGGCATCGTGCACATCGTCACGAAGCTGGCGCCGATCGGCGCGTTCGGCGCGATGGCGTTCACGATCGGCAAGTACGGCGTCGGCTCGCTGGTGCCGCTGCTCAAGCTGATCGGCACGTTCTACCTGACGTCGATCGTGTTCGTGCTCGTCGTGCTCGGTACGATCGCGCGCGTCACGGGCTTCTCGATCATCCGCTTCGTGTCCTACATCAAGGAAGAACTGCTGATCGTGCTCGGCACGAGCTCGTCGGAAGCCGCGCTGCCGCAGCTGATGGAAAAGCTCGAGAAGGCAGGCTGCTCGCGTTCGGTCGTCGGCCTCGTCGTGCCGACCGGCTATTCGTTCAACCTCGACGGCACCAACATCTACATGACGATGGCCGTGCTGTTCATCGCGCAGGCGACCAACATCGAACTGACGTGGATGCAGCAGCTCACGCTGCTCGCGGTCGCGATGCTGACGTCGAAGGGCGCGAGCGGTGTCACGGGCGCGGGCTTCATCACGCTCGCCGCGACGCTGGCCGTCGTGCCGACGATCCCGCTGTCGGGCATGGTGCTGATCCTCGGCATCGACCGCTTCATGAGCGAATGCCGCGCGCTGACCAACATCGTCGGCAACGGCGTCGCGACGGTCGTCGTGTCCGCATGGGAGAAGGAGCTCGACCGCAACAAGCTGCGCCAGGCGCTGAAGGGCGGCGGCGAAGTCCCGACGACCGAGACGGCCGGCGTCTGACATCATGAAGGAGCAGGCGGCGGCACCGCCCGCCGGCGGCGCGGCACGCGGCGGCCGAGGCGTTGATGCGGAGGCCTATGACACAATAGGCGATCCGCATCGCCAGGAAGCCTCGACCGTGACGCGCCGCCTGCTCATCCTCGTCGTGCTTGCCGCCGCGCTCGTCGCGGCGTGCGCGCTGACGTGGACGATTACCTGGCAGCGCGGCGTCGCCGAGCTGCAGCGCAACGCGGCAGTGCGCGTCGATCGCACCACCAACGCGCTCAAGAGCACGCTCGACCGCTACGAATCGCTGCCCTATCTGCTCGGCAGCCATCCGTACGTGCAGGACCTGCTCGCCGAGCCGAGGCGCGGCGACTACACCGTGCGCGTCAACCGCTATCTCGAAGACCTCAACGAACACGCGCACGCGACCGTCACCTACGTGATCGGCGCGGACGGCCTGTGCGTCGCCGCCAGCAACTGGCGCGCGCCCGACAGCTTCGTCGGGATCGAATACCGTTTCCGTCCGTATTTCCTCGATGCGATGAACGGCCAGGTCGGCCGCTTCTTCGGGATCGGCACGATCTCGCGCGATCCCGGCTACTACATCTCGCAGCCCGTGTGGCGCGACGGCAAGATCGCGGGCGTCGTCGTCGTGAAGCTCAACCTCGAATGGTTCCAGGGTGCCGACGCGTCCGAGCCGCTCGTCGTCGCGGACGACCACGGCGTCGTGTTCCTGTCGTCGGTGCCCGCGTGGAAGTACCACACGCTGCGCCCGCTCACGGGGCCCGTCGCCGCGTCGATCTACGAGACGCGCCAGTATGCGCAGCAACCCGTCACGCCGCTGCCGCTGCGCATCGAGCAGGTACTCGGCGCCGATGCGGAGATCGTGCGCCTTGGCGCCGGCCTGCGTGCGCCGCGCTTCCTCGCCAGCAAACGCCGGATCGGCGAGCCCGACTGGCTGCTCGTCACGCTCGCGCCGATCGCGCCCATCGACGCCGATGCACGCAACGCGACGATCGTCACCGGTTTCGGCTTCGTGTCGGTTGCGCTACTCGCGTTCTACTGGCGGATGCGCCGCGCGCGCGTGCGCGAGATGATCCGCGGCCGCGCGCTGCTGCAGCAGGCGTACGCGGAGCTGAACCGGCGCGTCGAGGAGCGCACGGCCGACCTGTCGGAAGCGAACGAGCAGTTGCAGAAGGAGGTCGGCGACCGGATCCGCGCGGAGCAGGAACTGCGCGCCGCGCACGACGAACTGATCCAGGCGAGCAAGCTCGCCGCGCTCGGCCAGATGGCGGCCGGCATCACGCACGAACTGAACCAGCCGCTCGCGGCGCTGCGCAGCTTCTCGGACAATACGCGGGTGCTGCTCGATCGCGGCGAGCAGGCGGCCGCGCGCGAGAACCTCGAGGCGATCGCCGCGCTCACCGAGCGGATGGGCAAGATCACGAACCAGCTGAAGCTGTTCGTCGGCCGCGCGAAGCCGCGCAACGAGCGGGCGCTCGTCGTGCGCGCGCTGCGCAGCGTGCTGTCGCTGCTCGACGAGCGCCTGCGCGGCGTCGCGCTCACGCTGGTGCTGCAGGACGCCACCGTGTCGCCCGCGCACGACGCGCCGCTCGACCTGGCGCGCGACTATCCCGAGCTCGTCGCGCGCTGCGAGGACCTGCGCCTCGAGCAGGTGCTGATCAACCTGCTCGGCAATGCGCTCGACGCGGTCGCCGGCGTCGCGGCGCCGGCCCTCGAGGTGACGATCGGGGTGTCGGCGGCGACGCTTTCGGTCGAGGTGCGCGACAACGGGGGCGGCATTGCGCCCGAGCTGCTGCCGCGCCTGTTCGAGCCGTTCTTCACGACGAAGGAAATGGGGCGCGGGCTCGGGCTCGGCCTCGCGATCTCGTCGTCGATCGCGAGCGACGCGGGCGGGGCGCTGACCGCGCGCAACGCGCCGTCGGGCGGCGCACTGTTCGTCTTGACGCTGCGGCGCGCCCGCACGCATCATCCGGACTCCGTGTCCGAGCCGACGGGTTCGCACTAGGGTCTGTTTACGCTAATAACGGGGTTGCGAACGTGCCTTTCCGCCTGTAGTGCAAGGAGAGAGGAGGCGCAATAGCCGTAGCTATTGCAACGACGAACGACGCCGCAATGCGGGCGGAAAGGCACGTTCCCCTGTTTGGAAAAAATCATTTGTGGGGCTGGCTACCAGAAGGGCCGATCGCCGAGTCATACTCCTCGCGAATGCGTCGAGTATTCGCTTTGTCGCATTCCTTGCGCTAGGCCCTTCTGGTGGCCAGCGCAAGCCCGTTATTAGCGTGAACAGACCCTAGGCCCGGTCGGCGAACGACCGGCATCAACGCAGCCGCGCGCGAGACCGCTGCGCGGCCCGCCAGGAGCAAGTGAGTACGATGGCCAACCGGCTGCAAGTGATCTATATCGAAGACGATGCGCTCGTTCGCCGGGCGAGCGTGCAGAGCCTTCAGCTGGCGGGCTTCGACGTCGCCGGCTTCGAGTCGGCCGAAGCGGCCGAGAAGGCGGTCGTCGCGGATACCGCCGGCGCGATCGTCAGCGACATCCGGCTGCCCGGCGCAAGCGGCCTCGACCTGCTTGCGCAGTGCCGCGAGCGCGTGCCCGACGTGCCCGTGATCCTCGTCACCGGGCACGGCGACATCTCGATGGCCGTGCAGGCGATGCGCGACGGCGCGTACGACTTCATCGAAAAACCGTTCGCGGCCGAGCGCCTGATCGAGACGGTGCGCCGCGCGCTCGAGCGCCGCGAGCTCGTGCTCGAGAACCATGCGCTGCGGCGCGAGCTGGCCGGGCAGAACGTCGTCGCGCCGCGCATCATCGGCCGCAGCCCCGCGATCGAGCAGGTGCGCAAGCTGATCGCGAACGTCGCGCCGACCGACGCGTCGGTGCTGATCAACGGCGACACGGGCGCGGGCAAGGAGCTGATCGCGCGCAGCCTGCACGAGCTGTCGCCGCGCCGCGACAAGCCGTTCATCGCGGTGAACTGCGGCGCGCTGCCCGAACCGATGTTCGAGTCGGAGATGTTCGGCTACGAGCCCGGCGCGTTCACCGGCGCCGCGAAACGGCGCGTCGGCAAGCTCGAATACGCGTCCGGCGGCACGCTGTTCCTCGACGAAATCGAAAGCATGCCGCTCGCGCTGCAGGTGAAGCTGCTGCGCGTGCTGCAGGACGGCGTGCTGGAGCGGCTCGGCTCGAACCAGCCGATCCGCGTGAACTGCCGTGTCGTCGCGGCCGCGAAGGGCGACATGGGCGAGCTCGTCGCGGCCGGCACGTTCCGGCGCGACCTGCTGTACCGGCTCAACGTCGTGACGATCGCGCTGCCGCCGCTCGCCGAGCGCCGCGAGGACATCGTGCCGCTGTTCGAGCACTTCATGCTCGATGCGGCCGTGCGTTACGGGCGGCCCGCGCCGGTGCTGACCGACCGGCAGCGCGCGAGCCTGATGCAGCGCGACTGGCCCGGCAACGTGCGCGAGCTGCACAACGCGGCCGACCGCTTCGTGCTCGGCGTGGCCGACATGCCGCAGGAAACGGGCGCGGCCGGCGACGAGGCCGACAACGACCAGACGCTGAAGGAGCGCATCGAGCAGTTCGAGCGCGCGGTGATCGCCGAGGCGCTGAACCAGACGGGCGGCGCGGTCGCCGCGACGGCCGACCGGCTGCATGTCGGCAAGGCGACGCTGTACGAGAAGATGAAGCGCTACGGGCTGTCGGCGAAAGGCGAAACCGAGCGCTGAAAAGCAAACGGACCGCGGAACCGGGCTGCCCGGTCGTGCGGTCCGTTATCGGCGAAGGGCGTTGCGTGCCCCTTCGATTCCGATCCGGCGGCGCTCAGGCCGCGTTGCTGTCGAGCGCCTTCTTGAGCAGCGCGTCGAGTTCCGCGAACTGCGGTGCGCCGACATAGCGCTTCAGGATCTTGCCGTCCTTGTCGACGACGAAGGTCGTCGGCGTGAGCTGCACGTTGCCGAACTGCTTCGCGACGCTGCCGTCGTCGAGCGCGACCTTGAACGGCAACTGGCGCGTCTGCGCGTAGTTCGCGACGTACATCGGCGGATCGTAGTTCATCGCGACCGCGACGAATTCCAGCCCCTGACCCTTGAAGCGGTTATAGGTATCGACCATCTGCGGCATTTCCTGCATGCAGGTCGCGCAGCTCGTCGCCCAGAAGTTCACGAGATAGACCTTGCCCTTCAGGTCGCCGGCGGTCGAGACCTTCTGGCCCGACAGTAGCGTGAACGTCGCGTCCGGCACGGTGGACTTGCCGCTGAACGCGAAGAAGCCGGCTACGGCGATCGCCGCGACGACGACGGCGGCGACGATGTAGCGGACGGGGCCGGCGCTGCGGCGGGCGGGAGGCGTGGTGTTCATCTGGTGCTCTCGGAGTCGGTCGATGACGCGGATCAATGCAAGGGACGTCGAAATTCGACGCCCATTTTAGCGCGAATGCCGCGCGCGCACCGGTGGCGGTCACGCATCCCGGTTTTCACGTTCGGCGGATAATGCCCGTTTTGTCTGCCCGATCCACGCCATGCCGAAGGAAGTCATCGATTCGTTACGCCCCCTTTATCGCCCGCTGCGACACTTCGCCGCGCTCGCCTGCATGAGCGCGGCGCTGGCCGCGTGCTCGCCGTCGTACGACTGGCGCACGCTGCACAACGATGCCGGCTACACGATCGACCTGCCGGCGAAGCCGACCGTCGAGGAGCAGCCGGTGGCGATCGGCGGCGCGTCGATGCCGATGCGGATGCAGGCCGCACACGTCGACGGCGCGGTGTTCGCCGTCGGCACGCTGACGCTGCCCGACGACCGCGACGACACGCGCCGCGCGGCGCTCGAGTTCCTGCGCGCCGGGTTGTCCCGCAACCTCGAGGGCGCGCCGCAGACGGCTTCGGTGCCCGTGCCGCTCGCGGCCGGCGGCGGGGTGAACGGGCTCGAGCTGCGCATCGCGGGCGCGGCCGCCGGCGGCGATGGCGCGCGCAAGACGATCGTCGCGCGGCTTGCCGCCCGCGGCCGGCACGCCTACCAGGCCGTCGTCATCGCCGACGGGCCGCTCGCGCAGGAGCAGCTCGACCAGTTTTTCGGTTCGTTCAAACTCGACTGATGGCGGCCGGCGAGGGGGCTCAGACACTCTGTGACAACTGAAAGTTCATTCGCAGCTTTCAACGCTAATCGCCGGATTTTGCGAGGGTTTTTCGGCTATCCACAGCGCATGTGGATAACTTTGTTGAAAAGTTGCCCGAATTGCCCGCTGAGCCGCGCCGGACGGCCTTTCGGCCCGTTTGGTCGCGCGCTCGCTGTTTGAGAAAAATCAATAAAAACAAAGGGATACGGATCCCGTTGCGCAAAGGCCTCCGCGAGCCGCGATCCGGGGCCGGATTCGTGAAATTGTGCATAAGTCAAGTCTTGACAGCCGGATTTTGTCCTCAGAGGGCGCTCACAGTCCCGTGAGCGCGCGCCGGTAGCGGATCGCCTCGGCGATCTGCGCGGCCGTCGGCAGCGGGTCGCCGGCCAGGTCGGCGATCGTCCGCGCGACCTTCAGGACACGGAAATACGCACGCGCCGACCAGCCGAAACGTTCGCCGGCCTCGCGCAGCAGCCGCTCGCCTTCGTCGGTCGGCCGGCACAGATCGTCGGTTTCGCGGCCGCTCAGCATGTGATTC
The DNA here is from genome assembly GCF_001883705.2 of Burkholderia catarinensis. GTDB lineage: Bacteria > Pseudomonadota > Gammaproteobacteria > Burkholderiales > Burkholderiaceae > Burkholderia > Burkholderia catarinensis. The sequence goes on from NZ_MDEQ02000014.1 coordinate 138,886, forward strand.
GTCTTGCCCTGCCGGTCGAGCTGCAGCGCGCGCGCCTGCGCGACCCGCGCGGCCACCGCCGCGCTTGGCTCGCCGGGCGCCGATGAGCGGGTCGCGAGTTCGGCCGGCGACAGCGCGGGCAGGTCGATCTGGATGTCGATGCGGTCGAGGAGCGGCCCCGACAGCTTGCGCAGGTAGCGCGCGGCGATGTCCGGCGAGCAGCGGCAGCGCCCAGACGGATCGCCGTGCCAGCCGCATGGGCACGGGTTCATCGCGGCGATCAGCTGGCATGCGGCCGGAAAGTCGGCTTGCTGGGCCGCGCGCGAGATCGTGATGCGGCCGGCTTCCAGCGGCTCGCGCAGCATCTCGAGCACATGCCGGTCGAATTCGGGCAATTCGTCGAGGAACAGCACGCCGAGGTGCGCGAGCGTGATTTCGCCCGGCTGCGGCGGGTTGCGGCCGCCGACCAGCGCGGCGGCGCTCGACGAGTGATGCGGCGAGCGGAACGGCCGCCGGCGCCACTGCGCGGGCGAGAAGCCGAGGCGGCTCGCGGAGAGGAGGGCAGCCGATGCCAGCGCCTCGTCGTCGGTCAGCGGCGGCAGGAGGCCGGCCAGCCGCGCGGCCAGCATCGACTTGCCGGCCCCCGGCGGCCCGACCATCAGCATGTGATGGCCGCCCGCGGCGGCGACTTCCAGCGCGCGCCGCGCGCCGCGCTGGCCGACCACATCCGCGAGATCGGGTGCGGCCGGCGCAGGCAGGCCGTCGAGACAGGGCGCCGCGACCGGCATCAGTCGCCCGTCAGGCGCATCGGCGAGGTGCGCGCACAGCGCGGGCAGGTCGCGCGCGCCGAACACCGTGACGCCCGGCACGAGCGCGGCCTCGGCCGCGCTGTCGAGCGGCAGGTACAGCTCTGGCGGGCGCGACGTCGCGGCGGAATCCGGGCCGGAACCAGGGCTCGATCCGGTTTCTCCGGTGCGCCGGTCCCGTGCCGCGCCGCACGCCATCGCGAACGCGCCGCGCATCGGCCGCAGCGCGCCGGTCAGCGACAGCTCGCCCGCGAATTCGCGGCCGGCCAGCGCGTCGGCCGGGATCTGGCCGTTCGCGGCGAGGATGCCGAGCGCAATCGGCAGGTCGAACCGGCCCGACTCCTTCGGCAGATCGGCCGGCGCGAGGTTGACGGTGATGCGGCGCACCGGGAATTCGAATCCGCAGTTCTGCAGCGCGGCGCGAACGCGCTCGCGGCTTTCGCGGACTTCGAGATCGGGCAGGCCGACGATCGAGAACGACGGCAGCCCGTTGGCGAGATGGACTTCGACGGTGACGTCCGGCGCACGGCCGGATGCGGGCGCGCGACTGCGCACCACGGCGAGCGACATGGCGAGGCTCCTGTAAACAGACGGGCGACGGCCGTTCGAGGCCGCATGCCGCGGGAATCGGAGGAATCGGTGCGCGCTTGCCGGCGTGGCGCGGGGAAAGAACGAGGCACTGCGGAACGACGAACTGCGAAGAGCGATGAACTGCGAAGAGCGGGAGGACTGCGAAGAGCGGGGGGACTGCGAAGAGCGGGGGGACTGCGAAGAACGACGGACGACGAAGAACGGCGGAGCGGCTTCAGGGCGGCGGGCGCGGGCCGCACGAGGCGGCCCGCGCCCGGACCTTGCGGCCGGGTGGGGCGTCAGGCCTGCGGCGCTGCGAGCTTCTGCTCGAGTTCCGCGACGCGCTTTTCGAGTTCCTCGAGGCGCACGCGGGTGCGGGCGAGCACTTGCGCCTGCGTGTCGAATTCCTCGCGCGTGACGAGATCGAGTTTCGAAAAGCCTTGCGACAGCATGGCCTTCACGTTGCGCTCGACGTCCTTGGCCGGCGAGTTTTTCAGCAGGTCGCTGACACGCGACTGCAGATCGTTGAAAACGTCGCTGGGTTGCTTCATGTGATTCCCCTTCCTTGCACAAAAAATGTGCATCTTCAGTTGCGTACGTGCCCATGATGCACGCATGACCGGAAATGGTGCGCGCGGAGCGCGAATTCCGAGCATGGCGCCCGCATGGGTGAATATCCCGGCGAGCCGGGACGTGCGTGCACTCTAGCAACGATCCTTTCGCCGCGCCAGCAAACCGGGCCACGTTGGCCATTCGGCCGGGCCTCCGCGCCTTACATCACGGGATGCGACCCCGTTCATGAGCCCTTCGAGACGGTGCTCGAACGAACATGGCATGCGAGTTGCTGAGAAGAGTCCGTTACAACATTCAAACCAATTCGACGGGACAACCCAGCGAGAGGACTTCATGAAACTCATTACCGCAATCATCAAGCCGTTCAAGCTCGATGAGACGCGCGAGGCGCTGTCGGCGCTTGGCGTCTCGGGCATCACGGTGACGGAGGTAAAAGGGTTCGGGCGCCAGAAAGGGCACACCGAGCTGTACCGCGGCGCCGAATACGTGGTCGATTTCCTGCCGAAGATGAAGATCGAGGCGGCCGTGTCAGACGATCTCGTCGACCAGGCGGTGGAGGCGATCGAGCGGGCCGCGCGCACCGGCAAGATCGGCGACGGCAAGATTTTCGTCACGCAGATCGAGCAGGTGATCCGGATTCGCACCGGGGAGACAGGCGCAGACGCGCTGTAACAGAACACACAAGACAAGCGACAAGAGGAAACCCAAGATGCGCAAACTTCTGATGTCCCTGCTGATGGCCGGCTCGCTGATCGCGGCCGGCGTTGGCTCCGCGCTCGCTGACGACGCGGCGTCCGCCGCGGCTGCGTCCGCGCCCGCCGCAACGGCTTCCGACGCGTCGGCTGCCGCTGCACCATCCGCTTCGGCACCGGCCGCAACCGACGCATCCGCCGCCGCAGCAGCAGCCCCGGCTTCGGGCGCCGCCGACGCATCGGCCGCCGCAGCCGCGTCCGCGCCGGCCGCACCCGCCGCGCCGACCGCGCCGTTCTCCGTCGATTCGTCGAAGATCAGCGCGGGCGACACCGCATGGATGCTCACGTCCACCGCGCTCGTGCTGTTCATGACGGTCCCCGGCCTCGCGCTGTTCTACGCCGGCATGGTCCGCAAGAAGAACGTGCTCGCGACCGTGATGCAGAGCTTCGCGATCACCGCGCTGATCACGGTGCTGTGGACGGTGGTCGGCTACAGCCTCGCGTTCACGCCGGGCAACGGCTTCATCGGCGGCCTGTCGCGCACGTTCCTGCACGGGATGAACTACATCCACGGCGACAAGGCGACGACGCTGACCGTCAGCCACCTGGCGCCGACGATTCCGGAATCGGTCTACTTCGTCTACCAGATGACGTTCGCGATCATCACGCCGGCACTGATCTGCGGCGCGTTCGCCGACCGGATGAAGTTCTCGGCGATGCTCGTGTTCATGACGCTCTGGTCGCTGATCGTCTATGTGCCGATCGCGCACATGGTGTGGGAGCCGACCGGCTGGCTGTCGGCGGACGGCGTGCTCGACTTCGCGGGCGGCACCGTCGTGCACATCAACGCCGGTATCGCGGGCCTCATGTCGTGCCTGGTGCTCGGCAAGCGCGTCGGCTACGGCCGTGAATCGATGGCGCCGCACAACCTCGTGCTGACGATGATCGGCGGCTCGATGCTGTGGGTCGGCTGGTTCGGCTTCAACGCGGGTTCCGCGGTCGCGGCCGACGGCCGTGCCGGCTTCGCGATGCTGACGACGCAAGTGGCGACGGCCTGCGCGGCGCTCGGCTGGATGTTTGCCGAGTGGATCGCGAAGGGCAAGCCGTCGGTGCTCGGCATCGTGTCGGGCGCGGTCGCGGGTCTCGTCGCGATCACGCCGGCCGCCGGCTTCGTCGGCGTGGCGGGTGCGCTCGTGATCGGCATCGCGGCCGGCGTCGTGTGCTTCTGGTCGGCGACGTGGCTCAAGTCGAAGCTCGGCTACGACGATTCGCTCGACGCGTTCGGCGTGCACGGCATAGGCGGGATTCTCGGCGCGCTGCTGACGGGCGTGTTCGCGGTCAAGGACATCGGCGGTGCCGACGGCAGCCTGCTGCTGCAGGCCAAGGGCGTGCTGATCACGCTGGTCTACAGCGGCGTGCTGAGCTTCGTGCTGCTGAAGCTGATCGACCTGACGATCGGCCTGCGCGTGTCGGAAGAGGAAGAGCGCGAAGGCCTCGACGTGATCCTGCACGGCGAGCATGTCGAATAAGTCATAAGGATGCACGGCGGGCCGCCGCGACGACGGCGCCCGTCACGAATGAGCGCAGCGACTTCGGCCCGCCCACCCGGCGGGCTTTTTTTCTCCTGCCGCCTGCTGCCGTAGCGCATAACCCTTCGCGCTATCGGGTCAATAGCCGAAAACTTCCTCCAAACCCTTGCGAAGCCGGGAACAATCCCCAAATGGGCGGGGCAATTGCTCTACAATCTTCATTCTCCCGCTCGCGAGTGATTCATGGTTCCCCACCTCGTTACCGCGTTGAACGGTCCGCTGCTCGAACTCGAGCAGAAGATCCTCGACGCGACGCCTGCGATCGAACGCTGGTTCAGGCTCGAATGGCAGGAACACACCCCGCCGTTCTATTGTTCGGTGGACCTGCGCAATGCCGGCTTCAAGCTGGCGCCCGTCGACGCGAACCTGTTTCCCGGCGCGTTCAACAACCTGCCGTCCGAGGTGTTGCCGCTCGCCGTGCAGGCCGCGATGGCCGCGATCGAGAAGATCTGCCCGGACGCGAAGAACCTGCTCGTGATTCCCGAGTTGCCGACCCGCAACGCGTTCTACCTGGAAAACGTCGCGCGCCTCGCGACGATCATGCGCCAGGCCGGCTTGAACGTGCGCTTCGGCTCGCTCGACCCGAGCATCACCGACATGACGCCGATCACGCTGGCCGACGGCCAGAAGATCGTGCTCGAGCCGCTCGAGCGTTCGCAGCGCCGCCTCGGCCTGAAGAATTTCGACCCGTGCTCGATCCTGCTGAACAACGACCTGTCGGCCGGCATCCCGGCCGTGCTGGAAAACCTGCACGAGCAGTACCTGCTGCCGCCGCTGCACGCGGGCTGGGCCGTGCGCCGCAAGTCGACGCACTTCTCGTGCTACGACGACGTCGCGAAGAAGTTCGCGAAGATGGTCGGCGTCGATCCGTGGATGGTGAATCCGTATTTCGCGCATGTGGAAGGGGTCGACTGGCAGGCGCATGAAGGCGAGCAGGCGCTCGCCGACGCGATCGACGGCGTGCTGAAGAAGATCACGCGCAAGTACCGCGAATACGGGATCAGCGAGAAGCCGTACGTCGTCGTGAAGGCCGACGCGGGCACGGCGGGGCGCGGCGTGATGACCGTGCACGACGCGGCCGAGATCGGCCGCCTGTCGAAGGCCGAGCGCGCGCAGATGGCCGAGTCGAAGGCCGGCCTCGCGGTGCGCGACGTGATCGTGCAGGAAGGCGTCTATACGTTCGAGCGCGTCGGCGACGAAGTCGCCGAGCCCGTCGTGTACATGATCGACCGTTACGTGGTCGGCGGCTTCTACCGCACGCACGGCGGCCGCGAGCGCGACCAGAACCTGAACGCGCCCGGCATGCACTACGTGCCGCTCGGCTTCGAGCACACCGCGCTGCCGGATGCAGGAGCCAAGCCGGGCGCCGCGCCGCCGAACCGTTTCTACATGTACGGCGTCGTCGCGCGGCTGTCGCTGATCGCGTCGTCGATCGAACTGGAAAAGACCGATCCCGAAGCCATCCAGGTGTAACGGACCTTCGCTACGTACAGGACCCGCATGGACATTCTCTTTATCGCCGACCCGCTCGAGCGCTTCAAGATCTACAAGGATTCGACCTACGCGATGATGGCCGAGGCCGCGCGGCGCGGGCATGCGGTGTACGCGTGCGAGCCGGGCCACCTCGCGTGGACGGGTTCGGCTGTCGAAGCCGATGTGCGGCGCATCACGTTCGTCGGCGAACTGGACGACCTGCATCGCGAGACCTGGTTCGAGGCGGGGCCGGTCGATGCGCGCCGCGTCGAATCGTTCGGCGCGGTGCTGATGCGCAAGGATCCGCCGTTCGACATGGAATACGTGACGTCGACGTGGCTGCTCGAGCTCGCCGAGCGCGCGGGCGCGCGGGTGTTCAACCGCGCGCAGTCGATCCGCGACCATTCGGAGAAGCTCGCGATCGGCGAGTTTCCGCAGTTCGTCGCGCCCACGCTTGTCACGCGCGACGCGAAACGGCTGCGTGCATTCCACGCCGAGCACGGCGACGTGATCCTGAAGCCGCTCGACGGGATGGGCGGGATGGGCGTGTTCCGCGTGAAGCCGGACGGCATGAACCTCGGTTCGATCGTCGAGATGCTGAGCCACGACGGCACGCGCTCGGTGATGGCGCAGAAGTTCATCCCCGAGATCAAGGCCGGTGACAAGCGCATCCTGCTGATCGGCGGCGAACCCGTGCCGTATTCGCTCGCCCGGATTCCGCAGGGCAGCGAGGTGCGCGGCAATCTCGCCGCGGGCGGGCTCGGCGTCGCGCAGCCGCTGACCGCGCGCGATCGCGAGATCGCCGAGACGCTCGGTCCCGTGCTGGCGTCGCGCGGGCTGCTGCTGGTCGGCCTCGATGCGATCGGCGACTGGCTGACCGAGGTGAACGTCACCAGCCCGACGTGTTTTCGCGAGATCATGGAGCAGACGGGCTTCGACGTCGCCGCGATGTTCATCGACGCGCTGGAGCGTGCGGCCGCGTAGGCCGTTTCCCGCGCAACCCCGGCGGCGGCCGCGCAGGTCCCCCGCCGCCGGAGCAGCTTGACCGGCCTGCTACAATGCCCGCTTGCCCGGTGCCGTGATCGGCGCACCGAAGGCCCGGCGGTCGGGCCGCAACTGTCGCAAGGTTGAACATGGAACGTTTCCCACACTCGCAACGCTCATTGCCCCGCCGCGGGGTGTCGGCCCGCCAGGGGCGGCCGGGAGCGATCTGACATGGCCGGGATTCTGATCATCGCGCACGCCCCGCTCGCCACCGCGCTGCGGGATTGCATCGCGCACATCTACGGCGGCGTGCCCGCACGCATCGGTTGTATCGACGTGATGGCGGACAGCGATCCGACCCAGGTGATGGCGTTCGCGTACGCGGAGCTCGCGCGGCTCAAGGAAGAGAACGGCGTGGTCGTGCTGACCGACATGTACGGCGCGACGCCCGCGAACATCGCGGGCCAGCTCGCGAAGGTCGACAACGTGCGCGTGCTGGCGGGCGTGAACCTGCCGATGCTCGTGCGGGCCGTCTGCTATCGCACCGTGCCGCTCGACAAGCTCGTCGACAAGGCGTTGTCCGGCGGCGCGAAGGGCGTTCATGAAGTCGCGGCCGGCACGCCGCCGCCGCCGACGGAAGCCGGCTGCGGCCAGTGCGCGCCGATTCCGCCCGCACCGCAGCCGCGCACCGAATCGCACTGACCACCCGTTTTCCGTTTTAGACCGACCCGCCGACGCGCCCCGCCGGCGGCCCCGACCGACCCGACCGAGAATCATGCTTCAACAAGAAACCACCATCGTCAATAAATTGGGGCTCCATGCGCGCGCATCGGCCAAGCTTACGCAACTGGCCGGCAACTTCCAGTCGGAAGTGTGGATGACACGCAACGGGCGCAAGATCAACGCGAAGAGCATCATGGGCGTGATGATGTTGGCGGCGGGCATCGGCAGTACCGTGACGATCGAGACCGAAGGGCCCGACGAGCGGGAAGCGATGGACGCGTTGCTGAAACTGATCTCCGACAAGTTTGGCGAAGGCCAGTGATCCAGGGCCTGTTTCCATAGGGAGACGCCCTGGGATCGTTGCTGTTTCCAGTCAGAATGCCGCGGATTTCGCGGCATTTTTTTCGTCGGAAGCATTGATGCGGAATGCGCAATGCTGCAGTGCATGCAGTCAGCGGGGGCCGCGGAATTTATAATCGCTAACCGGGGTCATAAGCGCATCGCAGCAGTGTGCCGCGGCTTTACTTGTATAGAGGAGGTGCGCGTGTCCTTCACGCTGCATGGCATTCCCGTCTCACGAGGTATCGCGATCGGGCGAGCGTATCTGATCGCGCGGGCGGCGCTCGACGTCGTCCATTACCTGATCGAGGCAAACCGGATCGACGCCGAGGTCGAGCGTTTCCGCACGGCGCTCGATGTCGTGCATCACGAACTCGAGGCGCTGCGCGCCGACCTGACCGACGACACCCCGAGCGAAGTAGGTGCATTCATCGACGTGCACGCGATGATCCTGAGCGACGCGATGCTCGTGCAGGAAACCATCGACCTGATCCGCACGCGCCGCTACAACGTCGAGTGGGCGCTGACCGAGCAGCTCGAGCTGCTCACGCGCCACTTCGACGACATCGAGGACGAATACCTGCGCGAGCGCAAGGCCGACATCGAGCAGGTGGTCGAGCGCGTGCTGAAGGCGCTTGCCGGCGCGCCGTCCGCGTCGCAGGCGCTCGACCGCGCGGCCGCGAACAGCACGAACGAGATGATCGTCGTCGCGCACGACATCGCGCCGGCCGACATGATGCAGTTCAAGACGCAGTCGTTCCAGGCGTTCGTCACCGATCTCGGCGGCCGCACGTCGCACACGGCGATCGTCGCGCGCAGCCTCGGCATTCCGGCCACGGTCGGCGTGCAGCATGCGAGCGCGCTGATCCGCCAGGACGACCTGATCATCGTCGACGGCGACCAGGGCATCGTGATCGTCGATCCCGCGCCGATCGTCCTCGAGGAATATTCGTACCGCCAGTCCGAGAAGCTGCTGGAGCAACGCAAGCTGCAGCGGCTGAAGTTCTCGCCGACGCAGACGCTGTGCGGCACCAAGATCGATCTGTGCGCGAACATCGAGCTGCCCGACGACGCGAAGGCGGCGGTCGAGGCCGGTGCGGTCGGCGTCGGGCTGTTCCGTTCCGAGTTCCTGTTCATGCATCAGAAGCTGATGCCCGAGGAAGAGGAGCAGTTCGCCGCGTACAAACGGGCCGTGGAATGGATGAAGGGCATGCCGGTGACGATCCGCACGATCGACGTCGGCGCGGACAAGCCGCTCGAGGCGCTCGACGAAGGCTACGAGACGGCGCCGAATCCCGCGCTCGGCCTGCGCGCGATCCGCTGGAGCCTGTCCGAGCCGCAGATGTTCCTCACGCAGTTGCGCGCGATCCTGCGCGCATCCGCGTTCGGCCAGGTGAAGATCCTGATCCCGATGCTCGCGCATGCGCAGGAAATCGACCAGACGCTCGACCTGATCCGCGAGGCGAAGCGCCAGCTCGACGACGCGGGGCTCGAGTACGATCCGAACGTGCGCATCGGCGCGATGATCGAGATTCCGGCCGCGGCGATCGCGCTGCCGCTGTTCCTGAAGCGGTTCGATTTCCTGTCGATCGGCACGAACGACCTGATCCAGTACACGCTCGCGATCGACCGCGCGGACAACGCGGTCGCGCACCTGTACGACCCGCTGCATCCGGCCGTGCTGCACCTGATCGCCTATACGTTGCGCGAAGCGAAGCGCGCGGGCGTGGCCGTGTCGGTGTGCGGGGAAATGGCGGGCGATCCGGCGCTCACGCGCCTGTTGCTCGGGATGGGGCTCACCGAGTTCTCGATGCACCCGAGCCAGTTGCTCGTCGTGAAGCAGGAGATCCTGCGCGCGCATCTGAAGGCGCTCGAGAAGCCGACGGCCGACGTGCTCGCCGCGTTCGAGCCGGAGGAAGTGCAGGCGGCGCTGCAGCGTCTGTCGGTCGCCGAGCCGCGCGCGGACGCTGCTGCCTAGGCCCCCTGCGTCGCTGCCGATCGTAGCGAAACGTCACGCATGCGCCGGCGCTTGCACGCCGCGCGTCAGTGCCGGCCCCCGCATACGGGGCAGTCGGCCTGGCGCGCGATCTTCATCGTCGTCCATTCCATTCGCAGCGAATCGAGCATCATCAGGCGCCCGTTGAGCGTCGTGCCGATCGCGCCGATCACGCGCAGCGCTTCGGCGGCCTGCATCGCGCCGATGATCCCGACCGTCGGCGCGAACACGCCCATCGTCGCGCACGCGACTTCCTCGAACGGCTGGTCTTCCGGGAACACGCACGCATAGCAGGGCGCGGCCGGGTCACGGAAATCGAACGTGCTGATCTGGCCGTCGAAGCGCAGCGCGGCGCCCGACACGAGCGGCACGCCGTGCGCGACGCACGCGCGGTTGATCGCGTGCCGCGTCGCGAAGTTGTCGGTGCAGTCGAGCACGACGGTCGCACCCGGCACGTGTGCGTCGAGCCACGCATCGTCGACGCGCTCCGCGACCGCGTGCACCTTCACGTCGGGATTCAGTTGCGCGAGCGCGTCGCGCCCCGATTCGACCTTGCTGCGGCCGACCGACGACGTCACGTGCAGGATTTGCCGCTGCAGGTTCGTGAGGTCGACCGTATCGGCGTCGACGAGCGTGATCGTGCCGACTCCCGACGCCGCGAGGTACATCGCGGCGGGCGAACCGAGGCCGCCCGCGCCGACGACGATCGCATGCGCATCGAGAAAGCGCTGCTGCGCCTCGATGCCGATTTCATCGACGAGGATGTGACGGGAGTAGCGAAGCAGTTGATCGTCGTTCATGGGGAGTCGTGGGCGAGGCGGGCGGGTGTATCGTTATTCTAGGCGCGCATGAAAAACGGGCCATCGCGGTCTTCCCGCGATGGCCCGTCGGATGCCGGCCGGCGCTTACTTCGGCGCCGACGCGGGCTTCGGTGCGGAAGCCGGCTTCGCGCTCGATGCCTTCGAGGCCGCGGCGGCCTTGCCGGCCGGGCTCTTCGTCGTGCTCTCGGCGAGCATCGACTTCGATTCCTGGATCGGCTTGCCTTCGAGCTTGTTGAGCGCCTGCTGCATCATGAAGTCGTCGGTGCTGCCGAACTCGATCGGCTTGCGATCGCGATCCTTCTGGCGTTGCTCCGGCGTCTTCTTGTCGTTCTGCTCTTCGAGGACGCGCAGCTGGTCCATCCGGCGCTGCTCGCGCTCTTCCTGTTCCTTCTTCTCGTTCGGGTCCTGCGTGTTCGCGAGGTGGTTCGTGTAGTCGACCTCGCGCGTCACGAGCACGTCGTCCGGATCGCCGTCCGCGTACTGATCGACCGGCACGTCCGGCGTGATGCCCTTGTTCTGGATCGAACGGCCGCTCGGCGTGTAGTAGTACGCGGTCGTCAGGCGCAGCGCGGTGTCGGCCGTCATCGGGCGGACCGTCTGCACCGAGCCCTTGCCGAACGTCGTCTTGCCCATGATCTGCGCGCGCTTCGAATCCTGCAGCGCGCCGGCGACGATTTCCGACGCGGACGCCGAATACGCGTTCGTCAGCACGATCATCGGCACGGTCTTGAAGACCGGCGGCAGGCTCTTCAGCGGATCGCCGTCGAAGGACGGCAGGCGATAGTTGTCGTACGTATCGCGGTAGACCTGCTTCGAATCGGGGATCTGGCCGTTGGTCGACACGACGACCGAGTCGGGCGGCAGGAAGGCGCCGGCCACGCCGACCGCGCTCTGCAGCAGGCCGCCGCCGTTGTTGCGCAGGTCGAGGACCAGGCCCTTCAGGTTCGGCTGCTGGCGCGCGATGTCCTGCAGCTTCGCGGCGAGATCGGGGGTCGTGCGCTCCTGGAAGCTCGTGATGCGGACATACGCGTAGCCCGGATCGAGGATCTTCATCTTCACGCTCTGGACCCGGATGATCGCGCGCGTGACCGTGACCGGGAACGTGCGGTCGTCGCTCTTGCGGAAGATCGTCAGCGTGACCTTGGTGCCCGGCTCGCCGCGCATCTGCTTGACGGCCTTGTCGAGCGTCATGCCGCGCACCGGCTTGTCGTTGATGCGCGTGATCAGGTCGCCCGGACGGATGCCGGCGCGGAACGCGGGGGTGTCCTCGATCGGCGAGATCACCTTGACGAGGCCGTCTTCCTGCGAGATCTCGATGCCGAGACCCGCGAAGCGGCCCTTCGTCTGCTCCTGCAGCTCGTCATAGTCGGTCTTGTCGAGGAACGACGAGTGCGGGTCGAGGCTCGACACCATGCCCTTGATCGCTGCCGTCAGCAGCTTCTTGTCGTCGACCGGCTCGACATACTCGCGTTTGATCTGGCCGAACACTTCCGCGAACAGGCGGAGCTGGTCGAGGGGAAGCGGCGCCGTGGCGGTCTGCTCGGCCGATGCGGAAACCTGCAGCGTGGCGAACACGCCCGTGGCGAGGCCCGCGGCAATCAGGCCGATGTTCTTCAATTTCATTCGCATAGAGAGTCTGGTGCGGTCGGGAAGCGCGTGGCGGTAGCGGGGATGTAGCGGACAAGTATAACTGTTCGTCCGATAACCCAGTGGAACGGCGCGAAAAGCGACGAAAAGGGCCCGGAGAAGGCCCGGCGGGGCACCGCCGGACGCGCTGCGGGTTCGAAAGCGGATTCGACAGCGCCCGGGCCGCGAAGGTTCGCGCGCTGCGCCGCGCAGGGCAGCGGCCGGGCACGCCGCACCGGAAGCGGCCCGCCCGGCACGGCGGGTGTCAGCCCGCCTTGCCCTGCTTCGCGACGGCGGCCTGCGCCTGCGCGATCGCGTCCTGGTCGCCGAGGTAATAGTGCTTGATCGGCTTCAGGTTCTCGTCGAGTTCATACACGAGCGGCACGCCGTTCGGGATGTTCAGGCCGACGATGTCGCTGTCCGAGATGCCGTCGAGGTACTTGATCAGTGCGCGCAGCGAGTTGCCGTGCGCGGCGATCAGCACCTGCTTGCCCGCGCGGACCGCCGGCGCGATCGACTCGTTCCACAGCGGCAGCACGCGCGCGACCGTGTCCTTCAGGCACTCGGTGAGCGGCAGCTGTTCGCGCGGTACCTTCGCATAGCGCGGGTCGTTGAACGGCGCGCGTTCGTCGGTCGGCTCGAGCGCGGGCGGCGGCGTGTCGTAGCTGCGGCGCCAGACGAGCACCTGGTCGTCGCCGAACTTCGCGGCCGTTTCCGCCTTGTTCAGGCCCGACAGCGCGCCGTAGTGGCGTTCGTTCAGGCGCCACGAATGGACGACGGGCAGGTACATGAGGTCCATCCGGTCCTGCACGTGCCACAGCGTGCGAATCGCGCGCTTGAGCACCGACGTGTACGCGATGTCGAACGTGTAGCCGGCCTCCCTGAGCAATTCGCCGGCCTGGTAGGCCTCGTTGCGACCCTGTTCGGTCAGGTCGACGTCGACCCAGCCGGTGAAGCGGTTTTCCTTGTTCCACGTCGATTCGCCGTGGCGGATGAGAACGAGTTTGTACATGGATCTTGCGGTCGGTAGTGAAGGAAGCGGTGCGCATCGCGCGGGACCCGACCCGGGCCCGCCATCGCGCAAGACGGTTATTTTATAATGGCGGGATTGTCCTCATCCGATTTCTCTTTTTCCGGCGGAATTCCGTGACGTTCTTTACCGATTACACGAACCTGGCCCTTATCGCGATCCTGCTGGTATCCGGCGGCCTGCTGGCCTGGCCCGCACTGCGGCGCGGCCGCGGCGGCCTGTCGGCCGCAGAGGCCACCCAACTCATCAACCGCCGCAACGCGATCGTGATCGACGTGCGCGCCGCGTCCGATTTCGCCGCCGGCCACCTGCCGTCGGCGCGTCAGGTCGCGGCGGGCGAGATCGGTGCGAAGATTGCGCAGGTCGCGAAGAACAAGAGCACGCCCGTGCTGCTCGTCTGCCAGAATGGCCAGCAGTCGCAGAAGGCGGCGCGCGAGGTCGAGGCGGCGGGCTACGCCGAGGTGCACGTGCTCGAGGGCGGCGTGGCCGCCTGGCAGCAGGCCGGGATGCCGGTCGTCAAACAAGGAGTGGCGAAGTGAACAAGGTTTTGATGTACAGCACGCAGGTGTGTCCGTATTGCATCCAGGCCGAGCGCCTGCTGAAGCTGCGCGGTGTCGAGCAGATCGAAAAGGTGCTGATCGACCGCGATCCGGCCCGCCGCGAGGAAATGATGACGCGCACGGGGCGCCGCACGGTGCCGCAGATCTATATCGGCGACACGCACGTCGGCGGCTACGACGATCTGTCGAAGCTCGACCGCGACGGCGGGCTCGCTCCGCTTCTGCAAGCGGCCTGATTAGGGCAGAATGGCCGCCGGCCGCGCCGCGGCTTGGGCGCGCAGGATTCATCCGTGGCGGCCGGCGAGAAGCCGGGCCGCCCCGTCACCACTTTTAGGGAAACACCATGTCCGACGTCGAAAACCAACCGTTCTTCAACATCCAGCGCGTCTACCTGAAGGACATGTCGCTCGAGCAGCCGAATTCGCCGGCGATCTTCCTCGAGCAGGACATGCCGTCGGTCGAAGTCGAAGTCGACGTCAAGGCAGACCGCCTGGCAGAAAGCGTGTTCGAAGTCGTCGTGTCGGGCACCGTCACCGCGAAGGTGAAGGACAAGGTCGCGTTCCTGATCGAAGCGAAGCAGGCCGGCATTTTCGACATTCGCAACATTCCGGACGAACAGCTCGATCCGCTCGTCGGCATCGCCTGCCCGACGATCCTGTTCCCGTACCTGCGTTCGAACATCGCCGACGCGATCACGCGCGCGGGCTTCCCGCCGATCCACCTGGCGGAAATCAACTTCCAGGCGCTGTACGAGCAGCGTCTCGCGCAGCTTCAGCAGCAGGGCGGTGCCGAAGCAGGCGCGCCGAACGGCACGACGCTGAACTGACGCTTCACTCGGACCGGTGCTGGGTATGAAAGTAGCCGTTCTCGGCGCCGGTGCCTGGGGCACCGCGCTCGCGGGCCATCTGGCCGCGCGGCACGATACGCTTCTGTGGGCGCGCGACGCCGCGCTCATCGCCGGGCTGCAGGCCCGGCACGAAAATTCCCGCTATCTGGACGGCATCGCGCTGCCTGACGCATTGCGCTACGACGCCGATCTCGGCGCCGCGCTCGCGCATGGCGCCGCGGACGACGCGCTGTGCGTGATCGCCGCGCCCGTGGCCGGGCTGCGCACGCTGTTCGGCGCGATGCGCGATGCGGGCTGCGTGCCCGCGCATGTCGTCTGGGTCTGCAAGGGCTTCGAGGCCGACACGCATCTGCTGCCGCATCAGGTGATCGCGGCCGAGCTGCCCGAACAGCAGAGCAACGGCGTGCTGTCGGGGCCGAGCTTTGCGCGCGAGGTCGGGCTGTCGCTGCCTGTCGCGCTGACGGTGGCGAGCGCGTCCGCCGAATGCCGCGAGCGCACGCTCGCCGCGTTCCATCACGGCGCGATGCGGATCTATACGGGCGACGACGTGGTCGGCGTCGAGGTCGGCGGCGCGGTGAAGAACGTGCTGGCGATCGCGACCGGCATCGCCGACGGTCTTGGCCTCGGGCTGAACGCGCGCGCCGCGCTGGTCACGCGCGGCCTCGCCGAAATGTCGCGGCTCGGCGTCGCGCTCGGCGGCCGCGCGGAAACCTTCACGGGCCTCACGGGCCTCGGCGACCTGATCCTCACCGCGACGGGCGACCTGTCGCGCAACCGCACGGTCGGCCTGCAACTGGCGGCCGGCCGCACGCTGGACGACATCCTCGGCGCGCTTGGCCACGTGGCCGAAGGCGTGCGCTGCGCGCAGGCGGTGCTGGCGATCGCACGCGCGCAATCGATCGAAATGCCGATCACCGAAGCCGTGTGCGGTGTGCTGTTCGACGGCATCGCGCCGCGCGACGCGGTCAGCGGCCTGCTGCGGCGCGACGCGCGCGCCGAGTAGCGTGGACGTGCGCCGCCCGGTGCAGTCGCACCCAGCGCGCGGCGCCAAAGCGCACTACGCTTGAACAGTCTCCGGCGTTCCGGGAGGGTGTCATGCTGCAGATCGGTTCCACCACGCTCGACGCGCAGGTCGTCGATATCACGACGCTCGATGTCGACGCGATCGTCAACGCCGCGAACGGCTCGCTGCTTGGCGGAGGCGGCGTCGACGGCGCGATCCACCGTGCGGCCGGCCCCGGCCTGCTCGCCGAATGCCGCACGCTCGGCGGCTGCGACACGGGCGACGCGAAGCTCACGCGCGGCCACGGGCTGCCGGCGCGCTACGTGATCCATGCGGTCGGGCCCGTGTGGCACGGCGGCGGGCGCGGCGAGGCCGACCTGCTCGCGTCGTGCTACCGGCGCGCGATCGAGCTGGCCGAGGAGGTCGCCGCGACGTCGATCGCGTTTCCGGCGATCAGTTGCGGCATCTACCGCTATCCGGCCGAAGAGGCCGTCGACATCGCGGTCGGCACCGTCGCCGAAATGCTGCCGCAGGCGCCGAGCCTCGCGCGCGTGGTGTTCGCGTGCTTTTCCCCCGACATCTACGACCTGTATCGCGCGCGGCTCGCGCGGGCCTGACGCAGCCCGCGCCGCGCACGCGTCATGCGCCGCCTTCGAAGCCGGCCTGGCGCCACGCCTCGAACACGACCACCGCGACCGTGTTCGACAGGTTCAGGCTGCGGTTGTCCGGCCGCATCGGCAGGCGCACGCGCTGCTCGTTCGCGAAGCGCTCGAGCAGCTCGGCGGGCAGGCCGCGCGTTTCCGAGCCGAACACGAACCAGTCGCCGGGCAGGAACGCATGGTCGTGGAAGCGGCCCGAACCGCGCGTCGTGAATGCGAACATCCGCGCGGGATCGGGCGATTCGGCCGCGACGAACGCGTCCCAGTCGCGGTGCACGCGCATCTGCGCATATTCGTGATAGTCGAGGCCGGCGCGGCGCATCCGCGCGTCGTCGAGCGGAAAGCCGAGCGGCTCGATCAGGTGCAGGCGCGCGCCCGTGTTGGCGCACAGGCGGATCACGTTGCCGGTGTTCGGCGGAATTTCGGGGGCGACGAGGACGACGTTGAACATGTTTCGGTTTGGCTGGGCCGTCCGGGGCGGCGCAACGCGCGCGTTCCCGGCCGGCCGGTTCGTGATGGCCACGGCCGCGTTCCGGCGGCCGGCCTTTCTATCTAATTAATCCCTGGCGGTGCGCAGCGCAACCAGATTCGTCACGCGCGCGGCGCCGGCCGTCTTCAGCGCGTGCGCGGCCGCCGCGAGCGTCGCGCCGGACGTCATCACGTCGTCGACGAGCGCGACGTGGCGGCCGGCGACGTCGCCCGTCACCGCGAACGCCGCCATCACGTTGTCGCGCCGCGCGTGCCGGTCGAGCCGCGATTGCGGCGCGGTGTCGGCGACGCGCGCGAGCAGCGCAGCCTCCGCGCGCACGCGGAGCCGGCGCGCGAGCGGACGTGCGATCGCCCACGCCTGGTTGTAGCCGCGCGCGACGAGCCGCCGGTGCGACAGTGGCACCGGCACGACCAGGTCGAAGCCGCTGGTGCCGCACGTATCGTCGACGAGCCGGGCGAGCCGCGCCGCGAATTCGGCGCCGAGCGCGAGTTGCGCGTGAAACTTCAGGCCGCGCGCGAGCCCGTCGAGCGGCGAGCGGTAATCCGCCAGCGCGAGCGTCGCATCGAACGGCGGCGGCGCGGTGCGGCACGCGTCGCACCGGTACGCGGCCGCGCGGCCGGCGCCGGTGTGCCCGCCGCGGGGCGAACGCGGTCGCGCAGTGCCCAGCGGCAGCGCGCAGACGTCGCAGCGCAGCCTCGCTTCATTCCAGTACGCGGTGTCGCAAGCGCCGCAAATCACGGCGTGTGACAAATTGCCGCACAGTGCGCAGCGATTCGGCAGCGCGACAGTGGCGACACGTGCCGCCAGTGCGCGAACCCGCGACAAAACGACGCGCATCGTGCGCGGAGCGGAACCGCGGATCATCGCAACACTCCTGACACCTCGTCTCAATGAAGCCTGCGGGGCGAGCGAGTATACTTCGGGCTCTTCGCCAGTGTGCCCGACATGTCCCCAGCTTCGACTTCCACCGGCCGTCCGGCCAATGACGCCAGGCGCCTGCGGCGGATCTTCGACCGCCGTGCCGCCACGTTCGACGCGGTCGCGTTCCTGCCGCGCGAGATCGCGCAGCGGATGAACGAACGCCTCGAATACATCAAGGTGAGCCCCACGGCCGTGCTCGATGCGGGCTGCGGCCCGGGCGACGACCTGCCGGCGCTGCGCGCGCGCTTTCCGGAAGCCCCCGTATTCGGCGTCGACCTGTCCGGCGCGATGCTCGCGCGGGCCGGTCAGCGCGAGGTCGAGCAGGCCAGCTGGCGCCGCTGGCTGCCGGCCTCGCTCGGCCGGGCGCTGGGCCAGCGCGGCCCGCGCGTCGCGCAGGCCGACTTCGCCGCGCTGCCGTTCCCCGGCGGCGCGTTCGACCTGATCTGGTCGAATCTCGCCCTCCACTGGCATTCGCGTCCCGACGCGGTGCTGCCCGAATGGCAGCGCGTGCTGCGCGTGAACGGGCTGCTGATGTTCAGCACGCTCGGTCCCGACACGCTGCGCGAGCTGCGCGCGGCCTGCGCGGACGCCGAAGCGGCGCTCGGCATCGCACCGCCGGCCGCGCGCGTCATCGATTTCGTCGACATGCACGACCTCGGCGACATGCTTGTCGAGAGCGGCTTCGAGATTCCCGTGATGGATCAGGAAGTGCTGACCGTCACCTACAAGTCCCCCGATTCCCTGCTGGCCGACGTGCGCCGCTGGGGCGCCTATCCGTTCGAGCGCGCGGCGCCGCAGCGCGCTACGCGGCGCTTTCGCGCGGCGCTCGGCGATGCGCTGGAGGCGCGCCGGCGCGCGGACGGCACGATTGCCCTGACCTTCGAGGTGATCTACGGCCACGCGTGGAAGGCCGTGCCGCGCACGACCGCCGAAGGGCACGGGATCGTGCGCATCGAGGACATCGGAAAGGGGCGTCCGAAGAATCGGTAAAGCGGTAAAGATGGGTTTTGTTATGTCTGAAATTAGCGGCGCAAAGCAGGGTCGAGTTGGCGCCAAAAATGGCCGGAAAGCTTGTCGCGCTTGGCTTGGCGGGCGATAGGCGCTTGCTTGTGGATGCCATTGAACCCGCCTATAATGCGTCAGCTTGTCGTCCCGGGGTCCCCGCAATACGGGGCGACGAGTCCGATGCAGGCATGCATCGCATGCCATTCGCGTGAGGCGGCGATGGAAGCAGCGAGGGGTTTGGCGGAGGCGACGAACGGCGAGCCGGTGCTGGAAGACTGGCTCATGAAACGTAACTGTTCGGTGTCGCCACGCCAGTTCGTGCTGTTTTACGCGTCGCTCGCGGGCTTTTCGCTGGCGATCGCGACGTTGCTGATGTGGCGGGGGGCTTGGCTCGTCATGCCCTTCACCGGAATCGAGTTGGTGGCGGTGGGTGTCGCATTTGCGATCTATGCTCGCCATGCGGTCGATTACGAACGCATCAGGCTGTTTCCGCACCGGCTCGTGATCGAGCGGATGGATGCGGAGCGGCTCACGCAGATCGAATTCAATCCGCGCTGGGTGCGGGTCGAGCCGGGTGCGACGCCACGCGATCCGATTCGGCTGGTATCGCGCGGGCAGACCGTCGTAATCGGGCAGCATCTCGCGCAGCACAAGCGTGCGCAGTTCGCCGACGAACTGCGCGTGTCGCTCAGGCGCTGCGGCTGACGAGGCGCGGGCACTGGCCGGAAACAGGCCGGCGGCTTGCGACGGGGGAGGGTTTGAATGGAAATTTTGGGTAAGGATGCTATGAAAACAATCAAGCGAGCCCTCGCGGGCGTGCTGGCATGCAGCGGATTGCTCTTTGCCGGTGCGGCCCTGGCGGTCGGTGATAGCCCGGGCGGCCCCCGTGTCAACGAGATCAACTTTCAGCCGCCTGTCACGAAGATCGCCGAGGAGCTCTACGATCTCCACACGATGATGCTGATCCTGTGTACGGTGATCTTCGTCGCCGTGTTCGGCGTGATGTTCTATTCGATCTTCGCGCACCGCAAATCCAAAGGCCACAAGGCCGCCAATTTCCATGAAAGCACGACCGTCGAGATCATCTGGACGATCGTGCCGTTCGTCATCGTCGTGCTGATGGCGTTGCCGGCGACGAAGGCCGTCGTCGCGATGAAGGACACGACGAACGCCGATCTCACGATCAAGGTCACCGGCTACCAGTGGAAGTGGGGCTACGACTACGTGAAGGGTCCGGGCGAGGGCATCGGCTTCCTGTCGACGCTGAGCACCCCGCGTGACGAAGTGATGGGCAAGAAGCCGATCACCGACACCTATCTGCAGGAAGTCGACAACCCGCTCGTCGTGCCGGTCAACAAGAAGATCCGCATCATCACGACCGCGAACGACGTCGTCCACTCGTGGTACGTGCCCGCGTTCGGCGTGAAGCAGGATGCGATCCCCGGCTTCGTGCGCGACACGTGGTTCAAGGCCGACAAGGTCGGTACCTTCCGCGGTTTCTGTACGGAACTGTGCGGCAAGGAGCACGCGTACATGCCGGTCGTCGTTGAAGTCCTGTCGGACGACGATTACGCGAAGTGGGTGACCGCGCAGAAGGCCAAGATGGCCGGCGCGGCGGTCGATCCGAACAAGGTCTACACGATGGCCGAACTCGTCGCGCACGGCGAGGAAGTCTACAAGGCGAACTGCGCGGCCTGCCACCAGGTGAGCGGCAAGGGCCTCGGCGCGTTCCCGGCAATGGACGGCAGCCCGATCGTGAACGGCCCGATCGCCGCCCACGTCGAGCGCGTGCTGCAAGGCAAGGGCGCGATGCCGTCGTGGGCGTCGCTGTCGGACCTCGACATCGCTTCGGTCGTCACGTACGAGCGCAATTCGTGGGGCAACCACAAGAACGACCTGCTGCAGCCGAAGCAAGTGGCTGACGCGCGCAACGGCAAGATGCCGGAAGACACGGCGGGCGCGGCAACGGCGGCGGCGCCGGCCGAAGCGGCTTCGGCACCGGCGCAAGCCGCGTCGGGCGCAGCCGAGCAGCCGGCGGCAGCGCCGGTATCGGCCGCGCTGTCGACGATCTACTTCGAGACGGGCAAGAGCGTGCTGCCGGCCGACGCGAAAGCGGCGATCGCCACCGCGGCCGACTATGCGAAGGCACATCCGGACGCGAAGCTCGCGCTGTCGGGTTTCACCGACAAGACGGGGTCGGCCGACGCAAACGCCGAACTGGCCAAGCATCGTGCACAAGTCGTGCGCGACGCGCTGAAGGCAGCAGGCGTGGCGGAAGACCACATTATTCTCAAAAAGCCGGAAACGATCACGGGCGGGGCTGACGCGAAGGAAGCCCGGCGTGTCGAGATCGGCCCGGCGGCTTGACGTGTCGCTGAGTTAGTCGACGTATTCGCATTAGGAGATTCTCATGTCTAGCATCGGACACGACGTAGCCGCGGACCACGCGCACGACGACCACGCGCACGAAACCCCGCAGGGCTGGCGGCGCTGGCTGTTCGCCACCAACCACAAGGACATCGGTACGCTGTACCTGCTGTTCTCGTTCATCATGTTCCTGTCGGGCGGCGTGATGGCGCTCGGCATCCGTGCCGAGCTGTTCGAGCCGGGCCTGCAGATCATGCGTCCGGAGTTCTTCAACGAACTCACGACGATGCACGGCCTGATCATGGTGTTCGGCGCGATCATGCCGGCATTCGTCGGCTTCGCGAACTGGATGATTCCGCTGCAGATCGGCGCATCCGACATGGCGTTCGCGCGGATGAACAACTTCAGCTTCTGGCTGCTGCCGGTTGCTGCCGTGCTGCTGGTCGGCTCGTTCTTCGCGCCGGGCGGCGCGACGGCCGCCGGCTGGACGCTGTACGCGCCGCTGTCGACGCAGATGGGCCCGGGCATGGACTTCGCGATCTTCGCGGTCCACTTGATGGGCGCTTCGTCGATCATGGGCGGGATCAACATCGTCGTGACGATCCTGAACATGCGCGCGCCGGGCATGACGCTGATGAAGATGCCGATGTTCGCATGGACGTGGCTGATCACGGCCTACCTGCTGATCGCCGTGATGCCGGTTCTGGCAGGCGCGATCACGATGGTGCTGTTCGACCGCCACTTCGGCACGTCGTTCTTCAACGCGGCAGGCGGCGGCGACCCGGTGATGTACCAGCACATCTTCTGGTTCTTCGGCCACCCCGAGGTGTACATCATGATTCTGCCGGCGTTCGGGATCGTGTCGCAGGTGATCCCGGCGTTCGCACGCAAGACGCTGTTCGGCTATAGCTCGATGGTGTACGCGACGGCTTCGATCGCGATCCTGTCGTTCATGGTCTGGGCGCACCACATGTTCGCCACGGGCATGCCGGTCACCGGCCAGCTGTTCTTCATGTACGCGACGATGCTGATCGCGGTGCCGACGGGCGTGAAGGTGTTCAACTGGCTCGCGACGATGTGGCGCGGCTCGATGACGTTCGAAACCCCGATGCTGTTCGCGATCGGCTTCCTGTTCGTGTTCACGTTCGGCGGCCTGACGGGCCTGATGCTCGCGATGGCGCCGCTCGACATCCAGTATCACGGGACCTACTTCGTGGTGGCGCACTTCCACTACGTGCTGGTGGCGGGCTCGTTGTTCGCGCTGTTCTCGGGCTGGTACTACTGGGCGCCGAAGTGGACGGGCTGGATGTACAACGAGACGCGCGGCAAGATCCACTTCTGGGCGTCGATGATCTTCTTCAACCTGACGTTCTTCCCGATGCACTTCGTCGGTCTCGCGGGCATGCCGCGCCGCTATGCGGACTACCCGGCGCAGTTCACGGACTTCAACCAGGTTGCGACGATCGGCGCATTCGGCTTCGGCCTCGCGCAGGTGTACTTCCTGTTCGCGGTCGCGCTGCCGGCCTACCGTGGCGGCGGCGAGCTGGAAAAGGCGTCGGACAAGCCGTGGGACGGCGCGACGGGTCTCGAGTGGACGGTGCCGAGCCCGGCTCCCTTCCACACGTTCGAGCAACCGCCGCACGTCGAGTAAGTTTCACAGTGCGCTCCGCCGCTGCCTGCCGCGCAGGCAGGCGCGGCGGGCGCCGAACCGAAGTTTCAGATGAACCGGAATCCACAACAAAGACGAACGCCCGAGCAGATCCGCGCGGGCAACAAGCGGCTCGGCCTCATCCTGCTCGTCATCGCCGCCGTTTTTTTTGTGGGTGTCGTGATCAAGCAGTGGTGGCTGTCCACTCACTGATGCAGTAACTGACGCAGTAGCGAGGAAGTTGTCGTATGTCGAAGCCGGAAGAGGGCGCCGTCGATCGCGCGTTCAATCGTTCGATGCTGGTGAAGCTCTTCGTCGTGGCCGGGCTGATGTTCGGTTTCGGCTTCGCGCTGATTCCGATGTATCGGGCGATCTGCCAGATCACCGGCATCAACAACCTGGTGCAGCGCGACGTCAGCGAGCGCGAGGTGAAGAACTCGCAGGTCGACACCAGCCGCACGGTGTCGGTCGAGTTCGATGCGAATGCGCGCGGCCCGCTCGGTTTCAAGCCGGAGCACAACAGTCTCGACGTGCATCCGGGCGAACTGACGACGATCGTGTACGACGTGACGAACGGGCAGGGCAGGCCGGTCGTTGCACAGGCGATTCCGAGCTACGCGCCGAAGCAGGCGACGGAATTCTTCAAGAAGATCGAGTGCTTTTGCTTCACGCAGCAGACGCTGGCCGCGAACGAGTCGCGCAAGATGCCGGTGGTGTTCGTGATCGATCCGAAACTGCCGAAGGACGTGAAGACGATCACGCTGTCGTACACGTTCTTCGAGCTGAATACGCCGGCCGCGCCGGCGCCGGCGACGCGCAGTACCGCGGCGCAGGGCGCGGCGAAGCCGGATGCATGATGACGGAGGCGGGGCGATGACGGAGGTCAAGCGGGGCGGATCGTTCGGCCAGGCAGTGAAAGCCGTGCTGTGGTCGTTCTTCGGGGTGCGCAAGCGGCGCGACCTGGAGGCCGACGCGACGCAGCTGAATCCGCTGCACGTGCTGATCGTCGCGTTGATCGCGGCCGGCGTGTTCATCGGCGTGCTGATCCTGATCGTGCGTGCCGTCGTGGGCTGAAGCCCGCGGCCACGAAAGAATGCAGTGCGCGGCGCCACGGCGCCGCGTGCGGGAAAGAGCGGTGGCGGTCACGCCGCGCAAGAAATAAACCGGAGCGGTTTCCGGTAAACAAATTGGACTGAAGTGGAGAATCAAGCATGAGCGGTCAAAACCAGACCCCGTACTATTTCGTGCCGCATCCGTCGCACCATCCGATCAGTGCGGCCACCGGCCTGCTGGTCATGCTCGGATCGGCGGCGCTGTGGATCAACGGTCACGACTGGGCGCCGTTTACGGCGCTGCTCGGCCTGCTGTGGTTGCTCTTCACGCTGTACCACTGGTTCGGCGACGCGATCGCCGAATCGGAAGGCGGTCATTACGGCAAGAACGTCGACAAGTCGTACCGCTGGAGCATGAGCTGGTTCATCTTCTCCGAAGTCATGTTCTTCGGCGCGTTCTTCGGCGCGCTGTTCTATGCGCGTGAAATCGCGCTGCACCAGCTCGGCAGCCTCGACTACAAGCTGATCTGGCCGGATTTCTCCGCCGTGTGGCCGAACGAAGGCCCCGCCGCGCTCGCCGGTCACTTCAAGACGATGGGCCCGTGGCCGATCCCGACGCTCAACACGGCATTCCTGCTGTCGTCGGGCGTGACGCTGACGATCTCGCACCACGCGCTGCGCGACGATCACCGCAAGAAGGCGATCGCCTGGATGGCCGCGACGCTCGCGTTCGGGATCTGCTTCCTGTTCCTGCAGGGCTTCGAATACTTCCACGCGTACAACGAACTGAACCTGACGCTGAACTCGGGCGTGTACGGTTCGACGTTCTTCCTGCTGACGGGCTTCCACGGCTTCCACGTGTTCCTCGGCGGCACGATGCTGGCCGTGGTGCTGGTGCGGATGATCCGCGGCCACTTCACGCCCGAGCATCACTTCGCATTCGAAGGCGCCGCGTGGTACTGGCACTTCGTCGACGTCGTCTGGCTCGGCCTGTACGTCGTCGTCTACTGGCTGTAAATGGAAAAACGGCCCGCGCAGTGATGCGCGGGCCGTTTTCATTGGTGTCGCCGGGCCGCGAGGCTGCCGGCCGACACCACCCTGGCGCCGCCGCGACTCAGTCAGGCGGCGCTTTTGCTTGGTGGTGCGACCGTGCGGCGAAATGTCACAGCGGTCGCGGCGGGTAAATGCATCAACGTCCGATCGGCAAACCGGTCGAATGGATCCAGCCCATCCAGTTCGCGAACAGGATGAACAGGAACAGCGAGACCGACAGCCCGACGCGGGTGGCGAGCGACCAGACCATGCGTTTCGTATGACCGCGGTCGTGCATCATGAAGTAGAGCGCCGAGCCCATGCTGGCAATGATGAGGACGAAGGCGATGGGAACGAGTATGTGCATGACACGAACCGGACGACGGCAATTCGAAAGGAAGGGGATAATTATCGCACTTCGCTTTCGCGAATGTGCCGGGCGGGCCGCACGATGAAGATTCGCTGGCTGCCTGCGCTGCTGATTCTCGTCGTCGTCGCCGTCACGGTCCGTCTCGGTTTCTGGCAGCGCGACCGCGCGCACCAGAAGGAAGCGCTGCAGGCGAGCATCGTGCGCTACGAGCACGCGGCGCCCGTCGACGTCGGCGCGCAGCCGATTCCGCTGGCATCGATCGAGTTTCATCGCGTGCGTGCGACGGGCCGCTTCCTGCCCGAGCAAGCCGTGTTCCTCGACAATCGGCCGTATAACGACCAGCCGGGTTTTTACGTCGTGATGCCGTTTAAACTCACGGGCGGCGGCGTCGTGCTCGTGAACCGCGGCTGGCTGCCGCGCAACATCGCCGAGCGCACGGCGATCGAGCCGTTCGCGACGCCCGCGGGCGACGTCGAGATCGTGGGCATCGCGCGCGCCGACGCGTCGCGGGCGTTCGAACTCGGCGAAGGCGGTTCGGCGGCGCACCAGAAGATCCGGCAGAACCTGGACGTCGCCGCGTATGCGAAGGAAACGGGGTTGCCGCTGCAGCCGTTCGTGATCCAGCAGACGAGCGACGACGGCGACAAGCTGGTGCGCGACTGGCCGGCGGCGACGACCGGCGTCGAGCGCAATTACGGTTACATGTTTCAGTGGTGGGCCATGGCGGCCGCCGCGCTCGGCTTCGGCCTGTACGCCGCGCGGCGTGCGGCGAAGAAGTCGGCCGGCGCGTGAGCGCCATGCCAGGACGCGGCGCCGGTGCCGCGGGTTCGTTTCGAGAGGTCTGATTTGTCCATGCAATCTTCCCGTCAGGGTCCGGCCGCTGCGCCGTCGCCTGCGGCCCGCAAGCGCGGCCGCTGGATGCTTGTGCTGCTGGGGCTCGTGTGCGCCGCGCCGATGCTCGCGTCGTATTTCACCTATTACGTGATCAAGCCGAAGGGCGGTTCGACGAACTACGGCACGCTGATCGAGCCGCAGCGGCCGATCCCGGCGGATCTGCAGGTCACCGACGAAACCGGCAAGACCGTGCCGCTGTCGTCGCTGCGCGGCGTGTGGCTGTTCGTGATGACCGACCGCAGCGCGTGCGACGAAGCCTGCGCGCAGAAGCTCTATTTCATGCGCCAGATCCGCGTCACGCAGGCGGGCGAACGGCACCGGATCACGATGGTGTGGCTGCGCAGCGATGCGGGCGCGACGCCGCAGAAGGTGCTGGACGCCTATCCCGACACGCGCCGGCTCGTCGCCGATCCGGCCGCGGTGGCCGCGTGGCTGCCGGCCGACGTCGGCACGAAGGACAGCGACCACCTCTACCTGATCGACCCGAACGGCAACCTGATGATGCGTTTCCCGAAAGACCCGAATCCCAGCAAGATCAAGGCGGACGTGACGAAGCTGCTGAAGTGGTCGAGCATCGGTTAAGGCAAGAGAACGAGGCACCATTCCGATGTCGTATCTACTGCAACTCGGCCTGATCGGCTTGTGCATCGCACTGCTGCCGCTGTCGTACGTGTGGGTGAAGGCCGACGACAACAAGTTCCGCAAGCTGGTGTGGATCACCACGTTCCTGACGCTCGACCTGGTGATGTTCGGCGGCTTCACGCGGCTGACCGATTCGGGGCTCGGCTGCCCCGACTGGCCCGGCTGCTACGGCACGTCGTCGCCGTTCATCGCGCACGCCGCGATCACGGCCGCGCACCAGGCGATGCCGACGGGCCCCGTCAGCATGACGAAAGCGTGGATCGAGATGATCCACCGCTATTTCGCGATGGCGATCGGCGTGCTGATCATCGCGCAGGTCGTGATCGCGTGGTCCGCGCGGTTGCGCCGCCGCCCGCTCTCCGTGTCGCCGTGGTGGCCGACCAGCCTGCTGCTGCTGATTCTCGTGCAGGGCGCGTTCGGCGCGTGGACGGTCACGATGAAGCTGCAGCCGGTGATCGTCACGATCCACCTGCTGCTCGGCCTCACGTTGCTTGGCACGCTCGGCTGGCTCGCGGCGCGGCAGACGCCGCTGCCGTCGCATGATCCCGAGGCCGGCCGCTATCGCGCGGCCGCGCTCGCGGCGCTCGTGCTGCTGGTCGTGCAGATCGCGCTCGGCGGCTGGGTGAGCACCAACTACGCGGTGCTCGCGTGCACCGACTTCCCGACCTGCAACGGCCAGTGGATCCCGCCGATGGACTTCCAGCACGGCTTCCACCTGTGGCGCGCGCTCGGGATGACGAAGGACGGCGACGCGATCACGCAGGACGCGCTGGTCGCGATCCACTGGACGCACCGCACGTTCGCGTTCGTCGTCGTCGCGTATCTCGTCGCGTTCGCGCTGAAGATGCGCCGCTTCGAGTCGCTGCGGCGGCCCGCGACCGGCGTGCTGCTGGTCGTCCTGCTGCAGTTCGTGACGGGCCTGACCAACATCGTGCTGCAGTGGCCGCTGCCGGTCGCGGTCGCGCACAACGGCGGTGCCGCGATCCTGCTGCTGCTCGTCGTCATGTTAAACTTTCGCATCCTTTCAAGCCGCCCCGGCCGTGTCGCGCAGCCTGCGCGCGACGTCGCCCCGGCGTGACCGTCCCCATGCAAAGCACCCTCTCCCAATCGCCCGGTAGCCGTTTTTCGCAGTACATGGCGCTGACGAAGCCGCGTGTCACGCAGCTCGCGGTGTTCTGCGCGGTGATCGGCATGTTCCTCGCGACGCCGGGCATGGTGCCGTGGCATGTGCTGATCGGCGGCACCGTCGGCATCTGGCTGCTGGCCGGCGCCGCGTTCGCGATCAACTGCCTCGTCGAGCAGAAGATCGACGCGATGATGCGCCGCACCGCGTGGCGTCCGTCCGCGCGCGGCGAGATCACGTCCCCGCAGATCCTGCTGTTCTCGGCCGTGCTCGGCAGCGTCGGCGCATGGACGCTCTATACGTTCACGAACCCGCTGACGATGTGGCTGACGATCGCGACGTTCGTCGGCTACGCGGTGATCTATACGCTGCTGCTCAAGCCGATGACGCCGCAGAACATCGTGATCGGCGGCGCGTCGGGCGCGATGCCGCCGGCGCTCGGCTGGGCCGCGGTCACCGGCGCGGTGCCCGGCGACGCATGGATCCTCGTGCTGATCATCTTCGTGTGGACGCCGCCGCATTTCTGGGTGCTCGCGCTCTATCGCCGCAAGGATTACGAGAACGCGGGCCTGCCGATGCTGCCCGTCACGCACGGCGAGAAGTTCACGCGGCTGCACATCCTGCTGTACACGGTGATCCTGTTCGCGGTCACGCTGATGCCGTTCATCTCCGGGATGAGCGGGGCCGTCTACCTGGCGAGCGCGGTGCTGCTCGGCGCGGTGTTCCTCGCGTATGCGTGGAAGATCTACCGCGATTACTCGGACGAACTCGCCCGCAAGGCCTTCCGCTACTCGATCGTCTACCTGTCGCTGCTGTTCGCCGCGCTGCTCGTCGATCACTATGCACGCCCGTTGCTCGGCGTGTAACCGCACGGTTTGAACGCAATGCTCCATTCACGGTTCGGGCGCCGCGCGCGCCAAGGCTGGATGCTCGCGTGCGCATTCACGGCAGCGCTGCTGCTCGCCGGATGCGACAACGCGCCCAAATTCCAGAATCTCGACATCACCGGCAACACGCAGTTCGGCAACGATTTCTCGCTGCCCGATACGGCCGGCAAGGTGCGCGCGCTCGCCGACTTCAAGGGCCGTGC
Source organism: Burkholderia catarinensis (assembly GCF_001883705.2). Lineage (GTDB taxonomy): Bacteria > Pseudomonadota > Gammaproteobacteria > Burkholderiales > Burkholderiaceae > Burkholderia > Burkholderia catarinensis. The sequence goes on from NZ_MDEQ02000014.1 coordinate 167,790, forward strand.
GGTCGTGATGTTCTTCGGCTATACGCACTGCCCGGACGTGTGCCCGACCACGATGGCCGAGCTGTCCGAGGCGCTGAAGCAGCTCGGGCCCGACGCCGCGAAGCGCGTGCAGGTGCTGTTCGTCACCATCGATCCGGAGCGCGACACGCCGGCGCTGCTCGGCCAGTACGTGCCCGCGTTCGATCCGTCGTTCATCGGCCTGCGGCCGGCCGACGAAGCGGCGCTGAAGAAGGTCACGAAGGATTTCCGCGTGTACTACGCGAAGGTGCCCGGCAAGACGCCCGGCAGCTATACGATGGATCACACCGCCGCGAGCTACGTGTTCGACCGCAACGGCAAGCTGCGCCTGTTCGTGCGCGACGGCCAGGGCCCCGGCCCGTGGGTCCACGACCTGAAGCTGCTGGTCGACTGAGCGGTATCCGTCGGGCGCACGGCCCGGCGATTACGTGACGGCCGCCGCGCGCCGTCGCGCATTCTCTCTTTCCTCGTTGTCTGCATGCGCCGCCTGTCGGGCGGCGCGTCGGCATGCGCGCGCGCCGCGCCGGTATCGCGTTACGGCAGCGCCGGCACGTTGAAGCCGGAGGCGGCGCGCGTGATGCGGAATTCCGTCACGCGATACGTGGCGAGCCCCTCGGTGACGAACGGGTCGGTCGCCAGGATCGCGTCGAGTTCGTCGCGATCGATGCGGGCCGCGAGGATCACGCCGCCTTCGCGCGGCACCTTCGGCCCCGCCGCGATGAAGATGCCCTTGTCGAACTGCGGCTGCAGATACGCACGGTGGCGTTCGAGCGCGTCGTCGATGCGCTCGAGCGACGCGGTGTAGTGGATGTCGATGACGTACATGGGATGGCCCTGGAATGATGCCGGTGCTTCGCGCGCCGGCCAGCCGGTCTTTGTAGCACAAGCGGATGCGGGTGTCGCGCGGGCGCGCCGCGTTGCGGGGGCGCTGCCTGTCGATCGTCGGTTCGTCGCGATGGCGCGTATTCAAGTTGTAAGGCTCGTTGCCGTAAATAAAAGAGCAACCGTTTGCGCGCGGCAGGCCGTTCGCGCGCATCGCGCGTATCGACATCGACAAAGGCACGCAGATGAGCAGAATGAGTTTGAACCGCAAGCTGTGGCTCGCGCTTGCGCTGGTATGGATCGGTCTTCTCGGCGTCGGCGCATGGAGCGCGTACGAGACGCGCGCGACGATGCTCGCCGAACGCAAGGCCGGCATCGCGAATCTCGTCGACTCGGCGGCCGGCATCGTGACGGCGTATCACGCGCTCGCGCAGAGCGGCACGCTGCCCGAGGCCGACGCGAAGCGCGATGCGCTCGCGAGCCTTGCGGCGATGCGCTACGGCGATTCGGGCTACGTGTTCGTGATGGACTCGAAGCCGGTCGTGCTGATGCATCCGACGCTGCCGAAGCTGGTCGGCACGCAGGTCGGCGACTATCTCGATCCGGACGGCAAGCCGCTGTTCGTCACGATCCTGAACGCCGCGAAGGCGACCGGCAGCGGCTTCGCCGAATACCGCGGGCGGTTGCCGCACAGCGAGACCGCCGTGCCGAAGATCAGCTACGTCACGCGTTTCGCGCCGTGGGACTGGAACATCTCGAGCGGCGTGTTCCTGAAGGACCTCGACACCCTCTACTACCGGACGCTGCTCGGCCACCTCGCGGTCGTGTTCGTGATCGGCTTCGTGATCAGCGCGGCGATGCTGGTGATCATCCGCAACGTGCGCGGCAATCTCGGCGGCGAGCCCGACGAAGCGGCCGCGCTCGCGGCGCGCATCGCGCAGGGCGACCTGACGCAGCCGGTACCCGTGCGCGCGGGCGACCGCACGAGCATGATGGCCGCGATGCGCGACATGCAGGCCCGGCTGCAGGCGACGATCGGCGGCATTCGCCAGTCGGCCGAGTCGATCGCGTCGGCGAGCCGCCAGATCTCGGCCGGCAACGACGACCTGTCGCAGCGTACCGAGGAGCAGGCCGCATCGCTGGAAGAGACGGCCGCGAGCATGGAGCAGCTGACCGCGACGGTGAAGCAGAACGCGGACAACGCGCGGCAGGCGAGCGGGCTCGCGAACAACGCGTCGGACATCGCGCGCACGGGGAGCGACGTGGTGAACCGCGTGATCGGCACGATGGGCGAGATCGACGACAGCTCGCGCAAGATCGCCGACATCATCGGCGTGATCGAGGGCATTGCGTTCCAGACCAACATCCTCGCGCTGAACGCGGCGGTCGAAGCCGCGCGGGCGGGCGAGCAGGGCCGCGGCTTCGCGGTGGTCGCGGGCGAAGTGCGTTCGCTCGCGCAGCGCAGCGCGACGGCCGCGAAGGAGATCCGCGAGCTGATCGTCGATTCGGTCGAGCGCGTGCGCAACGGTTCGACGCTGGTCGGCCAGGCCGGCACGACGATGGGCGAGATCCTGCAGGCCGTTGCGCGCGTGACCGACATCATGGGCGAGATCGCGGCCGCGTCCGAGGAGCAGGCGAGCGGCATCACGCAGGTCGGGCGCGCGGTCACGCAGATGGACCAGGTGACGCAGCAGAACGCGGCGCTCGTCGAGGAGGCCGCCGCGGCCGCCGCGTCGCTGCAGGAACAGGCCGCGCGGCTGCGCGACGCAGTCGGCGCGTTCCGGGTCGGCGACGCCGGCGGCCTGTCGCCGCGCCGGGCCGGCGAGCGGCCGGTCGGACCGGCATTCGGCACGAAGGCGGCCGATGAGGCCGTGGCGGCGTGACGCGTGCGGCTGATGCGCGATACGCATAAACGCAACTAACGGCCGAGTCGCGCATGCGCCGCCGGCACTGCCGCGGTGCATACCCATATGAGCGGGATGTATTTCACTTCCCGCCGATCCTGTGACACCATTTGCCCCTTCCTGCGAGTCGGGGCATACCCGTATCGCGCCCCATTTCAAGTAAGCAAGAAAGCGAGAAACAGATGAAGCGTCGCAGTCTCCTGAAGGTGTTTTCCGTGCTGGCCACCGGTGCAGCGCTGACGTTGTCGGCGGGCGCGCACGCCGAAGACAAGGTGATCAAGGTCGGTACGGTCGCCGGCCCGGATTCGGAAGTGTGGCAGCTCGTGCAGAAGGTCGCGAAGGAGAAGGAAGGCCTGAACGTGAAGGTCATCGAGTTCAACGACTACGTGCAGCCGAACGCGGCGCTCGACTCGGGCGACCTCGACGCGAACAGCTTCCAGCACCAGCCCTACCTCGACAGCCAGGTGAAGCAGCGCGGCTACAAGCTCGTCAGCGCGGGCCTGACCTACATCTCGCCGATGGGCGTGTACTCGAAGAAGTTCAAGTCGCTGAAGGACCTGCCGCAAGGCGCGAAACTCGCGGTGCCGAACGATCCGTCGAACGAGAACCGCGCGCTGCTGCTGCTGCAGACGCAAGGCGTGATCAAGCTGAAGGCGGGCGCCGGCACGGGCGGCAACAACGCGACGGTGCTCGACATCGCCGACAACCCGAAGAAGCTGAAGATCTCCGAACTCGACGCCGCGCAACTGCCGCGCGTGCTGTCGGACGTCGACGCGGCCGTGGTCAACACGAACTACGCGCTGGCCGCGAACCTGCAGCCGACCAAGGATGCGATCGCGCTCGAATCGCTGACGAGCCCGTACGCGAACCTGATCGCCGTGCGCGCGAAGGACAAGGACCAGCCGTGGGTGAAGAAGCTGGTCAAGGCGTACCAGTCGCAGGAAGTGAGGGAGTTCATCAAGAAGCAGTTCAAGGGCTCGATGGTCGCGTCGTTCTGAACGCCGCACACCGGTCGGACCGCTGAACGCAAAGGGCCTGCATCGCGCAGGCCTTTTTTCATTGGCGTGGCCGATCGACGGCCGCGCGGCGCCTGGCGCGCGGCATTCCGCGCCGGCTCACATCTCGCCGCGCCGCGAGCAGATCGACATGATCTGCTGGATCGCGTAGTTGTCGCGCACGCCCGGCAGCGACTGCACGACGCACTCGTGAAAGCGCCGCTCGCGCGGCAGCAGCATCGCGTTGTTGCGGTACAGCGCGTCGCACGAGCGCTGGATCAACTGGGCTGCCGCGCCGTTGCGGCTTTCGCGCAGCGCGTTGAGCATGCAATCGTCGTATTGCGCATCGCCGTCGGTCAGCGCGAACGCCGCACCCGGCAGCGCCAGCGCGACAGCCGCGAATGCGATGGCTCGGATCCCCCGTTTCATCTGCCCTCCGATGGAGTGGATTGGGTCGGCCGACAGCATAACGTAAAGCCGCGAGCGCGGCTGACGCGTTGCGTCGATGCGGTCGGGAATCGCCGCCGGCCGGGCTTCGCGGGCAGTCGCGCGGCGCTCTCGGGCACCGCGAAACGGGGCGCCGCGTGAAAGCGAGGGGTCAGGCGGTGGTCTGCGGAAATGGTATCCTCGTGCGTTCGCCGCTGCACGCCTTCCCGGGGCGCGCGGGCCGGCCGCCCCTGCGTTGCACGCGCGGCGGCGCCCGCCTGACGGCGGCGGGAATCCATCATCCAGAACCGACACAATACGGGGGAGACTACCCATGAAGCGATTCAAGACTCGCGCGATCCGTTCGATCACGGCCGGCGTGGCCGCACTCGCGCTGGCAGGTGCCGCGCATGCCCAGACCGTCAAGGTGCTGTCGATCGTCGACCATCCGGCGCTCGACGCGATCCGCGACGGCGTGCGCGCCGAGCTGAAGGCGGAAGGCTACGGCGACGACAAGCTCAAGTGGGAATACCAGAGCGCGCAGGGCAACACGGGCACCGCCGCGCAGATCGCGCGCAAGTTCGTCGGCGACCAGCCCGACGTGATCGTCGCGATCGCGACGCCGGCCGCGCAGGCGGTCGTCGCGTCGACGAAGAGCGTGCCGGTCGTCTATTCGGGCGTTACCGACCCGGTCGCAGCACAGCTCGTGAAGGGCTGGGGCCCGTCGGGCACCAACGTGACGGGCGTGTCCGACAAGCTGCCGCTCGATCGCCAGGTCGCGCTGATCAAGCGCGTCGTGCCGAATGCGAAGACGGTCGGCATGGTCTACAACCCGGGCGAGGCGAATTCGGTCGTCGTCGTGAAGGCGCTCAAGGAGATCCTCGCGAAGCAGGGGATGACGCTGAAGGAAGCGGCCGCGCCGCGCACCGTCGACATCGGCCCGGCCGCGAAGAGCCTGATCGGCAAGGTCGACGTGATCTACACGAACACCGACAACAACGTCGTGTCCGCGTACGAAGCGCTCGTGAAGGTCGCGAACGAAGCGAAGATCCCGCTCGTCGCCGGCGATACCGACAGCGTGAAGCGCGGCGGCATCGCGGCGCTCGGCATCAACTACGGCGACCTCGGCCGCCAGACGGGCAAGGTCGTCGTGCGCATCCTGAAGGGCGAGAAACCGGGCGCGATCGCGTCGGAGACGAGCAGCAACCTCGAGCTGTTCGCGAACACGGGCGCGGCCGCGAAGCAGGGCGTCACGCTGTCGCCGGATCTCGTGAAGGAAGCGAAGACGGTCATCAAGTAAGCCGCGGCCCGACCGCCGCGCTTGGCAGGCCCGATCCGGGCCTGGACGACATCGCCGGACGGGCGGCTCCCACCCGGGGCCGCCCGTTCGCTTCGCCCGGCCGTACACGTCCGGCCGGGAAGCAACAGGATTTCCCCATCATGTCTCTGTTCTCGTTACTGGGCGCCCTGGAGATCGGCCTGATCTTCAGTCTCGTCGCCCTCGGGGTGCTGATCTCGTTTCGCATCCTCAACTTCCCCGACCTCACCGTCGACGGCAGCTTTCCGCTTGGCGGCGCCGTCGCCGCGACGCTGATCTCGGCCGGCTACGACCCGTTCAGCTCGACCTGCATCGCGATCGTCGCGGGCGCGGCGGCCGGCTTCATCACGGGCTGGCTCAACGTGCGCCTGAAGATCATGGATCTGCTCGCCAGCATCCTGATGATGATCGCGCTCTATTCGGTGAACCTGCGGATCATGGGCCGGCCGAACGTGCCGCTCATCACCGAGCCGACGATCTTCACCGTGCTGCAGCCCGACTGGATGCCCGACTACGTGCTGCGCCCGGCGCTGCTCGCGATCGTCGTCGTGGTCGCGAAGCTCGGTCTCGACTGGTTCTTCTCGTCGCAACTCGGCCTCGCGATGCGCGCGACCGGTGCGAATCCACGGATGGCGCGCGCGCAAGGCATCGCGACCGGCCGTGCGACGCTCGCCGGGATGGCGCTGTCGAATGCGCTCGTCGCGCTCGCCGGCGCGCTGTTCGCGCAGACCCAGGGCGGCGCGGATATCTCGATGGGGATCGGCACGATCGTGATCGGGCTGGCCGCCGTGATCATCGGCGAGACGCTGCTGCCCGCGCGCCGGCTCGTGCTGACGACGCTCGCCGTCGTGCTCGGCGCGATCGTTTACCGCTTCTTCATCGCGCTTGCGCTGAACAGCGAATTCATCGGCCTGAAGGCGCAGGATCTGAACCTCGTGACGGCCGCGCTCGTCACGATCGCGCTGGTGCTGCCGGCGACGCGCAAGAAGCTGTTCGCGCGCAAGAACGGAGGGGCATGACATGCTGTCCGCACAAGACCTGAAACTCACGTTCAATCCCGGCACGCCGATCGAGACGCGCGCGCTGCGCGGGCTGTCGCTCGAGATTCCCGACGGCCAGTTCGTCGCGGTGATCGGCTCGAACGGCGCCGGCAAGTCGACCTTCCTCAATGCGGTCAGCGGCGACCAGCCGGTCGATGCGGGGCGCATCGCGATCGATGGCACGGACGTCACGCGCAAGGCCGCGTGGGATCGCGCGCACCTCGTCGCACGCGTGTTCCAGGATCCGATGGCCGGCACCTGCGAGGCGCTGACGATCGAGGAGAACATGGCGCTCGCGACGGCGCGCGGTGTGCGGCGCGGTTTCCGGGCCGCGCTCGACCGCCCGTCGCGCGAGCTGTTCCGCGACAAGCTGCGGCTGCTGAACCTCGGGCTGGAAAACCGGCTGACCGACCGGATCGGGTTGCTGTCGGGCGGCCAGCGGCAGGCCGTGAGCCTGCTGATGGCGTCGCTGCGGCCGTCGCGGATCCTGCTGCTCGACGAGCATACGGCCGCACTCGACCCGAAGACGGCCGCGTTCGTGCTGGAGCTGACCGCGCGCATCGTTGCCGAGAGCAAGCTGACGACGATGATGGTCACGCATAGCATGCGGCAGGCGCTCGACTACGGCGACCGCACGGTGATGCTGCACCAGGGGCAGGTCGTGCTCGACGTGTCGGGCGACGCGCGCAAGGGGCTCGATGTGCCGGACCTGCTGCAGATGTTCGAGAACGTGCGTCACGAGCAGCTCGACGACGACGCGCTGCTGCTGGGCTGAAGCAACGCGATCGGAGCGGCGCGATGCGGAGTGCTGCATCGCGCCGCTCCGGCTGCGGGCCGGTCGGCATGGATGGTCGGGCTCATTGGGCCCGGCACGGGAGACCGTGGCCCGGACGCGCCGCGGCATGGCGGTCGCCTGGGCTTTTTCCCCTGGTTTTCCTCTGACGAAAGGCCGGTTTCTCGCCGGTGCTGTGCGAGGCGGGCGCATTGCCATATACTGTATATCCATACAGTTGTGGGTGGCGTCATGCTCGCATCCTCCATTTCCCCCGAATCCCTTCATCCGTCGCTGTGGCGCGGTTCGCAACTCGCGCGCGGCGGCCCGCGCACGATCGACACGGGTTTTGCATCGCTGTCCGCCGAGTTGCCGGGCGGCGGCTGGCCGTTCGGCGGGCTCGTCGAACTGCTGGCCGCGCAGCCGGGCTGCGGCGAGATGCGGCTGCTCGCGCCCGCGCTCGCCCGCACCGTCAGCGCGCGGCGCCCGCTCGCGCTCGTCGCGCCTCCGCAGTCGCCGCATGCGACCGCGCTCGCCAGTCTCGGCGTGCCGGCCGACGCGTTGCTGTGGCTGCGCGCCGGCAGCCGCACGGATGCGCTGTGGGCCGCCGAGCAGGCGCTCAAGACCGGCTGTTGCGGCGCGCTGCTGCTCTGGCAGGACGCGCGGCCCGATGCGCTGAGGCGCCTGCATCTCGCGGCCGCGCGCACGGGCGACACGCTGTTCGTGATGCTGCGCCCGCTGTCGGCCGCGCGGCAGCCGTCGCCGGCCGTGCTGCGCGTCGCGTTGCATCCCGTGCCGGGCGGCGTGTCGCTCGATATCGTCAAGCGTCGCGGGCCCGCGCGCAGCGAGCCGCTCGTGCTCGACCTGCCGTCGCCCATCGTGGAGAGCCGCTATGCGCGTCTTGCTCGGCATCCATCTGCCGCGCCTGCCGCTCGACGTGTGCGCCCCGCCGCCGTCTGACGGCGGTGAGGGCGATGCAGGCGACGCGAACGACGCAGGTTGCGCGGTGCTCGAGCAGGGTGTCGTGCTGATCGCCGACGCGCCCGCGCGCCGGCACGGCGTGCGCGCAGGCATGAAGCGCGGCGGCGTGCTGACGCTCGCGCCGCACACGCGGCTCGTCGAACGCGATCCCGCGCGCGAGGCCGACGCGCTGCGCGCGGTCGCGCTCGCGTTGCTGCGCTTCTCGCCGTGCGTCGCGCTCGACGACGAAGCCACGCTGATCGTCGACGTCGGCCCGAGCCTGCGCCTGTTCGGCGGCTTGCCGTCGCTGTGCCGTCAGGTGCGCGCGACGCTCGCGGCGCTCGGCTATGCGGCGCGCCTGTCCGCCGCACCGACCGGGCGTGGCGCATGGCTGCTGGCGCGCGTATCGGCCCGTGCGCGGATCCGGCGCCGGGTGGCCGGCCCCGCGTCGCTGGTTCGCACGCTCGACGGGTTGCCGTGCGTACTGCTGCCCGATGCGCGTCCGTATGCGGGCTGGTTCGACGGTCTCGGTTGCCGCACGCTTGCCGATCTGCGCGGCCTGCCGCGCGCGGGGCTGCAGCGCCGCTGCGGTCCCGCGCTGCTGGCCGCGCTCGATCGTGCGTACGGCGAGGCGGTCGAGCCGCTTGCGTGGATGGCGGTGCCGCCCGTGTTCGACGTGCGGCTCGAATTGCCGGAGCGCGTCGAATACGCGGAGGCCGTGCTGTTCGCCGCGCGGCGGCTCGTCGTGCAGCTCTGTGGCTGGCTGGCCGCGCGGCAATTGTCGCTGGCCGCGATGACGTTCGATCTCGAGCACGAGCGCGGCCGCCAGGCCGTGCCGCCGACGCCGCTCGAGCTTGCGTTCGCCGCACCCGTGCGCGACGAGGCGCACTTCATGCGGCTGCTCGGCGAGCGACTCGCGCGCGTCGAGTTGCCGGCCGCGGTGATCGCGGTGCGCCTGACGGCCACGCGCGTCGAATCGGTCGCGCCGCCGGCCGAGGATCTTTTTCCCGAACCGGGCGGCACGAAAGAGACGCGTGCGCGGTTGTTCGAGCTGCTGGTTGCGCGGCTCGGCGCGGAGAACGTATTGCGTGCGGCGCCCGTTGCCGATTACCGGCCCGAGGCCGCGAACCGCTGGTTGCCGCTCGATGCGCAGGCGGGCAAGCCGGCTGCCGGGCCGCCGGCCGTGCCGCCGAGGCCCGCGTGGTTGCTGGCGGAGCCGCTGCCGTTGTTGATGCGTGAGAACCGGCCGGTATTTCATACGCCGCTCAGGATGATGTCGTCGGTGGAGCGGATCGAGGCCGGGTGGTTCGACGGTCAGCTCGCTGCGCGCGATTACTGCGTCGCGCAGGACGAGGCCGGTGCGTGCTACTGGGTGTTCAAGGAGCGGGCGGGGAGCGAGGCCGAGCCGCGCTGGTTCCTGCACGGCCTGTTCGGGTGAACGGTCATGGTTGCGGAATTCAGTTGGCTGCCCGATTACGCGGAGTTGTTCTGCCGTTCGAACTTTTCGTTCCTGCATGGCGCGTCGCATGCCGAAGAACTGGTCGAGCGTGCGGTGGAACTCGGCTATCGCGGGATCGCGATCACCGACGAATGCTCGTTGGCAGGCGCGCCGCGGATGCATGTCGCGGCGAAGGCGAAGGGGTTGCCGCTCGTCATCGGCTCGTATTTCGAAGTCACGCCGGATGAAGTCGCGCCCGGCCACGATCCGGGCCCCGGTGCGTTCGGGCTCGTGTTGCTTGCGCAGAACCGCGAGGGTTACGGCAATCTTTCCGAGCTGATTTCGTGGCGGCGGATGGCATCGCCGAAGGGCACTTACAAGCTGACGTCGCGGATGCTGTCGGCGCCGCCTGCGGAGTTTGCACACTTGCGCGGCATGCCCGACTGCTTCGCGATTCTCGTGCCCGCCTATCCGGTGCGTGCCGACGTACTCGATGCGCAGGTCGCGTGGTTTCGCGCGATGTTCGGCGAGCGCGCGCGGCTCGGGCTCGTGCAACTGCAGCGCGCGCTGGATGGTGCGCAGCGCGAAGAGATTCGTGCGGCCGGCGAGCGGCGCGGCGTGCGCATCGTCGCACTCGGTGACGTGACGATGCACCGGCGCTCGTGCAAGGAGTTGCAGGACGTGATGACGGCGATTCGCGTCGGCATGCCGGTTTCCGAGTGCGGGTATGCGCTTGCGCCGAATGCGGAACAGCATTTGCGTTCGCGGCAGCGGATCGGGCAACTGTATTCGCCGGATGAGATCGCGCAGACGTGCGCGATTCTCGATGCGTGTCCTTTCGAACTGGACTCGCTTCGCTACGAGTATCCCGACGAGATCGTGCCGAAGGGGCTCACGCCGACGAGTTATCTGGAACAGGAAACCCGGGCAGGGGCGGCCGAGCGCTATCCGAACGGCATTCCGGAGAAAGTGGCGAAGCAGATCCGGTATGAACTCGACCTGATCGCGAAGCTGAGCTACGAACCGTTTTTCCTGACCGTCTACGACATCGTCAAATACGCACGCAGCCAGAACATCCTGTGCCAGGGTCGCGGCTCGGCGGCGAACTCGGTCGTCTGCTTCTGCCTCGGCATCACCGAGGTGAATCCCGAGCAGAGCACGATGCTGTTCGAACGCTTCATCAGTGCGGAGCGCGGCGAGCCGCCCGATATCGACGTCGACTTCGAGCATCAGCGCCGGGAAGAAGTGATTCAGCATATCTACGAAAAATACGGACACAACCGCGCCGCACTTGCGGCCGCCGTATCGACCTATCGCCCGCGTGGCGTGCTGCGCGAAACCGGCAAGGCGCTCGGCGTCGATCCGATGCTGGTCGATCGCGTCGCGAAAGCGCACCGCTGGTTCGATGGCAGCCGCGACCTGCTGCAGCAATTCTCGACGATCGGGCTCGATCCCGAGACGCCGCTCATCCTGGCGTGGGCCCGGCTCGCCGCGCGGCTGCTGAACTTTCCGCGCCACCTGTCGCAGCACTCCGGTGGTTTCGTGATCAGCCGCGGCAAGCTCACGCGGCTCGTGCCGGTCGAGAACGCGGCGATGGACGGGCGGCGCGTGATCCAGTGGGACAAGGACGATCTCGAAGCACTCGGGCTGATGAAGGTCGACGTGCTCGCGCTCGGCATGCTGTCGGCGCTGCATCGCGCATTCGACATGCGTACCGCGTGGCGCGGGCCGCCGGAGCCGGATGGTGAGCCGTTCACGCTGAAGCACATTCCGCAGGATGACAAGGCGACCTACGACATGATCTGTCGTGCCGACACGGTCGGCGTGTTCCAGATCGAATCGCGCGCGCAGATGTCGATGCTGCCGCGCCTGCGCCCGCAGACTTACTACGACCTGGTGATCGAGGTTGCGATCGTGCGGCCGGGGCCGATCCAGGGCGGGGCGGTGCACCCTTATCTGAAACGGCGCCAGGGAACCGAGAAGGTCAGTTATCCGAAGGAGGATCTGAGGCCTGCGCTCGAACGGACCTATGGGGTGCCGATCTTCCAGGAACAGGTGATGCAGGTCGCGATGATCGCGGCGGGCTTCACGCCCGGCGAAGCCGACCAGCTGCGCCGGGCGATGGCCGCGTGGAAGCGCAAGGGCAATCTGGAGCAGTACCATCGCAAGATCGTCGACGGGATGCGGGAGCGTGGCTATCCGCCCGAATTCGCCGAACAGATCTTCGAGCAGATCAAGGGCTTCGGCGATTACGGTTTCCCCGAGAGCCACGCGGCGAGCTTCGCCAAGCTGGCCTACGCGAGCAGCTGGCTCAAATGCCACGAACCGGCGATCTTCCTCGCCGCGCTGCTGAACAGCCAGCCGATGGGTTTCTATCCGCCGTCGCAGCTCGTGCAGGACGCGAAGCGCCACGGCGTGCAGGTCCTGCCGATCGACGTCACGCAAAGCAACTGGGAAGCATCACTCGAAGCGCTGCCCGACCAGCCGCCTCCCCATGGCCAGCCGGCCGTGCGGCTCGGCCTGTCGCTCGTGCGCGGTCTGGGCGAAGCGGCCGCGCGACGCATCGAAATCGCGCGCACGGCAGGCCCCTTCGAGCATGTCGATGCACTCGCGCGCCGCGCGCAGCTCGAACGCCGCGACCTCGAAGCGCTCGCCGCCGCGAACGCGCTCGCGACGCTCGCCGGCCACCGCCGCGACGCGCTATGGCAAGCGGTTGCGGCGGCGCCCGACCGCGACCTGCTCGCGGCCGCGCCGATCGACGAACCCGAAAAGCCCACGCTCGGCGCGCCGTCGGAAGCCGACGACATCCTCGCCGACTATCACACCACCGGCCTCACGCTGAACCGCCATCCCGTCGCGCTGCTGCGGCCCGAGCTACGCGCGCGGCGGTTATCGTCCGCGGCCGAATTGCACGACCGTCCCGACGGCCGGCTCGCGCGCGCGTGCGGGCTCGTGACCGCGCGGCAGATGCCGGGCACCGCGAAAGGCGTGATGTTCATGACGCTCGAGGACGAAACGGGCTGCGTGAACCTGATCGTCCGGCCCGAGTTGCTCGCGCGGCAGCGCCGCGAAACCCTCGATTCGCGGCTGCTCGCGGCGTCGGGCGTGTGGCAGGTCGTGAGCGACGTCAGGCACCTGATCGCCCAGCATTTCGAGGATCTGACGCCGTTGCTCGGCGGTTTGCGCACGTCGAGCCGGGAATTTCACTGACGCCACCGGCGCGTGCCGTCAGGCGATGCATACCAGTCGATTAAATTGGTTCTATTCTAGTCTCATATTCACACCCGAAACCAGACCGAACCGCGCACTGGAACTGTCCCCTTGCATACCACCCCGGGTAAATCCCTATCCCGCACTCCGTTGTAAACAAAGGCTTTATCGATACTAAAACGCTTGCCGGGCAAGGCTTGCAGCGATTTCCCCATCTCTAATACCAGTTCGTTGACTGGTATTATGGTGGTTATATAATGCGTTCACTTTCGACGGCTTGCGGTCGTCGTCCGACACCCGGAGGCACATGGAAACCGGCTGGTCCGAACTGGCGCCCGATCCCCTCAGCGATACGCCGCTCTATCTGCAGCTCGCCCGCAACCTGGCGAGCGCGATCCACGGCGGCGCGTGGCGGGCCGGCGAGGCGCTGCCGTCGGAGCGGCTGCTGTCGGTGTCGGTCGGCGTGTCGCGGATCACGGCCCGCCGCGCACTCGCGCTGCTGGTCGAGCAGGGGCTGATCAAGCGGGCGCGCGGTGCGGGCAGCTTCATCACGCCGCGCGTCGCCGATCCGCTGTCGCGTCTCGTCGGCTTCAGCGCGAAGATGCAGCAGCGCGGCTTCGTGCCCGATTCGGTGTGGCTGTCGCGCAGGCTGCGCGCCGCGAGCCGCGACGAGATCACGCATCTCGGCCTTGCGCCGGGCGCGACGGTTGCCCGGCTCGAACGGCTGCGCCGCGCGGACGGGATCGTGATGGCCGTCGAGCATTCGACGCTGCCGGCCGCGGTGGTGCCCGATCCGCAGGCGCTCGGCGCGTCGCTGTACGAATACCTCGACGCGCGCGGCATGACCGTCGTGCGCGCGCTGCAGCACTTTCGCGCGGCGAACTCGACGCACGAGATCGCGAAATGGATGGCGGTGAAGCCGGGCTCGGCGCTGCTCGTGATCACGCGCATCGGCTATGGCGCCGACCAGCGCGCGATCGAAGTGACCGAAACGTATTGCCGCGACGACTATTACGACTTCGTCGCCGAACTGAAACGCTGACGCGCGAGACTGCCCGCGCGCGACATGCGTGAAGCAACGACACGGATTTTGCAAATCACGACGCGGAACGTCCGCGTCACCAGATCATCAAGAGAACGTCATGCTGACTGGCAACATCCTCACCCCCGACGGCTGGATTCACGGTTCGCTCGATAGCGCGAACGGCCGCATCACCACGCTCGACGGCACGCCCGCCGATCCCGCGAAGAACGACGCGCCGTACATCCTGCCCGGCTTCATCGACCTCCACGTGCACGGCGGCGGCGGTGCCGACGTGATGGAAGGCGGCGACGCGATCGAGACGATCGCCCGCACGCACGCGCAATTCGGCACGACGAGCCTGCTCGCGACGACGATGACCGCGCCGCGCGACGAACTGATGCGGGTCGTCGCGAACCTCGGCACCGTCGCGCGCACCCGCACGCCGGGCGGCGCGCGCGTGCTCGGCGTGCACCTCGAAGGGCCGTACATCAACCCCGGCAAGCTCGGCGCGCAGCCCGACGCGGCCGTGTCGGCCGTGCTCGACGAAGTGCTGAAGTACCTGTCGATCGCGCCGATCCGCGTCGTCACGCTCGCGCCGGAAATCGCCGGCCACATCGAGATCATCGGCGAGATGGCCGCGCGCGGCGTGCGCGTGCAGCTCGGCCACTCGCTCGCGACCTACGACGACGCCGTTGCCGCGCTCAAGCACGGCGCATGCGGCTTCACACACCTGTTCAACGCGATGTCGCCGCTGCATCACCGCAACCCGGGCCTGGTGGGCGCGGCGCTGGCGCACGCCGAATACGCGGAAATCATTCCCGACCTGCTGCACGTGCACCCGGGCGCGATTCGCGCCGCGCTGCGCGCGATCCCGCGCCTGTACGTGGTGACCGACAGCACGTCCGCCACCGGCATGCCCGACGGCGAATACCGGCTCGGCAGCCAGCACGTGACGAAGTGCCTCGGCGGCGTGCGTCTGGCCGACGGCACGCTCGCCGGCAGCACGCTGACGATGGACCAGGCGCTGCGCAACCTCGTGTCGCTCGGCCTGCCGATCGCCGACGTGTCGAACCGGATGTCGCGCTATGCGGCCGACTACCTCGGCGTCGCCGATCGCGGCCGCCTCGAGCGCGGCGCATGGGCCGACCTCGTGGTGTTCGATCGCGACCTGAACCTCACCGCGACCTACGTCGAAGGAGAATCGATTGTCGAATATGCTTAAGGAAGCGCGCGAGTCGGCCCAGGTCGTCGCCGCGCAGATCGCCGACACCACGCGCGTCGAAGCGCTCGCGGGCCAATTGCTCGATCACCCGCCGGCCGTCGCGCTGACGGTCGCGCGCGGCAGCTCGGATCACGCCGCGAGCTATTTCGCGAGCCTGACGATGAGCCGCCTCGGCGTGCCGGTCGCGTCGCTGCCGATGTCGGTCGCGACGCTGCAGCAGGCGCCGCTGAAGGTGCAGGACCAGCTCGCGATCGCGTTCTCCCAGTCGGGCAAGAGCCCCGATCTCGTCAACACGATGGCCGCGCTGCGCGAAGCCGGCGCGCGTACCGTCGCCGCCGTGAACGTGCTGCCGTCGCCGCTCGCCGACGCGTGCGAGCACCAGTTGCCGCTGCTTGCCGGCCCCGAACTGTCGGTCGCCGCGACGAAGAGCTATATCGCGATGCTGTCGCTGTCCGCGCAGATCGTCGCGTACTGGCAGCGCGACGCCGCGCTGACGGCCGCGCTGCGCGGCCTGCCCGACGTACTTGCGCAGGCCGGCGGGCTCGACTGGTCGCAGGCCGTTGCGGCGCTGGCGGGTGTCGAGCGGATGATCGTCATCGGCCGCGGCCTCGGCCTCGCGATCGCGCAGGAAGCCGCGCTGAAGCTGAAGGAAACGTCTGGCATCCAGGCCGAGGCGTTCTCGAGCGCCGAGGTTCGTCACGGCCCGATGGAGCTGATCGACCGCGACTATCCGCTGCTCGTGTTCGCGCCGCCGGGGCCCGAGCAGGCCGGCCTCCTGCAGCTCGCCGAAGACATGCGCGCACGCGGCGCCGCCGTGCTGCTCGCGGCGCCCGCCGGCACGCCCGGCTTATCGGGCACCGTGCTGCCGCTCGCGCAGTCCGCCCATTCGGCGCTCGACCCGATCGCCGCCATTCTTTCGTTCTACGTGATGGCGGCGGATCTCGCCGTCGCGCGCGGCCGCAACCCCGATACGCCGCGTCACCTGAACAAAGTCACCGAAACGCACTGATAGCCGAGAAAGCCGATGAGACGCGCCGAGGAGTCCCAGTTGAAGAGCCCCACCCACGATCAGATCGTCCTGCTTAGCCCCTTGACGGGGCCGATCGTCGCGCTGGCCGACGTGCCCGATCCGGTGTTCTCCGGCGGGATGTTCGGCGACGGCATCGGCATCGACCCGCTCGCGGGCCAGCTCGTCGCGCCGTGCGCGGGCATCGTGTCGCATCTCGCGCGCACGGGCCACGCGGTGACGATCACGACGCCGCAAGGCGCGGAAGTGCTGCTGCACATCGGCATCGACACCGTCGAGCTGAACGGGCAGGGCTTCGCCGCGCACGTCGAGGCCGGCGCGCGCGTCGAAGCGGGCGATCTGCTGATCGAGTTCGACCAGGACGCGGTCGCGCGCAGCGCGCACTCGCTCGTGTCGGTGATCGCGATCGCGAACTCCGACGCGTTCGAGGTCGTCGACCGCGCGAGCGGTTTCGCGACGGCCGGCGAGACGCCGCTGCTCGCGCTGCGCGGCAAGGGCGAAGCGGCCGCGCAGGCGGCACAAGCCGGCGCGGCGGCGATGAACGAAGTGCGCCGCGAGATCGTGCTGGCGCAGCCGGGCGGCCTGCATGCGCGGCCGGCCGCGCGGGCGCGTGAAGCCGTGCGCGGGTTCGATGCGACCGTCGACGTGCAGTTCGACGGCCGCAAGGCGTCGATCGCGAGCGTCGTCGGCCTGCTTGGCCTCGGCGCCGGCGAAGGCGCGACGGTCGAACTGGTCGGCCGCGGCGCGCACGCGCAGCAGGCCGTCGATGCGGTCGAACACGAGCTGCTGCGCGAAGCGCACGGCGAAGTCGAGGAACAGCCGGCGCGGCTGAAGTCGCCCGCGCCGCAGACGGTCGCGCGCAACGTAGGAGCACAGATCGACCCGAACACGCTCGCGGGCGTGTGCGCGGCGCCCGGCATCGCGGTCGGCACGCTGGTGCGTCTCGACGATGCGGAAATCGTGCCGCCCGAGCAGGCATCCGGCACGCCCGCCGCGGAAAGCCGCCGGCTCGACCAGGCGCTGAAGACCGTCGACGGCGAACTCGACGAAACGGTGCGCAACGCATCGGCGCGCGGCGCGGTCGGCGAAGCGGGCATCTTCGCGGTGCATCGCGTGCTGCTCGAGGATCCGACGCTGATCGACGCGGCGCGCGACCTGATCAGCCTCGGCAAGAGCGCGGGCTTCGCGTGGCGCGCGACGATCCGCACGCAGATCGACACGCTGTCAAAGCTCGACGACGCGCTGCTCGCCGAACGCGCGGCCGACCTGCGCGACATCGAGAAGCGCGTGCTGCGCGCGCTCGGCCACACGAACGGCGCGGCGCGTGCGCTGCCCGACGAGGCCGTGCTCGCGGCCGAGGAATTCACGCCGTCGGACCTGTCGTCGCTCGATCGCCGGCGCGTGAGCGCGCTCGTGATGGCGCGCGGCGGCGCGACGTCGCACGCGGCGATCATCGCGCGGCAGTTCGGCATTCCGGCGCTGGTTGCGGTCGGCGACGCGCTGTACGCGATTCCGGACGGCACGCAGGTGGTCGTCGACGCGAGTGCGGGCCGTCTCGAACACGCGCCGACCGCGCTCGACGTCGAGCGCGCGCGGCACGAGCGCCAGCGCCTGGACGGCGTGCGCGAAGCGAACCGGCAACTGGCAGGCGTTACCGCCGCGACGGTCGACGGCCGCGCGATCGAGGTCGCCGCGAACATCGCGACGCTCGACGACGCGAACACCGCGGTCGACAACGGCGCGGACGCCGTTGGCCTGCTGCGCACCGAGCTGATGTTCATCCATCGCCAGGCCGCGCCGACGGTCGTCGAACACCAGCAGAGCTACCAGTCGATCGTCGACGCGCTGCAGGGCCGCACGGCGATCATCCGCACGCTCGACGTCGGCGCCGACAAGGAAGTCGACTACCTGACGCTGCCGCCCGAACCGAATCCGGCGCTCGGCCTGCGCGGCATCCGCCTCGCGCAGGTGCGCCCCGATCTGCTCGACGATCAGTTACAGGGCCTGCTCGCGGTGAAGCCGCTCGGCGCGGTGCGCATCCTGCTGCCGATGGTCACCGATGCGGGCGAGCTCGTGCGCTTGAGAAAGCGCATCGACGAATTCGCGCGCGCGCAGGGCCGCACCGAGCCGATCGAGGTCGGCGTGATGATCGAGGTGCCGTCGGCCGCGCTGCTGGCCGACCAGCTCGCGCAACACGCGGATTTCCTGTCGATCGGCACCAATGACCTGACGCAGTACACGCTCGCGATGGACCGCTGCCAGGCCGACCTGGCCGCGCAGTCCGACGGCCTGCATCCGGCCGTGCTGCGCCTGATCGACATCGCGGTGCGCGGCGCCGAGAAGCACGGCAAGTGGGTCGGCGTGTGCGGTGCGCTCGGCGGCGATCCGCTCGCGGTGCCGATTCTGGTGGGCCTCGGCGTGACCGAACTGTCGGTCGACCCCGTGTCGGTGCCGGGCATCAAGGCGCGTGTGCGCCGTCTCGATTACCAGCTGTGCCGCCAGCGCGCGCAGGATCTGCTCGCGCTCGATTCGGCACAGGCGGTAAGGGCAGCAAGCCGCGAGGTCTGGCCGCTCGACTGAGCGTCGAAGGCAGGCCCGCGAGCCGTTTCACCACGAGAGCAATTAAGTCAACGACGAGACAAGGATTGGAGGACTGAATGGACGGGAATCCGTTTCTGAAGATACAGGGCCTGGGCCGGGCACTGATGCTGCCGATCGCGGTATTGCCGGTCGCCGGCATCCTGCTGCGACTCGGCCAGCCGGACGTGTTCAACATCAAGATGATCGCCGACGCCGGCGGTGCGATCTTCGACAACCTGCCGCTGCTGTTCGCGATCGGCGTGGCGGTCGGCTTCGCGAAGGACAACAACGGCGTGGCGGCGCTCGCGGGCGCGATCGGCTACCTGATCGAAACCGCGATCATGAAGGACATCGATCCCAAGCTGAACATGGGCGTGCTGTCCGGGATCATCGCGGGCGTGGTGGCGGGCTTGCTGTACAACCGCTACAAGGACATCAAGCTGCCCGACTACCTCGCGTTCTTCGGCGGCAAACGGTTCGTGCCGATCATCACGGGGCTGGTCTGCGTGATACTCGGCATCGCGTTCGGGTACGTGTGGCAGCCGGTCCAGCATGCGATCGATGCGGCCGGCCAGTGGCTGACGACGGCGGGCGCGATCGGCGCGTTCGTGTTCGGCTTCCTGAACCGCCTGCTGCTCGTTACGGGCCTGCACCACATCATCAACTCGCTCGCGTGGTTCGTGTTCGGCAACTTCACGCCGCCCGCCGGCGGCGAGATCGTGCACGGCGACCTGCACCGCTTCTTCGCGGGCGACTCGACCGCGGGCACCTTCATGGCCGGCTTCTTCCCGATCATGATGTTCGGCCTGCCGGCCGCGTGTCTCGCGATGCTGCACGAAGCGCCGAAGGAGCGCCGCGCGATGGTCGGCGGCCTGCTGCTCTCGATGGCGCTCACGTCGTTCCTGACCGGCGTGACCGAGCCGATCGAATTCAGCTTCATGTTCCTCGCGCCGGTGCTGTACGTGATCCACGCGGTGCTGACGGGGCTGTCGCTCGCGATCTGCCAGCTCGTCGGCGTGAAGCTCGGCTTCACGTTCTCGGCCGGCGCGATCGACTACGTGCTGAACTACGGGCTGTCGACGAAGGGCTGGATCGCGATTCCGCTCGGCATCGCGTACGGCGTCGCGTACTACGGGCTGTTCCGCTTCTTCATCCGCAAGTTCAACATGGCGACGCCGGGCCGCGAGCCGGCCTCGGCCGATGCGGCGGCCGAGTCGTACGCGTCGGGCGGCTTCGTCGCACCGGCGGCGGGCGCAGCCGCTGCCGCGCCGCGTGCGCAACGCTATATCGCCGCGCTCGGCGGTGCGGGCAACCTGTCGGTCGTCGACGCATGCACGACGCGCCTGCGCCTGACCGTCGTCGATCCGGAGAAGGTATCGGAGCCTGAACTGAAGTCGATCGGCGCGCGCGGCGTGCTCAAGCGCGGCGGCAACAGCGTGCAGGTGATCATCGGGCCCGAGGCCGACATCATCGCCGACGAAATGCGCACGGCGATCGGCAGCGGCGCGGCCGGCGCAGCGTCGACGGCGACGGCCGCCGCGGCGCAGCCTGTCACGGGCGCGGCCGCCGGCCCGCTCGACCCGGAGCCGGCCCGCTGGCTCGCGGTGTTCGGCGGGGCGACCAACGTCGTGTCGCTCGACGCGATCGCGACCACGCGCCTGCGCGTCGTCGTGCGCGATCCGTCTGCGGTCGATCGCGATCGTCTCGGCGCGCTCGATGTCGCCTGGGTGTCGCTCGACACGTTCCACATCGTCTGCGGCAACGCGGCGGCACGCTATGCCGAACAGCTCGGCGCGCGCCTGCCGCCGTCGGGCGGCGGCGCGGCCGCACAGCCGGCCTGATGCGACGAAGCCGGCCGGATCCGCGCCGCGGATTCGGGCCGGCCGGCAAAATGAAAACGGCTTGCGATGCGTCGCAAGCCGTTTTTCTTTGGTGCGGGCGATGGCGCGATGCGTTCATCCGCATCGCGCATCGCTCGGCCGCTCAGCCGCTCACGGGTTCGTCAGCGTGAAGGTCGGCTTCCGGTAGCCGATGCCGGCCCGGTCGAGCTTCGGCAATTCGCGTTGCGTGAGCAGCGTCGCGAAACCGGCCCAGTCGCGCTGCAGCGCGGCCGTGTCGACGTGATGCGTGTCGTCGCGCTTGTAACGCACGCCGGCCGCGTACGGCAGCTCCCAGTCGGCCCGGTGCCACGCGCGCTCGGCGAGCGCGAGCAGCCGCGGATAGGCCATGTATTCGAGGAAGGCGTCGTTGCGCATCACCTCGCCCCACGCCTGCCCCTGCATGCCTTCGATGCGCGGCGCGGGGCCCGTGCCCGTCACCTCGAATGCGTTGCCGTCACGGTCGCCCATCACTTCGGCGTTCTGCGGCAGGTTCTCGGGCGCGAACGAGAACACCTTGTACTCGTCCGTCGCGTGCGAGCCCCAGTAGTAGCCGCGCTCGCGCGGGTTGAGCGTGTACGGGAAGTCGAAGTACAGGTAGTCGGGCAACGCCAGCACCGTCAGGTAGCCCTTGCCGCTCAGGTCGCGCGCGCTGTCCGACGCGCCCCAGAAGATCGTGTCCCACAGCGACACCATCACGTGGCGCGTGCTGAAATCCTGCGGTCCGTTCGCATGCTTGATGCCGTCCTGCCACGCGGCCATCGTGTCGATCCCGTTCGCGTTGACCGCCGCGCTCACCTGTTTCGCGAAACGCGTCGGCAGCTCGTCGATCGACTTGATCTCCCCGCGCTGTAGCAGCGCCGCGCACGCGGGCGAACGTGCCCACGGCTTGTCCTGCGCGGCGAGATCGATGCGGCCCTTGTTCGGGTCGGTGCCGTTCAGCGGCTGGAAGCCTGCGCCGAGCAGGATGTTCTTCGCTTCGTCGCCGCCGTAGTGCCAGATGTGCAGCGGCGCCTGCGCGTCCGCGTGCATCGCCGCGATCTCGCGGATGACCTTCGACGCGAAATTGAGCGCGCCCGGCACGCACGGGTTCAGGTCGCTGCGCCGGTCGTAGAACTGCACCGTCAGCAGGTTCGACGTGTCCTGCGGATCGAGCAGCCGGTACGCGTTCGCTTCCTGCTCGCGGCCGGCCGCATGGAGCCGTCGATAGCGCGCCTCCATCGTTACGACCGCCGCGCGCGCATGCGCGGGCATGTCGATCTCGGGGATGATCTCGACGAAGCGCGTGGCGGCGTAGCGCACGAGCGCCACGTAGTCGTCGCGCGTCAGGTAGCCGCCGCCCGACCGGTTGTCCGGGCCGGAGCCTAGCTGCGGCAGCAGGCAGCGCGTCTCGCTCGGGTCGTGGCAGCGGCGTGAGCCGATCCCGGTCAGCTCGGGCAGGCCGGGGATCTCGATGCGCCAGCCCTCGTCGTCGGACAGGTGCAGGTGCAGGCGGTTGAGCTTGTACGCGCTCATCTGGTCGATCAGGCGGCGCAGCGTCGCCGGGTGCTTGAAGTTGCGCGCGAGATCGACGTGCATCCCGCGATGCGTGAAGCGCGGCGCATCCTCGACGAGCATCGCCGGGATCGGGCCGCCGCCGGCGGGCGCGAGCGAGAAGAGCGTCTGCACGCCGTAGTAGAGGCCCGCGCGATCGTAGCTTTCGATCAGCACGCCGCGCGGCCCGATCGCGAGCCGGTAGCCGCCTGGCATGGCGATGTCGGCCGGCAGCCGGCGCGGAGCGACGGCGCCGCGGACCGGTACGCGTGCGCCGTCGAGCCCGAGTGTCGTCGCGCGTTCGCGCAGCGCCGCGACCTGCGCGTCCGGCAGGTCCGGCAGCGCGAGCTCGACGCCGCGCAGGTCGAGCGTGCCGGGCAGCGGCTGCTCGCGCTTCACGCTCGGCAGCGCGCGGCTCGCGTCGGGCCGTGCGGCCACGGGCGGTGCGTTGCCGGTCGAGTTGTTCTGCGCGTCGGCCGGCAGCGATTCGACGTAGCGCAGCTCGTCGTCGGTGTCGTTGTAGCGGAGCACGGCCGGCGGCGCGCCGTCGACGACGACATACGGGCGCGGAATCACGTCGCTGTAGCGCAGCAGCCAGTATTCGGCGACGAACGGCAGCTCGATGCGCTCGCCGGGCGCGAGCCGCACCGAGCCCGGCTGCGGCGTCAGTTCGTACAGGTCGCCGGTGAGCCGCCGCAGCGCGAAGCCCGGACGGTCGATCCGCAGCAGGCGGCGGATGCTGTGCAGGTAGAGCTTCCAGCCGCCGTCGGCGATCGCCTGGTGGCCGCGATTCTGCAGGATCAGGCGGCCCGTCGCGCAGGCCGCGCCGTCGGCGCCGAGATCGGCGCACGGCACGCCGGCCGCGGCCGCGTGGTTGTTGTCGACGGCGACGCGCAACGCGAGGCCGTTCGACAGCAGCGCCGCGAGACTGGCCGGTCCCGCGGCCGATTGTGCGGCGCCGGCGGTCGCGACAGCGGCGATCGACGCCGGCTGCGCGGAGATCGCGGCAGGCGACAGCGCCGCGATCAGCAGGCCGGCAATGATGGATGGCAAGGTGTGCTTCATTCGAACTCCTGAGGAAAAGAGGGCGTAGCGGCGTCGTAAGGCGACGTCGCTGCGATCGGGTTTTTCAGTGGAGCTGCGGGTGATACCAGCACGCGGGGCGAAGCAACTGCACCGCGCGCATTCGGCACGCGAGGGCGTGCGTTACGGAACGGGGGGCGGGCACGCGTGCCGATCGGATCGGCGGGGCGGTGTGCGCGTACTCATCGGCGGCGCACGGCAGTCGCCACGGCGGCGACGCAACTGCAGCCGGCTGCGTTCGTCCGGCCGTGCACGATCGCGACGGCGGACGCACGGCGACACGGCGCGCAGGCGTGCGCCACATACGGGATTCGCATGTCTCCCCCACCCAGATGGATTCGGCCTGTCAGCGGCCGTGTCCAAAGATCTTATGAAACCTTTTATTGGTATTCAAGTGGTATCAATCTGGCGCTAAATTGGCATCGGTGCGCGGGGCCTGTCCGGCCGGCCGGGACGAAAAAAAACCTCGCGCGAGGCGAGGTTCCTTCCGGACGGCGGCGGCGCGATCGGCCGCACGCGCGTCAGTCGCGGCGCACGCGTGCTTCCTGCGTCTTCTGCCGCGCTTCGAGCCACATCGCGTTGACGATGCCGAACGACAGCGCGACGCCGATACCGAGAATCCAGCTGAAATACCACATGATCCGACTCCTTGCGAAACGGTGGACGGGGGGCGCGCGCGCCCCGGTCCGGTTCAATACATCGAGTGCTTGTTCTCTTCGAGCGTCTGGTGCGTGACCTTGCCGCGCATCACGCGATACACCCAGCTCGTGTAGATCAGGACGATCGGCAGGAACACGATCACCGCGAACAGCATCACCTGCAGCGTCTTCTGGCTCGATGTCGAGTCCCACACGGTCAGGCTGCTGCGCGGGTCGAGCGACGACGGCATGATGAACGGGAACATCGAGAAGCCCGCGGTCAGGATCACGCCGGCGATCATCAGCCCCGTGCAGAAGAACGCCGTTTTCTCCTGCTTCGAGCCGGCGAGCAGCAGCGCGAGCAGCCCGCCCGCGATGCCGACGACGGGCGCCGCGATCATCCACGGGAATTCGCCGTAGTTCGCGAGCCACAGGCCCGAGCCGGCGGCGACGTCCTTGAGCAGCGGGTTCGCGACCGAGTCGGTCGGCGCGGCGTTCGTGATGTGGAAGCCGCCGATGGTCGACGCGACCAGCACGCCGGCCAGCACGAACAGCACGACTGCGAGGAGCGACGCCACCCGCAGCGCGATCGATGCACGGCGCGCGATCACGCCGTCGGTCTTCATCTTGATGAACGCGGCGCCGTGCGCGACGAGCATCGTGAGGCTGACGAGCCCGCACAGCAGCGCGAACGGATTCAGCAGCGCCCAGAAGCTGCCGTAGTAGGTCACGCGCAGGTCGCTGTCGAACTTGAACGGCACGCCCTGCAGCAGGTTGCCGAACGCGACGCCGAACACGAGCGCCGGCACGAAGCCGCCGGCGAACAGGCCCCAGTCCCAGCCCGCGCGCCAGCGCGGGTCGGGCCGCTTGCTGCGGTAGTCGAAGCCCACCGGCCGGAAGAACAGCGCGAACAGCACGAGCAGCATCGCGAAGTAGAAGCCCGAGAACGACGCCGCGTAGACGAGCGGCCAGGCGGCGAACATCGCGCCGCCGGCCGTGATCAGCCACACCTGGTTGCCTTCCCACGTCGCGCCGACGGTGTTGACGATGATGCGGCGCTCGTCGTCGGTCTTGCCGAGGAACGGCAGCAGCGCGGTCGCGCCCATGTCGAAGCCGTCGGTGACGGCGAAGCCGATCAGCAGCACGCCGACGAGCAGCCACCAGATCAGCTTGAGAGTTGCATAGTCCATAGCGATTCCTTGTTCCGTTTCGGGGGCGTGCTCACGCCGGGGCACGCTCGCTGGCGTCCGCGAGTTCGTGGTGATAGCGGCCGGTATGCAGCGACGACGGGCCGAGGCGCGCGTACTTGAACATCAGCTTGATCTCGATGACGAACAGCGCGGTGTAGAACAGGATGAAGCCCGCGAGACTCAGGTACAGGTCGTTCGGTGTCAGGCTCGACGCGGACAGGTGCGTCGGCAGCACGCCCGCGATCGTCCACGGCTGGCGGCCGAGCTCGGCGACGATCCAGCCGAATTCGATCGCGATCCACGGCAGCGGGATCGCCCACACCGCGTAGCGCAGGAACCAGCGGCGGTTGTCCTGCAGCAGTTCGCGGCGCGCGCAGAACCAGAAGGCGGCAACGAACGTCGCGACGAACAGGAAGCCGAGGGCCACCATGATCCGGAACGAGAAGAACACGGGCGCGACCGGCGGGATCGTTTTCTTCGCGGCCGCCTTGATCTGTTCGGGCGTCGCGTCGACCACGTTCGGCGTGAACTGCTTGAGCATCAGCCCGTAGCCGAGATACTGCTTGTGCTGGTCGAACAGCGCGTGCGTCGCCGCACTGGTGTCGCCTTCCTTGATCTTCTGCAGCGCGCCGTACGCGATCATCCCGCTCTGGATGTGCTCCTCGCTGTGCTTCATCAGATCCTTGAGGCCGATGACGGGTTCGTCGATCGAGCGCGTCGCGATCAGGCCGAGCGCGTACGGGATCTTGATCGCGTAGTCGGTGCGCTGTTCCTCCTGGTTCGGAATGCCGATCAGCGTGAACGAGGCCGGCGCGGGCGCCGTTTCCCATTCCGACTCGATCGCGGCGAGCTTCATCTGCTGCACTTCGCCGGTCGTATAGCCCGATTCGTCGCCGAGCACGATCACGCAGAGCGTCGCCGCGAGGCCGAAGCCGGCCGCGACCGCAAACGAGCGCAGCGCGAAGTCGATGTCGCGTTTCTTCAGCAGGTACCACGACGACACGCCGAGCACGAACATCGCCGCCGACACGTAGCCGGCCGACACCGTGTGCACGAACTTCACCTGCGCGACCGGATTGAACAGCACGTCGAACAGGCTCGTCATCTCCATGCGCATCGTCTGGTAGTTGAACTCGGCGCCGACCGGGTTGTTCATCCAGCCGTTCGCGACGAGGATCCACAGCGCGGACAGGTTCGAGCCCAGCGCGACGAGGAACGTGACCATCAGGTGCTTGACCTTCGACAGGCGGTTCCAGCCGAAGAAGAACAGGCCGACGAACGTCGATTCGAGGAAGAACGCCATCAGGCCTTCGACCGCGAGCGGCACGCCGAAGATGTCGCCGACATAGTGCGAGTAGTACGACCAGTTCGTGCCGAACTGGAATTCGAGCGTGATGCCGGTCGTCACGCCCATCGCGAAGTTGATGCCGAACAGCTTGCCCCAGAACTGGGTCATGTCCTTGTAGACCTGCTTGCCGGTCATCACGTAGACGGCTTCCATGATGACGAGCAGCCAGGACAGGCCGAGCGTCAGCGGCACGAACAGGAAGTGGTAGAGCGCCGTGATGCCGAACTGCAGACGTGACAGATCGACGACTTCACTACTTATCATGGTGGTCTCCCTCGGTAGATGCAGGCGCCGGCACCGAGAGCAGCTTCTCGGCGACGGCGGCAGGCGGCAACGACATGTGCTCGGCCTGCGGATGATTGAAGAATGCGTATTTGAGCGACATCAGGAGGATCAGCTTGACGATCAGCACCAGGGTGATGTCGCGGGCGAGGGTCGGTCCGCGTGCCCACGCGGCGATGCGCGCGCGCCAGCCGATCGTGCCGTCCGGCCGCGGGGGCGGCGGCGCAGGCTCTTTATTGATCGAGATCAAGGCGATTATCCTGAATCGATTTAGGACGGTTTTGGGGGCGACGTTACGTCGGATTTATGACGGCCGTGAAGCTGTTTTAATCCTTTTGCGCCGGACATACCAATTTTAAAAGGAAGGCTTTCCGATGCCGAGTGCTGCGCTGCGGCAGACCGTCGCGAAACACGGGCAGAAAATTGAGGCAGATCAAGGTTATGCGGAAGGGGCGCGCCAACGGCCTATTGCCTGATGAATCAGGTCAATTAATCGGCGGAGAAACGAGCGGAGAAGCGGATGAAAAGCAGGGGAAAAGACGGACGAAAAAAAACCGCTGCCGGTCGGGCAGCGGTTTTTGACGATGCGCTCTGAATCGCCAGGGATTTATGCGTACTCGGCGAGGGCGGTGCGCATTTTTTTCATCGCGCTCGCTTCGATCTGGCGGATGCGTTCCGCCGATACGCCGAACTCGGCGGCGAGATCATGCAGCGTCGAGCCGCCCGAGCCGTCGTCGTCGACGTGCAGCCAGCGCGCCTCGATGATGCGGCGGCTGCGCGCGTCGAGCGCGTCGAGCGCCTGTGCGATGCCGTCCGTCTGCAACGTGTCGCGCTGACGGGCGGCGAGCACGGCGGTCGGCTCGTTGTGCGAATCGGCCAGGTAGGCGATCGGCGCGTACGACTCCTCGCCATCTTCCACCTGCCCTTCGAGTGCGATGTCGCCGCCCGACAGGCGCGTTTCCATTTCGGTCACGTCTTCGCGCTTGACGTTGAGCTCCTTCGCGAGGCCGTCGATCTCCTCGGGCGTCATCGCCTGCAGGCCTTTCTTGTGGCTGCGCAGGTTGAAGAACAGCTTGCGTTGCGACTTGGTCGTCGCGACCTTCACCGTGCGCCAGTTGCGCAGGATGTACTCGTGGATCTCGGCCTTGATCCAGTGGATCGCGTACGACACGAGGC
Source organism: Burkholderia catarinensis (assembly GCF_001883705.2). GTDB lineage: Bacteria > Pseudomonadota > Gammaproteobacteria > Burkholderiales > Burkholderiaceae > Burkholderia > Burkholderia catarinensis. The sequence continues at coordinate 195,673 of NZ_MDEQ02000014.1, forward strand.
GCACGTTCTGGGCCGGATCGAAGCGCTTCACGGCCTTCATCAGGCCGATGTTGCCTTCCTGGATCAGGTCGCCGTGCGGCAGGCCGTAGCCGAGATAGTTGCGCGCGATCGACACGACCAGCCGCAGGTGCGACAGCACGAGGCGGCGCGCCGAGTCGAGGTTGTTGTCTTCGCGGAATTCGGTCGCGTACTGGCGTTCCTCTTCGGCCGTCAGCAGCGGAATGCGATTGACGGCCTGGATATACGCGTCGATGTTGCCAAGCTGGCCCGGCAACATCGATTGAGCTGCGAGCGCCAGCGAGCCTGCCGATGCGGCCTTGGCCGGCGCCGGGCTCAGGGTGTTCGGGAGGGTCAGGGCGTTGCTCACTAAAAACTCCTTTGGAATCAGGGACAAACCCCCGGTCTCGAATAAAATTCCGTGGGCCATCTTAGCACTCCCGCAATCTGAGTGCTAATTCCTTAGAGCGGGCGTGGGCATCGGAGTTCCCGGTTTTTCTATCGAATCAGTCGAGTTGATAGTCTATTCTGCGACAGAGGCGGTGACGCGAAGTTCCGTAAACCATTGTTTCTGATGGGAATCAGTAGACGATTTCGATTTTTGTCGTTTTGGAAGGAAGCCATTTCGCTTCGTGATGCCGATCCGAAAAGTCCTTTACCATAACATTCAGTTCGCTCGGGCCCTGCCGTGGCGGCAGGCCCCATTCAACCCACAAAGTTGGAGTGTCTGATGAACAATAAGAAGAATCGCCGGCCCCGCAGCCGGCTTGCGCTGCATGCGATGCTGGCGGCGTCTCTTCTGGGCGGATCGGGTGCGGCATTCGCGGATCGATGGGGGATCCAGGCGGGCGGCGGGTTTTCGGATCGTCACGGGATCGACAAGGCCGATCTCGGCGTGGTGTGGGATCCGGGCTGGAACTGGTGGGAAATCGGCGGCTGGCACTTCGCGTTCGTGATGGAAGGCCATGTCGGCTACTGGCACACCGGCGGCAACGTTCACGGCAGCCTCGGCGAGATCGGTGCGACGCCGATGTTCCGCTTCATCAAGAGCGCGGGCCAGGTGCGCCCGTTCATCGAGGCCGGCGCAGGCATCCGGTTCCTCACTTCCCCGACGATCTCCAACCATTTTTCGCTGGGGACGTCGTTCCAGTTCGCGGATGTCGTGGGCGTCGGCGCACAGTTCGGAGAACGGCAACAGTATCAGGTCGGCTACCGTTTTCAACATGTGTCTAACGCGGGTATCAAAGAGCCGAATCCTGGTATAAATTTCCACCAGTTCTACGTGCAGTACAACTTCTGATCCGCATGCCCGCGCACGGCGTGCGCGTTGCCGAGGAGTCAGGCGATGGCGAAGGTGGTCGATGCGATCCGCGCGCTCGAGCGCGATCGGTTCCGGGCGATGGTGGACGGCGACGGCGAGGTGCTCGACGCGCTGTTGTCGGACAACGTGTTCTTCGTGCACACCAACGGCAAACGCGAAACCAAGCAGCAGTTCATCGACGCCATCGTCGCCGGCCGCCGCCGTTATCGCCAGATCGAAATCCAGTCGCAGGACGTGCTGCCGGTCGGCGGCGAAACCTGCGTCGTCACCGGGCGCGCGTTGATCGAGATGGAAACGAACAACGGCGGCCTGGTCTTCCCGATTGCCTATACGTCAGTCCATACCCACGAGCAGGGCCGCTGGTGCCTGTTCGCGTGGCAGGCGACGCGGTGCGCGACCGAGACATGAGCGCGCGTGGCGCTCCTTTTCATGTCCCGACCGAAGCGGCCTCCTGGGCCGCTTTTTGCTGCCTCGTGCGGCGCGGATCGCGCGGCGCACGGGCGGTCACGCCCCGCTCGCTGACGTTTGAACCCTGAATCAAGACCCGACGGTCAGGCCGCCGCGCGGCGGTCCGTGCAGTGCCATGCCGAACGGTTGATCGCGCTGACGACCGCGTCGAGCGCGGCGCTCGCCGCATCGGCGTGCAGGCCGACACCGTGCCGCAGCGGCGCATCGCCGACCCGGCAGCCGACCGATACCGCGATCCGTCCGTCCGTCGTGCGCGCGTGTTCGCACGACGCGACGTCGATCGCGGCGCCGGCGGCTGCCGCGAATGCTGCGGCCGAACGTCGCACGGCGTCCTCGGGCGTCGTGTCGGCCGCGGGCGCCGCCGCGATCTCGCGGTTCCGCCAGCGCGCGCCGTTGCCGTGACACGCGGCCGGGCCGTCGGTCTCGAAGAATTCGCGGGCGAACAGCGCGCAGATCGCGTCGCCGGTCACTTCCTCGCCGGACGCGTCGGCGAGCGTCTGCACCGCATGGCTGAATTCGATCTGCACGCGGCGCGTCGGCGTGAAGCCCATCCCGCGTTCGAGCAGGAACGTCGCGCCGCCCTTGCCGGACTGGCTGTTCACGCGGATCACCGCGTCATAGCTGCGGCCGAGGTCGGCCGGGTCGATCGGCAGGTACGGCACTTCCCAGGCCGCGTCGGGGCGCTGCTGCGCGAAACCCTTGCGGATCGCGTCCTGGTGCGAGCCCGAGAACGCGGTGAACACGAGGTCGCCGGCGTACGGATGGCGCGGATGCACGGGAATCTGGTTGCAGCGTTCGACGACGCGGCGCACCGCGTCGATGTCGGAGAAATCGAGGCCCGGGTCGATGCCCTGCGTGTAGAGATTCAGCGCGAGCGTGACGAGATCGACGTTGCCGGTGCGCTCTCCATTGCCGAACAGGCAGCCCTCGATGCGGTCGGCGCCGGCGAGCAGCGCGAGTTCGGCGGCCGCGACCGCGGTGCCGCGATCGTTGTGCGGATGCACGGACAGCACGATGCTGTCGCGGTACGCGAGGTTGCGGTCCATCCATTCGATCTGGTCGGCGAACACGTTCGGGCTTGCGGCCTCGACGGTGGCCGGCAGGTTGACGATCATCTTGTGGTCGCGGGTCGGGCGCCACGTCTGCGCGACCGCGTCGCAGATCTCGCGTGCGAACGTCAGCTCGGTCATGCTGAAGGTTTCCGGCGAGTACTGGAAGGTCCAGTGCGTGTCGGGGCGCGCGGCGGCATGCTCCTTGACGATGCGCGTGCCGTCGACTGCGAGCGCCCTCACGTCGTGCTTCGACATCCCGAACACGATGCGGCGGAACGACGGGCAGACCGCGTTGTACAGGTGCACGATCGCGCGCGGCACGCCTTCGAGCGCGTCGAACGTGCGTGCGATCAGGTCCTCGCGTGACTGCACGAGCACCTCGATCGTCACGTCGTCGGGAATCCGCTTGTCGTCGATCAGCTTGCGGACGAAATCGAAGTCGGTTTGCGACGCCGACGGAAAACCGACTTCGATCTCCTTGAAACCGATCGCGACCAGCATCTCGAAGAACTCGAGCTTCTGCTCGATGCTCATCGGCTCGATCAGCGACTGGTTGCCATCGCGCAGGTCGGTGCTCATCCAGACGGGCGCGCGCTCGATGGTGCGCGACGGCCATTTGCGGCCATTGAGGCGGACGGGCTCGAACGGACGGTACTTGTTTTGCGGATTGCGCATCATCTTCTGGACCTCGGGTCTCAAGTCGCGAGCGAAGACGGGCGGCATGGGCGATGGTTGGCGCTGCCTCGCCCCGCGGCGCGCGATTGCGCTGCGGATGCGAATGATCTTCGCGAATCGACCGACGGATAGACGGACGAATGCTGACGACTTCGGGTTGTAAAAACTGCGAGAGGGGTACTGCGAGGAACTGCTGGGCGGGACCGTGCGGACAGCACACGGCGCTACGACAGCCTTAGGCTAGTCGTAGCGATAGCGGCCGCGCTAGGCGGCCGGCGGTAATTCGGAGGGTGTTCGGAAAGGAACGCATGACGGCAACTCTATGCCAGGATGCGCCCGCGTGTCAAATGGTCGGCGCGCGGGGCCGGATCGCCGCCGCGCCGTCAGCGCGTGGTGCGGGCGATCTGCACGATCGTCGCGACCTGCCGCGCGACCGTGTCGGGCACCGGCACCTCGCCGCGCAATACGGCGTCCGTCCACGCGGCCGTCGCCGCCGCGTCGCGCGATTCGGGCAGTGCGACGGGCGGCGTATCGGTCGACGAACGTTCGGCCTCGATCAGCGTGTCGCACACGCCGTCATGCAGCCAGTCGACCTGCACCTGGCGCCGCGTGTCGGCGACGGCCTCGCCCTCGGTGCCGCGCGCGAGCAGCGCGCCGCCGAGCGCGGCGTCGGGGTGGTCGCGGAACAACTGCGCGAGGCTGTCGCGGTACGGCGGGTGCGTGTAGTTGACGAGCCGCAGCCCGGCCGGCGCGAACGGCTGCAGGATCTTCACGAGCGTGTGCGTCGAGTTGCGCACGCCGAGCACGCGGCGCATCGACAGCAGGTGCGCGATGCGCGGCGCCAGCGCTTCGATCGGCGCGAACGCGACGCGGCGCTCGGCGAGCATGTCCTCGATCGCATCGTGCGACGCCGACGGCGCGAGCGACAGCGCCGAGAAGATCTCGGCGCTCGTCACGCGGCCGGGATCGCGCTCGACGCCATGCACGAGCACCGGCACGCCTTCGCGCGCGAGCAGCAGCGCGAGCAGCGGCACCAGGTTCGGTTGCTTGCGCGCGCCGTTGTAGCTCGGGATCGACACGGGGCGGAACGCGGCGTCCCGCACGTGCACGGGCTCGAACGATGCCTGCGCGGCGGCGAGCATCGCGGCCAGCTCGTCGGCGGATTCGCCCTTCAGCCGATAGGCGATCAGGATCGCACCGAGTTCGACGTCCGACACGCGCGCGTCGAGCATCGCGCGATAGAGTTCGAACGTGTCCTCGGCGGACAGTGCGCGCGCGCCGTTCGGGCCGCGGCCGATTTCCTTGATGAAGCGGGCGCAGGGGAACGGAACGGCTGCGGGATCGTGGGAGGCAGTCATCGGGGCGTGGGGCGGGCGGCCGGCATCGGGCCGCGCGGTGAGCGGTGAGGAATGCCCCGAGTATCGCACGGGGGCGGCCGGCGCCAGCGCGGCCGCGCATCGCGTCGCGCTACACTCGGGTTCCCGGCGGTGCGCGCGCCGGCTGCGCCGCGCCCGTGCCGTTGCCGGCGAATACGACTACGAGAGACATCCCATGAAGCTCTACAGCTATTTCCGCAGTTCCGCGTCGTACCGCGTGCGGATCGCCCTGTACCTGAAGCAGTTGCCGTTCGACTATGTTCCCGTGCACATGCTGCGCAACGGCGGCGAGCAACTGAAGGACGAGTACCGCGCACTGAATCCGGATGGGGTCGTGCCGACGCTGACCGACGGCGACGCGACCCTGCAGCAGTCGCTCGCGATCATCGAATATCTCGAGGAAACCCATCCCGAGCCCGCGCTGCTGCCGAAGCAGCCGGTCGATCGCGCGTATGTGCGCGCGGTCGCGCTGCAGATCGCGTGCGAAATCCATCCGCTCGACAACCTGCGCGTGCTGAAGTACCTGAAGCACACGCTGCAGGTGCCCGAGGAGGCGAAGAACGCGTGGTACCGGCACTGGATCGAGGCGGGCTTCGAATCGCTCGAGACGCGTCTCGCGAACGATCCGCGTACCGGCAAGCTGTGCTTCGGCGACACGCCGACGCTCGCCGACGTGTGCCTCGTGCCGCAGGTGTTCAACGCGAACCGCTTCTCGATCGACACGACGCGCTATCCGACGATCCAGCGGATCGTCGACCATGCAGCGACGCTCGACGCGTTCAAGGCCGCCGAACCCGGCGTGCAGCCCGACGCCGAATGATCGCGGCACGCCCGCGGCGTGCATGATCGGGCGCGCATGAAAAAGGGCGCCCGAAGGCGCCCTGTGCGATGCGTGCCGGCGGCGTTCAGCCGAGCAGCGCGTCCGCGAATTCCACGGCGCTGAACGGCTGCAGGTCCTCGACCTTTTCGCCGACGCCGATGAAGTAGACGGGCACCGGGCGTTGCCGTGCGATCGCGGCGAGAATCCCGCCCTTCGCGGTGCCATCCAGCTTCGTGACGATGAGGCCCGTGAGGCCGAGCGCGTCGTCGAAGGCCTTCACCTGCGTGAGCGCGTTCTGGCCGGTGTTCGCGTCGATCACCAGCAGCACTTCGTGCGGCGAGCCGTCGTGCGCCTTCGAGATCACGCGCTTCACCTTCTTGAGCTCTTCCATCAGGTGGATCTGCGTCGGCAGGCGGCCGGCCGTGTCGGCCATCATCACGTCGATCTTGCGCGCGCGCGCGGCGCTGACCGCGTCGAAGATCACTGCGGCCGGATCGCCGCTTTCCTGCTGCACGACCGTCACGTTGTTGCGTTCGCCCCAGACCGCCAGCTGTTCGCGCGCGGCCGCGCGGAACGTGTCGCCCGCGGCCAGCAGCACCGACTGGTCGAAGCTCTGCAGATGCTTCGCGAGCTTGCCGATGCTGGTCGTCTTGCCCGCGCCGTTCACGCCGGTGATCATCATCACGAGCGGCTGCGCGCGGCCGAGCATCAGCGATTTCTCGAGCGGCTTCAGCAGTTCGACGAGCAGGTCGTGCAGCGCGGCCTTCACCTGCTGCGGGTCGGTCAGCCGGCCCGTGCGTACCTTTTCGCGCAGCGCGTCGAGCAGGTACTCGGTCGCGTCGACGCCCGCGTCGGACATCAGCAGCGCGGTTTCGAGCTCCTCGTACAGATCCTCGTCGATCTTCGTGTTGACGAATACGCCGGTGATGCTCGAGCCCGTCTTCGCGAGCCCCGTTTTCAGGCGCGTCAGCCACGACTTCTTCGCGGAGGCGTCCTGCAGCGGCGGCGGGACGATTTCGACCGTCTCGACGACTTCGTCGCGGCCGTCGTTGGTCGGCGTGACCGTCATCACGACGGCCGGCGCGGCCGGTTGTGCGGCTGGTTGCGCGGGCGCTTGCGGCACTGCGGCTGCGAGCGGGGCCTCGACCGCGGGCGCATCGGACGGCTCGTCCGTTTGCGGCACGTCGGCCGATTGCGATTCCGCCGGATCGGGCTCCTGCGTTTTCTTGAATCGTTTGAAGAAGCTGAACATGGTCTGACGTCGCGAAGAGGGCGGGCCGCCGCCAGGGGCGGGGCGCCGGATGGGCCGTTCTGCGTTCGCGCGGGCGCGGCGCACGGCGGCCGAAACCGTACATTTTATCAGTGCGGCGTGGCGCTCGCGTCAGTGGGCGTCGCCGCTGTGGTAACGTGCGCCTGTTTGGCGGTGCGCCACTGCGCGCGCCCGGTCCCTCCGTCGTCGATATCCCGTATGTCCCGTTCCTCTTCCGGCCGCCCGGCGGCCCTTCCCGGCCGCGGCAAGCCGCACACGATCCGCATCATCGGCGGTGACTGGAAACGCACGCCCCTCGCGGTGCTCGATCTCGACGGCCTGCGGCCGACGCCCGATCGCGTGCGCGAAACGCTGTTCAACTGGCTTGGCCAGGATCTCGAAGGCTGGCGCTGCCTCGACCTGTTCGCGGGCACCGGCGCGCTCGGCTTCGAGGCCGCGTCGCGCGGCGCAGCGAGCGTCGTGATGGTCGAGCGCCATCCGCGCGCCGCGCAGCAGTTGCGTGCGATCAAGGACAAGCTCGGCGCACGGGCGGTCGAGGTCGCGGAGGCCGACGCGCTGCGGCTCGCTGCCGGGCTCACGCCGGGTGCGTTCAACGTCGTGTTTCTCGATCCGCCGTTCGGCGATCCGGCCGCGCTCGAGCGCGCGATCGCGCTGGCGGCGCCGCTCGTCGCGCCGGGCGGCGCGCTGTACGTCGAGACGGGGGCGGAACTCGATCCGGCCGCGCACGACGCGCTCGCAGGCTGGCAGGTGGTGAAGCACGGCAAGGCCGGTGCGGTTCACTATCATTTGCTGCGGCGCGAAAATGATGAATAATGCGCGTTCGATACGAGGCGGCGCGCCGCAAAGGCGACGCATGCCCATCTCGGCAGCGGCGTGCGCATGGCACGGCTGCCATCCCGTTTGCGTGATGACAGGAGGAGCGACATGGTAGTCGCCGTGTATCCCGGTACGTTCGATCCGCTGACCCGCGGGCACGAAGACCTCGTGCGGCGTGCGTCGAGCATTTTTGATACGCTGGTGGTTGGTGTTGCCGACAGCCGCGCGAAAAAGCCGTTCTTTTCGCTGGAAGAACGTCTGACGATTGCGAACGAGGTGCTGGGCCATTATCCGAACGTGAAGGTGATGAGTTTCACCGGCCTCCTGAAGGATTTTGTCCGTACCAACAACGCGCGCGTGATCGTGCGCGGCCTGCGTGCCGTGTCCGATTTCGAATACGAGTTCCAGATGGCGGGGATGAATCGCTATCTGTTGCCTGACGTCGAGACGATGTTCATGACGCCGTCCGACCAGTACCAGTTCATCTCGGGGACGATCGTGCGCGAAATCGCGCAGTTAGGCGGCGATGTCAGCAAGTTCGTGTTCCCGTCCGTCGAAAAGTGGCTGACCGAGAAAGTTGCCGCGATGGAAGGCCCTGTCGCGTGACGCGGCGCCGGCCGGTTTCGTTGCGAAGCCGGCCGCCGGCCTGAAGAAGTGAGATCAGTATGGCTTTGATGATTACCGACGAGTGCATCAATTGCGACGTGTGCGAGCCCGAGTGCCCGAACGGCGCGATTTCGATGGGCCCGGACATCTACGTGATCGACCCGAACAAGTGCACCGAGTGCGTCGGCCATTTCGACGAACCGCAGTGCCAGCAGGTGTGTCCGGTCGAATGCATTCCGCGCGATCCGCAGCATGACGAATCGCACGCACAATTGATGGAGAAGTATCACGTGTTGATCGCCGGGAAGGGCGACGACGCGTCGTGATCCCGCGGTAAGGCGCGCGCTTGGGGCAGCCGGCGCGCATGCCACCCTCTCAGATCGGCGCCGCCCGGCGCCGGTTCTTCCGTTTCAGGCCAGCAGCTCGCGCAACGCCGCGACGAGCGCATCGCATTCGGCGTCGGTGCCGACCGTGATGCGCAGGTGCTGGTCGATCCGCGGCAGCCGGAAGTGCCGCACGAAAATTTCCCGTTCCTTCAGCCTGGCCGCAATCGTGCCCGCATCGTGCGCGGGATGGCGCGCGAACACGAAATTCGCGGCCGACGGCACGATGTCGAAGCCGAGCGCGTCGAGTGCGTGCGTGAGCCGCGTCCGGCTGTCGATCACGCGCCGGCAGGTCGCGCCGAAATGGTCGGTGTCCTCGTACGCGGCCTGCGCGGCAACCTGCGCGAGCCGGTCGAGCGGGTACGAGTTGAAGCTGTCCTTCACGCGGTTCAGCGCGTCGATCAGTGCCGTATCGCCGAACGCGAAGCCGACGCGCATGCCCGCGAGCGAGCGCGCTTTCGACGTCGTGTGCACGACGAGCAGGTTCGGATGGCGGTCGATCAGCTTAATCGCGGACTGCGCGCCGAAATCCACATAGGCCTCGTCGATCACGACGACCGACGACGGATTCGCGGCCGCGATCCGCTCGACGTCCGCGAGCGGCAGCGCGCGCCCGGTCGGCGCGTTCGGGTTCGGAAACAGCACGCCGCCGGCGTCGTCGAGATAGTCGTCGACGCGGATCGAGAAGTCGTCCGCGAGCGGCACGACCGTGGTGTCGACGCCGTACAGGCGCGCATAGGTCGGATAGAAGCTGTACGTGATGTCGGGAAAGCGCAGCGGCCGGTCGTGCTTGAGCAGCGCCTGGAACGTGTGCGCGAGCACCTCGTCGGAGCCGTTGCCGACGAATACCTGCCCGGGCTCGATGCGATGATGGGCCGCGACCGTCTCGCGCAGCGCGCGTGCGACCGGGTCCGGATAGCGGCGCAGCGTGTCGCCGGTCTCGCCGAGTTCGCGCGCGATCGCCGCGACGACGCGCGGCGACGGCGGATAGGGATTCTCGTTGGTGTTCAGCTTGACGGGGTGCGCGAGTGCGGGCTGTTCGCCCGGCACGTAAGGCACGAGTTGCTGAACGACATCGCTCCAGTAACGGCTCACCGCTTGGCTCCTGTCGGGCAAAACGACGAGATTACCGCATGTGCGCGCACGGTGGGGAAGGGCGGTGCCGCCCGGCGACGCCGGACGGCCCGATGCACCGTGCCGGTGCGATGCGCGGTCAGTTGCGATGCAGCTGCATCGTCGCGCGGTCGAGTTGGCCCTTGACGACCATCGGCATCACGGCGAGCGCGCGCTCGATCGACGCGTCGATCACGTCCTGTTCCTCGCGGCGCGGCGGCTTCAGCACGAAGTTCGCGACGTCGGGCTTCGCGCCGGCGCGCGCGCTTTCCGGAATCAGGTCGCGCGGATGGCCGATGCCGATCCGCAGTCGCCAGTACTGCTGCGACGACAGGTGCGCGGAGATGTCCTTGAGGCCGTTGTGGCCGCCGCTGCCGCCGCCGAGCTTCAGCTTCACGGTGCCGGGCGGCAGGTCGAGCTCGTCGTGCGCGACGAGGATCTGGTCGGGCAGGATCTTGAAGAACTGCGCGAGCGCGACGACCGACTGGCCGGAGCGGTTCATGTAGGTTTGCGGCTCGAGCAGGTGGACTTCCTCGCCGTGCAGGCGCGCTTTCGCGTAGAAGCCGTGGAAGCGGCGTTCGTCGCGCAGCGTCGTGCCTGCTTCGCGGGCGAGCTGGTCGATCAGCCAGAAGCCGGCATTGTGGCGCGTCGCGGTGTATTCCGCCCCGGGATTGCCGAGGCCGACGATCAGTTTGATCATGACGTTTCGAAGGCGGCTGCCGCCGCCTGGGCGCAGAAAAAGAAAAACCCGCCGGGCAAGCCGCGGCGGGTTGCGTCGACCGTTTCGTGAAACGGATCGATGGGGCGCTTAGGCAGCCGGCGTTTCGCCTTCGCCTGCTGCGTCCGACACGGCACCAGCCGGGACCGTCGCCGATGCGACAACCGGGTTTTCCGCGTCGACGTGCGAGACCAGCACGACGCCCTTCGGCAGCGTGATGTCCTTCGCGTGCAGCGACTGACCGGCTTCGATCTTCGACAGGTCGACTTCGAGGAACTCCGGCAGGGCAGCCGGCAGGCACTCGACTTCGATTTCCGTCGCGACGTGCGAAACGATCGCGCTCGACAGCTTCACGGCCGGGCTGACTTCAGCGTTCAGGAAGTGCAGCGGCACCTTCGTGTGCAGCTTCTTCTTCGCGTCGACGCGCTGGAAGTCCACGTGCAGCACCAGTTGCTTGAACGGGTGGTATTGCACGTCGCGCAGCAGAACCTGTTGCGACTGGCCGGCCACTTCGAGGTCGAGGATCGACGAGTGGAACGCTTCCTTCTTCAGGGCGTGCCACAGGGCGTTGTGATCGAGTTCGATCTTTTGCGGGGCTGCTTCGCCACCGTAAACGATACCCGTGGTCTTACCGGCGTTGCGCAGGCGGCGGCTCGCACCCGTACCTTGCTCTTGGCGCTCGAAAGCGACTACTTTCATGTGATTCTCCAATGGCTGCCCGCGACCAGGCAGTAAAACGGGGCCGTCACGTCAAACGGCGGCCCCCGATGAAACGGCCGGGGTTTCGTCTATCCCGTCCGATTGTGCAAAAAGCGAAGCGTTGCCGCTTCGCTTTTCGCGCTTGCTTTGTCGTGTCGATTCGCGATCAGGATTCCGCGAACAGCGACATCACCGAGTCGCCGCGGCGGATCCGCGAGAACGTCTCGGCCAGCAGGCTCGCGCTCGTCAGCGAGCGGACCTTCGAGCATGCCAGCGATTCGGCCGACAGCGGGATCGTATCGGTGACGACCAGCTCGTCGAGCGCCGATGCAGAGATGCGATCCGCGGCGCCGCCCGACAGCACGGGGTGCGTCGCGTAGGCGAACACCTGCTTCGCACCGCGGTCCTTCAGCACTTGCGCGGCCTTGCAAAGCGTGCCGGCCGTATCGACCATGTCGTCCATGATCACGCAGGTGCGGCCTTCGACTTCACCGATGATGTTCATCACTTCGGCGATGTTCGCCTTCGGACGACGCTTGTCGATGATCGCGAGATCGCAGTTGAGCTGCTTCGCGAGTGCCCGGGCGCGCACCACGCCGCCGACGTCCGGCGACACGACGAGCAGATCCGAATAGTTCTGCTTGCGCAGGTCACCCAGCAGGATCGGCGTTGCGTAGATGTTGTCGACCGGGATGTCGAAGAAGCCCTGAATCTGGTCGGCGTGCAGATCCATCGTGATGATCCGCTCGACGCCGGCGATTTCCAGCATGTTCGCGACGACCTTCGCCGAGATCGCGACACGCGCCGAACGCGGGCGACGATCCTGGCGGGCGTAGCCGAAGTAGGGGATGGCTGCAGTGATCCGGCCGGCGGATGCGCGCTTGAGCGCATCGACCATGATCATCAGTTCCATCAGGTTGTCGTTCGCCGGTGCGCACGTGGATTGCAGGACGAAGACGTCCTTGCCACGCACGTTTTCCTGGATCTCGACCTGGATCTCGCCGTCGGAGAAACGGCTGACCATCGCTTTGCCGAGGGGGATTCCAAGAATGTTGACGACTTCCTGGGCGAGCGCGGGATTCGCGTTGCCAGTAAAAACCATCAGGCCGTCATGGCTGCTCATCGTGCACCTGCTTCAGGCTTGGGCGGGAAATGCGGGAAAATTTTTGGCAGGGGAGGAAGGACTCGAACCCTCGCATGCCGGAATCAAAATCCGGTGCCTTGACCAACTTGGCGACTCCCCTACACTTAACTGACAACTTCACCGGGCTTGTGTAGGCCGTCCGGCAAAGTAAAACTTCATGACGCGAAAGCGAAGAGCGGATGCTCGTTCAGACTCTCGGCAACTGCACCATTCCAACCGGTGGGCAGCTTGGCTTGCGCCGCTTCTGCCTCGTGTTTGCTGCGAAACGCTGCGAACACGCTTGCTCCGGAGCCGGTCATCCTCGCGGGGGTCACATCATACAACCATTTGACCACCTGCGCAACTTCCGCGTACTTACTTGTCACAACTTGCTGCATGTCGTTCCGGCCGAAGCTGTCTGGCCATCCCGCATCGCTGGTTTGCTGTGCAAGAAAGTCAGCAATTGTGACGGGCTTCGAATCTCTTGTCAACAACTCATCTGAAAATATTTCAGCGGTCGGGACATGAACGCGTGGCGTCACAACCAAGAACCAGCGAGTCGGCAATTCTACCTCAGCTAATTCTTCTCCGATACCCTCTGCGAACGCATTTTTCCCAAAAATAAAAAACGGGACGTCTGCGCCGAGTTTCACCGCGAGCGACTGGAGCTCCGCGCGCGGCAGGTCGAGCTGCCACAGGCGGTTCAGCGCGAGCAGCGTCGTCGCCGCGTCGGAGCTGCCGCCGCCGAGGCCGGCCCCCATCGGCAGGCACTTGTCGATCTCGATGTCGACGCCGGCCGAGGTGCCCGTGTGCGCCTTCAGCAGGTTGGCCGCGCGCACGACGAGATCGCTTTCCTCGGGCACGCCGGGCACGTCGGTGACACGCGCGACGCGGCCGTCGTCGCGCAGCGTGAAGTGCAGCGTGTCGCCCCAGTTCAGCAACTGGAACACGCTCTGCAGATCGTGATAGCCGTTCGGGCGGCGGCCGGTGATGTGCAGGAACAGGTTGAGTTTCGCGGGCGCAAGGCAGTTGCGCAGCGAGCGGGTCGAATCGGTCATGCGTATGTCGGGGCTAGGCGTGTGCTCACTGGTCGAGCACGAGCTTGATGTCGAGCGGCGGCGTCGCGCGCACGAGGTTGACGCGCTTGACGCCCGTGGCCGGGGCGTCCGCGTAGGCGAGGTAATCGATCGTCCAGCCGTCCTGGCGGATCTGCTTGAAGTGCGTGCCGTCGGCCGGATCGCGCACGGTTTCCGCGGGCGTCGCGGGCGCGGCCGTCGGCAGCAGCCAGTAGCGCAGGCCCGCGAGCGGCAGTTCGAAGCCGAGGGTCTTCTGCATCAGGTCGCCGACGTCCGGCGCATATTGCGTCGGACGATTCGGCAACTCGAGCGATGCCGCGCGCGGCGTCGATTTCACGACCGCGAGCGTCTGGCCGAGCGGGCTGCGCAGCTCGAGCGACACGTCGTCGCCGTGCTCCTGCCAGTCGAAGTTGCCGTACACGTTCTGCTGCCTGCCGAGGCGGTCGTCGTACTGCACCGCGAAGCGGCCATGGTAAGCGTGCGTCGCCGCGGTCTGCAGCACCGCGCCTGCCGGCGCGCTTGCCGACGGCGGCGTGCTCGCGCAGCCGGCGAGCGCGAGCGCCGCGCCGGCCGCGGCGAGCGTGCGCTGCGCGCGGGAGGACAGGGAAAGCATCGGGAACATCTGCATCAGAGGCCGTTGATCTGCAGGCGTTTCAACGTCTGCACGAGCGTTTCGTTGTCGGGCTCGAGCTTTTGCGCGGCACGCCACGCGGAACGCGCGTCATCCTGCGCGCCGCTCTTCCACAGCACTTCGCCGAGGTGCGCGCCGATCTCTGCGTTCGGCTGCAGCTCGTACGCGCGCTGCAGGACCTTCGTCGCGCCGGCCGTGTCGCCCATCCGGTACTTCACCCAGCCGAGGCTGTCCATGATGTACGCGTCGTTCGGCGCGAGCGTCATCGCCTTGTCGATCAGCTTGCTGGCCTCGGGCAGGCGCTGGTTGCGGTCGGCGAGCGAATAGCCGAGCGCGTTGTATGCCTGCGGGTTGTCGGGCTGCGTGCGGATCAGCTCGCGCAACTGCTTTTCCATCGTCGTGTAGTGGCCGGTCTTTTCGGCCGCCATCGCGTAGTCGTAGCGCAGGTCGGGATCGTCGGGGAAATCCTGGACTGCCTGTCCGAGCCGTGCCTCGGCTTCCGGATAGCGCTTCGCGGTGAACAGGATCGACGCGTCGGTGCGCGCGACCACGGCCGCGTCGCGCGGATCCGTGATCGGCAGGTTGTCGAGCACCTTGCGCGCCTCGTCGGTCTTGCCCTGTTTCTGCAGCAACTGCGCGCGCGTGATCTGCGCGGGGAGGTAGTGCTGGCTCGTCTGGTCGACCTTGTCGAGCCATTGCGACGCCTGAGCCTCGTTGTCCTGGTCGATCGCGATCTGCGCGAGGTAGATGTAGCCCTGGCCGACGTCGAGGTTCGGCTGCTTGTCGCCGAGCTGCACGTACTGCTTCAGGTAGGCGGTCGCTTCGTCGAGCTTCTTCTGCTGGATCTTGATCAGCGCGAGCGCCATCAGCGGCGTCGGATCCTTCGAGTCGAGCTTGCGCATCGTCTCGAACTGCTTCTGCGCGTCGTCGAGGCGATCGTCGGCGAGATAGAGCTGCGACAGCGCCAGCCGCGCGTCGCGCGACTTCGGATTCTGCTGAACATACTTTTCGAACGATACGATGCCGGCCGCGCGTTCCGCCGGCCCCATCTGCGACAGCATCAGGGCTGCCGGCAGGTAGTCGGGGCGCAGTTGCAGCGCCTGCTTCAGCGACTGCGCGGCGCCGTCCTTGTCGTCGACCGCGAGTTGCTGCCGCGCGATCGCGAGCTGCGCCTCGGGCCGGCTCATGTCGTTCTTCAGCATGTCCTTCAGCACCGCGAGGCCGCCGACGCGGTCGGAGCCGCGCACGAGCAGCGCCTGCAGCGCGAGGATCGCCGGGCCGCGGGTTTCGCCGGTCGCGCGGGCCAGCTCGCGCGCGAGCATCGGCTGCGCGTCGGCCGGCTTGCCGGCGAGCACCAGCAGCGCGGCGTCGACCTGCGACGCCCGGTTCGAATCCGGTGCGTACTGGCGCCACAGGTTCGCGGCGGACAGCGCGTCGGCCGGGCTCTGCGCGCCGAGCGCGATCTCGGTCGCGCGCTGCGCCATGCGCGGATCGCGCGTGTCGCGGGCGAGCGCGAGATAGGTCTGGTAGGCCGGCGCGGGCTGGTTGCGCTGGAGCGCGACCTCGGCGGCAAGCACCTGGTAGACGATCTGGCTCGTCAGCGGCGCGGCGGGGAGATTCTGCTGCTCGTCCGACATCACATGCTCGAACGCGCCCTGCGGCTCCGCGTCGTCCGATGCCGGATCCTGCGCGTGGGCCGGGAAGGCGGTGAGGGTCCAGGCGGCAAACAGCGCGGCGCCGAGTGCACGACGGACCGGGAAGACGCGCGCGCCGCGCACGGCGGCGGGGCGCTTCTGAAGCAGCTTCGAGGGCAGGGTCATGGAAATCCGTTCGATGTTTCAACCGATTGTAACGCGCTCGCTACAATACACGCACGATCGTGATAGGGTCTGCTTACACGTGGAACGCACATGCGAATGCCCGAAATCGCGCGCATGGCAAGAAGCGAGGAGCGCCGTTTGGCGAGTCAAACAAGCGACGAGCGACGCCGCCATGCGCGCGATTTCGGGCATTCCCGTGGAATGTTTTTTTAATTTGGGGTTGCCACGAGAACGGCCGCTCGCCGCGTTGCGCTCCTTGCGAATACGTCCAGTATTCGCAGCGTCGCGCGCCTCGCGAGCGGCCGTTCTCGTGGCAACGCATGCGCGTTCCACGTGTAAGCAGACCCTAGTCTAGACCCGCAAAACATGCCAGAGTTGCCAGAAGTCGAAGTCACGCGCCGGGGCATCGAGCCCTTTGTCGCGGGCCGCCGCGTCGAGCGTGTCGACGTCCGTACCGCGATGCTGCGCTGGCCCGTGCCGGCGGGGCTCGCCGAGCAGTTGCGCGCGCGCGAGGTGCTCGCCGTCGAGCGTCGCGGCAAGTATCTGCTGTTCGAGGTCGACGCGGGCTGGTTCATCGTCCATCTCGGCATGACGGGCACGCTGCGCGTGTTGCCCGCGGCGGGCGTGCCGGTCGCCGCGAAGCACGATCACATCGACTGGATCTTCGACGAATTCGTGTTGCGGTTCCGCGATCCGCGCCGTTTCGGCGCCGTGCTGTGGCATCCGCGCGAAGCGGGCGACGTGCATGCGCATCCGCTCCTCGCGAGCCTCGGCGTCGAGCCGTTCTCGCCGGCGTTCACCGGCGCGCTGCTGCACGCGCGCACGCGCGGCCGCACGGTGTCGGTCAAGCAGGCGCTGCTCGCGGGCGACATGGTCGTCGGCGTCGGCAACATCTATGCGTCGGAGAGCCTGTTTCGCGCCGGCATCCGGCCGACGACGGCCGCCGGCAAGGTCTCGCTGCCGCGCTACGAGCGGCTGGCCGATGCGGTGCGCGCGACGCTTGCCGACGCGATCGAGCGTGGCGGCAGCACGTTGCGCGATTTTGTCGGCAGCAACGGCGAAAGCGGCTATTTCCAGCTCGACTGTTTCGTCTACGACCGGGCCGGCCAGCCTTGCCGCGTATGCGGCACGCCGATCCGCCAGATCGTGCAGGGCCAGCGGTCGACCTATTTCTGCCCGACCTGCCAGCGTTGAAACCTTTTTCCACGACCAGATAACTTGAAGCCGCCCCGCATCGCTCCCGCTCCGTTTCCCGTCACGCCGCTGCACCGCACCTTCGCCACGCGCCTGATCGCGTGGCAGCGCGTGCACGGCCGCCACGACCTGCCGTGGCAGAACACCCGCGATCCGTACCGGATCTGGCTGTCGGAAATCATGCTGCAACAGACGCAGGTGTCGACCGTCGTCCCGTATTACACGCGCTTTCTCGAACGCTACCCCGACGTCGCCGCGCTCGCGGCCGCACCGATCGACGATGTGATGGCGCTGTGGGCGGGGCTCGGCTACTACTCGCGCGCGCGCAACCTGCACCGCTGCGCGCAGGTCGTCGTCGCCGAGCACGGCGGCGCGTTTCCGTCGACGCCTGACGCGCTGGCCGAACTGCCTGGCATCGGCCGCTCGACGGCGGCGGCGATCGCGTCGTTCGCATACGGCGCGCGCGCGACGATTCTCGACGGCAACGTGAAGCGCGTGCTCGCACGGGTATTCGGCGTCGAAGGATTTCCGGGCGAGAAGCGCGTCGAGAACGACATGTGGGCGCTCGCCGAATCGCTGCTGCCCGACGCTGCGAACGCGGCCGATGTGAGCGCGTATACGCAGGGGCTGATGGACCTCGGCGCGACGCTGTGCGTGCGCGGCAAGCCCGATTGCGCGCGCTGCCCGTTCGCGGGCGACTGCGTCGCGCAATCGACGGGCCGGCAGCGCGAACTGCCGGCCGCGCGGCCGAAGAAGGCCGTGCCGACGCGCAAGACCTGGATGCTCGTGCTGCGCGACGGCGATGCCGTGCTGCTGGAGCGGCGGCCGCCGGCCGGCATCTGGGGCGGCCTGTGGAGCCTGCCGCAAGCCGACGGCGACGCCGCGCTCGCGGAACTCGCGCGCGGCTTCGGTGGCGGCGGCACGGTGCCGCTCGCGCCGCTCACGCATACGTTCACGCATTTCCGGCTCGAGATCGAGCCGCGGCTGAGCGACCTGACGGATGATGGCGGCCCGCCGTCGCACGCGCGGGACGCGGATACCGCCTGGGTGCCGCTGAGCCGGCTCGATGCGTACGGCGTGCCGGCGCCCGTGCGCAAGCTGCTCGATGCGCTGAGCGGGCCGCTGCTGTAACGAAGGGAGAAGGGCGCGGCGCGGGCCGCGCGCTCGAGAAAACGCCGGGCGCCGCAGGTTTTCCGCCCCGAAGGACGTCCCTCGGGGGACTGGGCTTACAACCAGCCGTGCCGGTCGAGCACGTGGTGCACGGCGTCGATGCGCGCGCCGACGTCAGGAAACTCCATCAGCTTTTGCCGCGCGCGCAGGTCGAGCGGCAGCAGCTCCGCGAGGCGGTTCGACACCCAGCTCGGATCGTCGAGACGGAACGGCTCGCCGAACGGCAGCTTGCCCGGTTCGGATTTCTTCAGCGCGTCGATGATGCGCTCGAGCACCTCGGCGCACGAGCCGAACTGCGCGAGCGTCTGCTCGCTTTCGAGCGGGATGTCGTCGGGCAGCGGCTCCGCGATGCCGACCAGCAGCCCGTTGCCTTCGACGCGATACGACAGCAGCTCGAAACGTTGCGTGCCGACCGCCTGCAGATACAGCATCCCGAATTCGCCGGTATCGCATTCGGTGATGCGCGCCATGCAGCCGATGGTTTCGGGTACCGACACGGCGCCGTCCTGCGCGACTTCGGGCCCGCTCTTCAACAGGCACACGCCGAACGGTGCGTCGTCGCGCAGGCACGCGCGAGCCATGTCGAGATAGCGCGCCTCGAACACCTTGAGCGGGAGCAGGCCCCCCGGAAACAGCACCGTGTGCAGCGGAAACAGCGGCAGGTCGATCAGGGTGGTCGATAGTGAGGACATGGCGCGCGGGCGTTGGGGCTGGCGTCGGCTAGGGTCGATCGACCTCGGAGACGAGCCGCGACGACGCGTCGACATCCACTGGCGCGTCACGATGCCGCACGATCACGTTCGCCTCGCGTGCGAGGCGCGCGGCGAGCGCTTCCGCGATGAACACCGAGCGATGCTGACCGCCCGTGCAGCCGATGGCGACGGTCAGGTAGCTGCGGTTGTCATCGCGGAAGTGCGGCAGCCATTTCATCAGGAACGCATGGATGTCGTCGATCATCTGGTGGACGATCGGCAGTGCGTCGAGAAAGGCGATGACCGGCTGGTCGAGCCCGGTGAGCGGGCGCAACTCGTGGTCGTAGTACGGATTCGGCAGCGCGCGCACGTCGAACATCAGGTCGGCGTCGAGCGGCACCCCGCGCTTGAAGCCGAACGATTCGAACATCAGCATCAGCGCGGTGTCCTTCTGCTCGATGAAGCGCTTGACCCACGTGCGCAGCGCGTTCGCACGCAACGTGCTCGTGTCGATCTGGTGGCCGAATTCGGCGAGCGGCGCGACGAGGTCGCGCTCGCGCTCGATCGCTTCCTCGAGCGACGACAGCAGGCCGACGTCCGCATCGTGCGACAGCGAGCCGGACAGCGGATGGCGGCGGCGCGTTTCGGAGAAGCGCTGGATCAGCGACTGGGTGCTTGCGTTGAGGAACAGCACGCGCACGTCGTGCTCGCGCGACAGCTCGCGGATCAGGCCGGGCATTTCGTCGAGCGACGCGCTCGAGCGCGCGTCGATCGCGACCGCGAGCCGGCGCTGGCCGTCCTGGGCAAGGTAGCGGGCGAGTTCCGGGAGCACGTGCGGCGGCAGGTTGTCGACACAGTAATAGCCTGCGTCTTCGAGCGCGTTCAGCGCGACGGACTTGCCTGAGCCGGAGATGCCGGTGATAAGGACGATGCGCATGGGAAGCAGAGAATCCTGACGTTTCATCATAGCACCGGCTCGACGCGCCGGCGTGGCGCGGCCGGCGCGTGCGGGTTATACCAGCTTGCCGGGGAACTGACTGTCGGGATCTTGCATCGCGAGTCGTTGCCGATCCATGAAATCGCGCAACGTGTCGATTCCGCGCAACTGCAGGATCGTGTTCCGGACGGCTGCCTCGACGAGCACCGCGAGGTTGCGGCCCGCCGCAACCTGGATCGTGACCTTGCTGATCGGCAAACCGAGCACGTCGACGGTCTGGCTTTCGAGCGGCAGGCGCTGGAATTCGCCGTCGGGGCGCCGCACGAGCTGGACGATCAGCTTCAGCTTCATTTTCCGCCGTACGGCGGTCTCGCCGAAGATCGTCTTGATGTCGAGCAGGCCGAGGCCGCGCACCTCGAGCAGGTTCTGCAGCAGCGGCGGGCAGCGCCCTTCGACGAAATCGGGGCCAAGACGGACGAAATCGACCGCGTCGTCGGCGACGAGGCCGTGGCCGCGGCTGATCAGCTCGAGGCCGAGTTCGCTCTTGCCGAGGCCCGAATCGCCGGTCAGCAGCACGCCCATCCCGAGGATGTCGATGAAAACGCCGTGCAGCGTCGCGCGGGGCGCGAGGATGCGGGACATGTAGAGCCGCAGGCTGTCGATCACCGCGGCGGCCGACATCGGCGTCGTGAACAGCGGGGTCGACGAGCGCGTGCAGCGCAGCACGAGTTCGGGCGGTGCCGCGGCGCCGCCGGCGACGACGAGGAACGGCGGTTCGAGCGCGATCAGCTCGGCCATGTGGCGCGAGCGGTCTTCGTCGGTCTGCCGCTGGTAGTAGTCGATTTCGGCTTCGCCGAGCACCTGGATCCGGTTCGGGTGGATCAGGTTCAGGTGGCCGACGAGGTCGGCGCTCGACGTCGCGTTGCCGACCGTGTCGGCCGAAAAGCCGCGCTCCCAGCCTTCATGCCCCGTCAGCCAGCTCAGTTTCAGCGTGGCCGCGTTGTCGTCGAAGATGCTCTGGGCGTTGATGCTGGACGTATCCATGACTTCCGTCACTCCAATGGGCCGGTGCGTGCGCACGGCGACGGACGTCGCCATGCCGGGCCGGCGCCGGACGGCCCTGAACGGCGGCGTGTGCCGCCGCGTACGGGAAAATATTCCGCCCGGATCAACTCAAGGTTGCCACTGAGTGAGCAGGTGATGCAACTCGGCGATATCCGTTTCGTTGTGCAGACGCTCGCGCGCGTCGCGATCGGACAGCAGTTGCGCGATTTCCGACAGGATCTCGAGGTGCTGCTGGGTGGCTTGCTCGGGAACGAGCAGGAAAATCAGGAGGCCGACCGGCTGGCCGTCAGGCGCTTCGAACGGGATCGCATCGGCGAGCCGGACAAACGCGGCGAGCGGGTGCTTGAGCCCCTTGATGCGCCCGTGCGGAATCGCGACGCCTTCGCCGAGCCCGGTCGAGCCGAGGCGCTCGCGCGCGAACAGGTTGTCCGTGACGGTGCTGCGGGCGATGCCGTTCTGATTCTCGAACATCAGGCCGGCTTGTTCGAACACGCGTTTCTTGCTGGTGACCGAGAGGTCGATGACGACGTTCTCTATGGGCAGGATTTTGGCTAGGCGATTCATGTTGGCAGGCGATTGGGCGGCCTGGGGTCTCCTTGCGGCGGCAGACTGATTTTCCATGTTCGGCGATATCAAGACGTTCGGCATCGGCAACCTGCAACGCAGCTACCGCACCCAACGCCCCCCGGCGATAACCGGAACATTATAGAGCACAGCCGCTTGCGTGGCGCAGCACGGACGGACCGGTCGCGCCGCTGCGCGGAGTCGCAAAAAAAACGCCCGGCGAACCGGGCGGCGTGTGTGTTGCGGTGACGGTTACTGCGGCGGCAGTTCGATCTGATCGATCGACGGTTGAAGCTTGATCGGGTCGTGCGCGTGCGTTTGCAGGCGCTCCATGTGCTTGACGACCTGGCGATCCAGCTTGTCGATCAGCAGGTCGATCGCCGCGTACAGGTTACCGTTTGCGCTTTCGACGAAGATGTCCTTGCCCTTCAGGTGCAGGTTGATTTCCGCGCGCTGCTGCTTGTCCTTTTCTTTGTGGTTGTCGACCGAGAGGATCACAGTGCCATCGATCACCTGATCGCTATGCCGTAGCACCCTGTCCAGCTTGGTGATCACGTATTCGCGAATTGCAGGCGTGACTTCGAGATGATGTCCACTGATCTTCAGGTTCATAGTGCTTCTCCAAGCGAGTGACCACCCGGCCGCATCGAGGCGGCGCTCCGGTCGACTTGCCCGTGCCGCACGAAGCGGCGTATCGCGGACAGGTCGCCCGGCATGTTCCCCGTGTGCGCGGTGGCCGGGACACGCCTGCCGCCGGGCAGGCAGCAGGCTTAAAGAGACTTGCGCAGATTCACTGCCGGGATCTTGAGGGCTTCGCGATATTTCGCAACCGTGCGGCGTGCGACCACGAAACCCTGTTCTGCCAGCAGCTCGGCAATGCGGCTGTCCGAAAGTGGCGATTTTGGGTCTTCAGCTCCTATCAGTTGCTTGATGAGGGCTCGGATGGCTGTCGACGAAGCGGCGCCACCGGTGTCGGTCGAAACGTGAGATCCGAAGAAGTACTTAAATTCAAGCGTCCCGAACGGGGTCAGCATGTACTTTCCGGTTGTCACACGGCTGACAGTCGACTCGTGTAGGCCCAGCGTATCAGCAATTTCCCGCAAAACCAAGGGGCGCATGGCAATTTCACCGTGCGCAAAGAAATTCTTCTGACGCTCGACAATAGCCTGCGCGACACGCAGGATCGTGTCGAAACGCTGCTGGATATTCTTGATCAGCCAGCGTGCTTCCTGGAGCTGCTGCTTTAGCGAACCGGCCGACGGATCGCCGCGGCTGTTGCGCAGGATGTTCGCGTAGAGGCTGTTGATCCGCAGGCGCGGCATGACCTCCGTATTGAGCTCCGCGAGCCATCCCTGGCCGGCCTTCTTCACGATGATGTCGGGCACGACGTAGTCGGCCTCGGCGTTGCCGTACGCGGCGCCGGGGAACGGCTCCAGCGAGCGGATCAGCGCATGCGCGTCGCGCAGCGCGTCGTCGCTTGCCTTCAGGTGCTTGCGCAACCGCGTGAAGTCGCGTGCGGCGAGCAGTTCGAGATGCTGCGACACGATCTCGAGCGCGAGCGTGCGTGTCGGGGACGGATCGAGGCGCAGCAACTGCAGCTTCAGGCATTCGGATGCCGAGCGGGCGCCGACTCCGGCCGGGTCGAAACTGTGCAGCAGCGCGAGCGCCGCGTTCAGTTCGTCGCAGTCGATCTCCAGCTCGGGCGGCAGGTCGGCGAGCACTTCGTCGAGCGTGGCGGTCAGGTAGCCGTCGTCGTCGAGCGATTCGATCAGGAACATCACGAGCGCGCGATCGCGCGGGCCGGCCTGCGTGACGCGCAACTGCGCGGACAGGTGGTCGCGCAGCGACGTCGCCGCTTCCTGCACCTGCCGCGGCGGTAGATCGTCGTCGTCGGACGCGCCGCTCGAGCGGCCGAATTCGTCGAGATTCCATTGCGGGCCATCGTTGCCGTCGCCGGACCCGTAACCGTCGTATTCGTCCGCGCCGGCCGGCTCGTCGCGCTCCGCGCGCTCGCCCGACGAACTGCTGCTGTTCGCCCCGGCAGGCTCGGTGTTCTGCGCGGAAGGCGTCTGCGCGATCAGCGATCCGTCCGACGCGACGCGCAGCGGGCTCGAGATCCAGTCGTCGTCGTTCTCGAGCAGCGGGTTCTGCGCGACGGCCATCGCGACTTCCTGCTGCAATTCGAGCGTCGACAACTGCAGGAGCCGGATCGACTGCTGTAGCTGGGGCGTCAGCGCAAGATGCTGCGACAGGCGGAGTTGAAGGCTGGCTTTCATGGCAAGGAGGGAGTCATACCGGCAGTTTGCCACGACCCAGGCGCGTTGAGCCATCCGCGATTACGCGCGGCGCGCCGCCCGGCCGCGGGCATGGCCGCGAAGCGGGGCGCGGCCCCGCGCGGCCATGCCGGGCGGGGTGCAGCCAGCCACGAGGGGAGAGGTTACATGCGGAAGTGTTCGCCGAGGTACACGCGGCGAACGCTTTCGTTTTCGATGATTTCGCTCGGAGCGCCGGAGGCGAGCACCGAGCCGTCGCTGATGATGTAGGCGTGGTCGCAGATGCCGAGCGTTTCACGGACGTTGTGATCGGTAATCAGCACGCCGATGTTGCGCTGCTTCAGGAACTTGACGATCTTCTGGATCTCGAGCACCGCGATCGGGTCGACGCCGGCGAACGGTTCGTCGAGCAGGATGAAGTTCGGGTTGGTTGCGAGCGCGCGCGCGATTTCGACACGGCGCCGTTCACCGCCCGACAGCGACAGCGCGGGGTTCTCGCGCAAGTGGCCGATCTGCAGTTCGTCGAGCAGTGCTTCGGCGCGCGACGAGATCGCGTCCTTCGACAGGCGTTTGCCGTCTTCGCCGAACTGCAGCTCGAGCACCGCGCGGATGTTTTCCTCGACGGTCAGCTTGCGGAATACGGACGCCTCCTGCGGCAGGTACGACAGGCCGAGCGACGCGCGCTTGTGGATCGGCAGCAGGCTGATCGAGCTGCCGTTCAGCGAGATCTCGCCCGCGTCGAGCGGCACGAGGCCGACGATCATGTAGAACGAGGTGGTCTTGCCGGCGCCGTTCGGGCCGAGCAGGCCGACGACTTCGCCGCTCTTCACGTCGAGCGACACGTCCTTGACGACCGTGCGCGAGCCGTAGCGCTTCTTCAGGTTGCGGACGACGAGCGAACTCGTGGTGCCGGCCGGCTGGCGGTTCGGTAGCGCGTTCATTGGTCCGGCGCTCCCTGGATCGTGGTCGACGGCGACAGCTTCGCCGGCGCGCCGTTCAGCGGAGCGGGGCCGCCGCTCTTCGGCGACAGCATCGCGCGCACGCGGCCGTTCGGGTTGCCCGGCGCGGCGACGTCCTTGCCGCCCTTCGCGGTGTAGAAGTCGCGCTGGCCGTCGTACGTGATCACGCTGCCGTGCACGGTATCGGCGATAGTCGATGCGCCCTGCAGGCGGCGCACGGTCGCGGCGGTCGTCAGCGTGGTCAGGTCCTGCTTGCCGTCGTAGTCGATGCGCTCGCCGTCGCCGTCGATGTACTCGTCGAGGCCTTCGCGCTTCTGCCGGAACGTCGCGTGCTTCTTGCCGCTGCCGAACGAAGTTGCGTACTGATAGCCTTCGGGGTCCTGGCGCACTTCGACGCGATCGCCCTTGATGATGATCGTGCCCTTCGTGATCACGACGTTGCCGGTCGCGACCGTGACCTGCTTCAGGTCGTCATAGGTCAGGTTGTCGGCCTCGACGTTGATCGGCTTGTTCTGGTCGGCCTTCTCGGCATGGGCGAGCGGCGCCAGCCCGACCAGCGGGAGCGCCACGAGCGTCGCGGCGAGCGCGGCGCGGACGGCGCGCGCAGCGCCGCCGGAATTCTGTCGAGGGAACGGTTCGTTCATGCAGTCACGTGAGGGAAGCGTCACTTGGGTTGACCTTTCGAGCCGCCGGACGTGTTCGCCGCGGCGATCGTGCCGCGCACGTTGCCGTAAAGCTCGATGACCCGGGTGACGTTGTTGTACTTCATGCCGTCGGTCGCGTTGACGAGCGACAGGCCGCGCTGAAGTTTAACCGGCTTTTCGGTCTGGATCACATCGTCATTGACGAAGATCCGGAAATGCTGGGAATCGGCCTGCATCTGCGGGTCGCCGCCGCCGGCCGCGCGCAGGATGCGCGCGTCATCGTACAAATCGACGATCGACACGTCGCCGTTGACGATGCCGCGCTTCGCGGTGGTCGTCACGACCGGCTTGCCGGGCTGGAATGCGCGCATGGCCGGATCGGCCAGGTCGCTGTTTTCGGTGTCTTCGTAATGGATCAGCTTCGCGGCCGTCAGCCGGTACTGGGTCGTGCCGGACTGGTCGAGCTCGGTGACCGAGAAGTTGTCCGCGAAATAATCGGGCGTATGGCGCTTCGGCTGCACGGTGCCCTCGCCGGGCGGCGGCAGCGTCGCCTGCAGCAGCCACCAGGTGATGCCCGCGAGCGCGGCGACCGCGGCGAGCGGCAGCAACTGGGTCCAGCGGAAATGCTTGTCCATTCGTCAGGCTCCGCAGGCGGCTGCGAGCAGCGCGTCGTAGCGGCGCTGCGCGCGCAGGATCGCGTCGCAGACTTCGCGCACGGCGCCCTGGCCGCCGCGGGCCTCGGCCACCCAGTGCGCGCGGGCGATCACCTCCGGGTGCGCGTTCGCGGGCGCGGTCGCGAAGCCGCAACGCAGCATCACGGGCAGGTCGGGCCAGTCGTCGCCCATGTAGCCGCACGCGTCGGCGGTGAGGCCGAGCGATGCGATCAGGTCGGTGAACACGGCGAGCTTGTTCTCAACGCCCTGGAACAGGTGCGCGATCTTCATTTCCTTCGCGCGCGCCGCGACGATTTCCGAGCGGCGGCCCGTGATGATCGCGGTCGCGATGCCGGCTTCGCCGAGCAGCTTCACGCCGTGGCCGTCGAGCGAATTGAACGACTTCATCGCATCGCCGGCCGCGGTAAACAGCAGGCCGCCGTCGGTCAGCACGCCGTCGACGTCGAAAATCATCAGCTTCACGCGGCTCGCGCGTTCGGCCGCAGTCAGTGCTGCGCTCATCAGATCACCTTCTTCGAAAACAGGTCGTGCATGTTCAGCGCGCCGATCAGCGCGCCGTCGGCATCGACCACCAGCATCTGGTTGATCCGGTGGCGCTCCATCAGTTCCACGGCCTCGACCGCCAGGTGATCCGGGGCGATGGTGCGCGGGTCGCGCGTCATCACTTCGGTGATCGGCAGCGTGCGGAAGTCGCCGTCGCGCGCGAGCACGCGGCGCAGGTCGCCGTCCGTGAAGATGCCCGCGACCTTGCCGCCGGCGTCGACCACGGCGGTCATGCCCAGGCGCTTCGCGGTGATCTGGAACAGCGCGTCCGACAGCGTCGCGTCGAGCCCGACGGACGGGACGTCGTCGCCCGAGCGCATCACGTCGCGCACGTAGGTGAGCAGGCGCCGGCCGAGCGCGCCGCCCGGATGCGAGCGCGCGAAATCCTCCGAACCGAAGCCGCGCGCGTCGAGCACGGCGACGGCGAGCGCATCGCCGAGCGCGAGCGCGGCGGTCGTGCTCGCGGTGGGCGCGAGGTTCAGCGGGCACGCTTCCTTGGCGACCGCGGCGTTCAGGTTCACGTCGGCGAGCGTGCCGAGGCTCGACCCCGCGCGACCCGTGATCGCGATCAGCTTCGCGCCGATCCGCTTGACGAGCGGCAGGATCGCGATGAGCTCTTCCGATTCGCCGGAATAGGAGATGCCGATGAAGACGTCGTCGGCGGTGACCATCCCGAGGTCGCCGTGGCTGGCCTCGGCAGGATGAACGAAGAAGGCTGGCGTGCCGGTGCTGGCCAGCGTTGCTGCGATCTTGCGGGCGATATGCCCCGATTTGCCGATACCGGACACCACCACGCGGCCGCGGCAGCCGAGCAGCAGCGCGACGGCCTCGACGAAGCCGCCGTCGAGCTGGTCGCGCAGCGCGCGCACGGCGTCCGCCTCGATGTCGAGCACGTCGCGGGCGAGCGCGAGCGCCCGGTCATCATTGATTTTCGCTATCATGCGCGGAGTATAGCAAAGGCGTTTGTTCGCCGCGCCGCGCCTTCGGACTCGTCCGATATCGCCTGACCACCGCCACCACCCGTGCCCGCATTGCCGTGGCCCCGACGAACGAGGACGCTTCGCCCGTGATTTCCCCGCTCGAAATGACCCTGCTGCTGCTGCTGGCCTCGGTAGTGGGCGTCGTCGTATTTCGCTCGTTGAACCTGCCGCCGATGCTCGGCTACCTGACCGTCGGCATCGTGGTCGGCCCGCACGCGTTCGGCATCACGGCGGATCTCGAACGGGCCGAGCATCTCGCGGAATTCGGCGTGGTGTTCCTGATGTTTTCGATCGGCCTCGAGTTCTCCCTCGCGAAGCTGAGGTCGATGCAGCGGCTCGTGTTCGGGCTCGGGCTGCTGCAGGTCGTCGCTACCCTCGTGCTCGCGCTCGTGCTCGGCGCGCTGTTCGAGCACTGGGTGCACATCACGTGGCAGGGCAGCATCGCGCTCGGCGGCGCGCTCGCGATGTCGTCGACGGCGATCGTGTCGAAGATGCTCGCCGAGCGGCTTGAGATCGAGACCGAGCACGGCCGCAACATCTTCGGCGTGCTGCTGTTCCAGGATCTCGCGGTCGTGCCGCTGCTGATCGTGATCGCCGCGTTCGGCGCCGAATCGTCGAAGGACCTCGCGCTCACGCTCGGCTTCGCGGCGGTCAAGATCGTGATCGCGCTCGCGCTGCTGCTGATCGTCGGCCAGCGCTTCATGACGCGCTGGCTCAACGTCGTCGCGCGGCGCCGCTCGCAGGAGCTGTTCGTGCTGAACCTGCTGCTCGTCACGCTCGGCGCCGCGTTCATCACCGACCGCTTCGGACTGTCGCTCGCGCTCGGCGCGTTCATCGCGGGGATGCTCATTTCCGAGACGCCGTTCCGCCATCAGGTGGAGGAGGACATCAAGCCGTTCCGCGACGTGCTGCTCGGCCTGTTCTTCGTGACGACGGGGATGCTGCTCGATCCGCGCGTGATCTGGGAGCACCCGTTGCTCGTGCTCGGTTTCTTCGTCGGGCAGATCCTGTTCAAGGGGACGATGATCGCCGGGCTCGCGCGGCTGTTCGGCGCGACGCCGGGCGTCGCGATGCGCACCGGCATCGGCCTTGCGCAGGCCGGCGAATTCGGCTTCGTGCTGCTGAACCTGATTCTCGACCGGCATCTCGTCGATGCGACGCTGCTGCAGGCGATCCTCGCGTCGATGCTGCTGTCGATGCTCGCCGCGCCGTTCCTGATCCAGAACGCCGACCGGATCGTGATGCGGCTGTCGTCGACCGAATGGATGCAGCAGTCGCTGCAGATGACGCGGATCGCGACGCAAAGCCTCAAGCAGCGCGGCCACGTGATCATCTGCGGCTACGGCCGCGCGGGCCAGAACCTGGCGCGCATGCTCGAACAGGAAGGCATTTCGTACGTCGCGCTCGACCTCGACCCCGATCGGGTGAGCGCGGCCGCGACGGCCGGCGAATCGGTCGTGTTCGGCGACGCGGCGCGCCGCGAGTCGCTGGTCGCGGCCGGTATCCACCGTGCGGCGGCCGTCGCGATCACCTATGCGAACACGCCGTCGGCGCTGCGCGTGCTGCACCACGTGCACGAGCTCGAGCCGACGCTGCCCGCGATCGTGCGCACCGTCGACGATGCCGATCTCGAGAAGCTGCTCGCGGCCGGCGCGACCGAGGTGATTCCGGAGATCGTCGAGGGCAGCCTGATGCTCGCGTCGCATACGCTGGTGCTGGTCGGCGTGCCGATGCGCAAGGTCGTGCGGCGCGTCGAGGAGATGCGCGACGAGCGCTACCGCCTGCTGCGCGGCTATTTCCGCGGCGCGGACGACGCGGACGACGACGACCACGAGCAGGTGCGGCTACAATCGGTGCCGGTCGATGCGCGTGCGGACGCGGTCGGGCGCTCGCTGGAGGAACTCGGGCTGTATGCGCTCGGGCTGGAGGTCACGGCGATCCGCCGGCATGGCATCCGCGGCGTCGAACCCGATCCGCAGACCAAGCTGCGCGCGAGCGACATCGTGGTGCTGCGCGGGCTGCCCGAGGCGCTCGCGCTCGCGGAGGAGCGGTTGTCGCGCCATCGGCGCGAGCCGCCGGCCGCAGCTGCATGACCCGCGATTCATAACCTGACCCGTATTTATTCGAAACGGTGCCCGATCTTCGCGCACCGTTTTTTTCGGAGAGTTTCATGCCGCATTCGTCGTCGGGCGCGCCGCTCGATCCGGTCGCCTTCATCCACAGCCAGATCCGCACGGTGCCCGACTGGCCGCAGCCGGGCGTGATGTTCCGCGACATCACGACGCTGCTGCAGAGCCCGAAGGCGCTGCGCATCCTCGTCGACCTGTTCGTCGAGCGCTATGTCGATGCGAAGCTCGACTACGTCGCGGGCCTCGACGCGCGCGGCTTCATCATCGCGCCGATCGTGGCGTACGAGCTGAGCGTCGGCTTCGTGCCGATCCGCAAGGTCGGCAAGCTGCCGTACAAGACGCGCTCGGAATCGTACGACCTCGAATACGGCAGCGCGACGGTCGAGATCCACGAGGATGCGTGCCGCCCGGGCGACCGCGTGATCATCATGGACGACCTGATCGCGACCGGCGGCACGATGATGGCGGGGCGCAACCTGCTGCAGCGGCTCGGCGCGGTGGTCGTCGAAGGCGCGGCGATCATCGACCTGCCCGATCTCGGCGGCTCGGCGCTGCTGCGCAACGCCGGACTGCCCGTCTATACCGTCACCGAATTCGCCGGCCACTGAACGCCGGCTCACGCAGCGAGGTCACGATGCCCAACTTCATGCTGTTTCTCGCCACGTCGATCGCGATCACGTTCGCGCCCGGTCCCGACAACCTGCAGGTGCTCGCGCGCGGCATCTCGCAGGGCCGCGCGGCCGGCTTCGTCGCCGCGCTCGGCTTCACGGCCGGGATCCTGTTCCACACGACGCTCGCGGCGCTCGGCGTCGCGGCCGTGCTGCGTTCGTCGCCGGTCGCGTTCCAGATCCTGAAGCTCGCGGGCGCCGCGTACCTCGTGTGGATCGGCATCAAGGCACTGCGCAGCCAGGGGCTCGCGAATGCGCACGCGCGTCCGCCGCAGCCGCTCGGCACGATCTTCCGGCAGAGCGTGATCGGCAACCTGATGAATCCGAAGGTCACGCTGTTCTTCGTCGTGTTCCTGCCGCAGTTCGTCGATCCGCACGGCGCGCAGGGCGTGACGCTGCAGATGTTCGAGCTCGGCGCGCTGTTCATGCTGCAGACGGCCGCGATCTTCTCGCTGTTCGGCGTCGGCGCGGGCATGATCGGCGCGTGGCTGAAGCGCCGCCCGAAGGCCGGCGTTTGGCTCGACCGGATCGCCGGCGCGACGTTCATCGCGATCGGCATCCGCGTTGCGCTGAAGGACTGAGGGCGATGACGTTTCCGTGCATCGCGGCCGCGCGCTGCTTCGATCCGGCCGCGCACCTGCGTTTCGAGATCGCCGGCCAGGCGGTCGGCTGGGTGCGCCGCCAGGACGTCGCGAAGCTCGCCCGCTGGCCCGACGTGTTCGAGCTGACCGGCGAGCGCGTCGTGCTGTCGGCGCGCTACGACTCGGTCGATGCGCGCAGCATGGCGCTGGCGAGCGCGATCGGCGCGCTCGCGGCCGAAGGCGCGATTCCCGGCTGGCGCGACGAGATCTACGCGATCCGCAACCGCTTCGACGATCCGCCGCTCGCGTACATCGAGCGCGCCGCGTCGCGCTTCTTCGGCACGCAGACTTATGCGGTGCACCTGAACGGCATCGTAGAATGTGCGGTTGCGCCGGGCGAGCCGTCCGCCGCGGCGCCGCCGCAGATGTGGCTCGGCCGCCGCAGCGAGACCAAGGCAACCGACCCCGGCATGCTCGACAACGTCGTCGCGGGCGGGATCGGCTGGGGCCTGGGCGTTCACGAGACGCTCGCGAAGGAATGCTGGGAAGAAGCCGGCATTCCGGCCGAACTGGCCGCGCGCGCGATCGCGGGCCGCGCGGTGCAGGTGCTGTGCTCGCTGCCGGAAGGCACGCAGTCCGAACTGATCTTCGTGTACGACCTGCCGCTGCCGCCCGATTTCGCGCCGCGCAACCAGGACGGCGAAGTGGCCGAGCACCTGCTGGCCGGCGTGCCCGAGGTGGTCGGCTGGCTGCGCGCGGGCCGCGCGACGATGGACGCGAGCCTCGCGACGCTCGACACGCTGCTGCGCCACCGCTGGCTCGCGGCGGCCGACGCGGCGGGTATCGACGCGCTGTTCGCACCGGCCGCGTGACGCGTGCCGCGACGCGCGGCACGGCGGCGCGAACGGGCAATTTGACGAATACGGAAACAAAGGGAGTAGCGGTCATGCCGACCGATCACAGCTTTATCTTGAAACTGTCGTGCCCCGACCGGCACGGCATCGTCCATGCGGTCTCGGGCTTCCTGTTCGAGCGCAGCAACAACATCCTCGATTCGGCGCAGTTCGGCGACAGCCGCACCAGCGAATTCTTCATGCGCGTGCACTTCGAGCAGGACGGCGGCGGTGCGGATGCCGCGTCGGCGCTCGACACGCTTCGCAAGGAATTCGCGCCGCTCGCCGAGCAATTCTCGATGCGCTGGGAGCTGCATGACGCGGCCGTGAAGCCGCGCGTCGTGATCATGGTGTCGAAGATCGGCCATTGCCTGAACGACCTGTTGTTCCGCTATCGCACCGGCCAGCTGCCGATCGAGATCCCGGCGATCGTGTCGAACCACAAGGAGTTCTACCAGCTCGCCGCAAGCTACAACATCCCGTTCCATCACTTCCCGCTGATCGGCGGTTCGTCCGACGCCGCGAAGGCCGCGCAGGAAGCGCGCGTGCTGGATGTGATCGACGAGCACCAGGCCGATCTCGTCGTGCTCGCGCGCTACATGCAGATCCTGTCGCCGAACCTGTGCAAGCAGCTCGCCGGGCGCGCGATCAACATCCACCATTCGTTCCTGCCGAGCTTCAAGGGCGCGAAGCCTTACTACCAGGCATTCGATCGCGGCGTGAAGCTGATCGGCGCGACCGCGCACTACGTGACGACCGATCTCGACGAAGGCCCGATCATCGAGCAGGAAGTCGAGCGCGTCGACCACAGCATGACGCCCGACCAGCTGACCGCGATCGGTCGCGACGTCGAGTGCGTGACGCTCGCGCGCGCGGTGAAGTGGCACGTCGAGCACCGGGTCGTGCTGAACGGGACGAAGACGGTCGTGTTCCGCTGATCGGCCATTTGCGTGCGCCGGACGCCGGTCGGCGCGGCACGCAAACAAAAACGCCGCGCCCTTCACGGGGCGCGGCGTTTTTTTATTATCGTGCGCGGCGCGGGCGTCAGATCAGCCGCAGCATGTACAGCTCACGCTTGACGTACGCGTAGAAGATCGGCGCGGCGATCACGCCCGGCAGCCCGAACGCGGCTTCCATGAAGAGCATCGCGAGCAGCAGCTCCCACGCGCGCGATTCGATCTGGCCGCCGATGATCTTCGCGTTCAGGAAATATTCGAGCTTGTGGATGATCACGAGGAATGCGAGCGACGCGATCGCGGTGCCCATGCTGACCGACATCGACACGGCGACGATCAGCGTGTTCGAGATCAGGTTGCCGATCACGGGCAGCAGGCCGACGATGAACGTGACGAGCACCAGCGTTTTCGACAGCGGCAGCCGCTCGTGGAAGATCGGCAGCGCGACGAGCAGGTAGATGCCCGTGAACGTTGCGTTGATCGCCGAAATCTTGATCTGCGCGAACACGATCCGGCGGAACGCCTCGGCGAAGCGCGACACGCGCGTGACGAGCGCGGTCGACAGCGGGCGGCGCACCTTGCCGTGTTCGACGCCGATCGCGATCATCGCGCCGATGATCATCCCGAACAGCACATGGCCGAAGCCGCGCGCGACGCTTTTGCCGCTTTGCTGAAGCTGATCCATGTGCGCGTGCATCAGCACGGCCGCCTTCGTCTTCATCTGCTCGACGTCGACGGGCAGCAGGTTCGCGATCCACGCCGGCGTGCGTGCACGGGTCTGCTCGACGATCTGCATCAACTGGCCGAGCAGGCTCTGCAGGTTCGGCACCGTGTGTTCGAAGTGATCGATGATGCCGATCGTCAGGCCGGTGAGCCCGCCGACGATCACGATCGCCAGCAGCACGACGGCGACCCAGCGCGCACGCATGCTCGTCGTATGGCGTTCGATCACGGGGGCGATCGTGTGGATCAGCTGGTAGACCAGAAGGCCCGCGAGCAGCCCGCCGAGCAGCTTGAGCTCGATGACGAGCACCATCGTGACGAGCGCGAACAGGTAGCTGCCGATTTCGATCGCCGACAGCTTAGGCATGCTGAAGTCGCTCGTCAGCCGCACGCTGCGCAGGTGCGGCTCGCGGTTCTGCGCATCGCGCGACTCTTGTTGCTTCTCCATCGTGGATTCCTGTCGTTCGTGTGTCATGCCGCGGAATGCGCGGCAGAGCGGCGCTCGCCCGGCGCCGCACCGGATTGGTGCGGATGGCGAACCTTACGACCGTAAAGTATAGCCGCCATTATGGGCCGCAAACGGGCCGTTTGGCGCGTGGTGTAAACGCAGAAGGGAAAACGAGGAGGGGCAGATCGGGCGCGCGGCCAGGCGGCCGCGCGCGGGAAGGGCGGGACGCGGGTCAGCCGGCCGCGGCTTTGCGGGCCGGACGCTTGAGCAGCGGCGCGAGGTACCTGCCGGTAAAGCTCGCCTTCGTTTTCGCGACCTGCTCGGGCGTGCCCTGCGCGATGATCTGGCCGCCGCCGGCACCGCCTTCGGGGCCGAGGTCGATCACCCAGTCGGCCGTCTTGATCACGTCCAGGTTGTGCTCGATGATCACGACCGTGTTGCCCTGGTCGCGCAGCCGGTGGATCACCTCGAGCAGCAGCGCGATGTCGTGGAAGTGCAGGCCGGTGGTCGGCTCGTCGAGGATGTACAGCGTGCGGCCGGTGTCGCGCTTCGACAGCTCCAGCGACAGCTTCACGCGCTGCGCCTCGCCGCCCGACAGCGTCGTGGCCGACTGGCCGAGGCGGATGTAGCCGAGGCCGACGTCGAGCAGCGTCTTCAGCTTGCGCGCGATGACCGGCACCGCGCTGAAGAACGCGTACGCGTGCTCGACCGTCATGTCGAGCACTTCGCTGATGTTCTTGCCCTTGTATTGCACATCGAGCGTTTCGCGGTTGTAGCGCTTGCCGTGGCACACGTCGCACGGCACGTAGACGTCCGGCAGGAAGTGCATCTCGACCTTCAGCACGCCGTCGCCCTGGCACGATTCGCAGCGGCCGCCCTTCACGTTGAACGAGAAGCGGCCCGGATCGTAGCCGCGCTCCTTCGAGGTCGGCACGCCCGAGAACAGCTCGCGGATCGGCGTGAACAGGCCCGTGTAGGTGGCCGGGTTCGAGCGCGGCGTGCGGCCGATCGGCGACTGGTCGACGTTGATCACCTTGTCGAAGTGCTCGAGCCCCTCGATCGCCTCGTGCGGCGCCGGCTCGGCCGACGAGCCGTACAGGTGGCGTGCGACCGCGTGATACAGCGTGTCGTTGATCAGCGTCGACTTGCCGGAGCCCGACACGCCGGTGATGCAGGTCAGGAGGCCGACCGGCAGCTCGAGATCGACGTGCTTCAGGTTATTGCCGTGCGCGTCGACGATGCGCAGCATCCGCTCGGGATCGGGCGCGAGCCGCTCGTCCGGATACTCGATCGTGCGCTTGCCGAGGAGGTACTGGCCCGTCAGCGACTGCGGGTTCGACTGCACCTGCTTCGGCGTGCCTTCGGCCACGATCACGCCACCGTGCTCGCCCGCGCCGGGGCCCATGTCGACGACGTAGTCGGCCGTGCGGATCATGTCCTCGTCGTGCTCGACGACGATCACCGAGTTGCCGAGGTCGCGCAGGTGCTTGAGCGTCGCGATCAGGCGATCGTTGTCGCGCTGGTGCAGGCCGATCGACGGCTCGTCGAGCACGTACATCACGCCCGTCAGGCCCGAGCCGATCTGCGACGCGAGCCGGATGCGCTGCGCCTCGCCGCCCGACAGCGTTTCGGCGCTGCGCTCGAGCGACAGGTAGTCGAGGCCGACGTTGTTCAGGAACGTCAGCCGCGCGACGATTTCCTTGACCACCTTGTCGGCGATCTCGCGCTTCGCGCCTTCGAGCGTCAGGCCGTCGAAATAGCCGAGTGCGTCGCGCAGCGGCCAGCCGCTGATTTCATAGATGCCGCGCGCGTAGTCGCCGGTGCCGATCCGCACATGGCGGGCTTCGCGGCGCAGGCGCGTGCCGTCGCACGACGGGCACGGCTGGTTGTTCTGGTACTTCGACAATTCTTCGCGCACCGCGACCGAATCGGTCTCGCGATAGCGGCGCTCGAGGTTGGGGATGATCCCTTCGAACACGTGCTCGCGGATCGTCGTGCGGCCGCGCTCGTTGATGTAGGAAAACGGGATGGTTTGCTTGCCCGAGCCGAACAGCAGCACCTTCCTGATCTTTTCCGGCAGATCCTCGAACGCGGCGTCGATGTCGAATTCGTAGAATGCCGCGAGACTCTGCAGCATCTGGAAGTAGAACTGGTTGCGGCGGTCCCAGCCCTTCACGGCACCGGCGGCGAGCGACAGCGACGGGTGCGCGACGACCCGCTTCGGGTCGAAGAACGTGATCTGGCCGAGGCCGTCGCATTCCGGGCACGCGCCCATCGGGTTGTTGAACGAGAACAGGCGCGGCTCGAGCTCCTGCAGCGAGTACGAGCAGATCGGGCACGCGAACTTCGAGCTGAACAGGTGCTCGTGGTTGGACTCCATCTCGAGCGCGATCGCGCGGCCGTCGGCGAGGCGCAACGCCGTCTCGAACGATTCGGCGAGGCGCTGCTTCATGTCCGGGCGCACCTTCAGGCGATCGACGACGACGTCGATCGTGTGCTTGTCGTTCTTCTTGAGCTTCGGCAGCGACTCGACCTCGTAGATCTTCGCGACGCCTTCGTTCGCGGTGCCGCCGCCCGAGCACACGCGAAAGCGCACGAAACCCTGCGCCTGCATGTCCTCGAACAGCTCGGCGTGCTCGCCCTTGCGGTTCGCGACGACGGGCGCGAGGATCATCAGCTTGGTTTCCTCGGGCAGCGCGAGCGCCGCGTCGACCATCTGCGACACGCTCTGCGCCTCGAGCGGGATGTCGTGGTCGGGGCAGTACGGCGTGCCGACACGTGCGAACAAAAGTCGCAGGTAGTCGTGGATTTCCGTGACCGTGCCGACGGTCGAACGCGGGTTGTGGGACGTCGCCTTCTGCTCGATCGAGATCGCGGGCGACAGACCCTCGATCAGGTCGACGTCGGGTTTCTCCATCAACTGCAGGAACTGGCGGGCATACGCGGACAGGCTTTCGACGTAGCGGCGCTGGCCCTCGGCATAAAGGGTGTCGAACGCGAGCGACGACTTGCCCGACCCGGACAACCCGGTAATCACGATCAGCTTGTGGCGCGGCAGGTCGAGATTGACGTTTTTCAGGTTGTGGGTGCGTGCCCCACGGATACGGATCTGTTCCATGAACCTGGCGAAAATGGAGGGGACCAAACCTGCTACTATAACGGCTTTTCGAGGCCGTCGTTTGGGGGCCCCAGCCTTTACAGCAGGTGGCAGCAAGACGGCGCCTGCGCCGGGGAAAGCGGTCGCACCGCGCGATTCCAGGCGGCCTGTGGGCTACCTGCATCATGCCCCGACGATTGCCAGCCGGGCCTCCCGGGCCGATGGTCCTGATCTTCCGCCGCCCGGTGCCGGGCGGGCATTCCGATCATTCGAAATTCATTCCCGATGTCCAATCCGTCCGCCACGTCTTCCCGCATGAGTGCGCCCGAACTGCGCGCGACCACGTCGCTCGCGGCGATCTTCGCGCTGCGCATGCTCGGCCTGTTCATGATCATGCCGGTGTTCTCGGTCTACGCGAAAACCATCCCGGGCGGCGACAACGTGCTGCTCGTCGGCATCGCGCTCGGGGCCTACGGCGTCACGCAGTCGCTGTTCTACATTTTCTACGGCTGGGCGTCCGACAAGTTCGGCCGTAAGCCGGTGATCGCCACGGGCCTCGTGATCTTCGCGCTCGGCAGCTTCGTCGCCGCGTCCGCGCACGACATCACGTGGATCATCGTCGGCCGCGTGATCCAGGGGATGGGCGCCGTGTCGTCCGCGGTGCTCGCGTTCATCGCCGACCTGACCTCCGAGCAGAACCGCACGAAGGCGATGGCGATGGTCGGCGGCTCGATCGGCGTGTCGTTCGCGGTCGCGATCGTCGGCGCGCCGATCGTGTTCCACTGGGTCGGGATGAGCGGGTTGTTCGCGATCGTCGGCGTGCTGTCGATCCTCGCGATCGGCGTCGTGGTGTGGATCGTGCCCGACGCGGCAAAGCCCGTGCACGTGCCCGCGCCGTTCGCCGAGGTGCTGCACAACGTCGAGCTGCTGCGCCTGAACTTCGGCGTGCTGGTGCTGCACGCGACGCAGACCGCGCTGTTCCTCGTCGTGCCGCGCCTGCTGGTCGACGGCGGGCTGCCGGTCGCCGCGCACTGGAAGGTCTACCTGCCGGTGATGGGGCTCGCGTTCGTGATGATGGTCCCGGCGATCATCGTCGCGGAAAAACGGGGCAAGATGAAGCCGGTGCTGCTTGGCGGCATTCTGGCTATCCTGATCGGTCAATTGCTGCTGGGCAGCGCGCCGCATACCATCCTGATTGTGGCGGCGATCCTGTTCGTCTACTTCCTCGGGTTCAACATCCTGGAAGCGTCGCAGCCTTCGCTCGTGTCGAAGCTCGCGCCGGGTTCGCGCAAGGGCGCGGCCACGGGCGTCTACAACACCACGCAGTCGATCGGGCTCGCGCTCGGCGGCATCGCGGGCGGCTGGCTGCTGAAGCACGGCGGCGCGAACACGGTGTTCTACGCGTGCTCTGGGCTCGTTGCCGCGTGGCTTATAATCGCGGCCAGCATGAAAGCGCCGCCGCGCAAGGCCTGAACCTACTTCGGGCAGGCACCGGCGGCGTTCGCCGGCTTGTCCGGCGGGCCGTTCCGACGATAGGCGCGGGCGGCCCGGCATCGAATTTACTGGAGAAACACATGGCATCCGTCAACAAGGTCATCCTCGTCGGCAATCTCGGCGCCGATCCTGAAGTCCGTTACCTGCCGAGCGGCGACGCGGTTGCGAATATCCGTCTCGCGACGACCGACCGCTATAAGGACAAGGCAAGCGGCGATATGAAGGAAATGACCGAGTGGCATCGCGTCGCGTTCTTCGGCCGTCTGGCGGAAATCGTCAGCGAATACCTGAAGAAGGGTTCGTCGGTCTATATCGAAGGCCGCATCCGCACGCGCAAGTGGCAGGGCCAGGACGGCCAGGATCGCTACTCGACCGAAATCGTCGCCGACCAGATGCAGATGCTCGGCGGCCGCGGCGGTGCGGGCGGCGGCGGCGGTGGCGGTGACGAAGGCGGTTACGGCGGCGGCTACGGTGGTGGTGGCGAGCAGATGGAACGTGCCGGTGGTGGTGGCGGTCGCGCCGGCGGCGCGGCGCGTGGCGGTGCGCCGCGTGGCGGTGCTGCCGGCGGTGGCGCGCAGAGCCGCCCGAGCGCACCGGCCGGCGGCGGCTTCGACGAGATGGACGACGATATCCCGTTCTGATCGGCAAGTCGGCATCCTGCATTACGATGGGCCCGAATGTCCGAGTCAAGCCAGTCGCTTGGCCCGGGTTTTCGGGCCCTTCTTCGTTTACGTCCTCATACCGCGCACTCCAGACGAAACGTGGCTGACGAACTTCCCGACCTCATCGCTCCTCATCTCGACGTGCTGTTCTGCGGGATCAACCCCGGCATGACCGCGGCCGCGACCGGGCATCACTTCGCGGGGAGAAACAATCGCTTCTGGCGCGTCATCCATCTCGCGGGCTTCACGCCAGCGGAAATTTCGCCGCAGGGCGATCGCGCGATACTCCGGTACGGCTGCGGCCTGACGACGGTAGTGAAGCGGCCGACCGCGAGTGCCGATCAGCTTTCGCGCGCGGAATTCATCGGCGCAGCCGCAGAGTTCGAGCAGAAGGTAGCGCGTTATGGGCCGCGCTTTGTCGCCTTTCTCGGCAAGGCCGCGTACTCGGCGCTTTCCGGTCAGCGCGAAGTCGCGTGGGGATTGCAAACGGCCCGGATACAGCGTGCGAGTGTCTGGGTGTTGCCCAATCCCAGCGGGAGAAATCTCGCGTTCGGCCTCGACGATCTGGTCGACGCGTACCGTCAGCTCCATCTGCAGGCAAAGACCGTATCCGGTCGTCAACCGGAGGGGCGGGATGCGGCGCAATGACACCGCACTTCCGTGGCCGGGCAACGTGTTGTCGCGTGCGTTCTTCGACCGCGCGGCCACCGACGTCGCGCCGCAATTGCTCAACAAGATCCTTGCGGCAGCGGACGGCCGGGCCGGCCGCATCGTCGAAGTGGAAGCGTATGCCGGCGCGATCGACCCGGCGGCGCACACCTATCGCGGCAAGACGCCGCGCAATGCGACGATGTTCGGGCCGCCGGGGCACCTCTACGTGTATTTCACATACGGCATGCATTGGTGCTGTAACTGCGTGTGCGGCCCAGAAGGTACGGGCACGGGCGTGCTGATCCGTGCGCTGGAACCGCTGCAGGGGCTCGAACGCATGCGCGCGGCACGGCCGCCGCAGACGCGCGATCGCGACCTGTGCCGGGGGCCGGCCCGGCTGACCCAGGCGATGGGGATCGGCGGCGCCCAGGACGGCGTCGACCTGGCTGGCGCGCGCGAAGGGTTCGCGATCGTCGACGACGGCATGGCGCCGCCCGCGAATCCGACAGGCGGGCCGCGCATCGGCATTCGCGTCGGCATCGATCTCCCGTGGCGGTGGAGCGTGCCCGGCAACCGGTATGTATCGGGGGCGCTGCCGCGCACCTGATGTGTGCCGCGCGCGGTCGAACGCAATTCGACCTGCGTCATGTGGCCGCCATTATTGACGGGCTATGCTGCTCCTTTCGACGTTTCGATCGAGGGGACACCATGCGGCGGGTCGTATTCAACCAGAAGGGCGGCGTGGGCAAATCGACGATCGTCTGCAACCTGGCGGCGATCAGCGCGAGCGAAGGGCTGCGCACGCTCGTCATCGACCTCGATGCGCAGGCGAACTCCACGCGCTACCTGCTCGGCGACGCGGCGGACGACGCGCAACCGGGCGTCGCCGGCTTCTTCGAAACCGCGCTGACCTTCAACTTCCGTCCGGTCGACGTCGCATCGTTCATCCATCCGACCCCGTTCGAAGGGCTCGACGTGATGCCCGCGCATCCGGATCTCGACACGCTGCACGGCAAGCTCGAATCGCGCTACAAGATCTACAAGCTGCGCGACGCGCTGAACGAACTCGACACCTACGACGCCGTGTACATCGACACGCCGCCCGCGCTGAATTTCTACACGCGCTCGGCGCTGATCGCGGTCGAGCGCTGCCTGATCCCGTTCGACTGCGACGATTTCTCGCGCCGCGCGCTGTACACGCTGCTCGAGAACGTGAAGGAAATCCAGCAGGACCACAACGAGGCGCTCGAGGTGGAAGGGATCGTCATCAACCAGTTCCAGCCGCGCGCGAGCCTGCCGCAACGGCTGGTCGACGAGCTCGTCGAAGAAGGGCTGCCGGTGCTGGCGTCGAGGCTGTCAGCGTCGGTGAAGATCCGCGAGTCGCATCAGCAGTCCACGCCGGTGATCCACCTCGATCCGGGGCACAAGCTCGCACAGGAGTTCCGCGCACTGCATCGCGAACTGGCCGGCTGATCCCGCGCATGCCGGTGTCGACCGCGGCCGCTTCATGCGGCCGTTTTTCCATTCCGACCCGCAATTCATCCGATCATTGATTCGTTCATTAATAATCCCGGAAACGATTTCAAAAAAATCGAAATAACGATTACATAAGTGACCGCTTCATTTTCAATGCGCACCTGTTTTCTAATAACCGGAATAATGCGCTGGTAAATGTTGCGCGAAGTCATGGTGCGCTATGCTGTAAAAATGTAAAAAGCGTTTCCGGACGGTGGGTTGAGGCGGCTTCTCTGCGATGTCGATGTGCCGCGGGCTTCAGCAGCAGTTCGGCCAAAGAGTACGGGTTTATACCTAGTATTAATGCCATTTAATTGACAATTAATCGATCTAGAATGGCATCCTTCACACCAGCATCAAAATAAGTGGCGGGTTGCCAATAAGGAAGCAGGCTTTTGATCTGGCTTCCATTTTTCTTTACGTCCTCTCTCGCATTGCCAACAGGAGCGTGCCCGATGTCCGTATTTGCCCCCGAAAAATTCGCCGCCGAATATCAATCCGGAATCGCAGCGTGGTTTGCGATCGCCCGTCCGGCGATCCACGGTTTCGAGGCTGTCGTCGAACTCAACGTGCAAGCGGCCCGGACGGCGCTCGACGAGTATGAGGACAAGCTGAAGAACGCGTTCAACAGCAACAATCCTGTCGCGGGCTTCGCGCAGCAGGTCGCCGCGCCGCAGGAAACGGCCGGCAAGGTTGTGTCGTACGGCCGCCATCTGTTCGACATCGCGGTGTCGACGCAATCCGAATGGGCGAAGGTCGCGCAGGCGCAGTACGAACAGAACGACAAGCGCCTGAAGGACGCGCTCGGCGAACTGTCGAAGCATGCGCCGGCCGGCTCGGCGCCCGTGGTGGCCGCGCTGAATACGGCGCTGTCCGCGGCGACCGCCGCGGCCGACTCCGTACGCGCCGCGACGGGGCAGGCGATCGAGGCCGCCCAGAGCGGCTTCGACGCGGTCAGCGAAACGGCAACGCGTGGCGCCAAGCAGACGGCTGCCGCCGCGCGCAAGGACGCAGCGGCCACGCGCGAATCGGCCGCGTAATCACGTAGCCACGTGAGAGCGTGTCGCGTGCGAGCGCGACACGATTGATCGGCGCCGGACGTGCGCCGGACGCCGTGTGTGCCACGCGGTGTCCGGCGCACGTCCGGTTCGCTGCAACGCGCCGGCGCATGGGCGGCCCGTGCCGGCATGCCGCTGGTGCGACCGGGCGCTGCCCGTGGCGCGGCAGCATACGACCGCTATCGCGCCGGATGGCCCAAGGTGCGCCATCGCCAGTTGCAGCCGGCCCGTGCCGGCGTCAGAACGACAAACCGATTTCGATGCAGGAATTGAACATGACGGACGTAGTGATCGTATCGGCCGCGCGGACCGCGGTCGGCAAATTCGGCGGCTCGCTTGCGAAGATTGCGGCGCCGGAGCTGGGCGCGACGGTGATCCGCGCGGTGCTGGAGCGTGCGGGCGTGAAGCCCGATCAGGTCAGCGAAGTGATCATGGGCCAGGTGCTGACGGCCGGCTCGGGGCAGAACCCGGCGCGGCAGTCGCTGATCAAGGCCGGGCTGCCGGCGGCAGTGCCGGGGATGACG
>NZ_MDEQ02000015.1 GCF_001883705.2 Burkholderia catarinensis
ATCTAAGCGGGAAACTCGCCTTAAGATGAGATATCCCTGGGGACTAGATCCCCTTGAAGGGTCGTTCGAGACCAGGACGTTGATAGGTCAGGTGTGTAAGCGCAGTAATGCGTTCAGCTAACTGATACTAATTGCCCGTAAGGCTTGATCCTATAACAAGTCTGCCTTGTCGATCGGCGCCGTGCGAAAGCACTGGCCGCGATCCAGGCGACAGGTTGGATTCTCGTGTGTGATACACACAACTCAAAATTACTGCTTCTTCCAAGATTGGTTGTGCTGCGAAGCAGCGCAACACCCCTCTTTGCCTGATGACCATAGCGAGTCGGTCCCACCCCTTCCCATCCCGAACAGGACCGTGAAACGACTCTACGCCGATGATAGTGCGGATTCCCGTGTGAAAGTAGGTAATCGTCAGGCTCCCTAAGCCAGAAACCCCCGCCCGAAAGGCGGGGGTTTTTGCATTTCAGCGACCGAAATGCGTGTGGAGTACTCGGCATGGATGCTTGTCGTGCTGCATGCGCTGATGATTGCGATGCCGTCGAATGCCGAGAGGGCGGAACGCAACTTTTCGTCTGTTGTGACGATTGTTGAAGTTACTTGTAGCGCCGCCGCGGACCATTTGCATCAAGGCGCGTGCCGAAGTGCTTCACGCCGAGCCATCACCAGGCAACAGAGCGGCGCAAAGGGGCCAGCGCTGCGTATTCCTGATCCTCGTCCTCTTTTTGCGCAGCTGCACCATAGGGCTGCTCTCGCCAGTTCAGCGCGCTGTAGTCGGGCGTGATGATGACCCTTCGGGAATCAAAGTTGAACCGAAGATAGACGCGATCACCCGGCTTGAATCCGAACATCTCAAAATGCGCGTCGATGGCGAGCATCCATGGCATGTACGGTTGGCCATCCTGAGGAAGGTCAGG
Organism: Burkholderia catarinensis; assembly: GCF_001883705.2. Lineage (GTDB taxonomy): Bacteria > Pseudomonadota > Gammaproteobacteria > Burkholderiales > Burkholderiaceae > Burkholderia > Burkholderia catarinensis. The sequence continues at coordinate 915 of NZ_MDEQ02000015.1, forward strand.
CTTGTTGCCGAGGGTCAGCTCAACCTCGGGATACTGTTTGAGCTTCTTGGGACGTGACTTACTATAGGCGTTAGCCATCTTCCGACTCCGGTAACGAGTTGGTTGTGGTCAGCGGGTCGTATGGGTGGCAGCCCATGCGGCCCGCGCTCTTACTGCTTTGCTCGCTTCAGCCGCTCTTCCGATTCGCGCTGTGGAGCAGATCGCTTCTCCTTATCGGTGAAGCAATAAGAAGTTTAGTTCGGATTGCATCTCATAAATCAGTGTTGCAATCGAACTAGCCGAGCGGCAGATGCTCGGAATGACACGCTTCGACTCGCGAGAAGAGTTTCGTACGTGTCCAATAGTTTGCTGATGATGGCCATGATATGACTTCGCAGACCTAATAAAATAAGGCGAAGAAAAATGAGACGGTTCTATCTCAAGAAAGGAGACCGTTCGTCGAACGGCGGCGTTGTTCTGGAAGGTATGGATTTCTTCGTACACCATGGCACCCCGGTGACATTTCTAGGCGCGGAGGTTTACTGCTCTGCGTGCGATTCGAAAGGTGTCATCGTCGCTCACGGACCACGACGGCCCGACTCGATCATGGGGAAGCATGCTGCGCTTGATGGTGATCGATGTGCTTGCCGCTGCCATCCCAGCCCGGTCATGCACGCTTCTCAAGATACGGCATCTGTGGAATTCACTGCAGGCGAACTTGCCGAGATGGGCTTCGGCCCCGCAGGAAATCCACTACCCCAACGTCGTCGCGAATCGCACGACGAGCAAGTGCGAGTCGTAGATCGTGCTGGAAAGCCAATATCCGGTGTGCCGTATCACATTCGTTCTGCGTCCGGTGCCACGTGCAAGGGGCTGACCGATAGCCAGGGGTACTGTCGTCGCGTCTATACCGATAATCCTCAACAACTCGACATCGCGGTGGGCATTCAGGCGCTGGAAAGGTGGGAGCGATGCCGGCGCCGACGTTGACGTCGGTAATGGCAGCAGTGCTACCTGCTCGACAGCCAGCCTCGCTGCCGGACGCTCACGCGTGGTGGCATGCACGCGAACGTTGGCGACTTCGGCCAGCCACCGACCGATACGCGCGTTGGCGGCCTCGACATCCAGCTTCAGCCCTGACTGCTTGAGCGTGGCTGCGAGCGGCACCACGAAACTCTCCTTCAGATAGCGGTTGAAGCGTTCGACCTTGCCCTTGGTCTTGGCCCGATAGGGTTGGCATACCTTCGGCGTGAAGCCGTAGGTCTCGGCCAGTGCGAGCAGTTGCGTGTTCCATCGATGCTGGCCTTCGCCGAATGCGTCGCGCTCGACAACCACCGACTTCGCGTTATCGAACAGCACCTGCTCGGGCGTGCCGCCGAAGTAGACGAATGCGTCGCGTAGGCACTAGCACAACGTCGTGGCGTCTTCGCCGGCGGTGAAGCGCACGAAGCTCGCACGGCTGTAACCGAGCGTCGCCACCAGCGCCAATAGCGGCGCGCGACCACGACGGATGACGGTGAAATCGGCTTGCATCTGTTTGCCCGGCGCCGTCTCGAACCGCACCACCGGTTCGGGTTCGGCACGCTTGTACGGCAGGAGAAACGCCTTGAGCTGGCTGATGCCGCCGTCATAGCCGGCGTCTTGCAGTTCCCGAAGCAGCACCGTCGCGGGAATCCAGTGCGGCCGCGCAGCGGCGACACGCTCGAGCAGGTAGTCCTTGAACGGGGCGAGCTTCGTCGGACGTGGCTCCCGTTGCTTGTAACGCCCCGCCTGCTCGTCGCGCAGATAGCGGCGCACCGTGTTGCGCGACAAGCCCGTTTGCCGCGCTATCTCCCGTACCGCCGTCCCCCGTCTTGCCAATACCTTGATTTCCACTGCTTGCTCCTGAGTCAGCATCGGCGGCAAAAAGCCGCCATCCTCTCCCAGGTGGGTCAGGTTTACTTCGGCGGGTGGGTCAGTTTTACATCGGCGCTAACAGCTCACCGCAAATTCCCGGTCGAACGTCGCAATGCGAGTCAAACGGTCACGGTAGGTCACCTGTTCTCCGCTGAAGCCTTTCTTACTTGTACTTTTCCCATGGCGTCAAAGATAGTCGCTCGCCAGGCTGCCGGCGAAAAGGCTTTGCGCCGTGACATCCCCGCTTTGTAACGTGTTGATCGCCGCGCGCACGTCCTCGCGAGTCAAATCGAGAGCCCGCAATTTGCCGCTCACTTCCGCAACGGATTCGATACGGCGATATACCTTTGAATGGGTCTGCGCATATTGCGCAAGCCCACGCAATTTCGGGATCGCATCGCTGAACTGCGTGCCGTGCGGATCGACGAGATCCGCGACCACAGTTCCGTCGTCGAGCGTAGCAAAGAATATGAAGTCCGGGCGGACCATCCGGTATTGCCCGTCCGCCAGATATGCCACGCCCAAAGACGATTGACCCGGCTGCTGCGGGTTGCGATACCAGAAGCTGAAGCCCTTGCGGCCGGATTCAGTTTCGAGCACCTTTATTTCCCATGCGTTCAGTTCGGCCGGATACCCGCCGTCCTTAACGCAGAGCAAATGGTTCTTCCAGATCGGCAGGTCTAACACCGTGCCGCCGTCACGGGCCTTCGTCGGCTCAAACCGCGCCTCCGGCTTGATCAATTCTACGTCCTGCGGATCCGCGCTCATCTCGACGATCTGACGGTACGATTCCTTGCGGTCGTCGTTCAACGCCTTGATCCGCGCTCCGTATTGCGTCATCCACGCCTTTACCAGACGGTCAGCCTCGCCGTCAAAGTAAGCCTGGACTTCGGTCACAAGGCCCAGGCCGGCCACAGTGACGCGCGCTTCAACGATGGCCTCCAGGAACTCCTCGGGATCGTGGTCCGGATTGGCCATTTTGTAGGCCAGATGATCAACATAGGTACGTGCAATGTCGGGCGTGAAGACGTGCGTGGCACGTCGATAGACATCGGCGATGGCCGCTGCATCGGCGTCCTCTTCCCACAACTGGTTGAAGCTCTTGGCCTTGCCTTGCAGATCGGCGCGGACGGTTCGCCCGTCCACCGTCAACACGGCCTCGCGCCGGGCCGCGATCGTCTCCCGGTTCTCCCGTTGGAACTGGTCTAGTGCTTCGTGCAATGCTGCATGAGCCAACTTGCCCGCGTTCGGCAGAATCCCGTCCGATGCCAGCTCATGCGCCAGCGCAGTCAGGCGCTTGGCTAGCTTCGCGCCACGTTGCGGACGGGTCTGCGACGGCAGGGCCTCGAACGCTTGCCATACCGATTCTGGCGCGTCGGGATTGGGCTTGACCTCAACGTAATCGATCAGGATGCGACCCGGCGTCGCTGCCTGCGTATCATCGCCGCTGATCAACGCATCGACTACACTCATTGCCGTCTTTCGGTCGAACTTCGGCAGCAAACAGTCGACCGTGTTCAATAGTTCGTTGCCGGGGATGCGACGCGCAAGGGGCGAACGCACCATGCGACCGAGCAACTGCGTAATGTGTGTGCGGTCGCTGGCCGCGCGGAACGACACCATTACCTCGGCGCGCGGGCAATCCCAACCGGTGCTAATCGCGTCCTTTGCGACCAGCACGCGGACCCAGTTCGACTCCTGAACGCGCTGCGGCTCGATGTAGGGTACGTCACGGTTGCCGAAGCGCTGAGTGGTGTGCTCCCCGAATACGTGCGCTACGCTACCGGGCGGCAGTTCCGGATAACGCGCATAGATGGTGTCCAGTGCGCGTCCGATCTCGTTCGGATCCGGCGTGTTTGGCACCTGCAATACCATCAGCGGGAGAACGGCGTGTGATTCTTCCTGCTGCTTGGCGTACTCGCCCCACGCTTGCGTGGAATCCTTCAGCTTGTCGGTCGCACGACGGACCAATACCGTATCGAACTCGCCAGCCTCTTCCGGAATGTCGAGCAATATCGTGTCTTTGATCAGACCGGATTCCTGTACCTTCGTCGGGTCCACCGTCACGTTATCCAACTTCATGCGCTTCGCGGCGCCTTCCATCGCCTGGTTGAATCGATCGACCGTAGCGGAGATGCCAAGGACGACCGGAATGCCCGGCACCCCACCTGTGCCGTTGATCAAACGAAGGACGATGGTGCTTTTGGCATTTTGGCTGGCGGTAGTGGAATTGCCCATGCCACGATGCGCTTCGTCGAGCACCAGGTACAGGGTCAAGTCTGGGTCCTCGATGGTGTTCTGGATGGTGTCCCAGATCGTATAGGCCCGCAGGTCCGGACGGGTCTCGGGCAGCAGGTCGCCCGCTTTGGCTTCGAGTTCTTCCTGATCGAACCCTCGAACCAACAAACTGTTTTTGCCCAACTTCTGTGTATTGAGGAAGTAGATCTTCCCCGCTTCGAACTTGGCCCGATTGAACGTGTTCTCCACGACAACCATGTCGGTGTGGTTAATACGGTCGCTGGCTTCCATCAGTCGGAAGCGGGTCTGTTCGTTTAGGGAGGGATCATCGCTGAACCAGATGACGACGGCACCCGCGTCAGCCTCGAAGCCGAATTCGTCGTCCCCGTGGAACAGCGCCTCGAACGCCGCAGCGGCCATGACGGTCTTACCTGCACCCGTGACGGCCGTGAGGGAGAAGGCGGTCTTGTCCCTCTCACCGCGCCAATACCTGCGTGCCTTGCCCAGATTGGTCAAAGCGTCGCGCACGGCATCGCGCTGGTAATCCTTGAGAGTGAACTTCATCCGTCAGTCTCCGTGGGTAAAGCTAAAGTTGGTCAAATAGGATTCGTACAGGCGCACGGGCTCCGCACCGTCCGGCAGACGGCGTGCGATCGCTTGATAGCGCCGATCGTCGTCGGTGACGATGTAAACGGTGTTGATTCCGGTTGCTGCATTCACTGCCTTGACGAAGGGTGTTGCCGCGTCAACGTCGGTCAATAAACCATAGGCATCCGCGACGGCCCAGCCATCGGACGGCAACTTGTCGATCCGCCGCCCACGAGCTCCCGCCCGCAACCAAAGCAATGGAGCAATGCGATGAAAAGCCAAGTTGTGGCTAACCGAGATCGGGGTCTCGTAGGTCAGCGTGAAGAACTCTGCATTCTCCTCGAAGCCTTCGGACATGGGGAATTCGTCGGTGAACTTGTAGTCGCCCTTGATCGCTTGACCATCCGGAGTCTTCCCCGTAATGGCGACTTCGACGCGAGGCTTAGTGATGAAGTCGCAGATTCCGTGCTGCTCCCAATCTGCGTCACCTGGCCGCAATCCTTGCTCGCGTAGTCTCTTCTGTTCATCTGCCGCAACTTCATTGTTCGTCACAGAGATTGACTGGCGGCTTCCGCCATCTTGGCGGTTCAAGCGCATGACGGCATGCGCTGCCGTCCCGGACCCTGAGAAGAAGTCGAGTACAACGGCCCTAGCGTTTTCGCCGATAGCAAGGCGCAGACAATCTTCGACTGCATATAACGACTTCGCGAACGGAAACTTTCTCCCGGGCAACAACGCTGCTAGTAAGCCCGTACCATTTGGTTGTGCGTTGTGAGACTCTTTATCCCATTGTGTCGTTGGCAATGCCGCCTTACCTGTCTCGAATTCGACGATAACTGACCCGTCCGGGTCGCGGCCGGTCACTTTCAAATGACCTTCGGCGACCTCCGATACTTGCCCACTCGTTAAATAGTAAATTGTGGGAGACTTTCCACGTTTGCCTGGAATGACCTTTACGAAACCTTCCGCTAAGCGTTTCTTTAGCGTGGCCGGCGTAAGCCCCCAAATCATCTCTGTACCATCCGGTTTCAAAGGCCAAACGGTAGTGCAGCCGGCTTTCTCGTCTACAGTTGACCGATCAACACCAGCCGCGAGCGATGTCCCGATTGACTCAATGCGGCCCGAATGGTTGCCGACGAAAATAGGGTAGAACTGGTCAGGCCTAGGCTGGGGACCATTTCTTCTCGAAGAGTCTTCAAACCGCCGCAGGCTCGCCCATCGAACTTTCTCACCCGAACTGTCGCGTTCTGCCGCCAGTTTGGCAGATCCAAATTTTACGAAATAGATGAATTCATTAGTTCGAGTCAGCTCATTCGCTCGGACTACGCCCTTGCGGTTAATGACTGACGACACCATCTGGATATTTGCTTCAGGGAACGTTTGCTCTAAAAGGAGCCCTAACCGCAAATATTCCTTCTCGTCGATCGTGACTATGAGCACCGATCCTTGAGGATTTAACAAATCCCTCGCAATCGCAAGGCGGCGCTCCATAAATGCAAGCCACTTGCTATGTCTATATAGGTCATCGTTCCCGACGTAGTCGTTGTTATATTTCCAGTCTTTCGCGCCCGAGTTGTACGGCGGATCAATATAAATAGCGTCGATCCTACCGCGATGCGTGTAGGTCAACGCATTGAGGACGTGATAATTCTCGCCGTTGATGACGGTATGGAAAGGTTTGTCGCCCCCGCGCTGTACTTTACCGGTGCTGACAAGGCCCGGGTGGATCGTGTCACTGAACTCCGCCACCACCACTAGATCATCCAGCGCAACCATCTGCCTCTCGATGCTTTCCACACCCAGCAGGATCAATTCGGCTTGTTTCGTCGCCTTGTAGACTGCTTTCACCTGCCACAAGCGCTGATCGCCCTTCTTGACGGTGCCACGTGGCGGCAAAACGCGGACCTTGTCTCCCTTACGGACGAGACGCTCGGGTAACTCAACGGCTTCAGGGCGGTGGCGCTCAAAGTTCAGGCCGAAGGGAAGGCGCGAGGATAGAACCTTGAACTCCCGATCAAGATCTGCCCCTAATTGTGGATCTTTGGCTTTGGTTTGGGCAATCAGGTCGGTCAGACGGGACACGGGCTACTCCTTTAACGTAGCCCGCAATGATGCCAGAGGCCGGAGCGATAGGGCGAAGTTGCTGTTCGTCAGGCATGTTTCGTGCTCGCGACGTTGGACACGCCGAAAGCCAAGGCTTCATCCATGTCCTGCTTTCGTATCTTGGTTGAGTATTGCGGGAAAGACGATCAGCTGTGTCGCTGGGTGTGGTGAGTTTGGAAGCTCATGCTGAGGGGGGCCGTTCATTGCCATCGTGGCGTAGGGATGGTTGTTGTTCTATGTTGACCGGCCGGTCGAATGTCGGCCGAGTTCTGTCAGATGGCCGACGCGCGCTTCGGCCAATGCCGACGTTCGAGGAGGCGATCAAGCTGCTCTGGCTGGCGCTGCGCAATGTGCTGGCCAAGACCGTGCGGTCCGCCTTCGACTGGAAATCAGCGATGAACCAGTTTGCTATCCTGTTCGGAGAGCGATTTATGCAGGCGCGCGGATAACGTGCTGTTCAACCGCCTCGCCCACAAAATGTCGGATAGGCCCGGTGCGTTGGACTGCAAAAACGAGCATTACGAAACGCGCCATCGAGTTGACGCAGTATCTAAGCAGAGAGTTTCAAGCAGTAAGCGGCAATACCGCTGAACGCTGCGCCCGCACCTCACGCAGACCATCCAAAGAGATGCTCTTGATCAAAATATGCGTCTCCGTTCGACGCGTTGCCAGTGTATTTGACCCGGATCGTCCCCTTGCCCTCGGATGAGAACCGTAGCTCCCCTGCCGTGAAATCATGACCGAGTTGATGCTGATTAACGCCATCGGTAACGAATGAATCGAGATGCCATGCCTGCCACTGGCACTTCGCGCGCTTCGAGGCGAATCTCACTGCGACACCCGCCGTAAGGTAGAGCCTTGTGGCGACGTTCATGTAGGGAATCTCATGCAGGTCATCGTAGTGCAAGTCACTCACGTCGCCGAGTGCCCGCCGGAAGTGATCGAGTGTAAATACATCGTTTGTTGCGTATGTCATAGGTATCCCCTGTGGGCAGTACCGGCCCATTTTTTGCGCGCATCAACGATGCAATTGGCGACCGAACGTCGTTATTTATAGGCTTGCGTGGACATATACGCGCTCGCGCTCCAGCTCAGTCATTTGTTTGCGCTGCTCGTCCGCCAGATCGAGCGTCTCAGCATCGTCGGCGATACGGCGAAACTCCATCTTGCGGTGCGTCTTGAAGATGTCAAAAAAGCCGTCGCCCGGCAGGCCATCCTTCGCCCTCGCCATCACCGCGGAATAGATGACCTCATTCCATGGTCCAAGTTCTGAGCACGCCTTCTCCAGCGTGTCGTACACATCGGAAGGCGGCGTTTCAGGTGGAAACGCACTGAACAATTGCTTGAAGGTGACCGTTCCGCGCTTCCTGGCCGCGCTGCCAATCATCGTGCGCACAGCACTAACATATCGATTAAGAACCATAGTGGACCTTTGCAATATCAGAGGTAAGCATTGCGCCTGTAATCAACATACGCTGTGATCCGCCCCATACTTTGACGGATCACCGTCGTGCTGGCAAATGTTCTCTCACATTCGTAAAGGCCGCAGTTCTGATGACATCGCCTGGACGCAACCGGAACCTGCGAGCATCGTCGGGTCAGGGGTCTTGTTTTTCTGCGCCAACTTTATCGCATCGGCGGATACGAGGGATGGGTCGAAGGGCTGCCGGCAAAGGAGACGAATACCTCCGAAGCCATACCTAACGTATCCGGTGGCAATATTTGTTTGTTCACCTTTATGAATTGGTACACCGGCAGCGTCAAGTGCCGCAGTGAGACTGGGCTGCAAGATCTGAAAACTTTGCTGTTCGTTGCTGTAGATGCCGGCTAGTCGCATGACCGTAGAAGAAACGGGTACAAAAAGCGCTGCGCCGGACACTACGATGTACGAAAGCAGAAAGGCCCCAAGTGAAGCCAGCTTAAGGGGTTGGTAAAAGCCCGGCCTCCAGGTACGAGCGTTAAGATACATGATTGCAGGCAGCAGGCTAACGGCCGTTGTGCCAATGAATACGGCGAACACGAGCAGCTTCTCGAGCCAACCGCCGTCTGCATATCGCTCCGCGATGTGCAGAGTAATCAGGAGAGGAATCGATGTCGCTGTCAGTGCCAAAATGGCAGCTAGAGCCAAGCCACCAGCGTGGATTGCATGGATAGGAAATTTTGCACCACTCTTTTGAGAAACATCTAATGATCTGCCGTTATAGATTCCAAAAGCAAATGCTGCAAGAAAGGCCATCACGAACATGATCCAGACCTGACTCGTGTCCAGCTCAACCACCAAGACAAATCCAGCGAGCCATCCAATAGTTGCACATAGAAACAACCGTGGAACCGCTTTCGGAAGAGTACGTTCCTGGCGGTAGTTCCACATGGTGCTAATCAGAAGCAGCGAGGGCGCGATGAACTGCAATAGGACAGCGACCGCGATAAGCATTGCCGCAATAAAAAGAAAGATCAAACCGCTGCCTGACATTGCCGAATCCTGGAACAAGCTTGTCCAATGTATTGACCGCAGATAACTCCAAACGAATAGAGCCGCTGGAAGGAAGGAAACAGGAGCTACTTTCCATGCGACGTCGAGTGTATCTTTGACCATCGCGATGGTTTCTTTGTACATGTCTTTTCGGCTCACCGCAGGCTGCTCTGAAACTGAGTCGCCCGACGTACTCTTGCGGATTTCGTGAACTGCGTGGTCGTTCGAGGACGGTGCTGCATCAAACTTACCTGATGAAGAAACTGAATGCAGCGTGCCATTTGGAAGTAAATTTTCTCCGGCAGAACGGGCGTCGCTCGCCGGTTTTCGACGGTCATCCTTCATCTTAGTTCTCCATTCTTTATCTTCGTTGTGTACAGCGCCCATCCGAGCACTGCGCAAGAAACACAGCAGTACGCCAACTGCTTTGTAGCCGCTAGCTGGTTGAGATAGTCGGCAGACTAATGGCGTCGCTCAGACCTAGTTGTGACGAGACGCGATTCGCGAATTCGGAGCAAACTCGATCGCCACGGATATGCGCATGATGATGCGGGCTTGTCTATGCGGATCATCAATCGTGTCTGACCTTTCCCCTCTGAAGTATCCCACTGTAAAGTTAGTGGCAAGGCCGCAGGAGAAACCTTGTCATGAAGAAGTCGCGGTTCAGCGAAGAGCAGATTATCGGGGTGCTGAGGGAAGCCGATGCCGGCATGAAGGTCGCAGACTTGTGCCGCAAGCACGGCATATCGGATGCGACGTTTTATAACTGGCGTAGCCGCTACGGCGGCATGGATGTGTCGGAAGCGCGACGATTGCGGCAACTGGAGGAGGAAAACCAGCGGCTCAAGCGGCTGGTGGCAGACCAGGCGCTGGACATCCAGGTTCTGAAGGACGTGCTCGGAAAAAAGTGAGTTCGCCCGCGCAGCGCCGGGAAGTCGTGCAGCAGGTAATTGGACAGCACGACTATTCGGAGCGTCGAGCGTGCGCGCTCATTGGCCTGAATCGCCGGACATTCCGGCGATCGGTGCCGTCTGACGTCGACCACGAAGTGCGGCAACGGCTACGCGAACTGGCGCAGCAGCGGCCACGGTTTGGTTCGCCCCGCCTGCACGTGTTGCTACGCCGAGAAGGTCTGGTCCAGAACCACAAGCGCACTGAGCGGCTATATCGCGAAGAAGGCCTGTCGCTTCGCCTGAAACGGCGAAAGAAGCGTCCAAGTCATTTGCGCGCGGTAATGCCGACACCCACCGGCGCCGACGAAAGCTGGGCGATGGACTTTGTTGCTGACGCGTTGGTGCATGGCCGACGCATTCGAATGCTGACCATCATCGACACGTGGAACCGGGAGTGTCCGCACATCGAGGTCAACTTCTCGCTGACGGGTGTTCGCGTGGCGCGCGTTCTCGAGCAGTTGCGGCAACGGGGACGGCCCCCCAACCTGATTCAGGTGGATAACGGCCCGGAGTTCGTCAGCAAGGCGCTCGACGCCTGGGCGCACGAGCACAGCGTAAAACCGCAGTTCATTCGGCCCGGCAAACCGGTGGAGAACGCTTACATCGAGAGCTTCAACGGCCGACTGCGTGAAGAATGCTTGAATCAGCATGCGTTCGCCAGTCTCGACGATGCACGCGGGCGAATCGAAGCGTGGCGCACGGACTACAACTCGGTGCGTCCGCATAGTGCCTTGGGGCAACTGGCGCCGGACCAATTCCGGCAATTGCATCAACCGAAAACCGGCGAGCCCACTAACTTACGAGTGGTGTACTCGAAGGGGTAAGGTCAACGTCCTACAGCAGCTACTCCTTTGAGGCGTTGCGACAGGCAGGATTGGGACTACGGTCGATCGCATCCGTCCAAAGCGGACGTTCGAGGTTCGTGGGAACACTCATAGATTGAACGACCGCTTAGGCCGAACTGCTGTCCCCGCGAAGCCGGCTTGGATGACCGGACCACTCTGAAGCAGCCGCCTGTTGGTGACGCGCCGAAGGACGGCTCTGGGTCGTCAACCGGCTGTCGCATTCTTGGAAACGGTCATTCATCAGCGCGCGTACTAGAACCGACCACGCCGCGGGATGCTCTTCCTGATGACAAGCTCATGTCTGTCTGCGACGAGCGGACTGTGCCCCACAGGGGCACAGTCTGACGTAGGTCGGGGTGTTCCCTCGAACTCGGAGTGTTCCAGGCAGTCCAGTCAACTCCGTGCTCTCCAGTCCAGCTAACCATGCACTAATCCAGCCAATTTCGTTTCCCTGCACAAATAAGTTAAACGTCAATATTCCCCGCCCGCAACGCATTCGACTCAATAAACGCCCGCCGCGGCTCGACGTCATCCCCCATGAGGGTAGTAAAGATCCCATCCGCAGCAATCGCGTCCTCGATCTGCACACGCAGCAGTCTCCGCACCGCCGGATCCATCGTCGTTTCCCACAGCTGCCCGGGGTTCATCTCCCCCAGCCCCTTATACCGCTGCTTCGACACGTTCCGCTCGGCATCCGCAAGCAGCCACTTCATCGCGCTCTTGAAGTCGTTCACAGCCATACTGCGCTCCCCGCGCTTGATGACCGCACCTTCCCCAATAAGCCCCTTGAACGTATTCGCGGTGGTCACGAGCTGCTGATAATCCGCCGTGTGCTGGAACTCCTGGTCGATGACCGAAACCCGCACGTTCCCGTGATGCGTCCGCTCGACATGCAGCGACCGTTGCTCGCGAACCGGGTCATACGAAGGCACCACACGCACGCCGTTCTTGAGCGCGTCATCATGCAGCGCGGCGTGCAGCGCCTTCGCCGAAGCCTCCGTCGAAGCCTCATTGGAGAGGTCGATCGCCACCCCGTCCATGACCGCTTCAAGCGCGGCCGGGTCATACAACCGGCTCAACCGCTCGATCACGCTCTTCGACAGCAGGTACGACCGCGCCAGCTCCCCGAGCGCATCGCCGGAAATCGCTGCCGCATTCTCGCCAGGCACCAGCTCCGACCCTTGCAGCGCCAACCGCAGCATGTGCGCGTTGAGCTCCACGTCGTCCTTCAGATACCGCTCGTCCTTGCCTGCCTTGATCTTGTAAAGCGGCGGCTGCGCGATATACACATACCCGCGCTCGATCATGTCCGGCATTTGGCGATAGAGGAACGTGAGCAGCAGCGTCCGGATGTGCGCACCGTCGACGTCCGCGTCGGTCATGATGATGATGCGGTGATAGCGCAGCTTGTCGAGGTTGTAGTCTTCCTTGCCGATCCCGCAGCCCAGCGCGGTCACGAGCGTGACGATCTGCTCCGACGACAGCAGCTTGTCGTAGCGCGCCTTCTCGACGTTCAGCACCTTGCCGCGCAGCGGCAGGATTGCCTGGAACTTGCGGTCACGCCCTTGCTTGGCCGAGCCGCCTGCCGAGTCGCCCTCGACGATGTAGATTTCGCACTTCGCCGGGTCTTTCTCCTGGCAGTCCGCGAGCTTGCCCGGCAGGCCGACGCCGTCGAGCACGCCCTTGCGGCGGGTCATCTCGCGCGCCTTGCGCGCGGCATCGCGCGCACGCGCGGCTTCGACGATCTTCCCGCAGATGATCTTCGCGTCGATCGGCGTTTCGAGCAGGAACTCTTCCAGCGCTTTCGCGACGACTTCTTCAACCGGCGCCCGCACTTCGGACGACACCAGCTTGTCCTTCGTCTGCGAGCTGAACTTCGGCTCCGGCACCTTCACGGAAAGCACGCACGACAGCCCTTCGCGCATGTCGTCGCCGGTCGTCTCGACCTTCGCCTTCTTCGCGATTTCGTTATCGGTGATGTACTTGTTCATGACGCGCGTCATCGCGGCGCGCAGGCCGGTCAGGTGCGTGCCGCCGTCGCGCTGCGGAATGTTGTTCGTGAAGCACAGCACGTTCTCGTTGTAGCTGTCGTTCCACTGCATCGCGACTTCGACGCCCACGCCTTCCTTCTCGCCGATGGCGTGGAAAATGGTCGGGTGCAGGTTGGTCTTCGTCTTGTTGATGTACTCGACGAAGCCCTTCACGCCGCCGGCGAACGCGAAATCGTCTTCCTTGCCCGAACGCAGGTCGGTCAGGCGAATCCGCACGCCGTTGTTCAGGAACGAAAGCTCGCGCATCCGCTTCGCGAGGATGTCGTAGTGATACTCGACCGTGCCGAAAATGGTCGGATCGGCCATGAAGTGCACTTCGGTGCCGCGGTTCTCGGTGTCACCCGTCACCAGCATCGGCGACACTTCCACGCCGTCCACCATCTCGAGCACGCGATCCTGCGCGACGCCGCGATGGAACTCCATGAAACGCTTCTTGCCGTTGCGGCGCACGGTGAGGCGCAGCCAGCTCGACAGTGCGTTCACGCACGACACGCCCACGCCGTGCAGGCCGCCGGACACCTTGTAGCTGTTCTGGTCGAACTTGCCGCCGGCGTGCAGCTCGGTCATCACGATCTCGGCGGCGCTGCGCTTCGGCTCGTGCTTGTCGTTCATCTTCACGTCGGTCGGAATCCCGCGGCCGTTGTCGGTCACGGAAATCGAGTTGTCGGCGTGAATCGTCACGTGGATGTCGTTGCAGTAGCCGGCCAGCGCTTCGTCGATCGAGTTGTCGAGCACCTCGAACACGAGGTGATGCAGACCGGTACCGTCCGACGTGTCGCCGATGTACATCCCGGGGCGCTTGCGCACCGCTTCCAGACCTTCGAGGATCTGGATCGACGAAGCGCCGTAGCTGCTGTTATCGGGTTGCGGATTGTGCTGTTCACTCATGGATATCTTCCGGTTCTGCGAGGCCACTCTAGTGGCGGCGCGGTACGTTTCAGCGAGAAATCGCCGGGCCGCTCCAGTTTCCTGGCTCGTCCCGGGTGCCGGTCAGGCACCCGAAGGACGGGTTGTCGGTTCGCCATAAAAACGCCAAAGGGGCTTGCCGCCCCCTGGTGTGTGTCGTGATGTCGCGCGCGTCAGATGCGCATCGGCATCACGACATACTTGAACTCTTCGTTCTCGGGCACCGTGATCAGCGCGCTCGAGCTGGCGTCGCCGAGGCTCACCTGCACGGTGTCGACCTTCAGGTTCGCGAGCACGTCGAGCAGGTACGTGACGTTGAAGCCGATGTCGACGGTATCGCCCTGATACGCGATTTCCAGTTCTTCCTGCGCCTCTTCCTGGTCGGCGTTGGTCGACATGATCTTCAGCTGGCCCGGGGCGATGATGCAGCGCACGCCCTTGAACTTGTCGGAGGTCAGGATGGCCGCGCGCTGCAGCGAACGCTGCAGTTCTTCACGGCCGATCTCGAACGTGTTCTTGTGCGCCTTCGGGATCACGCGCTGGAAGTCGGGGAACTTGCCCTCGACGAGTTTCGACACGAGCTCGACCTGGCCGAACGTGAACTTGGCCTGGGTCTGCGCGATGTCGATGGTGACGGTGTCGTCGATGTCCTCGAGCAGGCGCTGCAGCTCGAGAATGGTCTTGCGCGGGACGATCACTTCCTGGCGGCCGAACGTGCCGCCTTCGAGCTTCATCGACGAGAACGCGAGGCGGTGGCCGTCGGTGGCCACGGCCATCAGCTGGTCGCCGTCGACGACGAGCAGCATGCCGTTCAGGTAGTAGCGGATGTCCTGCTGCGCCATCGCGAAGTGCACCATGCCGAGCAGCTGGCGGAACGACTTCTGCGGGACGGTGAGGGTCGCGCCGAAATCCTTCGCCTGCGCGACGGTCGGGAACTCGTCGGCCGCGAGCGTCTGCAATGCGAAGCGGCTCTTGCCCGATTGAACGGTGAGGCGCTTGTCGGCGAGCGACAGCGTGACCTGGCCGTCAGGCATCGCGCGCAGGATGTCGAGCAGCTTGCGGGCCGCGACGGTGGTCGCCACCTGGTCGCCGCCGACGCCGAAATCGGCGCGCGTGGTGATCTGCAGCTCCAGGTCGGTCGACAGGAACGAAACGTCCGGGCCGTTCTTGGTGATCAGCAGGTTGGCAAGGATCGGCAACGTATGGCGGCGTTCGACGATGCCGCTGACCGTTTGCAGCGGCCTGAGGAGGGTGTCTCGTTCGGTCTTGACCAGTTGCATAGAGTTCCTTCGTTGAGTAACGGCCTGCAGCGCAGCAGCCTCGCAGCGCCCCGCCGGCCGGGCTCTTGGCCCGCCGCCGCCGGAGCGGTCAAACCAGTATTGTGCCTCAAAACCGAATCGCCCCCCTTAAATTGGGGCGGAGGCCGAATTATCAAGTGCGCCCGCGTGCTCAGCCCTTCAGCGTCTGTTCCAGCACGTGCAGCTCATGGTTGAGCTGCGCGTCCTTGCTGCGCTCGTCGGCGATCTTGCGCACCGCGTGCAGCACGGTGGTGTGATCGCGCCCGCCGAACAGCTCGCCGATTTCCGGCAGGCTCTTCTGCGTGAGTTCCTTCGCGAGATACATCGCGATCTGCCGCGGCCGCGCGATGTTCGCCGGACGCTTCTTCGAATACATGTCGGCGACCTTGATGTTGTAGAAGTCGGCGACGGTCTTCTGGATGTTCTCGACCGAAATCTGCCGGTTCTGCACGGTCAGCAGGTCTTTCAGCGCTTCCTTGGTCAACTCGATCGAAATTTCACGGCCGTGGAACTTCGAATACGCGAGGATCTTGCGCAGCGCGCCTTCGAGTTCGCGCACGTTCGAGCGCAGGTGCTTCGCGACGAAGAACGCGACGTCTTCCGACAGGTTCACGCCTTCCGACTGCGCCTTGCGCATCAGGATCGCGACGCGCATTTCCAGCTCGGGCGGCTCGATCGCGACGGTGAGGCCCGAGTCGAAGCGCGAGATCAGGCGATCGTCGATCCCCGAGATTTCCTTCGGATACGTGTCGCTGGTGATGATCACCTGCGCCTTGTTCGCGACGAGCGCCTCGAACGCGTAGAAGAATTCTTCCTGCGTGCGCGACTTGCCGGAGAAGAACTGGATATCGTCGATCAGCAGCAGGTCGAGCGAGTGGTAGTAGCGCTTGAAGTCGTCGAACGCCTTGCGCTGGTACGCCTTCACCACGTCCGACACGTATTGCTCGGCATGGATGTAGCGGATCCGCGCGCCGGCCTTGTCGAGCAGCAACTGGTTGCCGATCGCGTGGATCAGGTGGGTCTTGCCCAGGCCGACGCCGCCGTACAGGAACAGCGGGTTGTACGAGATGCCGGGGTTGTCCGCGACCTGGATCGCGGCGGCGCGTGCCAACTGGTTCGCCTTGCCGGTCACGAAGTTGTCGAACGTGAGCACCGGGTTGAGCTTCGAGCGCTCGTACATCGAATCGGCTTCGCCGCCGTTGGCTGGCGCGGCGCCGGGCCCCGGGCGCCACGTGCGGCGGCCGGCGGCCGCTTCGTGCGCGGGCAGGCTCGGCAGGTCGATGTCGGCGTCGTCGGCGTTCAGGTGGTGCGCGGCGGCGGCCGACGGCGTCATCGGCACGTTGGCCGGCGCCGCCGATGCATTCGCGGCCAGGTTGGCGGCAATCGCGGCCACCGTGGCGGCCGGGCCGCTCGGCTGCAGCGGCGCGCGCGGGGCGGCCGACGTGCCGCCGGCAGCGGCGCTGCGCATGCCGGCCTTCGGATCGAGGACGAACTGGATTTCGATCGGCGCGTTCCAGAAATCACGGGCCAGATCGGAGATCCGGCCCGAAAACTGGCTCTTGACCCAGTCCAGCTTGAAACGGTTCGGCGCGGCGATGGACAGCGTGTTCGCTGACGCATCGAAGGCCACCGGGGCCAGGGGTTTGATCCACGTCACGTACTGCTGGGGCGTGAGCTCGCGCTCCAGCAGTGCGGAACAGTGTTGCCAGAAATCGTTCATCAAGTAACTGTCGTTTTTTGCATGCACAGCGCGGCTCGCCGCCGCCCTTGTCGCGGTCGCGCAACAAGGCCCGAAGCGGTCGTGCGAGCGTGCCTCGGACGCCTGCGTCACAGTCGTGGAGAGGCAGGCGGGAGCCGGGGCGGCGTGCGGGATTCTTGGAGATAAGGCGAGATTCTAACGCCAAACGCAGCCACAGCGGGACTTATCCACAGGCTGGTTTTGTGGGGCGCGGGGCCGGATCGGCCGGGGCGGGCACAGGTGGTCGACTCCTAAGGTATTGACCGTCAAGAGAAAAACGGTTTAAATAGCGGGTTCCGCGAAAACCAATCCTGTATTCCCGGCGATTGCGTTCGCCCGAATGCCTCCGGTTAAGGGCACGCGGTCCCCTGAATTTCGACATTCTCGAACAAGTGAGAACATCATGAAACGTACTTACCAACCGTCCGTGACGCGCCGCAAGCGCACCCATGGCTTCCGTGTCCGTATGAAGACGGCAGGTGGCCGCAAGGTCATCAACGCTCGCCGCGCGAAGGGCCGCAAGCGCCTCGCCATCTAAGGCAGGTTGCGCGCTGTGTCCGCCGTCCGCAGTCCTGCGGAAGGTACCGTCGAGCCGGGTGCGAATCCGTCGCAGACGAAAGCCGCCTTCCCGAAAGCTGCGCGACTTCTGAAAACGGATGAATTTTCATCCGTTTTTCGTTTGCGCCCCTGGCGGCGCTCCGCGCACTTCGTGATTTACGGCAAGCCGACCGGCCAGGCAGCTCGGCTGGGGCTTGTCGTCGGCAAGAAGTACGCGCCGCGTGCAGTCACGCGTAATCTCGTGAAGCGGCTGGCGCGCGACGCGTTTCGCTTGCGCCGGGCCGAATTCGCCGGTTACGACCTGCTGCTGCGGCAGCACACGCGCTTCGACAAGAAAGCGCTGCCGAGCGCGGCTTCCGCCCCGCTCGCAGCGATGTGCGCGGCCGAGATCCGCGAACTGCTCGACAGGGCAGTCCGGGAAATCTCCCGCCGCGCGTCGAAGCCCGCGTCCGAGTGACGCATCCGTTCGCGGTGCGGCGTTCGCGCCCGCCCGGCCGGTTTTGACGCGGTGCCGAACGGCGCCGCCCAAGGTATGGAAACGGTATTGATCGCCTTGCTGCGCTTCTACAAGGTTGCCGTGAGCCCCCTGCTCGGCAACCGTTGCCGTTTTTATCCTTCCTGTTCGGATTACGCGCGCGAGGCAATCCAGTATCATGGCGCCGCGCGCGGCACGTATCTCGCCGTCAGGCGCGTGTGCCGATGCCATCCGTTTTCCGCGGGCGGCATCGACCTCGTCCCGCCGCCCAATTCCGACACTCGCGCTCGCGGCGAAGCCGACGCGCGGTCCCATCGACTCTGAGACAACGCATGGATATCAAACGCACCGTCCTATGGGTGATCTTCTTCATGTCAGCTGTCATGCTGTACGACAACTGGCAGCGGTCCCACGGACGCCCGTCGATGTTCTTCCCGAGTGCTACGCAGACGGCCCCCGCGGCCGCTGCCGGCGGCGCATCGGGCACGGGCGCGACGACGACCGCAGGTGAAGTACCTGCCGCCGCAGCCGGCACCGCTCCGTCGACGACGGCACCGGCCGCGCAGGCGCAGCTCGTGAAGTTCTCGACCGACGTATACGACGGCGAAATCGACACGCGCGGCGGCACGCTCGCGAAGCTGACGCTGAAGAAGCAAGGCGACGGCAAGCAGCCCGACCTGTACATCACGCTGTTCGACCACGCGGCCGGCCACACGTATCTCGCACGCTCGGGCCTGCTCGGCGGCGATTTCCCGAACCACAACGACGTCTACTCGCAGGTCAATGCGGGCCCGACGTCGCTGACGGGCGACCAGAACACGCTGAAGCTGTCGTTCGAATCGCCGGTGAAGGGCGGCGTGAAGGTCGTGAAGACCTACACGTTCACGCGCGGCAGCTACGTGATCGGCGTCGACACCAAGATCGACAACGTCGGCACGGCGCCTGTCACGCCGACGGTCTACATGGAGCTCGTGCGCGACAACACGGCCGTCGAAACGCCGATGTTCTCGCACACGTTCCTCGGGCCGGCGGTCTACACGGACACGAAGCACTTCCAGAAGATCGATTTCAGCGACCTCGACAAGAACAAGGCGAACTTCGAGAAGTCGGCCGACAACGGCTGGGTCGCGATGGTGCAGCACTACTTCGCGTCGGCATGGATTCCGCAGCAGGGCGTGAAGCGTGACATCTACGCCGAGAAGATCGATCCGGCGCTGTATCGCGTCGGCGTGAAGCAGCCGGTCGCCGCGATCGCCCCGGGCCAGTCGGCCGACGTGCAGGCGCGCCTGTTCGCCGGTCCGGAAGAAGAGCGCATGCTCGAAGGCATCGCGCCGGGCCTGGAACTCGTGAAGGACTACGGCTGGGTGACGATCATCGCGAAGCCGCTGTTCTGGCTGCTCGAGA
This sequence comes from Burkholderia catarinensis, assembly GCF_001883705.2. Classification (GTDB taxonomy): domain Bacteria; phylum Pseudomonadota; class Gammaproteobacteria; order Burkholderiales; family Burkholderiaceae; genus Burkholderia; species Burkholderia catarinensis. The sequence continues at coordinate 20,420 of NZ_MDEQ02000015.1, forward strand.
AGATCCACGGCTATGTCGGCAACTGGGGCTGGGCGATCGTGCTGCTCACGGTCCTGATCAAGGCGGTGTTCTTCCCGCTGTCGGCTGCGAGCTACAAGTCGATGGCGCGCATGAAGGAAATCACGCCGCGGATGCAGGCGCTGCGCGAACGCTTCAAGAGCGATCCGCAGAAGATGAACTCGGCGCTGATGGAGCTGTACAAGACCGAGAAGGTCAATCCGTTCGGCGGCTGCCTGCCGGTCGTGATCCAGATCCCGGTGTTCATCTCGCTGTACTGGGTGCTGCTCGCATCGGTCGAAATGCGCGGCGCGCCGTGGATTCTGTGGATTCACGACCTGTCGCAGCGCGATCCGTTCTTCATCCTGCCGGTGCTGATGGCCGTCTCGATGTTCGTGCAGACGAGCCTGAACCCGACGCCGCCGGACCCCGTCCAGGCGAAGATGATGAAGTTCATGCCGATCGCGTTCTCGGTCATGTTCTTCTTCTTCCCGGCCGGCCTGGTGCTGTACTACGTCGTGAACAACGTGCTGTCGATCGCGCAGCAGTACTACATCACGCGCAAGCTCGGCGGGGTCAAGAAGAAACCGGCCTGACGCCTGTCGCACACGCGGGCGGCCAGCCGCCCGCGATGCATGCAAAAAAGCCGCATGGTTTGCCCCATGCGGCTTTTTGTTTTTGGGCGGCGATGCGTGATGCGTGTGCGTCCGTCGTTCCCGGTCAGGCCTTCTTCGCTTCGATTTTCGGTTCGACGATGTAGAACTGCTCGATCAGTTCCTGAACGAGGTAACGCTGATGCGGCGGCAGCGCCTCGATCTTCGACGCGAGTTCGATCGTCTCGGGCGTCGGCGGATAGCGCTCGTCGCGCGGCAGCGGTTGCGGCGTCGGGTGTTCGATCACGCTCGGCGACGGGCCGTAATGCAGCCAGTGCAGCTCGACGCGCAGCCACTCGGCGAGCGTTTCGAGTTTGTCCGACGTCGGAATCGTGCGGCCCGTCAGCCATTTGTGCGCGGTTTGCGGCGAAACGGGATGCGTTCCGCGGTGGCGCAGATTGAATCGGTTCGCCAGCTCCGTCGCGCCGGTGACCTTCTCCGGGCTGCGCCGCAGGGCGAATTTCAGGCGTTCCGAGAACGCGGCTTTTTCTTCGGATGTCGGCATGGGGGAGATTGTGCAATTCCGCCGATGACTTTCAGACAACTGCGTAGGATAAACGTATCTCATTTGGATGAATCCCAACCAGGTGCGGAGCGGGCGATCGAATTGGGGGCCCAGTCGTTGGCCCACTCCGGCAGGCATACTCGTCCGAAACGGGTGGTTCGATGCTACGCCGGATTGATACTCGGCTTAGCCCCAGCGGGATAAATTCGGGGGAGTCCGAAACCAACGGGGTGGCCGGTGGCGTGCGGGCCGGCACGCTACAATGCCCGCGTTCCGATGCCCGAACTGTTGCGCGGGCGCACCATTCACTGCCTGACCACCCGATTCATCCGATTCCCATGCTCGCTACCGATTCCGATCCCATCGTCGCCATTGCCACTGCTGCCGGCCGGGGAGGGATCGGTGTCGTCCGCGTGTCGTTCGGACGAGGCGGCGAGGCGGCCGCGTTGCCGCTGATCGACGCGTTGTGCGGGCAGAAGCTCGCGCCGCGTCATGCGAGCTACGTGCCGTTCCTCGACGAGCACGGCGCGCCGCTCGACCGCGGGATCGCGCTGTATTTCCCGGCGCCGCATTCGTACACCGGCGAGCACGTGCTCGAGCTGCAGGGGCATGGCGGGCCGATCGTGATGCAGTTGCTGCTGCAGCGCTGCCTGGATGCGGGGCGCGGCTTCGGGTTGCGGCTCGCGGAGCCGGGCGAGTTCACGCGGCGTGCATTCCTGAACGACAAGCTCGACCTCGCGCAGGCCGAGGCCGTAGCCGACCTGATCGAGGCGAGCACCGAGGCGGCGGCGCGGTCGGCCGGGCGTTCGCTGGACGGCGCATTTTCAAAGCAGATCCATGCGCTCGTCGACGACGTGATCACGCTGCGGATGCTGGTCGAGGCGACGCTCGATTTTCCGGAAGAGGAAATCGATTTCCTCGAAGCGGCCGATGCGCGCGGCAAGCTCGCGAAGATCCGCGCGCAGCTCGCGCACGTGCTCGGCGATGCACGGCAGGGTGCGCTGTTGCGCGAGGGCTTGTCGGTGGTGCTCGCGGGGCAGCCGAACGTCGGCAAGTCGTCGCTGCTGAACGCGCTCGCCGGCGCGGAGCTGGCGATCGTCACGCCGATCGCCGGGACGACGCGCGACAAGGTTGCGCAGACGATCCAGGTCGAAGGGATTCCGCTGCACATCGTCGATACGGCCGGGCTGCGGGAGACGGAGGACGAGGTCGAGCGGATCGGCATTGCGCGCACGTGGAGCGAGATCGAGCGCGCGGACGTCGTGCTGCATCTGCTCGATTCGCGCACGGGGATGACGCCGGATGACGAGACGATCGCGGCGCGGTTTCCGGGCGGCGTGCCGGTGGTGCGCGTGCTGAACAAGACGGATCTGACCGGGGTGGCTGCTTGCGTCGAGCATCCGGCGGCGGAAGGCGATCTGACCGAGGTGCATCTGTCGGCGAAGCGCGGCGACGGGATCGACATGCTGCGCGCGGAGCTGCTGCGGATCGCCGGTTGGCAGGCGGGGGCCGAAGGCGTGTATCTCGCGCGCGAGCGGCACCTGATCGCGCTGCGGGCCGCGCAGGAGCATTTGGCGCAGGCGGCGGATCATGCGGAGCAGAGGGCGCAGTCGCTCGATCTGTTTGCCGAGGAGTTGCGGCTCGCGCAGGAACAGCTCAATGCGATTACCGGGGAATTCACTTCGGATGATCTGCTGGGGGTGATTTTCAGCAGGTTTTGTATCGGGAAATAACTGCGTCACCCGAAGACTCGGAGAAACGCAGAGGCCGACTGCACACTCGTCAATACGGTTTGACTCCAACGCGATGGTTCGCGCAGGCGTATGCGAGAGAGAACGCTACAAAGATGAAGAGGCACGCGGCAACAATCCTGGCGACTCGACTCGTTTTCTCGATCTTCGTGAACAGAACACTGCCGATGAGAATGAGCGCGACGCCGATGAAGAAGTCACTTGCCGCGCTGCCCATACCGCCTTCGGCGTGGCTGTCCACAAAGCTCATGTAGTCGTAACTCAGAAGATGGTGCAATTGTTCCATGTTTCGCACATGGATGAGTGTCGCAACGGCAAAGGCTAGTCCCGCTACCGAGATGACCGACGCGGCGATTGACAGTGCAACTTGGGCTCGTGTTTTCATGAGTTATCCCACCGTGTAATAGGCTTGCGTCTGCGCGTAGATCAGGATAACAAGGAGGGCGATGGCACAGCCAAGAGCGACGTTGAAGCTGCTGGCGCTGCGATTTGCCTTAAGCGCGGATAGCGCCGCGAACGCGCTAATGGCGGCGAGCACCAAGACGTAAAAGCGACTCGCGAGCAGTTCAGCTGCCGGTACCTCTCGATCGAAGCGATTTGTCCAATGGTAGGTAATCGCTTTCAGCGTCAGGCCATCAGTGATGACGGCCGGTTTGAGCAGCAGGTGAGACGCAGGCGCGCCCGCACCAAGGTAGCAGAGAATGAGCACGAGAAATGCCACCGCGACAAATTTCAGTTTCATAGGTTATTGAATTCAGCAAAATTCCAGCGCAAATGCGTATTCACTGTTCCCAAACGTCGCCGTCCCGGTTTTGATAGCTGCCGTAGTGGTGCTGATACATCCACTTGCCGCCACGTAGTTCACAGCTGGCATTTGTCGCAAGCTGGCGCCGCCCATATCGCCTGACGCGATTGTGCTTCGTAACAGCCAACATTGAGCAAAAAGCGTTGCCGCTCATTGTCGCGAGCCGACCTCACCACGCCCTGCGGCTATGCGCCTGTCCCGCCGCCGTTTTCTTTGCACGCTCGTCGCGTTGCCGATGGTTGCCGCACGCGCCGCAGAGAATTCTTCCGTGCGGCTTCGGGCGGCCGACCGCAACGCAATCATCCGCGCCGTCTTTTCCGATGGCGCATCGTTTCCCGATCTGAGCTCGCGTCACGTTGCGCTGATGAAGACCCTGCGAGTGATGTGGCTTCCGGTCGAATCCGGTGCACCGGGTATCGATCCGATACGGCCGCTGATCGGTGAAGGGGCGACGATCGCACTAGTGAAAGCGACACTCAAAACCGACGACGATACGCTCGCCATTCGCACACTGGCCGAACTCGGACATCTCGTGCCCGAGTTTGCAGCGGTTTCCGGCACGCTTGCGCCTGGGCGATACACAATCCCGCCAGCGCTTCGCAAGCTGTTCTCGTTCAAGGAAAGCGGTGTCGATGCGTCGGGCCATTTCGAATTTCGTGCCGTGCATTTCGCCGTGCTGAGGGGCGCCAACTGGACGACCGTGGATGCGAACTCGATCGACGACGTGTTGGACGAAGGGGACTTTTGGCCAATGCCCTACATCGATGGCAAGCGGCCGTATGGAGATTGCACTTACTACCAGTTTGACATGGCCGAACTGCTGGGCGAGCCGTACAAGCGGGACGCCCGAGGCAATCTGGTCAAAGATGCGGAAAAGGATGCGCGCCTCGAGCGTCTCCACTACGAAACGCTCGCTGCGCTACAGGTGTTCCTGATGCATGCCGAACTGAACCGATCGGCATGATTGGCTCACGGTTCGGACCAACAATTACGCTTTGACCGTCAGGCGATCAAAGCCCCCGAACCGTCACTCACTTCAATCCCAATGCCGATGATGATAGTACCCGCCACCACCGTAATACCCACCGCCGTCAGGCACCACGATACAGCCGCTCAACAACACGGCGATACCGGCAATCAGTAAAAGGGTCTTCTTCATCGCGTTCACCTGCTCGGGTTCGGTATGAAACCCAGCATAGCGAGCACTGACAACACCGGCTGTAAGCGTTCGTATCCCTGTCCCGCAATCCGTAACGGCGGATTATTCCGGTCACAATGACCGTAACAAATACCCAAACAGCAGACGTTTTCAGGCGACGACGACCCTGTTTCGCCCCGCATCCTTCGCACGATACAGCGCGGCATCGGCGGCTTCGATCAATGCATCGGGCGTCGACAGGTCGTCGGCCGACACGGTCGCGCAGCCGACGCTGACGCTCACGCGCCCGGCCGGCGCAGCAGGCATCGCGAGATCGAGCCGCAGCACCGCTTCGCGCACTTCGTCGGCGACTACCCGCGCGCCGCGCGCGCCGGTGTTCGGCAGCACGATCGCGAACTCCTCGCCGCCGTAACGCGCGACGATATCCGCGGGCCGCCTCACCGCGCCGGCCAGCGCATTCGCGACCGCAATCAGGCACGCATCGCCCTTCACGTGACCGAACGCGTCGTTGTACGCCTTGAAGCGATCGACGTCGACCATCAGCAGCGACAGCGGTTCGCCCTGCCGCCGCGCCTGCAGGAACAGCGTGTGGAAATGATCGTTGAAGTGGCTGCGGTTGAATGCGCCCGTCAGCCCGTCGCGCGCGGAGGAACGGATCAGCGTCGCGTGCGCCTCGAACAGCCGCTGGTACAGCATCGTCACTTCCCACGCGAGCACGCACACGAGCACGCCCGGCGTGAACATGCTGAACACGCGCGCGAGATACCAGCCGACCGTGAAGCGATGGTTGCTCATCAGGTTCAGCGTCGTGTCGGTGAGGCACGCGAGCACCGCGATCGCGAGCCACAGGTCGAGCGTCGTGCGCAGCCGCCCGCTGACCAGCACGGCAACGAGCGCCAGCGCATTGAGCATCCACACGACGAGCGCGACGCCGTTGACGGGCAGCACGGCCGCGTCGCCCGGAGGATGAAACGCTGGCGGCAGCGACACGTTCAGCGCGAACAGGCACAGCAGCCCGGCGGCGACGGCCGGCCCGCCGACCAGTGCGAGCGTCCACCAGCGCGTCTGCTGCGCGCCGATCGGTGCGCGCGCCAGCCGCACGCGGGCGAGCAGCGCGACCATCACGAAACCCGGGAAGCCCGCGTGCCAGAAGATCCACATCCACGCGGCGCTTTGCGGTTGCGCGCCGAACAGCCCCTGCGGCGCGAACACGCCGGGAAAGGTGAGCAGCTGCAGCGCGACGGCGAGCGCAGTGAACGCGTAGGCGCCGCCGAGCGCGCCGAGCACCGGCTGGCGCGTCACGGTGAACTGCGCGCCGAGAAAGAACGCCGCGATGCTCGCGGTGGTGAACACGGTGAGCGCGCACATCGGCATGAACGGCTCGACGGCCGGCAGCGCGACGTTCGCATGCGGCGCGGCGATCCCGAGCGCAAGCATGATGACGAGCGCCGTCAGCGCGCCGAACCAGAGCTGACGGCGCGTCGTATGCTGGATCAGGATGCCTTCCATGGATGTCCCCGGGCACGTATGCGTAAAACGCCCGGTCGTGCGCCGGGCGGCAGGCAGCCGGCGCTGTGCGACCGGTGCCGCCTGATGCTATCGCGTTATGGGGGCGCGCTCAAATCCCGAGGCCGGGACCGAAATTGCCGGCGACCCAGTGCGTGACGGCGTCAACGTCCGCGTAGTCCTGTTCGGGCAGGCCGTCGAGCATCGACAGCACTTCGTTGCTGGCGCCGGCGTCGCGCGCGGCATCGACGATCGTATCCTTGTTCGCCGGGTAGTGGACGGCCGCCAGCACGTCGGCGATCTGCAGATCGATCGTTTCGTGGGGAATGTCATGCGGGGGGCTGGCGGGCTTGTCGTTCACGGCGGCGTCTCGCGGGTTGAGCGGGAATCGGATCGAGGCGGAATTCGGGGGCGTAACGGAGCGCATCACGCGCTGCACAATCCGGGGCGGCCAAGCCGGCGCGCCCCGCGGATGGACGGCGATCGACTCAATGCCCGCGTCGCACGCGGCGCCACGGATGCTTCCAGTCGATGTGCGGTGCGTTTTCGTCGCGAGGATGCTGGCGCCGATGTTCCTGCCAAAGTTCGTCGGAGAACAGCGCCGCCACGATCACGAGCGGCAGCACGAGGAAAATACCGAGTATGACTTGCTCGATCACGATAGCCTCCGTGCGGTGGCAGGAACCCTTGCTCCCATTTTAGGCTCTGAACTTCGCCCGCGTTCAATTTCTTACAGTGCGAAACGGGCCCGCGCGCGGCCATGCCGCGCGGGCGTTCCGCACGTGCGCCGGCATCAAAAAGGATATGAACATGCAACTCCAGAACGATACCAACACGCTCGCGCTGCGGCCGCTGGAGCGCCAGGACCTGCGCTTCGTCCACGAGCTGAACAACGACGCGAAGATCATGCGCTACTGGTTCGAGGAGCCGTACGAAACCTTCTCGGAACTGTCGCAACTGTACGACCGTCACGTGCACGACCAGCGCGAGCGCCGGTTCGTCGCGGTCGACGCGCAAGGCGAACTGATCGGCCTCGTCGAGCTGATCGAGCTCGACTACATCCATCGCCGCGGCGAGTTCCAGATCATCATCGCACCGCAATGCCAGGGGCGCGGCTATGCGGGCCAGGCGACGCGCCTCGCGATCGAATACGCATTCAAGGTGCTGAACATGCGCAAGCTGTACCTGATTGTCGATACGTCGAATGCAGCGGCGATTCACGTGTACGAAAAATGCGGATTCCAGCACGAGGCCGAATTGAGGGAAGAATTTTTCGGAAACGGCGCGTATCACAACGCTTATCGCATGTGCATCTTCCAGCGCGATTATTTCGAGCGTCAGCAATCGGCCTGATTGAAGCTGGGTAAATACCTGGATGAAAGTCGCCCGCGGCGGGGCTTCCGCGGGCGCCGGATGCATGCGGGGAAATACGGATAAATACGGATCCGCTTATACCTGGCATTGTTCTTGTATCAGGTAAATGCGATTCCGCGCTGCGATAAAGTCGAATCGTTTCGGATGACTTTAGGTGCAACGCATCAAAATGATCCGGATAGCGAAATGGATTATCCAAACCGTTCAATTGCCGCATTGTAAATTTTCTGAAAGTCTTGTCGGGTAACGCTTTCCGCCCGGCGCCATGAGCCTGTCCGCCGCGCGCCGAACGTTGCCGCTTGCGCGCATCGAGCGAAAAACGGGCTGCGCGCGGGGTGCGACAATCCGCCGCTATTGCGGTCGCACAACAAATGTGCTTGCTATCGCTTGCCGGTCTTCTAAAGTGAAAAACGCGGGTTCACGATCACCTTTAAACACATAGCTAACCCAAGCCTGGTGCCCGCAAGCCTGGAGACAGAATATGATGAAGCGTACCGGTATCCTTTTTGCCCTCGTCGGCGCATTTGCCGTGGTGTCGATTGCCCAGGCAGGCGGCGATTCGGCGGTCAAGCCGAAGCAGGAAATCCAGCTGACGAAGAACGCATGGGGCTGCCTGTCGAAAGACAATCTGGACTCCGTACTGAATCACGAGCGCGACGGCAAGTCGCAGGCGAGGCAGCAGTACTTCGACGACTACCGGTGCCTGTCGGTGCCCGAAGGCCAGCGCTTCCGCGTGGTGTCGGTCGACCAGGGCGACGTGCAGTTCGTCAGTGCCGACAACAGCGACCAGCAGGGTCTCTGGACCGATTCGCGCTTCGTCAAGCAATAACCGCCCAGTCACCGCGCAGTCGCTCGACGCGCGAGCGCGCCGGCCCGACGAGCCGGCGGCGCGAACCGAATACGGCCCGGCTCATGCCGGGCCGTTGCGCTGTGAGTCGCGCATGACACGCGCCGGACGGCGCGCATTCGGTATCATCACGGCCCGACCGAACCGAATGCCCGCCCGGGCCGCATCCGCATGGCGCTGAAATCCACGATCTACAAAGCCGAACTGCAAATCGCCGACATGGATCGGCATTACTACGCCGATCACGCGCTGACGGTGGCGCGCCATCCGTCGGAAACCGACGACCGGATGATGGTGCGCCTCGTCGCGTTCGCGCTGTTCGCGCACGAGCGGCTCGAATTCTGCAAGGGGTTGTCGGATGTCGACGAGCCCGACCTGTGGCAGAAGGACCTGACTGGCGCGATCGACGTCTGGATCGAAGCCGGCCAGCCCGACGAACGGCGCATCTCGAAGGCGGCCGGCCGCGCCGGGCAGGTCACGGTGATCGCGTACGGCGGCAAGACGTCGGATATCTGGTGGCAGGGTGTACGCAGCAAGGTCGAGCGGCTGCGCAACGTGCAGGTGCTGTCGCTCGCCGACGGCGTCGCGACCGCGCTCGGGCAGCTCGCGGAGCGCACGATGCGCCTGCAGTGCACGGTGCAGGACGGCGCGGCGTGGATCTCGAGCGCCGACCACGATCCGGTCGCGGTCGAATGGACGGTGCTGAAGGCGCGCGCGGGCGCGTGACGGCCCGCGCACCGGCCGCATTCAGCCGATCGCGGCCGGCGGCCCCTTGAATTCGAGCATGTTGCCTTCGGGATCGAACAGGTAGATCGATGGCCCGTAGCCGCCGGCGCCGTAGCGCTCCGCGGGCGCGCCCGGCCGCGCGCCATGTGCGGCGAAATGCGCGATCAGCGCGTCAGGGTCGAACGGCTCGACGCGCAGGCACAGGTGATCGAGGTTGCGTCCCGTGCCGGGCGGGCCGCTGTCGGGACGGTCGATCGGGCCGCCGACCGACAGCAGGTCGATCAGCGCATCGCCGGCGCGCAACTGCACGAGGCCCAGATCGGGCTGTTCCTTCTCCACATGGCAGCCGACGGCGTCGCAGTAAAAGCGCGTCATCGCCGCCATGTCGGTCACGCGCAGCACGATATGATCGATCGCGCGGATGGTGGGCTTCATGAGTGGATACTCCTTCGCAGTCGACGAGCATCGAGTGTAGACGCATCGCGCCTGCGCCGCCCGCTGGAACGCGGCACAATCGACAGACGAAAAAAAGCCCGTTCACGCAGAGCGGAACGGGCTTAATCCATATCAGGAGGAGACATGGAGGAGACAGTTCCAACTATACACACGGCGATGGTGCGACGCAATATTCCGAATGCAAAAAAACGTCAGGACGACGATTTGTCGCATCCGCACTGCAGCAAAATGGTGACGGGGCGATGACGAAAACCGTGCCGGAGCAGACGGCGCACGCGATTCGCCGGATTTATCTTCAATTGATGTGACCCCGGTTCGCCGTCAGAATCACAGAGCAAGATTCAGGGCGCGACGGCACGTGCCGATGTCTAGAGTAGGCACCATCTACACTAGAGTGCGAGGTTCAGATGAAAACCGCCTATCCGACCGACGATGCCCGCTGGGGCGCCGTGACCGAGCGCGATCCGCATGCGGACGGCGCGTTCTTCTATGCCGTGAGCACGACCGGCGTGTTCTGCCGCCCGACTTGCGCGTCGCGGCTGCCGCGTCGCGAGCATGTGTCCTTCTTCGCCGATCCGGCGGCTGCGCGTGCAGCCGGGTTCCGGCCCTGCAAGCGTTGCCAGCCGGAAGGGCTGCCGCGCGAGCTCGAGATCGTCAACCGCGCGTGCGCGGTGCTCGACGCGCATGCCGAGCGGCTCACGCTTCAGCAACTGAGCGATGCCGTGCACGTGAGCCCGTTCCACCTTCAGCGGCTCTTCAAGCGCGTGGTCGGCGTGTCGCCGCGGCAGTACCAGGCCGCGCAGCGCGGCGCCGCGCTGCGGCAGGCGCTGCAAAGCGGGCAGCCGGTCACGCAGGCGGCCGTGGACGCGGGCTTCAACTCGCCGTCGCGGCTCTATGCATCGGTGCCGCGCGAGCTCGGGATGGCGCCGTCCGCGTTCCGCCGCCAGGGCGCCGGCCTGCGGATCGACTATACGACCGCACCGACGTCGCTCGGCACGGTACTCGTCGCCGCGACCGAACAAGGCATCTGCCGGATCGCGTTCGGCGATGAACCGGCGTCGCTTGTCGGCGAGCTGAAGGACGCGTTCGCGCGCGCCGAACTGGTCGAATCGTCGGCACGGCTCGCGCCGTTCGTCACGCAGATCCGTGCATACCTGGATGGCACGCGGCACGCGTTCGACCTGCCGCTCGACATCGCGCCGACGGCGTTCCAGCAGCGCGTGTGGGAAGCGCTGACGCATATTCCGTACGGCGAAACGCGCAGCTACTCGGAGATCGCCGAGGCGCTCGGCTCGCCGCGCGCGGTGCGGGCCGTCGCGTCCGCGTGCGCGTCGAACCCGGTCGCGATCGCGATCCCGTGCCACCGCGTCGTGCAAAAGGGCGGCGCGCTCGCCGGGTATCGCTGGGGCGTGCGCCGCAAGGCGACGCTGCTTGCGTCCGAGGCGCGTCATGTGCACAACGATGAAACCGAGTCCGTTGCGGAGGGCAGCGTAGTTTGAGCATCGCAAAAACAACGATCACGTCAATCGTGAGCGGCGGCCATGTGCCGCCGTCCGCGCAGATGGAACTGCGCTTCAACGCACCGTACGACTGGGCGCGCGTGCTGCGCTTCTTCAGCGGGCGCGCGATTCCGGGTGCCGAGCAGGTGGCGGACGGCGCGTATCGCCGCATCGTCGATCTGCACGGCGATTCCGGCCGGCTCACGGTCACGAAGCATCCGCGCAAGCATTGCCTGATCGCGACGGTCGAGGGGGCGGTCGCGCGCCATGTCGACGATGCGTTCGCCGCGCGCGTCGCGACGATGTTCGATCTCGGCGCCGATCCGGCCGCGATCGGCGGCGGGCTCGCGCGCGATCCGTGGTTCGCGCCGCTCGTCGAGGCCGCGCCGGGGTTGCGCGTGCCGGGCGCATGGTCGGGGTTCGAGCTGGCCGTGCGCGCGATCGTCGGCCAGCAGGTGAGCGTGAAGGCCGCGACGACGATCGTCGGCCGGCTCGTCGAGCGGGCCGGCGAGCGTGTCGTGAGTGAGGACGACGGCGCGCCCGCGTGGCGCTTCCCGACGCCCGACGCGCTGGCCGCGTGCGATCTCGACAAGATCGGGATGCCCGGCAAGCGGGTTGCGGCGCTGACGGGCGTGGCGCGCGCGGTGGCGGCCGGCGACGTGCCGGTTGATCGCACGCATGCCGATCTCGCGACGCTGCGCGGCGCGTGGCTCGACCTGCCCGGGATCGGCCCGTGGACCGTCGAATACATCGCGATGCGTGCATGGCGCGACCCGGACGCGTGGCCGGCATCCGATCTCGTGCTGATGCAGTCGATCGCCGCACGCGATCCTGCGCTCGACCGGCTGACGAGCCAGAAGCGCCGCACCGAAGGCTGGCGGCCGTGGCGCGCGTATGCGGCGCTGCATTTGTGGAACGAAGTGGCCGACCGGGCGGGCGGCGCGCGCGGCGGTTGATGGCGACGGCCCGCGGCCGGGCGCGGGGGCGCTTCCCGCAACCCCTTGTCCTGCGGGGCTGAGAGGCCGCAAGCCATTTCGACTAATGTCGTTTCGCAATGGACTGCGCCCGGGTCCGATTTCGAGCAGGGAAGTTGCGCGACATCGCGGCCAGCAAAATAAAACCCTCGATCACAAGCGTGAGATTTGCATGCCGAACGGGCGGATACGCCCATACGCCCGTGCGTGTGGCGCGGTCGGGATGCATATATGGCTGTCTGGGTTCGTCCCCGTACCTATACTGAATTCACCTGACGAAACCGGAGGCAGAGCATGAACGTCAATGTGGCCGCCAAGGAGCCCACCAGCGCTGGCCAGTTGGTCACCCGGAGCTATGCCAGGCTCGTGCTGGCGGGCTTCGCGCTGGTACCGGCGTATCTGATTGCCTACCTGTACTTTTTCCAGGATCCGTCGCTGAAATTCGAGAATCACGCCTTTCACGAGCTGGCGATCGCGGTCGCGACGCTCGAAGGTGCGTTCGTCACCTATGTCTGCTGGCGGTGCTATCGCTTGTCGGGCGAGCCGCTGCTACGCTGGCTTACGCTAGGCTTTCTGGGTTTTACTCTCATCTATGCGTTGCATGGCGCCTTTACCGGCATGGCGCATCACAATATCTGGCTGTTCCTGCTGTACGGGCCGGCCTCGCGCCTGACCATGTCGATCCTGCTGTTCGTCGGGCAACTGTCGTACAGCCGGGCGGCCGACAGCGCAACCGGACGCGCTGATCGCCGCGTCTGGGCGACGTGGATCGCGCTGTTCGGGCTGATCGACGTGGCGGTCGCCTGGATCGCCTACTCGCCGGTGGCCGGTGCCCTGTGGGTGCGCCTGTCGATGGAGGGCGGGGCCCTGGTGTTCTCTACCGTGAACGTCGCCGCGCTGGTCGTGCGCCGCATCCGCTCGCCGCTCATGACGATCTACGGCATTTCAGTGGCGTCATTCGCGCTGTCCTCGCTCGCCTTCATCCTCGGGCGGCCGTGGAATCATATGTGGTGGCTGGCGCACGCGATCTTTGCCGCGGGCTTTGTCCTGCTCAGCTACGGTGTCGTCCAGGCCTTTCATACAACGCGGTCGTTTTCGAAGATCTACAGCCAGGAAGAGCTGTTTGCCCGCTTGAGAGACGCGATGGCGAGGACGGAGCGTGCGCTGCAGGAACTGCAGCGGACCAACGCGAAGCTCGAGCACATGGCGGCAACGGACCCGCTCACGGGTGCGGCCAATCGGCGCCAGTTCATCGAAAGCGTGGAAGCCGAAATTACCCGGGCGAAGCGCAATGGCGCGCCGTTTTCGTTGCTGGCGCTCGATCTCGACCACTTCAAGGCGATCAACGACAGTTACGGGCATCAGGCGGGCGACGAGGTGTTGCAGCGCTTCGTCAACAAATGCCTCGATGCGATCCGGCCGTACGACGGCTTCGCGCGGGTGGGCGGAGAAGAATTCATGGTGCTGCTGCCGCAAGCCGCGCTGGATACCGCGCAGTCGATCGGTGAGCGCATCCGCGCAGCGATTGCGGGTGCCCCGTTCGAGGCCGGCATCGGCAAGCCGATTGAGGTCACCGTGAGCGTGGGGGCGTCCGAGTTCGGTCGGGACGGAGAGACGATCGACGCGATCCTGCGCAAGGCCGACGAACGCCTGTACTGTGCGAAACATCAAGGTCGCAACCGGGTGGTGACAGCGTAGCCGGCAGCAGATCTCCTGCCGGTCCCGCTCCGTCGCCGTCAGATCGTGCGGCGAGCAGCCATCGCGCGAGCACGCCGGCCACCGGCGAGTAGGCGATCCGGGCAACCGCCCCGGCGATCGCGAGTTCGGGGTGACCACGACTTGAGGTGCGCGAGCGGTCAGGTCGACGGCACGGTGGCACCTGCCGCCGCTTGCCCACTCGTCGCATTCCGTCGGACGAATTCGTCTGGCCGACGTGCGCGTCGACGCCGCCGGGAACCGGCGAGGCATGACGCGATAGCCGCAACCGGCCCGTCCGGCGGCCTGCTCCGGCCCGCGCACCATGCCCGGGGCCACCTCAAGCGCGGGTCTCGGCGAGATGTTAAAGTGCCCGCTACCAACGAAGCGACCAATAATCCAGCCGGCCGCGCGCGGCGTTCTGCGCGCGGTCGTCACGCACTTGCGTCTCCATGTCGAACACCATGACTCACCGCCAGTCCGAACTGCTGCTGAATCGCCTCGAAGCGCTGAGCTCGGGCCCGACGCGGCAGCATCTGCCCGACGGCCTGCGCGGCATCGAAAGGGAAAGCCTGCGCGTGACGCGCGACGGGATGATCGCGTTCACGCCGCATCCGCGCGCGCTCGGTTCGGCGCTCACGCACCCGTCGCTGACGACCGACTATTCCGAAGCGCTGATCGAGCTGATCACGCCCGCGGAACGCGACGCCGCGATCACGCTCGAACGTCTCGACGATCTGCATCGCAACGTGTATGCATCGCTCGGCGACGAGATGCTGTGGAACGACTCGATGCCGGGCCTGCTGCCGGCGGACGACCAGATCCCGATCGCCGATTACGGTACGTCGAACATCGGCCGCCTGAAGACGGTGTACCGGCGCGGCCTCGCGTATCGCTACGGCCGCACGATGCAGTGCATCGCCGGCATCCACTACAACTACTCGCTGCATGAGGAAGTGTGGCGGCGCCTGCATGCGGAAGAAGGCTCGACGGCCACGCTCGTCGATTACCAGTCGGAGCGCTATCTCGCGCAGATCCGCAACTTCCGCCGCCGCAGCTGGTTGCTGATGTACCTGTTCGGCGCGTCGCCCGCGCTCGACACGAGGTTCCTGCGCGGCAAGCCGCACAAACTCGACACGTTCGACGCCGATACGCTGTACCTGCCGTACGCGACGAGCCTGCGGATGAGCGATCTCGGCTACTCGAACACGACCGCGCAGGCCGCGCTGCACGTCGACTACAACACGCTGTCCGGCTATCTCGACGCGCTGTCGAAGGCCGTGAGCGAGCCGTATCCGGCGTACGAGGCGATCGGTACGCATCGCGACGGCGAGTGGATCCAGATCAACACGAACGTGCTGCAGATCGAGAACGAGTTCTACTCGACGATCCGGCCGAAGCGTGTCACGTATTCGGGCGAGCGGCCGCTGCATGCGCTCGCGTCGCGCGGCGTGCAGTACATCGAGGTGCGCTGCCTCGACATCGATCCGTTCGAGCCGACCGGCATCGCGCTGGAAACCGCGCGCTTCATCGACGCGTTCCTGCTCGCGTGCGCGCTCGACGAGAGCCCGGCGCTCGACTGCCCCGCGTACAAAGAAGCGAACGCGAACTTCGGCAGCGTGACGATGGAAGGGCGCAAGCCGGGGCTCACGCTGACGCGCGACGGCCAGCCGGTCACGTTGCAGGCGTGGGCCGACGAGCTGATGGCCGATATCGAAACCGTCGGCCGCCGTCTCGACGAGATCCGCGGCGGCGACGAGCATGCGCGCGCGATCGCCGCGCAACGCGAGAAGCTCGCCGATCCGGAGCGCACGGCGTCCGCGCGCGTGCTGCGCACGATGCGCGAGAACGGGCAGTCGTTCCTCGGATTCGCGCTGGCGCAGAGCGAAACGCATGCCGCGCATTTCCGCGCGCGTCCGCCGTCGGCGGACACGCTGCGCACCGAGCAGGCGCTCGCCGCGAAGTCGCTGGCCGAGCAGGCCGAGCTCGAAGCGAAGGAGGCCGGATCGTTCGACGCGTTCGTCGCGGCCTACCGCGCGTATACGCTGAACCGCTTCAGCGTCTGACGATCGCGCCCGCGGCCGCGCGTGTTGGCATGCGGGCCGCGAGTGAGGCGGCCGGCGCAGGGCGCGCTACGGGGTGGCCGCCGCCAGTGGGCAGTGCCTCGGGCCTCGCCGGCCACCAGGCGGTTCGTCGCGCTGATGCGCGATCGATCCGGTCCAGCCGACAGTCAATGATGGGCGTATGTGCCGCGATCGATCGCGTGCGGCAGCGCCGGCTTCCCTGATTCCACGTTCGCCCGGCCGTCGCGGCCATAACCGGCATCCTCGCCGCGCGCCTGCGCGGCACGCTGCATGATCGCCTGCATGTTCTCCGGAAAGTCGGGACTGCTCGCGAGGCTCGTCCGGTAGCCGGCTGCCTGCAACTCCACGAGTTCCTGGCGGACCTGCGCGCGCGTCAGCGTCGACGCGGCCTGCGCGTGCGCCGTGAAGGCCGCGCCGATCAGCAGGAACGCGCATGCCGCGTGTTTCATCGTCTTCATCGTGTTCGCTCCGTGAGGTTCCGGCGCCGCGCCGTCGCTGGCGCGGGCGGAATCGATGCGGCCAGTCTAGGCTTCGGACGCCAAACGAAACATCCCGCCCGCCGGCAGGCACCTTTGCCGCACGTGCAACATTGCGCGGGTGACGACGTTGCGCAGCCCCGGCAAACCGTTCGCGACGGGCTTCCTGTCGAACGCGACAGCGACTCGCCAATTTCCGGTCATCGTGCGGCGGATGGTCCGTACCGGGGCGCCACGTATCGGGCTTGTCCCCCTTGTGCAAGCGTCGCGCGCCTCCTAACCTCTTTTAAGCGACTGATCGGTTGGCCGTGCAACGTCGTTGCGTGCGCAAGCGCCCGATCGTTGTCGCGACGGCAGAACGACCGCTTTGCACCGAATCCGGGGGCGCGCCGAAGCGCCAACCCGGGTCGACCGCGCAAGGCATGGAACCCGAGCAAGCGCTAAAGCGCCAACCCGGGTCGACCGCGCAAGGCATGGGACCCGAGTAAGCGCTGAAGCGCTAACTCGGGTCGACCGCGCAAGGCATGGGACCCGAGTAAGCGCTAAAGCGCTAACTCGGGTCGACATTGGAGACACGATGAGCCCTACCGACGCCCTACCGCCCGGCATCGTCTTCGCGCAGCCGTTGACGCCCGTCGCCAACTCGCTGCTCCTGTCCTTCCTCGTCGCCGCGATCCCGATCGCGGTTGCGCTGATCGCGCTCGGCGTGCTGCGCCGCCCCGCGTGGCAGGCATCGCTCGCCGGGCTCGTCGCCGGCCTCGCGGTCGCGATCGGCGCGTGGGGCATGCCGGCCGGGCTCGCGTTCGACGCGGTCGGCGCGGGCATGGCGCTCGCGGTCGTGCCCGTGATGTGGATCGTCTTCAACGCGCTGCTGCTGTACAACATCGCGGTGAAGTCGGGCCGCTTCGACCAGTTCCGGCAGTGGATGCTCGACAACCTGCCCGACGATCGCCGCCTCGTGCTGCTCGTCGTCGCGTTCTCGTTCGGCTGCCTGCTCGAAGGGATCTCGGGATTCGGCACACCGGTCGCGATCACCAGCGCGCTGCTGATCGCGCTCGGCTTCCCCGCGCTCGAAGCGCTCACCTACACGCTGCTGTTCAACACGGCGCCGGTCGCGTTCGGTGCGCTCGGCGTGCCGATCACCGTGCTCGGCGCGGTCACGTCGCTGCCGCCCGCGACGCTCGCCCAGATGGTCGGCCGGCAGTTGCCGTTTTTTGCGCTGCTGCTGCCGTTCTACGTGGTCGGCGCGTATGGCGGGCTGCGCTCGATCTCGAAGCTGTGGCCGGCGCTGCTCGTGTCGGGCGCCAGCTTCGCGATCGCGCAGTTCGTCACGTCGAACTTCCTCGGCTACCAGCTCACCGACGTGCTGTCGTCGCTCACGTCGCTGATCGTCACGATCGGCTTCCTGCAGGTGTGGAAGCCGCAGCCCGATCCGCAGTTCGCGCTCGCGCGCAGCGTGCCCGCAACGGCCGGCGCGGCGCGCGCGGGCTTCGGCGGCTGGCTGCCATGGCTCGTCGTGTCGGTGGTCGTGATCGTGTGGGTGCACGCGGGCATCGCGGCGATCGGCGACGTGAAGATCAAGTGGCCGGGCCTGCACAATGCGGTGTTCGTGTCGCTGTACCACAAGCCGTATGCGGCGATCTGGGACTTCCAGCCGCTCGGCACGGGCACCGCGATCCTGCTCTCGGCGGTCATCACGGCCGCGCTGACGCGCACCGGCGCCGGCGCGTTCCTCGAGTGCGTGGTCAAGACCTGGCGGCAGACGTGGATCGCGATCGTCACGGTGATGATGATCGTCGGGCTCGCGTACCTGCTGAACTACTCGGGGATCAGCTACACGCTCGGCACGGGCGTCGCGTCCACGGGCGCGCTGTTCCCGCTGGTGTCCGCGTCGCTCGGCTGGATCGCCGTGTTCCTGTCCGGCAGCGACACGTCGGGCAATGCGCTGTTCGGCAACCTGCAGGTCGTCGCCGCCAGGCAGCTCGGCCTCGATCCCGTGCTGATGGCCGCGACCAACTCGTCCGGCGGCGTGATGGGCAAGATGATCTCGCCGCAGAACATCGCGACGGGCGTGTCGACGACGGACCTGAAGGGGCAGGAAGGCGTCGTGTTCGCGCGCACCTTCTGGCACAGCGTGATCCTCACGCTGCTGCTCGGCGTGCTCGTGTTCCTGCAGCAGCACGTGTTCACGTGGATGATTCCGGCGCTGCCGAAGTGATGCGCGGCGCAACGAGAGAAGGAAGGCACGAGGAAAGGACGAGGGAAGGCGCGGGAAAAGCGCCAGTCAAAGCGCGAAACCGGTGAACGCGCGGCAGTTCAGCGCGCGTTCACTCGTCGCGTCGCGTCCACCGCTTCGCCGCCGGCCGGCAGGATGCACGCGAGGAACGCGTCGATCGCCGGGCTCTGGCGGCGCGCCTTCAGGTAGTACACGTATTCGTCGATCGTCGTGTCGACGCCGCGCAGCGCGATCACACGCAGGTCCGGATGGCGCTCGGCCTCGCCGAGCGGAAACAGGCTGCCGCCCACGCCGTGCAGGATCGCCTCGCGGATCGCTTCGCGGCTGCCGATCTCGGCCACCGATACGGCCGCGACGCCGGCCGTCGCGAGGATCGTCTCGGTGCAGCGGCGCGTGACCGAGCCTTCCTCGCGAATCAGAAGCCGCACGTCGGCGAGCTGCACCGGATCGATCGCGTCGAAACGCGCGAGCGGATGGGTGCGATGCACGACGAGCACGAGCGGATCGGTCGAGATCACCTTGCGTTCGAGCCCTTCGGTGTCGTTGCGCTGCGACGAGACGGCGAGATCGATGCGGAATTCCTGCAGCGCCTGCAGGATTTCCTCGGAGTTGCCGATCCGGCAGGTGAGCGCGATCGACGGATGCGCGTTCGAGAAGCGGCCGACCGCGTTCATGATGTAGTACGGCCCCGTCGCGCCGATCCGCAGATGGCCCTCGAACAGGCCGCCGACGTTGCGCAGCATGATGTCGGCCTGCGCCTCGAGCGCGATCATCTTCTCGACGAGCGGCAGCAGCTCGACGCCCGTCTCGGTGACCTCGAGCTTGCGGCCGCTGCGGTAGAACAGCTCGACGCCGTACACCTGCTCGACCTGCCGGATCTGCGCGGCAATGGTCGGCTGGCTCACGCCGAGATGGCGCGCGGCGCGCGTGATGCTGCCCTGCCGGACGGTCGCGTGGAACGCCTTCAGCTGATCGAACACGACTCGGCTTCTCCCCCCCCTCTTCATCGCGCGTCAGCGTAGCGCAGGCGTGTGTCGGCCGCATGAAACGCGCGTCGTGCGCCGCTTCGAAAAAAAACTGGGGGTCACCAAAAGAAACCTGCGGTAACCGGTCACGGCTAGGACACGCCGGTGCGGGGTAATAGCGGCAACGCACCGACCGCCGGCCCCGCTTGACCGGCGCCTCACTCCTACCGACAACAGGGTTCTCTTCATGTCCTCGAACAATCGACGCGATTTCCTGCGCCTCGCCGCGCAGTCGGCCGGCGCGATGGCCGCCTACGCCGGCTTCCCGCCCGCGATCCGCAACGCGTTGGCGATGCCGGCCGCCTACCGCACCGGCACGATCCGCGACGTCGAACACGTCGTGATCTTCATGCAGGAAAACCGTTCGTTCGACCATTACTTCGGCGGGCTGCGCGGCGTGCGCGGTTTCAACGACCCGCGCCCGCACCTGTTGCCGAGCGGCGCACCGGTGTGGCAGCAGCCGCCGGCGTCGGTGTTCACGAAGAACTACCATTCGCGCGGCCTCGATCCTTCGGCGCCGTACGTGCTGCCGTTCTACCTCGATCCGAAGCAGACGACCGAATTCCAGCCGGGCACCAACCACGGCTGGAGCAGCGGCCACCTGTCCTGGAACAACGGCCAGTGGGACCAGTGGGTGAACCAGAAGCAGGACGTGCTGACGATGGGCTACCTGAAGCGCCAGGACCTTACGTACCACTACGCACTGGCCGATGCGTTCACGATCTGCGATTCGTACTTCTGCTCCGCGCACGCCGACACGGCGCCGAACCGCATCTATCTGTGGACCGGCACGATCGACCCGCTCAACCGCTACGGCGCGCAGCCGAACGGCCCCGGCATCGGCGAGCGCAACAACGTGAACGGCTACACATGGACGACCTATGCCGAACGCCTCGAGGACGCGAAGATCAGCTGGAAGCTGTACCAGGGCGGTACGGGCATCCCGGGCGACCCGACCGACAACTACACCGACAACTCGCTGATGTTCTTCAAGCGCTTCCAGGTGAAGGAAGGCGCGAGCGGCCCGCTGGTCGACAAGGGCGCGTCGAACCACACGCTGGCCGAGCTGAAGGCCGACGTGCAGGCGAACAACCTGCCGCAGGTGTCGTGGATCGTGTCGCCGTACAAGTACAGCGAGCACCCGCAGGCGTCGCCGACCGACGGCGCGTTCTACATCAACATGGTGCTCGAGGCGCTGACGTCGAACCCCGAGGTGTGGGCGAAGACGGTGTTCATCCTCAACTACGACGAGAACGACGGGCTGTTCGACCACGTCGTGCCGCCGGTGCCGCCGGTGACGAGCGGCGTGGGCGGGCAGGGCATCGTGTCGCCGGACCTGCTGTCGACTCTCGGCGACGAGCTGCTCGACCTGAACAAGTACCCGGGCGAGATGAGCCCGCTCGTGCCGGGCGCGGACCCGGGCGGCCTCCAGCCGATCGGCCTCGGGCCGCGCGTGCCGCTGATCATCATCTCGCCGTGGACGAAGGGCGGCTGGGTCTGCTCGGAGACGTTCGACCATACATCGGTGCTGCGTTTCCTCGAAGCGCGGTTCGGCGTGAAGGAGCCGAACATCAGCGCATGGCGCCGGTCGATCTGCGGCGACCTCACGTCGGCGTTCGACTTCTCCGCGCGCCCCGACACGCGTACGGTGAGCTTCACGGTGCCGCAGCACATCGCGACGGCCGGCCAGGCGTACCAGGTGCCCGCGCAGCAGTCGATGCCGGCGCAGGAGCCCGGCACGCGGCCCGCGCGTGCGCTGCCGTACGAGTTGTTCGTGCACAGCCGCGTGGGCGCGCATGACGACACCGTATCGCTCGACTTCGCGAACACCGGCGACGCGGGCGCGGCGCTCTACGTGTACGACCGCCGCAACCCGGCGACGCCGGCGCGCCGCTATGCGGTGTCCGCGCACGATCGCTTCGTCGACACGTGGAGCACGTCGGCCGCGCGCGGCGACTATCATCTCGCGGCATACGGCCCGAACGGCTATCTGTGCGAGTTCCAGGGCAACACGCGGCTCGTGGCGGACGGCCGTCACGCGAACCTCGAAGCGAAGATCGGCTACGACGTACGCAACCGCCACGTGTACCTGCAACTGCGCAACAGCGGGCGCGCGGCATGCAGCGTGACGGTCGACAACGCGTACAGCCATGCGCATGCACGCACCTATACGCTGGAGCCGGGCGAGCGCGTCGAGGATCACTTCGAGCTGTCGTCGAGCCACGGCTGGTACGATCTGACGATCACCGCGACGACGCTGCGCGGCGGCGACGACAAGGTTGTGCGCCGCTTCGCGGGCCACGTCGAGACGGGCCAGCCGAGCCACAGCGATCCGGGGCCGGTGAAGCACACGGCCTGACGGCCGGCATGCGTCGCGCGGTTCGGGCACGGGGCGCCCGCCGCGCGGCCGCTGCATTCCGGCTGCATTCCGGTAGGCGGAATTGGCTTTTGGAAACTGAAAACTGTTGACGATGTGTCGGGCCGAGGGTTATACAAGGATCATTCGCCGATATGGCGCCCTCGATTTCTACCGCAGCCTCGCTGCCTGCCCGACCATGACTGCCCCGAACGCGCTCAGCGCCATCGAACTCCTGCAAAGCCAGTCGCTCGCGATGATTGTCCAGGACATGCTCGAGCGCGCGATCGTCTCCGGCGAATACGCGCCCGGCGAGAAGCTCAACGAAGTCGAGATCGCGACCAGGCTGAACGTATCGCGCGGCCCCGTGCGCGAAGCGTTCCGCGCGCTCGAACAGGCCGGCCTGCTGCGCAACGAGAAGAACCGCGGCGTGACCGTGCGCGTCGTGCCGCTGCGCGAGGCCGAGGAGATCTACGAAGTGCGCGCGATGCTCGACGAGTCGGTCGCGCGCGCGCTCGCGAAGCGCATCTCGCCCGATACGCTGAAAGTGCTGAAGGGCATCATCCAGTCGATGAAGGACGCCGCGAAGACGCACGACGTCACGCGCTATACCGAGCTGAACGTGCAGTTCCACGACGCGATGGTCGTCGGCGTCGGTAATACGCACCTCACCGACACCTACCGCCGGCTCGTGCGCCAGCTCGGCCTGCTGCGCCAGGCTGCGATCGAGGCCGAGGAGGATGCGATCGCGGTGTCCGCGGCCGAGCACGACAAGATCGTGCAGGCGCTCGCGGGCGGCGACGAGAAGAAGGCCGTCGCACTCGTGCGCGAGCACGTCGCGCACGGTCTCGCACGGATGCGCCGCACGCACGAGCAGGGGCTGCCGGCGACGGGCAAGGCGGCGCGGGAGAAAACCGCGCGCGCGTAAGGCCGGCAAGGCCCACGCGGCAGCCGCACAAAAGCCAAGGGACGCTTCGCAGCGTCCCTTTTGCTTTGCGTCGTCAGGCCGACGCGTCGTCACGCCTTGTCGGCTTTCCCGGCCGCGCTCGCGAATTTCGCGAGCCACGTATCGACGGCCGCCGGCCGCCGGCTCTCGTCCTCCGCGCGCTCCTTGCGGCGGATCGCATTGCGCACGACGTGCGCGCCGACATAGCGGATCGGCTCCGGCGGGAAATGGCCGAGCGGGCCGCGCACGATCGGGCTGCGCGTCCACGCGTTGTCGAGGCCGAGCACGAGCGACGACAGGATCTGCCCGCCCATGTAGGTCGGCCCGACGCCGTTGCCCGAATAGCCGAAGCCGTAGAACACGTTCGGCGCATCGTCGAGGCGGCCGAAGAACGGGAAGCCCGTCACCGAACGATCCGACGGCCCGTTCCAGCTCGCGGTGACCGGTACGCCCGCGAGCGACGGGAAGAATTCGCGCAGGCTGTGCGTGAGCTGTGCCTCGTACGGCGAACGCCGGTCGAACACGGGCGCGATGCGGCTGCGCCACGAGAACGTATTGCCGCCCTTGCCGAGCATCAGCCGCCCGTCGGCCGTCGTGCGGTAGTAGTAGACGAAGATCCGCGAATCGAGCACCGACACACCGTCCACGAGCCCGGTTTTCTCGAGCAGCTCGGGACACTTCTCGGTGATGACCATGTCGCTCGACACGACCGCGATCGTGCGCTCGAACTGCGGGAAACGGCTCGCCATCCACGCGTTGATCGCGAACACGAGCTTGCCCGCGCTCACGCTGCCGGACGGCGTGCGAACGACGGCCGGCTGCCCGGGCGTGAAGTCGAGCATCGGCGTGCGCTCGTAGATCCGGATGCCCATCGCGAGCGCGACGCGGCGCAGCCCGCGCACGAGCTTGCCGGGATGCACGGTCGCGGCGATCGGCGAGTAGACGCCGTCGAGATTGCGCGCGGAACCCGAGCGGCGCGCGACTTCGGCGGGCGGCAGCGGCTCGTAGCTATGGATGCCGCACGCGGCGAGCGCGTCGAGCACCGGCGCGAGCGTGCCGACCTGCGCGCGCGACGTCGCGGTGTACAGCGTGCCGTCGAGCCGCAGTTCGGCATCGATGTCATGCGCGCGGCAGAAATCGGCGATGTGCTGGACGGCTGCTTCGGATGCCTTCACGAGCCGGATCGCCTCGGCTTCGCCGAACAGGCGCCGCAGCGTCAGGAATTTCGCGGACCACGTGAGCAGGCAGCCGCCGTTGCGGCCGCTCGCGCCGGCGCCGCACAGGTCGGCCTCGAGGATCGCGATGTCGAGCGCGGGGTTGTGCTGCTTCGCCTGGATCGCGGTCCAGAGCCCGGTGAAGCCGCCGCCGACGATGCAGACGTCGGCCTGCGTCGCACCTTGCAGCGCGGGGGCGAGATCGCCGTCGTTGAACAGCGCTTGTTCGATCCAGAAGGGGCGCATCGGATGGTTCGTCAATAAGAGTCGGGGCCGCGCCATGCACGGCGGAAAACCTGGCGGCCGCGTGCGCACTCGCGTGCGGCCAGATGCATCGCGTGACGTCGTCAGGCCGCCGCTTCGGCCGACACGCGGCGCACGCCCGTCGCGCGCAGCGTGTCGGCGATCGCGGCGACGGCGCCCGGAATGCCGGCTTCACCGAAGTGGCCGATGCAGCCGACACGGAACGTCTCGACTTCGGTCAGCTTGCCCGGATACGGAATGTAGCCGCGCTTTTTGACCTCCTGATAAAACCGCTTGAAATCGTAGTTCGGATCGTCCGGCGCATGGAACGTGACGATGATCGGCGCCTGGATCGCCGGGTCGAGGAACGGCCGGAAGCCGAGCGCGCCGGCCGCTGCCCACCCGTTGAAACGCTTGCATACCGGCACTTCATTCACCTTCGGACCCCTTGACTGTGGCGCCGCGGCACGCGGCGGATGAGTGGTGACCAGCCTCTTGCTGCTACGTTGTTTTGCTTTCTGTTCTCTGCATGTTGTTGACAATCTACAAATCATCCATTTTAATGTCAAGCATGAAAAGCACTCCCATCGGCGCGGCGCGGGCGCCGACGACTCAACCTCTCTCCGAACCGAAAGGACTGAACGTCATGACCGAGACGCCTGTATCCGTGGAAGTGAACGGCCGCCGCTACAACTGGATGAGCCGGCCCGTGGTGGTCGTCTGCGTCGATGGCTGCGCATACGAATATCTGGAAATGGCGGCCGAGGCCGGCGTCGCGCCGTTCCTGCGCACGCTGCTGAAGCCCGGCACGGCGCTCAAGGGCGAGTGCGTGGTGCCGAGCTTCACGAACCCGAACAACCTGTCGATCGTGACAGGCGTGCCGCCGGCGGTGCATGGGATCAGCGGCAACTACTTCTACGATCGCGACACCGGCGCCGAGGTGCTGATGAACGATCCGAAGTACCTCGTCGCACCCACCGTCCTCGCGACCTTCGCCGAACAGGGCGCGCGCGTCGCGGTCGTCACCGCGAAGGACAAGCTGCGCCGCTTGCTCGGCAAGGGGCTGAAGGGCATCTGCTTCTCGTCGGAGAAGGCCGACGAGGCGAGCATCGACGAAAACGGCATCGACAACGTGCTCGAGCTGGTCGGCAAGCCGGTGCCGAGCGTGTACAGCGCGGACCTGTCGGAATTCGTGTTCGCGGCCGGCGTGCGCCTGCTCGAGACGCGCCCGGTCGACTTGATGTACCTGTCGACCACCGACTACGTGCAGCACAAGTGCGCGCCCGGCACGCCCGGCGCGAACGCGTTCTACGCAATGATGGACAAGTACCTGCAGCGTCTCGACGAGCTCGGTGCGATCGTCGCGATCACGGCCGACCACGGGATGAACGCGAAGCATGACGACGAGACCGGCGAGCCGAACGTGATCTACCTGCAGGAACTGTTCGACGAGTGGCTCGGCCACGACGCGGCGCGCGTGATCCTGCCGATCACCGATCCGTACG
This sequence comes from Burkholderia catarinensis, assembly GCF_001883705.2. Taxonomy (GTDB): domain Bacteria; phylum Pseudomonadota; class Gammaproteobacteria; order Burkholderiales; family Burkholderiaceae; genus Burkholderia; species Burkholderia catarinensis. The sequence continues at coordinate 46,452 of NZ_MDEQ02000015.1, forward strand.
TCGTGCACCACGGCGCGCTCGGCTCGTTCGCGACCGTCTACGTGCCGGCGTCGGCCGATGCCGGCGCGCTGCGCGCACGGCTCGCCGCGGTCGACGGCATCGAGGTCGTGCTGACGGGCGCCGAAGGCTGCGCGCGCTTCGAGCTGCCGCCCGCGCGGATGGGCGACCTGATCGTGATCTCGAAGCAGGACGTCGTGCTCGGCACGCGCCGCATCAAGCACGACCTGTCGGGCCTCGATGTGCCGCTGCGCTCGCACGGCGGGATCTCCGAGCAGATCGTGCCGCTGATCTTCAGCAAGCCGGTCGCCACCGACGTCACCGGCCGCGCGCGGTTGCGCAACTTCGACATCATCGACATCGCGCTCAACCATCTGCAGTGATGCGCACGCATCCGCAAGGGGACACACTCATGAACGCCATTGCAGCATCGACGGCCGTCCGCGAGATTCGTCGCGAAGCACTGCGAATCGACGGCGAACGGATTCATCGGGATGCGGTGATCGACGTACGAAACCCGTACGATGGCTCGCTGGTCGGCACCGTGCCGAAGGCGACGCTGGACGACGTGCGGCGCGCCTTCGCGGTCGCGCACGCATACCGGCCGACGCTCACGCGCCACGACCGCGCGGCGATCCTGCGCCGCGCGGCCGACATCGTGCGCTCGCGCACGGCTGAAATCGCGGCGCTGATCACGGCCGAAGCCGGGTTGTGCATCAAGGATTCGACGTACGAAGCGGGCCGCGTGGCCGACGTGCTGACGTTCGGCGCCGGTGAAGTGCTGAAGGACGACGGGCAGATCTTCTCGTGCGACCTGACGCCGCACGGCAAGAAACGCCGCGTGTACACGCAGCGCGATCCGCTGCTCGGCGTGATCTCGGCGATCACGCCGTTCAATCACCCGATGAACCAGGTCGCGCACAAGATCGTGCCGTCGATCGCGACCAACAACCGGATCGTCGTGAAGCCGTCGGAGAAGGTGCCGCTGTCGTGCTACCTGTTCGCGGACATCCTGTATGAAGCGGGCCTGCCGCCGCAGATGCTGCAGGTGCTGACCGGCGACCCGAAGGAAATCGCCGACGAGCTGATCACGAACCCGGCGATCGACCTGATCACGTTCACCGGCGGCGTCTCGATCGGCAAGTCGATCGCGTCGCGGATGGGCTACCGGCGCGCGGTGCTCGAACTCGGCGGCAACGATCCGATCATCGTGATGGAAGACGCCGATCTCGACGAAGCGAGCACGCTCGCGGTGTCGGGTTCGTACAAGAACTCGGGGCAGCGCTGCACCGCGATCAAGCGGATGCTCGTGCACGAGGCGGTGGCCGATCGCTTCACCGAACTCGTGGTCGAGAAGACGCGTGCATGGTCGTACGGGAATCCGGCCGACCCGTCGGTCGACATGGGCACCGTGATCGACGAAGCGGCCGCGAAGTTCTGCGAGCAGCAGGTGAATGACGCGATCGCGCGCGGCGCGCGGCTCTTGGTCGGCAACGTGCGCGACGGCGCGCTGTATTCTCCGACGGTGATCGATCGCGTGACGCCCGACATGCCGCTCGTGAAGTATGAAACCTTCGGCCCCGTATCGCCGATCATGCGCTTTCGCGACATCGACGAGGCGATCCGGATGTCGAACAGCACCGACTATGCGCTGTCGTCGTCGGTGTGCACGAACCGCTTCGACACCATCACGCGCTTCATCACCGAGCTGGAAGTCGGCAGCGTGAACGTGCGCGAGGTGCCGGGCTACCGGCTCGAACTGACGCCGTTCGGCGGCGTGAAGGATTCGGGGCTCGGCTACAAGGAAGGCGTGCAGGAAGCGATGAAGAGCTTCACGAATACGAAGACGTATTCGCTGCCGTGGTAAGCGTGGTGGCGCGCGCACGCCGCGCCGGCGGTGCGCGCCGCGATGCCACCCGGCCGTGCGTGGCCATCACGGCCACAGGCGGCGGTCAATCGTCGTCGTCGCCGTGACGGTGATGGCGCCAGCCTCGATGCCGGCCGTTGTCGTGCCAGCGACGGTCGCGGTATTCGCCGTAGTACGGGGCGTAGTAGGCCGGCGCAGGTTCATAGTAGACGGGCGGCGGCGCGTAGACCACCGGAGGCGGCGTTTCGATTACCGGGCCCGGCACGCCGAAGTACACGCCGACGTCGGCATGTGCGAACGCGCTTGCCGACAGGCAGGCCGCCGCGATGCCGATGACGCCGGACAACAGGATTCGCTTCATCTCTCTTCGCTCCGTTCGCGGCCGACCGGCCTGCGAATAACCCACTTCATCCTGTCTCAATGGTACGTAGCGCTCACGGCGCGGGTGATACCGGGTTGTCGCTTCTGTAACTACCCGTAACGCCTCGTCGTGCCCCGCTTCCGGCAAGATTTCGTCTGACGTTGATGAGGGGTGGCCGACGCAGGCCGTCGCGACATGGTTCGCGCGTTATTCGATAGGCTCATATCGTTAGCCGATTTGCGTTTTTGCGGCGCTTCGACGCGTCGGTAGAATTCGCGGACCTCTCGAACGGCGCATGCGTGCCGGCGGGATGATTCTGTCCAATCATTCGGGGTCCGCACCATGAAATTCTTCCGCTCCATCCTGATCGTCGCAGTGCTGCAGGCCACCGCGGCAACCAGCGCGCTGGCTGCCGACGACCTGTCGCAGATCAAGTCGGCCGGCGTGTTCCGGGTCGGCACCGAAGGCACCTACGCGCCGTTCACGTACCACGACGAGACGGGCAAGCTGACGGGCTTCGACGTCGACATCGCGACCGCGATCGCGCAGCGCCTCGGCGTGAAGCCACAGTTCGTCGAAGGCAAGTGGGACGGGCTGATCGCGGGCCTCGACGTGAACCGCTACGACGCGGTCGTCAACGAAGTGTCGATCACCGACGCACGCAAGGCGAAATACGATTTCTCGACGCCGTACATCACGTCGCACGCGGTACTGATCGTGCGCGCGGACAACACGACGATCCGCTCGTTCGACGACCTGAAAGGCAAGCGGTCGGCGAACACGCTGACGAGCAATTTCGGCAAGCTCGCAGCCGCGCATGGCGCGGACGTGGTGCCCGTGCAGGGTTTCAACGAATCGATCGACCTGCTGACGTCGGGACGAGTCGACGCGACGATCAACGATTCGCTGTCGTACCTCGATTTCCGCAAGCACAAGCCCGACGCGAAACTGAAGATCGCGGCGACCGACAAGACCGGCGCCGGCGACGCGTCCGGCGTGCTGTTGCGCAAGGGCAGCCCCGCGCTGGTGGCCGCGATCGACAAGGCGCTCGCGGACATCAAGGCGGACGGCACCTACGCGAAGATCTCGCAGAAGTACTTCGGCCGCGACGTGTCGCAGCCGTGATGCGAGGCTGAACGATGCCGGCCTGGCTGAACCTGATGACGGAATCGCTGCGGCCCCTGCTTTACGCAGGGCTCGTGTTCACGGTTCCGCTCACGCTCGCGTCGTTCGCGATCGGCTTGCTGCTCGCGTTCGGCGCGGCGCTCGCGCGGCTGTTCGGGCCGCGCTGGGCGCAGGCCGCCGTACGCTTCTATATCTGGCTTTTCCGCGGCTCGCCGCTGCTCGTGCAACTGTTCGTGATCTTCTACGGATTGCCGAGCGTCGGCATCGTGCTCGATCCGCTGACGGCCGCCGTGATCGGCTTCTCGCTGAACGTCGGCGCGTACAACGCCGAGGTGATTCGCGGCGTGATCGAATCGATGCCGAAGGGGCAGTGGGAGGCGGCGTACTCGATGGCGATGACGCGCGCGCAGGCGTTGCGCCGCGCGATCCTGCCGCAGGCTGCACGCGTGGCGCTGCCCGCGCTGTCGAATTCGTTCATTTCGCTCGTGAAGGACACGTCGCTCGCGGCCGTGCTGACGGTGCCCGAGATCTTCCAGGCCGCGCAGCGCATCGCGGCCGTGACCTACGAACCGCTGATTCTCTATACCGAAGCCGCGCTGATCTATCTGCTGTTCAGCTCGGTGCTGTCCACGCTGCAACGCCGCCTCGAAACCCGCTTCGGCCGTCACGCGCTGTTCCAGGCGGAATTGCGATGATTCGTCTCGAACGCATCGACAAGTCGTTCGGCGCGCAGCGCGTGCTGAGCGCGATCGACCTCGCGTTGCAGCCGGGCAGCGTGACTGCGCTGATCGGGCCGTCCGGCAGCGGCAAGAGCACGCTGCTGCGCTGCGTGAACCTGCTCGAAGTGCCGGAGGCGGGCACGCTTGCGGTCGGCGATGCACGCATCGACTTTGCGTCGGGGCGCCGGCCGTCGCGCGACACGGTGTTTGCGGTACGCAAGCAGACCGGCATGGTGTTCCAGAACTTCCAGTTGTTTCCGCACCTGAGCGCCGTGCAGAACGTGATGGAGGGGCTCGTGACCGTGCAGCGCTGGCCGCGAGAGCGTGCGCGCCAGCGGGCACTCGCGTTGCTCGACAAGGTCGGTATCGCGGACAAGGCCGACGCATGGCCGGCCACGCTGTCGGGCGGGCAGCAGCAGCGCGTGGCGATCGCGCGTGCGCTCGCGCCGTCTCCGCAGGTGCTGCTGTGCGACGAGCCGACGTCGGCGCTCGATCCGGAGCTGTCCGTCGAAGTGGTCGAAGTGCTGCGCCAGCTCGCGCGCGAAGGCACGACGATGCTGATGGCCACGCACGACCTGCGCTTGGCCGCATCGATTGCGCACGACGCGGTGTTCCTCGCCGACGGCCGCATTGTCGAGGCCGGTACGTCGCGCGACCTGTTCGGCCGGCCGTGCGACCCGCGCACCGCGAAATTCGTCGCGACGCTCGCGCAGGGCGTGCCGGCGTTCTGACGCAAGTCGCGACACCGGCGACGCTCAGCTCGGCACGTACCCGTCGAGCACGGCGGCGACGATGGCTTCCGGCGCATCTTCCTGGACCAGGTGGCCCGCATGCGGCACCCTGATCAGCTTGCCGTTCGCGATGCGATCGGCAAGCGCCTGCCCCTGTCCGAGCGGAATCCACGCGTCGTCCTCGCCCCACACGATGCGCACCGGAAAGTCCGGCGGCGCGTAGCGGGCCTCGGCTTCCTCGATGTAGCGCTGGCGCATCTGCGCGATCTGGCGATAGAACGCGGCCTGACCGGCTGGCGTGAGCCACGGCGCACGGTAGATCGACAGCGCGTCGTCGCTCAGCGGGCGCGCGACCGCATGGCCGAGATAGGCCGACACGAGCGCGTGATGCGCATACGGGGGCAGCCCGGCGAACGCGGCCTCGTGCTGCGCGACGTGCTGCACGAACGGCGACCCTTGCGGCGCGATCGCGACCGGATTCACGAGCGTGAGGTCTGCGTACGCGATGCCGTCGAGGAAGTGCGCGCGCAGCACGGTCGCGCCGCCGTAGTCGTGCGCGAGCACGCGCGGACGTGAAATCTTCCACTCGTTCAGCATCGCACCGAACAGCCCGTTCTGGCGGCCGAGCGACACGTCCGTGTCCGGCATGTCGGATTGACCATAGCCGAGCAGGTCGTAGAAGAACACGCGATGACGCCACGCGAGCCACGGCGCGATCCGGCGCCACACCTGCGAAGAAAACGGCGTGCCGTGCACGAGCACGAGCGGCGGGCCTTCTCCGAGCGTGCCCCATGCAATCCGGTGGCCTTCGAAATTGAAGCGGTTCGCGAGTTCGAGCATCGGCTTCTCCGTGATAACCTGTTTTGGCTGTTAACAGGTTACGCCGGATTGTCCGGATGTGAAACCGATAGGTGGAATTAAATGGTTACTCGATCTGAGCCTGCGCGATTCGCGCACGAATGGAGCACGGCCGATTTCGTCGGCGGCCATCCGGCGCTCGACTTCCTCAACACGGTGGCCGACACCGGCAAGACGCGCGACGAGGACAAGCTCGTCGACTGGCCGGCCGTGCGCGCGTGGGCCGAGAAAGCGGGATTGCTGGCGCCGGACGATCTGGCGCGGCTGCGGCGCCATCCGCGGCAGGACGGCCCGGACGAGCTGGCGGCGCTGCATCGCTTTCGTGACGATGCGTACGCCGCGATCGCGCACCTGACGGCCGGAGGCGGCGGCAGCGCCGGCGCGCGCGCGGCGGACCGGCTCGCGATGGCGATCCGCGAAGCGATCGGTCGCAGCGCGTTCGACGCGGTCGACGGCCGGTTCGCGTGGCGGCCTGACGCACGCGCCGCTTCGCGCTGGATCGATGCGGCCGCGCTTGGCTTCGAGCAACTGCTGCGCAGCGACGATTTCGCGCGCGTGCGGCAGTGCGGCCGGTGTACATGGTTTTTCGTCGACCGCGGCCGCGGCGTCGGGCGCCGATGGTGCGACATGCGCACGTGCGGGAATCGCGCGAAGGTGGAGGCGTTCAGGGAACGGTGAAGCGCGCCGTTACGGTTGCCGCGTCGCGCGCGGCCGGCGCGCGAGCGTCATTGAGCGGCTTCGTGCGGCCGATGTTCCGGCCATAGCGTTGCGGCGACGAACAACCCGGCCGCGAGGAACGGCGCGCCGATCGCGAACAGGATGGCCATGAGACCCCAGCGATCCCAGAACCGGTCGACGACCGCGCGCTCGGGTGTGACGGGGTCGTACAGCACATTGACCGCTTCGCCTGCGTACAGGCCCGGATGCGACGACGCCGAGCCCTGGGCGAACGTGATCCGGCGCCCGCTGTCGGTCGTGAACGCGACGATCGCCGAATACAGCGACGTGCGTGCACGGGATGAGCGCGCGTTTTCCGCGATCTCGACGACATGGCCGGTCGATTGCGCATAGTGACGGGCAATCTGCCACTGACGCAGGCCGGTGGCGCCTGCGCCTGCCAGGAAGCCGGTGCCGATCGCGATCGGAATCAGCGCGATCGCGACATCCCAGCGGCGCCGCGCCTGCTTGCGTGCGGCCCGGGTCGGCGGTGCGTCGGATGGCCGGCGGCGGCGCTCGCCGATGATCAGCAGGCCGCCGATCGCGAACGACGCGATGGCGAGCAGCGCCGCCACCGCAGCCGGAAACCAGCGCTGCGCAAAATCGTCGATCAGCGCGGGGCGGTCGGGATGGGCGGGGTCGAGCAATACGTCGACGTTCTCGCCGATGTCGTAGGCGGGGACGGTCGATGCGGTATTGCCGGCGATTTCGCGGCGCTGGCCGTCGTTCGCGAGGTACGCGACGATCGGCCGGTACGCGCGCATCGCGTCGCTGTCCTGCACGATGCGCACGATCGTGCCCGGCGCGCGAACCAGGTGGCCGGTCGCCCGGCCGGCCGTGACGGCGAGCACGCCTGCCAGCACGAGCAGCGCGACGCCGAGCGCCAGCGCGCCGAGCGCGTCCTTACCGGGCATGACCGGATCCGGTTCGTGCGTCGCGCGGCGGATTCGGGTGTGCCGGGGTGAGCGGCGTGTCCCGACGGACAGGCCGGTATCGGTGCAACCATGGCCTCTCAATGGTCGCGTCTCGTTCGCATGCATCCATGTCTGGCGTCCCATGTTCTCTCAGTGCCGGCGGGCAAACGGGAGTGCCTGCGCCGGTCGTGTGATATTTGTCGGACGATTCTAGCGGAAACGATGCGAAACGGGCGTGCGGGTGGGTACCGCGACAGAGGGCGTGCCGCGAGCGCGGCGCGCGGAAATGGAAAAAGCCCGGTTAGCTTTCGCTAACCGGGCTTCGGAATTCCTGGTGGGGCGTGAGTGACTCGAACACTCGACCTACGGATTAAGAGTCCGCTGCTCTACCAACTGAGCTAACGCCCCCAACAGAAGAAAGATTATGCGTGAGTATTTCAGGCTTGGCAAGTCCTTTGTGCGAATTTCCTGAAAATATTTCGTCACGGCAACGGCAGCTGCCGGCGCGATGACGAGCGATCGCAGTTTGCGCGCTCCCGGTATGATGACGCCACACGTGTTGCGCGGCGGTCGCGCAACGCTTTCTGGACTTTCGAAGATGGACGAAAACGCTGTCCGCGAATTGCTGGATCGCCTGCTGGCCCCGTGGGTCCGCTCGCTCGGTCTGGTCCCCGTGTCGATCGGCGACGACAGCGTCACGCTGCGCCTGCCGTTTTCCGGCGAATTCCGCCATTCGGGCGGCGGGATCTGCGGCCAGGTGTTCACGGCGGCCGCCGATACCGCGATGGTGGTCGCGATCTCGGCCGCGCTCGGCGAGTTCCGGCCGATGACGACCGTCTCGCTGAACACGAACTTCATGCGTCCCGTGCGCAAGGGCGACTTGCTCGTCACCGCGCGCGTGCTGCGGATGGGCCGCAACCTCGTGTTCGGCGAAGTCGAGCTGTTCGACGAGGACGGCAAGATGGCCGTCCACGCGACGTCGACCTACGCGCTCGTCAGCTGAGCGGCGCGATGTTCGACCAGATCGTCTTTGCGGGCGGCGGCAATCGCTGCTGGTGGCAGGCCGGCTTCTGGGACGTCGCGCAGCCGGCGCTCGGCCTGCGCCCGCGCGTGATCACCGGCATCTCGGCCGGCGCGGCGACCGCGTGCATGCTCTATACGCGCGACGCCGCGTGGGTGATGCGCTATTACGAAGAGGCGCTGCGCCACAACCGGAAGAACGCGTACTGGGGCAACCTGTTCGGGCGCGAGCCCGTGTTTCCGCATTACCGGATCTACCGTCAGGCGTTGCTCGACATCTACGGCGAGCCGTTCGCGAAGCTCGCCGCGGCACCGGAGATCCGCATTGGCGTGTCGCACGTGCCGCGCTGGCTCGGCGCGCGCAGCGCGGTCGCCGCCGGCCTCGTCGCGTACAACATCGAGAAGTACGTGCGCAAGACGCTGCACCCGACGCTCGGTCGCACGCTCGGCTTTCGGCCCGAATTCGTGCGTGCGCAGGCTTGCACGCAAGTCGACGAACTCGCCGACCTGATCCTGCAGTCGTCCTGCACGCCGCCGTTCACGCCGGTGCTGCGCCGCGGCGGCCGGCCCGTGCTCGACGGCGGGATGGTCGACAACGTGCCGGTCGACGCGCTCGACCCGTCGCCGGGTGACGTACTGGTGCTCGTCACGCGGCTGTATCCGCGCCCGCAGATGTTCACGGTCGCGCATGGCGACCAGCGGCGGCTGTACGTGCAGCCGTCGAGCAAGGTGCCGATTTCGAGCTGGGATTACACGAGCCCGTCGCAGATGCGGCATGCGTACGACCTCGGGCGGCGCGACGGCGAGCATTTCCTGTCGCGCGTCGGCGCGATGACGGGCGGCAGCGTGGCCGCCTGACGGCAGGGAACGGAGCAGCGGGGCCGCGCGGCGCGCGCAGCCCGTGCGGTCAGCGCTTGCGGATCGGCGTCAGCGCTTGCGGGTTGGCGACGCTCGACATGTCGCCCTGGTCGAACGCAAGGATGTTCCTGAAGGCCGCGCTGAAGTAGAGCTCGTAGCTTTCGCGTTCGACGTAGCCGATGTGCGGCGTGCAGATCACGTTTTCCATCCGCAGCAGGCTGTAGCCCTGCAGGATCGGCTCGCTTTCGAACACGTCGATCGCGACCATCCCCGGCCGGTTGTGCGACAGCGCGTTGACCAGCGCATTTTCCTCGAGCAGTTCCGCGCGGCTCGTGTTGACGAGCAGCGACGTCGGCTTCATCCGCATCAGGTCTTCCTGCTTCACGATCCCGCGCGTGTCGTCGTGCATGCGCAGGTGCAGCGACAGCACGTCGCTCTGCTCGAACAGCGCTTCGCGGCTTTCGGCGGCCGCGTAGCCGTCGGCGCGGGCGGCCTCGAGCGAATGCTCGCGGCCCCAGATCAGCACGTTCATCCCGAATGCCTTGCCGTAGCCGGCGACGAGCCGGCCGATCTTGCCGTAGCCCCAGATGCCGAGCGTCTGGCCGCGCAGCACCTGGCCGAGGCCGAAGTTCGGCGGCATCGCCGACGTCTTCAGGCCCGACTGCTGCCAGGCGCCCTGCTTCAGGTTCGCGACGTACTGCGGAATGCGGCGCTGGGCGGCCATCACGAGCGCCCAGGTCAGCTCGGCGGGCGCGACCGGCGAACCCGTGCCTTCGAGCACCGCGATACCGCGGTCGGTACAGGCTTCGAGATCGATGTGACTCGAGACGCGGCCGGTCTGGCTGATCATGCGCAGGTTCGGCAGCTTGGCGAGCAGTTGCGACGAAATCGGGGTCCGTTCACGAATCAGCACGAGCGCCTCGACTTCCGCCAGACGGCTTGCGAGCTGTCCCAACCCGCGCACCGTATTGTTGAAGACCTTCACATCGTGGTCGGCAAGCATCTCGAAGCAGTTCAGCTTGCGGACGGCGTCCTGGTAGTCGTCGAGGATGGCAATTTTCATGGTGAGCGGGTGTCGCGCGTGGAAAGCAGCGGTGGCGGTGGTGGCGGCGCACGTCGCGCGCCCGTCCCGCCCGGCCGGGGCCGACATGATGCTACGTCGGCCGCCTTCATGGTGTCTTTTTAACAGGTTGTTACGCTCCGCCGCAATCGGCGCCAGCCTCACCGGGAGGCGCTTGCGTGCCGGGCGGCGGGGTGCGCTGTTGTGTCGCATCAAATACGTCCTTCCTGATTCGACCGCGTACTCGACGAGGTTCACCCAATTGTTGCTCCAATCAGAATAATTGGATCAACTATCCGCAGAAGGCGAGGATTTTTGACTATTTTTATCTCGATTCAGCGACCTGTTAGGCAACTCTGCATCTTTTTCGCTGTCGTAGGAGAATTACGCATTTGCTTCATCTTTTTGAAGTTGTAACAGCGGCAGGAGTCGTTTATGGATCATTTGCAGTCGATGCGCGTGTTCGTCAGGGTTGCAGATCTCGGCAGTTTCGCGCGGGCCGCGAGCGCAATGGATATCTCCAACGCGGTTGCGACGCGTCACGTCGCCGATCTGGAAGGCCGGCTCGGCACGCGTTTGCTGAACCGCACCACACGCAGTCTTTCCCTGACGGAGTCGGGCCAGGTCTATCTGGAGCGTGCTCGCCAGATCCTCGATGAGCTCGAGGACGTCGAGCAGATGGTCGTCGCACGCAATCACGAGCCGGTCGGCACGCTGCGCATCGTCGCGCCGGTCGTGTTCGGCCTGCATAACCTCGCGCCCGTGTTGCAGTCGTACACGGAGAATTTCCCGAAAGTGGTGCCGGATCTCACGCTGGTCGACCGGCAGGTCGATCTCGTCGAGGAAGGCTTCGACGTCGGCATCGTCGTGACGCGCCAGATGCGCAGCGCGAGCATCGTCACGCGGCGCCTGACCACCGGCTGCATGACCGTATGTGCGACGCCGAGCTACCTGGAGAAGCACGGGGTCCCGACCCATCCGGAGCATCTCGCCGAACACCCGAGCCTGAGCCTGCCGACCGAATACTGGGGCGACGAGCGCGTATTCACGGGGCCGGACGGCGAAGTGCGCGTGCGCCCGACCAACGTGATCGTCGCGAACAACACCGCGATGCTGCGCCAGTGCGCGCTGCTCGGGATGGGCGTCGCGATCCTGCCGAGCTACCTGATCGGCGGTGACATCGCGCACGGCGCGCTCGTGCGGCTGCTGCCGGATTTCCGGCTGCCGCAGGTCGAGATCAACATCGCTTACCCGAGCCGGCGCCATCTGCCCGCGAAGGTGCGCACGTTCATCGACCACCTCGTCGAGCATTTCAGCCACTCGACCGACGCGACGCTGGGCGAACAGTGGGCCGCGCAGAGTTCGGCGCTCGCGCCGATCGGCGTCGAGACGCGTGCCGAGCAGCCCGAATCGGCCGACCCTAACCTGTCGCCGCGCCTGCCGCGTTCGCTGCGCACGCGCGTCGCGGTGCCGTCGCCGCTGTAACGGCGCGACGGCCGGGCGGCGATTGCCGCGGCACAAGAAAAAACGCGGATCGAGCGATCGATCCGCGTTTTTTTATGGCTGCCTGCCGGAACCTGATGCGCCGGGGCGAACCCCGGCGGCCGGGTCGTTACGAACCCGTCTTGCGCGCCGTCGTCTTGCGGGCGGCGGTCTTGCGGGCCGGTGCCGGTTTCGCTTCGGCGCCTTCCGTCACGGTTTCGGCATCCTTCGTCGCCGATTTTGCCGTCTTCTTCGCGGCGGCCGCCTTCGGTTCCTTCTTCTCGAACTCGAAGCCGATCTTGCCGTCCGGCTGCTTCACGAGGAACGCCTTGAAGTTGCGGCCGGTGCGCGACGACTTGAAGTTCGGCATCAGATCCGTACGACCGTCGGCGAGCAGCTTGCCCATCTGCTCGCGCGTGATTTCCTGCTGCAGGATCACCTTGCCCGAGCGGAAGTCGCAAGTCTTCGGGTTGGCAACCGAGTGCTCGCACACGTAGCTCATCCCGTGCTCGAACACGCGGCCCTTGCACTTCGGGCACGCGCCGACCGGCTCCTGCGCGGAGAAGTCGGGCGCTTCGCCGTCCTCGCCGCCCTGGTCCTGGCCGAAATCGAACTCGAGCTTGTAGTTCTTCGTCTCGTCGTCGAAGGACAGCTTGAGGATCGCCGAGAACGGGCGGCCCATCTTGCTGCGGAACCCGGACAGCGGACCGATTTCCTTCTTCTGCAGCAGCTCCTCGACTTCCGGGATCTCGAACTGCCGGCTGCCCGGGATCTTCGAGATCGAGAACTCGCACTTCGTGCACGCGAAGCGGCGGTAGTTTTCCTTCACCTGGCCGCCGCAGTTCGGGCACGGCGTCACGAGCGTCGCGTAGTCGCCGGGGATCGTGTCGGAATCGTATTCCTTCGCGCGCTTGACGATCTGCTGCGTCATGCGGGCGATTTCCTGCATGAACGCTTCGCGCCCGAGATTGCCGCGCTCCATCTGCGACAGCTTGTATTCCCATTCGCCGGTGAGTTCGGGCGCGGTGAGTTCCTTCACGCCGAGGCCGCGCAGCAGCGTCATCAGCTGGAATGCCTTCGCGGTCGGGATCAGTTCGCGGCCTTCGCGCAACAGGTATTTCTCGCCGAGCAGGCCTTCGATGATCGCCGCGCGCGTCGCCGGCGTGCCGAGGCCCTTCGCGGCCATCGCCTCGCGCAGCTCGTCGTCCTCGACGAGCTTGCCCGCGCCTTCCATCGCGGACAGCAGCGTCGCTTCCGAGTAGCGTGCGGGCGGCTTCGTCACGAGCGCGACGGCGGCGATTTCGTCCGTCTTCACCTTCTCGTTCTTCTGCACCGGCACGAGGTTCGCGTCCGCACCTTCGGCGTCGCGGCCGTACACCTGCAGCCAGCCCGGTTCGACGAGCACCTTGCCTTCGGTCTTGAAGTGATGGCCGGCGACTTCGGTGATCCGCGTCGTGACGCGGAATTCGGCCGCGGGGAAGAACACGGCGAGGAAGCGCTTCACGACCAGGTCGTACAGCTTCTGCTCCGGCTCGGACAGCGACTTCGGCGCCTGCAGCGTCGGGATGATTGCAAAGTGGTCGCTGATCTTCGAGTTGTCGAAGATGCGCTTGTTCGGCTTCACCCAGCCCTTGTCGAGCACCTGCTTCGCATGCGGCAGGTAATTGTTGCTCTCCTTGAGCATCTCGAGCGTGGACTCGACCGTCGAAAGATAGTCTTCCGGCAGCGCGCGCGCGTCGGTACGCGGGTAGGTCAGCACCTTGTGCTTTTCATACAGTGCCTGCGCGAGACCGAGCGTGTTCTTCGCGGAGAACCCGAAGCGGCCGTTCGCCTCGCGCTGCAGGCTCGTCAGGTCGAACAGCAGCGGCGACAGTTGCGTCGACGGCTTCGATTCCTCGGAGACCGTGCCGACCTGGTCGCGGCATGCGGCGACGATCGTTTCGGCGGCAGGCAGGCTCCACAGGCGGGAGTCGCGCTTTTCCGGATCGAATTCGTCGCGCTTGAATTTCGGGTCATACCACTTGCCTTCGTAGAAGCCGCCCGCGCACGCGAATTCGGCCCTCACTTCCCAGTAGTCGCGCGGGATGAAGCGGCGGATTTTCTCTTCGCGTTCGACGACGATCGACAACGTTGGCGTCTGAACGCGGCCAACTGTCGTCAGGAAGAAGCCGCCGCCCTTGCTGTTGAACGCGGTCATCGCGCGGGTGCCGTTGATCCCGACGAGCCAGTCGGCTTCCGAGCGGCAGCGTGCGGCGTCGGCGAGCGGCAGCATGTCGGTGTCGCTGCGCAGGTTCGTGAAGCCGTCGCGGATCGCCTGCGGAGTCATCGACTGCAGCCACAGGCGCTGGACCGGCTGCTTCGCCTTTGCGTGCTGCGCGATCAGGCGGAAAATCAGCTCGCCCTCGCGCCCCGCGTCACATGCGTTGATCAGGCGGTCGACGTCCTTGCGCTTCATCAGCTTGGTGAGCACCTTGAGCCGCGACTCGCTTTTTGCGATCGGGTTCAGGTCGAAATGCGGGGGGATGACGGGCAGATGCGCGAAGCTCCATTTCCCGCGCTTGACCTCGTACTCTTCCGGGGCGGCGATTTCCAGCAAGTGGCCGACAGCGGACGAAAGGACGAATTCGTCGCTCTCGTAATACTCGTCATGCTTGGTAAAGCCGCCCAAAGCGCGTGCGATGTCGTTCGCGACAGAAGGCTTTTCCGCAATGATCAGTGCTTTGGACATGACAGGTGTGTGTTGGTAGACCGGGTTCGCCGGTTGTGGGTCGCTTTTACGACCGCTTTATAGCACACGCCGTAGCGATGGCGGCTCGGCGTGTAAAAAGCGGCCCATCATAGAGGGGGGCCGCAGCGGCGGCAAGCGCCCGCCGCGGCGGAGCGCGCAAACATGCGAAAAACCGCCGGGCCGGCCCGCGAATTCAGGCTTCGACGGTCAGGACGTTGCGCAATTTCGGTGCGTGCGGCGCGCCGGGTACCGCGCTCAGGTCGGACAGCATCCGCTCGACGATCGCCGCATGCGGCAGCACCGTTCCGAAGAAGCGTGCGGTGTTGGCATCCTCGATCAGGATCGTCGGGAAGTTCTCGACGTCGAGATCGTCGAACTGGTCGGCATGCGTTTCGATGTCGATCCAGGCGAAGCAGGCGTCCGGATGTGCGTCGGCGAGCCGGTCGAAGGCCGTCCGGTAGTCGCGGCACGTGCCGCACCACTCGGCGCACAGGCAGGCGACGAGCAACGTGCCGGGATCGGCGAGACGCTCGGCGATCCGATCCGCATCGGTGTCGAGATTCAGCGCAGGCATGGATTTCCTTGAGTATCGTCGGCGGCGCGGCCGCCCCTATGCGGGGAAATGTAGCACGCCGCGCGCGGGCGGGGCGGGCGCCGCGTCAAGCCGGGCGAAGCGGCCGCCGGGGAGGCTGGCGACGTGGCCGGCCAATTCCAGCGCGAGCAGCGCGCGGTGCAGCACGTCGTCGGACAGGCCGCTGTGTTCGGCGAGCCATTCGTACGTGACGGGGCTGTATCCCATCGCGGCCAGCACGGCCAGTTCGGACGGGGTGCCGGGCGGTGGAGACGGCGGCGATGCGTCGGTTCGGGCTGGCGCGGCGGCCGCAGCGGCGGGATCCGCGTGCGTGCTGCCAGCGGCTTCGGTTCCGTGGGGGCCGCCGGCATTCGCGCCCTGATTTCCGGAGCACGGCGCGTCACCCGCCGCGCGAGCCGCCGGTTCGCCCAGCCCGTATTCCTCGAGCACATCGAGCGCCGCCGTCGTAAGCTTCGCGCCGTCGCGGATCAGCGCGTGGCAGCCCTGGGCGAGCGGCGCGTGGATCGAGCCCGGCATCGCGAACACATCGCGCCCCAGTTCGTTCGCGAGCCGCGCGGTAATCAGCGAGCCGGAGCGCGGCGCGGCCTCGACGACGAGCGTACCGATCGCGAGCGCGGCGATCAGCCGGTTGCGCTGGGGGAAATGCGCGGCGCGGGCCGGCGTGCCGAGCGGCCATTCCGACACGATCGCGCCGTGCGCGGCGATCTCGTGGGCGAGCGCCCGGTGCCGCGCCGGGTAGACGAGGTCGGCGCCCGTCGCGATCACCGCGACCGTGCCCGACCGGCCATCGAGCCCACCGCGATGGGCGGCGCCGTCGATCCCGAGCGCGAGGCCCGAGACGATCGAGAGCCCCGCGTCGGACAACTCGCGTGCGAAGCGCGTCGCGTCGGCGAGCCCCTGCGGCGTCGCGTGGCGGCTGCCGACCACGGCGAGGCCGCGCGCGTGCAGCAGGTCGAGTCGGCCCTTTACATATAGCAGCAGCGGCGGATCGTGCAGGTCGCGCAACCGCGGCGGGTAGGCCGGATCGTTGAGCGTGACGAGCGCATTGCCCGGCGCATCGAGCCACGCGAGCGCGGCATCGGTGCGCGCGTCGAGATCGTCGTGCGGGCTCGCACGCACGGCCTGTGCGGCGGCGGGGCTGCCGACGGCGGCGATGGCTTGATCGGACGCGCGCAGCAGCGCCGCCGGCGACCCGAATGCATCGAGCAGCCCCTGCAGCACGGCGGGCGCGAGGCCGGGCGCATGCGCGAGCTGCAGCCATGCGCGAAGCGCCGAGGTGGTCAGCGCTTGCGGCGACATGAGGCTCCCCTCGAACGCGGCGGCCAGCGGACCGCGTGGCGCCATGATAAAATTTTCATCATCCGAAATACTCGACAGGGCCGCGCGCGCAGGCGCCCGGCCAATTGCAGGGCGATCCGCGGCATTGATTCGCCGCGCATCCGCCTCATCTTCATTGCATCCCGGCGGCGGCGCCAGCCGGCCGGATGGCCGATGCGCCACGCCGCTCCACCGAATACCGAACGCCATGGCTTTGCTCAATATTCTTCATTACCCCGACAAGCGGCTGCACAAGGTCGCCAAGCCCGTCGACAAGGTCGACGACCGGATCCGCAAGCTCGTCGCCGACATGGCCGAGACCATGTACGCGGCGCCCGGCATCGGCCTTGCGGCCACGCAGGTCGACGTGCACGAGCGCGTGATCGTGATCGACATTTCCGAGGAGAAGAACGAGCTGCGCGCGTTCATCAACCCCGAGATCGTGTGGTCGAGCGACGTGAAGCAGATCTACGAAGAGGGCTGCCTGTCGGTGCCCGGCATCTACGACGAAGTCGAGCGTCCCGACCACGTGCGCGTGCGCGCGCTCAACGAGCAGGGCGAGACCATCGAGCTCGACTGCGAGGGCCTGCTCGCCGTGTGCGTCCAGCACGAGATGGATCACCTGATGGGGCGCGTGTTCGTCGAATACCTGTCGCCGCTCAAGCAGACGCGCATCAAGACGAAGATGAAGAAACTCGAACGCGCGATGTAACGCGTTCGCCCTGCCCGATCCCGAACGCTGTCATGACCCATACGTTGCGCGTGATTTTTGCCGGTACGCCGGAATTCGCCGCGGCTGCCCTCGCCGCGATCCACGAGGCCGGTTTTCCGGTGCCGCTCGTGCTGACCCAGCCCGATCGCCCTGCCGGGCGCGGGATGAAGCTGCAGGCGAGCGCCGTGAAGCGCTACGCCGTCGAGCACGGGATGCCCGTCGCGCAGCCGCCGTCGCTGCGCCGTGCGGGCAAGTACCCGGCGGAGGCGGCCGACGCGATCGAGCTGCTGCGCGCGACCCCGCACGACGTGATGGTGGTTGCCGCGTATGGCCTGCTGCTGCCGCAGGAGGTGCTCGACATTCCGCGCGACGGCTGCATCAACATCCATGCGTCGCTATTGCCGCGCTGGCGCGGCGCCGCGCCGATCCACCGCGCGATCGAGGCCGGCGACGCCGAGACGGGCGTCACGCTGATGCAGATGGACGTCGGCCTCGACACCGGCGCGATGATCGAGGAGGCGCGCATCGCGATCGCACCCGACGATACGACCGCGACCCTGCACGACCGGCTCGCTGCCGACGGCGCGCGACTGATCGTCGATGCGCTCGTGCGACTCGAGCGCGACGGCACGCTGCCGGCGACGCCGCAGCCGGCCGACGGCGTGACCTACGCGGAAAAGATCGGCAAGCATGAAGCGGCGCTCGACTGGCGCAAGCCTGCCGACGTGCTCGCGCGCCAGGTGCGCGCGTTCGATCCGTTCCCGGGCGGCGTCGCGACGCTCGACGGCGCGGCGATCAAGCTGTGGGCGGCCGAGCCCGTGGCGGCGCGCGGCGACGCGCTGCCCGGCACGATCGTCGAAGCCGCGCCGGAAGGCGTGGTCGTCGCGTGCGGCAGCGGCGCGCTGCGCGTCACCCAGCTGCAGAAGCCGGGCGGCAAGCGGTTGCCCGCGCGCGAATTCCTCGCCGGCTCGCCGCTCGCGGCGGGCCAGCGTTTCGCGCTGCCTGATGAGGCTGCCTGAGGTTGCCTGAAGGGGCCTGAGCGCCATTCGACACGGCCTGCCGGCCGTGCGCAATCGGCCGTACGGCCGAGTCGCGCGGCGCGGCAGGCGCGCGTAGAATTTCCCTGCGCTCTCCGGTTTCGAGGTTTTCATGTTCGGCATCACCCATTTCGGCTTCTTCGTGCTGGCAGTTTTCCTGCTGAACGTCACGCCCGGTCCCGACACGGCCTATATCGTCGGCCGCAGCGTCGCGCAGGGCCGCGGCGCGGGGCTGATGTCGGCGCTCGGCATTTCGGCCGGCTGCTGCGTTCACGCGCTCGCGTGCGCATTCGGCCTGACTGCGCTGCTCGCGGCATCGGCTGCCGCGTTCACGGTGATCAAGCTGGTCGGCGCCGCCTACCTGATCTACCTCGGCGTGCGGATGATCATTGCGAAGCAGGCGGCCGAGCCGTCGGGCACGGCGGCCACGCAGGCCGCGAAGCCGCTGCGCCAGCTGTTCATGCAGGGCTTCTGGACCAACGTGCTGAACCCTAAGGTCGTGCTGTTCTTCGTGTCGTTCTTCCCGCAGTTCGTGTCGGTCGACAGCCCGCACAAGGCCTGGGCGTTCCTGACCCTCGGTGCGGTGTTCGTCGCGATGAGCACGGTCTGGACCAGCCTGGTCGCCTGGGTCGCGGGCAGCGTCACGCAGCGCTTTTCCGGCAAGCCGGGCGTCAGGAAGTGGCTCGACCGCACGGTCGGCAGCGCTTTCGTCGGCCTCGGCCTTCGTCTTGCAACATCGCAACGCTGAGATTGAATTTTTCCGGCAAGACCTTATCTAACAAATCGCTTACAATTTTCCGTCGCGCCCTGTGATGCGCGGCGGGTTCCCTGACGGATAAGGAGTGGGTATGTTCAATTGGGTCAAAACGGCGATGCTGATGGCCGCGATCACGGCCCTGTTCATCGTGATCGGCGGGATGATCGGCGGCTCGCGCGGCATGACGATCGCGCTGCTGTTCGCGCTCGGCATGAATTTCTTCTCGTACTGGTTCTCCGACAAGATGGTGCTGCGCATGTACAACGCGCAGGAGGTCGACGAGAACACGGCGCCGCAGTTCTACCGGATGGTGCGCGAGCTGGCCACGCGCGCGAACCTGCCGATGCCGCGCGTCTACCTGATCAACGAGGACGCGCCGAACGCGTTCGCGACGGGCCGCAACCCCGAGCACGCGGCAGTCGCCGCGACGACGGGCATCCTGCGCGTGCTGTCGGAGCGCGAGATGCGCGGCGTGATGGCGCACGAGCTCGCGCACGTGAAGCACCGCGACATCCTGATCTCGACGATCACCGCGACGATGGCGGGCGCGATCTCGGCGATCGCGAACTTCGCGATGTTCTTCGGCGGGCGCGACGAGAACGGCCGGCCAACCAACCCGATCGCGGGTATTGCGGTCGCGCTGCTCGCGCCGATCGCCGGCGCGCTGATCCAGATGGCGATTTCGCGGGCACGCGAGTTCGAGGCCGACCGCGGCGGCGCGCAGATTTCCGGCGATCCGCAGTCGCTTGCGACCGCGCTCGACAAGATCCATCGCTATGCGGCCGGCATTCCGTTCCAGGCGGCCGAGGCGCATCCGGCCACCGCGCAGATGATGATCATGAACCCGCTGCACGGCGGCGGCCTGAAAAACCTGTTCTCGACGCACCCGGCCACCGAGGAGCGCATCGCGCGCCTGATGGAGATGGCGCGTACCGGCCGCTTCGACTAAGCCTCGGCACGCCGCGCGGCGGTTGCCGCGTGGCGTCCGTCCCGCCACCCCGCACGCTTCGCGCTGCGGGGTGTTTCATTTGTGCGAGCCGTAAAGGGGCCAAAGGGGCCGCGTGGTCGCACGCTACAATGCGCGGTTTGGGAGCGCGGGGCCACGTGGCGGCCGCGATCCTGCCGTTTGCCGTATTTGTTTGCTGCGCTTGTTTGCCGATTCCGCTCTGATGACACGAACCCGTTCTTCCGCTCCGCCTTCTTCCGGCCGCCCGGCGCGCCTGGCCGCGCCGCATCTGGCGCCCGATTCGCTCGGCTTCGCACTCGACGCGGCCGCGCAGGCGGTCGATGCAGTGCGGCGCGGTACCGCGCTGCCGGCAGCACTCTCCGCGGTATTCGCGCAGATGGCGTCCGGTGCGCAGGCGCTCGCGCGCGGCGCGACGCAGGACGTCGCCTACCGGACGATGCGTCGCCTCGGCAGCGCGGACTGGCTGATCGGCCGGCTCGTCAGCAAGGCGCCGCCCGCGCACGTGTACGCGGTGCTGGCCGGCGCACTCGCGCTGTTGCTCGACCCGGCGGACGAGGCAGCGTATTCGGCGTTCACGGTTGTCGACCAGGCCGTGACCGTGATCGGCGCGCGCCGCGAATATGCGTTCGCGAAGGGGATGGTCAACGCGGTGCTGCGCCGGTTCCTGCGCGAGCGCGACGCGCTCGTCGCGGCGATGCAGGACGACGCCGTCGCACGCTGGAATTACCGTGCATGGTGGGTCGATGCGGTGAAGCGCGCATGGCCCGACGCATGGCAGGCGATCCTCGCGGCCGGCGAGCGCCAGGGGCCGCTGACGCTGCGCGTGAATGCGCGCCGTGCGAGCGTCGACGCGTATCTCGACACGCTGCGCGCGAGCGGGATCGAAGCGACCGCGATCGGCCGGCATGCGGTGCGGCTCGCGTCGGCGCTGCCGGTCGAGCGCATTCCGGGATTCGCCGACGGCGTGGTGTCGGTGCAGGACGCTGGCGCACAGCTCGCGGCCGAATGGCTCGGCGCGCGCGACGGCATGCGCGTGCTCGACGCATGCGCGGCGCCCGGCGGCAAGACCGGTCATATTCTCGAACTGGCCCGTGCGGAAGTCGTCGCGCTCGAAAGCGATGCGGCGCGCGCGGCACGCATCGGCGAGAATCTCGTGCGCCTGTCGCTCGAAGCGGACGTGCGCGTCGGCGATGCGGGTGCGCCCGACGCGTGGTACGACGGGCGCCCGTTCGACCGTATCCTGGCCGATGTGCCGTGCTCGGCGTCCGGCATCGTACGGCGGCATCCCGACATTCGCTGGCTGCGCCGCGAGGCCGACATTCCGGCGCTCGTCGCGGAACAGCGTCGCATCCTGTCGGCGTTGTGGCCGCTCGTGAAGCCGGGCGGCGAACTGCTTTACGTGACCTGTTCGGTCTTCCCCGAAGAAGGCGAGTTGCAGGCCCGCTGGTTTGAAGCGGCCTGTGAAGATGCGGTACGATTGGACGCCCCCGGCCAACTGCTGCCGGGCGGAGTGCAGGGAGGGGCGGCCGCCGGCGCACTCGACCAGAACACCGATCACGACGGATTTTTCTACGCGCGGTTTCAGAAACGGTGACGATCAAACACCTTTTTCCACTTCGGCTCGCGGCCGTCCTGATGGTCGCGTTGACGCTGTGCCTGGCCATCGTCCGGCCGGCGCATGCCGAATCGATCGCCGTGCAGCGCGCGTCGCTCCAGGCCGACGGAAGCGGCTGGAGCCTCGACGCCCGGTTCGATTTCGAGCTGAATCCGAACCTCGAGGATGCCGTCAACAAGGGCATCCCGCTTTATTTCACGACCGACTTCGAGCTGAGCCGCGCGCGCTGGTACTGGTTCGACGAGCAGCCGGTGTCGGTGACGCAGACTATCCGCCTGTCGTTCCAGCCGCTCACGCGCGAGTACCGCGTGTCGACGGGCGGCCTGCAGCTCGGTTTCCCCACGCTGAAGGACGCGCTCGCGGTCGTCAGGCACATCACGTCGTGGCGCGTGATCGAACGCAACCAGGTGCGCGTCGGCGAAACCTATACGGCGTCGGTGCGCATGCAGCTCGACACGGCGCTGATGCCGAAGCCGTTCCAGGTCGATGCCGTGAACAACCGCGACTGGACGCTCGGGTCGGACTGGAAGCGCTTCAACTTCACGGTGACCGAACGTGCTAAATAAAGTGCGCCGCGCGGCCAGCGGGAAGAGCCTCCTCGTTCGCGTGATCGTCTCGACCGTCGCGCTCACCGCGTTGCTGCTGCTCGTGCTGCTCGCGGCCGCGAGCGCGAACACCGAATTCTTCGATCGGTACTACTCGTGGCTGTACGCGACGAACATCGTCGTCGCGCTGGTGTTCCTGCTTGTGGTGCTCGGGCTGATCGGGATGATCGTCGTGCGCCTGAGGAAGGGCAAGTTCGGCACGCGGCTGCTCGCGAAGCTCGCGGTGTTCTTCGCGCTCGTCGGCGTGGTGCCGGGCGGGATCATCTACATCGTGTCGTACCAGTTCGTGTCGCGCAGCATCGAATCGTGGTTCGACGTGAACGTCGAGACCGCGCTGACGGCCGGCCTGAACCTCGGCCGCGGGATGCTCGACGCATCGCTGTCCGACCTGCAGACGAAGGCGCGGATGATGTCCGACCAGCTCGCGAGCGTCGATGCGAATACGAACGGCACGACGCTCACGCTGCTGCGCCTGCGCGACCAGTTCGGCGTGCAGGACGCGACGATCGTCGAGCCGAGCCGCGGCGGCTCGGGCGCGGCGCCCGACCTGCACATCGTCGCGCAGGCGTCGGGCAATTTCGCGGCGCTGATCCCCGACGACCTGCCGACCTCGCTGATGCTGAGCCAGGCGCGCGAACACGGCGCGTACGCGGCGATCGAGGGCGAGGTCGACGGCGATCCGCGCGCGCACGGCGCGAAGGGCCCGCTGCGGCTGCGCGTCGTGCGGCCGATTCCCGACGCGACGACGTCGCTGCTGCAGCCGGCCGAACGCTTCCTGCAACTCACGCAGCCGGTGCCGCCTGCACTTGCGCACAACGCCGACGCCGTGCAGCGCGCGTATCGCGAGTACCAGGAAAAGTCGCTCGGCCGCACGGGGCTGCGCAAGATGTACATCGGCACGCTGACGCTCGCGCTGTTCCTCGCGACCTTCATCGCGATGATGCTCGCGCTTGCGCTCGGCCAGCAGCTCGCGCGGCCGCTGTTCCTGCTCGCGCAGGGCACGAAGGAGGTCGCGGAAGGCGACTACACGCCGAAACGCGAGATCAAGACGCGCGACGAGCTCGGCTTCCTCACGCAGTCGTTCAACGCGATGACGCGCCAGCTCTCCGAGGCGCGCCTCGCGGTCGAGAAGAACCGCATCGCGCTCGAGCATTCGAAGGCGTATCTCGAAAGCATCCTCGCGAACCTGACGGCCGGCGTGTTCGTGCTCGACCGCCAGTTCCGGCTGACGACGGCCAACCGCGGCGCCGAGCGGATCTTCCGGCAGCCGTTCAATTCGCTGATCGGCACGACGCTCGACCAGATTGGCGTCGTCGCCGGGTTCGGTGCGATGATGCGCAAGGCATTCGCCGATCGCGAGGCGGCCGACAGCGGCAGCGGCGATCACGGCCACTGGCAGCAGCAGTTCGCGGTCGAGGTGCCCGGCGAAACCGACCCGCTGACGCTGCTGGTGCGCGGCACGCGGCTGATGTCGACGGTCGAGGGGCAGGAAGACGATCCGCAGACGGCGGGCTATGTCGTCGTGTTCGACGACATCTCCGACGTGATCTCCGCGCAGCGTTCGGTCGCGTGGGGCGAGGTCGCGCGCCGGCTCGCGCACGAGATCAAGAACCCGCTGACGCCGATCCAGCTGTCGGCCGAGCGGCTGCAGATGAAGCTGTCCGACAAGCTCGCGCCGCCCGACGCCGATGTGCTCAAGCGCGGCGCGACGATGATCGTCAACCAGGTGGCCGCGATGAAGCGGATGGTCGACGATTTCCGCGAATACGCGCGCACGCCGCCGGCCGTGCTCGCGAACCTGCAGCTCAACGAACTGGTGAGCGAAGTGCTCGGGCTGTATGGCGTCGGCGAAGGCAAGAACCCGATCGTCGCCGAGCTCGCGCCGTCGCTGCCGGTGATTCGCGGCGACGCGACGCAATTGCGCCAGGTGATTCACAACCTGCTGCAGAATGCGCAGGATTCGGTCGCGGAGTCTGCGCATCCGCGTGTGTTGATCGAAACCAAGACAGTAGAATATGGCGATCCCGACGCCGACGGCAAAACACGCGTCGCGGTACGTCTTACCGTGTCCGACAACGGGCCCGGTTTTCCGGCGCGCATCCTGACCCGCGCGTTCGAGCCTTACGTGACGACGAAGGCGAAGGGCACGGGGCTGGGGTTGGCCACGGTCAAGAAAATCGTCGACGAGCACGGCGCGCGGATCGATCTGCGCAATCGCATGCACGGCGAGAGCGTCGAGGGTGCGCAGGTGTCGATCCTGTTCCTGCAGATGGCGAGCGATGCGCCAGGCGCCGAACCAGGCGTGCAGGGCGGGACGGCCCCCGCTAAGACAAAAGCAAGTGTGCAGACAAAGGCAGCGTAAATGGCAACCATCCTGGTGGTAGATGATGAAATGGGCATCCGGGAATTGCTCTCGGAGATCCTCAGCGATGAAGGACATGTCGTCGAGGCGGCGGAGAACGCGCAGGCCGCGCGGGAATACCGGTTGAATCAGGCTCCCGATCTCGTGCTGCTCGATATCTGGATGCCCGATACCGACGGCGTGACGTTGCTCAAGGAATGGGCGGCGCAGGGGCTGCTGACGATGCCCGTGATCATGATGTCCGGGCATGCGACGATCGATACGGCCGTCGAGGCGACGAAGATCGGCGCGCTCGATTTCCTCGAGAAACCCATCGCGCTGCAAAGGCTGCTGAAGTCCGTCGAGCACGGTCTCGCACGCGGCGCGGCGCCGATGTCCGCCAACGCGGCGGCGAAGGCCGGCGCCGGACAGGCCGCGGGACCCGCGGCGGTTGCGTCCGCGGCTGCGCTGCCGACGCTCGGCGACGACATGGCTTCGGCACTCGGCCTCGCGGGCCAGACGGCAGCGATCCCGTTCGACATCCCGTTGCGCGAAGCGCGCGATGCGTTCGAGCGTGCGTACTTCGAATATCACCTCGCGCGCGAGAACGGCAGCATGACGCGCGTCGCGGAGAAGACGGGCCTCGAGCGCACGCACCTGTATCGCAAGCTCAAGCAGCTCGGCGTCGAGCTCGGCAAGAAGCCGTCCGAAGGCGCTTTATAAATTTTTTTGCGAAAACACTTGAGCAGGTGCGAGAAGCTCGCTATACTTTCTCTTCTTCGTTGGCCCGGTAGCTCAGTTGGTAGAGCAGCGGATTGAAAATCCGCGTGTCGATGGTTCGATTCCGTCCCAGGCCACCAGCAGTTCCAACCCCAAGAATCGGAAGGTTCTTGGGGTTTTTCGTTTGTGGTGGGTATTGCGCGTCATCTGCGGTGTGCGCGGCAGCATTCGCGGGGGCGTGATAAAATCCGTGCCCGTTCAATGACTTAGCGCATCGCTTGATGCGCGCGGCAACGATACCGCGCGATGGGCGGTATAAGCGCGCCGCCGCGTTCGCGGCCGATCGCGCTGCCTATACTGGTCGAGCCGGCGCAAGCCGGCACGCGTCGGGCCGCCCGGCGGCAGCCGGCCCTGGGGCGCAGTGCGACGCGAGCCTACACATTCACGGAGTATCACGGTGATTCGGACAGACGCTAAAGACGGCGCGCTCGTGTTGTTTTCCGGTGGGCAGGACTCGGCCACGTGCGTGGCATGGGCCCTCGAACGCTACCAGACGGTCGAGACCCTTGGCTTCGACTACGGCCAGCGCCATCGCGTCGAGCTCGAGTGTCGCGAAGGCGTGCGCGAAACGCTGAAGAGCCGGTTTCCCGCATGGTCGGACCGGCTCGGCGACGATCACATGGTCGACCTGTCGGTGCTCGGCGCGATCAGCGATACCGCGATGACGCGGACGATCGAGATCGAGACGGCGGCGAACGGCTTGCCGAACACGTTCGTGCCGGGCCGCAACCTGCTGTTCATGACGATCGCCGCGGCGATCGCCTATCGCCGCGGGCTGCGCGTGCTGGTCGGCGGCATGTGCGAGACCGATTTTTCGGGCTACCCGGATTGCCGCGACGACACGATGAAGGCGCTGCAGGTCGCGCTGAACCTCGGGATGGACACGCGCATCGTGCTCGAGACGCCGCTGATGTGGCTCGACAAGGCGCAGACCTGGCAGCTCGCCGAACAGCTCGGCGGCGAGGCGCTCGTCGAACTGATCCGCGTCGAGACGCACACGTGTTACGTGGGCGAGCGCGCTGAACTGCACGACTGGGGCTTCGGCTGCGGCGAGTGCCCGGCCTGCAAGCTGCGCAAGCGCGGCTACGAGGCCTACCTGAAGGGTGAGCGGGTGACCGAAGCGCCGCTGTGACGCGGGTGCGCCGGCAGCGCTTGATGGATAACGGATTCTGATCGACAACGAGCGGCGCGAGCCGGACGAAGGACGATGACTTACGCGGTCAAGGAAATTTTCTATACGTTGCAGGGCGAGGGCGCGAACGCGGGCCGGCCGGCCGTGTTCTGCCGGTTCGCCGGCTGCAACCTGTGGTCGGGCCGCGAAGAGGATCGTGCGGAGGCCGTGTGCCGCTTCTGCGATACGGACTTCGTCGGCACCGACGGCGAGAACGGCGGCAAGTTCAAGGACGCCGAAGCGCTCGTCGCGACGATCGCCGGCCTGTGGCCGGATGGCGAAGCGCACCGCTTCGTCGTCTGCACGGGCGGCGAGCCGATGCTGCAGCTCGACCAGCCGCTCGTCGACGCGCTGCACGCGGCGGGCTTCGAGATCGCGATCGAGACCAACGGCTCGATGCCGGTGCTCGAGACGATCGACTGGATCTGCGTGAGCCCGAAGGCCGACGCGCCGCTCGTCGTCACGAAGGGCAATGAACTGAAGGTCGTGATCCCGCAGGACAACCAGCGGCTGGCCGACTACGCGAAGCTCGACTTCGAGTATTTCCTCGTCCAGCCGATGGACGGCCCGTCGCGCGACCTCAATACGAAGCTCGCGATCGACTGGTGCAAGCGTCATCCGCAGTGGCGCCTGTCGATGCAGACCCACAAATATCTGAACATTCCCTGAGCCACGGCCTTTGACATCGTGCTGATTACCCGAAAACTCGAATTCGACGCGGGCCACCGCATTCCCGATCACCGCAGCCAGTGCCGGAACCTGCATGGCCATCGCTACGTGCTCGAAGTCACGCTGCGCGGCGATCTCGTCGATACCGAGGGGGCGCCCGACCGCGGCATGGTGATGGATTTCGCCGACGTGAAGGCGCTCGCGGTCGAGCACCTCGTCAGCAAGTGGGACCACGCGTTCCTGGTCTACGCGCGCGACGAGGTCGTGCGCTCGTTCCTCGAGCAGATGGCCGACCACAAGACCGTCGTGATCGACCGGATCCCGACCGTCGAGAATCTCGCGGCAATCGCGTTCGACCTCCTCGCGAACGTGTACGACGCGCACTACGGCGTGAACCTGCGCCTCGAGCGCGTGCGCCTGTACGAAACGCCGAACTGCTGGGCCGACGTCGAGCGCCAGCCCGGTCGCTGATCCTGCCTTCCCGGCAGCCCCGCCGGCCGGCGCGGGCTGCTCGCCACGGCGCCACGCGGCCTTGTTCCGCACCGGCGCCGCTCCCCGTCCGTTCCCACATTCCGCGTAACGCCGCGCTATGATCGTTGCGTGGCACCGCGAAACGCATCCGTGCGCCGTCGCGCGGCCCGCGCTGTCAGATCGGCCGCCCACGTCCGACTAACGTTCAAGGGCCCGGCCTGGCGCCGCCGCGCTTCGCTGTCCGGCGCGTCGTCGCGCCGCCTTGCCTGTTGCTTGCCCCGTTCGAGTGCCGTTCCGTCCAGGAGGCCGTATCGATGAGCACGCTCACCAATTCCCTGAAACAACGCCTGCGCGACGGCGACGAGCCGCTGTACGGCCTGTGGCTGTCGCTCGGCAGCGACTCGGCCGCGGAAGCGCTCGCGCACGCGGGCTACGACTGGCTCTGCATCGACATGGAGCACGCGCCGAACGACAGCCGCGACGTCGCCTCGCAGTTGCGCGCGATCGCTGCCGCGCACCTGCCGAGCGAGCCCGTCGTGCGCGTGCCGGCGCGCGAGCCGTGGCTCGTGAAGCGCGCGCTCGACGCCGGCGCACGCACGCTGATGTTTCCGTGCATCGAGACGCCCGACGACGCCGCGCACGCGGTGCGGCTGACGCGCTTCCCGTCGCCCGAATCGCCCGACGGGCTGCGCGGCGTCGCGGGCATGGTGCGCGCGGCGGCGTTCGGCATGCGCCGCGATTACCTGCAGAGCGCGAACGCGCAGGTCGCGGTGATCGTGCAGATCGAGTCGGCGCGCGGTGTCGACGAAGTCGATCGGATCGCGGCGACGCCCGGCATCGACTGCCTGTTCATCGGCCCGGCCGATCTCGCGGCGAGCCTCGGGCATCTCGGCGACATCCGCCACCCGGATGTCGAAACCGCGATGGCGCGCGTACTCGCGGCCGGCAAGCAGGCCGGCGTCGCGGTCGGCATCTTCGCGGGGGATACGGCAGGCGCGCGCCAGTACCGCGAGGCCGGCTACCGGATGATCACGCTGTCGGCCGACGTGAGCTGGTTGTTGCGCGCCACACGGCAGGCGCTGCAGGAGGTACGGTCATGAACGGCGACGGTGCGAGCCGCGCGCGGGCGCAGGGTGCGACCGGGGCGCGCAAGCGGATCGGCGCGATGCTCGGCCTGTGGATCGTGTGTGCCGCCGCCGCCGCGCAGGGTGCGCCGCAAGCGAAGCCCGATCCGTCGCACGAGACGCAATCGGCGGTCGCCGACTACAACGCCGGCGACTATCGCGCGGCGCTGGTGCAGTTCCACGACGCGGCCGAGCGCGGCGACCGTCTCGCGCAATTCAACTACGCGATGATGCTGCTGACGGGCGAGGGCGTGACGGCGAACGTCGACGAAGGGCTGCGCTGGCTGAAGCGCGCGGCCGACGCGAACATGTCGCATGCACAGTACGTGTACGGCCGGATGTTCGACGACGGCGAGTTCGTCGCACGTAATCCGGCCGAAGCGCATCGCTGGTTCCTGCGGGCGGCGAAGCAGGGGCACGTGCAGGCCGAACTGTCGCTCGCGAACCAGTTCCTCGACGGGCGCGGCACGCCGCGCGACAACCGGCAGGCGTTTGCATGGTACAAGCAGGCCGCCGACGCGGGCGAGCCGACCGCGCAGTACGTGACCGCGTCGTTCTACGAGCGCGGCGGCGACGGCGTCGCGCTGAACCTGAACATCGCGCGGGCGTATTACGCGGCGGCGGCCGCGCAAGGCGACGAGGCGGCCGGGCTGAAATTCAAGGAGTTGAGCGCGCGGCTGAAGACGCAGGGGCCGGCATCGGGCGCCGGCGCGGAGCAAGGCGGACCGCACGCGCCGCCGCCGTGAGCGGGAGCCGCGCTGCGTGGCCGCGTTCGCCGCGCTCAATTGAAAAACGGCGCCGGGGCGCCGTTTTCTTTCCGCGGTGCGTGCCGCGCGGTCAGCTCTTCATCAGGCGCCGCTGCCGCCCGACGCTCATGATCATCCCGATCGCGATGCCGAGCGTCGTGAGCGCGGTGCCGCCGTAACTCATGAACGGCAGCGGCACGCCGACGACCGGCAGCACCCCGCTCACCATCCCGATGTTGACGAACGCGTAGACGAAGAACGCGAGCGTGAGCGAGCCCGCGAGCAGGCGGCCGAACAGCGTCGCGCCCTGCGCGGCGATATAGAGCCCGCGCGCGATCAGCGCCATGTACAGCGTCAGCAGCACGAGCCCGCCGACGAGCCCCCATTCCTCCGAGAACACCGCGAAGATGAAGTCGGTGTGCTTCTCCGGAATGAATTCGAGGTGCGCCTGCGTGCCTTTCAGGTAGCCCTTGCCGAGCACGCCGCCCGAGCCGATCGCGATCACGGCCTGGATCGTGTGGAAGCCCTTGCCGAGCGGGTCGGAGGTCGGGTCGAGCAGCGTGCACACGCGGTGCTTCTGATAGTCGTGCATCAGCGGCCACTGTACTTCGGGCTGGCAGATGCGCTGCTCGAACACGGCGATCGAGCCGACCGCGATCACGCCCGCGACGAGCACGGGCACGATCAGCTTGAACGACAGGCCGGCGAGATAGATCACGAAGAAGCCGGCCGCGAACACGAGCAGGCCCGTGCCGAGGTCGGGCTGCTTCGCGATCAGCCCGACCGGCACCAGCAGGATCCCGAACGCGGCGAGGAAGTCGTACCAGCGCAGCCCGCCTTCACGGCGCTGGTAGTACCACGCGAGCATCAGCGGTGTCGCGATCTTGAGGATCTCGGACGGCTGGATCACGACACCGACGTTCAGCCAGCGTTTCGCGCCCTTCTTGGTCATCCCGAACAGCGCGACTGCAACCAGCAGCGCGACCCCGAACGTGTATAGCGGGACCGCGAAGCGCATCAGCGTGGTCGGCGGGATGTTGGCGATCACCCACATCAGCACGAACGTCAGCAGGATGTTGCGCAACTGGTCCTCGACGCGGCCCGGCATGTCGATCGCCGCGCTGTACAGCGTGACGATGCCGACGCACAGCAGCAGGAACACGATGAGGGCGAGCGGGCGGTCGAAGCCCGCGAACATCTGCTTGATCTTGTCGAGCCAGGCGCGCTTGTCGAATTGCATGCCTTTCTCCGTTAATGAGCGGTGCCGGCGTCCGCCGCTTTCGCGGGGGCCGTCGCACGGTGGTTGTCGTCCCGCGGCGTGGCGACGAGCGGCTGCGCGTCGCTGGCGGGCCGGCGCGGCCGGTGCGGGCGCCGGATCGGCGGCAGGCTCGCGGCCCGCGGCGCCGCGGCGCTCGCGTCGGCGGGCGGTGCCGCGCTGGCGCCGGTCGCACCCGACGCAACGGGCGCCGA
Organism: Burkholderia catarinensis; assembly: GCF_001883705.2. Taxonomy (GTDB): domain Bacteria; phylum Pseudomonadota; class Gammaproteobacteria; order Burkholderiales; family Burkholderiaceae; genus Burkholderia; species Burkholderia catarinensis. The sequence continues at coordinate 77,263 of NZ_MDEQ02000015.1, forward strand.
TGCGGCCTCCGCCGCGCTGGCCGCGGTCGGCACGACCGGCTGCGGCAGCGCCGTGAAGCCGGCCGCGACGGCGGCGGGCTTCGATGCGTCGCCGATCACGGGCGTGCTCACCGGCTCGGTCGCCGACGCGGCGGCGGCCACGGCCGCGGCCTCGTTCTTCGGGTTCTGGCGCTCGACGAGGTAGTAGTCGAGCACGCGGCGCGCGATCGGGCCCGCGGCCTGCGCGCCCCAGCCGCCGTTCTCGACGACCAGCGCGACGGCGATCTGCGGATGGTCGACCGGCGCGTACGCGATGAACAGCGCGTGGTCGCGCAGATGCTCGGCGAGCAGGTGGCCCTTGTAGTTGGAGCCCTGCAGCGAGAACACCTGCGCGGTACCGGTCTTGCCGGCCGCGAGGTACGGCGCGCCGCGGAACACCTTGTACGCGGTGCCGGACGGATTTTCGATCACGTTCTCCATCCCGCGCTTCACGACGTCGATGTCGGCTGCCTTGAGCGGGATCACTTCGCTTTCCTTCGGCACGGTCAGGCGGCGCCCGCGCGAGATCGGATCCTCGATTTCCTTCACGAGGTGGGGCTTCATCACGACGCCGTTGTTCGCGAGCGTCGCGGTTGCGTGCGCGAGCTGCAGGATCGTGAACGAGTTGTAGCCCTGGCCGATCCCGAGGCTGATCGTCTCGCCGTCGAACCACTTCTGCTGCGCGGCCTTCTTGAACGCCTTCTTCTTCCAGTCGGTCGACGGCAGGATCCCGCGCGCCTCGCCCAGGATGTCGATCCCGGTAATCTGGCCGAAGCCGAACGGCTTCATGAAGTTCGCGATCGCGTTCACGCCGAGGTCGCGCGCGAGCATGTAGAAGTAGGTGTCGTTCGACACCATGATCGCCTTGTTCATGTCGACCCAGCCCTGGCCGGAGCGCACGTCGTTGCGGAACGTGTGGCCGCCGAACGTGAAGTAGCCGGGATCCTGGAAGCCCCAGCCCGGCGTGCGCTTGCCGAGCGTCAGGCCGGCCAGCGCCATGAACGGCTTGTACGTCGAGCCGGGCGGGTAGGTGCCGTGCAGCGGGCGGTTCAGCAGCGGCTTGTCGGTCGAGTTGTTCAGCTCGTCCCAGGTCTGCTGGTCGATGCCGTCGACGAACGAGTTCGGGTCGAAGCTCGGCGACGACACGAACGCGAGCACGTCGCCCGTCTTCGGCTCGATCGCGACGAGCGCGCCGCGCTTGCCGGCGAACGCCTGCTCGGCGACCTGTTGCAGCGCGATGTCGAGCGACAGCACGAGGTTGTTGCCGGGCGTCGCCTGCGTGCGCGACAGCGTGCGCACGGGCCGGCCGCCGGCCGTCACCTCGACTTCCTCGAAGCCCGTCAGCCCGTGCAGCTCGGTCTCGTAGCTCTGCTCGACGCCGATCTTGCCGATGTAGTCGGTGCCCTTGTAGTTGTTCGCGTCGCGGCGCGGATCGTAGTTTTCCTGGTCGCTGTCGTTGTCGTCGCTCACCGAGTCGATGCGATCCTGGTCGCGCTTCGAGATCCGGCCGATATAGCCGATCACGTGCGCGGCCGTCATCCCGAGCGGGTATTGCCGGAACAGCCGCGCGCGCACGTCGACGCCGGGGAAGCGGAAGCGCTGCGCGGTGAAGCGCGCGACTTCCGCGTCGGTGAGCCGCGTGCGGATCGGCAGGCTCTCGAAGTTCTTCGAGTCTTCCTGCAGCTTCTTGAAGCGGCGGCGGTCGCGTGCGTCGATCGGGATGATCTCGGACAGCTTGTCGATCGTGTGGTCGAGCGTGTCGTCGAGCTTCGACGGCGTGATCTCGAGCGTGTAGGCCGAGTAGTTCTTCGCGAGGATCACGCCGTTGCGGTCGGTGATGATCCCGCGGTTCGGCACGATCGGCGCGACCGAAATGCGGTTTTCCTCGGCCTGCAGCGCGTATTTGCCGTGCTGCATCAACTGCAGGTAGAAGAAGCGGCTCGCGAGCAGCCCGAAGCAGACGAACACGAACACGCCCGCCGCCGCGACGCGCAGGCGGAACTTCGAGAGCTGCTGTTGGGTGTCGTTGAATTCGGTCATGCGGTTACGGTCGGTCTGACCCGCGGGCGGGCGGGCGAGGTGCCGCCCCGGAGCGCGGTGCGCGGTGGGCGTGGGGGCGGCAAGTATTCAAGGTCGGTCCTGGCGGCGCGGCTCAGATGGGACGCGTATCGTCCGGATCGACCGGGCGGCGTTGCGGCATCAGCAGCAGGTGGCTCGCGATCGGCCACAGCGCGGCTTCGACGAAGCCGTCGACCAGGTAGCGCCAGCCCGGGAACGCGGCGCCCATCACGAGACGGATCACGAACGGCACGAGTTGCGCGACGACGAGCAGCGGCGTGACATACAGCACCTGCACGCCGATCGGCATCCACAGCACGCGGCGGTGGATCGTGATCGCGCCGTACGACAGCAGCGTATAGGCGAGCGCGTGCTCGCCGAGCAGCCCCGCGTCATGCACGTCCATCAGGATGCCGAGCGCGAACGCGACGCCCATCCCGACCTTGCGCGGCTGGTGGATGTTCCAGAACAGCAGCACGAGCGCGACGAAGTCGGGCACGCCGGGCAGGCGGCCCCACGGCATCAGGTTCAGCAGGAACGCAGCGGCGAGGCTGAAGACGATGAAGTACGGATTGACCGGCTGCAGGATGTATTGCGGGCGGTTCATCGCTGGGCTCCTGGTTGCCCGGCTGCGGGCTTGGCCGGAGCGACGGGCGCGGGCTTCGCGCCGGCGGCCGGCTTCGCGTTCGCGTCGGCCTTGTCGGCTTTCTCGCCCTTCGCGGCCCCTTTTGCCCCCTTCTTGCCGCCCTTCGCGTTCTTGTCGGCGGCCGGATCGGGCTCGGCCGGGCGCGGCGGGACGTCGTTCTGGTAATGCAGCACGAGCATCTGGCGCGCGCCGCGCACGGCGGCGATCGGCGCGCAGGTCACGCGTGCGAATGCGGTATCGGCGAGCTTGTCGACGCGCGCGACCTTCGCGACCGGCAGGCCGGGCGGATAGACGCCGTCGAGGCCGCTCGTGACGAGCTCGTCGCCGGCGACCAGATCCGCGCTCGTCGGCACGAAGCGCAGGTCGAGCGAATCGCCCTTCGGCGTGCCGTAGATCACGCTGCGCAGGCCGGTGCGCAGCACCTGCACGGGAATGGCGAGATCGCGGTCGGTGACCAGCGTGACTTCGGACTGCAGCGGGAACACGCGCGTGACCTGGCCGACCACGCCGTTCTCGCTGACGACGGGCGCGCCGTTCTGGATGCCTTGCTGCGAACCTTGCCCGATCACGATCTTCTGCGTGAACGGATCGCTCGTGTCGTACTGGATCTCGACTGGCGTCGATTGCGTCGCGATGTGCTGGCGCAGCTCCAGCACCGCGCGCAGGTGCACGTTTTCCTGCGCGAGCACGGCGGCCTGGTTGGCCTGCGTCGACAGTTGCAGGTTGCGCTTGCGGAGGTCGTCGTTCTCGTGGCGCAGCGACGCGCCGGTGACGGCGATGTCGGCCGCGCCCATGAACAGGTCGCGCGGCACGAGCGCCGCGCGCTGCAGCGGATAGAGCGCGGTGCCGAGCACGCCGCGGACGATTTCGAGCGTGCTGAAGCGCGCGTCCGACACGAGGAGCGCGATGGCGAGGGCAACGAAGAAGATGAGCCGCGCGAGCGCGGGCGGACCTTGCTTGAAGAGGGGCGGCGGACTGTATTCCATGGTCGGCGCCGGGCGCGTGTGATCGGTTAAATGATGCTCAGACGCGCAAACGGCGCGGCGGTTCGTTCTAAACGAGCGATCCGGCCACGCCGCGGGTGCGTCATGTCAAGGAACTGCCTAGACGATCACTCGTACGAGAAGATGCTGCCCAGCTTGTCCATGCGCTCGAGCGCCATGCCCGAACCGCGTACGACGCAGGTGAGCGGATCTTCCGCGACGAGCACCGGCAGGCCGGTTTCTTCCGCGAGCAGGCGGTCGAGGTCGCGCAGCAGCGCACCGCCGCCCGTCAGCATCATCCCGCGTTCTGCGATGTCGGCGCCGAGTTCCGGCGGCGTCTGTTCGAGCGCGATCTTCACCGACGACACGATCTGGTTCAGCGGATCGGTCAGCGCTTCGAGGATTTCGTTGCTGGAGATCGTGAAGCTGCGCGGAATACCTTCCGACAGGTTGCGGCCCTTCACTTCCATTTCCTTGACTTCGGAGCCCGGGAACGCGGAGCCGATTTCCTTCTTGATCGCCTCGGCGGTCTGCTCGCCGATCAGCATCCCGTAGTTGCGGCGGATGTAGTTGACGATCGCCTCGTCGAACTTGTCGCCGCCGACGCGCACCGAGCCCTTGTACACGATGCCGCCGAGCGAGATCACGCCGACTTCCGTCGTGCCGCCGCCGATGTCGACGACCATCGAGCCGGTGGCTTCCGACACCGGCAGGCCCGCACCGATCGCGGCCGCCATCGGCTCCTCGATCAGGTAGACCTGCGATGCGCCGGCGCCGTGCGCGGCTTCCTTGATCGCGCGGCGCTCGACCTGGGTCGAGCCGCACGGCACGCAGATGATGATGCGCGGCGACGGCGAGAACATGCGCGACTCGTGCGCCGTCTTGATGAACTGCTTGATCATCTGCTCGGTGACGGTGAAGTCGGCGATCACGCCGTCCTTCATCGGGCGGATCGCCTCGATGTTGCCCGGCACCTTGCCGAGCATCTGCTTGGCTTCCTTGCCGACCGCCTGGATCGTTTTCTTGCCGTTGGGGCCGCCTTCCTGGCGGATCGACACGACGGACGGTTCATCGAGCACGATGCCCTTGCCGCGCATGTAGATCAGGGTGTTTGCGGTGCCGAGGTCGATCGCGAGATCGTTGGAGAAGTAGCTGCGCAAAAAACCGAACATTCAGAATCCTGTTTCGCTCTGGGCCGGCCCTGCATAGCGAGCGCTGAGGGCGGCAGCGGAAAAAATAACAGCCTCGGGAAGCGTGGCGGAAGCGGCCGCCGCGGCGCACGAAGCTGCGAGTGATGTCTACCGGGGATCGCACGAAGCACGCACGGCTTGCCCAAACAGGGCGAAACGGTGCGGGAAAAGGCTGCCGGGTTTGGGTCGAACGCGTAATGATACCTTATAATTTCACGGTATTTGAATCGAAACGGGTGGTATTTTTGCCGCTTCGGCCCCGATTTTTGAGGGTGGGATCGCACCCTCCAACCCCCCGCCGCGGTGCTGCTTTTGATGCGCCGCGCAGCCTTGTTTTTTCCGGTGATCGCATGGCCCTGACCCTGACCGATGTGAAACGCATCGCGCACCTGGCGCGACTCGAAATGGCCGACGCCGACGCCGAGCACATGCTCGGCCAGCTCAATGAATTCTTCGGCCTCGTCGAGCAGATGCAGGCGGTCAACACCGCCGGCATCGCGCCGCTTGCCCACCCGATCGAACAGATCCAGGAAGTCGCGCAGCGCCTGCGCGACGACGCCGTGACGGAAGTCGTCAATCGCGACGACAACCAGCGTCCGGCGCCGGCCGTCCAGGACGGCCTCTATCTCGTGCCGAAGGTGATCGAGTAAGCATTCGATGACAAGCGCGCCGGCCGGCTTGCGCCGCGCGCCACCCAGAATTCCCAGGAAAACCACTCAATGCACGCAAAAAGCCTGACCGAACTGCGCGCCGCGCTCGCCGCCAAGGAATGCTCGGCCGTCGAGCTCGCACAGCACTACCTGAAACGGATCGACGCCGCGCACGACCTGAATGCATTCGTCCACGTCGACGCCGATCTGACCCTCGCGCAGGCGAAAGCCGCCGACGCCGAGCTCGCGCGCGGCTCGGGCGGCGCGCTCACCGGCCTGCCGATCGCGCACAAGGATGTCTTCGTCACGCGCGGCTGGCGCTCGACCGCCGGCTCGAAGATGCTCGCGAACTACGAGAGCCCGTTCGATGCGACCGTCGTCGCCCGCCTGCAGGCGGCCGGCATGGTCACGCTCGGCAAGACCAACATGGACGAGTTCGCGATGGGCTCGTCGAACGAGAATTCGGCGTTCGGCGCGGTGAAGAACCCGTGGGACACGAACGCGGTGCCGGGCGGCAGCTCGGGCGGCAGCTCGGCCGCCGTCGCCGCGCGCCTCGCGCCGGCCGCGACCGGCACCGACACCGGCGGCTCGATCCGCCAGCCCGCATCGTTCGCGGGCGTGACCGGCATCAAGCCGACCTACGGCCGCGTGTCGCGCTACGGGATGATCGCGTTCGCGTCGTCGCTCGACCAGGGCGGCCCGATGGCGCAGAGCGCGTCCGACTGCGCGCTGCTGCTGAACGGGATGGCCGGCTTCGACGAGCGCGACTCGACGAGCCTCGAGCGCGACGATGAGGATTTCACGCGCCACCTCGGCCAGCCGTGGGCGGCCGGCAACGATGCGGGCAAGCCGCTCGCGGGCCTGCGCATCGGCTTGCCGAACGAATATTTCGGCGACGGCCTTGCCGATGACGTGCGCGCGGCGATCGACGCGGCACTCAAGCAGTATGAAGCGCTCGGCGCGACGCTCGTGCCCGTGTCGCTGCCGAAGACGGAACTGTCGATCCCCGTGTACTACGTGATCGCGCCGGCTGAAGCATCGTCGAACCTGTCGCGTTTCGACGGCGTGCGCTTCGGCCATCGCGCCGCGCAGTACGGCGACCTGCTCGACATGTACAAGAAGTCGCGCGCCGAAGGCTTCGGCCCCGAGGTGAAGCGCCGGATTCTGGTCGGCGCGTACGTGCTGTCGCACGGCTACTACGACGCGTACTACCTGCAGGCGCAGAAGATCCGCCGCATCATCGCGAACGACTTCCAGGAAGCGTTCAAGTCCTGCGACGTGATCATGGGCCCGGCATCGCCGACGGTCGCATGGGATCTCGGCGCGAAGGGCGACGATCCGGTGCAGATGTATCTCGCGGATATCTACACGCTGTCGGTGAGCCTCGCCGGCCTGCCCGGCATGAGCGTGCCGTGCGGCTTCGGCGCGGGCGCGAACGCGAAGCGCCCGGTCGGCCTGCAGATCATCGGCAACTATTTCAACGAAGCCCGGATGCTTCAGGTCGCCGACGCGTTCCAGCGCGCAACCGACTGGCACAAGCAAGTTCCGGCAGGGGTGTAAGCATATGGCTACTCAATGGGAAGTCGTCATCGGTCTCGAGACGCACGCGCAACTGTCGACCGTCTCGAAGATTTTCTCCGGCGCGCCGACGCAGTTCGGCGCCGAGCCGAACACGCAGGCGTGCCCGGTCGACCTGGCGCTGCCGGGCGTGCTGCCGGTGCTGAACCGCGGCGCGGTCGAGCGGGCGATCCGCTTCGGCCTCGCGATCGGCTCGACCATCGCGCCGCGCAGCATCTTCGCGCGCAAGAATTACTTCTACCCCGATCTGCCGAAGGGCTATCAGATCAGCCAGTACGAGATCCCGGTCGTACAGGGCGGCACGATCACGATCCAGGTGCCCGCCAATGAAAAGGCCGGCAAGGCAGCGTACGAGAAGACGGTCAACCTGACCCGCGCGCACCTCGAGGAAGACGCCGGCAAGTCGCTGCATGAAGACTTCGCCGGGATGACGGGGATCGACCTGAACCGCGCGGGCACGCCGCTGCTCGAGATCGTCACCGAGCCGGAAATGCGCAGTGCGGCCGAGGCCGTCGCCTATGCGAAGGCGCTGCACGCGCTCGTCGTGTGGCTCGGCATCTGCGACGGCAACATGCAGGAAGGCTCGTTCCGCTGCGACGCGAACGTGTCGGTGCGCCCGGTCGGCCAGGAGAAGTTCGGCACGCGCGCGGAAATCAAGAACCTGAACTCGTTCCGGTTCCTCGAGGAAGCGATCAACTACGAAGTGCGTCGCCAGATCGAGCTGATCGAGGACGGCGGCGAAGTCGTGCAGGAAACGCGCCTCTACGATCCGGACAAGCGCGAGACGCGGTCGATGCGCAGCAAGGAAGACGCGCACGATTACCGTTATTTCCCCGACCCCGACCTGATGCCGCTCGTGATCGGCCGGGACTGGGTCGAGCGCGTGCAGTCCGGGATGCCCGAGCTGCCGGCCGCGATGCAGCAGCGCATCGTCGAGCAGTACGGCGTGTCCGCGTACGACGCGGGCGTGCTGACGTCGAGCAAGGCGATGGCCGCGTACTTCGAATCCGTGGTCGCGAAGGCCGGCGCGGCGAATGCGAAGATCGTCGCGAACTGGCTGATGGGCGACGTGTCGTCGCAACTGAACCGCGACGGCATCGAGATCGACGCGATTCCCGTGTCGGCCGCGCAACTCGCGCTCGTGCTGCAGCGCATCGCGGACGGCACGATCTCGAACAAGATCGCGAAGGAAATCTTCGCGGCGATCTGGGACGAGAAGGCGACCGACGAAGGCGCGGCCGACCGCATCATCGACGCGAAGGGGCTGAAGCAGATCTCCGACACCGGCGCGCTGGAAGCGATCATCGACGAGGTGCTCGCGGCGAACGCGAAGTCGGTCGAGGAATTCCGCGCGGGCAAGGAAAAGGCGTTCAACGCGCTGATCGGCCAGGCGATGAAGGCGACGAAGGGCAAGGCCAACCCGCAGCAGGTCAACGAACTGCTGAAGAAGAAGCTCGGCTGAGCATGATCGCGCGCCTGAACCGCGCTTGACGACGGGCCGCCCCGAATCAGTTCGGGGCGGCCCGTTGCGTTGGTGGGTGCGTTATCGTATGCACCACATACCGTCCAACGGAGGAACGAATGGCGAAACAACCGTCGCTCGACGATTTCCGCGTGCCGACCAGCACGCGCGAGAAGGAAGCCGCCGCATTCAAGCTCGATGCGTTCGACCCGGCCGCGAAGCCGTTCTCGTCCGGTTCGAAGGAGGCCGACCGCGAACGGCTGTCGGCCGTGTCGACCGAACTCGACATGCAGCAGGAGCGCCTGCACACGCAGCAGAAGAAGCGCGTGCTGCTCGTGCTGCAGGGAATGGATACCAGCGGCAAGGACGGCACCGTGCGCGCGGTGTTCCGCGACGTCGATCCGCTCGGCCTGCGCGTCGTGTCGTTCAAGGCGCCGACGCCGATCGAGGCCGCGCACGACTTCCTGTGGCGCGTGCACGTGCAGGTGCCGGCCGCGGGCGAGCTCGCGATCTTCAACCGCAGTCACTACGAAGACGTGCTCGTGCCGCGCGTGCTCGACCTGATCGACGCCAAGGAATGCGAGCGCCGCTACCGGCAGATCCGCGATTTCGAGACGATGCTGGTCGAGAACGGCACGACGATCATCAAGTGCTTCCTGCACATCTCGAAGGACGAGCAGCGCGAGCGGCTGCAGGCGCGTATCGACGATCCCGCCAAGCACTGGAAGTTCGACATCTCCGATCTCGACGCACGCAAGCACTGGGACGCGTACCAGTCGGCCTACCGCGACGCGCTCGCCGCGACGTCGGCCGAGCATGCGCCGTGGTACGTGATTCCGGCGAACTCGAAGACGCACCGCAACGTGATGATCGCCGAGCTGCTGCTGCGCGCGATGACCGACATGAAGCTGGAATTCCCGCCGCCGAAGCCCGAGCTCGAAGGCGTGAAGATCCGCTAGGCTGCGACCTTGTGGAACACATCGAACTGAACTGAACTGAACAACGGAACCCGACATGATGCGAGTGATTACCGCCAACCTGAACGGCATCCGCTCCGCCGCGAAGAAGGGCTTCTTCGAGTGGCTCGGCGAACAGAACGCCGATTGCGTGTGCGTGCAGGAAATCAAGGTATCGGCCGACGACCTGCCGGCCGAATTCGTCGAGCCGCACGGCTTCAGGAGCTATTTCCACCACGCCGAGAAGAAGGGCTACAGCGGCGCGGGCGTGTACAGCCGCCACGAGCCCGATGACGTGATCATCGGCTTCGGCAGCAGCGAATTCGATTCCGAAGGGCGCTACGTCGAGGCGCGCTACGGCAAGCTGTCGGTCGTGTCGGTGTACGTGCCGTCCGGCTCGAGCGGCGAAGAGCGCCAGCAGGCGAAGTACCGCTTCATGGACGAGTTCATGCCGCACCTCGCCGCGCTGAAGAAGAAGCGCGAGGTGATCCTGTGCGGCGACGTGAACATCGTCCACAAGGAAATCGACATCAAGAACTGGAAGAGCAACCAGAAGAATTCGGGCTGCCTGCCGGAAGAGCGCGAGTGGCTCACGAAGCTGTTCGACGATGTCGGCTATGTGGACGTGTTCCGCACGCTCGACCCGCGCGCCGAGCAGTACACGTGGTGGAGCAACCGCGGCCAGGCGTACGCGAAGAACGTCGGGTGGCGGATCGATTACCAGATCGCGACGCCCGGCGTGGCCGGCACCGCGAAAAGCACGTCGATCTTCAAGGACATCAAGTTCAGCGATCATGCACCGCTGACGATCGACTACGACTACAAGAAGTAATCCCGGCCGCCGCGCATCGCGTGCGGCGCCGGTGTCGCATTGCCGGATCGCCGGATGCAAAACGGGCCGCATGTCGAACATGCGGCCCGTTTTGCTTCGTTTCGTTTCGGCGCGGCGATCGTGCCTGCCGTCCGGCGGCGCTTACTGCTTGATCGATGCCATGTCCACCACGAACCGGTACTTCACGTCGCTCTTCAGCATCCGCTCGTAGGCCGCGTTGATCTGCTGCATCGGAATCGTTTCGATATCCGACGTGATCCCGTGCTCCGCGCAGAAGTCGAGCATTTCCTGCGTTTCGGCGATCCCGCCGATCAGCGAGCCCGCGAGGCGGCGGCGCTTGAAGATCAGGTTGAACACCTGCGGCGACGGATGGTCGTGCTCCGGTGCGCCGACCAGCGTCATCGTGCCGTCGCGTTTCAGCAGGTGCAGGAACGGGTTCAGGTCGTGCTGCGCGGCAACCGTGTTCAGGATGAAGTCGAAGCTGTTCAGGTGCGCGTTCATCTGCGCTTCGTCCTTCGAGATCACGACTTCGTGCGCGCCGACGCGCTTGCCGTCCTCGATCTTCGACGGCGACGTCGTGAACAGCACGACGTGCGCGCCCATCGCGCGCGCCAGCTTCACGCCCATGTGGCCGAGGCCGCCGAGACCGACGATGCCGACCTTCTTGCCGGGACCGACGTTCCACTGGCGCAGCGGCGAGTAGGTCGTGATCCCCGCGCACAACAGCGGCGCGGCGCCGGCCGGGTCGAGCGTCTCGGGCACGCGCAGCACGAACGCCTCGTCGACGACGAGCTGCGTCGAATAGCCGCCGTACGTGACGTCGCCCGTCACGCGGTCCTGGCCGTTGTAGGTGCCGACGAAGCCGTTTTCGCAATACTGCTCGAGGCCGTCGGCGCAGCTCGGGCAGGTGCGGCACGAATCGACGAGGCAGCCGACGCCGACCAGCTCGCCGACCTTGAAGCGCGACACCTGCGGGCCGGTCGCGGTCACGCGGCCGACGATTTCATGGCCCGGCACGACCGGATAGATCGTGTTGCGCCATTCGTTGCGGGCCTGGTGAAGATCCGAGTGGCAGACGCCGCAGTAGAGGACGTCGATCTGGACGTCGAGGTCGCGCAGCGCGCGACGCTGGAATTCGAACGGGGCGAGCGGCGACTGCGAATCGGTCGCCGCGTAGGCATAGGTTGTGCTCATGCAATGGGCTCCTTGTCCGGAAAAAGATCCGGCGAAACAGACTGCCGTCGCATCATGTGGCGATGCGGCGAGGCAGGACGTCATCGTAAGGAGCGCGGCGCCGCGGCGAAATACACGAAGGTCTGGAAGATTTGCCTATTCCTCTCGAATTGCACGCGAACAGCCGTCAAAACGCATTCAAGGTGCTACATTGCGAGCCAGATTCTCTTGCCGGACAGGACCACGCCGATGAGCTTCCAGCCCCTTTTTGACGACGCGGGCGATCGCGTGCAGCGCCGCATGATCGAACTGCATACGCGCCTCGCGCCGAACGAGGGCGACACGCTCGCGGCGCTCGACGGCGTGCGCTTCTTCCGCGTGAACCGTCCCGCGCCGCGCATGCCCGTGCTGTACGAACCGAGCATCATCGTCGTGTGCCAGGGGCGCAAGCTCGGCTATCTCGGCGAGCGCTCGTTCGTGTACGACGCGCAGCAGTATCTGGTGCTGTCGGTGCCGCTGCCGTTCGAATGCGAGACCTTCGCGAGCATGGACGAGCCGTTTCTCGCGATCTCGATCCGCGTGGATCTCGCGGTGATCGCCGAGCTCGCGATCCTGCTCGACGAGACGCTCGGCGCGGCCGCCTGCGAACCGCGCGGCGTCTATTCGACGCCGCTCGACGCGCCGCTGGCCGACGCGGTCGTGCGGCTGCTCGAAGCGCTTGCATCGCCGCACGACACACGCGTGCTGGGGCCGGCGATCATGCGCGAGATCGCGTACCGCGTGCTGACCGGCGCGCAGGGCGACGCGATCCGCGCGGCGCTGGTCCAGCAGCATCACTTCGGCCGCATCGCGAAGGCGCTGCGGCGCATTCATGCGGAGCTGAAGACCGATCTCGACGTCGAGACGCTCGCGCGCGAGGCCGGGATGAGCCTCGCGGTGTTCCACGCGCAGTTCAAGCACGTGACGGCGACGTCGCCGATGCAGTACGTGAAGGCCGCGCGGCTGCATCAGGCGCGGTTGATGATGGTGCAGGACGGGGTCGGCGCCGGCACGGCGGCCGCGCGCGTCGGCTATGCGAGCGCGTCGCAGTTCAGCCGCGAGTTCAAGCGGCTGTTCGGCCGCAGTCCGGGCGACGAGGTGCGCTGGATGCGCGAGAGCGGTGTTCGTCCGGCTGCGGCGGACGTGGACGCGTAGCGGACGGCCACGCGCGGCGCTCAGCGCCGCACGACCTTGCGTCGTTGCGCGTTGATGCCCGCGTAGTCGGGCAGCGTGTCGACGCGCTTTCCGATCGCCTTCGCGTACAGCGGCATCAGGTCCGGCAGGCGGTTCAGCAGATCCTGGCGCCGCGCGGTGCTGTACGGGTGCGTGTAGATGAAGCCCGTCGCCTTGTTCGCGCGCGTCGCGACCGCGAGCTTGTCCCACAGCGTGATCGCCGCGCGCGGATCGAAGCCCGCGCGTGCGGCGATGTCGCCGCCGATCACGTCGGCTTCGGTCTCGTCGGTCGGGTCGTAGTGGAGCGCCTGCAGACGCTCCCCGAGGTTCAGTGCCTGCGGCAGCGGATCGCCGACGCCGAACAGCGGCGGCAGCGTGGCCGCGCGCAACGACGTCTGCGAGGTCTCACTGAAGTTGCTGCGCGCGTGTTCGCGCAGCGCGTGCGCGATGCCGTGCGCGAGCAGCACGCCGAACTCGTCGTCGCTCAGGCGGACGCGGTCGAGCATGCCGCCGTACACGAGCACCTTGCCGCCCGGCAGGCAGGTCAGACGGATGTCGCGCGAGCGGATCACGTTGACGTCCCACGCCCAGCTCTTCACGCGGTCGTTCCACTTCACCGAATACGGCGCGAGCTTCGCGACGATCGCGCGCAGGCGCTTCACGCGCGGCTGGTTCGCGGGCAACAGGCGGTTGCTGTCGGCGGCCGCCTGCACGATCTGCGCGTATTCGTTCGCGGTGAGCTGCTCGAGCAGCGGCGACGGGATCAGCGTGCGGAACGCGATCGCATTGCCGTAGCGGACCTGCTGCGACGTCGGCGTATAGGCCTTCGCCGGCACGGCGGCGCCGCTCGGCTGTGCGGCTTCGGCGGCGGACGGCGGGGCCGGTGCGGCGGAAGTCGCCGGCGTGGATGGCGTTGCCTGCGCCGCGGCCGGCGCGGAGCCCGTGGCAGTCGCGCCGGCGTCGGCCGCGTGCGCGAACCCCGCGGCGAATGCCGCGGCACCGACGCTCAGCGAGGCCGCCACGCGCGCGACGCGGTGCAGGCGGTCACTGCGCACGGCTGGCCTCGCCGTTGCGTGCGGTACCGTTCCACGGCGCGATCTTGAACAGCAGCAGCATCCCGGGAATCGCGAGTGCGGTGCACACCAGGAAGTAGTCGAACCAGCCGATCTTCGCGACGACGAAACCGCTCGCGGCCGACGCGAGCGTGCGCGGCACCGACGCGAGGCTCGTGAACAGCGCGAACTGCGTGGCCGTATAGCGCGGGTCGGTCGTGCTGGCGATATACGCGACGAACGCGGCCATCGTCAGGCCGGTCGTGAAGGTTTCGACACCGTAGACGAGCGCGAGCGCGACCGTCATCGGGCTGAATTGCGGCGTGACGGCGATGCCGAACACCGACAGCCCCGCTGCGATCGCGTGGCTCGTCGAAACGGTGAAGTCGTAGAGCACCGCGAGCACCGGCGAACCGGGGCCGAGCTGCGCGAGCCACGCGAAGCCGAGCGTCGACACCATCTGCAGCGCGCCGAAGATCCACAGCCCGCGGCCGATGCCGATCTTCACGAGCCAGACGCCGCCGATGATGCCGCCGGCGACGCTCGCGACGAGCGCGGTGGTTTTCGCGACGATGCCGATCTCGGTGCGCGTGAAGCCGATGTCGAGGAAGAACGAGGTCGACAGCGTGGTGGCCATCGTGTCGCCGATCTTGAACAGGAAGATGAACGCGATGACGAGCAGCGCGCCGGCCCAGCCGTCGCGCTGGATGAATTCGCGGAACGGCAGCACGATCGCATCGCGCAGGTTGCGCGGCGGCGTGCCGACCACTTCGGGCTCGCGCACGAGCAGCGTCATCAGGATGCCCGGCAGCATGAATGCGCCGGTGAGCGCGAACACGACGTCCCACGGCATGTGGTCGGACAGGATCAGCGCCAGCGAGCCGGGGATCAGCGCGGCGAGCTTGTACGCGTTCACGTGCACCGCGTTGCCGAGGCCCTGTTCGGTGTCGCGCAGCAATTCGCGGCGGTACGCGTCGATCACGATGTCGGAGCTTGCGCCGAAGAATGCGACGAGCGTCGTGAGCGCGGCCACCGTCCAGATCGAGTCGCGCGGGGACACGAAGCCGAGCGCGGCGATCGCGCCGGCGACCAGCACCTGCGTGAGCAGCATCCAGCCGCGCCGGCGGCCCGGCCGCCAGCCGGGCAGGCGCGGGATGTAGCGGTCCATCAGCGGCGCCCACAGGAACTTCCACGTATACGGGAACTGGATCAGCGCGAACAGGCCGATTTCCTTCAGGTTCACGCCCTCGGAGCGCAGCCATGCCTGCACGAGGTAGACGAGCGTGAAGAGGGGCAGGCCGGACGTGAAGCCGAGGAACACGCAGATCAGCATGTGCGTGTTCAGATAGGCTCGCCAGCCGGGGTGATCCTCGTGAGCGGTGAGTGCGGGCGCCTCGTGTGGCGTTTTCGACATGGACTGGAACTGGGTAGCGTTGACTGATTGCGGCGGCAGCGCAGGCGGCGCGAACGGCGCAGGTGGGGCGGCCGCACGGCGTGCGACCGGGTCTTCCGTCAACGGCTCCCCGGCTCAGCTGCGCTTGACGCGATAGACAGCAAGACTACCACGCCAGTTCGCTCCCCATCGAATCGGCTGGCCTTCGTGCAGCACGACGCGGTCGAGGATCGTCACGCCGACTTCGGGCGCGAGTGCCTCGAAATCCTCGATCGTCAGCACCCGGACGTTCGGCGTGTTGTGCCACTGGTAGGGCAGCGATTTCGACACCGGCATCCGGCCGTTCAGCACCGACAACCGGTGCGGCCAGTAGCCGAAATTCGGGAACGACACGATGCATTCGCGCCCGACCCGCGCGGTCTCGCGCAGGATCGCGGCCGTCTGGTGAATCGTCTGCAAAGTCTGCGACAGGATCGCGATGTCGAAGCTGTGGTCCTCGAACAGGCGCAGGCCGTCTTCCAGGTTCTGCTGGATCACGTTGATGCCGTTCTTCGCGCTCGCGAGCACGCCCGCGTCGTTCAGCTCGATCCCGTAGCCGGTCACGTCCAGTTCTTCCATCAGCAGCGCGAGCAGCGAGCCGTCGCCGCAGCCGAGGTCGAGCACCGTCGAGCGCGGTTCGACCCAGCGCGCGATCGTGCGGAAGTCCGCGCGCGCGGACAGGGAATTCAGCGCTTGCTGGTTCATACGCCCACCTCGTTGGCGATTCGTTCGTAGTACGCGCGGATCAGGTTGTGATAGCGCGCGTCGTCGAGCAGGAACGCGTCGTGACCGTGCGGCGCATCGATTTCCGCGTAGCTGACCGTGCGCTTGTTGTCGAGCAGCGCCTTCACGATCTCGCGCGAACGCGCGGGCGCGAAGCGCCAGTCGGTCGAGAAGCTCGCGATCAGGTATTTCGCCTGCGTGTGCGCGAGCGCGGCCTTCAGGTTGCCGTCGAACGCCTTCGCCGGGTCGAAGTAATCGAGCGCGCGCGTGATCAGCAGGTACGTGTTCGCGTCGAAGTAGTCGGCGAACTTGTCGCCCTGGTAGCGCAGGTACGACTCGACCTCGAATTCGACGTCGAAGCTGAAGTTGTACGCGTCGAGCGCGCCGTCGGCGCGACGCAGCGCGCGGCCGAATTTCTCGGCCATGTCGTCGTCGGACAGGTACGTGATGTGGCCGATCATCCGCGCGACGCGCAGTCCGCGCCTCGGCTTCACGCCGTGCGCGTAATAGTCGCCGCCGTGGAAATCGGGATCGGACAGGATCGCCGAGCGCGCGACCTCGTTGAACGCGATGTTCTGCGCGGACAGTTTCGGCGTGGACGCGATGTCGATGCAGTGGGCGACGCGCTCCGGATACATCAGGCTCCACGCGAGCGCCTGCATCCCGCCGAGGCTGCCGCCCATCACGGCCGCGAAGCGCTCGATGCCGAACGCGTCGGCGACGCGCGCCTGCGCGTGCACCCAGTCCTCGACGGTGACGACCGGATAGCGCGCGCCGTACGGCTTGCCGGTCGACGGATCGATGCTCATCGGGCCGGTCGAGCCGAAGCACGAGCCGAGGTTGTTCACGCCGATCACGAAGAAGCGGTTGGTGTCGAGCGGCTTGCCGGGGCCGACCATGTTGTCCCACCAGCCGGTGCTGCGCGGGTCGTCCGCGTAGACGCCGGCGACGTGATGCGACGCGTTGAGCGCGTGGCAGACGAGCACCGCGTTCGAGCGCGCGGCGTTGAGCTCGCCGTACGTCTCGACGACGAGCTGATAGTTGCCGATCACGCTGCCGCTTTGCAAGCGCAGCGGTTCGGCGAAATGCATGGTCTGTGGAGCGACGATGCCGATCGATTCCATTCGTTCCGCCTTATGCCTTGTGACAGGGCGGCTAAATGGTGTCGGCGAGGCGCGGAGTCGGAGATGCGCGGCTGACGACCTCTTTAGCCGCATTTGTAGTGAACCGCCGGGACCAAGACAAATCAAGGCCCCGGCCGGTTCGCGCGCCCGCAATCGAGTCAGCAAATCGGCGCGCTTCCGACTGCCGCCCGAGGGGCGGCAGGTCGGCAAAGTATAGCGGAAATCGCGGAACGCGGATTTCGGGGCGTGCCGTCAGCGTCGCGCTACTGCAGGATCAGCCGCAGATGCGCATCGGCCTGCTCGCCGGGCGGTTTCTGGAAGCCGCCCTTTGCGAAGCGGTGCCACCTGCCGATCACATAGCTGACGAGCAGGCTCGCGCGCGCGGCGGGATCGTAGTCGGCCGGCAGCACGAATGGCGCCGCGCTGTCCTGCGGCGCATTCGCCTCGGTGCGCGCGACGCGCAGGCATTGCTTGACGGTTGCCTCGATGCGGTCGAGCAGCTGGTTCACGCGCTCGGTGAGCCGCTCGTCCTCGCCGACCAGCGCTTCGCCCGTCAGCACGCGCGTCATCCCCGGGTTCTTCGCGGCGAAATTGAGCATCGTCAGCGCGATCGTGCGCGCCTGCAGCACGCCGTTCGGCTCCTTCGCGACGATCTGGTTGACGAGGCCAAACAGCGACTGCTCGATGAACTCGATCAGCCCCTCGTACATCTTCGCCTTGCTGGTGAAATGCCGGTACAGCGCGGCTTCCGACACGTCGAGCCGGGCCGCGAGCGCGGCGGTCGTGATTTTCTCGGGCTTCGGCGTCTCGAGCATCGCCGCGAGCGTCTGCAGGATCATCACGCGCCGCTCGCCCGGCTTCGGGCGTGGGCGCGAGGGTGTGGCCTGGCCTTCCGTTACGGCTTGGTCCTGCGGGTAAGTCGGCTGCATTTTTGTCGCCCCGATCGTGTGCCCAGTCGCAGCGATTTTAACGAACGAATGCGCTGGTCGACATAATGCGGGCGTCCGGTGCCCGGCAGATGGCCGGGCAGGTGGCCGGTGATCCATACCGTGCCGATGCCGAGACGCTTGTAGCGCTTCAGGTGGTCGCGCGTATCTTCGACGAGGATCGCGTCGGACAGCCGCGCATGCGCGGCGCGCAGCGTCCGGCGCAGCATCGTGTGATCGGGCTTCGCGCGCCACGCGCGGCGGTCGCGCATGTGCTCGATCGCGATCACCCGTTCGAACAGCCGCTCGATGCGCAGCTCGCGCAGCACCGCGCGCGCATAGTTCTCCGGCGCGTTGGTCAGCACCAGCTTGCGGCCCGGCAGCGCGGCGACGATCCGTGCCAGGCCGCGCTCGGCGCGCACCATCGCGGGCAGGTCGGAAAACGTGTGGACGGCCCGCAGGAAATCGTTCGGGTCGATCGGGTGATGGCGCGTGAGGCCGAGGAGCGCGGCGCCGTAGCGCCGCGTGTAGCCGTTGCGCAGGCGGTCGGCTTCGGCGCGCTCGACCTGCAGCGCGTCGATGATGTACTGCGTCATCGCACGGTTGATCTCGGGAAAGATCGCGTGCGATGCGTGGTGCAGCGTGTTGTCGAGATCGAACAGCCAGACGGGCGCGCCGGCGCGCGGCCGGCTGCGCGAGATGCGCCGGCGCCGCAGCGGGGCCGGCAGGTCGGGCGGAGAGGGCTTGCGGCGTGCGCTCAATGCGAGCGGATCATCGTGCCGAACGGCTGCTCGGTCAGGATTTCCAGCAGCACCGAATGCTCGATCCGGCCGTCGACGATGTGTACCGACTTCACGCCGCTCTTCGCGGCGTCGAGCGCCGACGAGATCTTCGGCAGCATGCCGCCGGAGATCGTGCCGTCCTCGAACAGCGCGTCGATCTCGCGCGCGGACAGATCGGTCAGCAGGTTGCCGTCCTTGTCCATCACGCCCGGGATGTTGGTCATCATCAGCAGCTTCTCGGCGTTCAGCACGGTGGCGAGCTTGCCCGCGACGAGATCTGCGTTGATGTTGTACGAGAGACCGTCCTCGCCGAAGCCGATCGGCGAGATCACCGGGATGAACGCGTCGTCCTGCAGCGCCTTCACGACCGCCGGGTTGATCGCCTCGACTTCGCCGACCTGGCCGATGTCGATGTACTGGCCCGGGTTGTCGCGGTCCGGCATCAGCAGCTTGCGCGCGTGGATCAGGCCGCCGTCCTTGCCCGTCAGGCCCACCGCGTGGCCGCCGAAGTGGTTGATCAGCGTCACGATGTCCTGCTGCACTTCGCCGCCCAGCACCCATTCGACGACTTCCATCGTCTCTTCGTCGGTGACGCGCATGCCCTGGATGAAGGTGCCGGCCTTGCCGATCTTCTTCAGCGCCTGATCGATCTGCGGGCCGCCGCCGTGGACGATCACCGGATTGATGCCGACCAGCTTCAGCAGGATCACGTCGCGCGCGAAGCCCTGCTTGAGCCGCTCTTCCGTCATCGCGTTGCCGCCGTATTTGATGACGATGGTCTTGCCGTGGTAACGGCGGATGTACGGCAGCGCTTCGGCGAGGATTCCTGCTTTCAGCGTGGGGGCGATCTGCGAGAGGTCGATGGGCTCGGACATGGCGGAGGCTCTGGCTGGGAACGGTTGAAACACGGCGAATTGTACAGGAGTGGCGCAGCGCAGCATCGGGTTTTTGGGCGAGCCGGGACGCGGGCGGCGAGACTGGGGCACCGCACGCGGCGGCCCGCCGGCTATGGCGCTGCGCGATGCGGGCAGCGGTGCGGGGACGGTGCTGGCGGGGTGGTCCGCGTGCGTTCGCGACGGACATCGGCCGGGTGGCCGGCGTGCAAAATCCGTGCGCCACGCTATGCTTGTCGCGTGGGGCGACCTCACGCCCGCTTCCGCGATTCCGCCATGACCGATTCTGTCGCCGACGTCCGTTGCGCCCCGCGCCGCGCGCGCTGCCCGCATTGCGGGCGCAGCTTCGACTGCGGCGCCCGCACGCAGCCGTTCGACTGCTGGTGCGCGTCGATGCCGGGGCTGCCCGGCGGTACGCCGCCGGCGGCCGGCGCGCGCTGCCGGTGCCCCGAGTGCCTCGCCGACGAGATCGCGCAGCGGATGGCCGGCGCGGCCGGCTGACGGCACCGGCCGTGCACGCGGTGCGTCCCGTTCGTGCGCGCCGATCCGGCCCCGCTAGAGGCCCCGCCCGCTAAACGGGTAAACTGCCCGGATGCAACGAATCACCACCACCGGGCGCGTCAACCTCAGCCACCTGTTCTGGCTCCGCAATCTCGCGATCATCGGCCAGCTCGTGACGATCGGCGTCGTGCAGACCTATTTCGGCGTGCATCTGCCGTTGCCGGCGATGCTGATGGTCATTGCGCTCGAAATCGTTTTCAACGCGCTGACCTGGGTGCGCGTGCTGCGCGCGCGGCCCGAGACCAATTTCGAGCTGCTCGGCCAGTTGTGGGTCGACCTCGGTGCGCTGTCCGCGCTGCTGTTCCTGTCGGGCGGCACGACCAATCCGTTCGTGTCGCTGTACCTGCCGTCGCTCGCGATCGCGGCGGCCGTGCTGCCGTGGCACCTGATGATCTGGCTCGCGGCGTTCGCGGTCGCATGCTACGCGGCGCTCGGTTTCGATTCGGTGCCGCTCAACATGGACAATCCCGCGAACCTGTTCGACTACTACCGCACCGGGATGTGGGCGAACTTCATGGTCAGCGTCGGGCTGATCGCGTGGTTCGTCGCGCGCATGTCGAAGGCGCTGCGCCAGCGCGATTCGGCGCTCGGCGAAGCGCAGCAGCACCTGCTGCGCGACGAGCGGGCGGTCGCGCTCGGCGTGCAGGCCGCCACCGTCGCGCACGAGATGGGCACGCCGCTGTCGACGATCGCGATGCTCGCGGAGGAACTGCGCGACGCGGCGCGCGCCGATCCGGGGCTGGCCCGCTACGAGGCCGACCTGAAGGTGCTCGAGGAACAGATGACGCTCTGCACGTCGGCGCTCGCACGCCTGCGCAGCCGCGCGAGCGCGCCGGCGAGCCGCCAGCCGGTGGACGACTGGCTCGACACGTTCGTCGAGCACTGGCGCCTGCGGCATCCGCACGTGCAGTTCGAGCTGCTCGGCGCGCGACCGGCGGGCGTCGCGCTCGACGATACGGTCGCGGCCGGCCAGATCCTGACGATCCTGCTCGACAACGCCGCGCGCGCGAGCCCGCAGCGCGTGACGCTGGCCGCGAAGGTCGGGCACGACCGCACGGCCGACGAGATCGAATTCGAAGTATGCGACGACGGGCCCGGCATTCCGGCCGCGCTGCGCGAATCGCTCGGCGCGATGCCGGTCGACAGCACGCAGGGCGGGCACGGGGTCGGCCTGTATCTCGCGTTCAGTGCGGCCGCGCGGCTCGGCGGCGAGATCGAACTGTCCGACATCGCGCCGCGCGCAGCGGGCGGCAACGGGCGGGCCGGCGGTGCGGCGAATGGTCACGCTGCCGCATCGGGACAACGCGCGGGACAACGCGCGGGCCAGCGAACGGGCGAACGCGTGGCCGAACGAACGGCCGGCACGCCGGACAGCCGCGCGAGCGCCGCGCGCGGCACGCGGGCCGTGCTGCGCCTGCCGGCCGTGCGCGTCGCCGCGCCGGCCGCCTCAACCAACACGTAGACGGAGAAACCACATGAGCGAGAACAATTTCCTGGTGATCGACGACAACGAGGTGTTCGCGGGCACGCTCGCGCGCGGCCTCGAGCGCCGCGGTTACGCGGTCCAGCAGGCGCACGACAAGGAGGCGGCGCTCAGGCTCGCCGCGGGCGGCAAGTTCCAGTTCATCACCGTCGACCTGCATCTCGGCGAGGATTCGGGCCTGAGCCTGATCGCGCCGCTGTGCGACCTGCAGCCCGATGCGCGGATTCTCGTGCTGACCGGTTACGCGAGCATCGCGACCGCCGTGCAGGCGGTGAAGGAAGGCGCCGACAACTACCTCGCGAAACCCGCGAACGTCGAGTCGATCCTGGCCGCGCTGCAGACCAACGCGACCGAAGTGCAGGCGGACGAAGCGCTCGAGAATCCGGTCGTGCTGTCGGTCGACCGGCTCGAATGGGAGCACATCCAGCGCGTGCTGGCCGAGAACAACAACAACATCTCGGCAACCGCGCGCGCGCTGAACATGCACCGCCGCACGCTGCAGCGCAAGCTGGCGAAGAAGCCGGTGCGGCAGTAAGCGGCGCGCCGCGGTTGCCGCGGCGGCTGTCGGTCCGGTACGACGCACGATGCGGGTTGCGAGGTGCGGGCATGCACGCGGGCGGGCCGCGCACGGTTGCCCGTCGGACGCACCAATGAAAACGGGCGGCCCGCCGGGCCGCCCGTTTCGCATTCGATGCCGCGCGCGTTACAGCACGTAGCGCGACAGGTCTTCGTCTTGCGCCACTTCGCCGAGCGCCCGGTCGACATACTTCGCGTCGATCGTCACGCGCTCGCCGGCGTGGTTGCCGGCCGAGAACGACACTTCCTCGAGCAGTTTCTCGATCACCGTGTACAGCCGGCGCGCGCCGATGTTCTCGGTCTTCTCGTTGACGGAATACGCGATCTCCGCGAGGCGGCGGATGCCGTCGTCGGCGAATTCGAGCTGCACGTCTTCGGTCGCGAGCAGCGCCTGGTACTGCTTGACGAGGCTCGCGTCGGTCGCGACGAGGATCGCCTCGAAATCGTTCACCGACAGCGAATCGAGCTCGACGCGGATCGGGAAGCGGCCCTGCAGTTCGGGGATCAGGTCGCTCGGCTTCGCGAGGTGGAACGCGCCGCTCGCGATGAACAGGACGTGATCGGTCTTCACCGTCCCGTACTTCGTGTTGACGGTCGTGCCTTCGACGAGCGGCAGCAGGTCGCGCTGCACGCCCTGGCGCGACACTTCGCCGCCGCTGCCTTCGTTGTTGCGCGACGTGATCTTGTCGATCTCGTCGAGGAACACGATGCCGTTCTGCTCGACGTTCTGCACGGCCTTCGTCTTCACTTCCTCTTCGTTCAGCATCTTCGCCGCTTCCTCGTCGGTCAGCAGCTTCAGCGCTTCCTTGATCTTCACCTTGCGGCGCTGCTTCTTGCCGCTGCCGAGGTTCGAGAACATCGAGCGGATCTGCTCGGTCATCTCTTCCATCCCGGGCGGCGCCATGATGTCCATGCCGGCCGACGGCTGCTCGAGGTCGAGCTCGACTTCCTTGTCGTCGAGCTGGCCTTCGCGCAGGCGCTTGCGGAAGGTCTGGCGCGTCGCGTTGTTGTCGTCGTTCGCGTGATCGGCATTGCCGCCGAAGCCCACCGCGCGCGGCTGCGGCAGCAGGATGTCGAGGACGCGGTCTTCCGCCTGGTCGGTCGCCTTGCTGCGCACCTTGCGCATCTCGGCTTCGCGCGTCTGCTTGACCGAGATCTCGATCAGGTCGCGCACGATGCTGTCGACATCGCGGCCGACGTAGCCGACTTCGGTGAACTTGGTCGCCTCGATCTTGATGAACGGCGCATCGGCGAGCTTCGCGAGGCGGCGCGCGATCTCGGTCTTGCCGACGCCCGTCGGCCCGATCATCAGGATGTTCTTCGGCGTGATTTCCTGGCGCAGCGGATCGGCGACCTGCTGGCGGCGCCAGCGGTTGCGCAGCGCGACCGCGACGGCCTTCTTCGCCTTGGCCTGGCCGATGATGTGCTTGTCGAGTTCCGAGACGATCTCGGCAGGGGTCATGGTGCTCATGGGGCGGTCCTTACTCGATCGTTTCGATGATGCGGTTGTGGTTCGTGTAGATGCACATGTCGCCGGCGATCCCGAGCGACTTCTCGACGATCTCGCGCGGCGACAGCTCGGTGTTCTCGACGAGCGCGCGGGCCGCGGCCTGCGCATACGCACCGCCCGAGCCGATCGCGCAGATGCCGCCTTCGGGGTCGAGCACGTCGCCGTTGCCGGTGATCACGAGCGTGGTGGTCGCATCGGCCGCGATCAGCATCGCCTCGAGGCGGCGCAGCATCCGGTCGGTGCGCCAGTCCTTCGCGAGCTCGACGGCCGCGCGGGTCAGGTTGCCCTGGTGCTTTTCGAGCTTCGCCTCGAAGCGGTCGAGCAGCGAGAACGCATCGGCGGTGCCGCCCGCGAATCCGACCAGAACCTGGTTGTTGTAGATCCGCCGCACTTTCCGCGCGCCACCCTTCATGACGATGTTGCCGAGGGTTACCTGGCCGTCGCCGCCGAGCGCGACCTTGTCGCCGCGCCGGACCGAAACGATGGTCGTGCCGTGAAATTGCTCCATCTGCGTTCCTTGAGAAAAACGGGGAAGAGTCGGGCGGCGCGAGGCGCCGCCGCGTGAATCGCAGTGCGCCGGGGAGCGGCCCGGCGCGCGTCCGTTTCATTTTAGGGCGGGCGCCGGGATATCAAGAGGCGGAGGGGCAAATCGGCCGGCCGGGAACCGGCCCTGGGCCGGTGCCGGAAAAACAAAAAGCGCGCGGCAGGCCGCGCGCTTCCGGGAAGCAGCGTGTCGGAGCGGAACGCCCGCTCGATCAGTCGCCGAACAGCTTCTGGCGCAGTTCGCGGCGCTCCTGCGCCTCGAGCGACAGCGTGGCCGTCGGGCGCGCGAGCAGGCGCGGAATGCCGATCGGCTCGCCGGTTTCCTCGCACCAGCCGTAATCGCCGGAATCGATGCGGGCGAGCGACTGCTGAACCTTCTTGAGGAGCTTGCGTTCGC
Source organism: Burkholderia catarinensis (assembly GCF_001883705.2). GTDB lineage: Bacteria > Pseudomonadota > Gammaproteobacteria > Burkholderiales > Burkholderiaceae > Burkholderia > Burkholderia catarinensis. The sequence continues at coordinate 102,023 of NZ_MDEQ02000015.1, forward strand.
GGTCGCGCGTGCGCAGCTCGAGCGCGTGCTCTTCCTCGATCGTCGCGCGATCGGCGGGATCCGGCACGATCACCGTCTCGCGGAGGTTCTCGGTCGTCTGGCCTGCATTCTTGAGGATGTCCGCCTGCAACTGTTCGAGCCGATTTTTGAAGAAGGCGAGCTGATCCTCATTCATGTAATCCTTGTCGCTCATCTTCAGGATTTCGGCTTCGGTCAAGGGTTTCTTCGTCATCTGCTTGCTTCTTCAATGTGCGGCAAATCGATAGATATTGCCTGCACTTTGGGATTACCCGCAACCGCGCTTGCAATCATTTGCGATTTGCCGCCGCGGGGCCGAAAGCCTCTGGAAAACCGGTTCTCAAATACCAGGATAGGCCTGGCACGGATTTGCGCGCGCGGCGAACCGGTATGCTGCGCGGCAGATCGCATCGGCCGCGGCCGGATGGCGGATTGACGATCCGGCGCGGTTGCGATGCCCGGACAACTGGTTCTGCAAGAACCGGGCCTATTTGTTGCCGTACTCCAGCGGGCACGTATTGTAACTGAATCGCAAGCGGGCGCCGTATCGGGTCGATCCCCGCCCGTTGCGCCAATATCTAGAAAATATAACGCGCAAATCGCGAAAAAGCGATGACGGCGAAACCCTGCCCGCAAAGGGCGTCGCGCGGCAGCCGCAACCGCCTGCGAAGGCGGCCGGGCGGCGGGGTGCGCGAAGGTCGCCCGCGAGGGTCAGGCGAGGCAGGCGTCGAGGCCGTCGGTGATCAGGTCCTGCGGCAGGTCGACGCCGATGAACACCATCTTGTTGGTCTTCTTCTCGACCGGCAGCCACTTCGCGGCGAGGTCGCTGCCCATCATCTGGTGCACGCCCTGGAACACGACCTTGCGGTCGACGCCCTTCATGTACAGCACGCCCTTGTAGCGCAGCATCCGCTCGCCGTAGATCTGCAGGATGCCGCCGAGGAAGTCTTCCAGCTTGTTCGGGTCGAACGGGCGGTCGTTGCGGTACACGAACGACTTGATCTTGTCGTCGTGGTGCGCGTGGTGATGATTGTGGCCGTGGTCGTGATCGTGCGCGCATTGACCGTGATCGTGGTCGCAACCGGCGTGATCGTGATCATGGTCGTGATCGTGGTGGTGATGCGCGTGATCGTCCTCGGCGAGGAAATCGGGGTCGATCTCGAGCTTCGCGTTCAGGTTGAAGCCGCGCAGGTCGAAGATCTCCTTGATGTCGGCGTCGCCGAAGTTCACGACCTTGATCGTCGCCTTCGGGTTCATGTGCATCAGGCGGTGCTTGAGGCCGGCGACGGTCTGGTCGTCGACGAGATCCGACTTCGTGACGAACAGGCGGTCGGCGAAACCGACCTGGCGCTGCACGACTTCGTGCTCGTCGAGCTGCGCGTTCGCGTGCTTCGCGTCGACCAGCGTGATGACCGCGTCGAGCAGGAAGTCGTCGGCGATTTCGCTGTCGATGAAGAAGGTTTGCGCGACGGGGCCCGGATTCGCGAGGCCGGTCGTCTCGATCACGATGCGGTCGAAGTCGAGCTTGCCTTCGCGCTTCTTCGCGGCGAGATCGCCGAGCGCGCGTGCGAGGTCGCCGCGGATCGTGCAGCAGATGCAGCCGTTGCTCATCTGGATGATCTGCTCGTTCGAATCCTGCACGAGGATTTCGTTGTCGATGTTCTCTTCGCCGAACTCGTTCTCGATCACGGCGATCTTCATGCCGTGCTGTTCGTTCAGGATGCGCTTGAGCAGCGTCGTCTTGCCGCTGCCGAGGAAGCCGGTAAGGATGGTGACGGGAGTGGCCATGTCGGTCGCCTGTGGTTCGTGAATCGGGGTCAAAACCAGGGTGTGCGTCGCGCGGGGCGCACAGCCATTCATTGAAACATACCTGTCAAGCCCCCGCCCGTCGTCCGGACGACGGGCGAAAGCGCAGGCCCGCCACGCAGGGGCGGCGGGCAGGGGGTGTCCGCCAAGATCGGGGCGATCAGACGATTTGCAACAGCAGGCCCTTCAGATATTCGCCTTCCGGGAACGCGGCGAGCAGCGGGTGATCGACGCCCGCGCCGAGCCGCTTCAGGATGCGCGCGTCGACCTTCGCGTCGGCTGCCGCGCCCGCGACGATCTTCTGGAACAGGTCCATGTCGATCGCGCCCGAGCACGAGTACGTGAACAGCAGGCCGCCCGGACGCAGCAGCTTGAAGCCGCTCAGGTTGATGTCCTTGTACGCGCGCGCCGCGCGATCGACGCTGTCGCGGGTCGGCGCGAACTTCGGCGGATCGAGCACGATCAGGTCGAAACGCTCGCCTTCGTCGACGAGGCGGCGCAGCGTCTTGAACGCGTCCGCGTCGAGCCAGGTCGCGCGTTCGGCGTCGAAGCCGTTGGCGACGACGTTCTGCTGCGCGAGCGCGAGTGCGTCGCCCGACGAGTCGATCGACACGACGCGGTTCGCGCCGCCCTTGAGCGCCGCAAGCGAGAAGCCGCCCGTGTAGCAAAAGCAGTTCAGCACGTCGCGGCCGGCCGCGTACTGCGCGACGAGCGCGCGGTTGTCGCGCTGGTCGACGTAGAAGCCCGTCTTGTGGCCGTTCGGCACGTCGACGTGATAGCGCACGCCGTTTTCGTTCGAGATCAGCGTCGCGGGCGGCGCGTCGCCGGCCAGCACGCCGGTCGTCTGTTCGAGCCCTTCCTTGTCGCGGATCGACACGTCCGAGCGCTCGTACACGTTCGGGCAGCCCGTCGCGCCGGTGAGCGCCGCGACGATCGCGTCCTTCCACGCTTCGACGCCCGCGGCCATGAACTGGCAGACGAGCTGGCCGCGCGGCGCCGCACCGGCTTCGGCGGTGTCCGCGACGTAGTAGTCGACGATCAGTCCCGGCAGCCCGTCGGCTTCGCCGAACACGAGCCGCACCGCGCCCGTGCCCGACACCATCGTCGTGCGGTGCGCGACCGCGCGCTGCACGCGGCGCTTGAAGAACGCGTGGTCGACCGGCTCGTTCTCGTCGAAGCTCCAGACGCGCACGCGGATCTGCGACTGCGGGCTGTACGCGCCGCGCGCGAGGAAGCGGCCGTCGTGCGCGCGCACGATCACGGTCGCGCCGGGCGCGGGCTTGCCGTCGACGCGGTCGATCGCGGTGGCGTAGATCCACGGATGGCGGCGCAGCAGCGATTTTTCCTTGGACGGCTTGAGTGTGACAGTTTGCATGATGAGATCGAAATGGGCCGCGCCCGGAGCCGACCGTTGCCGGTCGCCGCGCGCGGCGGGTAACACGGGACGCGCGTCAGTCGCGCTTCTTCGCGCGCGGATGCGCGCTGTCGTAAATCTTCGCGAGATGCTGGAAGTCGAGCGACGTATAGACCTGCGTCGCGGCGACGCTCGCGTGGCCGAGCAGTTCCTGCACCGCGCGCAGGTCGCCGCTCGACTGCAGCACGTGCGTCGCGAACGAGTGGCGCAGCACGTGCGGATGGACGTTGGCGGGGATGCCCGCGGCGAGCGCCGCGCGCTTCACGCGCTCGCGCACGACGCCCGGCGCCATCCGGTTGCCGCGCACGGACAGGAACAGCGGATGCGGGTCGTGCTTCACGAATTCGCCGCGCACCGCGAGCCATGCATTCAGCGCATCGATCGCCTTGCGGCCGACTGGCACCTTGCGTTCCTTGTTGCCCTTGCCGCGCACGGTGACTTCGGCCTCGGCGAGATCGAGCCAGCCCGCCGAGCGGTAGCCGTCGGCCTGCGTGTACATGACGTCGAGCCCGATCAGCTCGGCCAGGCGCAGCCCCGACGAATAGAACAGCTCGAGGATCGCGTGGTCGCGGATGCCTTCGGTCGTGCCGGCGAGCGGCGCGTCCATCAACGCGGACGCGTGGTCGACCGACAGCGCCTTCGGCAAGGTCTTCGCGCGTTTCGGCGCGCGCACCGCGGCAACCGGGTTCGCGGGCATCTCGATGCGCTGCGCGAGCCAGCGGTAGAACGCGCGCCACGCGGACAGCCGGTGCGAGATCGACCGCGCGGACAGCCCGCCCGCGTGCGCGCGCGCGACCGCGCCGCGCATGTCGGCGGCCGTCAGCGCTTCGAGCGGCCGGCCGGCCGCGAGCTTCTTCAGCTCGTCGAGTTCGTGCGTGTACGCGCGCAGCGTGTGTTCCGACAACTGCCTGACGTGCTTCAGGTTCGACAGGTAGGCGGCGACCGGATCGTCTGTCATCGCGTGGGGCAGGATCAGTGCGGCAGCAGGCGCGTGAGCGCGGCGCTCGCGAGCGTCGCGATCTGCGCGAGGAAGTCGGTGGCCATCCCGTCGTGGAAGCGGCGCGGATCGGGCGAGCCGAGCACGAGCAGGCCGAACGCGGGGGCATCGGTGCCGGCGAGCGGCGCGCGCAGCGCGAGCAGCGCGACCGATGCGGCCGTGCCGTCGCCGGCCGGTGCGGCTTCCGCGCCTTCCGCCGCATTCGCGGCCGACGCGGCTACCGCCGGCGCAAGCCACTGCGCGGCTTCGAAGCCCGTGTTCGCGCCGCAGTACGGCGTCGACAGGCCGTTCGTGAAGAGGCGTACTTCCTCGCCGACCTGGCGCGCGAAGTCGGCTTGCGCGTAGGTGTCGGCGACGTCCCACACGCGCAGTGCCGTCTGCGGCACGTCGAACACGTCGGCGATGCCGTCGGCGATCGTGCGCGGCAGCGCATACGGATCGCGTTCCGAGATCACGCGTGCGGTCCAGCGGCTGAACTTCGCGGACAGGCTGTCGTTCTCGTGGCCGTAGCGCACGAGCTCGGCGAGGCGGCGCTCGAGATGCTTGTTCTTGTCGCGCAGCATTTCCATCTGCCGCTCCTGCAGCGAGATCGCGGCCTTGCCGTGCGGGTTCGCGAGACGGATCGTCGCGAGCAGTTCGGCATGCTGCGCGAAGAATTCGGGATTGGCGAGCAGGTAGTCGGCGACTTCGCGATCGTTCATGTGGCTGGAGCGTTCAGTTATCAAGGACGTTGCAGGGTCAGGCGTTCAGGTCGATCTCGCCTTCGAACACGGTCGTGGCGGGGCCGGCCATCATCAGCGCGGCGGCTTCGTCGCGCGCGCCGTCCCAGCCGATCGTCAGTGTGCCGCCGTGCGTGTGGACGGTCACGGGCGAATCGAGCAGGCCGCGCCGGATGCCGGCCGCGACCGCCGCGCACGCGCCGGTGCCGCACGCAAGCGTCTCGCCCGCGCCGCGTTCGTACACGCGCAGCTTCACTTCGCTGCGCGACACGATCTGCATGAAGCCGGCGTTCACGCGCTGCGGGAAGCGCGCATGGCGCTCGATCAGCGGGCCTTCTTCCAGCACCGGATACGCTTCGACGTCGTCGACGACCTGCACCGCGTGCGGATTGCCCATCGACACCGTCGAGATCCAGCGCGTCGCGCCGCCGACATCGAGCGGCCACAGCGTGTCGCGGCCCTCCGTGCGGCCGTCGAGGCCCGACGCTTCAAACGGGACTTGCGCCGGCGCGAACACGGGCGCACCCATGTCGACGACGACTTCGCCGTTGTCCTGCAGCGTCAGCGTGATCAGGCCCTTCATCACCTGCACACGCACGCTGCGCTTGTCGGTCAGGCCGCGGTCGCTGACGAATTTCACGAAGCAGCGTGCGCCGTTGCCGCAGTGTTCGACCTCGCCGCCGTCGCAATTGAAGATCCGGTACTTGAAATCCGCGCCGTCGACGGTCGGCTTTTCGACAAGCAGCAACTGGTCTGCGCCGATGCCGAAGTGGCGGTTGGCGAGCGCGCGCACCTGCGCTTCGGTGAGCGGCGGCAACGCGCGCGAATAGCCGTCGAGCACGACGAAGTCGTTGCCCGCGCCGTGCATCTTGGTGAACGAGAGTTTCACTGGGTCCGGAATTCCATGGCGAACAAGGCGGTCAGCGCGGCTCGCCCGACACCGCGCCATGCCGGGCGGCGTCGTTCGTCGTGCTGATCTCAACCGCAAATGATACATGCAGCCGACAGGGGCGTCCTGCGCGGGGCGGGTGTTCGGCTTCGCTTGCGAGGGGGAGCGGGACGATATCCGCCGAACGGCTGACTGGTTGCGCGGGCGGCGGGCGGGCAGATTCAGGTGGTGCGGCGGGATGGACGGGGTCGGGACGGGTGGGCCCGGCGGCGCGAGTCCGGGCATCGCGAGGGCACGGGATGATCCGCGTGCGTGTTTTCGTACCGGTCAAATTGACAATTCAATCAGGCGATTCGTATAGTGTGGATATACGACATGCGGGCCATGCTGTCGATATCGCCTCGCGTGTGGGAGTCCCATGATCAAGTCATGGCAGCACAAGGGGCTGGAAGCGTTTTTCACGAACGGAAGCAAGGCGGGCATTCGACCGGACCATGCCCCGAGGCTGAGGCGCCAGCTCGTCCGTCTCGACATGGCGAGTCAGCCGCTCGACATGAACGTGCCGGGCTGGGGCTTTCATGGCCTCGCCGGCGGGTTGGAGGGTTACTGTTCGGTGAGCGTGAGCGTCAACTGGCGCCTGACGTTCCGGTTCGAGGGCCCCGATGTCGTCCTGGTCAATTATCAAGACTATCACTGAGGTCATTCAACGCCATGACTCGCATCTTCAATCCGCCCCATCCGGGCGAGGCGCTGCGCGACGACGTTTTGCCGGCGCTCGGCCTGACTGTCACCGAGGCCGCCGCGCAGCTCGGTGTGACGCGGGCGGCGCTGTCGCGCATCCTGCACGGCCACGCCGGCATCTCGCCGGAAATGGCGTTGCGCCTCGAGGCGTGGCTTGGCGAAGAGAACGGCGGCCGTGCGGACCTGTGGCTCGCGCAGCAAGCCGCCTACGACCTGTGGCAGGCACGCGCGAAAGGCTTGCCGAAGGTAACCAGGGCGCAGGCGCGCGCATGACGGCGCGCCCGCGGCCGGGTCAGTACAGGCTCGGCTCGCCCGGCGGGCGCGTCTTGAAGCGCTTGTGGACCCAGTAGTACTGCTCGGGCATCAGCGGGATCTGCTCCTCGAGGAATTCGTTCATCCGCCGCGCGTCGAGATCGTCGTCGCCGGTCGGGTAGTCGGCCCACGGCTTGAAGACCTTCAGCCGGTAGCCCTTGTAGTTCGGCAGCACCTCGCCGATAAAGGGCAGAACCTGCGCGTGGCCGGTCTTTGCGAACCGGCCGACCGCCGTCAGCGTGCAGGCGGGTACGCCGAAGAAGGGCACGAACGTCGAGTTGCGCAGCCCGTAGTCCATGTCGGCGCCCAGCATCACCGGCTTGCGGTCGCGCAGCCAGCGCAGCACGGTACGCGCGCTGTCGGCCCGGCTCGCCAGTTCCGCGCCGAAGCGGCTGCGGCCGGCTTTGGCCGCGGCTTCGATTTCCGGGTTCTTCATCGGCGTGTAGAGCGAGCCGCACGTGCGGCCGAGTGCGAGATTGATCGCCATCGAGCCGGCCTCGATGCCGACGAAATGGAAGCCGAGCAGGAGGGTCGGCGGCATGTCCGGATCGCTGAGGTCGACCTCGCTCTCCACCGTGAACAGCTTGCGGTAGACCTGTTCCGACGCGAACCACTGGTAGCTGCGCTCGACGTAGCTGCGGATCGCGTGGCGGAAATGCTGGCCGGCCACTTCCTCGCGCCGTTCGTCGCTCCAGTCCGGGAAGCAGAGTTTCAGATTGGTATGTACGATGCGCTTTCGCCCGCTGGGGATCTGGTACAGCAGCCAGCCGAGACCATCGCCGAGCCGCGCGGTCAGGCCGTACGGCAACCGGGCGAGCAGCTTCAGAAAGCCGATGGCGAGATGTGTGCCGAGGCGGCCTAGCATGCGGGACCTCCGTGGGGCCGGCTGGCCGGCGCGTTGCGAACAGGGGGGTAAGACGGCGGAAGATGCAGCACGTGCGGCACTCTGTGACAATTCAGGAAAGCCGCTATAATACGGTCTTCGCCGAGTTAACTGACAACTTGCGGGGCGAAGCCGGCTGGTGCGACATGCGCTGTCCGGTCCTGGTAATCCGCTAAAGCGTCGCCGCTTCAGGCCCAACGAAGCTGGCTACGTGAAACCAACCGTAACCACACAGGAGCCTGAAAAAGTGGCAAACGATTATCTCTTCACGTCCGAATCCGTCTCCGAAGGCCATCCGGACAAAGTCGCGGACCAAATCTCGGACGCGATTCTCGACGCCATCCTCGAGCAGGACAAATATTCCCGCGTTGCGGCGGAAACGCTGTGCAACACGGGTCTCGTCGTTCTGGCCGGTGAAATCACCACGACGGCGAACATCGATTACATCCAGATCGCGCGCGACACGATCAAGCGCATCGGCTACGACAACACCGACTACGGCATCGACTACAAGGGTTGCGCGGTGCTCGTCGCGTACGACAAGCAGTCGCCGGACATCGCCCAGGGCGTCGATCGTGCCCACGACGACAACCTCGACCAGGGTGCGGGCGACCAGGGCCTGATGTTCGGTTACGCGTGCGACGAAACGCCGGAACTGATGCCGCTGCCGATCTACCTGTCGCACCGTCTCGTCGAGCGCCAGGCCAGCCTGCGCCGCGACGGCCGCCTGCAATGGCTGCGCCCGGACGCGAAGTCGCAGGTGACGGTCCGCTACGTCGACGGCCGCCCCGATTCGATCGACACAGTCGTGCTGTCGACGCAGCATGCACCGGACATCGAACTGCCGGCGCTGCGCGAAGCCGTGATCGAGGAAATCATCAAGCCGACGCTGCCGGCCGACCTGATCAAGGGCGACATCAAGTTCCTCGTGAACCCGACCGGCCGGTTCGTGATCGGCGGCCCGCAGGGCGACTGCGGCCTGACGGGCCGCAAGATCATCGTCGACACGTACGGCGGTGCCGCACCGCACGGCGGCGGCGCGTTCTCGGGCAAGGATCCGTCGAAGGTCGACCGTTCGGCTGCGTATGCAGGCCGCTACGTCGCGAAGAACATCGTCGCCGCCGGCCTCGCGTCGCGCGCGCTGATCCAGGTGTCGTACGCGATCGGCGTCGCCGAGCCGACCTCGGTGATGGTCAATACGTTCGGCACGGGCCGCGTGTCGGATGCGGTGATCACGAAGCTCGTGCGCGAGCATTTCGATCTGCGTCCGAAGGGCATCATCAAGATGCTCGACCTGCTGCGCCCGATCTACGAGAAGACGGCTGCTTACGGCCACTTCGGCCGCGAAGAGCCGGAATTCTCGTGGGAAGCGACCGACAAGGCGCTTGCACTGGCCGAAGCGGCCGGCGTGGAGCCGACGGCCCGCGTCGCGTAAGCGTCGTTCGCCGAAATGAAAAACCCCGGCTTTGCCGGGGTTTTTTTTGGGTTTCGATCGCCGGCACGACGGCGGCGATCGTCGCGGGCAGTGCCCGCCGGCGCACCTTCAGCGCGCGCCGAACCCGAACCAGCCGTTGCTGGCCGCCAGGCGGCGCGGGCGGTTGATGCGGCGCTGCGGGCCGAGCGCACGGCGCAGTGCAAGCGCGCGCAGCGACGACGGCTTCTGCAGCAGCGAGCGAAGGCCGGCACGGCGTACGAACGCCTGTGTGCTCATCATCGAGAAAAACGCGTGGAACCACGCACGGATACCGTCCAGCCGGCTATGTGCGTGCGTACGCTCGGCCAGCGCCTGCCTGCGTGCGCGGTGATGGCGCAGCGAGCGGGCAGGAGCGGACGGCACGACGCGCTTCGCAGCGCGGCTGAAACGGGAAGTCAGACGGAATGGCATGTGAACGATGCTTCGCTTGTATGGATGGCGCCCTTGAAGAGCGCACTGGTATGAACGGCCTCGGATGACGCAACGGATCTTACTGAAAGTCGCTGCGCGCCGCGCCCGCGAAAACTGACAGGCCGCGACAGGCTACAGGGGATTCATGACGGGCAAAAGTCGCGATAAACCCTTGTGCCGCAAGGCGTGTGCCGCATACCGCCTGTCGGTGAGGCCAGCGCCGCGCCGCACAGTTCCCTTGAGCCAGATCAAATCGGCGAATGGCATGCCCCTGCGCACGACAATGGTGCTGTTCGCGGCATCCGGCGCCGATTTACAATCGTCACATTCACACAATAAACGTCTGGCATCCCATGTCGTCTCCATTGCAGTCGGAATCGATCCGCGCGCAAGTCGCGGAATTGCGCGAGCGCGGCTTCGTCGTCGCGCGTGGCCTCGTCGGCGAGCAACAGTGCGCGGCGCTCAAGCAGATCGCCGAGCGCCAGTTGCAGGAAGCCGCCGAGCCGATCGAATTCGAGGCGGACCTGCGCTACCCGGGCGCACCCGAATCGAAGTACGCGCCGGGCGGGCACACGGTGCGGCGGCTGCTCGATGCGTACACGCGCGATCCGGCCTTCGCCGAGCGCGCGATCGCACCTGAAATCGGCGCATGGATGCACGAGTATTTCGGCGAAGAGCCGGTGCTGTCGCGCGCGCATCACAACTGCATGATGACGAAGCACCCCGCGTACGGCAGCCTGACGGGCTGGCATCGCGATTTCCGCTACTGGTCGTTCGAGCGCGCGGACATGGTGTCGGTGTGGCTCGCGCTCGGACCGGAAACGAACGAGAACGGCGCACTGTGGCTCGTGCCGGGTTCGCATACGGCCGAATTCGGGCCTGAAGCGTTCGACGATGCGAAGTTCTTCCGCAGCGACCTGCCGGAGAACCGGAAGATGATCGACGCGGCCACGTGCCCGTCGCTCCGGACGGGCGACGTCGTGTTCTTCCACAGCAACACGCTGCATTCGGCCGGGCAGAACCGCTCCGACCAGGTGAAGTTCTCGCTCGTGTACACCTACCACGGCGCGAGCAACCGGCCGCTGCCCGGCACGCGCTCGGCGGCGAAACCGGAAGTGCGGTTCTAGGGCCAGCGCAAGCCCGTTATTAGCGTGAACAGGCTAGGCGCAGATCGGGCGGCCTGCAAAGCCGTCGCGATCGCGCGATTCGATGCGGTTGCGCATCGCGGGCGGATGAAGCAACGGGCGGCCTGGCCGCCCGTTTCGTTTGATGCGGCCCGTTCGTGTGACGCGGGCCGTGCGTGCGTCGCGCGGCGGCGCGATCAGCGCTTGCCGCCGGGCATCGCGAGGCCGATCAGGCCGATGAACGATGCGACGGCGCCGCCCACGATCAGCAGGATCGTCTTCGTTGCGGGCGAGCCGGTGAAGAAGCGCGACATGTTGTCGTTGATCGAATGGAACGACTGCCCGCCGAAGTACAGCAGCACGACGCCGCCGACGAGCAGCGCAACCGAGATGACCCGGGACATACCAACCTCGCTGAAACGGTGATTCGAGACGCCGCAGTGTAGGCGACGCCCGCGGTCGCGTCCATCGCCGTGCGCGCATCGGTCGCCTTCGCTACCATAGCCGCGTGATGCGCTTTCTCCGCCGCCGTCGCGCCATGGGCGCGGCCGGCGCGCGCCCTTCTGTCCGACGTCCCGACGGGAAATACTCATGGCCTACGAAGCAGCTTCCGAACGTTATGCTGACATGCACTACCGCACCTGCGGCAAATCCGGGCTCAAACTGCCCGCCCTGTCGCTCGGCCTGTGGCACAACTTCGGCGACTCGACGCCGATCTCGACGCAGCGCGAGATCCTGCGCACCGCGTTCGACCTCGGCATCAACCACTTCGATCTCGCGAACAACTACGGGCCGCCGTACGGTAGCGCCGAAACCAACTTCGGCCGGCTGCTGAGGGAGGATTTCCGGCCGTATCGCGACGAGCTGCTGATCTCGACGAAGGCCGGCTGGGACATGTGGCCGGGGCCGTACGGCAGCGGCGGCGGGTCGCGCAAGTACGTGCTCGCGAGCCTCGACCAGAGCCTGCAGCGGATGGGGCTCGACTACGTCGACATCTTCTATTCGCACCGCTTCGACGCGCACACGCCGCTCGAGGAAACGGCGGGCGCGCTCGCGTCGGCCGTGCAGCAGGGCAAGGCGCTCTACATCGGCATTTCGTCGTATTCGGCGGCGAAGACGCGCGAGATGGCCGAGCTGCTCGCGCAGTACCGGGTGCCGCTGCTGATCCACCAGCCTTCGTACAACATGCTGAACCGCTGGATCGAGAGCGACCTGCTCGGCACGCTCGACGACGTCGGCGCGGGCAGCATCGCCTTTACGCCGCTCGCACAGGGGCTGCTCACGTCGAAGTACCTGAACGGCGTGCCGGCGGACGCGCGCGTGAACAAGCCGGGCGGCGGCTCGCTGAAGCAGGATCACTTGAGCGCGGACAATCTCGAGCATGTGCGCAAGCTCAACGCGATCGCCGAGCGGCGCGGGCAGAGCCTCGCGCAGATGGCGCTGGCGTGGGTGTTGCGCAACGGCCGCGTGACGTCCGCGCTGATCGGCGCGAGCCGTGCGGAGCAGGTGCGTGAAAACGTCGGTGCGCTGAAGAACCTCGAATTCTCGGCGGAGGAACTCGCGGAGATCGATCGTCACGCGACGGAAGGCGGTATCAATCTTTGGGAAAAGCCGTCCACCGATCAGGCTATCTGACCGGCAGTCGATACGGCATGCGAAACATCGCGTGCCGTATGCCGGCTTGCAGGCAGCACATTGCATCGCTGCGGTGCAGCGATGCGCGTCAAGCACGAGTGGTGCGGCTAGAGCAGGGCAGGCAGGCCTTCGACAAGCAATACCGCGACGCCGACGCCGAGGATGACGCCCAGCACGCGCAGCAGGTTGTGGCGGAATTCGGTTGCGCACGGCACCGCGCCGAGAAATAGCGCTCCGGCCAGCGCCATCGGGATCAACAGGATGAAATCGCCGATCGTGAAGTAGGTCGTCATGCGTGTCTCCAGTCCCATGCCGGGCTGTTTCTAGTGTTGGTCCGACCCGATTGCGAGCCGGGTGGTCAATTCGAGTATAGGCAACCGGCAGCGCTTTTCGCTATCCGAACCATTAAAAATCAGCGGAAAGCCTGACGAATCGCGCATTTTTCCCGCAAGTAAGACGAACACCTTGCGCGCATCTTTCCAGTGCCTTTCGATTTATGCGGGATTGTCGTATGTGTCCGATGCGGGCCGCCGCACCCGCAGGCACGGCGGCCCGCCCGCTTATGCGCGATCGGGTTGCGCGCGGGCGGCCGGCGCGCGGAATACGAGCGCGAGCCCCGCGATGATCGCGCCCATGCCGGCGAGCGCGAGCGGCTCGGGCCGGTTGCCGAGCCAGACGGCATCCATCAGCGTGGTGACGACGGGCACGAGATAGAACAGGCTCGTCACGTTGACGAGATCGCCGCGCTGCATCAACCGGTAGAACAGCAGTTGCGCGATCACCGAAATCACGATGCCGAGCCACAGCAGCGGTACGACGAACGCCCAGCTCATGTCGAACGACACCGGCCGGAACGGCACGATCGCCACGCACAGCGCGAGGCCGATCGCATTCTGCAGCGGCAGCACGTCGGCGGGCGCCGCGCGTACGCGCTTTTGCAGCAGCGAGCCGACGGTCAGCGCGACGAGTGCGGTGAGCGCACACGCGATGCCCGCGGCCGACAGGCCTGCGCCGCCCACGCCGCGGCACACGACGAGCGCGAGTCCGGCCAGCGACAGCGCGAGCCCCGCGACGCGCACGGGCTGCCAGCGCCGTTCGACGATCGCGAGCGTGAGGATCGGCTGCACGCCGAGGATCGTCGCGAGCACGCCCGGCGCGATCCCGCGCTCGAGCGCGAGCAGGTAGAAGATCGAATAGCCGCCCATCATCAGCAAGCCGGTCAGTGCGGCCATGCGCCGCTCGCCGCGCGGCGGCAGCCAGCGTTTGCGCATGAAGGCCAGCGCGAGCAGCACGAGCGACGCGAGCGCGAAACGCGCGGTGAGAAAGACGAACGCGGATGCGTGACGCAGACCGAGTTCAGCGAAGATCGCGCCGCTGCTCCACAGCAGCACGAAGAGCGACGTCGCTCCATGCGCGGCAAGCGCGCGTTTGAACGAAACCATGTGAATCCACCTGTCGAACGGATCGGAATGTTCCATCCGCGCGCGCAGCAGCAAGCCGTGCGTCACGACGCACGAACATCAGCCGACGGGCGAATGGAAAACGAAACGGAAGCCGGCTGGTCAGCCGGCGCGTGCCGCCGGAGGGGGCGGCGCGGCGCCGACGAGCGGCGGTGCGACAGGAGGAGGAAGGACCGACGGATGCGCGCACGCCTGCGGCCGCGAGTCGAACTGCGGCCGGGATTTTGCGAGGGCGGACGTGAGCGGATGCATCGTGTCGGAATGCGCTTGAACGCGGATGAACATCAAAGGTACAGCAAGGCCGGCGTCCAAGGCAACAAATGTCGGTGGCCCCTGCACGGCGAAAGGCCGGTTGCCGCGATGCAGGGCGCGGTGTGTGCGAACGTCATGCTCATGCGGCGTCGCGGCGTTCGCGACCGCGCAGCCACACCGCGGCCGCGAGGCCCGCGGCGAGCAGCACCGCGACGAGCGTCGCGACGCCCGGCCAGCCGTGCGCGCTCCAGAAGCGTCCGCCGAGCGAGCCGACGATGCTCGAACCGAGGTAGTAGGACAGCAGGTACAGCGCGGCGGCCTGTCCCTTGCCCTGCGTCGCGAGGCGGCCGACCCACCCGCTCGCGGTCGAATGTCCGGCGAAGAAGCCGAACGTGACGCATGCGATGCCGAACGCGATCGCGGCGACGGGCTGCAGCAGCGTCAGCGCGACGCCGGCCAGCATGATGACGACGCTCGCGATCAGCACGCGGCCGCGCCCGAGCGAGTCGGCCATGCGTCCCGACCACGGCGACGCGACGACGCCGACGAGATAGACGACGAAGATCGCGCCGATCGTCGCCTGGTTCATCGAATACGGCGGCGCGAGCAGCCGGTAGCCGACGTAGTTGTACAGCGTGACGAAGCCGCCCATCAGGATGAAGCCCATCGCGAACAGCACGGGCAGTTCGCGGCGGCCGGCGAGATGGCGGGCAAGGGCCGCGCGATGCTGCGCAAAACCGATCCCGCGGCGCGGCGTGAAGTGACGCGACGGCGGCAGCAGCGCGCGAAACGCGAGCGTCGACGCGAGGCCGAGCACGCCGATCGCACCGACCGCGACGCGCCACGTGAACAGGTCGGCCAGCACGCCCGCGATCACGCGCCCGGCCATCCCGCCGATCGCATTGCCGCCGACGTAGAGCCCCATCGCGAGCCCGAGCCCGTCGGGATGCACTTCCTCGGCGAGATAGGCCATGCCGACGGCCGGCACGCCACCGAGCGCGAGCCCGGTGAGCGCGCGCAACGCGAGCATCTGGTGCCAGTGCGGCGCGAACGCGGCGACGAGCGTGAGCAGCGACGACAGCATCAACGACGCGGTCATCAGCCGGTGGCGGCTCAGGCCTTCGGACACGAAGCCCGCGACGAACACGGCGGCGGCGAGCGCGGCTGTCGAAAACGACAGCGCGAGGCTGCTTTGCGCGGGACCGACGCCGAACGCGGTCGAGAATTCGGGCAGCAGCGGCTGCACGTAGTAGAGCAGCGAGAACGTCGCGTAGCCGGTGAACAGCAGCGCGACGCTTGCGCGCCAGTAGCTGCGCGAACCGCGTTCGAGATAGGGGGAAGAGGCGACGGTGCGCGAGGCGGGCGGCGTGGTTCCGTCAGGCTCGGTCACGCGAAATCTCCGGGCGGCTGGGTACAGGACAGACGATACGCCCGTTGCGTCGATCACGGGCACGCCGCGGCGGTGCGGCGGATTCGGCGGGCGGTCATATTCGACAGGGTATGATGGGGGTAGCCGGGTGAGCAAGTACCCGCCCGGCGCAGTGGTTGATTGGAGACATTCGACGAATTCGCGGCACTTCGCACGCTTCTTCTTCTTTTCGCGCTTCGATAAACCGTGAACAATGGGATTACGCGCAACGCTCCGACGAGGGCGCGCGGATCGTGCATTTGCCGGCTCGTCAGCGGGCCGGGTTTCAAGTTTCAACGTGGGGAACCATCATGCATGTCGGGTCGATTGTCTGCACTACCCATATCGCGGTGCCGAAGGGCGCGCGCGGCATCGTCCAGCGCGTCCTGGGCGACATGGCCATGGTGACCTGGTACGCGGGCGTGCCGGGCGAGTCGAAAGAACTCAACACCGAGCCGTTCTTTCTCGAGGACCTGATCGACACCGGCGAATCCGTGCTGCCGGCCGGCGCGGCGCTTCACTGAGCGCAAGCGCCGCATCGGACGCTCGTCTTTCGGCCCGGCTGGCGGCACAATGCGGGGCATGAAAGACGTCACTTCCGCTCCCGCTTCTCCCGCCGGCGCGCCGTTCGCCGGGCTCACGCCCGAGTGCGTGCTCGACGCGCTCGACAGCGTGCTGATGCCGGCCGGCCTGCGCACCGACGGGCGCCTGCTCGCCCTCAACAGCTACGAGAACCGCGTCTACCAGGTCGGCGTCGAAGACGGCCCGCCGGTCGTCGCGAAGTTCTACCGCCCGGCGCGGTGGTCGGACGATGCAATCCTCGAGGAGCACGCGTTCGTCGCCGAACTCGCCGCGCGCGAGATACCGGCGGTGCCCGCGCGCGCTTTCGACGGTCTCACGCTGCATGCATTCGACGGCTTCCGCTTCTCGATCTTCGAGCGGCGCGGCGGCCGTGCACCCGATCTCGACCGCAGCGACACGCTCGAATGGCTCGGCCGTTTCATCGGCCGGATCCATGCGGTCGGCGCGACGCAGCCGTATGTCGCGCGTCCCGTGCTCGACATCCAGACGTTCGGCTATGAGCCGCGCGACTACCTGCTCACGCACGATTTCATTCCGGACGATGTGCGGCCTGCCTACGAGACGGCGGTCACGCTCGCGCTCGAAGGCGTCGAGGGCGCGTTCGAGCGTGCGGGCGAGATCCGCCTGTTGCGCACGCACGGCGACTGTCATCCGAGCAACGTGCTGTGGACCGATGCCGGCCCGCATTTCGTCGACTTCGACGACAGCCGGATGGCGCCCGCGATCCAGGATCTGTGGCTGCTGCTGCCGGGCGATCGCGAAGGCGCGTCGCGCGCGCTGGCGGACCTGCTCGCCGGCTACGAGGATTTCTGCGAATTCGAGCCGCGCGAGCTGCACCTCGTCGAAGCGCTGCGCACGCTGCGGCTGATCCACTACGCGGCATGGCTTGCGCGGCGCTGGGACGATCCCGCATTTCCGGCCGCGTTCCCGTGGTTCAACACGCATCGTTACTGGGAAGCGCGCGTGCTCGAACTGCGCGAGCAGATCGGCGCGATGCAGGAAGGGCCGCTCTGGCCCGTGTGACGGCGCGCACGGCACCGGCGCCGCGCGGCAGGCTCGCGCGGGCCGCGGTGCGATGCGCGCGGCCCGTCCGGCTCAGAACTTCAGCATCAGCTTGATCAGCGCGGCGAAGCGCTTGCCGTACGGCGGCGCGAGCAAGTTGCGCGCGTTCAGGCGCGCCTGCGTGAGCACCGGCTTCATCTTCGAGAACGTCACGAAGCCGTCGTAGCCGTGATACGCGCCCATGCCGCTCGCACCGACACCGCCGAACGGCAAACTGCCGCATGCGATGTGCATCAGCGTTTCATTGATCGACACGCCCCCGGAGATCGTTTCGCGCATCACGCGGTCAATCGTGCCGCCGTCCTCGTCGAACAGATACAACGCGAGCGGCCGCGGGCGCGCATTCACGTAAGCGATCGCCTCGTCGAGCCGTTCGTACGGCACGAGCGGCAGCAGCGGCCCGAAGATTTCCTCCTGCATCAGCTGCGACGCGGCCGGCACCTGCGTGACCGCGCACGGCACGAAGCGGCGCGACGCGGGATCGGACTGCGCGTCGGACAGCGGATGCAGTTGCGCGCCGGCCGCCTGCGCGTCGCTCGCGAGTTGCTGCAGCCGCGCATAGTGGCGCGGCGACACGATCGTCGTGTAGTCGCCGTTGGCCGACAGGTCCGGATACATCTTCGCGAACCGTGCCCGCGCGCGCTCGATGAACGCGGCTTCCATCCCGCGCGGCAGCAACACGTAGTCGGGCGCGATGCAGGTCTGGCCCGCGTTCAGCGTCTTGCCCGCGACGATCGCGTCGACGGCCGCATCGAAGCGCGCGTTCGGGCCGACGATCGCGGGCGACTTGCCGCCGAGCTCGAGCGTGACGGGCGTGAGGTTGTCGGCGGCCGCGCGCATCACGTGGCGGCCGACCTGCGTCGAACCGGTGAACAGCAGATGGTCGAACGGCAGCGCGCTGAATGCGGCACCGACCTCCGCGTCGCCGTTCACGACCGCGACGTGGTCGCGCGTGAAAGTCTTCGCGATCAGTTGCTCGAACAGCGCCGACGTGCGCGGCGTCAGTTCGGACATCTTGATGATCGCGCGGTTGCCGGCCGCGAGCGCGCAGATCAGCGGACCGGCCGCGAGCAGCACCGGATAGTTCCACGGCACGACGATGCCGACCACGCCGAGCGGCTGCGGAATCACCTTCGCGCGCGCCGGGCGCAGCCACTTGTTCATCGGCTTGCGGATCGGTTTCATCCAGCGCTTGCCGTGCTTGAGCGCGTCGTCGATTTCTTCCTTCGCCATCCAGATTTCCGATAGCAGCACTTCCTGCTTCGCGCGATGACCGAAATCGGCGCTGATCGCTTCGGCGAGCGCGTCCGCATGGTCGATCAGCATCGTGCGCAGCGCGCGCAGATGCTGCGTGCGCGTTTCCCATGCCGGGTACGGTGCGCGCAGGTAGGCCGCGCGCTGGTCGCGCAGCAGCGACGTCAGCGCATCGACCGACGGCATCGCTTGCGGGGCCAGTTCGGGCAGGTCGTTCTTCATGTCGTCTCCTCCAGTTGGGCCTGGCTGGTCGGCCGGCCGTCACGCCGCACGCGCGCGCTCGGCGAGCGCGGCGGCGCGGATCGGGGTGGTGCGTGTCGCGCGGCGCGGGGCCGGCTGCGACGTGGGCTCGAAAACGGGTTGCTGCGTGTGGCGGGCGTCGCATCCGCGCGACGGTATCCTCATCCGAAAAACGCGCCGCGGTGCATGCGTGTGCGGCGCGATGCGACTGCCGACGGGCGCGCGACACTGCGGCGCGAGCGCCTGCCGGTGCACCGAAGCGGGGCAGCGCAACGCATGCGTCGATACGTGCCGCAGCGCATCGTGCCGCGGCGGCGACCCGCCGTCCAAACGGTCGGCGACGACACGCGCGGTTCGATTTCGAGCGGCCGCGCGCATGACGCCGTACATCCTCGCGCAGGCAGCCGTTTGAAATGAAATGCGGGCCGCGTGCGCCGTGTCCGGGCAACCCGGTCGGCACGCGGCCTGCAGAACCTGGCGCTGCATCGTCGTCTCTCCCGTTTCGCGGTGGATCGGCTTCTCGTGGCCGGCGCATCGCGCAAAGCGAATCGATACATCTTAAATTTAGTTCACGCGGGCGTTTAGAGGAATCGCTCTTGAATCCGCGTGCCGCGTGCAAGACGCCCATTCCTACAATGCCCGAACTACAAGAGGGGACGCGGTCGCGCGGCGGTGCCGGGCGCCTTCCATGACACGACGGAGACGTGACATGCAATACGACTACATCATCGTCGGCGGCGGCTCGGGCGGTTCGAGCCTGGCAGGCCGTCTCGCCGATGCCTGCCCCGACGCGACGATCGCGCTGATCGAGGCCGGCTCGCATACGGAGCGCAACCTGCTCGTCAACATGCCGGTCGGCATCGCGGCGCTGGTGCCGTTCAAGCTCGGCACGAACTACGGCTACGAGACGGTGCCGCAGCCGGGCCTCGGCGGGCGGCGCGGCTACCAGCCGCGCGGGCGCGGGATGGGCGGCTCGAGCGCGATCAACGCGATGATCTATACGCGCGGCCACCCGGGCGACTACGACGAGTGGGCGCAGCTCGGCGCGACGGGCTGGGGCTGGCAGGACGTGCTGCCGTATTTCCGCCGCGCGGAAGGCAACGCGCGCGGCGCCGACGCGTGGCACGGCGCGGACGGCCCGCTGTCGGTGTCGGATCTGCGCTTTCGCAATCCGTTCTCCGAACGATTCATCCAGGCCGCGCACGCCGCCGGCTATCCGCTGAACGACGATTTCAACGGCGCGACGCAGGAAGGCGTCGGCTTCTACCAGGTCACGCACCGCGACGGCTCGCGCTGCAGCGTCGCACGCGCGTATGTCTACGGCCGCAACCGGCCGAACCTGCACGTGATCACCGACGCGACGGTGCTGCGCGTCGGCTTCGACGGCAAGCGCGCGGTCGGCGTCGCGGTATCGCGCAACGGACGCGTCGAGACGCTCGGCGCACGCGCGGAAGTGATCCTGGCGGCCGGCGCGTTCAATTCGCCGCAACTGCTGATGTGTTCGGGGATCGGCCCGGCGGAGCAGTTGCGCCGCCACGGGATCGCGGTCGTGCAGGATGCGCCGGACGTCGGCACGAACCTGATCGACCACATCGACTTCATCATCAACACGCGCTTGAATTCGTCGGAGCTGGTCGGCGTGTGCCTGCGCGGGATCGCGAAGATGACGCCCGCGCTCGCGCGCTATTTCTCGAGCCGCACGGGGATGATGACGAGCAACGTCGCGGAGGCCGGCGGCTTCATCAAGAGCGATCCGTCGATCGAGCGGCCCGACCTGCAGCTGCATTTCTGCACGGCGCTCGTGGACGACCACAACCGCAAGATGCACTGGGGTTTCGGCTACTCGCTGCACGTGTGCGCGCTGCGGCCGTTCAGCCGCGGCACGGTCGCGCTCGCGAGCGGCGACGCGCGCGACGCGCCGCTGATCGATCCGCGCTTCTTCAGCGATTCGCGCGATCTCGACCTGCTCGTGCGCGGCACGCAGGCGATGCGCCGCATCCTGTCGCAGGCGCCGCTCGCGTCGCAGGGCGGGCGCGAGCTGTACACGCGGGCGGGCCAGAGCGAAGCCGAGCTGCGCGCGACGATCGTCGCGCATGCCGACACGATCTATCACCCGGTCGGCACGTGCCGGATGGGTTCCGATGCGCGCGCGGTCGTCGATCCGCAACTGCGCGTGCGCGGCGTCGAAGGATTGCGCGTGGTGGATGCGTCGGTGATGCCGACGCTGGTCGGCGGGAACACGAATGCGCCGACGGTGATGATCGGCGAGCGCGCGGCGGACTTCATCGTCGCGACGCGCCAGGGCGGTGTGTCGCGCGGCGAGACGGCTAGCGCGGTGCACGGCCGCTGAACGCGGCGCGCGCACTGCAGCGGCAATGCTCAGGCAAACGTATCGACGAGCCCGGCGCGGCTCACGCTCGCGGCGGCCGGTGCGGATTGCGCAGCGTCGGCGGGTGCATCGACGGCTGACGGTCCGCCGTTCCCGCGCCGCGACGGCCGGCCGTGGGCGTTGGTCTGTTGCGGGTTCTGCTGCTGCGAAGCGAAGCCGCCGTCGCTGACGGTCGCGCTGCCGAGCCCGAGCCCGCCCGCTTCCATCGCTTCGCGCAGCTTCGGCAGCGCGGCTTCGACCGCGTCGCGCACCTGCGCGTGCTGCGACACGAACAGCGCGTGCGCGTGGTTGTCCGCGACGCGCAGCACGACCTGCAGCGGCCCGAGATCGGGCGGGTTGAGCGTCAGCTCGGCGCTCTGCTGGTGCGCATTCGACAGGAACACGACCTTCTGGCTCAGCGCATCCGTCCAGTCGGCGGTGCCGACGTGCGGGGCGAGCACATGCGCGTTGGCGGCGGCGATCGCGCTCGCGGCCGGCGACAACTGCAGGTTCGCCTGCGCCGCGGCCGCAGCCGATGCGCCGGCCGCGAGCGTCGCGCTGGCGGCCGGATCCGTCGCATCGCTGGCCGCCGCGAGTGCATGCTGCGCGCCCGACTGCGTATTCGCGTCGGCCTGCAGCGCCTGCGCGGTGGCCTGCGCCGGCGTCTGCTGGGTGGCGAGCGGACCCTTCGCGTCGGCGAGCGTGCGGTCGAACGTCGGCACCTTCGGCGTCAACGGTGCGGCCGCGGCGCCGGTCGAGGCGGTTGCTGCCGGTGCCGGTGCCGAGGCCGTGGCACCGGCCGTCGTGCCGGTCGCGGGCATCGCGATCGCGCCCGAGCCGCCCGTCAGCTTGGCGAGCGCCGCTTGCAGCGCATCGCGGCTCGACGCCGGCGCGGCCGCAGCCGGCTGGGCGGCCGCATCCTTGGCCGCGTGGTCCGCCAGCGTGGCCGTGGCATCGGGCTGGCCGGCCACGGCCGTCTTTTGCGCGGCGGCAGCGGCGGTCGCGGCATCGGCCGGCATTGCGTTGTCCGTGCGTGCCTGCAGTTGCGCTTGCACGGCCGCGGCGGCCGCGAGTGCGGCGGCGTCGGGGTTGGTGGTGGCG
Source organism: Burkholderia catarinensis (assembly GCF_001883705.2). Taxonomy (GTDB): domain Bacteria; phylum Pseudomonadota; class Gammaproteobacteria; order Burkholderiales; family Burkholderiaceae; genus Burkholderia; species Burkholderia catarinensis. The sequence continues at coordinate 124,173 of NZ_MDEQ02000015.1, forward strand.
TTCGCGTCGTCGGTCGACTGATCGTCGTCCGCGCCGGACGGCTTCGCGCCGGCGGCCGGCTTCGACGAAGCCTGTTTCGTCGATACGTCCGGGGTGCCGGAAGTCGCCGCGTCGCGACGCGTGACGACACTTTGCTTCAGCGTCTGCGCGAACGGCACGGCGGTCGTGGCGGTCGCGGCACCGTTGCCGGTGGCAGAGGCGGCGCCGGACGCCCCCGAGCTGCGGGCGGCCTTGAGTGCGGCGCCGGCGGTGTCGATCAGCGCGCCGAGCAGGGGCAAGGGAGGCATGACGGTTCTCTCGTTCGAAAGCGGTGGTCGGTTACGACGAACGGGCCGCGTCGGCCCGCATGCGCAGGATCTTCGCGGCGTGTTCGTCGGCGTCGCGCTGTTCGCGCCGGGCGTCGAGTTTGGCTTCCTGCGCGACGCCGCGCGCCTGCAGGATTTCATACGAGCCGACGGTGCGTTTCTTCTGTTGCCAGTTCGGGCGCGCCTCGTCCATGCGGACTTCGGCCGCGGCCAGCACGTTGCGCTGCTGCACGATCGCCGCGTCGAGCGTGTCGATGAACGCCTGGAAATTGCGCCAGCTGCCGGCCGGCATCCCGTGCTGCGCGGACTGCGAGAAGCGCGCGTGGTACTCGTCGCGATAGCGCAGCAGCGCGTCGAGCTGCTCGGCGGCCGCGGTGCGGTCGCGCTGCGCGGTGCCGAGCTGCCTGGCCGCCGTGTCGAGGTCTTCCTGCGCGCGATCGAGCAGCAACTGCAGGGGAAAGCCGTGAGCCATCTGCGTCAGCCTCCGTGGGGATCGAACAGCGCATCGAGCCCGGCGAGGCTCGACGCGAACGGCGCGCATTCGCGAAAGCCCTGCTGCAGGAATGCCTCGATGCGCGGATAAAGCGCGATCGCGCGGTCGAGCTGCGCGTCGCGGCCAGGCGCGTAGGCGCCGACCGCGATCAGGTCGCGGTTGCGCTGGTAGCGCGACAGCATCTGCTTGAACTGCCGGACGTGGTCGAGATGCGTTTCGTCGATCAGCGCGGTCATCGCGCGGCTGATCGACGCCTCGATGTCGATCGCGGGATAGTGGCCGGCCTCGGCGAGCGCGCGGGACAGCACGACGTGGCCGTCGAGGATCGCACGCGCCGAATCGGCGATCGGGTCCTGCTGGTCGTCGCCTTCGGTCAACACCGTGTAGAACGCGGTGATCGAGCCGCCGCCTTCCGGCCCGTTGCCGGTGCGCTCGACGAGTGCGGGCAGCTTCGCGAACACCGACGGCGGATAGCCTTTCGTCGCGGGCGGCTCGCCGATCGCCAGCGCGATCTCGCGCTGCGCCATCGCGTAGCGCGTCAGCGAATCCATCAGCAGCAGCACGTGCTTGCCCTGGTCGCGGAAATACTCGGCGAGCGACGTTGCGTACGCCGCGCCCTGCATCCGCAGCAGCGGCGACACGTCGGCCGGCGCCGCGACGACGACCGAGCGCGCGAGCCCGTCCTCGCCGAGGATCTGTTCGATGAATTCTTTCACTTCGCGGCCGCGTTCGCCGATCAGCCCGATCACGATCACTTCCGCGCTCGTGTAGCGCGCCATCGTGCCGAGCAGCACCGACTTGCCGACGCCGGAGCCCGCGAACAGGCCCATCCGCTGCCCGCGGCCGACGGTCAGCAGCGCGTTGATCGCGCGTACGCCGACGTCGAGCACGTGGTGGATCGGTTCGCGCTCGAGCGGGTTGATCGACGGCGCCGACAGCGGTGCGTCGACCTTCGACGCGAGCGGGCCGAGGCCGTCGAGCGGGCGGCCCGACGCATCGACGACGCGCCCGAGCATTTCCCAGCCGACCGGCAGCCGTTTCGCGCCCGCGAGCGGATCGGTGACAGGCGCGCTTTCGCGCGGCCACACGCGCGCGCCGGGCAGCACGCCGGCGACGTCGGTGGTCGGCATCAGGAACAGGCGGTCGCCGGCGAAGCCGACGACTTCGGCTTCCGCGTGCGGCAGCGTGCTGCCGGGCGGCAATTCGATCGTGCACTCGGCGCCGACCGACAGGCGCAGCCCGATCGCCTCGAGCACGAGGCCGGCCGCGCGCGTGAGGCGCCCGCACGGCCGCAGCGGCAGCGCGCGGTGGCTGCGCGCGGCGAGCCCGTTCAGATGCGTGCGCCAGTGCGCGAGATGCGGGTTGTGCGGCGCACGCGGTGCGGCGTCGAGTGCGGCGGCCGCAGCGGTTGCGTGCTTCGTTGCGTCGTGTGCGGTGTCGTGCGCGGCAGCGGGGCCGAACGACGCGAGCGCGAGCTCGCGTTCGAGCGGCGTCATGCCGTCGTGCGCAAGCGACTCGGGCGGCCGCGTCACCACGTGCTCACCTTGCCGATCGCGGCGGCGACGCGCTGCCAGCGCGTGGGCAGCGTCGCGTCGACCTCGCCGGTGGCGGCGTGCGCGCGGCAGCCGCCGCGCTCGATCGATGCGTCGGTGCGCACGTTCCAGCCGAGCGTATCGAGATCGTCCTGCAGATAGGCTTCGACGACGGGCAGGTCGGCCGGATTCACCGCGAGATGCGGCGCGCCGGACAGCGCGGGTTCGGCCGCGAGCACGTCGCGCACGGCCGCGACGAGCGCGGCCGGGTCGTGCTTCACGTGCTGGCGCACGACCTGCTGCGCGATGTCGAGCGCGAGCTGCGCGATGTCGGACGCGAGATCGTGCTCGGCGGTCGACACGGCCTCGCGGAACGACGCGGCGAGCGCCGTGAGCTGCGCGGCCTGTTCGCGCGCGTCGGCCTGGCCGGCCTCGAAACCCTGTTCGCGGCCCTGCTCGAAACCGGCCTGGTAGCCGAGCGCCTGGCCTTCGACGTGGCCGGCCGCATGGCCTTCGGCGTGCGCGGCGTCGCGCACGCGCTGCAGTTCCGCGGCGAGCGCGGCGGCGGCCGCTGCCGCGTCGTCGGGCGGCGGCGGGGGCGGCGGCGGGTCGAACGACGCCATCTCCCACCGCTGGTACGCGGTGAGGGTGCCCGCGCGATCGCTCGCCGAATCAGACATACGCGTCTTCCGCCTTGCCGCCGATCACGATCTGGCCGCTCTCGGCGAGGTTGCGCACGATCTGCAGGATGCGGCGCTGCTGCGTCTCGACTTCGGACACGCGTACCGGGCCGCGCGCGTCGAGATCCTCGGCGAGCAGTTCGGCCGCGCGCTGCGACATGTTCGCGAGGAACTTCTGGCGCAGCGCGGGCGGCGCGCCCTTCAGCGCGATGATCAGCGTTTCCGACTCGACTTCCTTGAGCACCATCTGGATCGCGCGATCCTCGAGTTCGAGCAGGTTCTCGAACACGAACATCTGGTCGACGATCTTCTGCGCGAGATCGGCGTCGTACTGGCGCACGCTTTCGAGCACGCCTTCCTCATGCACGCTCGTCATGAAGTTCAGGATCTCGGCCGCGGTGCGGATGCCGCCCATCGGGCTGCGTTTCAGGTTGTCGCTGCCGGACAGCAGGCCCGTCAGCACGTCGTCGAGTTCGCGCAGCGCGGCCGGCTGGATGCCGTCGAGCGTCGCGATCCGCAGCAACACGTCGTTGCGCAGCCGTTCGGTGAAGCACGATGCGATCTCGGACGCCTGGTCGCGGTCGAGGTGCACGAGGATCGTCGCGATGATCTGCGGATGCTCGTTCTTGATCAGTTCGGCCACCGCGCCCGAGTCCATCCACTTCAGGCCCTCGATGCCGCTCGTGTCGCTGCCCTGCAGGATGCGGTCGATCAGCACGCCGGCCTTGTCCTCGCCGAGCGCCTTCGTCAGCACCGAGCGGATGTACTCGCTCGAATCGAGCGACAGCGCGGTGTGCTGCTCGGCTTCCTTCACGAAGTCGTGCAGCACGTCCTCGACCTGCTCGCGCGTGACGTTCTTCAGCGCGGCCATCGCGGCGCCGATCTTCTGGACCTCGCGCGGCGCGAGGAACTTGAATACCTGCGCGGCCTCTTCCTCGCCGATCGACATCAGCAGCAGCGCGCTCTTGGTCAAGCCTTCAGCGTTCATCGGACACCCAGTTCTTCACGACGGTGGCGACGATCTTCGGATCCTGGCGGGCGATCGTGCGCGCGTAGTCGAGGTTGCGTTCGTAGCGGTTCTTCTCGTTTTCGAAGCCGAGCAGCAGCGTATCGGGCTCGTCGTCGGCCTTGGCGGGCGCCGGCAGGCCGTCGAGCGCGACCGGATCGTCCGGCGCCGCGAGCGCCGGCGCGGCCGGCTCGGCCGGCGGGAACGCGCGGCGCATCGCCGGGCGCACGAACATGAAGTAGAGCGCTGCCGCGGCCGCCGCGATGCCGAGCCACTTCGCGGCTTCCTTCGCCATCGCGATCACGTCGGGCTGGCGCCACCACGGCAGGTCGGCGTACGGGTCGCTCACGGTCGAGAACGCGCTGTTCACGACGTTCACCGAGTCGCCGCGCTTCTCGTCGTAGCCCATCGCGTCCTTCACGAGTTGCTCGACCTGCGCGAGCTTCGCGGGCGGCAGCGGCTGCATCGTCACGTGGCCCTTCGCGTCGGCGATCGGCTGGTAGTTGACGACGACCGCGACCGACAGCCGCTTCACGCTGCCCATCGGCTGTTCGAGATGGCGGATCGTCTTGTCGACCTCGTAGTTGGTCGTCTGGTCCTTGCGGTCGCTCACGGGTGTCGTCTGCGGCGCGTTCTGGCCGTTGCCGGCGACGACCGGCGCGGAGGCCGGCTGCGGCGGCGTGTTCGACAGCGCGCCCGGCACGCCCGATGCGCCGCCCTGCGCGAGCTCGGTCGCGCTGCTGGTCTGCTGGCTGCGGATCGCGGCCTGCTGCGGCACGCCGTTCGGGCCGTAGCTTTCCGACGTCTGTTCGATCTTCGAGAAATCGAGGTCCGCGCTGACCTGCGAGCGCGCGTTGCCGGCACCGAAGATCGGCGCGAGGATCGCGTCGATGCGCTTTTGCGTGTTGTGCTCGACCTGCTGTACGTACTTGAGCTGGCTCGCGTCGAGGCCGGATGCCGACGCGGTCTGGGTCAGCAGGTTGCCGTCCTGGTCGACGATCGTCACGTTCTTCGCGGGCATGTCGGGCACGCCGGACGACACCATTCGCGTGATCGCCTGGACCTGGCCCTCGTCGAGCACGCGGCCCGGGTAGAGGTCGACGAACACCGACGCGCTCGGCGCTTCCTTGTCGCGCACGAATACCGACGGCTTCGGGATCGCGAGATGCACGCGCGCGCCGCGCACGGCGTTGATCGATTCGATGGTGCGCTGCAGCTCGCCTTCGAGCGCGCGCTGGTAGTTCACTTGTTCGGCGAACTGGCTGATACCGAATTTCTGGTTGTCCATCAGCTCGAAGCCGACCGAGCCGCCCTTCGGCAAGCCCATCGCGGCGAGCTTCAGGCGCGTTTCATGTACCTGGTTCGACGGCACGAGGATCGCGCCGCCGGCATCGGCGAACTTGTAGGGAACGTTTGCCTGCTGGAGCGCGGCAATGATCGCGCCGCCGTCGCGGTCCGACAGGTTGCTGTACAGCACGCGGTAATCGGGCGTCCGGCTCCACAGCACGAGCGCGGTGATCGCGGCGATCGCGAACGCGACGGCGATCACGAACGGCAGCTTCGGGTTGCCCTTCATCCGCGTGATGCCGGGAATGCGTTCCGCGAAGCCGCCAAGCCCGAAGTCCGCGCCTGCGCCACCCGCGCCCGGCAACGCGGCGGCCGCGGCGGCGCCGGGCGCCGGGCTGGCGAGGCCCGCGCGGGCGTCTGGGTTGATCAGCGAGTTGGCCTGCGAATCCATGCGTCGAGTTTCTCCGGAGCGGGACGACTGAGCTCGCTCGGACGAGCGGGCGGACAATGACACGATGCGATTATCGTGATCCGGGCCGTACTCCGATCGACCGAAAAGAGCGGGGTTTCCCCCGTACTTTCTCGGCTTTGACGCGCGGCGCACTGCTATCCTTTTTCGCGATCCGGCATGGTGCGCGTGGTGCGGCGCCGGCGGAAACGCCCGGTACGTCCGGGTCTCTTCTCTATTCTGGGGACAGCATGACTGCGAACGTCAGCGGAATCGGTTCGGTGTTGCAACAGATGCAGTCGGTGGCCGCGCAGGCGTCCGGCGGCGTCGCGAGCCCGACGGCGGCGCTGGCCGGCTCGGGCGCGGCCACGGCCGGCACGTTCGCCAGCGCGATGAAGGCGTCGCTCGACAAGATCAGCGGCGACCAGCAGCACGCGCTCGGCGAGGCGAAGGCGTTCGAGGTCGGCGCGGCGAACGTGTCGCTGAACGACGTGATGGTCGACATGCAGAAAGCCAACATCGGCTTCCAGTTCGGGCTTCAGGTCCGCAACAAGCTCGTGAGCGCTTACAACGACATCATGCAGATGTCGGTGTGACGGGACGGCCATCCGGCGACGGGCATCCGGGGACGGCCATCCGGGGACGGGCATCCGGGGACGGCCATCCGGCGACGGGCGTCCGGCGACGGCCACTCGGGGACGGCCACCCGGCCCACCCGGGCGGGGCCGGCGGGCCGGTTTCCTGCCCCCGGCGGCGGCCCCGCGCGCCTAAAGCTTTTCAAATCCCTTCCGATAACTTCGGTGAAGGCCGCGTCGTGCGATGCACGGCGGCGGCTCCCGTATAGCCAAGGCAAGACAAGGAGAAGCGCATGTTTTCCCCAGGACACGCTGGAGCCAGTGCCTATGCGCGTGTCGGCGTCGAGACCGGGGTGATGGGCGCCTCCCCGCACCGGCTGATCGCGATGCTGTACCAGGGCGCGCGACAGGCGATTGCGCTGGCGCGCATGCATTTGCAGCAGGGCAACGTGGCCGCGCGTGGCGAAGCGATCGGCAAGGCGATCCGGATCGTCGAGAGCGGCCTGCAGGCGTCGCTGAACCGCGACGCGGGCGGCGAGATCGCGGGCCGGCTCGACGCGCTGTATGCGTATGTCGGCCGGCGTCTGCTGGAAGCGAACGCGCAGGCGAGCGACACGATGCTGGTCGAGGTCGACGGGCTGCTCGCAACGCTCGAGGAAGCATGGACGGGCATCGCCCCGGAAGTCGCGCGCATGGCCGCGCAACAGGCAGCGGAAGCTTCACGATGAATCACAAGGCCGAATACTTCGCACGTTACGAGGCGCTCGCAGCGGTGTCGGGCCGGATGCTGTGCGCCGCGCGCGGCGCCGACTGGAGCGCGTTGCCGGAGTTGCAGGCCGAATTCCTGCGGCTCGTCGACGGGCTGAAGGAGGCCGATCCGGGCGTCGCGCTCGACGAATCGGATCTCGGCCGCAAGCTGGACCTGATCCGCCGCATCCTGGCCGACGACGCCGCGATCCGCGATCTCGCGAGCCCGGACGTCGCGCGGTTGTCCGCGCTGTTCGAGGCGCGGCGCTCGACCAAGGTATTGACCGATCTCTACCGCGCGCGCGGGTAGGGCCCGTTTTCCGGGAAACGGGCGCGGGGGGCGTACGAGCCCGTTGCGGCAGGCGCGCTGTTCCCGCGGGCGGCACTGGCGTGCCGTGCCCGGATTCGCAACGATGTGGCTGAAGTGAGCAGGCTCCGATCATGACCGGTATCGATTCCGTTGCGGCCGCGCTGCTGGCGAGCCGCCTCGACAGCCTGCTGACCGGCACCGTGTCGGCGCCCGCCGGCGGCGGCGCGACCTCGCAGGTCGGCACGCCGGGCGCCGGCGCGTCGCCCTCGCCCGCGGCCGGCAGCCCGCCCGCCGCGCCGCCGGCCTCCACGCAGACCGCGCTGTCCGATGTCGGGCGCGTGCTCGACGCGATCTCGCGCGCGGGCGGCGACGCGACGCCGGTCATTGCCGGGCGCGCGCCGCTGCTGGCCGATCCCGCCGTGCTGCTGACCGATCCGGCCGTGCCGGCGCGTGCGCCGGCCGCGTCCGATCCGGCTGCGTCTTCCACGCCTGCTTCCGCTGCGACGTCGTCCGCCGCGGCTGCGCGCGAAGCGGCCGCGCCGCCGCCGGTCGCGGCGCTGCGCGCGGCGCTCGCGCAGGCCGTGAGCGAGAGCGGCCTGTTCTACGAATCCCATCTGGCGCAGTGGCTGGCCGGCCAGCGTCCGCTCGCGGCGCTGATGCGCGAGCCGCAGGCGCGCCTGGCGGCCGCGCTCGCGCCGGCCGACCCGGATGCCGCGCCGCACGACTCGGCCGACGTGCTCGACGAGCTGCTCGCGCAGCGCCTGCCGCCGCCCGCAACCGCGCGGGCGACCGCGCAACCGGGCACGCCGGCCCAGGGCGGCGCGCCGGCTCGCGACCCCGCGCAGGCTTTGCCGGCGGCCGCCCGGCAGGGTGCGTCGTTGCCGCCCGACAGCGCCGATCCGCTTGGCGCGCACGCCGACACGCGCTGGACGCCCGCACGTGCCGAACTGGCCGCCGCGTCGTCCGATCCTCAGGCGCAGCCGCTCGCCGCCGTGCACCCGGCCGCCGTGCCGCTCGTCAGGCAGCAGCTCGATGCGCTCGCGACCGACCAGTTCCGCTGGACCGGCGAGGCGTGGCCCGGTGCGCGCCTCGACTGGACGATCGAGCCCGACGATCCGGGCGGCCGCGCGCCGCGCGGCGGCGACGACGCGGGCGACGGCATCGCATGGCGCACGCGCCTGACGCTGACGCTGCCGTCGCTCGGCACGGTCGACGCGGAGCTGGTGCTGAACGGCGCGCAGCTCGTCGCGCGGCTGCGGGCGAACCAGACGGGCGCCGACCGCCTCACGCGGCACGAGGCCGCGCTGCGGCAGCGTCTCGAGGGATCGGGGCTGAAGGTGGGCGGGCTGTCGATCCGCGCGGTCGACGACGGGCCGGACGGCTTCGACCTGTTTGCCGCCCAGGCCGCCGCCGCCGCGTATGCGCGCGGCGCGGCCGGCGGGCAGGCGCCGCGTGCGCCGGGCGCCGACGACGAGGTGCCGCAATGAGCATGACGTCCCGCAAGCGCGCGGCCGCGCTCGTCTACGACCCGAAAGGCGGCGATGCGGCGCCGCGCGTGGTCGCGAAGGGCTACGGCGTGCTCGCCGAGATGATCGTCGCGCGCGCGCACGATGCGGGGCTGTACGTGCATACGGCGCCGGAGATGGTGTCGCTGCTGATGCAGGTCGACCTCGACGACCGGATTCCGCCGCAGCTCTACCAGGCCGTCGCCGACCTGCTCGCGTGGCTGTACGCGCTCGATCGCACCGAGCCCGGGCCGGACGACGCCGCGCCGCGCTTTCCGCTGCCGCCGCTGCGCTGAACCGCCCGCCGCCGCGCGACTTCTTACGAAATGCCGTCTTGATCTTGCGAGATCATTTTTTCGCCATTTTTCGCCTATCGAGCGCCATTGCGTTGCAACGTGCGCGCTTCGTTCGCGTTTCTTCGCTCGCCGGGCGCATCGCCGCATGCCCGGACGGATTGAGCCGGCATTCGATTTGTGTAATGATATCCATTCTCATTTTCATGCTGCTCGGGCGGCGCGCACTCTCTGCGCGCCGCCCGTTGTTTTGAACGAATGGATACTTTCGCGTGAACGCGCCCGAAACGATCGACCCGCCCAAGGCGGGCATGCCGCGCGCCGGCGTCACCATGCTGAACCCGGCGGCCCGCCCGCTGACCGACGACGAACTGGCCGCGCGCCGCCAGCGCTCGCGCCGCGCGACCTTCATCAAGTGGCTGCGCAAGGTGCACGGCTGGGTCGGGCTGTGGGGCGCGGTGCTCGGGCTGCTGTTCGGCGTGACGGGCGTGCTGCTGAACCATCGCGCGCCGCCGCTGAAGATTTCGACCGGCGAGCCGCAGGTCGAGGAGATGCAGGTCGCGCTGCCGGACCCGGTGCCGAAGACGCCCGCCGCGATGACGAAGTGGCTGCAGCAGGAGCTGCATTTCGACGGCAAGCCGGGCCGCATGCGCAAGGAGCCCGCGCAGGCCGTCGCGTGGGGCGACAAACGCGTGATGCAGCCCGAGCACTGGCAGTTCGGCGTGTTCGGCCCGCACCAGAACCTGCAGGCCGAGTACTGGGTCGGCAACGGCTACGTGTCGGTGAAGCGCACCGGCAACACGTTCCTGACGACGATGAACAACCTGCATCGCGGCGTCGGGATGAACCTCGGCTGGGTGCTGCTGATGGACACGATCGCGGGCTCGCTGATCCTGCTGTCGCTGACGGGCGTGCTGCTGTGGACCGAGCTGAACAAGCGCCGTACGGTCGGCGTCGTGCTGGTGGCCGGTTCGGTCGCCGCGGCGCTGGCCGCCGGCCTGACCTGATCGACATCCGCGCCGGCCTGCCGCCGGCGCGAGCCGTGGGGCTGCCTGTCCGGCCTGTCAGGCGCGGCCGAAGCGGTTGGCCGGCGCCGATCAGAGTCCGCAGGCCGCGCCGCTGTTCGCCGCGATCTCGCGCGCGGCCTTCGCGCCCTCGACCTGCAGGATCGTCGGCAGCGACACGTGGTTTTTCGCGGCGGTGATCTCGGCAAGGATCGAGATCGCGATTTCCGGCGGCGTCCGGCTGCCGATGTAGATGCCGGCCGGCCCGTGCAGCCGGCCCAGTTCCGCTTCGTTCAGGTCGAATTCGCGCAGCCGCTCGCGCCGCGCCGCGTTGTTGCGCCGCGAGCCGAGCGCGCCCACGTAGAACGCGGGCGTCTTCAGCGCCTCCATCAGCGCGAGATCGTCGAGCTTCGGATCGTGCGTGAGCGCGATCACGGCCGAACGCGCATCGAGCTTCATGTCGAGCACCGTATCGTCGGGCATCGTGCGCACGACGCGCGTGCCCGGCACGTCCCACGCATCCGTGTATTCCTCGCGCGGATCGCACACCGTCACCTGGTAGTCGAGCCCGACCGCGATCTGGCACAGATAGCGCGACAACTGGCCGGCGCCGATCACGAGCATCCGGTAGCGCGGCCCGTGGATCGTCACGAGCCGCTCGCCGTCGAACGCGAGCCCGTCGGCCGCCTGCGCGGGCGACAGCGACGCGCGGCCGGTCGCGAGCGTCATCGTGCGCGTGACGAGGCGGCCGGCCTCGACTTCCGCGCACAGCGCGGCGATCCCGCTGTCGCGCGTGAGCGGCTCGAGCACGAGCTGGATCGTGCCGCCGCAAGGCAGCCCGAAGCGGTGCGCTTCCTCGGCCGTCACGCCGTACTTGAGCGCTTCCGGGCGCGCGTCGGCCGCGATCCCGCTCGCGTGCACGCGGGCGATCAGGTCGTCCTCGATGCACCCGCCGGACACGGAGCCGACCACCAGGCCGTCCTCGCGCACCGCGAGCATCGCGCCTTCGGGGCGCGGCGACGAGCCCCACGTCTTCACGACCGTCACGAGCAGTACGCGGCGCCCTTCTTCGAGCCAGCGCGCGCTGGATTTCAGTACATCGAGATCGACGCTTTCCATCATCTTTTCCTGTTGCCGGACGGCCCGCCGGTCCGGGCTGTCATTCGATGGCGGGATTATGAACCGGCCGCGGCAAGCGTGCAGGCGACGGGGAAGGCGCAAAAAGGGGGAAGGGAGAAGCGGAGTGGCGGGGAAGGTGAACAGCGGCCCGTGCCGGGCCCGCTGGCAGGTCGCCGGGCGGACGCATCCGCCCGGCGAGGCGATGCGTCAGAGCGAGCCCAGGTACTGCGTCAGGTTGCGGATGTTGTTGTCATATGCGCTCGGCGAGCCAAGCTCGACGCCGCCGCTGCGCACGTAGTACTCGAACGGCACGGAGCGGGTGCCGAAGAACGGCAGGAAATTGTCCGGCTGCAGTGTCGTGCCGTTCAGGCCGATCGCCCAGTTCCTCGACTTGTACAGCTCGAGCTCGCGGATCGTCGCCTGGACCTGGTTCGTCTCCGACGCGCGAATCGCGGCGATGTGCTGCGTCAGCGTCTCGATGTTTGCCTGGTATGCGCTCGGCTCGCCGACCGAGACGCCACGCGCGCGGACGTAGTAGCTGAACGGCAGGTTGCGCTCGGTGAAGAACGTCAGGAAACCGTCCGGTGCCAGCGTATCCCCGTTCAGCCCGATCGCCCAGTTCTTGCTCTGATAATCCCGGAGCCCCGCAATCGTCTGGTTGGCCGCGCTGATTTCGACCTTCGCCGTGACGTTGACCAATGTATTGCTCATGACAGACCTCTCTGGTTCTTGTTGAACTTCGGACAGGTGCAGCGACATGCCTCCGGATGGAGGCAATGCAATACCAGCGACCGGATTATCCGGTTTTAATTGTGTCGAATTAAAAAGGTGCTGAAAATTCGTTTATGAATTCACGATGATTTTCTGCTTGATGGAAAGGCGCTTCGATGAAGTCGATTGCATCGCGCTGCGCTCCTGTTACGGCGCATGCCCCGTCTGGTATTGGCTGTGCGGGTGCGTGCGGTCAGCCGACCTGAATACTAGTTTGGCGGATGCAAGAGTTCAATGTCGGTCGCGCGATTATTTTATGCTATTCATATTCAATTCAATCAGATTACATTTTTAATCGATTAATTTTCTGATCAGAATCGAATATATCGACATCCGAAAAACGCCAAATGGAAATGGGAATTGCCGCGCGAATCGTTGCAGAAAACGCAACGTGGCGGCGTGACGAGCGATGGAAGGGGAGAGGGAGCGGGGCCGGCATCCGGCCTCGCGGGTGCGCACCGTGCCGCATGCGGCACGGCGGCGCTCAATGCGCGTCGGGGTGGCCGTGCGCGAGCTTCGAATGGTGCCGCGAGTAGAGGAAGTAGATCACGAGGCCGATCACGAGCCAGATGCCGAACGCGGCCCACGTGACGGGCTGCAGGTTCAGCATCAGGAACAGGCACGACGCGACCGCGAGGATCGGCACCACGGGCACGCCGGGGCAGCGGAACGCGCGCGGCAGGTCGGGGTGCGTGCGACGCAGCACGAGCACCGCGATCGACACCATCGAGAACGCCGCGAGCGTGCCGATGTTGATCAGTTCGGCGAGCACGTTGAGCGGCACGAGTGCGGCGATCAGCCCGAAGAACAGGCCGACGAGCCAGGTCGTCAGGAACGGCGTCGCGTAGCGCGGGTGGACGCGCGACAGCGTCGCCGGCAGCAGCCCGTCGCGCGACATCGCGAAGATCACGCGCGTCTGGCCGTAGCTCATCACGAGGATCACGGTCAGCATGCCGAGCACGGCGCCGAGATCGATGAAGCCCGCGACCCACGTTTCGCCGGCGGCCTGCAGCGCGTACGAGATCGGGTGCGAGATGTTCGCGTACCGGGCCGACGGCACGATGCCGGTCGCGACCGCGGCGACCGTCACGTACAGCACCGCGCACACCGCGAGCGACGCGATGATGCCGATCGGCAGATCGCGTTTCGGATTCTTCACTTCCTCGGCCGCCGACGACACCGCGTCGAAGCCGATGAACGCGAAGAACATCACGGCCGCCGCGCCGAACACGCCGTTCCAGCCGTGCGGCATGAACGGCTTCCAGTTCGCGGGCGTCACGTGGAACACGCCGACCGCGATCACGAGCAGCACCACCGACACCTTGATGAACACCATGATGTTGTTGATGCGGGTCGATTCGCGGATGCCGATCGACAGCAGCGTCGTGATCACGAGCATCACGAGGAACGCGGGCAGGTTGAACCACGTGACGACGCCCGGCACCGCGCCGGGTGCGGCCGTCAGCACGGTCGGCAGCGTGAGCCCGAAGCCCTGCAGCAGCGACTGCAGGTAGCCCGACCAGCCGACCGACACGGCCGACGCGGCGAGGCCGTATTCGAGCATCAGGTCCCAGCCGATGATCCACGCGGCGAGCTCGCCGAGCGTGGCGTACGAATACGTGTAGATCGAGCCGGCGACGGGGATCGTCGACGCGAATTCGGCGTACGACAGCGCCGCGAGGCCGCACGCGATCGCGGCGATCACGAACGACAGCATCAGCGCGGGACCGGCCTGCACGGCGCCGGTGCCGGTCAGCACGAAGATGCCGGTGCCGATGATCGCGCCGATGCCGAGGAAGGTGAGGTCGATCGCGCCGAGCGCTTTCTTGAGCCCGGCGGCGTGCGCGCCGGCGATCATGAGATCGACGTTTTTCTTGCGGAAGAGGGACATTGCGGATGAATGGCCAGCGCGCGCGAGCGCGGCGGCGCTGACTGAGTGAAAACCCGCAATTTTAGCCGATTTGGCGAACAAGACCTGCTGCGGCGCAGCGGCGCGTCGCCGAATCGTCCGGTAAAACAAGCGCTTGCGCGCAAAACGGGCGGTGGTTGACGGCGCCGCGGCGTGCGCCGCGTCGTTGAATCAGGAGAATCAGGCGCCGGCCGCGGGCGCCATGTCGACGAGCCGGTTGCTCATCACGTAGAACGTGAGCTCCGCGTTGTTCGACAGCCGCATCTTCTCGAGCAGCCGCGACCGGTACACGCTCACTGTCTTCACGGACAGCGACAGCGTGTTCGCGATGTCGGTGAGCCGCTTGCCCGACGCGAGCATGCAGAGCGTCTGGTATTCGCGGTCGGACAGCTTCTCGTGCGGCAGCGGCTCGTTCTCGAACGACACGTATTCGGCGAGCGCCTCGGCCATCGCGGGGCTCACGTACTTGCGGCCGGCCGCGACCTGCTGGATCGCGCCGATCATCTGCGCGGCGTTGACCGTCTTCGACAGGTAGCCGGCAGCGCCGGCCTTCAGCGCGCGTACCGCGTACTGGTCTTCGCGGTACATCGAGAACATCAGCACGGGCGCGCGTGTCGGCTTGCGCTTGAGGCGCTTGAGCACCTCGATGCCGTTCGTATCCGGCAGCGAGATGTCGAGCAGGATCACGTCGAATTCCTGTTTGTCGACGGCGGTTATCGCGTCGCCGCCATTCTCGGCCTCGGTGACGTTGCGCGCGACGCCCCGGTCGATCAGCAACTGGCGGACCCCTTGCCGGACGATCGCATGATCGTCCACGAGCAGGATGTTCAGGCTCATGACGACCTCACGAAAGCGCCGCGCGGCATGCCGCAACGGGCACCGCGAGCAGCGAATCCCACGCGAAGCGCGCGGTGACGCGCGTGCCGTGGCCGGTTTCCGGCGTGGCCGTCTCGAAGCTGCCGCCGAACGCCTCGCAGCGGGCGCGCATGCCGGCGAGGCCGTAGCCGGTGCGACGGCCCCTGGAGAAACCGGTCCCATCGTCGGAGACGATCAGCGACAGGTGCGTGCCGTCGGTGACGATCCGCACGTCGACCGACGACGCGCGTGCGTGCTTCGCGACGTTCGACAGCGCTTCCTGCGCGACGCGGAACACCGCGAGCGCGCTGGCGCCGGCGATCTGCGTCAGGCGCGCGTCGGCCGCGCACACGAAGCTCGTGCGCAGGCCCGTGCGCGTCGCATGGCTGTCGACCCACGACGACAGTGTGCCGACCACGCCCGCGTCGAGCGCCGGCGTGTGGCGTTCGTCGATCAGCCGGCGACTCGCGTCGGTCGCGGCGTCGAGCGCCTGCTGCGCAAGCTCCAGCGCGCGCAGGCAACCGTCCGGCGCATCGGCAGGCAGCCACGTTTGAACGTTTGCGAGCGCGAATCGCGCTGCGGTGAGTTCGGCGCCGAGCCCGTCGTGCAGCTCGCCGGCCAGGTGGCGGCGGGCCGCTTCGTCGGCGGCGAGCAGTTGGGCGGACAGCGCCGCGATCCGCGCGGCGGAAGCATCGCGCTTCGACGCGGCTTTGGCAATGGACGGAGTAGCGGCGCAGCCATGCACGAGCTGCCGCGACGGGAACGGGGCGGGGGCGCCCGAGGGCGCGTTAAGCAACGTATCCATGACTCTCCCTGCTGTCAGAAAGCGGTTCAGACACCGGCTGGTTGCGTGGATCGGCTGCCGTTTCGATCACGGTCGCCGCCAGAGAATCGCCCCATGCCGAAGTAACAAAAGTTACGTTTTGTAACACTTGCATCCGACCCTTCCAGCCTCATCCGAACGGTAACCACGCGGGCCGAATAATATCTCAAAAATTCTGAAAAGATCATGTCAGGCGGACATTTAAGGGTAAATGTGAATAATCGGAATGAACCTGTTGTAGGAAAAACACTGACACCCGAGCACCGGGCGATGACGTATCAAAATGTAACTATTTGAGATGGAATGGTCTCAGTTTGTTACGAATTCGCCAAGTAGGGACGAAAAAAAACCGGAGCTTTTGCTCCGGTTCTTGATGCGGCACAAATTTCGGGGGCGGATCAGTCCACGAATGCGCGTTCGATCACGTAGTGGCCCGGCGCGCTGTTCTTGCCTTCGACGAGGCCGGCCTGCTTCAGCAGGTCGGTCGTGTCCTTCAGCATCGCGGTGCTGCCGCACAGCATCACGCGGTCGTTTTCCGGCGAGAACGGCGGCACGTCGAGATCCGTGAACAGCTTGCCGGTCGCGATCAGGTCGGTGATCCGGCCCTCGTTGTCGAACGCTTCGCGCGTGACGGTCGGGTAGTAGATCAGCTTTTCCTTGATGATGTCGCCCAGGTACTCGTGGCCCGGCAGGTCGTGCTTGATGAAGTCCATGTACGCCAGCTCGCCCTTCAGGCGGCACGTGTGCGTCAGGATCACCTTGTCGAAGCGGTCGTAGATGTCCGGGTCGCGGATGATCGACATGAACGGCGCGAGGCCCGTGCCCGTCGACAGCATCCACAGCGTCTTGCCCGGCAGCAGGTTGTCGGCGACCAGCGTGCCGGTCGGCTTCTTGCCGATCAGCACCGTGTCGCCCACCTTCAGGTGCTGCAGGCGCGACGTCAGCGGGCCGTTCTGCACCTTGATGCTGAAGAATTCGAGGTGCTCTTCGTAGTTCGGGCTGACGATCGAGTAGGCGCGCGCGAGCGGCTTGCCGTCGACCTCGAGGCCGACCATCGTGAATTCGCCGTTGTTGAAGCGCAGGCTCGCTTCACGGGTGCAGGTGAAGCTGAACAGCGTGTCGGTCCAGTGATGGACGGATTGGACGGTGGCGGTGTCGTATTTGCTCATGGCTTTGAAAACGGACGCGCGTAGCGAACGCGTGTAACGGGCCCAAAAACGGGCAAAAAAACCGAGTGCGACGGCCTGATCGCGGATCGGCCGGCCGGCGCGTCGGACACGCGCCTTCTCGATGACAGACGATTGAGGAACTCGTTATTTTACCCTGCTTGGCGCGGATCGCGGGCTTGACCCCCGCAGCCGCGCGGATTTGGCGCAACGAATCATTTCAATTTTCTTTCATTTGTCGGCCGCGAGTTTCGCGTCGAGGCCGACGAGCGCCACGCGGCACAGCGCGTCGAGCGGGCGCCGCACGCGCCGGTAGCCGCGCGCGTGCGGCGCGGCCAGCGGCGCGCGATTGCGGTGTGACCGGGATCGGGATCGTTATTGCGGATCGTTTTGCGGATCGAGGCGCAGGCGTGCGATGTACGGCAGGTGGTCCGACAGCCACGCGGCCTCGCCGGACGGCGCGCGCCATTCGAGCGGCGTCAGGCCGCGCACGAACATCTTGTCGAGCGCGAGCGCCGGCGAGAACGCGGGGAACGTGCGGCCCGATTCGCCGAGCAGCGTCGCGACCTCGGACATCCCGATCTCGCCGAACAGCGCGACCGAATCGTTGCGCCAGTCGTTGAAGTCGCCGGCGAGCATCAGCGGGCCGTCGCCCGCATTGCGCACGATCCAGTGCGCGATCCAGTGCATCTGGCGCAGCCTGGCGGCGCGCGTGAGCGCGAGGTGCGCGCACAGCAGCGTGACGGGGCGCGCGCCGGCGAGCGTCGCGCGCGCGACCAGCAGACCGCGTCGCTCGAAGCGGTGCGCGGAGATGTCCCAGCGGCCGCCGAGGTCGAGCGGATGCGGCGACAGGATCGCGTTGCCGTGCCGCCACGACGGCTTGAACACGTTCGGCCCGAGCGCGATCTGCCAGTCGAGCGCATGCGCGATCTCGGTGGCCTGGCAGTGCCACACGTCGTCGACCGCGTCGTCCATCTGCGCGCCGAAGCCGGGCGCGAGGAGGGGGCGCGGCATGCGGCGCGCCATCGCTTCCTGCAGGAAATACACGTCGGCGTGGGTCGACTGCATCCAGTTGCGCATCGCGTTCCACGCGGTGAAGCCGAGCGGCGAGCGGCCCTTGTGCAGGTTCCAGCTGACCGCGGTGATTTCGTCGGGTGCGGCGTGCGGTTCGGCGAACGGCAGGGACAAAGGGGCGACGGACATGACGCTCAGTCCTTCGCGACGTGCGCACGCACGCGGTACACGAGGTGCGGGCGCTGCTCGACGAGCGTCCAGTCGGTCCAGGCGTCGCCGCCGACCGACAGGCCGGGGTGGCTCGCGACGATTTGCCGCGGCGATGCGGGCAAGCACGGATCGCTGCGCGTCGCGTTTTCGTCGTCGAGCGTTTCCTGCACGTCGAGCGCGAGCGACACGGTGTTCGCGGTCGTGTCGACGGTGAGCGGCGCGACCGTCACCGAGCGCGAGCGCTCGGTCGGCACGACGCGCGCGGCGTTGCCGCAGCCGACCGGCACGGCGGACGGATAGCGATGGGTATCGGTGCGGGTCTGACCCACGGTGGTGCGCTGCTGGAACGTGTCGATCGTCTGACCGTCGCGCACCACCTGGATTTCCCACGCGACGGAGGCCGGTGCGGGGTTCTGCGCATAAGCGGCGAGCGCGACGCTCGCGAGCAGGACGGCCAGGCCGTGTTTCAGCATGAAACGTCTCCGGAAACGCGGAATAGCGGGGAACGGACGCACATCTTACGCCCGATCGATTTCGATCGTGATGTGACGGGACGTGCCGCGGCAGGTCCGCCGCACGATGCGGTCCTCTTCGAAAGGTAGGGCCGCGCCATGCGTTTTCAAGCAAAAAAACGCGCGAACTCGGCGACGGGCGCGCGCTCGGTGACAAGGCCGTTCTCGATCGCGGCCGGGTCCGCATGGCCGAGCGCCATGCCGCAGACGAACTGTTCGTTGGCGGGAATGCCGAGGTGTTCGGCGACGATCCGGTGAAACGGCACGAACGCGGCCTGCGGGCAGGTATCGAGCCCGCGGGCGCGCGCGGCCGTCATCACGCCCTGCAGGAACATCCCGCAATCGAGCCATGCACCGTGCGTCATCACGCGATCGAGCGTGAAGAACAGCGCGACCGGGGCATCGAAGAAACGGAAGTTGCGTGCGTGCTGCGCGTGCATGCGCGCCTTCTCGTCACGGCCGATGTTCAACAGGCCGTACAGGTCCCAGCCGACCTTGCGGCGCCGGTCGATATACGGCGACACCCATTCGCGCGGGTAGTAGTCGTACTCGGCGACGTATTTCTCGTCGCGCGCGGGATCGTCGTACGCCGCGGTGAGCGCGGCGGCGAGCGCATCGCGCGTGGCGCCGGTCGCGACGTACACGTGCCACGGCTGGATGTTGGTGCCCGACGGCGCGCGGCTCGCGGCTTCGAGGATCGCCTCGAGCGTGTCGCGCGGCACGGGCGTCGGCAGGAATGCGCGGATCGCGCGACGCGACGTGAGCGCCGCGTCGACGGCGCCGATCGCATCGCTATCGACGCGCGGGGAAGCAGTGGGGACGGACATCGGCATACCTTCGGGACGGGCGCGAGGCGCCGCGCGGGCGCCGTCGGCCAAGGCCGGCGCGGCGGGCGGGTGAACCGTCGATCATACGCCGCGGCGCGCCGGCGTGCAGCGCGCGCCGGCTGTTAGCAGCAGACTCGCACGGCTGCTTGCTTGCGCGCGGATGCGGGCCCGCTACACTGAAATCGTAAGGGTCTGATGGTTGGTGACGGCAAGCGGCAGCGAGGTTGGTATGACGACGGCGATGGTGAAACAGGAACTGGCGGTGGCGTCCTTCAGCACGGTGTACGACCTCGAGCAGGTCGAGACGGCGCTGAACGACCTGAACGAGAGCGCGAGCGACGCACTGCGCGCCACCTACGAGAGGATGCTCAGGACAGGCAATCTGCGCTTCTGCGTGAAGCCGAACCGGATGCCGTCGTTCGACGCGCTCGGCGAGGCGCTGCCCAATTTCGCCGAGACGCTCGACGACGTGCGCAAGCAGGTCGC
The DNA here is from genome assembly GCF_001883705.2 of Burkholderia catarinensis. Taxonomy (GTDB): domain Bacteria; phylum Pseudomonadota; class Gammaproteobacteria; order Burkholderiales; family Burkholderiaceae; genus Burkholderia; species Burkholderia catarinensis. Next base: position 144,050 of record NZ_MDEQ02000015.1, read on the forward strand.
GCTGTGTCTCGAAACGGACGACCGGCTCGAACTGATGCCGATCCTGCTGCTCGGGCCGCCCGGCATCGGCAAGACGCATTTCGCGAAGGCGCTCGCGCTACTGCTCGGCACCGCGTACCACTACGTGCCGATGAGTTCGCTGACGGCCGGCTGGATCCTGTCGGGCGCATCGTCGCAATGGAAGAACGCGAAGCCCGGCAAGGTGTTCGAGGCGCTGGTGAACGGCAGCTACGCGAACCCGGTGATCGCGGTCGACGAGATCGACAAGGCCGGCAGCGATGCGCAATACGATCCGCTCGGCGCACTGTACGCGTTGCTCGAGCACGACACCGCGCGGGCATTCATCGACGAATTCGCGGAAGTGCCGATCGATGCGGGCAACGTGATCTGGATCGCGACCGCGAACGACGCGCACGCGATTCCGGAGCCGCTGCTCAACCGGATGAACGTGTACGAGATCGCGCCGCCCGATGCGGCCGGCGCGCGCCGGATTGCGCAGACGATCTACGACGAGATCCGCACGTCGCATGCGTGGGGGCGGCGCTTCCCCGACATGCTCGGCGACGACGCGCTCGACGTGCTGGCCGAGACGCCGCCGCGCACGATGCGCCGCGCGCTGCTGCACGCATTCGGCGCGGCGCGGCTCGACGGCCGCGACGCGATCGGGCCGTGCGACATCCGCGCCGACGAGGGCGCCGCGAAGCGCAGGCCGATCGGCTTCTGAGCCGGCGGCGCGGCACGGCGGCGGGATGCGCGCGCCGTGCCGTCGCGACGTGGTGCGCATCCGTTCGGCAAGCGGGCGAACCGGGACGTACAATTCCCTTCTCTCCCCTCGACGCATTAGCGGTGCGAAAAGTCATGGAGCAGACGGATTGTGTGGTGATCGGCGCGGGCGTCGTCGGTCTGGCGATTGCGCGCGAACTGGCCGCGCGCGGGCGTGAAACGCTCGTGCTCGAAGCCGCCGATGCGATCGGCACGGGCACGAGCTCGCGCAGCAGCGAGGTGATCCACGCGGGGCTTTACTATCCGCGCGGGTCGCTGAAGGCGATGTCGTGCGTGCACGGGCGCGATCTGCTGTACGAATTCTGCGAGACGCATCACGTGCCGCACCGGCGTGCCGGCAAGCTGCTCGTCGCGACGAGCGCCGCGCAGGTGAAGCAGTTGAAGTCGATCGCCGCGCGCGCGGTCGAAAACGGCGTGCTCGACCTGCTGCCGCTCACGCGCGCCGAGGCGCAGACGCTCGAGCCCGCGCTCGAATGCGTGGGGGCGGTGTTCTCGCCGTCCACCGGCATCGTCGACAGCCACCAGCTGATGCTCGCGCTGCTCGGCGCCGCGGAACGCGACGGCGCCGTGTGCGCGCTGAAATCTCCGGTCGAATCGATCGACGTGCTGCGCGGCGGGCGCTTCATCGTGCGCACCGGCGGCGACGCGCCGGCCGAGATCGAGGCTGCCTGCGTGATCAACAGCGCGGGCCTCGGCGCACAGGCGCTGGCGCGTCGCACGCGCGGCCTCGACCCGCGCTGGGTGCCGCCGCTCTATCTCGCGCGCGGCAATTACTTCAGCCTGTCGGGCCGCGCGCCGTTCTCGCACCTGATCTACCCGATGCCCGATCGCGCGGGGCTCGGCGTGCACCTGACGCTCGATCTCGGCGGGCAGGCGCGCTTCGGCCCGGACGTCGAATGGGTCGATGCGCTGCGCTACGAAGTCGATCCCGCGCGCGCGACCGCGTTCTACGCGTCGATTCGCGCGTTCTGGCCGGGCCTGCCCGACGACTCGCTGCAGCCGGCGTACGCGGGCATCCGGCCGAAGGTCGCGGGGCCCGGCGAGCCGCCGGCCGACTTCATCGTGCAGGGCGCCGCGCAGCATGGCGTGCGCGGGCTCGTGAACCTGTTCGGCATTGAATCGCCGGGGCTCACCGCGGCGCTCGCGCTCGCGCAGCGCGTGGGCGACATGGCGGCTTACCGCTGACGCGGCGCGCGGCGTGTCGGCCGTGTCAAATTCATTATCTCCGGCATTTCGGCGCGCACATTTATTCGCTTGGCGGTTATTCTGTTGAACGGCTGTCGCCAGAACAGCTTTCAAACCGATAACGTTGGAGCGAGTCCCCCATGAAAACATCCCGTCGGAGTTTCCTGATTACGAGCGTTGGTGTCGTGTCCGCGCTGGCGCTGTCGCGCGAAGCGCTGGCCGATGCGCCGATGCTGCCGGAAACCGATCCGACCGCGGTGGCGCTCGGCTACAAGGCCGATGCCACGAAGGTCGACAAGACGAAGTACCCGAAATACGCAGCGGGCCAGGATTGCGCGGCCTGCATGCTGTACCAGGGCAAGAAGGGTTCGGCTTCGGGCCCGTGCGGCGCCTTCCCCGGCAAGCAGGTGTCGGCGAAGGGCTGGTGCAGTGCCTTCTCGAAGATGGGTTGAGGCCCGTGCGGCATCGTGCGATGCCGCATTGTGGCGAAAACCGCAAAACGCCCGCCGTCGAAAGACGGCGGGCGTTTTTAATGCTTGAAAACGGTTCCGTCGCTTTCTACACTCGCTGCAAACCAGCGCGCTGCGGGCACACCGCGCGCCGCGCCGCCCCACACGGCGAATTCACGAGGACGAGGCACGCATGGCGACGATTGCGAATTCAACGAAAACGATCCGGCCCGAGCGTGCGCTGAACCGGCGTGCGGTTGCGGCGGCCGTGATCGGCAACGCGCTCGAGTGGTACGACTTCACGGTGTTCGGCTTCATGACGGTCGTGATCGCCGAGCTGTTCTTCCCGACCTCCAGCGAATACTCGTCGCTGCTGCTGACCACCGCGACATTCGGCGTCGCGTTCTTCATGCGCCCGATCGGCGGCATCGTGTTCGGGCTGTACGCGGACCGCGCCGGCCGCAAGGCCGCGCTGTCGCTGGTGATCCTGCTGATGACGGGCGGCATCTTCCTGCTCGCGATCGCGCCGCCCTATGCGGCGATCGGCATCGGCGGCCCGATCCTGATCGTGCTCGGCCGCCTGCTGCAGGGCTTCTCCGCGGGCGGCGAATTCGGCAGCGCGACGGCGCTGCTGATCGAGGCCGCGCCGTTCTCGAAACGCGGTTTCTACGGCAGCTGGCAGATGGCGAGCCAGGCGGCCGCGCTGCTGATCGGCGCGCTCGTCGGCGCGGCCGTGACGCGCGGGCTGTCGCACGACGCGCTGCGCAGCTGGGGCTGGCGCGTGCCGTTCATCCTCGGGCTCATGATCGGCCCGATCGGTTTCTATATCCGCCGCCATCTCGCCGATTCCGAAGCGTTCCTGCATGCGCAGCAGAGCGCGCGCCGCGCGACGCTCGGCGAAGTGTTCACGCGCCACCCGCGCGAGGTGCTGTGCGGGCTCGGCTCGGTGATCGCGCTGACGGTGACGGTCTACGTGCTGATCAGCTATCTGCCGACCTTCGCGGTGAAGCAGCTGAAGCTGCCCTACGCGGAATCGTTCTATGCGGTGATCATCGGCAACCTGCTGCTGATGGTGCTGTCGCCGGTCGCGGGCGCATGGTCGGATCGCATCGGCCGCAAGGGGCTGTCGCTGTGGTCGCTCGTGCTGACGCTCGCGCTGATGTATCCGCTGTTCGCGTGGCTCGACGCGGCGCCGAGCATCGGGCGGCTGATCGCGGTGCAGGCCGCGCTGTCGGTGACGCTCGCGGGCTATTACGGGCCGTTCGGCGCGATGATCGCCGAGCTGTTCCCGGCCAACGTGCGCTCGACCGGGCTGTCGATCGCGTACAACGTCGCGGTGATGCTGTTCGGCGGCTTCGGGCAGTTCATCGTCACGTGGCTCATCAAGGTCACCGGGTCGCCGCTTGCGCCCACCTATTACGTGATGGCGGGGCTCGCGCTGTCGATCGTCGCGGTCGCGTTCGTGCCCGCGCGCAGCGCCGACCTCGACGCGCCGGCGTGACGACATGAATGCCGTCATCGAATGAATCGTTGTGCAAAACGCAACGATGGACGGCCCGATGCGGGAAACGGCGCGCCGGGCTTTCGCGTTCGCGCCCGAATTGTTTAGTTGTCGGACGAAACTTGCGCGGGATGAACGGAATTGTCGCTCGCGCGCGTTTTCGCATTTTTTGTCCGTGCTAGACATCGGCAAAAACCCGCGCGGGCGCGTCTAGAAGAGTTTTTTCTCCAGCTTGTTGCAGTATCGCTAGCTCAAGTAATATCCGCGTACGCCGGCCCCTGGCGGGACCGGATCCGATCTGGAGACCTGGAGGAAACATGGAATACAACCGTCTGTTGCACACCCTGCGTGTTACCGCCATTGCAGGCGTGGCAGCGGCATCGCTCGGCGTCGCGGGCTCTGCATTCGCACAGATCCCGAACAAAACGCTCGTCTACTGCTCAGAAGGCAGCCCGGCGGGTTTCGATTCCGCGCAATTTACGACCGGCGTCGATTTCACCGCCGCCACGTTCACCGTCTATAACCGTCTCGTCGAATTCGAGCGCGGCGGCACGAAGGTCGAGCCGGGCCTCGCCGAGAAGTGGGACGTGTCGTCCGACGGCAAGGTGTACACGTTCCACCTGCGCCACGGCGTGAAGTTCCACACGACCGACTTCTTCAAGCCGACGCGCGAATTCAACGCGGACGACGTGCTGTTCTCGTTCCAGCGCATGCTCGACCCGAACCAGCCGTTCCGCAAGGCATACCCGGTGTCGTTCCCGTACTTCACCGACATGGGCCTCGACAAGCTGATCACGAAGGTCGAGAAGGTCGATCCGTACACGGTGAAGTTCACGCTGGCCGAGCCGAACGCGCCGTTCATCCAGAACATGGCGATGGAATTCGCGTCGATCCTGTCGGCCGAATACGGCGACCAGCTGATGAAGGCCGGCAAGGCCGCCGACATCAACCAGAAGCCGGTCGGCACGGGCCCGTTCATCTTCCGCAGCTACACGAAGGACGCGACGATCCGTTTCGACGGCAATCCTGATTACTGGAAGAAGGGCGAAGTGAAGGTCTCGAAGCTGATCTTCTCGATCACGCCCGATCCGGGCGTGCGCGTGCAGAAGATCAAGCGCAACGAATGCCAGGTGATGAGCTATCCGCGTCCGGCCGACATCGCGACGCTGAAGGCCGATTCGGGCGTCGACATGCCGTCGCAGGCGGGCTTCAACCTCGGCTATCTCGCGTACAACGTCGAGCACAAGCCGGTCGACAAGCTCGAGGTGCGTCAGGCACTCGACATGGCGATCAACAAGAAGGCGATTCTCGAATCCGTCTACCAGGGTGCCGGCCAGGCCGCCAGCGCGCCGGTGCCGCCGACCCAATGGTCGTACGACAAGAACCTGAAGATGGCCGCCTACGACACCGCGAAGGCGAAGGCGCTGCTCGCGAAGGCCGGCTATGCGAACGGTTTCGAGATCACGCTGTGGGCGATGCCGGTGCAGCGCGCGTACAACCCGAACGCCCGCCTGATGGCCGAGATGATCCAGGCCGACTGGGCGAAGATCGGCGTGAAGGCGAAGATCGTCACGTACGAATGGGGCGAGTACATCAAGCGCGCGCACTCGGGCGAGCAGGACACGATGCTGATCGGCTGGACGGGCGACAACGGCGATCCGGACAACTGGCTCGGCACGCTGCTCGGCTGCGAGGCGATCAAGGGCAACAACTTCTCGCACTGGTGCTACAAGCCGTTCGACGAACTGGTCCAGAAGGGCCGCACGACGACGGGCCAGGACGCGCGCACGAAGCTCTACATGCAGGCGCAGCAGATCTTCGCGCAACAGCTGCCGTTCTCGCCGATCGCGAACTCGACGGTCTACCAGCCGGTGCGCAAGAACGTGGTCGACATGCGCATCGAGCCGCTCGGCTATGCCCGCTTCGACGGTGTTAGCGTGAAGTAACACGCCCGGCGTAAGCTGTCTACGACGACCGAGACCGGCTAACTCATCCGGCGGCGGGAGGCCAAAAGCTTCCCGTCGCCGGTCGCACATTTCCCACAAGAAAATACGAGACGCATCATGTTCACATTCGTGTTGCGCCGCGTGGGGATGGTGATCCCGACCTTCATCGGCATCACCATCCTGGCGTTTGCGCTGATTCACCTGATACCGGGCGACCCCATCGAAGTGATGATGGGCGAGCGCGGCGTCGATCCCGCGATGCACGCGGAGGCGATGAAACGCCTCGGGCTCGACCAGCCGCTGCCCATGCAGTACGTCCACTACATCGGCCGTGCGCTGCACGGCGACCTCGGCACATCGATCATCACCAACACGAGCGTCGCGGGCGAGTTCTTCGCGCGCTTCCCGGCGACCGTCGAGCTGTCGCTGTGCGCGCTCGTGTTCGCGCTCGCGGTCGGGCTGCCGGCCGGCGTGATCGCCGCGCTGCGGCGCGGCTCGGTCGTCGACCACGGCGTGATGGGCACCGCGCTCACCGGCTACTCGATGCCGATCTTCTGGTGGGGGCTGATCCTCATCATGGTGTTTTCGTCGTATCTCGGCTGGACGCCCGTGTCGGGGCGCATCGCCGTCGAATACGACTTCCCGCACCCGACGGGCTTCATGCTGATCGACGCGCTGCTTGCGCCGGACGAAGGCTCGTTCAGGTCGGCGGTCAGCCACCTGATCCTGCCCGCGATCGTGCTCGGCACGATCCCGCTCGCGGTGATCGCGCGGATGACGCGCTCGTCGATGCTCGAAGTGCTGCGCGAGGACTACATCCGCACCGCACGCGCGAAGGGGCTGTCGCCCGTGCGCGTGGTCGTCGTGCATGCGCTGCGCAATGCGCTGATCCCGGTCGTCACCGTGATCGGCCTGCAGATCGGCACGCTGCTCGCGGGCGCCGTGCTGACCGAGACGCTCTTTTCGTGGCCCGGTGTCGGCAAGTGGCTGATCGATGCGATCGGCCGCCGCGACTATCCGGTCGTCCAGGGCGGCATCCTGCTGATCGCGACGCTCGTGATCGTCGTGAACCTGGTCGTCGACCTGCTGTACGGCGTGCTGAATCCGCGCATCCGCCACACGAGGTAATTCCATGAGCAATCTGCAAAACACCCTGCCGAGCGAATCCGCGCCGGCCGGCGGCCGTGCGCTCGCGCTGCGCGAGTTCTGGGCCAATTTCTCGCGCAACCGCGGCGCGGTCGCCGCGGGCATCGTCGTGCTCGTGCTGATCCTGGTCGCGCTGCTCGCGCCGCTGCTCGCGCCGCACAGCCCGGTCGAGCAATACCGCGACTACGTGAAGATCCCGCCCGCGTGGCTCGCCGGCGGCAACTGGAAATTCATCCTCGGCACCGACGAAGCGGGCCGCGACATTCTTTCGCGCCTGATGTACGGCGCGCGGATGTCGTTCTGGATCGGCTTCGTGTCGGTCGTGCTCGCGCTGATCCCCGGCGTCGTGCTCGGGCTCGTCGCCGCGTTCTTCCAGAAGTGGGCCGACACGCCCGTGATGCGCATCATGGACGTGCTGCTCGCGCTGCCGTCGCTGCTGCTCGCGGTCGCGGTCGTCGCGATCATCGGCCCGGGCCTCACCAACACGATGTTCGCGATTGCGATCGTCGCGCTGCCGGCCTACGTTCGCCTCACGCGCGCATCGGCGCTCGGCGAGCTGCAGAAGGAATACGTGACGGCGTCGCGCGTGGCCGGTGCCGGCACGCTGCGCCTGATGTTCTCGCAGGTGCTGCCCAACTGCACCGCGCCGCTGATCGTGCAGGCGACGCTCGGCTTCTCGTCGGCGATCCTCGATGCGGCCGCGCTCGGCTTCCTCGGCCTCGGCGTGCAGCCGCCGACCGCCGAGTGGGGCGCGATGCTGGCCTCCGCGCGCGACTACATCGACAACGCGTGGTGGATCGTGACGATGCCGGGCCTGTCGATCCTGATTTCAGTGCTCGCGATCAACCTGCTCGGCGACGGGCTGCGCGACGCGCTCGATCCCAAACTGAAACGGATGGCGTGACCATGAGCAATCTTCTGACCATCCGCAATCTCGCGGTGAACTTCAACGGCCTGCCCGCGGTCGACCGGATCAACCTGTCGATCGCGCCGGGCGAGGTGGTGGGCGTCGTCGGCGAATCGGGCTCGGGCAAGAGCGTGACGATGATGGCGCTGATGGGCCTGATCGACGCGCCGGGCAAGGTGACGGCCGACGAGGTCACGTTCAACGGCGTCGACCTGCTGAAGGCGTCGCCGAAGGCGCGCCGCAAGATCGTCGGCAAGGACATCGCGATGGTGTTCCAGGACGCGCTGACGAGCCTGAACCCGAGCTATACGGTCGGCTACCAGATCAAGGAGGTGCTGAAGCTGCACGAAGGCCTGCGCGGCGACGCGCTGAACCGGCGCGCGCTCGAACTGCTCGACCAGGTCGGCATTCCCGATGCGAAGAACCGCGTCGCGTCGTTCCCGCACCAGATGTCGGGCGGGATGAACCAGCGCGTGATGATCGCGATGGCGGTCGCGTGCAACCCGAAGCTGCTGATCGCCGACGAGCCGACCACCGCGCTCGACGTGACGATCCAGGCGCAGATCATGGATCTGCTCGTGAAGCTGCAGAAGGAGCGCGGGATGGCGCTCGTGCTGATCTCGCACGACCTGGCCGTGGTGTCGGAGGTCGCGCACCGCGTCGCAGTGATGTACGCGGGCGAGATCATCGAGACCAATCGCGTGCCGGACATCTTCCGCGCGCCGCATCATCCGTACACCGAAGCGCTGCTCGCGGCGATTCCCGAGCACAATAAGGGGGCGCGTCGCCTTGCCGCATTGCCCGGCATGGTGCCGGGCCGCGATGATCGCCCGTCCGGGTGCCTGTTCGCGCCGCGCTGCAAGTACGTCGTCGACGATTGCCGCAAGGCGCGGCCGGCGCTCGATACGCTGGTGTCCGGCAACGAAGCGATGCGCGCACGCTGCATCAAGCCGCTCAATGTGTCCAACCTCGACCTGACGGCTTCGCATGGGACCGGAGTAAGCGCCAAAGGGCAAACGCCGGTCGACAGGAGTTCACGATGAATGCAAATCAAGAAGTCCATCGCGCATCGCCCGACGAGGAAGCCGTGCTGGTGGCCAACGGGCTCGCGAAGCACTATTCGGTGAAGCGCGGGATGTTCGGGCAGGGCACGGTGAAGGCGCTGAACGGCGTGTCGTTCTCGCTGAAGCGCGGCAAGACGCTCGCCGTCGTCGGCGAGTCGGGCTGCGGGAAGTCGACGCTCGCGCGGCAGCTCACGATGATCGAGACGCCCACCGCGGGCAGCCTGATGATCGACGGCAAGAACGTGGCCGGTGCGAACCGCGAGACGGTCGCCGACCTGCGCCGCCGCGTGCAGATGGTGTTCCAGAACCCGTTCGCGTCGCTGAACCCGCGCAAGACCGTCGAGCAGACGCTGGCCGAGCCGCTCGAGATCAACACGAACCTGACGGCCACCGAGCGCGCGCAGCGCATCGCGCAGATCATGCGCACGGTCGGCCTGCGGCCCGAGCACGCGAAGCGCTATCCGCACATGTTCTCGGGCGGCCAGCGGCAGCGTGTCGCGATCGCGCGCGCGATGATCCTCGATCCGCGCATCGTCGTCGCCGACGAGCCGGTGTCCGCGCTCGACGTGTCGATCCAGGCGCAGATCCTGAACCTGTTCATGGATCTGCAGGAGCAGTTCAAGACGAGCTACGTGTTCATCTCGCACAACCTGTCGGTGGTCGAGCACGTCGCGGACGACGTGATGGTGATGTACTTCGGCAGCGTCGCCGAGCTCGGCGATAAAGCAACGATCTATGCGCGGCCGCGCCATCCGTACACGCGCGCGCTGATGTCGGCGACGCCGGCGATCTTCGAGGAAGACCGCCGCGTGCAGATCAAGCTGCAGGGCGAGCTGCCGTCGCCGCTCAATCCGCCGTCGGGCTGCGCGTTCCACCAGCGCTGCCCGTATGCGGTCGAGCGCTGCCGCGCCGAGGAGCCGCAGTTGCGCGACGTCGACGGCCGGCGCGTGGCCTGCCATCGCGCCGAGGAGGTAGGGGAGGCGAATGCCTGAAGCGTTGGCGGCGCGCGCGTCCGGCGTGCGCCGTTCGGGGGCCAGCAGCGCGCGCGTGATGCGCGCGTACCGCTACGCGCGGCGCTGGAGCGTGCGTACCGTCACGGGCGCGGCGCTGGCCGGCGCGTGCGTGGCGGCCAGCCTCGTGGTTCCTGTCGAATCCGCGCGCGCCGAAGGGCGCGCGCCGGCCACCTCGCCGATCCATCCGTCGCAGATCCCGCCGCCCGGCATGAGCCTGCCGGGCTTCCACGTGCCTGCCGCGTCGGACGGCACGGTCGCGCGCGGCACGGTGCGCGTGCAGCCCGCGCGCATGCCGTTCTACGTCGCGACCAAGGGCAAGGTCACGCTGTACGTGCTCGGCACGCTGCACACGGGCGACCCGTCCGATTACCCGAGCGCGCAGCCGTTCCGGCCGCGCATCCTCGCGGCGCTCGCCGCGTCGCCGACGCTCGCGCTCGAGCTGTCGCCCGACGATCTGCTCGAGTCGCAGGACGACGTGTCGAAATACGGCGTGTGCCGCTACCCGTGCCTGCAGCGCCTGCTGCCCGAGCCGCTGTGGCAGCGGCTCGCGGCGCGCCTGCGCGGCAACCCGGCCGCGCTGGCCGAGATCCGCAAGATGCGGCCGTGGCTCGCGGCGCTCGTCGTCGAGACCTACGATTCGCTGTCGGCCGGCCTGCAGACCGAGTACGGCACCGAGGCGCAGCTGCAGAACGTATTCCTGAAAAAGAAGGGCGGCCGCGTGATCGGGCTCGAGACGCTCGCCGAGCAGATGCGCGCGTTCACCGGGCTCACGCTGGCCGAGCAGCGCGAGATGCTCGCGCAGGACATGGTGCAGACCCCCGCGCAGAACGCGGACGACATCAAGGCGCTGCACCGGCTGTGGCGAATTGGCGACGCCGACGCGATCTCGGCATGGGCCGTCGCGAAGAGCGAGCGGCTCGCGCGTTCGAAGGCGTTGTCGGCATCGATCGACAACAAGATCCTGTACGAGCGCAACCGGCGCTTCGTTGCACGGATGACGGCAATCGCCGCGCCGAACCGGCCGCTGTTCGTCGCGATTGGCGCGCTGCATCTGGGCGGCCCGCGCGGCGTGCTCGAATTGTTGCGCCAGCAAGGATACCGGGTCGACGCGAACTGATCGCGCCCGGCGGCACGCACCGATCTTCCCCTGTTTGATCGACCTCGCGCGCGCATTGCGAGACGCCGGCGCGATGGCGGAAGTCGATAAGGAAAACCCTCGAATCGTCGGAAAATAGCGTTTAAAACGATTGACATCCCGTTCTGCCAATATCTATTCTTCACCCCACAAGTTGAAAAAATGAAAAGAATAGATAAGTTCTACGGGGTAGCAGAAATAAAGCGCGGGGTTAGCGTTGCCGGCACGTGAAGCACGTGCCGGCCGCGGAGTGTCTGCATGCACGGCGGGGCCAATCATCGTCGGACAACATACGCATGCAGGCCGACTTGCAGATAAGCAACGTTCCGTCGTCTGACCGGGGAATGCAGTGATCGGGCGGCGGCGGACGATTTTTAATCCGGAATATTTTTCCGGTCACCGTCGCAAGACGGTTTCGGGGGGTGAATCGACAGACGGCGAAGCCGCAGCGATTGCGCCAACGGAAAAGCGCCACGAGGGCGCTTTTTTCTTTTGTGCAACGGCTACGGGCAATGCGCGTCACGCGCCTTCGTCGGCCTGCAGCGCGCCGGGCGCGACGACGTCGACGCCGGCGGCCTCGAGCGCCGCGCGAATCCGTTTCGCGAACGCCAGCGCGTGCGGTCCGTCGCCGTGCAGGCAGACGGTCTGCGCGTTGAGCGGCACCCATTCGCCGCTCAATGCGCGTACCTGCCGGTTGCGCACCATGTCGAGCGTGCGCGCGAGCACCGCGTCTTCATCGTCGATCAGCGCGCCGGGCTGGCTGCGCGGCACGAGCGAGCCGTCCGCGCGGTAGCCGCGATCGGCGAACACTTCCTCCACCGCGGCGAGCCCCGCCTGCCGTGCGGCCGCGACGAACACGCTGTTCGCGAGCCCGAACACCGCGAGCGACGGATCGAAGTCGTGGATCGCGGACACCACCGCATCGGCGATCATCGGGTCGCGCGCGGCCTGGTTGTACAGCGCGCCGTGCGGTTTCACGTGCGCGATGCGTCCGCCTTCGGCCTGCGCGATCGCCGACAGCGCGCCGAGCTGGTACAGCACGCCGGCATAGATGTCGCCGGCCGGCAGCTGCATTTCCTTGCGGCCGAAATTCTCTGGATCGTGAAAGCTCGGGTGCGCGCCGATCGACACGCCTTTCTGCACGGACCAGCGCACGCAGTCGCGCATCGCATTCGCGCCGCCTGCATGCCACCCGCATGCGATGTTCGCCGACGTGACGAGGTCGAGCAGCGCCTCGTCCGATCCGCATCCTTCGCCGAGATCAGCATTCAGATCGATTTCCATTTTGTTCCTCGTCCACTGATTGCGTGGCGCGTCTTCCGTACAGCTTCCGCCATTGTCACGCCGCGCGCGATTGCGCGCGGCGGCGCGCTTCCTCGCGCATGTCGATCGCGACGTCGATCTGCCGCAGGTACGCACGTTCCGCGGCGAGGGCGGCGCGCGCGGCGTCCGGTGTCGTGCGCACGAAGCGGATCGGCAGGTTGAGCCGCGCCTGCGCGAGCTTCCACAGATCGGCGCGGATCACCGTGCCGATCTTCGGGTAGCCGCCGGTGGTCTGCGCGTCGTGCATCAGCACGATCGGCTGGCCGTTCGGCGGCACCTGGATCGTGCCGGGCAGCACCGCGTGCGACAGCAGCTCGACCGGCCGCTCGCGCACGAGCTCGGCGCCGGCGAGGCGATAGCCCATCCGGTTGCTGTTCGCGGTGACGAGCCATTCCTCGTCCCAGAACGCCTGCTGCGAATCGGCCGCGAACGACGCATAGTCGGGGCCCGGCAGCACGCGCACGGGCATCGCCCACGGCGCATGCGCGGGGCGGTGGCGGCGCGGCGGCTCGTCGACGCGCACGAACGCGCACCACGCGGGCGCCTTCACGCCGAATTCGGGCGCGTCGGCCGCGAGACAGGCCGCGCCGGCCGGCGGCACGCCGACCGGGAGCCGATCGCCGTCGCGCAGCGTGCGGCCGCCGAGGCCGCCGAAGCGCGACGCGAGATCGGTGCTGCGCGAGCCGAGCATCGGCAGCACGTCGATGCCGCCCGCGATACACAGGTAGCCGCGCATCCCGCGTTTCGCGGCCGGCAGCACGAGCGTCTGGCCGGCCTCGACCGGCAGGCTCCACCATGAATGCACTCGCCGGCCATCGAGTGTCCCGCCGAACTCGGTGCCGGTGATCGCGATGCGCGTGGCGCGCGTGAAGCGGAAGGCGGTCGGGCCGATCGTGATCTCGATGGCCGCCGCGTCGGGGCGGTTGCCGACCAGCCGGTTGCCGACCTCGAGCGCGAGGCCGTCGAGCGCGCCGCCCTGCGCGACGCCGAGATGGCGCGCGCCGCGGCGCCCGAGATCCTGCACGGTGGACAGCGGGCCGGCCCGCACCACTTCGATGGTGCCCGGTGCGTTGCTCTGGGTCATCGTGCGTCGACTCCCGCAATGGTGAAGCGCACGCGGTCGCCGGGCAGCAGCAGCGTCGGCTGCGGCCGTGCCGGATCGAACAGCACGTGCGACGTGCGGCCGATCAGTTGCCAGCCGCCGGGCGACGTGGCCGGGTAGATGCCTGTCTGCGCGCCGCCGATGCCGACCGAGCCGGCCGGCACCTCGAGGCGCGGCGCCGCGCGGCGCGGCGTGTGCAGCGACGGGTCGAGGCCGCCGAGATACGCGAAGCCCGGCTGGAAGCCGATGAAGAACACGACGTATTCGCCGGCCGTGTGGCGCGCGACGACTTCGTCGGCCGACAGGCCCGTGTGGGCGGCGACGGCCGGCAGATCCGGGCCGGCCACACCGCCGTATTCGACCGGAATCTCGATCTCGCGGCCGTCTGCGTGCTCGACGTCGGCCGTCTCCCACGCGTCGCGCAGCGCGGGCATGAGCGAGTCGGCCGTCGCGGCGAGCGCGTCGAACACGATGGTCAGGTTGTTCATGCCCGGCACGACGTCGATCACGTCGGGCCATGCGCGCGCGGCCTCGGCAACGGCCCAGACGCGGCGCTGGCAATCGAGCGTGGCAGGCGGCGGCACCTCGCAGACGAGGGCGGCATCGCCGAGCGGATAAAAGCGGGGTTGCGTCATCGGACTGGCACGGTTCGGACGGCAATGTTAGCGCACATTGTCAATAAAATATCGACAACTTCTCAATAAGCGTTTTCGCCTAGCCCGTATACGAGGGCTTCTGACGTACACTCGGCACACCCTGTCAACCTCCTTGCGCCGCCTTTCCATGAAGCGACCTGCGACCAAGATCGTGTCATCCGAACACCTCGTTTCCGATTCGAGCGCGGAGCTGTCGGAACTCGAATACGGGCTCATCATGGCCGGCAACGCGTTCAACCGCTGGATGGTGCGCTGCATGTCGGCGGCCGGTGCGAAGGACATGACGGCGGTCGAGGTGTCGCTGCTGCATCACGTCAGCCATCGCGAACGCAAGAAGAAGCTCGCCGACATCTGCTTCGTGCTCAATATCGAGGATACGCACGTCGCGACCTATGCGCTGAAAAAACTGATCGCCCGCGGCTATGTAAAGAGCGAGAAGAACGGCAAGGAGGTGTTCTTCTTCGCGACCGACGCGGGCCGCGACCTGTGCCTGAAGTATCGCGAGGTGCGCGAGCACTGCCTGATCGAGACGCTGAAGGACAGCGGGCTCACCAACGAGCAGATCGGCGACGCGGCGCAGTTGCTGCGCCACGCATCGGGCCTTTACGACACGGCCGCGCGCGCGGCGGCGTCGCTGTAAGCCTGTACACGATTGCGGCAAGGGTGGCGCGCGGCGCGGCGCTGACGGGCGCGGGATGACGGCCGCGGCAACCGCGGCGCCGCGTCATCCGGCGGCCGGGTAGAGCGCGCCGTCGGTCACGATCCAGCGCAGCGCGAGATCGTGCGCTTCGGCCGGCAGCGCATCGACGCGGCACGCTTCATACGCGATGCCGACCGTCACGGGCAGCGTGTCGCCCGGCCACGCGGCGAGCGTGCGGTCGTAATAGCCGCCGCCGTAGCCGAGCCGGTAGCGCTGCGGATCGAATCCCAGGCAGGGAATCAGCAGCAGATCGGGCACGACGACGATTCCCGACGCGGGTTCCGGAATCCGGTGATGACCTTCGCGCATCGGCGTGTGCGCGTCCCACGCATGGAACACGAGCGGCGTGTGCCGCTCGTCGATCACCGGCAGCGCGGCGCGGCGCCCCGCACCGGCCGCGCACCAGGCGAGCACCGCATCGCGCGCATCGAATTCGCCCTGCAGCGGCCAGTAAAACCCGACCGTGCGCGGCGCGAGCCGTTCGAGCAGCGTGCGCAGCCGCGCGTCGAGCGCGGCGTTCGCGGCGGGTTGCGACGCGGCGTCGCGCCGCGCGCCGGACAGCGTTTTGCGTAGCGCAACCTTCGGGTTCGGCACAGGGTTGCGTGCTATGCTTTCGCTCACTTCGCGCTCCATTCAAAACGATGTCGAACAGCCTTTTCCGAGTATATCGCGCGGTCGCGCTGACGCTTGCGGCCGCCGCACTCGTCGCGGGTACGGCCGCGTGCGCCGCACCGAACGACGACACGCTCCCCGGGGACGACCAGATCTTCGTGCAGCTGCGCGAAGCCGCGCGCCGCAACGACGCCGCGAAAGCCGCGCAGCTCGCGTCGACGATCCCGAACTATCCGGTCCCGTCCTACGTCGAGTATTTCCAGATCAAGCCGCAGCTGTTCGATTCGACGGGCCGCGCGCGCGTCGATGCGCCGGATGCGCCCGTGCAGTCGTTCCTGCAGCGCTACGACGGCCAGGCGATCGCCGACCGCCTGCGCAACGACTACCTGCTCGTGCTCGGCGCGCGCCACGACTGGCGCAGCTTCGACGACCAGTACAAGCGCTTCGTGCTCGACGACGACACGCAGGTCAAGTGCTATGCGCTCGAATCGCGCGCGGCACGCGGCGAGAACGTCGCCGATGCGGCGCGCGCGCTGCTCGTCGAGCCGAAGAACTACGGCGACGCGTGCGCCGACCTGATCACCGCGCTGGCGGTCAACCAGCAGTTCACGAGCGACGACGTGTGGCAGCAGGCGCGCCTCGCGTACGAACAGAACTACACGACGCTCGGCGGCAAGATCGTCGACGCGCTCGGCGCGCGCCCGGTCGGTTTCGACCAGGCGACGAGCGCGCCGCCGCTGTACCTCGCGCGCGGCGTCGGCCCCGACGCGGTATCGCACCAGCTCGCGCTGATCGCGCTCGGCCGCATGGCGCGCAACGATCCGGACGCGGCCGCCGGGATGCTGACGTCGGTCGCCGCGTCGCTGACCAAGCAGGAGCAGGCGATCGCGTGGGGCGCGATCGGCTACCAGGGCGCGATCAAGCGCTCGCCGCTCGCGTCGGTCTGGTACGCGAAATCCGCGAACGCGCCGCTGTCGAACCCGGGCTACGAATGGCGCACGCGCGCCGCGCTGCTCGCCGGCAACTGGCCGATGGTGCGCTGGTCGATCGAGCAGATGCCGCCGTCGCTGCGCAACGATCCGGCATGGATCTACTGGCATGCGCGCGCGCTGAAGCAAAGCGGCGACACGCTGCAGGCGAACCAGGAATTCGAGCAGGTCGCCGGCCAGTTCAACTTCTACGGGCAGCTCGCCGGCGAAGAGCTCGGCCAGCGCACGTCGATCCCGCCGCGCACGAAGGTGAGCGACGCCGAGATCGACGCGATGGGCAAGATTCCGGGCTTCGCGCTCGCGCAGCGTTTCTATGCGCTGAACCTGCGCCTCGAAGGCAATCGCGAATGGAACTGGCCGCTGCGCGGGATGACCGATCGCCAGCTGCTCGCGGCCGCCGAATACGGCAAGCGCGTCGAGCTGCTCGACCGCACGGTCAACACGGCCGACCGCACGAAGGCCGAGCACGACTTCACGCTGCGCTACCCGTCGCCGTACCGCAATATCGTCGAGCGCTATGCGCAATCGACGGGCCTCGACGTCGAATGGGCGTACGGGCTGATCCGCCAGGAATCGCGCTTCGTCATCAGCGCGCGTTCGTCGGTAGGCGCGGGCGGCCTGATGCAGCTGATGCCGGCCACCGCCCAGATGGTCGCGAAGAAGCTCGGCATGGGTACGATCTCGCGCGCGCAGATGCACGACATCGATACCAACATCCAGCTCGGCACCTGGTATCTGGCGGACATCTACAACAACTTCGACAGCTCGCCGGTGCTCGCCACCGCCGGCTACAACGCGGGCCCGGGCCGGCCGCGCCAGTGGCGCCAGGTATTGACGCAGCCGGTCGAAGGCGCGATCTTCGCGGAGACGATTCCGTTCAACGAGACGCGCGACTACGTGAAGAACGTGCTGTCGAACACCGTCTATTACGCGGCGCTCTTCGAGGGCAAACCGCAGTCGCTGAAGAAACGTCTAGGCATGATCTCGCCCTGATCCGCAATCTTCACACTGCCGCGCGAGACGCGGCAGTGTGCTTAAGGGCCCGTTCGCGCCAGTAACGGCCAGCCCCGTTCATGATTTTTCCTGGTCAGGGGAACGAGCGTTGCCGGCCGCATGGCGGCGTCGCGCGTCGCTTGTCCCCCCGGGGGACAGCCGGCAACGCACGTTCGCAAGTCCGTTATTGGCGTGAACAGAGGCCCTATGGAGTCCCGAACATGGATCGCCAGACCGTCGCCCTGCTGGGCGGCACCGGCTTCATCGGCAGCCGGCTCGTCAATGCGCTGATCGACGCCGGCAAGCAGGTACGGATCGGCACGCGGCGGCGCGACCACGCGCGCCACCTGCAGATGCTGCCGGTCGAGATCGTCGAGCTCGAAGCGCTCGACACGCGCACGCTCGCGCGCTTCGTCGCCGGTGCGCAGGCCGCGGTCAACCTGGTCGGCGTGCTGCACGGCGGCCGCGGCACGCCGTACGGGCCCGGTTTCGAGCGCGCGCACGTCATGCTGCCGGCCGCGCTCGCAACCGCCTGCACCGAGGTGGGCGTGCGGCGCCTGCTGCACATGAGCGCGCTCGGCGCCGATTCGCGCGGCGCGAGCATGTACCAGCGCTCGAAGGGCGACGGCGAGGCCGCGCTGCATGCGATCGCGGCGACCGATTCGCTTGCGCTGACGATCTTCCGCCCGTCGGTCGTGTTCGGTCCGGGAGACGCGTTCCTCAACACCTTCGCGAACCTGCAGCGCACGGTGCCCGTGCTGCCGCTCGCGATGCCCGATGCGCGCTTCCAGCCGGTGTTCGTCGGCGATGTCGTGCGCGCGTTCGTCAATACGCTCGATCTCGCGGCCGCGCATGGCAAGACCTACGAACTCGGCGGGCCGACCGTCTACACGCTCGAGCAACTGGTGCGCTATTGCGGCACGCTGGTCGGCCGGCAGGCGCGCATCGTGCGGCTGTCCGACGCGCTCGCGCGGCTGCAGGCGAGCGTGTTCGAATGCCTGCCCGGCGAGCCGGTGCTCACGCGCGACAATCTCGCGTCGATGTCGGTGCCGAACGTGCTGTCGGGGCCGCTCGCGCCGGAACTCGGGATCTCGCCCGCGAGTCTCGAAAGCATTGCGCCCGCGTATCTCGGCAACACCGCGCAGCGGTCCCGGTTCGACTGGTTCCGCTCGCGCCGTTAGCGCCCGTGCGGGGCGCCGTCGTTCTGCCCCTTTATTTTTTCCTCTTCGCGTTTTCCGGAACACCGCCATGAAACTCGTCATTGGAGACAAGAACTACTCGTCGTGGTCGATGCGCCCGTGGCTGCTGCTTGCGCATTTCGGCATCCCGTTCGACGAGATCGCGGTCGAACTGCGCCGCGACGACACGACCGCGCACATCCTCGAGTATTCGCCGTCCGGCAAGGTGCCGTGCCTGGTCGACGACCACGGCGTCGCGATCTGGGATTCGCTCGCGATCGCCGAGACGCTCGCCGAGCGCTATCCGCAGTTCCCGATGTGGCCGGCGGATCCGCTCGACCGCGCGCATGCGCGCTGCATCGCGGCCGAGATGCACGCGGGCTTCGCGGCGCTGCGCACGCAGATGGGCATGAACGTGCGCGCATCGATGCCGGGGCGCGGCGCGACGCCCGACGCGCTCGCCGATGTCGCGCGCATCGATGCGTTGTGGAGCGCGTGCCTCGAGGCGTCGGGCGGGCCGTTCCTGTTCGGCGAATTCGGGATCGCCGATGCGATGTACGCACCCGTCGTGATGCGCTTCAACACGTACGCGCCGGGCCTGTCGCCGGAAGCGGCGGGCTACGCGGCGCGCGTGACGGCGCTGCCGGCCGTCCAGCGCTGGATCGACGCCGCGCGCCGCGAGACGACCGTGATCGCCGACTACGAGCCCACGCCATGAACATCTACGCAGTGGGCGGCGCGATCCGCGACGAATTGCTCGGCGTGCCGGTGCAGGACCGCGACTACGTGGTGGTGGGCGCGACACCCGAACAGATGGCCGCGCAGGGCTTCCGGCCGGTCGGCAAGGATTTCCCGGTGTTCCTGCATCCGCGGACGCAGGAGGAGTACGCGCTGGCGCGCACCGAGCGCAAGACGGCGGCCGGCTATCACGGCTTCCAGTTCCATTACGCGCCGGACGTGACGCTCGACGAGGATCTCGCGCGGCGCGACCTGACGATCAACGCGATGGCGCGCGAGGTGAGCCCGGAGGGCGCGCTGGTCGGGCCCGTGATCGATCCGTTCGACGGGCAGGCCGACCTGCGCGCGCGCGTGTTCCGGCACGTGAGCGACGCGTTCGTCGAGGATCCGGTGCGGATCCTGCGCATTGCGCGCTTCGCCGCGCGGTTCGCGGATTTCACGGTTGCTGACGAAACGCTCGCGCTGATGCGGCGGATGGTCGACGCGGGCGAGGTCGACGCGCTCGTGCCCGAACGCGTGTGGCAGGAAATCGCCCGCGGGCTGACGGAGGTGAAGCCGTCGCGGATGTTCGCGGTGCTGCGCGAGTGCGGCGCGCTCGCGCGCGTGCTGCCCGAGGTCGATGCGCTGTGGGGCGTGCCGCAGCGCGCCGACTACCACCCGGAAGTCGATACGGGCGTGCATGTGATGATGGTCGTCGACTATGCGGCGAGGCAGGGCTATTCGCTGCCGGTGCGCTTCGCGGCGCTCACGCACGATCTCGGCAAGGCGACGACGCCCGCGGACGTGCTGCCGCGCCACGTCGGCCACGAGGGCCGCAGCGTCGACCTGCTCAAGCCGTTGTGCGAGCGGCTGCGCGTGCCGAACGACTGCCGAGATCTCGCGCTCGTGGTCGCGCGCGAGCACGGCAACCTGCATCGCGTGATGGAGATGGGTGCGGCCGCGCTGGTGCGGCTCTTCGAGCGCAGCGACGCGCTGCGCAAGCCGGCGCGTTTCGCCGAGATGCTGCAGGCGTGCGAATCGGATGCGCGCGGGCGGCTCGGGCTCGACGCGCAGCCGTATCCGCAGGCCGAGCGGCTGCGCGTCGCGCTCGCGGCCGCGCGCAGCGTCGATGCCGGCGCGATCGCGCGCGGGGTCGGCAACGATACGGTGAAGATCAAGGACGCCGTGCATCAGGCACGGGTCGAGGCCGTCGCGCAGGCGCTGCAGATCGGCGAATAGGGTGGACCGGCATGACAGCGGCGGGCGGTGCGCGCCCGCCCGCCGTTACGGCTTCTTGCGCGTGGCGGCCTTGCGCGCCGAGGTCGCGGCAGGCGGGCGTTTGCCGGTGGATGCGCGCGGCCTGGCGGAGGCCTTCTTTGCGGCGGCGTCGGCCGGCCGTGCGGCGTCGGTGTCGCGGTCGCCCCGTTTGGGGGCCGGCTCGCGGCGGCTCACGCGCGGCTCGCCCGGCGCGGGCTGCCTGATTTCCATCGTCGCGGACACGAATTCGGCGCAACGGTCGTCGAACAGCGGCAGCGTGCCGACCGCGATCAGCTCGGCCGGCCCGTCGCCCACATTGGCGACGCGATGCCGCTTGCGCGCGTCGAAGTGCAGCGAGTCGCCGGGCGCCAGCGGGTAATCCTTCTTGCCGATCGTGTAGCAAATGCGGCCCGTCAGCACGTAGACGAATTCGTCGCCGCCGTGCGACACCCATTCCGAGCGGTAGCCTTCCATCATCCGCACCTTGACCGCGTTGATCTGGCTGCCGTCGAACGTGGTGGAAAGCCGTTCGTACCACTGCGACGTGCTGTCGACCGCGTACAGCTCGCGGCTGCCCGCGTGCGAATCGGGCTGCGCCTGGCGCGGCTGGTCGATCAGCGCGCCGAGCGGCACGTCCAGCGCCTTCGCGACGTTGACGAGCGACGACAGGGAGATGCCCGTGAGATGGCGCTCGACCTGGGACAGGAACCCGACCGACAGTTTCGCTTCGGTCGCGACTTCCAGCAGCGTCTTCTTCGCTTCCCGGCGCAGGCGGCGAATGCGCTGGCCGATACGCATGATGTCTGAATCCATGAATCTCTTTCGCGGCAACGAGTCGGGAGGCGAGCGCAGGGGCGGTGCAGTCGCCGCGACGTTGCTTTCCGCGCATCGCACGAAGCACGGCCGTCGGGACGACGATGCCGGCGCATTGTACCGCGCAGTGTCGCCGCGCGAAGCCATGTCGCGCGAGGCATGCTGCGCCGGGCCGGGCCGGCGATTTTAGTCCTACGAAAATTTTGGCTTGACCTCAATTTCAGCCTGCTCTAGATTCGTCGCTCGTATCAAACAAAGTTAAGTGAGACAAAAATTCCCGATGGCCTGCCGCTGGAACGGCACGGCGGCACGGCTGCGTGCCGGGCCGTGCGTCATCCGCGCAACGGCGCCGTGTCGCTCCAGGCATGCGACCCGCCGCCGGCCGCCGACCACCATCAATGACGGGCATCCGATGATCGATCGACTGAAATACAGCTTCTCCGGCCTTCCCCCGTACGACGCGTCCGTCGCCGACACGCAGGCCGGCCTGTCGCGCCTGCTCGACGCCGCGCGGCTCGACGCGGTGGTGATCACGTCGCAGGACGAATACGTCACCGAGTACCTGCCGCGCAGCAACAACCCGCGCTACGCGCTGTCGGGCTTCGACGGCTCGGCCGGCTGCGGGATCTTCCTGAGCGCGGCGACCGCGCAGGCGCTCGACATGCCGCCGTTCGTGCTGTTCGTCGACGGCCGCTATCACCTGCAGGCCGAGCAGCAGTGCGATCCGGCACGCGTGCGCATCGAGAAGCTCGGGATGAACCTGACGATCTGGCCGGCGATGGCCGACTGGCTGGTCGCGCATGCGAGCCGGCTCGCGCGGGTCGGCTATGACGCGCTGCGGATCAGCGTCGCGCAGCGCGACCGTCTGCTCGAGCAGACGCAGGCCGCGTCGCTGGACTGGACGAGCCTCGCCGATCGCGAGATCGATCGCGCGATCGCGCTGCCGGGCTGGATCGTCGAGCGGCCGATTTTCGAGGTGCCGGAAGCGATGACCGGCCTGAGCGTCGCGCAGAACCTCGACACGCTGGACCGCAAGCTCGCCGCGCATACCGGCGCGCCGGGCGGCAAGACCGCGTTCTTCACCTGCGCGTCGGACGATCTCGCGTACCTGCTGAACAGCCGCGGCTATCACATCCCGAATGTGTCGTCGCACCTCGGCTTCCTGTTCGCGGTCGGCGGGCAGGTCGCGCTGTTCTTGCCGGACGGCTGCGACCGCTGCGAGGTCGTGCTCGAGTCGTGTCCGGCGCTGCACGTGATCCGGCGCGATGTCGCGGCGCTCGAGCATTTCCTCGCGCAGTTCGCGGTCGATCACGTGTGCTACGGGTTCGAATCGGTGAACTGCGCGCTCGTCGATGTGGTGAGCCGGGTATGGCCGCACGCGCGGCATGCCGACTTCAACCCGGTCGAGGCGATGCGGGCCGCCAAGACGCCGGCGGTGCTCGACCGGTTCCGCGACGCGTTCGAGCGCAGCTCCGCGGCGATCGCCGAGACGATGCGCTGGGCGAAGGCCGGCGAGCCGGGCGCCCGCCACACCGAATACGACCTGGCGCGCACGATCAACGACGCGTACGGCGCGCGCTCGGCGGTCGCGCTGACGTTTCCGTCGATCGCGGCGAACGGCGCGAACAGCGCGTTCGCGCATTACACGGCGGCGAGCGCGGACGTCGAGCTGACGGAAGGCGAACTCGTGCTGCTCGACAGCGGCGCGTACTACGAAGCCGGCTTCGCGACGGACTGCACGCGCGTCGTGCTGCGGCGGACGCGCCCGGATACCGTTGCGCAGCCGTGGCAGCGCGAGATCTACACGGTCGCGCTGAAGGCCTGCATCAAGGGGCTCGTCACGCGCTTCCCGGCCACGGCGACGGGCGGCGATGTCGATGCGCTGGTGCGGCAGGTGTGCCGCGATCACGGCCACGATTTCGGCCACGGCACCGGGCACGGCGTCGGGATTCACGTGCATGAGGGCGGCGTGCGGTTCGCGCCGGGCGCGAAGTACGGGCTGGTGCCGAATGCGGTGATTTCGGTCGAGCCGGGCATCTACCTGCCGGGCAAGGGCGGCGTGCGGATCGAGAACATCGTGATCATCCGGCCGGATGAAGCGCAACCCGGCACGGTGATGTTCGAGAACATCGTGACGGTCGGCTACGACTGGGACCTGATCGATCTCGACCTGTTGAGCGACGACGAGCGCGCCTACCTGCGCGACTACGAGCGGCTGTGCGTGGAGCGCGGTACGCAGGTCAGCGCGTGTCCGCTGTTGTAAGCACCGCCGCCCGCGCCGATCAGTTCAGCAAGCGCGCGCGCACGAACGGCGCGATCTGCTCGGCCAGCCACGCGTGCGTGCGCGTCGTCGGGTGCAGCGTGTCCCAGAACACGAAGCGCGCCGGATCGCGACAGTCCGCACGCGGCGTCTGCGCGCTCACGTAGGTGAGCGACGACGGCTTCGGGATGTCGAGGCACGCGCGCTTCGCGTCGTCGAAGCCGTACTTGGCCGGGTGGCTCAGCAGGTCGTCGAACGATGCGTACGCGTCGAATACCTCGAGCCGCAGCGTCGCGCCGTAGCGGGCGCGCAGCGCGGCGGCCGCGTCGGCGAGGCGCTGGTTGTAGTCCTTTACCTGCGCGGCGACGCTCGCGGTGTCGGCGCGGGTCGCGAACACCGGCGCGCGCGACACGTCCGGCAGCGTGACGAGCATGATCCGCGTCGCGCCGGCCGCGGCGAGCCGCTCGAGGCTGTCGCGCACCGCATTCGCCGCCTGCTCGGGCGAGCGCCCGTAGTTCACGAGATCGTTGCCGCCGGCGAACACCGCGAACAGCGTGTTGGCGGGCCGGTAGTCCGGCGCGCGCTCCATGTATTCGCGCCAGGAATCGATCTGCTGCACGAGGCCCGGCACGACGAGGTACTGGTCGGTCGCCGCGCCGCCGATCGCCCAGTTGTAGAACGGCAGCCGCAGCGCGTTCGCGAGATATTCGGCCCACACCGGGCCGTTGCTGAAGCGTCCCGCATGCCAGCTCGTGCCGTTCGGCAGCTTCCACTGACTCGCGTTGAACATGTTCTGGGTGTCGGACAGGCTGTCGCCGAACACGATCAGCTTGTTCGCGCGCGCGTCCTGCTGCGCGGCATCGATGGTCCATATCGTGTAGTTGAACGACAGCGCGTTGTTGGCGGCGACCGCCTGCGTGAGCCCGGACTTGATGCCTTTCGCGGCCAGCGTCGTGCGGCACACGTCAGCAAGCGTGTCTTGCGTCGTCGTGCTGTAGAACATGTTCTTCCACTGCGTGACGCCGTCCGCCCACCAGTAGCCGGACACGCGAAACCAGTCGCCGCCGGCGGGGTCGCGCGCCCATTCGTAGGTCGCGGCCGGCTTCAGCGGGTCCGCGTCGATGCGGTACCAGCAGCGCAGGTACGTGTAGGTGTCGGAACCGCGGCGCGCCGTGCGCGGCTGCACGGGGGGCGCGCTCGACGCAGCCCGCGGCGCGACGTCGGGGCCGGCCGGCGACAGCGACATGTCGCCCGTCGGCGTGGGCAGCGGCGCGGGGCCGGCGGCATGTGCGGGGGGAAGCGTCAGCGCGGCGCCCAGCGCCGCGACAGCGGAAACGGCGGCGACGCGGTGTGACAACGGGATACGGAAATAGTGCATGCGGCCCTCTTCTGATTGTCGTGACTGGACGGCGGCGCGGCTGCGCGGCCGTGTATCAGAGGGGACCGTGGATGCCGGGTTCGAGCCCGGTCTGTCGAAACGTGAAAGGCCGCAACGGCGGCGAGATGCGGTAAGTGCCGCGGCGGCGCCGTCGGCCGGTCAGCGCGTCAGCGCCGACACGCGCCCGTCGGGGCCGTAGACGCCGGCCGGCGCGGGCGCCGAGCGCAGCACCGCGAGCGCGCGCTCGTTATAGTCCATCCGGATCCGGATCAGCATTCCGTTGTTCGCATTGGCCTGGCGCGCCCGTTCGGCGGCCTGCTGCAGCAGTTGCCAGCGGCCGGCGAGGCGCGCATCGCGCTCGGCGGCCTGGTCCATCCCCTTCTTGCCGGACGGAAAGCCGAGCGCGGAAAGCTGGGTGTCGCGCGTGCGTTCGAGCTGCGCGAGCCGGTCGATCAGCGCGCTTTTCTTCTCGACGATCCCGGGCAGCATCTCGAGCGGCTCGGCCGTCGTCAGCGCCTTTTCCTCGTAGACGAGCAGGGACGCGAACGCCTCGACCGTCGCGTGTTCGTCGTTGACCGTGGCCAGCAGCTCTTCTCTCATCGCGTCATGCTCGTCGTGCCGGCGCGCGCGGTTGGGCGCGCCGGCAAACCGGGGGACCGGCCAGGGCCTGTTCAGCGACCTGGGCCGGCTCAGCTGCCCTGCGGGCGCTGCTGCTGCAGCAGCTCGCGGGCGGTGTTCAATACGCCGTCGGCAATCTTGTTCGCGTCGATCGTCAGCGTGCCGTTGTTCAGCGCGTCCTTGATCGACTGGACCAGGCCCGTGTCGATATCGGCGTCGCCGGACGCGGATACCGAACGCAACTGGCCGGACAGCCCCGACAGGTTCACGCTCGCATCGCCGCCGGTCGATCCTGCGTCGGCTGCCTGCGCGGACGACTGGGCCGTGCCGGATTGCGGACGGGTCGCGCCGTTGCCGGTCGACGCGAGGGGGCTCGGGTTCGGAGTGGAATCGATCTTCACGATGGGTTTCCTGTACGGTTTGACCCAGATAACGGCCGGGTCGGCCCGAACTTTAGCATCGTGAGCCCTGGATTCTCCGAATAAACAATTCTTTACAATCTTCCGGCGAGATCTGTACCTACAGCGGAATTTCCACGGTGCCGGCGTCCTTGACGATCGCGGTGACGATCTGGCCCGCCGCCATCCGCACCCGCACCGACTGGCCGGGCGCCGCATTCGCGAGCACGCTGCCCTCGGCCGAAATCGTGAAGCCGGGCCCGGCCGCGACGACCCGCACCGTCTGGCCGGCCGACACCGACGCCGCGCTCTTCAGCATGTCCTGCCGCAGCGGCAGCCCGGCCGAGATGCGCGCGAGCGCGATCGAGCCGATCGCCTGCGCCGGATCGGTGATCACCGCGAGCGGCAGCACCGTCAGGTCGCCGTCGCGCGCGACCAGGTCGGCGGCGCCCAGCGGCTCGCCGGGCGCGATCTGGCGCGCGGCTACATAGTAGGTGGCCTGCACGGCGACCTTCGCCTGCAGGTAGACGGTCCACGGCCGCTCGCCCGCGCAGCGCACGCCGACGGTCGTGCGGCCCCACAGGCGCGCGCCGGTCGGCAGGAACGGTTCGAGCGTCGTGCACGCGGCGAGCCCGCGCGGAAACGCGGTCGCGACCGTCGCGGTGGTCTTGCCGGGCAGGCCCGCGAGCTGCTGCTGCAGGAACGCGAGGGCCGCGCGCCGGATGGTGTCGGGGTCCTGCTGGCCGGGCGGCGTCGCGGGCTGGGCCGCGGGGGCCGCCGCGGCCGGGCTGGCGGAAACCGCCGCCGCGCGCGGTGCCGGTGCGGCCGACGCGACGCGGGTCGCCGCCATGCGCGCGGCGACTGCCGGCTGCGGTGCCGGCCGTGCGGGATTCGACGCGGGCTCGGCCGTGCCGGCGACGACCGTCGCGATGGCGACGGGATCGGCGGCGCGGGGCGCGCCGTAGCCGGCGTTCGCGCGGGCGGCTGCGTAGACACGGGCCGGCGCGGCGGCCGGCGGCGGGACGTTCGTCACGACCATCGTTCCGGCTGGTTGTGCCGCGGCGCTGTGGATCGCGGCACCGGCCGCGCCGGTCGCCGCACGCCCCGCGTCCGGCGCGATGCCCGGAACCGAAGCCATCCCCGGATTCCCGCCAAACTGCCCGCCGCTCGCCGCATTGGCGTGCGCGAGCGCGGTTTCGGCCGTCTCGCCGTGTCCGGGAATCACGATCATCCCGTCGTCCGCGTGCGCGGCCGGTGCCGCGATCCACAGCGCCGCTGCGAGCGCAAACGCACGCCGGACGTGCGCGAGCCGCCCGTTTCTGCCGCGAAGTGCGCTGCCAGTCATCGCCGTATCCCCGATCCGTTGCTCCGCTTCGCATTCTAGGGAGCGGGGCCGCCGCGCAAACGATGAATAGAGGGGGCCTTT
This sequence comes from Burkholderia catarinensis, assembly GCF_001883705.2. Taxonomy (GTDB): domain Bacteria; phylum Pseudomonadota; class Gammaproteobacteria; order Burkholderiales; family Burkholderiaceae; genus Burkholderia; species Burkholderia catarinensis. Next base: position 171,599 of record NZ_MDEQ02000015.1, read on the forward strand.
GCCGCGTTATTCGCCCGATTGCCGGTTGCGTCCGACGCCTACCATCGCTGTCATGGAAAAAAGCCTCTCGGGTCGCCATCCGGTGCGAGGGGCGTGCAGCGCTTCATACGGAGAGACGCACACATGCTGGACAAACTCGATGCGGAATTCGCGTTCGGCCGACAGGCGCTCGACGTGCGCGCCTACCGGCAGGAACTGCTGTCGTCGAACATCGCGAACGCCGACACGCCCGGCTACCAGGCCCGCGACGTCGATTTCGCGTCGACGCTCGCGCGCTCGCTGAAACAGACGAACGGCGGCCTCGCGCCGAGCAACGCCGCGCAACTGCCGATGGCGCAGCCGGCCGGCGTGACGAGCGGCATGTCGATGGTGTCGACGGCGGCGGGCCACATGGCCGGCACGGCGAAGCTGATCCCGACGGGCGGCCCGTCGGACGACTACGGCCGCGCGCAGTACCGGATGCCGCTGCAGCCGTCGCTCGACGGCAACACGGTCGATCTCGACGTCGAGCGCGTGCAGTTCGCGAACAACGCGCTGCACTACGAGACCGGGATGACCGTGATGACCCAGCAGATCAAGTCGATGATCGCCGCGATCACGACGAACTCGTAAGCGCCGCTTCCGAACCCGGGCACAAGCACAAGGAGCCTCCATGCCTTCGTTGATGAACATCTTCGGCGTCGCCGGTTCGGCGCTGTCCGCGCAATCGCAGCGCCTGAACGTCACCGCGTCGAACCTCGCGAACGCCGACAGCGCCACCGGCCCCGACGGCAAGCCGTACAAGGCCAAGCAGGTCGTGTTCGCGACCGACCCGATCGGCGGCGCGCGCACCGCGTCCGGCCAGGGCGTGGGCGGCGTGCGCGTGACGAAGGTGGTCGACGACCCGTCGCCGATGAAGTCGACCTACGACCCGGCGAACCCGGCCGCCGACGCGACCGGCTACGTGCAGATGCCGAACGTCGATCCGGTGCAGGAGATGGTGAACATGATCTCGGCGTCGCGTTCGTACCAGGCCAACGTCGAGACGCTGAACACCGCGAAGACGCTGATGCTCAAGACGCTGACGATCGGCTCGTAAGCCGCGCGCCGACCGACCTTACAGACCCGACAGTTCCGACAGAAGGCCACCCAGGATGACTTCCACCAGCACGACGATCGGCAGCAACGGCACGAACGTGTCGACCCTGCCGACCGACACGATGAACACCAACAAGGTGTCGTCGACCAACGGCACGTCGGCGAGCGACCTGCAGGCGACGTTCCTGAAGCTGCTCGTCACGCAGCTGCAGAACCAGGATCCGACCAGCCCGGTCGACAGCTCGCAGATGACGTCGCAGCTCGCGCAGATCAACACGGTGAGCGGCATCGCGCAGCTGAACACGTCGCTCACGTCGCTGTCGACGCAGCTCGCGGCCGGCCAGCAGACGCAGGCCGCGCTGCTGATCGGCACCAACGTGCTCGCGCCGGGCAACGCCGTCGCGGTGAAGAGCGGCGCGGCGTCGCCGTTCGGCGTGTCGCTGGCGAGCTCGGTGTCGAACCTGACGATCACCGTGAAGAACTCGGCGGGCGCCGTCGTGAACACGATCAACGCGGGCGCGCAGTCGGCCGGCACCGTGCCGTTCAACTGGAAGCCGACCGACGCGGCGGGCAACGCGCTGCCGGACGGCAAGTACACCGTCAGCGCGTCGTACACCGACAGCAACGGCACGCCGCAGCCCGCCACGACGCTCGCGGCCTCGCAGGTGCAGAGCGTGATCAAGCAGGCGGACGGCACGGCGGGGCTCGTGCTGTCGAACGGCACGACGGTGGGGCTCACCCAGGTTGCGTCGATTTTCCCGAACACCACGTCGTCTGCGTCGTCTTCGTCCGGCGACGCTACCACCAACTGATCGAGCTTTCTCGAAACGGAGACCGAAATGGGTTATCAACAGGGTCTGAGCGGCCTCGCCGGCGCATCGAACGCGCTCGACGTGATCGGCAACAACATCGCCAACGCGAACACGGTCGGCTTCAAGTCGAGCACCGCGCAGTTCGCCGACATGTACGCGAACTCGGTCGCGACGTCGACCAACACGCAGATCGGCATCGGCACGTCGCTCGCGTCGGTGCAGCAGCAGTTCGGCCAGGGCACGATCAATACGACGAACTCGTCGCTCGACGTCGCGATCAACGGCAACGGCTTCTTCCAGATGTCGAACAACGGCGTGACGACGTACTCGCGCGACGGCACGTTCCAGCGCGACAAGAACGGCTACATCGTCAACTCGCAGGGCCTGAACCTGATGGGTTACATGGCCGACAAGAACGGCGTGATCAACACCGCGCAGACCGTGCCGCTGCAGGCGCCGACGACCAACATCGCGCCGACTGCGACGACCAAGATCAACGGCCAGTTCAACCTGAACTCGCAGGACACGGTGCCGGCCAAGACGCCGTTCAGCGCGACCGACAACACGACGTACAACTACTCGACGTCGATCCAGGTGTACGACTCGCTCGGCGGCTCGCAGGCGGTCAACATGTACTTCGTGAAGTCGGCGGCCGGCACGTGGGAAGCGTACGCGGGCGTCCAGGGCGGCGCCACGACCGATCTCGGCACGGTCACGTTCGATTCGTCGGGCGCGATCAAGAGCACGACGACGGGCACGCCGGCTGCGCCGACCACGTCGCTCGGCCAGTTCCAGTTCACCGTGCCGAACACCGACGGCTCGGCGACGCCGCAGAGCCTCACGCTCGACCTGACCGGCACGACGCAGTACGGCGGCAAGGACGGCGTGAACAACCTTGCGCAGGACGGCTATGCGAGCGGCACGCTGACGACCTACTCGATCGGCACCGACGGCAAGCTGACCGGCAACTACTCGAACGGCCAGACCGCCGTGCTCGGCGAGATCGCGCTCGCGAACTTCAACAACCCGAACGGGCTGGCCAACCTCGGCGGCAACCAGTATGCGCAGACCGCCGCCTCGGGCGTGCCGCAGGTCTCCGCGCCGGGCAGCACGAACCACGGCACGCTGCAGGGCAGCGCGCTCGAGAACTCGAACGTCGACCTCACGTCGCAGCTCGTGAACCTGATCACCGCGCAGCGCAACTACCAGGCGAACGCGCAGACGATCAAGACGCAGCAGACCGTCGACCAGACGCTCATCAACCTGTGACGCACGGATAACCGGCAGCCATGGACCGACTGATCTACACGGCGATGACGGGCGCGTCGCAGTCGCTCGACCAGCAGGCGATCGTCGCGAACAACCTCGCGAACGCATCGACGACGGGCTTTCGCGCGCAGCTTGCGACGTATCGCGCGGTGCCGATGAACTTCGGCGACGGCAGTACGATCGACCCGACGACGACGCGCACCTACGTGCTCGCGTCGACGCCCGGTGCGGATTACGCGCCGGGTCCGATCACGCGCACCGGCAATCCGCTCGACGTCGCGGTGCAGGGCGCCGGCTGGCTGTCGGTGCAGCTCGCCGACGGCAGCGAGGCGTACACGCGCGCCGGCAACCTGCACGTCGACGAGAACGGCCAGCTCGTCAACGCGAGCAACCTGCCGGTGGTCGGCAACGGCGGCCCGATCTCGGTGCCGCCGAACGCGGAAGTGACGATCGGCAAGGACGGCACGGTGTCCGCGCTGATGCCGGGCGACCCGCCGACGGCGGTCGCGATCGTCGACCAGATGAAGCTCGTCAATCCCGATCCGGCCACGCTCACGCGCGGCAACGACGGGTTGTTCCGCACCGCCGACGGCAATCCGGCCGACGCCGACCCGAACGTGGTCGTCACGCCGAGTTCGCTCGAAGGCAGCAACGTCAACCCGGTGACCGCGATGGTCGCGATGATCGACAACGCGCGTGCGTTCCAGCTTCAGTCGAAGCTGATCCAGACGGCCGACCAGAACGAGCAGTCGGCGAACCAGCTGCTCAATTTCAGCTGAGCGCCCGCGCCAGCCTACGCAGGAGACCTTACAAGTGAACCGTTCGCTCTACATCGCCGCCACCGGCATGAATGCGCAGCAGGCGCAGATGGACGTGATTTCGAACAACCTCGCGAACACCAGCACGAACGGCTTCAAGGCGTCGCGCGCGGTGTTCGAGGATCTGCTTTACCAGACCATCCGCCAGCCCGGCGCGAACTCGACGCAGCAGACCGAGCTGCCGTCGGGCCTGCAGCTCGGCACCGGCGTGCAGCAGGTCGCGACCGAGCGCCTGTACACGCAGGGCGGCCTCACGCAGACCGGCAACTCGAAGGACGTCGCGATCAACGGCGCGGGCTTCTTCCAGGTGCTGATGCCGGACGGCACGAACGCGTACACGCGCGACGGCTCGTTCCAGACCAACGCGCAGGGCCAGCTCGTCACGTCGAGCGGCTACCAGATCCTGCCGGCGATCACCGTGCCGCAGAACGCGCAGTCGCTGACGATCGGCAAGGACGGCGTCGTGTCGGTCACGCAGCCGGGCTCGGGCAACGCGGTGCAGATCGGCTCGCTGCAGATCGCGACCTTCATCAACCCGGCCGGCCTCGAGGCGCGCGGCGAGAACCTGTTCTCCGAGACCACGTCGTCGGGCGCGCCCAACGTGTCGCAGCCGGGGCTGAACGGCGCGGGCGTGCTCAACCAGGGCTATGTCGAGGCGTCGAACGTGAACGTCGTGCAGGAACTCGTCAACATGATCCAGACGCAGCGTGCCTACGAGATCAACAGCAAGGCCGTGACGACGTCCGACCAGATGCTGCAGACCGTCACGCAGATGAAGAGCTAACCGGAAAGTCCCGTCGTCGCCATGAAGCAGGTTCGCCTTCTCCCGTCAGCCACCGTCCGCGCCGCGTGCGCGGTCGCGGTGGCGGCGCTCGCCGGTTGCGCGCAGATCCCGCGTGATCCGATCATCCAGCAGCCGATGACGGCGCAGCCGCCGATGCCGATGTCGATGCAGGCGCCCGGCTCGATCTACAACCCCGGCTACGCGGGGCGGCCGCTGTTCGAGGACCAGCGGCCGCGCAACGTCGGCGACATCCTGACGATCATGATCGCGGAGAACATCAACGCGACCAAGTCGTCGGGCGCGAACACGAACCGGGCGGGCAATACCGACTTCAATGTGCCGACGGCCGGCTTCCTCGGCGGGTTGTTCGCGAAGGCGAACCTGTCGGCGGCCGGCAACAACAAGTTCGCGGCGACCGGCGGCGCGAGCGCGGCGAACACGTTCAACGGCACGATCACGGTGACCGTCACCGGCGTGCAGCCGAACGGCAACCTCGTGGTCAGCGGCGAGAAGCAGATGCTGATCAACCAGGGCAACGAATTCGTGCGTTTCTCGGGCGTCGTCAACCCGAACACGATCTCGGGCGCGAACTCCGTCTACTCGACGCAGGTCGCCGACGCGAAGATCGAATACTCGTCGAAGGGCTACATCAACGAAGCCGAGACGATGGGCTGGCTGCAGCGCTTCTTCCTCAACATCGCGCCGTGGTGATGACGATGCAGACGACCCTGTTCAACCGCCTGTCGGCCCGCGCGCATGCCGCCGCGCGGCTCGCCGTCGCGTTCGCGGCGCTCGCCGCGGCCTGCGCGTTCGGCGCGGCGAGCGCGCACGCGGAACGCCTGAAGGATCTCGCGCAGATCCAGGGCGTGCGCGACAACCCGCTGATCGGCTATGGCCTCGTCGTCGGCCTCGACGGCACGGGCGACCAGACGATGCAGACGCCGTTCACGACGCAGACGCTCGCGAACATGCTCGCGAACCTCGGCATCTCGATCAACAACGGTTCGGCCAACGGCGGCGCGTCGCAACTGAGCAACATGCAGCTGAAGAACGTCGCGGCCGTGATGGTGACGGCCACGCTGCCGCCGTTCGCGCGGCCCGGCGAGGCGCTCGACGTCACCGTGTCGTCGCTCGGCAACGCGAAGAGCCTGCGCGGCGGCACGCTGCTGCTCACGCCGCTGAAGGGCGCGGACGGGCAGGTGTATGCGCTCGCGCAGGGCAACATGGCGGTCGGCGGCGCGGGCGCCAGCGCGAACGGCAGCCGCGTGCAGGTGAACCAGCTCGCGGCCGGCCGGATCGTCGGCGGCGCGATCGTCGAGCGTTCGGTGCCGAACGCGATCGCGCAGATGAACGGCGTGCTGCAGCTGCAACTGAACGACATGGACTACGGCACCGCGCAGCGGATCGTGTCCGCGGTCAACTCGAGCTTCGGCCCGGGCACCGCGACGGCGCTCGACGGCCGCACGATCCAGCTCGCGGCGCCGGCCGACTCGGCGCAGCAGGTCGCGTTCATGGCGCGGCTGCAGAACCTCGACGTGAGCCCGGACAAGGCCGCGGCGAAGGTGATCCTGAACGCGCGCACCGGCTCGATCGTGATGAACCAGATGGTCACGCTGCAGAGCTGCGCGGTCGCGCACGGCAACCTGTCGGTCATCGTCAACACGCAACCGGTGGTATCGCAGCCGGGGCCGTTCTCGAACGGGCAGACGGTGGTGGCGCAGCAGTCGCAGATCCAGCTCAAGCAGGACAACGGCGCGCTGAAGATGGTGACGGCCGGCGCGAATCTCGCCGACGTCGTGAAGGCGCTAAACACGCTCGGCGCGACGCCCGCGGACCTGATGTCGATCCTGCAGGCGATGAAGGCGGCCGGCGCGTTGCGCGCGGACCTGGAGGTCATCTAAATGGCAGCTAACCTTCCGAACGCGAACGATCTCACGCAGCGCTTCGCGCTCGACGTGCAGGGTTTCGACGCGCTGCGCGCGCAGGCGAAGCAGTCGCCGCAGGCCGGCGCGAAGGCGGTCGCGGGCCAGTTCGACGCGATGTTCACGCAGATGATGCTCAAGAGCATGCGCGACGCGTCGCCCGACGGCGGGCTGCTCGATTCGCATACGTCGAAAATGTATACGTCGATGCTCGACCAGCAGCTCGCGCAGCAGATGTCAAAGCGCGGGATCGGCGTCGCCGACGCGCTGATGAAGCAGTTGTTGCGCAATGCGGGGCAGGGCACGGGCAGCGACACGGCGGCCGACGTCGGCGGCCTGGGCGCCGCCGGCCCCGGCACGGCCGGCAACGAAGGCAGCCTCGCCGCGATGAACGCGATGGCGAAGGCCTACGCGAACGCGGCGAACAACGGCGCGCTCGCCGGCGCGCGCGGCTACTCGGGCGGCAGCGCGCTGACGCCGCCGCTGAAGGGCGCGAGCGGCGTGCAGGACGCCGACGCGTTCGTCGACCGGCTCGCGGGCCCCGCGCAGGCGGCCAGCGCGTCGACGGGCATCCCGGCACGCTTCATCGTCGGCCAGGCCGCGCTCGAATCGGGCTGGGGCAAGCGCGAGATCCGCGCGACCGACGGCTCGACCAGCTACAACGTGTTCGGCATCAAGGCGAACAAGGGCTGGACGGGGCGCACCGTATCGGCGCTGACGACCGAGTACGTGAACGGCTCGCCGCGCCGCGTGGTCGCGAAGTTCCGCGCATACGACTCGTACGAGCACGCGATGACCGATTACGCGAACCTGCTGAAGAACAATCCGCGCTATTCGGGCGTGCTGAGCGCGAGCCGCAGCGTCGAAGGCTTCGCGCACGGGATGCAGAAAGCCGGTTACGCGACCGACCCGAACTACGCGAAGAAGCTGATCTCGATCATGCAGCAGATCGGCTGACGGGTCCGCCCGCCGCCACCTGTCGTTTCCCCCTCGAACCGCGCCCGGCAGCCCGCCGCGCGCGGTTTCAACGTTTGCGCGAAAAAAATCCCCAAATCGATCTAAACTTTCGGTCAGCACTGCCGCTAAGTGTGAGAGACCTGCGACCGGGCCCCCGTTCTGGCCCGGTTTTACTGCGCACCGGTTGTCCGGGCGCCCATGACAAGAAAGACCGGCTAGCCATGAATATCGAAACGTCGACGGACCCCAGCCTGGATGCAGGCCACTCCGGGCCCGACTATGCCCGCCGCAATCCTCTGGAAATCGGCGTGCAGCTGCGCAACCTCGTGAACCGCGGCGATTTCCTGACCGTCCAGTATCCGGGCGGCCAGCTCGTCACGCGCCTGCTCGAGGTCGACGTCGGCGCGCGGACGTTCACGTTCGACTGGGGCGCGCTGTCCGAGCAGAACGCCGGCATCCTCGGCGCGTCGCACTGCACGTTCGCGGCCTCGCCGGAGGGTGTGCGCGTCGAATTCACCACGGGCACGCCGCGCGAGACGCGCTACGAAGGGCTGCCCGCGTTCGTCGCCGATTTCCCCGACGTGCTGGTCTGCATCCAGCGCCGCGAATATTTCCGCGTCGACGCGCCGATCGTCGATCCGTTCCTGTGCCGCGGCAAGCTGCCGGACGGCGAGAGCTTCCTGTTCGAGGTGCACAACCTGTCGCTCGGCGGGGTGGGGCTGCGCACGGCCGACGAACGCGTCGAGGCGCTCGAGGTCGGCACGCTGCTGCCCGACGTCGAGCTCGAGCTGACCGGCCACGGCAAGCTGTCGCTCGACCTGCAGCTCGTGTCGCAGCGTTCGACGCAGTTGCCGAACGGGTCGCGGCGCTACCAGCTCGGCTTTCGCTACATGTCGCTGCCGGGCAGCGCGGAGAACACGCTGCAGCGGCTGATCACGCAGCTAGAAATGAAGCGCCGCTCGCTCGCGCGGGCCTGACGCGCCAAGCGGCTGCCGGCCCGCACGGGGCCGCCCGCGTATCGGTTCCGGCCCCGATCGCCGGATGCTTCGGCCGGCGCCGCGCGCGCCGCGCGTCGCGCGTGCATTTTTCCCTCAATTTTTTCGATCCGCGGCCGTTATACCGGGAGTTACGCAACCCGGCGGCCGCAGCGCGGCCGGCTCTTCAGGATCGCGCATGTCCAACACACTCATGAACCTCGGCGTCAGCGGCCTGAATGCCGCGATCTGGGGCCTCACGACGACCGGCCAGAACATCAGCAACGCCGCGACGCCGGGCTATTCGGTCGAACGGCCCGTGTACGCCGAGGCGAGCGGCCAGTACACGAGCAGCGGTTACATGCCGCAGGGCGTGAGCACCGTCACCGTGCAGCGGCAGTACAGCCAGTACCTGAGCGACCAGCTGAACGGCGCGCAGACGCAGGGCGGCGCGCTGTCGACGTGGTATTCGCTCGTCACGCAGCTGAACAACTACGTCGGCAGCCCGACGGCCGGTATCTCGACCGCGATCACGAACTACTTCACCGGGCTGCAGAACGTCGCGAACAGCGCGTCCGATTCGTCGGTGCGGCAGACCGCGATGAGCAATGCGCAGACGCTCGCGAACCAGATCACGGCGGCCGGCCAGCAGTACGACGCGCTGCGCCAGAGCGTGAACACGCAGCTCACCAGCACCGTGACGCAGATCAACGCGTACACCACGCAGATCGCGCAACTGAACCAGCAGATCGCGTCCGCGAGCAGCCAGGGCCAGCCGCCGAACCAGCTGATGGACCAGCGCGACCTCGCGGTGTCGAACCTGTCGAACCTCGCGGGCGTGCAGGTCGTGCGCAACAGCGACGGCTACAGCGTGTTTCTCGCGGGCGGCACGCCGCTCGTCGTCGCGGACAAGAGCTACCAGCTCGCGGCCGTCACGTCGCCGTCCGATCCGAGCGAGCTGACCGTCGTGTCGCAGGGCATCGCCGGCACGAACCCGCAGGGGCCGAACCAGTTCCTGTCCGACGCGTCGCTGTCGGGCGGCACGCTCGGCGGCCTGCTTGCGTTCCGCAGCCAGACGCTCGATCCGGCCGAAGCCCAGCTCGGCGCGATCGCGACCAGCTTCGCCGCGCAGGTCAACGCGCAGAACGCGCTCGGCATCGACCTGTCGGGCAAGGTGGGCGGCAACCTGTTCCAGACCGGCGCGCCGATAACGTATGCGAACCAGGGCAATACCGGCAACGCGGCGCTGTCCGTGTCGTTCGCGAACGCATCGCAGCCGACCACGGGCGACTACACGCTGGCGTACGACGGCAGCAAATACACGCTGACCGATCGCGCGAGCGGCACGACCGTCGGCACCGCGACCTCGATGCCGGCGTCGATCGGCGGGCTGAACTTCTCGTTCTCGTCCGGCTCGATGAGCGCCGGCGACCAGTTCACCGTGCAGCCGACGCGCGGCGCGCTGAACGGCTTCGGCCTCGCGACGTCGAGCGGCTCGGCGATCGCGGCGGCGGCGCCGTACGTGCCGTCGGCCACGACGACGAACACGGGCACCGGCACGATCGGCGGCCTGTCGGTCACGAGCGCGACGGCCGCGGCCAATGCGCACAACTACACGATCACGATGGGCGGCACCTCGGCCGCGCCGACCTACACGGTCACCGACAATACCGTCGTACCGCCGGCGACCACTGCCGCGCAGCCGTACCAGGCCGGCACGCCGATCACGCTGACGGCCGGCGTCACGGTGACGGTGTCGGGCTCGCCGGCGGTGGGCGACACGTTCAAGGTCGCGCCGAACACGGGCGGCACGAACGACGGCAGCAACGCGCTCGCGCTGTCGAAGCTCGTCAACTCGAAATCGTTCGGCAACGGTTCGACCACGCTGACCGGCGCGTACGCGAACTATGTGAACGGCATCGGCAACACGACGAGCCAGCTGAAGTCGTCGAGCGCCGCGCAGACCGCGCTGGTCGGCCAGATCACGTCCGCGCAGCAGTCGGTGTCGGGCGTGAACCAGAACGAGGAAGCGGCCAACCTGATGCAGTACCAGCAGCTCTACCAGGCGAACGCGAAGGTGATCCAGACGGCGTCGACGCTGTTCCAGACCGTGCTTGGCCTGTTCAACTGATTTCGGGGTTCGAAGCGATGCGGATTTCCACCACCCAGTTCTACCAGATGAACGTCGCCCAGATGAGCGACCAGCAGGCGCAGCTCTCGCAGCTGTACCAGCAGATCTCGAGCGGCGTGAGCCTCGCGACGCCGGCCGACAACCCGCTCGGCGCGGCGCAGGCCGTGCAGCTGTCGATGACGTCGGCGACGCTGTCGCAGTACGCGTCGAACCAGAACACCGCGCTGTCGTCGCTGCAGAAGGAAGACCAGACGCTCACGAGCGTCAACGACCTGCTGAACAGCATTCATACGGTCGTGATCCGGGCCGGCGACGGCTCGCTGTCCGACAGCGACCGCTCGGCGCTGTCGACGCAGCTGCAGGGCTATCGCGACCAGTTGCTGACGCTCGCGAACTCGACGGACGGCTCGGGCAACTACCTGTTCTCGGGTTTCCAGTCGACCACCGCGCCGTTCTCGAACGCGGCGGGCGGCGGCGTGACCTACAGCGGCGACGCGGGCACGCGCGAGGTGCAGATTGCCGATACGCGCGCGATCTCGCAGAGCGACAACGGCGCGAACGTGTTCCTGTCGGTGCCGATGCTCGGCAGCCAGCCGGTGCCGCTCGCGGGCGCGGGCAACACGGGCACGGGCACGATCGGCGGCGTGTCGATCACGAGCCCGTCGGCCGCGACCAACGCGGACCAGTTCACGATCGCGTTCGCCGGCACGGCGGCCGCGCCGACCTATACGGTGACCGACAACTCGGCCGTGCCGCCGACCACGACCGCGGCCCAGCCGTATTCGGCCGGCGCCGGGATCGCGCTGGGCAACGGCCTGTCGGTGCCCGTGTCGGGAGCGCCCGCCCCCGGCGACACGTTCACGGTCACGCCCGCGCCGAAGGCCGGCACCGACGTGTTCGCGGCGCTCGACACGATGATCGCCGCGCTGAAGGTGCCGATCAGCAGCAACACGGTTGCCGCGACCGCGCTCGCGAACGCGATGACCACCGGCACGACGAAGCTGAACAACATGATGACGAACGTCCTCACCGTGCAGGCGTCGGTCGGCGGCCGCGAGCAGGAAGTCAAGGCGATGCAGACGGTGAACCAGACCAACACGCTGCAGATCTCCAGCAACCTGGCCGACCTGACGAGCACCAACATGGTGTCGACGATCAGCCAGTTCCTGCAGATGCAGAACGCGCTGACGGGCTCGCAGAAGGCTTACGCCCAGTTGCAGAACCTGTCGCTGTTCCAGTACATCAATCCGTGATGCACGACGCGCCGGCCGCGATGTGAGTGCACGCTTACTTCGTTGCCGGCGCCCACCGCCTCCCGCGCATCGCGCGCGGACGGGCGCTTCACCGGGCCGCGCAGTCGCGCACCGGTTCCCGCATGCAGCAAGCCGTGCCCCGCGCTTGCCGGCACCGCGTGTCAGTCCGCTTGCCAGCCCCATTTCCGCTCCGTAAACTCGCGCCAGATTCCAGACCGGCGCATCCTTCGCAGCCGGCGACCGACAGGAGCCCTTTCCCCATGTCCGATTCCTACTTCCCGCGCTGGCGGATGCAATCGACCGGCGCGGCGTCGCGCGTGGTCGGCCCCGACGAGCGCCTGGCGTGGCCGCAGATGGTCGCGATGGGCGTGCAGCACGTCGTCGCGATGTTCGGCTCGACCGTGCTCGCGCCGCTGCTGATGGGCTTCGACCCGAACCTGTGCATCTTCATGTCGGGCATCGGCACGCTGCTGTTCTTCGTGCTGGTCGGCGGCCGGGTGCCGAGCTACCTCGGCTCGAGCTTCGCGTTCATCGGCCTCGTGATCGCGGTGACGGGCTACGGCGGCAGCGGCCCGAACCCGAACATCCCGGTCGCGCTCGGCGGGATCGTCGCGTGCGGCGTCGTGTACGTCGCGCTCGGCGCGCTGGTGCAGGCGATCGGCACGCGCTGGATCGAGGCGCTGATGCCGCCCGTCGTCACCGGCGCGGTCGTCGCGGTGATCGGGCTGAACCTCGCGCCGATCGCGGTCAAGGGCGTGTCGGCGTCGACCTTCGACTCGGTGATGGCGCTCGTCACGGTGCTGTGCGTCGGCGGCGTCGCGGTGTTCGCGCGCGGGATGATGCAGCGCCTGCTGATCCTGATCGGGCTCGTGATCGCGTACGCGATCTACGCGGTCGCGACCAACGGAATGGGCCTCGGCAAGCCGATCGACTTCTCGATCGTCACGCACGCCGCGTGGTTCGGCATCCCGTCGTTCCACGCGCCGGTGTTCGACCCGCATGCGATGCTGATGCTCGCGCCGATCGCGGTGATCCTCGTTGCCGAGAACCTCGGCCACATCAAGGCCGTCAGCGCGATGACCGGCCAGAATCTCGACCGCTACATCGGCCGCGCGTTCATCGGCGACGGGCTGGCGACGATCGTGTCGGGCAGCGTCGGCGGCACCGGCGTGACGACCTACGCGGAAAACATCGGCGTGATGGCTGTCACGCGCATCTATTCGACGCTCGTGTTCGTGGTGGCTGCGCTGATCGCGATCCTGCTCGGCTTCTCGCCGAAGTTCGGCGCGGTGATCCAGACGATCCCGGGCCCCGTGCTCGGCGGCGTGTCGATCGTCGTGTTCGGGCTGATCGCGGTGACGGGCGCGCGGATCTGGGTCGTCAACAAGGTCGACTTCTCCGACAACCGCAACCTGATCGTCGCGGCCGTCACGCTGGTGCTCGGCGCCGGCGACTTCTCGCTGAAGCTCGGCGGCTTCGGGCTCGGCGGGATCGGCACCGCGACGTTCGGCGCGATCATCCTGTACGCGATCCTGCGCAAGGAAAAGGAATCGGGCCCGGTGGTCTGAACGAAATACGGGCGGCGCAATGCCGCCCGCCGGCGCCCACTCACGCGCCGATATTCGACTGCGCCTGCAGCCACGCGCAGAACTGCGCGACGAGCGGATCGTCGGCCGGCGCGCGCGGCGCGATCCACCAGTAGCTGCGCGTCGCGATGCGCGGCCCGGGCAGCGGCATCACGAGCCGGCCGCTCGCGAGTTCGTCGTCGATCAGCGGCAACGGGCCGAGCGCGACGCCGAGCCCGTCGACGGCCGCCTGCAGCGCCAGGTAGAAATGGTCGAACGACTGCCGCTTGCGCCCCTTCATCGCCACGCCGGCCGCCGCGAACCAGTCGCGCCAGCCTTCCGGCCGCGTATCCGAATGCAGCAGCACGTGCCGCGCGAGGTCGTCAGCGCGCGCGATCGGCGCGCGTTTGAGCAGCGCGGGGCTGCAGACCGGGATCACGCTTTCGTCGAGGAAGTGGCCGCTCGTGCAGTTCGGCCAGTGGCCGGGGCCGCGGCGGATCGCGACATCGAAGCCGTCGAGTGTGTCGAGCGGCGCGTTCGACGTCGACAGCTTCAGCTCGACGTTCGGCACGTCGCGCTGGAACCGCGACAGGCGCGGCAGCAGCCATTTCATCGCGAAGGTCGGCAGCGCATTGATGCGCAGCACGCGCGCCGCGCCGGTGTTGCGCAACTGCTCGGTCGCGTGCGCGATGCTGTCGAACGCCGCGCGCACGGTGTCCAGGTAGCGGCGGCCTTCGTCGGTGAGCTTCACGCGCTTGCCGTAGCGGTGGAACACCGGCTTGCCGAGCCACGCCTCGAACGCGGCGATCTGCCGGCTGATGGCACCGTGGGTCACATGCAGCTCGTCGCCGGCGGCGCTGAAGCTTTCATGTCGTGCCGCGGCTTCAAAGGCCCGAAGCGCGGAAAAGGGCGGGAGATCGCGTGCCATGCTTGTGATTCTAGATCACAAGGGCGCGCCGATAAAATCGTTTTGCCGGAATCCGGAACGGCGGTAACCTCGGCTCACCGTTTGATGAGGAGCCCCATGCAATCCGTTGCCCCGCCGCCTGCCGCGCCACCCCGCAGCGTCGGCCTCGCCGAGCTGTTCACCGGTTTCCTGTCGCTCGGCCTCATGTCGTTCGGCGGCGCGCTGCCGTTCGCGCGGCGCACGATCGTCGACGAGCGCAAGTGGCTCTCCGCCGACGAATTCACCGATCTGCTCGGCCTGTGCCAGTTCCTGCCGGGCGGCAACGTGATCAACCTGTCGGTTGCCGTCGGCATGCGCTTTCGCGGCGTCGCCGGTGCGTTCGCGGGCATTCTCGGGCTGATCGCGGGCCCGACGCTCGTCGTCGTCGCGCTCGGCGTGCTGTACGCGAAGACGCAGAGCGATCCGCACGTGCAGCACCTGTTCGCGGGGCTCGCCGCCGCGGCCGCCGGGCTGCTCGTCGCGATGGCCGTGAAGGTCGCGAAGCCGCTGCGGCACGCGCGTGCGGCGGCCGGCATCGCGGCGCTCGCGTTCGTCGCGATCGCGGTGCTGCGCCTCCCGCTGCTGACCACGATGCTCGTGCTGACGCCCGTCAGCGTGTGGCTCGCGTCGCGGCGCCGGGGCGCGGGTACGCCGCAGTCCGCATCCGCATCCGCGCCCGCAGGCGACGCGCAGCACGGAGGCCGGCCATGAACGACACGCTGGTCGCGATCGCGACGATCTTCAGCCAGTTGTCGCTGCTCGCATTCGGCGGCGGCAACACGATCCTGCCGGAGATGCAGCGGCAGGTCGTCGACGTGCATCACTGGATGAGCGCGCACGAGTTCACCGCGCTGTTCGCGCTGGCCCAGGCGGCGCCGGGGCCGAACATGATGATCGTGTCGCTGGTCGGGTGGCACGTGGCCGGCTGGGCCGGGCTGCTCGTCGCGTCGCTCGCGAAGTTCGGGCCGTCGTCGATCGTCACGGTACTCGCGCTGCATGCGTGGGAGCGCTTTCGCGACCGGCCGTGGCGCCGCTACGTGCAGCAGGGGATGATGCCCGTCACGGCCGGGCTCGTCGCGGCGAGCGCGGTGCTGATCTCCGAGGCATCGAACCGCACGGCGATCCAGTGGGGCATCACGGCCGCGTGCGCGGTGCTCGCGTGGCGCACGCGCATCCATCCGCTGTGGCTGCTTGCCGGCGGCGCGCTGATCGGGCTCACGGGCATCGGGCAGTGAGCGGCGCCAAGTAGCCTTCCGTGCGCCATACTGGCGCGAATCTTCACGGGAGGATCGATGGATCTCGACGGCGCCAGCCGCAATCTCACTGTCGCCGCGTTGCTGACGCTGTCCGGCGGCTACCTCGACGCGTACACGTACGTCGGCCACGGCCATGTGTTCGCGAACACGATGACCGGCAACGTCGCGCTGCTCGGCATCAACCTGTCGGCCGGCGAATGGGCCGCCGCGCTGCATCACGTGCCGCCGCTCGTCGGCTTCGTGATCGCGGTGTTCGTCGCGCACCTGCTCGGCCTCGCCGCGCAGCGCGGCTGGATGCGGCACACGGCGTTCACGAGCCTGATCGTCGAGATCGCGTTTCTCGGCGTCGCCGCGAGCGGTCTCGTCGGCGCGTCGAGCGCGTGGCTGATTCCGGGCATCTCGTTCGTCGCGACGCTGCAGACGCTGTCGTTCACCCATCTCGAGGAACTGTCGTACACGTCGGTGATGACGACCGGCAACCTGCGGCGCGCCGCGCAGAAGCTGTTCGTCGGGCTGATCCCGCGCTACGACGTGCTCGCGCTGCACGACTCGGCGCTGCTCGCGACGATCAGCTTCTGCTTCCTGGCCGGCGCGGTGGCCGGCGGCCTCGTCACGCGGCTCGTGCCGGATGTCGCGCTGTGGGGCGCCGTACTGCTGCTCGTCGGCGCATTCACGGAGATCGTGCGGCGAGCGTGGCGTCGCGCGGGGAATGGCGGCGGTGGCGACGGCGGGGCCGCGCAAACGGAAACGGAAACCGCCTGACCGGGCGCCCGACGCGGCAGCCGTCGTTGCCGCGTTCCCGATTCGCGGATCCCACGGCGCCCCCGGGGCGCGGGCGGATTGCACCGGCCGCACCCGCTGTCCGCGTTCGCGGCCCGCTCCGCTGGTATCGATCGTGCCGGCCCGCCTGCCGGCGCACGGCTGTTACCCGCGCCGCGCCCGCACCGATCCTTACAGCACCGCGCACGCATGGCGCCGCCGCCGCGATCCGCTCCGTCGGCGCGCGAGGCAGGCCCGGCGCGGGAAACGTTGTTCCCGGGCGACAATCGCGCGATTGCCGCGCATTTCAATTTCTTTCAGCGATTGCAGTCGTCATATGATTCAGGCCACATCGCGCGCGCCAAGAACGTGCGCGATCGCCACCCGGCTGCGCACGCGGCCGGCCATGAACGGAGACACCTACAAATAGGAAAGCTCATGAAGCAGACCACCCGACTCGCAGCCATCGCAGGGGGCGCCGCGCTCGCATTCGCCAGCCAGTACGCGGCGGCACAAAGCTCGGTCACGCTCTGGGGCGTCGCCGACGCCAGCATCCGTTACCTGACCAACGCGAACGCCAAGAACGACGGCCTGCTGTCGATGACCAACGGCGCGATCACCAACAGCCGCTTCGGGATCTACGGCACGGAAGACCTCGGCGGCGGCCTGAAGGCCGTGTTCAACCTCGAGAGCGGCGTGAACCTGCAGAACGGCGCATTCGCCGACAGCGGCCGCCTGTTCAACCGCGCGGCGTACGTCGGCCTGCAGAGCCCGTACGGCACGGTGACCCTCGGCCGCCAGAAGACGCCGCTGTTCGACCTGCTGTCGGACACCTACGATCCGCTGACGGTCGGCAACTACCTCGAGAACGCATGGCTGCCGGTCGCACTCGGCGGCGGCCTGTATGCGGACAACCAGATCAAGTACACGGGCAAGTTCGACGGCCTGACCGCGAAGGCGATGTACTCGACCGGCACCAACTACGAATCGACCGGCACCGGCGGCTTCTCGGGCCAGATTCCGGGTTCGCTCGGCAAGGGCAATGCATGGGGCGTGTCGCTGTCGTACGTGATGGGCCCGCTCAGCATCGCGGCCGGCGCGCAGCAGAACAGCGACAACTCGGCGCGCAAGCAGACGATCTACCACGCGAACGTCGTGTATGCGTTCAGCAAGGCGAAGATCTACGCGGGCTACCTGCGCTCGAAGGACGACACGGGCTTCGTCGACAGCCTGCTCGCGCAGCAGACGATTCCGGTCGCGAAGGGCACGGGCCGGATCGACGACGGTCCGTTCGCGGGCGTGAGCTGGCAGGTCAGCGCGCCGCTGACGCTGACGGGCGCGTTCTACTACGACCACATGCGCAATGCGATGACCGCGAACGGCACGCTCGCGAGCGGCAACCGCTACGCGGTCGTCGGCATTGCCGAGTATGCGTTGAGCAAGCGCACCGAAGTCTACGGCACCGTCGACTTCAACAAGACGAACGGCGCGGCGAACGTCGAGCTGCCGGGTCGCAGCAACCAGACGGGCATCGCGATCGGCCTGCGCAATATCTTCTGACGAACGTCGGAACGCACGCGCCGGCATTCGCCCGGCGCGCATCGAAGAGGCTCCCGGCGGAGCCTCTTTTTTTTCGTCACGCGGCCTTCATACGCGCGCACGACTATTCGGCAATCGCTCCATTGCGGAAGTCCCGCGCCGTAAGGGATCCGTCGGCATTACGGAACATACTTTTACAGTACGCGCGAAGGCTTTCCGCTACGCTGCGTGCATCGCCCGTTGCGTGCCGCCAGGCTCGCGCGTGCGTCGTTCCGGTGGCGCTCGGCGAGCGCGGCCGGCTTGGTGCGTAACTTGTGTATCCGGTGATGACAATGGCGGTCCGCCGGTTTTTTTCGTGGGACGATGCGCTCACGATTTTCTTGAAAGGGGATGACGATGGGTATCCTGAACACCGTGGGTGAAATCGCTGGTGCGGTCGCAGCTGTCGAAGGCGCGGAAAAGCTGGATCCGGATGCGGGCCTGCTGACCAAGGCGGCCGCGGCCGTCGCCGGTTTCAAGGGCGCGGAAGCGATCGAAGGCTTGCTCGAGAAGAAGGAAGAGAAGCCCGAACAGGCGGCAGACGATACGCAGGCGACGGACGGCAGCGACACGTCGCAGGCATGAGCATGGCGGCTGGTCCGGCCGCGGGCGCGCCCTTCGCGCGCCCGGGCGGACCGGTGCCGCGCGGCCGGCAGGCCGGGCATGCGGTCGATCGGTGACGCATGGCACACCCGCCAGCTGGTTTGACCGGCGAGAGGCAACGTCTCTCGCCGTTTTTTATTGGGCGCGCGCCTCGTCGCGCCGGGCGCCGCACGAATGCCGGAATCTTGCTATCGTGCCTTCATCCGAACTGCGATGAGGGAATGCGATGGATTTCGACTACGACCTGTTCGTCATCGGGGCCGGCTCGGGCGGCGTGAGGCTCGCGCGGATGTCGGCGTCATACGGCGCACGCGTCGGCATAGCGGAAGAAGAGCAGATCGGCGGCACCTGCGTGCTGCGCGGCTGCATCCCGAAGAAGCTGCTCGTCTACGCATCGCACTACCCGCACGAAGTCGAGGACGCGAAGGGCTTCGGCTGGAGCTTCGGCGCCGGCACGCTCGACTGGCCCGCGCTGATCGCCGCGAAGGATCGCGAGATCAACCGGCTGAGCGACATCTACATCAACCTGCTGCGGCAATCGGGCGTCGACATGCACGCGGGGCGCGCGACGCTCGTCGATGCGCACACGGTCGCGATCGGCGCACGCACGATCCGCGCGCGCCACATCGCGATCGCGACCGGCTCGCGCCCGTCGCTGCCGCCGCGGCCCGGCATCGAGCATGCGATCACGTCGCGCGAGGCGCTGTCGCTCGCGACGCTGCCCAAACGCATCGCGGTGGTCGGCGGCGGCTATATCGCGGTCGAGTTCGCGGGCATCTTCAACGGCTTCGGCAGCCACGTCGACCTGTTCTATCGCGGCGAGAAGATCCTGCGCGGCTTCGACGACGACGTGCGCCAGTTCCTGACCGACGAGATGACGAAGCAGGGCGTCGCGATCCATGCGCGCTCGGTGGTCGGGTCGATCGAGCGTGCGGACGACGGCACGCTGGGCGTGCATGTCGGCGATGCGTGGCACGGGCCGTACGACGCGGTGCTCTATGCGACCGGCCGCGTGCCGAATGTCGATGGGCTCGGGCTCGAACAGGTGGGCGTCATGCTCGACGCACACGGCGCGATCGCCGTCGATGCGTATTCGGCGACGTCGGTTGCTTCGATCCATGCGATCGGCGACGTCACGTCGCGGCCGCAGCTCACGCCGGTGGCGACGCGCGACGGCGGGCTGCTGGCACGCACGCTGTTCGGCGGGTCGCGCGTCGCGGCCGATCACGAATACGTGCCGTCGGCCGTGTTCAGCCAGCCCGAGGTCGCGACGGTCGGCCTCACCGAGGCCGATGCGCGTGGCGCGCACGGCGACGTCGACATCTACCGCACGTCGTTCAAGGCGTTGCGCCACACGCTGTCGGGCCGCGACGAGCGCACGATGATGAAGCTCGTCGTCGCGCGCGACAGCCAGCGCGTGGTCGGCGCGCACATGGTCGGCCGCGACGCGGGCGAGATCATCCAGGGCATCGCGATCGCGATTCGCGCGGGCGCGACGAAGGCGCAGTTCGACGACACGATCGGCATCCATCCGACCGCGGCCGAGGAATTCGTGACGATGCGGCAGAAGCTGGCCGACTAGCGGCGGCGCGTCGCCGGCCGCGCGCCGTCGTGCCGGCGGTCGGGGCGGCGCGCAGGTTTGTCGGTGTCGATCGCCATCAGGCTTTCTGTTTTTCCGCAACGATTGTTTTCGACATATTGCGATTCCGCGTCGACGTCTTATTTGGCATTAACCGGCATGCGTGAATTGCCGATAATCCGTCCGCGATGGCCCCCCCGCGAATGACCGATCGCCGTCAGACAGCCTGTCGGGCTTGTCCCGCCCGGGTTCGAGCGATATGCGGTGCAAACAATATGAAAATTCGTCAATTATCTGAAAGAGTATTCGTCTCAATAAATACGTTTGGTATGATCGCGCAAAATCATGAACGGGGCCGATCATGCGCGACCAACAGCGCAATCTTCAGAATAACGGGGTAACGGGCGCCAGCGCGATTCTCGCGTGTTCCGCCGCCTTTCCGCTTTTCGCCGCAACGTCTCCGTTGCGAGCGCATTCCCTTCGCAATCCGTTTTTCGCCGGTGCGGCGCTGAACGCCGCCCGTCGCGTCGCGGATTGACGCGCACGCCGGTCCGTTCGCGCCACACCTGTTCCGAGTGCTGTCTCGTCCACGAGCCGGCGCGCCCGTTCCGGGCATTTTTCCCACGCAAGGAGACCCAGCAGTGAATAACTACACACGACGCACTGTTCTCGTGGCGGCCGCCGTCGTCGCCGTGCTGTCCGGCTGCGCGACCGAGTCGTCGCGCACGCTCGACGTGCCGGCCGTCAGCAGCGCGCAGAAACCGTACGCGGGCAAGCCCGTCGCGATCGCGGTCGGCAAGTTCGACAACCGCTCGAGCTACATGCGCGGCATCTTCTCGGACGGCATCGACCGCCTCGGCGGACAGGCGAAGACGATCCTCGTCACGCGCCTGCAGCAGAGCCGGCGCTTCAACGTGCTCGACCGCGAGAACCTCGACGAGATCAGGCAGGAAGCCGGTTTCATGAAGAAGGCGCAGGCCGTGAAGGGCGCGAACTACGTGGTGACCGGCGACGTGACCGAGTTCGGCCGCAAGGACGTCGGCGACCACCAGCTGTTCGGCATTCTTGGCCGCGGCAAGACGCAGGTCGCGTACGCGAAGGTCAACCTGAACATCGTCGACACGACGACGTCGGAAGTCATCGCATCGAGCCAGGGCGCGGGCGAGTTCAGCCTGTCGAACCGCGAGGTGATCGGCTTCGGCGGCACGGCTGGCTACGACTCGACGCTGAATGGCAAGGTGCTCGACCTTGCGATCCAGGAGGCCGTGAACCATCTCGCCGAGCAGGTCGACGCCGGCGCGCTTAAGACCGCGCCGTAAGCGCCGCGCGCGCCGGGGCCGGCGCGGCAGGCGATCGAATCACCACGACATCAAAACGTCAAAAGAGAAAAGACCATGAAACGGGGTAACTGGCTGCCGGCGACGGCTGCCGCATTGCTGCTCGCCGGCTGCGCGAGCTCCACGCCGCCGCTCTATCAGTGGACGGGCTATCAGCCGCAGGTGTACGAGTACTTCAAGGGGCAGAAGTCGCCGCAGGAGCAGATCGACGCGCTCGAAAAGGCGTTGCAGGACATCCGCGGGAAGGGGCACACGCCGCCGCCGGGCTTCCATGCGCATCTGGGGATGCTGTACGCGAGCGTCGGCAACGAGCAGCAGGCCGAACAGGAACTGCAGGCCGAGAAGCAGCTGTTTCCGGAATCCGCGACCTACATGGATTTCCTGCTGAAGAAGAAAACCGGCGCGCCGAAAGCCGCCGATCCGAAGGCCGCCGCGCAGAAGGGCGCCGGCCAGACGATCGCCGGCCAGAAGAATGCCGATCCGACCTCCGCCAAACAGTGACGCGCCAGCCATGTTCAAGACCCTCTCATTCAAGCTGATGTCCGTGCTGTCGCTCGCCGCGCTGCTGAGCGCGTGCGCGCAGCCGGTGCAACGCCCCGACTACGCGGCGTTCAAGAAGAGCCAGCCGCGCTCGATCCTCGTGCTGCCGCCGGTCAACGAGACGTCCGACGTCGCCGCGACCTACGGGATGCTGTCGCAGATGACGCTGCCGCTCGCGGAATCCGGCTATTACGTCGTGCCGGTTGCGGTGATGGACGAGACCTTCAAGCAGAACGGCCTGACCAACGCGGCCGAGATCCAGGAGACGCCGCCCGCGAAGCTGCGCGAGATATTCGGTGCGGACGCCGCGCTGTACACGAAGGTTTCGCAGTACGGCACCGTGTACCGGATCCTCGCGAGCGCGACGGTCGTGTCGGCGTCGACCAAGCTGGTCGACCTGCGCACCGGCGACGTGCTGTGGCAAGGCCACGCCAGCGCGAGCAGCGATGAAGGCGGCAACAACGGTGGCGGCAGCCTGATCGGCATGCTCGTGATGGCCGCGGTCAAGCAGGTCGCGAATTCGCTGATGGACCAGAGCCACGACGTCGCCGCGTTCACGAGCGGCCGTCTGCTGTCGGCCGGGCCCCCGACCGGCTTGCTGTACGGTCCGCATTCGCCGAAGTACGGCACCGACTGAACGGTGCGCGCTACCGCATCGATGTGACGCAATCGTACGGCCGCGCAGACGCGCGGCCGTTTTGCATGTGCGCGGCGCGTACGCCGTTCAGTGCACGCCGAACGCGTCGAGCAGCCGGTACCAGCCCATCGCGAGCACCAGCGCCGGCGTGCGCAGTGTCGCGCCGCCCGGGAAGTCGCGATGCCGGATCCTGCCGAACAGGTCGAAGCGGCTCGCCTGTCCGTCGATCGCCTCGGCGATCAGCTTGCCCGCGAGCGCGGTCGTGTTCACGCCGTGCCCGGAAAACCCCTGCGCGAAGTACATCGTCGGCGCGACGCGGCCGAAGTGCGGCGCGCGGTTCATCGTGATGTCGACGAAGCCGCCCCATGCGTAGTCGACCTTCACGTCCGCGAGCTGCGGGAACGTCTTCAGCATGTCCGCGCGCATCGCCGCGGCGAGATCGCGCGGCTGCCGCGTCGAATAGCTGACCTTGCCGCCCCACACGAGCCGCGTGTCGGGCGCCGGCCGGAAATAGTCGAGCACGAAGCGGCTGTCGCAGATCGCCGCGCGCGCGGGCATCAGCGCGGCGGCGCGTGCTTCGCCGAGCGGCTCGGTCGCGATCACGTAGGTGCCGACCGGCATGATCTTCTTCGACAGCGCGGGCGCGAGCGTGCCGACGTAGGTATTGCACGCGAGCACGACGAAGCGCGCACGCACGTTGCCGCCGCCCGTCTCGACGACGTGGCCGCCCGCGACGTCGCGCACGCGCGTCACGCAACTGTCCTCGTGGATGCGTACGCCCGCATCGGTCGCCGCGCGGGCGAGGCCGAGCGTGTAGTTGAGCGGATGGAGGTGGCCGCTGTCCGGGTCGTACAGGCCGCCGCAATAGCGCTCGGACTGCACGTAGTCGCCGAGCGCGTCGGCTTCGACGAAGTGGAAGCGGTCGTAGCCGAAGCGTTTCGCGGCCTCGTCGCGCCAGCGCTTCAGCGCGTCGGCGTCGCGCTCGGTGTTCGCGGCGGTCAGGTAGCCGGGCACCAGCGCACAGTCGATGTCGTGCTGCGCGATCCGCGACTTCACGAGCGACAGCGTTTCGAGCCCCATGTCCCAAATACGTTTCACGTCGCCTTCCGGCATGAACTGCCCGAACGTGTCGATGCCGCACGCAAAGCCGCCGATCAGCTGGCCGCCGTTGCGGCCGCTCGCCGCCCATCCGACCCGCGACGCTTCGAGCACGGTCACCGAATGGCCGCGCTCGGCGAGGTTGAGCGCGGCGGACAGGCCCGTGAGGCCCGCGCCGATCACGCACACGTCGGCGTCGATCGTGCCGGCGAGCGGCGCGTGGCGGGTCGTATCGTTGGCGGTCGCCGCGTAGTACGACGCGACGTGCGGCTGGTTGGCGAATGTCTGCATGGTCAGGAAAGCGTAGAAAGTAGGGCTCAGAACAGCTCGCGCACGCGGTGGTACAGCATCCCGAGTTCGAGCGCGGGTTGCCGCCATGCGTCGCCGCCGGGAAAGCGCCGGTGACGCACGCGCGCGAACAGGTCGAACGTCCGCGTGTCGCCCGCGATCGCGCCGGCGATCGCGCGCCCGGCGATGCCGGTGAGCGCGACGCCGTGCCCGCTGAAGCCCTGGACGTAGAAGAAGTTCGGATCGATCGCGCCGAAGTCCGGCGCGCGGTTGCGCGTGACGTCGACGAAGCCGCCCCACGCGTGGTCGACGCGCACGTCGCCGAGTTGCGGGAACACGCCGGTCATGCGCTGCCGGATCGTTTCGGCGAGCGTGGCGGGCGACGCGCCGGCCGAATTCGCGCGGCCGCCGAACAGCATCCGGTGATCGGCCGACAGCCGGAAGTAGTCGAGGAAGAAGTTGTTGTCGCACACGGCTTCGCGCTGCGCGATCAGTGCGTCGGCGCGTGCCTGGCCGAGCGGCTCGGTCGCGATGATGGTCGACGCGATCGGCGCGATGCGCGCGGCGGTCGCGGCGGGCAGCACGCCGCCGGGGCCCGCGTTGCAGCACGATACGACGAAGCGGCAGCGCACCTCGCCAGACGGCGTGCGTACCACGGGCCGCGCGCCGCGCACGACGTCGAGCGCGGGCGTGTGCGCGTACAGCGCGACGCCTTCGCGGCGCGCGGCCTCGGCGAGGCCGAGGCAGTACTTGAGCGGGTGCAGGTGGCCCGACAGCGGATCGTGCACGCCGGCCAGATAGCGCGTCGATGCGATGCGCGCGCGGATCTCGCCGGTGTCGAGCCACGCGAGCGACGGATGGCCCCAGCGCGACGTCGCGGCGTCCATCCACGCGCGCAGGTCGTCGATGCGGCGCGGCTTCGTCGCGACCGTCAGGTAGCCGCGCGTGAAGTCGCAGTCGATCCCGTAGCGCGCGATCCGCTCGGCGATCAGCGCGACGCCGTCGAGCGACAGCGACCACGCGGCGCGCGCGCCGTCGGCGCCGAGCTGTTGCTCGATCACTTCGTCCTTCGCGAAGCCGGTGATCGCCTGGCCGCCGTTGCGGCCCGACGCGCCCCAGCCGGGCCGGTGCGCATCGATCACGGCCACGGACAGCCCGCGCGCGCGGCAGTCGAGCGCCGTCGACAGGCCCGCGAAGCCGGCGCCGATCACGCAGACGTCGACGTCGATCGCATCGTCGAGCACCGGATCGTCGGCCACGGGCCGCGCGGCCGTCGCTTCGTAGTACGAGTCGCGCGCGAGCGCATCGGCGCGGCGGGTGAAAGACTGCGTCATGAAACCGACTCCCTTGAAAAGGCTGCAACGGCATGCGACCTGCCGGCAGCCGCCCCTGAAAACGGCGCGGGACGCCGTGCGCGCGGCACGGCGTCCCGCGCGGCCGGCATCAGAACGAATAGATGAACTGCGTCGCGAGCAGGTCGTTGGACTTGCCGTACGAACCGTCGTTGCGCAGGAACACCTTGTTGTTCGCCCAGTCGTGCCGGTATTCGACCTTCACGGTGATCTGCTGGGTCGGATAGAACAGCAGGTCGAGCGCGACGTCCTGGCGCACGGCCCCCTTGCACTCGAAGCCCAACCCGCCGCCGGCCTTCGACATCGCGAGGCAGTCCGCGTCGACGCCGAAGCCGTTGTTCGGATCCATCCCGTTGCCGTTCAGCGCGATGCCGCCGCCGCCGCCGCCGTTCTTCGAGTTGGCGAGCAGGTCGTAGCGCAGCGTCACGCCCATGCGGCCGACCACCGGCGCGTTGAACTTGCGGTGCGCGAGCAGCGACAGGCCGTACCACTGCGCGAGCCCGCCGTTGAACGCCGCGTGCTGCTGCCGGCCGTAGTCGACTTCGGCGTTGTACTGAATATCGGCGAGCGTGTAGGTTGCGTCGAGTTCGCCGAAGAAGAACGAACCGTAGCCGCTCGGCGCCGCGCCGCCCGGGCCGTAGTGGACGACGCCGTTCGAATCGATCGCGCTCGCCAGCGTCTGCCGCCCGATGTTGAACGACCCGCCGAGGTCAAGCGCGCTCGACCACGTGTAGTCCGCGCGTGCGGTGAAGGTCGGCACCCTGTTGCTGGTGGTGATCGGGTCGCCGAGCGCATTGGTGCCCGTCTGCGTGACCGAACCGTACGTGCGGTACTGCTCGTTGCCGATGAAGAACTTCCACGCCCAGGCGCCCTTCGTGTAGTTCGCGCCGACGCCGACGTAGCTGCCCGGATCCGAGAAATCGTACAGCAGGTTGTGCGTGAGCGTGAGCATCTGGTTCGACTGCTGCACCTCGTAGCCGCCGAAGCTCGGGATCAGGCCGGCGACCAGCGTCGTTTCGGCGGTGATCGGCACGTTGATGACCGCAGTGTTCAGCAGGTTGTCGGTGATCGAGCCGCGCGAGTTCTGCAGCAGCGTGATGCCGTTGCCGCGGTTCGGCATCAGCGTGATCTCGGCCGACGGCGCCATCGGGCCGACACCGAAGGTCTTCTTGATGTCGAGGTAGAGATCGCCGAACGTGCTGTTGAAGTAGTTGTACGCGTTCTCGTGGTTCGCGAACAGGAACGACGACGTGCCGGCCGCGCGGTTGTAGATGTAGGTCGGATCGATGTAGCCCGTCACCGACAGGCCGGCGAGCGGGCCCGTGTTGGCCGCGTCCGTCAGCGAGTCGACCTTCAGCTGCTGGTTCGCGATCTGCTGCTTCATCTCGCCGACTTCGTCGTTGGTCAGCGTGGCCTGCGCACGGCCGTAATCCGGCGAACCCGGATCGACGGCCACCGCGACGGCCTTGCCGCCGGCGGCCGTGCCGGACGTCGCGACCGCGGCGGCGCCCGGCTTCGTGGCGAGCTGCGCCTGCATTGCCTTCATTTGCTTCTGCAGCGCCGCGACCTGCGCCTGCAGCGCCTTGATCTCGGCGGATGTCGAGCCGGCCAGCGCGATGCCCGGCAACGCGCCGGCCACCAGCAGGCAGATCAGTTTCTTCTTCATTGCGGATTCTCCTTGTCGTGCGCGTGTCAAAGTGCGATCGGTTTGCGCGCCGCATGGCGCGGCGCGCGGGTCTTGTTATCGATGGAAAGGAAAGGGGAGGGTCACGCCACCGCGAACGCCGCCTTCATGTCGGCCATGCGGCGCCGCTCGCGCGCGATCATCATCCGGTTCACGACGATCACGCCGATCGTCACCGCCGTGATGAACAGCGTCGCCAGCGCGTTCATCTCCGGGTTCAGCCCCAGCCGCACGCGCGAGAACACCACCAGCGGCAGCGTCGTCGACCCCGGCCCGGAAAGAAACGCCGACAGCACCAGGTCGTCGATCGACAGCGTGAACGACAGCAGCCACCCCGACAGCAGCGCCTGCGAGATCAGCGGCAGCGTCACCACGAAGAACACCTTCAGCGGCGTCGCGCCCAGGTCGAGCGCGGCCTCCTCCAGCGACTTGTTCATCTCCTTCACGCGCGACTGCACGATGATCGCCACGTACGACACGCACAGCATCACGTGGCCGATCCAGATCGTCAGCATCCCGCGACCCTTCGGCCAGCCGAACATCTGCTCCAGCGCCACGAACAGCAACAGCAGCGAGATGCCCTGGATCACTTCCGGAATCACCAGCGGCGCGTTGATCATCCCCGTGTACAGCGTGAAGCCCTTGAAGCGGCCGAAACGCGCGAGCACGAAGCCCGCCCACGTGCCGATCACGACCGACGCGGTGGCCGTCAGCAGGCCGATCTTCAGCGACAGCCATGCAGCCGTCAGCAACTCGTCGTCTTCCAGAAGCGCCGCGTACCACTTCAGCGAGAAGCCCGACCACACCGTCACCAGCTTCGACTCGTTGAACGAATACACGACCAGGCTGATGATCGGGATGTACAGGAACAGGAAGCCGAAGGCGAGAACGCCCGTCGACAGCGGTTTGCTAGGCTTGATCATTTCGCGTCCTCCAGTTCCTTGACCTGGTAGTACTGGAACAGCGCCATCGGCACCAGCAGCAGCATCACCATCGCGACCGTCACCGCGGACGCCATCGGCCAGTCCATGTTGTTGAAGAATTCATCCCACATCACGCGGCCGATCATCAGCGTGTCCGCGCCGCCGAGCAGCTCCGGAATCACGTACTCGCCCACCGCGGGGATGAACACCAGCAGGCTGCCGGCGATGATCCCGTTCTTCGACAGCGGCAGCGTGATCCGTGTGAACGCGACCCACGGCTTCGCGCCGAGGTCGTACGCGGCCTCGAGCAGCGTGAGGTCCATCTTCACGAGGTGCGCGTACAGCGGCATCACCATGAACGGCAGGTACGAATAGACCATCCCGATGTAGACGCCCGCATCGCTGTGATACAGCCGCAGCGGCGTGTGGATGATGCCGAGCGCGATCAGCGTGTGGTTCAGCAGGCCGTCGTCCTTCAGGATGCCGATCCATGCGTACACGCGGATCAGGAACGACGTCCAGAACGGCAGCATCACGGCCATCATCAGCACGTTGCGACGGTTCGGTTCGGCGCGCGCGATGTAGTACGCCATCGGGTACCCGATCAGCAAGCACAGCACCGTCGACACGGCGGCCATCTTCAGCGAACTGAGGTAGGTCGCGATGTACAGGTCGTCCTGCAGCAGGAACGCGTAGTGCGACAGTTGCAGCGCGAAGTGCACGACGCCGTCCTTGAACTCGACGAGCGACGTGTACGGCGGGATGCCCATCACCTGGTCGGCGAAGCTGATCTTCAGCACCAGCACGAACGGCAGCGCGAAGAACACCGCGAGCCACAGGAACGGCACGCCGATCGCGACGCTGCGGCCCGACGGCAGGAAGCGCGACAGCGCGGCGAAGCGGCCCGGGCGCGACCGGCCGGTGCCGGTGCTCGCGGTGCCGGACGACACCGGCGCGGACGGCGTGGAAGCAGGGTTTCTCATCATGTCGTCCTCACTGCGTCAGCACGACGCCGCTGGCCGGCGACCACGACACGAACACGTCGTCGTTCCATGCCGGCGCGCTGTCGTGCATCAGGTGCGAGCTCGACAGGTTCGACACGACCGTCTTGCCGCTCGGCAAACGCACGTGATACAGCGAGTAGCTGCCCATGTACGCGATGTCGGTCACGATGCCGCGCGCCCAGTTGTGCTTCGAGCCCGGCTTTTCGCGCGACACGTGCACGCGTTCCGGGCGCACCGAGATGCCGACCGGCATTCCGAGCGGGCCCGTGACGCCGTGGCTCACATACATCCGCGCTTCGAGATCGTCGCTTTCGACGAAGATGTGATCGGGCTCGTCCTCGACGACGCGACCCTCGAACAGGTTGGTCGAGCCGATGAATTCCGCCGAGAAGCGGCTGTTCGGGAACTCGTACACCTCGCCCGGCGCGCCGATCTGCACGATCTTGCCCTCGCTCATCACCGCGAGGCGGCTGGCCATCGTCATCGCCTCTTCCTGGTCGTGCGTGACCATCACGCAGGTCACGTCGACCTTCTCGATGATGTTCACGAGTTCGAGCTGGGTCTTCTGGCGGATCTTCTTGTCGAGCGCGGACATCGGCTCGTCGAGCAGCAGCAGCTTCGGGCGCTTGACCAGCGAGCGGGCGAGCGCGACGCGCTGCTGCTGGCCGCCGGAGAGCTGGTGCGGCTTGCGCTGCGCGTACTTGCTCATCTGCAC